>NZ_JBITEB010000003.1:0-615286 GCF_044454765.1 Streptomyces sp. NPDC051452
GTTGATAGGCCAGATATGGAAGCCGGGTAACCGGTGGAGTTGACTGGTACTAATAGGCCGAGGGCTTGTCCATTGATGCTCGCGTTCACTGTGTTGGTTCTGAAACCACGACCACGTCACCCACTTCGTGTTGGGTGTTTCGGTTGATTGTTTCATAGTGTTTCGGTGGTCATAGCGTGAGGGAAACGCCCGGTTACATACCGAACCCGGAAGCTAAGCCTCACAGCGCCGATGGTACTGCAGGGGGGACCCTGTGGGAGAGTAGGACGCCGCCGAACAAATATTGGGAAAACCCCCGCATCTGTTGATGCGGGGGTTTTCTGCGTTCAGGGCTTATCCAGGTGAATACCGGTCCGCCCGAGCGAGCCGATAGAGGCAGCCGGTTCAGAGCCGTCCCGCCGCTTTGAGGGACAGATACGCGTCCGCCAACGCCGACGCCAGATCTTCCGGGGCCGCGTCCACCACGGTCACGCCATGACGACGCAGTTGTTCCGCGGTACGCCGGCGTTCGCTCTGTGCCTGGGCGGCGGCCGCGGCCTCGTAGACCGCCTCCGCGTCGCCCCGGGCGTGCGCCATGGCCGCGATCTGCGGGTCCGCCACCGAGGCGACCAGTACGGTGTGCCGCCTGGTGAGCTGAGGAAGAACGGGAAGCAGGCCCTGCTCCACCGGCGCCGCGTCGAGAGCCGTGAGAAGGACGACCAGGGATCTCCGCGACGCCGTACGCGTGGCCGTGGCGACGAGACCGCGGGCGTCGGTCTCGATGAGCTCCGGTTCGAGCGCGGCCATGGCATCGACCATGGAAGGCAGCAGATCACCTGCCGAGCGGCCCTGGACCAGGGCGCGTACCCGACGGTCGTAGGCGAGCAGATCGACGCGGTCGCCGGCGCGGGCCGCGAGCGCGGCCAGAAGCAGCGCGGCGTCCATGGAGGCGTCCAGGCGCGGGGCGTCGCCCACGCGTCCGGCCGAGGTACGGCCGGTGTCCAGGACGAGCAGGATGCGGCGATCGCGCTCCGGGCGCCAGGTCCGGACGGCGACGGCGGACTGCCGGGCGGTGGCTCGCCAGTCGATCGATCGGGTGTCGTCGCCGGGCACGTACTCGCGCAGGCTGTCGAACTCCGTCCCCTCGCCGCGGGTCAGCACGCTGGTGCGGCCGTCGAGTTCACGCAATCGGGCGAGTTTCGACGGGAGGTGCTTTCGGCTGGTGAACGGGGGGAGGACTCGTACTGTCCAGGGCACCCGGTGGGAGCCCTGGCGGGAGAAGAGTCCTAGCGGACCGTAGGAGCGGATCGTCACCCGGTCGGCCTCGCGGTCGCCACGGCGGGTGGGGCGCAGCCTCGTCGTCACCCGTCGGCGTTCGCCCGGGGGGACGGTCAGCCGGTGGCGGGACGACTCGATCTCGGTTCCGGGCTGCCAGCTGCTCGGTGGCCAGGCGTCCCGCAGGTGTGCCCGCAGGGCCCGACGGGAGGGGTTGCCGATGGTGAGGGTGACGTCGGCGCTCTCGCCGAGACGCGCGGAGGTGTCTCCGGAGCGGGTCAGGAGGAGTCGTCGTACGGGTGCGGCGAGCGCGTAGTCGCAGGCGCAGGCCAGGGCCAGCGGGCCGTTGACCGCGAGGAGGCCCGTCCAGCCCGGTTCCAGGATGCCGACGGGGATCGAACCGAGGGCCGCGAGGAGGGCGGCGCGGCCGGTGAGCGCCATCAGCGCGGTACCGGGACGTGGGCCAGGATCGAGTTGATGACCGCGTCGGCGGTCACGCCCTCCATCTCGGCCTCCGGCCGCAGCTGCACACGGTGGCGCAGGGTGGGCAGGGCGAGGGCCTTCACGTCGTCGGGGATGACGTAGTCACGGCCCGTCAGCCATGCCCAGGCGCGCGAGGTGGCGAGGAGGGCGGTGGCGCCGCGCGGGGACACGCCGAGGGTGAGGGAGGGCGACTCGCGGGTGGCGCGGCAGATGTCCACGACATAGGCGGTGATCTCGGGGGACACGGTCGTCTGGGCGACCGCGGTGCGGGCGGCCTCCAGCTCGGCGGGTCCGGCGACGGGGCGTACGCCGGCGGCGTGCAGATCGCGTGGGTCGAAGCCCGAGGCGTGGCGGGTGAGGACGGCGATCTCGTCGTCCCGGGTGGGCAGCGGGATCGTCAGTTTGACGAGGAATCGGTCCAGTTGAGCTTCGGGGAGGGGGTAGGTGCCCTCGTACTCGACGGGGTTCTGGGTCGCGGCGACCAGGAACGGCTCGGGGAGCGGGCGCGGGGTGCCGTCGACCGTGACCTGGCGTTCCTCCATGGCCTCCAGTAGGGAGGACTGGGTCTTGGGAGGGGTGCGGTTGATCTCGTCCGCGAGGAGGAGGTTGGTGAAGACCGGGCCCGGCTGGAAGGAGAACTCGGCGGTGCGGGTGTCGTAGACGAGGGAGCCGGTGATGTCACTCGGCATCAGGTCGGGGGTGAACTGGACCCGCTTGGTGTCGAGTTCGAGAGCGGACGCGAGGGCCCGGACGAGCAGCGTTTTCGCGACCCCGGGGACTCCTTCGAGCAGTACGTGTCCGCGGCACAGGAGGGCGACGACGAGCCCGGTGACGGCGGGGTCCTGGCCGACCACGGCTTTGGCGATCTCGGCGCGCAGGGCTTCCAGGGAGGCACGGGTGTCGCCCGTGTTCCCGGTCCACCCCGCGTTGTCAGTGGTCGGGTCCATCATGAATGGCGTACCTCTCTTTCGAGGGCGTCGAGTTGGTCGGTCAGTGCGACGAGGGCCGCGTCGTCGCCGGGTGGCGGCCCGAAGAGCAGGGAGTGCGGGGACTGTCCGTCGCCGGGGAGGTGGGCGGACAGAGCGGGGAGCAGGGCCTCGGGCGAGTGCGCCTGGGAGGCGGGGACACCGACGAGGGGGGCCAGGCGGATGCGGGTGGCGGAGCGAAGAGCGGCGGCCGCGCGGTCCCGGGCGTTGGCCTTGCGGTAGAGGCGGGCGCGGCCTTCGGCGGACTCGGAGGCGCGGATCGCGACGGGGAGTTTCTCCGGCACGAGGGGGCCGAAGCGGCGTGCCCGCCAGAAGGCGGCGAGGACGACCGCGACGAAGAGCTGAAGGGTGCCCCAGAGCCATCCCCGGGGGAGCAGGTCGAGGAAGTCCTTGCGCTCACCGCCGTCAGTGGCGGAGGAGTCGGACACCGAGGGGAGGTACCAGACGAGATGAGGGCGGGAGCCGAGGAGTTGCAGGGCGAGCGAGGCGTTGCCCTGCTCGTCGAGGCGGTCGTTGTAGAGGATGTCGGGCGCGCCGAGGACGATGGTGTCGCCGTTGCCGGATGCCGCGGGGACGCGCAGCAGGGTGGCGAGGCGTTCGCCGGGGTAGCAGGAGTCGGCGTCGAGGTGGGTGGTGGTGTAGCGGATGCCACCGGTGTCGGCGGTGCCCGCGCGCCGGGCCTCGGGCAGGGCGCAGTGGGGGGCCAGCGTGGAGTGGGCGCTGCTGGCGGGGTCGGCGGTGACGCCGGGAGCGAGTCGCTCGACGGACGAGCCGCCGGGCGCGACGAGGACGGTGCGCCCTGCGGAGTCCGCGGTCGCCCGGTGCAGCGTGGTCTGTTGCGGGCCGGTCAGCAGGTCGGGGACGGCGACCAGGACGGTGGTGTCGGGGCCGGCCGCGGAGCGGGCTTCGTCGAGTGTGGTGACCACGCGCGTGGACACGCCCCGGGCGGCCAGGAGTTGGGCGACCGCTCGGCTGCCGTAGGGGTCGGCGGAGCGCGGGTCCAGGGCGCCGTGCCGGTCGGCGGAGCGGACGGCCGCCATGCCGACGGCCGCGGCCAAAATCAGGACGGCGGCGAGTGCGATGCCGCGCGCGCGGGACCACACCTGGCGGGCGGTGGGCGCGGTGGAGGTGTCCAGCGGGGGCGCCTCGGTGGTCACTCGGCGGCCCCCTCGCGGGTGCCATGGCTCGTGCCGGCGCTGCTGTCGGCGTGGGCAGGCCTGGTGCGCTCCAGGTCGTGGTCGAGTTCGGTGAGGCGGTGGTACGCCTCCCTGGTCGCCGTGCGTCCACCGTATGTGACGTCGTCGAACTCCCGGGCGGACGCGCGCAGTCGGTCCGTGTGCGCGGGCAGGGCGCGGCCCGCCTCCGCGGCGGCCTCGTCGGCGGTGCGGCCGGGGCGCGCGTCGAGCAGGGTGCGTTCCTCCAGCGAGCGGACGACGGCCCGCATGCGTTCCTGGACGGCCTGGTTCCAGTGGCCCTGGGCCGCGTGGGCCTCGGCGGTCGCACGGTGTTCGGCCGCGCTGCGGGGGCGGTCGTCGAACAGTGCGGTGGCGGACGCGGCTTGGCGGCGCGGTGTGCCGAGGCGCCACCACAGGGCGGTCAGTACGAGGATGGCGAACAGGATCACGGCGAACAGGCCGACCGCGCCGCCGGGGGTGGCGGCGGCGGCCGTGCCGAACAGCTTGTCGAGCAGGTCCCAGAAGGCGTTCAGGGCGCGCTGGATCAGACCGGGGTCGTTCTCGTGGTACATCCGCTTGGACAGTTCGCGCCGGGCAGCCTCCCGCGCGGGGTCGCGCGAGATGGTCACGGGCGGTTCGTCTCCAGAACCGCCGGCCGCCCGGACGGCCGTGTCCGTCGCGCGCAGCAGGCACCGTACGACGCTGCTGCCGGCGCCGGACGCGGCCGCCGTCAGAACTCCCCCCGTCGGGCTCACCGCATCAGCTCCCCGGGACGGGTCCGGGGGTGCCGGCGCCGTTGCCCTGGACACCTGCGGCGCGGGCCAGTTCGAGGTCGAGGGCCTCGCGGCGGATGCGCTGGTCGATGTAGAGGAGCACGGTGACGCCGGCGCTGATCGGAAGGGTGAGCGCGGTGCCGACGAGCGAGCCGATTCCGCGGATGATCAGGAACGTCCAGCCGACGTGTCCGCCGGCGGTGCCGAACAGGTTGCCCATGGCGTCGCCGCCCGCCGCGGCCCCGACGAGAGCGAACGGGATGGAGACGAGGGAGGCGACGATGTTGGTGATGAGCCCGGTGAGCAGGACGATACCGAAGACGCGCCACCAGGAGCCGCGCACCAGCTTCGTAGAGCGGCTCATGGACTTCACGATGCCCTGGCGCTCCAGCATCAGGGCGGGCGTGGCCAGGTAGAGCCGGATCATCAGCCATCCCCCGACGACGATCGCCGCGAGGATGCCGAGGGCCAGCAGGGCCGCACCGGCGCCGTCGCCGCCGCCGAGGGTCAGGACGAGGATTCCGGGCAGTGTCCCGGCGACGCCCAGGCCGACGACGATCAGACCGATCAGGAGGAGCAGGCCGAACAGCCTGGGGATCTGCGGACGGGCTTCGCGCCAGGCCTCGCCGATGCCGACCGGCTTGCCGAGGACGGCGCGGCTGGTGATGGTCGTCAGCAGGGCGGTGGAGATCAGTACGGCGATCGTGGAGATCACGGTGATGAGGCCGGTGCCGATCAGGCTGTCCCGCAGTGCCCGGAGGATGTCGTCCGTGGACGCGTCGCGGCTGTCGAACGACGCCTGGGTGATGTCGTTCATGAGGAGGCCCTGCACGAGCACCAGGGTCGTCTCGACGAGCAGGGAGACCGCGAGCGAGATGCCGAGCACCGTGCGCCAGTGGGTGCGCATCGTGGAGACGGCGCCGTCGAGGATCTCCCCGACGCCGAGCGGACGCAGCGGGATGACACCGGGCTTGGCGGCGGGCGGAGGGCCGCCCCAGCCGCCGTAGCCCCAGGCGCCGTAGCCACCGGGGCCGGGGGGAGGGCCGCCGTAGCCGCCGGGGCCCGGGCCGCCGGGCCGGCCGCCGCCCCAGCCGGCGGCCGGTGGCGGGGGCGGTGGTGGCGGTGCCTGGTCCGGACCCTGGGCGCCGGTGGGCGCGGACCACTGGCCGGGTGGCGGCTGCTCGTTGGACCACTTCGCGCCCGGGGTCTGCGCGTCCGTGCCCGGCTGGGACGCGGGCTTCGCGAGGCCGGGGCGGTCGGCGGGTTCGGCAGGGCCGGACGCACCGGGTTCCCGCCCCTCGGGCGACGGGGCGGATCCGGGCGAGGCCCAGCCCGGAGTGTCTGTCATCGAAGCTCCTTCTCGGTGCCCGTCCGCGGTCGCGGCGGCAGGTTGGCAGCCATCGTGCCATGGGGTGGTCACGGGGTGACCGGCCGCGGTAGGCGCTGGACACCTTCAATTGTCCGCCGGATCCGGGGCAGACTGACGGCATGGCTGATCAGCAGGCGCGAAGCGGCGAGGACAGGCGGCCAGGCGAGATACCGGTGATCCGATGGGAGGAACCACCCGAAGGTCCCGTAGTGATCCTTCTCGACCAGACGAGGCTCCCGGTCGAGGAGGTCGAGTTGGTGTGCACCGATGCCTCGGCCCTGGTGGAGGCGATCCGTTCACTGGCCGTGCGTGGGGCGCCGGTGCTGGGGATAGCGGGGGCGTACGGCGTCGCGCTCGCCGCCGCCCGTGGCTTCGACGTGGCCGAGGCGGCGGGGGTGTTGGCGGGAGCCCGGCCCACCGCGGTCAATCTGTCCGTCGGCGTGCGCAGGGCCCGGGCCGCGCACCAGGCGGAGTTGGCCAGAACCGGCGACCCCACCGCGGCCGCCGCCGCGGCGTTGGCCGCGGCGCGGGCGCTGCACCGGGAGGACGCCGAGGCCAGTACGCGCATGGCGGCGCACGGGCTGGCCCTGCTGGACGAGTTGCTGCCCGCCGGCGGGCACCGGGTCCTCACGCACTGCAACACCGGTTCGCTGGTGTCGGGCGGCGAGGGCACGGCCTTCGCGGTGGCTCTCGCGGCGCACCGGCAGGGGCGGCTGCGGCGCCTGTGGGTGGACGAGACGCGGCCGCTGCTGCAGGGGGCCCGCCTGACGGCGTACGAGGCGGCTCGCAGTGGCATGCCGTACACCCTGCTGACCGACAGTGCTGCGGGCTCCCTGTTCGCGGCGGGGGAGGTGGACGCGGTGCTGGTCGGGGCGGACCGGATCGCGGCCGACGGGTCGGTGGCGAACAAGGTGGGCAGTTATCCGCTCGCCGTGCTCGCGCGCTATCACCATGTGCCGTTCATCGTGGTGGCGCCGCTGACGACGGTCGACCCGGGGACCCCCGACGGGGCGTCCATCGAGGTCGAGCAGCGTCCCGGCTTCGAGGTCACCGAGATCTCGGCTCATCAGGGCCCGGTGACGGGACCGGGTACCGGAATGCCGGTGGCCCCGCTGGGGACCCAGGCGTACAACCCGGCGTTCGACGTGACGCCGCCCGAGTTGGTGACGGCCATCGTCACCGAGGCGGGAGCCGTCTCACCGGTGACCACCGAGGCTCTGGCGGAGCTGTGCGCCCGCGCACGGCGGGTGTCTGTCGGCTGACCGGCACGCTGTCCCCGAGCGCCGGCGACCGGCCCGTGAGCGGTACGTGGCTCCGCGGGACGTCGTCTCCGGCGGCCGGGGGCAGACAGTAGCGGCTCGGTACGACTATCGTCACGGGCCAGTGAGGTGCCTCACCTGGGCCTCTGTCGTCGTTACGAGAATGGGATGCTCCCAGCCTCATCAACGGCAACGACCCCTCTACCTGCGGCGATGCGCGGGGAGAGGGGCCGTGACATCAGCGGCCTACATCAAGCGGCGGTTTCCAGGTCCGACGCGGCTTCCAGTTCCCGGAGGCGGGCCGGCTGCCGAAGCAGGCGATCGAGCTGCCCGACAGCCTCAACGACGTCCGGGTCCAGAGCCTCAGCGTAGATGTCCATGGTCGTCGCGATCCGGCTGTGCCGAAGGATCGTCTTGACGATGCGCGGGTGTACCCGGAGGTGGACCAGCAGCGTGCCGCAGGACTTCCGGAGCCCCTTCGGATTCATCTTGCTCAGCCCCTCTGCCTTGGTGATCCGTTGCAGCACCAGGTAGAGGTGATCGGGTGTGAGCGGCCGGCCGGTGCGTGTCACGAACACGTGGCCGTCAGGGTCCTCGAACCAGGGGCGCCCACGACTGATTGCCCGCTCCCGCAGCATGGCCGTCCGCATCCGTGTCCAGCGCAGGGGAGCGATGCACTGGGCAGGCAGCGGTAGGGGCGCCTTGGACGTGTCGGTCTTGAGATCCGTGTCGATCGTGCCGGCGCTCGCTCGCTGCCGCTGCTGTTCCACCCAGATGGTTCGGTTGTCCAGGTCGACGTTCTCCCAGCGAAGCCCACACACCTCGGCCCGGCGCAATCCCAGGAGGCAGAGCAGAAGGAACGTCGGGTAGTACGGGGTGGAGCGCCGCGCAGCGGCCAGGAAGCGCAGCACGGTCACGGCATCCCAGCTCTTGCCGCTGTCCGTGGGCGCTCGCACGTGGACGAGCTTCGTCACGTTCCGGGTCAGTCCGATGTCCTCGACCATCGCGGCCGTGAGAGCCGCCGAGAGGACCCGGAGCGCGCGCCTGGTGGTCTTGGCCCCTTCATCCTCCGAGAGAGCCTGCATGGCCCCGCGCAGCTCCTTGACGCCGAGCTTCACCATGACCTTGGAGCCCAAGCGCGGACGGAGGTGGTGACGTACGGCAGTCTCGTATGCCCGGTAGCTGTTCACGGCGAGGTTCGGCTTCACGACGATCTCTAGCCAGTAGTCGAACCACTGCCCCAGGGTCATATCCCGTGTGGGGGTCGGAATGCCTCCGTGCGACCGGTCGATCAACTCACGGCGCTTAGCGTCGCATTCGTCGAAGGTCTTGCCGTACGCGTACTTCCGCTTCGTGGTGCCATCCGGCTGGGGAACGTACACCGCTGCCTGGTACCGACCGTCAGCGCGCTTCGTGACGGTGCCCGATCCGTTGGGGTTGCGCTTGCGAGGAGGCACTAAAAGTCCCCCTCAAGCTGGGCGCGGATGTAGTCCCGAAGAGCACTCTCGGGGATGCGCCGGCACCGCCCCTCGGTGAAGGACGCGAGCCGCTTCGAGCGGATCAGGTCGTACACCTTCGAGCGGCTGAACCGAAGCCGTGACATGACCTCCGGCACCGTCAGCAGCTCGGGCGTGGCGGTGGTCATGCAGGGGCTCCTTCCAGGTCAAGCATTGCGGGTAGTTCCTCGCGGGCGATCTCGCGGTTGTGTTGGATGTCGCGGCGGATGTTGGCGGCGAGCCACGATTCGCCGGGGGTGTGGCCGTGGCCGGCGTAGGCCCAGTGGGCGAGGGTGAGGGTGGTGGCTTCCTCGTCGTCGGGGTCGGGCAGGCCGAGGGCGGCGCGTTGCTGTGCGGCGCGGTAGTCGGCGCGGACCTGGCGGAGGGCCCCCAGGGTGGTGGAGTAGCGGCGGGACTTGGTGGAGAAGTGGCCCCGGAAGCCGAGCATGTGGGCCCAGTCCCGGAGCTTGCGGTCGGGGTAGAGGGGGTGGAGGTCGAGGCATGCGGCGATGAGCCGGGCCGGATGGTTCGGGACGCCGAGCAGGGCCAGGGCTTCCTTGTTGCCGATGCGGCGGTCGACGGTGCCGGTGGTCTCGGCGGCTTTGGTGGCGTACTTGGCGACGTAGGAGGCGACAGCCTGTTCAGTGATCTCCTCGCCGTGGCCGAAGGCGCCGATGGGCTGTACGTCGAGCTGCGTGCCCCAGCGCAGCGTGCGGGCGGGCTCGTCTCCCGCGGGCGGTACGTCGACAGCGACGCGGGCGGCAGCGGCACGAATGGCGTCGCTGAGAACGTCGAGGGTGGCCCAGGCCGGTGGGGGACTGTCGGGTCCGTCGGGGCCGTCTAAGCGGATCACGGCGTGGAAGTGGACGGACCCGCGCTTTTGGTACTCGGCGACCTTGCCGAAGGAGATCCGGGACTGTTCCCGCGCCTCTTTCTGTGTGAGGCCGGCTCGCTTGGCGATCTCACGGCGCAGGTAGATCGTGAAGTAGCGCCACAGGTCGGAGGCGTGATTGTTCCACAGCACGGCGCCCGCGTAGTCGTACGTGTCCGGGTCGAGCGGGGTACCCAGCTCGGGCGCGTCCTCTTGGTGGTGGATGCCGCAGCGGCAGGGCCGGGTGCCGGGCCGGTTGTGAACCGGGCCGAACGACGGGGCGGTGAGGGTGGCGAAGACGCGCGGGTGGTCGCGGATCGTTTCGGGAGTGCCTTTGGCGGGGTCGCCGACGAGGCCGGCGCGGATGAGGTGGTAGGTGTCGCCGGCGTAGGTCCAAGCGCAGGCCGGACAGCGCGAGGCACGCCGGTTACCGCAGGCGATGCGGAGGACACCGCCGGGTTCGGTGTCGGTGGAGTACGAGTGCAGCACCTGGCCGGTGGCCGCGTCGCGGGTGACGGTGGCGCCGGTGAGCCGGATGGGGTCGGTGCAGCCGCCAGTGCGGCGGATCTGGTCCTGGAGAAGGTCGAAGCCGTATGACCCGGCCAGCCTCAGCACGTCGTTGAGGGTGGCCGGGTCCAGGCCCGCCATGGTGGCGGTGTCGGTCACGCGAACACCTCCTGGCGTGCGGTCAGGAATGCGCGGCCGATGAAGAGGGTGTAGGCGGGCGGGATCGCCTCGGTCAGTTCCTCGCGAACGTCGGTCCAGGTGATGCCCATGGCCCGCTGCATCTCCGGAACAGTGGCCTTGCCGCCACCGTTGCCGTACGCGGCGACGTAGGGGCCTTCGCGATGGACGCCGTGGCGGTGACCACGCACGTAGCCGCGATGGCGGGGGTGAGCCGGTTGTGCGGTCGCCCAACGGCCGAGTTCGAAGTTGCGGTGACGCAATACGGCGAGATGGAACATCTCCCCGCACAGGGACAGGTCTTTGCGGATCTCCGCCCGTCCGTTGGGCTGTTCGATCACGTAGGGCAGGCCCGTCGCGTCAAGGAGTTCGCGGGTGGGTGCCACCAGGTCGGTGTGAATGCCACCCCATCCCCGAGAGGCGTTGGTGCCCACGGTCAACGTGTTCTTCGCCTGACAGGGTGGGGAGGCATGCACGAGGGTGTAACGGCCGATCTCACCCGTGGCGATTAGGCGGGCGAGGTAGTCGAGCGCGTCACCCCGGTGATAGGCGAAGGGGTATCGGGGGCGGTCGGCGATGTCACAGCCGTCGACCTCGAACCCGGCCCGGTGGTAACCCATAGCGGCCCCGCCGGCGCAGGAGAACAGGTCGAGGACCCGAGACACGGCGGTCACCGGTCGCCCTCCTTGACCGGGTGGGCGTCGATCCAGGCCTCGGCACACACCTTGTGGACGGGCTTGCCGTTGTCGGAACGCAGCGGGGTGGGCTTGGTGCAGATCGTGCAGGGCTTGTCGCCGCCGTGGTCGAAGTGCTCGGGCGAGCGCCAGTCGAGGAGCGCCACGGCCCTCACCTCCCCGTGCGAGCGAGGCGGGCGGCGGGCATGGTGAGACCGTTGCCCTTGCAGACCGGGCAGGTGACGGTGAGCACAGTTCGGGTGCCGTCCGGATTGCGGGTGCCGGTGGTGATGGCGGCGGTGGCCTGTCCGTCGCAGTCACGGCAGACGCGCGAGGCATGGGTGTGCTGGGGCATCATGGAGCTTCCCTTTCGGGTCCTTTGGATCAGGAATGGGTCCAGGCGCCCGGGGCGGCGGAAGTTTGGCGACCGAGGCCGCCCCGGGGGCCGTTACTTGCTACGGCGGTTGCGGCCGCGCGGGATGGGCGGGATGGAGTCGTAGGACTCCTGGCCGGCGCGGAAGTCGCTGAGGTCGGTGACGTCCGTGTCGTTGCCGACCTGGCGCAGGATCCGGTTCATGGCCTTGGTGTCGCGGTGGCGGCGGGCGATGGCGTAGTCGCGGCCCAGCTCGACCATCTCGTCGTTGCGGGCGGGCTCCGGGGCGTTGCTCTTGCGGTTCAAGATGCCCATCTCAGTGGCCCTTCTGGTTGTTGACGAGGGAACGCAGGACGACCGCGGTCACGGCGACGGAGACACCGGTGATGGCGACCGCGAGGAGCAGAGAGACCAGGACCGCGCCGACGACCAGGACCACGGCGGTGCCGCCACCGACCAGGGCGAGGGCGGTGCCCGGCGTGAGGTGGATCGTGGGCCGGTTCGAGACCGGAGCCGGAGCAGGGGCGGGGCTGTCAGCCAGGACCGGGGCCGGTTGTGACGGGATTCCGGCCGGGGGTGGTGCGGTGTGCTGGCGCGGGTACTTCGGGGTGAGCACGGTGGGTGTCCCTTCGGGTGGGGTCAGTGGTTGATGAGGGAGCCGACGACGGGGCCGAGGAAGCTGTGCGCGATGAGGTAGCCGCCGAGGAGGAGCAGGGCCACGAGCCACCACGAGGGGCGGGCGAGCTTGATGCCGAGGTAGGCGACGACGGCCACGGCGAGCCAGAGCGGAACGTCCATGACGGGGGTCTCCTTGTCAGGCCTTGCAGCGGTGGGTGCGGGCGGCGAGTTCGGCGCCGGCGCGGGTGGAGTAGTCGGCGTCGAAGCCGCAGCCGGGGGCGGTGCAGGCGGCGGTGTGCGTCTCGCGGCCACGGCCGTCGTAGGACGTGGCGACCTGGACGGGGCCTATCCGGATCATGTTGCGGAAGCGTCGGTGGACGGTCACGGGTGTCCTCCCTTCGTGTCAGGTGAGCTGGAGTTGGGTGGTGATGGCGCGGGTCATGTCGGCGGGCAGACCGAGGCGGGTCGAGAGAGTGTCGGCGGGCATCGGGGATCCGGTGGTGGCCCGGTGCGCTTCGGCGAGCTTGCGGGCGTGATCGAGCAGGGCCGCTGGGACGATCGGGGCAGGAGCCGCGGGCTTGACCGATGCCGGTTCTGGCGCGGGAGCCAGTTCCGGAGCCGACGCGGGCGCGGGTTCGTCGTCACGCTCGACTGCGACGTCCGGCACGGTCGGTTGTTCAACTTCCGGTGCGGCTGGAGCCGGGGTGGTGGGCGAGTGCACGAGGAGGGTGCCGCCGAGGAAGGCGAGGGCGGGCCAGCCGGCCACGAGGATGCGCAGCCAGGCGGGTACCTGGCGCAGGTCGAGGAGTCCGGCGGTGGCGATGTTGGCGCCGAGCGAGGCGCCCAGGGCGATGACGAACCAGGTCCAGGCCGAGCGGTCACGCCGGGCGGTGCGCAGTCGGCGCCAGGCGGCGACCAAGAGCAGGTCGACGGAGACCGGATAGGCCCAGGCCTTCCACCCGGACTGGCCGGCCGCATCGGCAAGATCGTGGAGGTGGGCGAAGGACAGCGCACCGGCGATCACGGCTTGAATGAGCACGGCGTCCGGGTGGGCGAGGGATCGAGGCATCTCTAGTGCCTCCCTTCGAGGTCAGTCGGGGGCGTGGCCGGTGCCGAGGCAGGTCAGGCACAACGCCTGCTGCCGGTCGTCACTCACGCGCTTGTGGCGCCCGCCGACCTGGAATGACTCCGAGGTCTGCCCGCCCTGGCAGTCAGGGCACGGCGTTTTCGCGGGCTTCGGTGCGGTGGCCTTACGTCGTGGGGCCATGGCGTTCCTCCCGGTTTTTGGCATGACGGGGGTAGGGACCTGGCGCGGGGCGGTCGCGCCGACCGTGGAACAGGGTGTGTTACTCGGTGACCGGTCGCGGCTTGACCAGCGACGGGCCGCCCGTCGGCGCCTCAACGGGCACGTAGGGCCGGAAGGTTTCGAGGAACGGCAGGTCCGGGACGAGGTGGGCGAAGGTGCGGCACGCGGCGATCACCTCGTCACGGGAGACGGCCGGGGTGCGAATCTTCGACCAGCCACCGGACGTGTCCGCCGCAACGGCAGTTCCGGGGCGTTCCATCGGGATCAGGCTCGCGGCCGGTACGGCGTCCGGGGCGACGTCGGCGAGGCCCATTTCGGCGGTCTGCTTGTCGTTGACGCGGTGCACGACCCGTCCGGTGAGCTGGGCGCGGAGCATGGTGGCGCCCTTGCCCAGGTCGGAGCCGAAGCGTTGCCCGCAGATCTCCAGGTAGATGCCGGCGGCGCGGGCCATCTGCGCGAGCCGGATCAGCGCGGTCACGATCCGTTCCCGGCGTTCCTCGTCCTTCTTGGAGGAGATCAGGAAGAGTTCAGCGATCTCGTCGACCAGGACGACCACGGGCACCGGCCGCAGGTGGTCTGGCAGTTCCCAGATGTCGGAGACACCGTGATCGCTCAGCAGGTCGAAGCGGTCTTCCATCTCCGCCACCAGCACCCCGAACAGCGAGGCGGCATCATCCGGAGTGGTGACCAGGGCCGACAGCCGAGGCGCATAGCGCGCCTGCTCCACGCCCCGCTTGCAGTCCACGCCCACGAGGGCGACCGGCAGTTGGGCCAAGCCCTTGATCAGGTTCCGTTGATACATGGACTTGCCGGACTGGTTCGCGCCCAGAGTGAGCGCCATCGGAGCCTTGCGGTAGTCCCGCTCGAACGCGGTCCCGTCCTCCCGCAGCGCCACCGGCACGATCATGTCGCGCGGCACCGCCTTACGGGGCATCCGCACCCGACGCAGCACGTCATACCCCGTCATCCGCAGCTCAATGAAGCCCGGCCTGGTTTCCACCACGGTCACCGAGTGCACGCCCCAGGCGTGACGCAGCCGTTCCGAGGCGGCGGCCACGTCCGCAGGCTCCAGGCCGGCCGGAAGCCGCAGCGTCACCCGGAGGCCCGTCGACGTGCCCCGCACCCGGCGGATCTTCGGGGGCACCGGCTGCACCTCACGACGCGCCACGTTACGGGTCACGAACGCCCGCAGACCCGACGGCCGTACCGTCAGCCCGCACACGTCCATCGTGGCCCGGTAGGAGAACCCGAACCGCGTCACCGCCACCGGCAGCCCGACCAGTGCCCAGTACGCACGCGGCGCCCGCACCTTCGCGTAGCCGACACCGCCTACAGCGGATAAGCCGGCCGTGGCCTCCAGCCACATCGTCGCGTCGGCCATGGTCAGGCCATTGCGGTGATCGCGACCGCGCGGAACGAGATGCCGTGGCGCTTCTGACCGTTGAACTCGTTCTCCCAGTCACGGGCCTTGAGGCCGACGACTCGCACCGGCATACCCGGCGCCAGCCCCTCCGGGTAACCCGTCTCCGGGATGGTGACCTGGTAGAGGTTTCCCTCCCCGTCATCGGAGACCAGGAGGCCCACCGTCGACAGAGCCGCGCCGGTCTCCCGGTCCAGGGCCCGCTCACCGGTCTTCGCGTTGGCCAGCTTCGGTGTCGGCGCGGTCGCCACGAACACCACGGCGGTCTGAAGGTCGATCTTGAACGACGGCATGGATGTACTCCTCGCTGAAGTGGCAGGGAGTGGAGTAAACCTCCCTAGGGAGATTGAAGCAAAGCTCCCTAGGGAGGTCAAGCATGTTTGATGAAGCGGTCTGCCCCGTCGGGGCGCCGAGGCAGCAAAAAGGCCCACCGAGGTGGGCCTTTGCGTGTGAACGTTTTTCGCGACTCGTCAGCTACCGAAGCTGTACCGCAGCGCATAAGCGCCGGCATCCAGCAGCATCCTGTTGATCTCAACGGCCTTGCCTTCTGCGGTGTACGCGGTCCGGCAGATCTCCATCACGGGCGTACCGGGAAGGACGGCCAAGGCTGAGGATTCGTCGGAGCTGGGCATCCGGGCTCGCAGGTCCTCAGTGAAGTGCACCGGTTCCGCCCCTAGCTCGGCAAGACGGGCATAGGTCCCACCCGGCCCCGAGTCTGGTTCGGCGATGAGTGAGTCGCGCACCAGCTCGGCCGGCAGGTACGAGACCGCCATTTGCACCGGCTCGCCGTCCACCAGGAACCGACGGCTACGCACAATGATCCGGCCTTCGTCTCCGAGGTCGAGAGCGCGCGCCACCCATCGAGGGGCATCGTCCTCGTAGACCTCCAGGTCGGCGACGGTCATGGGTCGCTCGCCAACATCGGCAGCCCAGATCGACCTACCTGCCGCCCACTGCTTCCGCGAGAGGCGTTTCGTAGCATCCCGCAAGATCGGCTTGAACTCTCGGACGTACGTTCCAGAGCCGGCGCGCGAGACCGCAACACCCTCTGCCACCAGCAGTTTTAGCGCACCGCTCGCTGTCATCTTGGCTACGCCGTAGTCCCTGACGAGCGCGGGTTCCCCAGGCAGTCGAGCACCAGGCCCGAACTCGCCGTCATCGATCCGTGCCCGCAGGTCGTCGGCGATCTGCCGCGCCGTTTCGGGCATCGATCAGCCTCCAGTTCCCTAGGGTGGTTTCACGGTAGCGTGCGCAGCTCCCGTCCGCTAACTCTGTGTCTCCCGCGAGGCGATCATCAGGCCCGGATGTATCGAACTGTTACAGGTTTCTCTACCTCATCAAGCCCCGGCTGCGCTCCGCTCCGCCGGGCGCGCTCCCGGCTCCGCTGCGGGCGCCGCTCCTGCCTCCGGCCCGCTCCGCCCGCGCTGCGCCGACGCGCGCCCACTGGTGGATAGGGCCGGTGGCCATGAGTCGAGCGCCGCGTAGGCGACGGTCAGAACAGTGCCTCCGGCGGGGGATCGGCCGGCACCGGGATGGAGGGGGCGCCGTCGCCGACCGCGGGTCCGTCGTGGCAAATGCTGGGGGCTCTCATCCCGCACACCGTCGACCCAGGCAGAGCCGAGCAGACGCGGCCCCTGGCGTCCAGGTCGTTCGTACAGTGGCGCGCTCCACCTGGACGCCAGGAACCACGCCTGCTCCACGGTGTGTGGGTCGACGGCGTACGGGATGAGAGCTGGGGTGGTGCCGGAGTGATGAAAAGCTGAGCGCGGGCAGTCCACTCAAGCTCAAAATGCGAGGATGACGAGCAACGAGCGGGATCACTACGTCCGCACGATGTACGAGTTGTTGGGCCGAATGGTCTCTGCAGCCGCCGACCTGGAACTACGCCTGCAGGCGCTCGCCAGGTGGCTAGTGGAGACGCCGTACGCAGCCCACTGGATCAACGGCCAAAACAGCAGCACCCTCATCAAACTGATCGGAGACGTCGCCAAGGAGCATCCTGGCGTTTCTCCGGATCGGCTGGAGGACCTTCGCCAGATCCTTGCCGACTGCACCCGTCTTCTCAACCGGAGACACGGTTACGTCCACGGTGCCTGGTCGGTCGATGGCTCCGCCCCTGATGGACCGGAAGCGTGGCAGACCATGCGCTTCACTCGGGGCAAGCACACCCCCACCTTTGCCCCGCTGTCGTGGGACGACCTTGCCGACTTGATCCGTGGTCTGGATGACGTTTCCTCAAGGGCGACCTTGTGGCAGATGGAGCACCTCAACCCTGACTCCGCCATCGTGCGTGAGCTAAAGGAAGCCAAGTCAGGGGACGGCCCCGAGGGAGCTGAGGCCGGGTCGTGAGTAGGCGAGACTTCTCTAGGTCCAAGGCTCTGACACCTCATGATCACATCGCTGATCGTGAGGCCCTGTGCGCCTTCCTAGCGACCCTCCGAGCCGAGTACGAGGAAGAGGGAGCCGAGTGGGAGAACCGGACGCTGGACGCCTTCCTGGAAGCTCTGGAGGCCTGGATCTCGTCAGCTCCGGGCTGGTACGCCAACCATGATCAGGTACTACCGACCGACGGCGATTGGACGTTCTTCGCCCGTGCACTCAGCGCCGCGCGACACTACGAGTGATCACGTGCCTCCTGCATGCCCGATCAGGAGGCAAGCAGCGGGGAACAACGGGGAACGTCGACGAGCACCCCGAAAACACGCAGGTCAATCCCTCGCCAGGTCAGCGCCCATCCGCGTACGCGATCTGCCAAACTGGCTACGCAGGCTCGATTCTCGTCGCCGCTCTGCATGGCTGGGCCCCAGGTCAGCGACGTCATCGCTGGCTCGGGGCCTCGATCGTTTCGTGGTGCTGACTGGCGCGCCGCCTCCGTGCCGGCGGTGCGGCCGTCCGGGAACCGTGTGACGATGAAGTCGGACACAAGATCGTCGCTACGGGAGAGGGTGCCATGGCTGGTCTGACGCGGAAGAGCTTCGACTCTCCCGATGAGGTTCGGCCTTTCGAGGAGGGCAAGGGCAAGCTTCAGCTCGTCACCTCCCCGCACGGGCCGGTGGGACGCGGGATCTTCGAGCCCGGATGGCGGTGGTCGAAGCACGTCAAGCCGATCGCCAAGACCGAGAGCTGCCAGGCCGCTCACGTCGGGTACGTCGTCTCCGGGCGCATAAGGATCGTCATGGACGACGGCGAGGAGATGGAGTTCGGCACCAGTGACCTCATGACGGCCGATCCCGGGCACGACGCCTGGGTTGTGGGGGACGAGCCGTGCGTCGTGATCGACTGGCAGGGCTACGGGGACTACGCCAAGCCCTGAGCCGATCGGGCCGCGCGTCACGTGCCGGTCGTGGGCTCCGCGGCCGGCGAAGCGAAGGTCTGCGGACCAGAGGTGCCCGATCATGATCGCGGCATCCTGCTGTACAGCAGCGAAGTACAGCAACTGCGTCAGCCGTGGGTCACCGTCCTCGGTCGCTAACGCACTCATGACCAGGGCAGCGGACCCCAGCGATGTTCCCGCCCATAGTTCGCATTGAGGGGCGCCCACGTCGAGGGATGGCGGCTCAAGGCGTGATGCGGCGATCATTGCCCCAGTACGCGAGGAGGGTTCGCCGGCGGGCTCGCTTCAGTTGGTCCAGCAGGCGGGCGTACTCCTCGTCAGGCGTCTGCCAGCGGGAGTCATCCCAGTCCAGGTCCAAGTACGGTTCCACCGCTGCTAGCGCTGCCCGCATCTCCTGGGTTGCTTCGTAGTACCGCTCGAAGCCCCTGAGTGGTAGGTCCAGTTGGTAGCGCAGCGCCTCATCGCTGACGCCGATTTCGCTCTGGTGCACTTGCCTTGGGTAGGTCGCCGCCAGCTCGGCTCGGCGCACACATGCGATCGTGCGATCGATGGCCTCCCGACGTGACGTCTGCCAGCCGAAACGCGTGGTCGCCAGCGGAGCGAACACTGCCCCCACCAAGACGCCCGCCAGCGCGAGCACCGGGCCAAGCCAAGTCATCCCTCTGATCCCCCTCTGATCTGTGGTCGACCAGGCTGACATCCACCGCTGACATCAACGTCGGCGGACAGGGGCAGACAGTAGCGGCTCGGTACGACTATCGTCACGGGCCAGTGAGGTGCCTCACCTGGGCCTCTGTCGTCGTTACGAGAATGGGATGATGTCGTTTATGAAGGGACGAGTCCTTGTCGTCGACGACGACACCGCACTGGCCGAGATGCTCGGCATCGTGTTGCGTGGTGAAGGTTTTGAGCCGTCTTTCGTAGCTGACGGCGACAAGGCGCTGGCCGCTTTCCGGGAGAGCAAGCCCGATCTGGTGCTGCTGGACCTCATGCTGCCCGGACGGGACGGCATCGAGGTCTGCCGGCTGATCCGGGCGGAGTCCGGTGTGCCGATCGTGATGCTCACGGCCAAGAGCGACACCGTCGATGTGGTGGTGGGCCTGGAGTCGGGCGCCGACGACTACATCGTCAAGCCGTTCAAGCCGAAGGAGCTGGTGGCCCGGATCCGGGCGCGGCTGCGCAGGTCGGAGGAGCCGGCGCCGGAGCAGCTGACCATAGGTGACCTGGTCATCGACGTGGCCGGACACTCGGTGAAGCGGGAGGGGCAGTCGATCGCGCTGACCCCGCTGGAGTTCGACCTGCTGGTGGCGCTCGCCCGCAAGCCGTGGCAGGTGTTCACTCGTGAGGTGCTGCTCGAGCAGGTGTGGGGCTACCGGCACGCCGCCGACACCCGCCTGGTCAACGTGCACGTCCAGCGGCTGCGTTCCAAGGTCGAGAAGGACCCGGAGCGGCCGGAGATCGTGGTGACCGTCCGTGGTGTCGGTTACAAGGCCGGACCGAGCTGACATGTCCGAGGACAGTGCCGCTTCGGCTCCCGGCGCGTCCGGGGCCCGTCCGGAGCGGCCTGTCGGCCGGACGGCGGGTGCGCGTTTCAGAAGCCTCTTCGACGGCGGGCTGCTGCGCGGCGGCGTACAGGGCAGCCCGGTGCTGCGCCTGTTCCTGCGCTGGCTGCGCCGGCCGCTGCTGCCGGTCATGCGGCTGTGGCGGCGCAACATCCAGCTCCGGGTCGTCGCCACGACCCTGCTGATGTCGCTGGGTGTCGTGCTGCTGCTCGGCTTCGTCGTGATCGGGCAGGTGCGCAACGGCCTGCTGGACGCCAAGGTCAAGGCCTCGCAGAGTCAGGCCACGGGCGGTTTCGCGGTGGCCAAGCAGAAGGCCGACGAGGCGGCCGGCGCGACCGGTACGGGCACGGGTGCCGCGACGGGCAGCCCCGACGGCACCTCGACCGTGGACGGACGGCAGTCGCAGAACGTCATCCAGTGGATGAGCGACCTGGTGGAGTCGCTGTCCAGCGGCGGTGCCGGCGCGTTCGACGTGGCGACGCTTCCCGTCGGCGACGACAGCGGCGGCGGGCGCAGCCCGCGCGGTTCCGGGAACGTCAACCCCACCTCCAGCGTGCCCGCCGACCTGCGCGAGCGGGTCAACAGCGGTACGACGGCCGCCCAGAGCTACACCCGGATCGTCTACTCCACCGGCAAGGAATCCCAGCCGGCGCTGGTCATCGGCAAGCAGGTCAACGACCCCAACGGCCGCCCCTACGAGCTGTACTACCTCTTCCCGCTGACGCAGGAGGAGAAGTCCCTGAGCCTGGTCAAGGGCACCCTCGCCACCGCCGGGCTGTTCGTGGTGGTCCTCCTCGGCGCCATCGCCTGGCTGGTGGTGCGCCAGGTCGTCACACCCGTGCGGATGGCGGCCGGCATCGCGGAGCGGCTGTCCGCGGGGCGGCTGCAGGAGCGGATGAAGGTCACCGGCGAGGACGACATCGCGCGCCTGGGCGAGGCCTTCAACAAGATGGCGCAGAACCTCCAGGTGAAGATCCAGCAGCTGGAGGACCTGTCGCGGATGCAGCGCCGGTTCGTCTCCGACGTCTCGCACGAGCTGCGTACCCCCCTGACGACCGTCCGCATGGCGGCCGACGTGATCCACGAGGCGCGCGAGGACTTCGACCCGGTGACCGCGCGGTCGGCCGAGCTGCTCGCCGACCAGCTGGACCGGTTCGAGTCGCTGCTCGCGGACCTGCTGGAGATCAGCCGCTTCGACGCCGGCGCCGCGGCCCTGGAGGCCGAGCCGATAGACCTCAGGGAGGTCGTCCGGCGCGTGGTCGGCGGCGCCGAGCCGCTCGCCGAGCGCAAGGGCACCCACATACGCGTACTCGGCGACCAGCAGCCCGTCGTCGCCGAGGCGGACGCGCGGCGCGTGGAGCGTGTACTGCGCAACCTGGTCGTCAACGCCGTGGAACACGGCGACGGCAAGGACGTCGTCGTCAAGCTCGCCTCCGCGGGCGGCGCGGTCGCCATCGCGGTGCGCGACTACGGCGTCGGACTCAAGCCGGGCGAGGCGACCCGGGTCTTCAGCCGCTTCTGGCGGGCGGACCCGGCACGCGCGCGTACCACCGGAGGTACGGGCCTCGGTCTGTCGATCGCCCTGGAGGACGCGCGGCTGCACGGGGGCTGGCTGCAGGCCTGGGGCGAGCCGGGCGGCGGCTCACAGTTCCGGCTGACGCTGCCCAGGACCGCCGACGAACCGCTGCGGGGCTCGCCGATACCGCTGGAGCCCAAGGACTCACGCCGCAACCGGGGTCTCGACGAGGCCGGGCTGCCGTGCGGCGACGAGGAGAAGCGGGCGACGGTTCCGGTGCAGCAGGGCGGCGCCCAGGCGCCGGCGCTGCCGCCGCGCACCTCGACCGCCCCTCGGCTGGCCCCGGCCACGCCCGCCACCGATCCGACCGCCCTGCCCGGCAACGGCAACGGCACACGGGTGGTGCCCCGGCCCGCCGGCGGGGAGCGGCGGCCGAGCGGCACATCCACGCGGAAGCCCGGAATCGACACGGGCGCCGCCGCACCGCAGGACTCGACCGAGCCAGGGGAGGCATTTCGTGGGCGCTGACCGCGGGGGAGGCGCCAGGCGGCGTCCGGTTCGCGCGGCGGCGTACGCCGCCTTGGGGGTCGTACTGCTGGCCGGGTGCGCCTCGATGCCCGACAGCGGGGATCTGCGGGACGTGGAGTCGACACCGCGGCAGGACACCGCGGTGCGGGTGTTCGCGGTGCCACCGGCCGACGGAGCCGGTCCCGGCGAGATCATGCAGGGCTTCCTGGAGGCGCTGACCAGCGACGACCCGCAGTACGACACGGCTCGCAAGTACCTCACGGCCGACGCGGCGCGCGCCTGGCGGCCCGAGCGGTCGACGACGGTCCTCGCCAACGGGCCGAGCATCGAGACCGACTGCCAGGCGGGCGGCCGGGAGGAGGCCAACAGCGTCACCTGCGTCCTGGCCGGCAGCCGGGTCGCCACGGTCGACGAGCAGCAGGCGTACCAGCCGGCCGACGGGTCGTACCGCAAGAAGCTGCACCTGACGAAGAACCGCGAGAGCGGGCAGTGGCGCATCGACGGGCTGCCCGACGGGGTCGTCATCGGCAAGTCGGACTTCCAGCGCAACTACACCTCCGTCGACAAGTACTACTTCGCCTCCAACACGGCGGTCGGGGCGAGCGGGCAGCCGGTGGCGGTCGCCGATCCGGTGTTCGTGCGGGGCAAGGTGGATCCGATGACCCAGCTGGTCCGCTCGCTGCTGAGGGGGCCCACCACCTGGCTCAGGCCGGTGGTCAGGTCCAGCTTCCCCACCGGTACGGCCCTGCGGCCGGGCGTGTCGGGGCTGGCGCCCGACGACCAGAACAAGCTGACGGTGCCGTTGAACCTCAAGGCGTCCCAGGTCGCGGCGAGCAAGTGCACCGAGATGGCGACGCAGGTCCTGTTCACCCTGCGCAACCTCACCCCGACGCTGGACTCCGTCGAGTTGCAGGGACGCGGCGGTGAGCGGCTGTGCGATCTGACCGAGGAGCGCGCGGAGTCCGCCGCCTGGCACGCGTCGGCCAAGCGCCCCGAGTACCTGTACTACCTGGACGGCAAGCACCGGGTGGTGCGGATGCCGACGGGGAGCTCCGGTACCGGCGCGGGTGGTGTCGCGGTGCCCGGCCCGCTGGGCGAGGGTGACAAGGAGCTGCGGTCGGTGGCGGTGTCGCGGGACGAGCACACCGCGGCCGGGGTCGGCGACGGCGGCAGGTCGCTGTACGTGACCCCGCTCGCGTCGGGCGGCTCGCTCGGGCCGGCGCTGGTCACCAGCGCCGGGGCGACCCCCGCTGACCGGCTGACCACACCGAGCTGGGACGCCCGCGGCGATCTGTGGGTGGCCGACCGCGACTCCGGCCACCCGCGGCTGAAGGTCCTGGAACAGGGCATGGCGAAGCCGCAGGACGTCGCCGTTCCCGACCTGCCCGGCCGGATCGAGGACGCCCGGGTGGCGGCCGACGGGGTCCGTATCGCGCTGGTGGTGGAGAAGGACGGCAAGCAGTCCCTCCTCATCGGCCGCATCCAGCGCGACGACGCGACCGGTCAGGGCATCTCCGTGGACGGACTGCGGCCCGCCGCTCCCGACTTGGAGCAGGTCAGCGCCATCTCCTGGGCCGGGGACAGCAGTCTGCTCGCCGTCGGTCGCGAGCAGGGCGGTGTGCAGCAGATGCGGTACGTCCAGGTCGACGGCTCCGCGCTGGACGGTCCGGCTCCCGGGGCGCTCCCGGGTGTGAAGGCGATCGCGGCGTCGGAGGACGAGCGGGTGCCGCTGGTGGCGTACTCGGATGACGGGATCGTCCGGCTGCCGTCGGGGACGCAGTGGCAGAAGGTGGACAAGGACGGGACGGCGCCGGTCTATCCCGGGTGAGCGGGGCGGTGTGTACGGAGGCGACGCCCCGGTCGCCGGGCCGCTCGGGCGGGTGGACGGGGCGTGCCCCGAGCCGACGCCCCGGTTGCCGGGCCGCTCGGGCGGGGGCACGTCTGCCCCGGGCCGGTGTCGGCAGGTCCCCTCACCGGCCCTCGCGCCGCGGCGGGGCCTGCCTGCCGTGTCCTCCGGCCGCCGGGTGACCCGTCCGCTGTGACGACCGCCCTCCCTGCCCGTCTCCCCGTCCCCCGTGCGAGTGACGGGCGTCGCGGGGTGTTCGCGGTTGTCCACAGGGTGTTTTCCACAGGGGTGGTGGGCCGTCCGCCGCGTTGGCACAGTGGTGGTCATGCGGGGGTGGTGGCGGGACCTGGCCGACCTGGTGCTGCCGGCCGAGTGCGCGGGTTGCGGCGCGGTGCGTACGGTGCTCTGCCCGCGGTGCCGGTCCGCGCTGGGCGAGGGCGCGGCACGGAGGGTGCGGCCGGTACCGGAGCCGGCCGGGCTGCCGGTGGTGCACGCGGCGGCTCCGTACGCGGACGAGGTGCGGGCGCTGCTCCTCGCCCACAAGGAGCGGGGCGCGCTGTCACTCGCGGGCCCGTTGGGCACGGCTCTGGCGGGGGCGGTGCGGGCGGGTCTCGGCGTCGGCGGTGACGTCGGCAGGCCGTTCGGGACGTGGGCGGGCGGGCCCGTGCTGCTCGTGCCGGTGCCGTCCGCCCGGTGGGCCGTGCGGGCGCGCGGGCATGATCCGGTGCGCCGGATGGCGCTCGCGGCGGCCGGTGAGCTGCGGCGCACCGGCACGTCGGCCCGGGTGGTGGCCGTGCTGCGGCAGCGGCGGGCGGTGGCGGACCAGACCGGGCTGGACGCGCGGCAGCGCCTGGAGAACCTCGCGGGCGCCCTGGAGGTGTCGGCGGGCGCCGGCCGGCTGCTCGGCGCGGGCCGGGTGGTGCTCGTCGACGACCTGATCACGACGGGCGCGAGTCTCGCGGAGGCGGCGCGTGCTCTGCGGGAGGCGGCCGGATGGGGCGACGGGGTGAGAAGAGTCGTGTACGAGGCCGTATGCCGGGAAGGTAGGGAGGAACGACGGATCGGAGCGCGACCGGAGAGGGGAAAGTGGATGCACGGTGCATCGGAAATGCTGGCGGTGAACGCCGCGGAGTACGGGCTCAGTGCGGCCGTGATCGCCGCTCCGCGGGATTCTTTGAAATGAACAGGAACTGACCCCGGACCTGCATCGTTGCAGGTAGTGAGCGGGGAAATTCAACTGAACGGAGGTACGCCGCAGTAGAGGGTGACGACATCCGTCCGGGCGAGATATGTTCGGTTGTGAGGAAAGGCGCAGGCCACACCTCTTCTATCCGAATGCCGTGGCGCGGGCTTTCCGCAATCACTCGCGCCGCTGGGATGGAGATCTCGCCCATGGGGGAGGAGGAGGTGGACGTCACCGAGTCCGAGGTCCGGTGATCACCGGACCGGGTGCGAAAGGGAGATGCTCCGCCGAGACAGCGGAGCAATCCGGGAACGGAGTTCTGCGTGGACATCGTCGTCAAGGGCCGCAAAACAGAGGTGCCCGAGCGGTTCCGCAAGCACGTGGCCGAGAAGCTGAAGCTGGAGAAGATCCAGAAGCTCGACGGCAAGGTGATCAGCCTCGACGTCGAGGTGTCCAAGGAGCCCAACCCCCGACAGGCCGACCGCTGTGACCGAGTGGAGATCACGCTCCGCTCCCGCGGTCCGGTGATCCGGGCGGAGGCAGCGGCCAGCGATCCGTACGCGGCCCTAGACATGGCGGCGGAGAAGCTGGACGCCCGGCTGCGCAAGGAGCACGACAAGCGGTACTCCCGCCGGGGCGCACGCCGGATCTCGGCGGCGGAGGTCGCCGACCACGTGCCGGACGCGGCGACGCTGAACAGCAACGGCGACCCCGTCCACGAGGGCGACACGGACGGAGTGCCGACCAAGAAGATCGGCTCGCTCGAGGTGAAGGGCGACGGGCCCCTCATCGTCCGCGAGAAGACCCACGTCGCCTCCCCGATGAGCCTCGACCAGGCCCTCTACGAGATGGAACTGGTCGGCCACGACTTCTACTTGTTCGTCGACTCCGAGACGAAGGAACCGAGCGTCGTCTACCGGCGCCACGCCTACGACTACGGCGTGATCCACCTCGACACGGACCCGATGGTCACCGAGGCGCAATCCCCCGCGGCCGGCGGCACGCTGGGCGGCTGACCGCTCCCGGGCGGAAGCAGACGCGGTGCCCCTGGAGCGCGTGTGCGCCCCCAGGGGCACCGGTGTGCGACCACTTCGCGCCCCGCACGTCACCTCTGTGACCTCCGGGCATGGAATCATGGCCGGACCGGCCCAACCGGTGGGCCGCTGCCTTGGGTTGGCGATGGCACAGGACCACAGGCCACAGCCTTCAGGGGGAGGAACGATGGCGGACACCTTCGGACCGATGCGGGGCGGGGACGCCGACGACCATGACATCGGCGCGGGGCCGGACGCGGACCCGCCGCGCAAGGAGCCGATCAGGGTCCTGGTCGTGGACGACCACGCCCTCTTCCGGCGCGGCCTGGAGATCGTGCTCGCCGCCGAGGAGGACATCCAGGTCGTCGGCGAGGCGGGCGACGGGGCCGAGGCCGTCGACAAGGCGGCCGACCTGCTGCCCGACATCGTGCTGATGGACGTCCGTATGCCCAAGCGCGGCGGCATCGAGGCGTGCACCTCCATCAAGGAGGTCGCCCCCAGCGCGAAGATCATCATGCTGACGATCAGCGACGAAGAGGCCGATCTCTACGAGGCGATCAAAGCGGGCGCGACCGGATACCTCCTCAAGGAGATCTCCACCGACGAGGTGGCCACCGCCATTCGCGCGGTGGCCGACGGGCAGTCGCAGATCAGTCCCTCGATGGCGTCGAAACTCCTCACCGAGTTCAAGTCGATGATCCAGCGCACCGACGAGCGCCGGCTGGTGCCCGCGCCCCGGCTGACCGACCGGGAGCTGGAAGTCCTCAAGCTCGTCGCCACCGGGATGAACAACCGGGACATCGCCAAGCAGTTGTTCATCTCCGAGAACACCGTCAAGAACCACGTCCGCAACATCCTGGAGAAGCTGCAACTGCACTCCAGGATGGAGGCCGTGGTCTACGCGATGCGGGAGAAGATCCTGGAGATCCGCTGACCCGGTGACCCGCCGGCCCGTGATCCGCTGAACCGGAAGCGTTTTGCCGGGGATCCGCGTGGTCAGCCGATGGCGTGGACGAGTTCTCTCGCCAGAGGCTCACGCAGGTCGGGTGTGTCCACGCGTTCGACGCGGACGTCCGTGCAGTTCACCCAGGATGCCGCCTCGACAAGGGCCTGGGCGACCGCCGGGACCGCCTTCGGGCCGTCCAGGGTGACCTGCCTGGCCACCAGGGTGCGGCCCTCGCGGGCGGGGTCGACGCGGCCGACCAGCCGGCCGCCGGCGAGTACCGGCATGGCGAAGTAGCCGTAGACCCGCTTGGGTTTGGGGACGTAGGCCTCCAGGCGGTGGGTGAAGCCGAAGATCCGTTCCGTGCGCGCCCGCTCCCAGACGAGCGAGTCGAACGGCGACAGCAGCGTCGTGCGGTGACGGCCGCGCGGGGGCGTCGCCAGGGCCCGCGGATCCGCCCAGGCGGGCTTGCCCCAGCCCTCCACCTCGACCGGGACCAGACCCGAGTCGGCGATCACCGCGTCGACCTGCTCGCCCTTGAGGCGGTGGTAGTCGGCGATGTCCGCGCGCGTGCCGACCCCGAGGGCCTCGCCGGCCAGCCGGACCAGACGGCGCACGCACTCGCGGTCGTCCAGCTCGTCATGGAGCAGCGGCTGTGGGATCGCCCGCTCGGCGAGGTCGTACAGCCGCTTCCAGCCGCGCCGCTCGACGCACACCACCTCGCCGTACATCAGCGCCCGCTCCACGGCGACCTTGGTGCCCGACCAGTCCCACCAGTCGTTCGTCTTCTTCGCGCCGCCCAGTTCCGTGGCGGTCAGCGGGCCTTCCACGCGCAGCTGCTTGATGACCTGGTCGTAGGTGCCTTCGGGGAGTTCGTGGCCCCAGTGCGGCCGGTTTCGGTAGGCGCGGCGGCGGAAGGCGAAGTGCGGCCACTCCTCGACGGGGAGGATGCACGCGGCGTGCGACCAGTACTCGAACGCGTGCGAGTCCTTCCAGTAGGCGGACTCGACCGGCTTGCGGCCGACCGCGCCGAGCCGGGCGTACGGCACGAGTTCATGGGACCGGGCCAGCACCGAGATCGTGTCGAGCTGGACCGCGCCGAGCCGGCGCAGCACCCCCCGCACACCGGCCCGCCGGTCTGGCACGCCGAGGAAGCCCTGGGCTCGCAGGACGATACGGCGGGCGTCGTCCGCGGTGAGACTGAGGGCGGGGCGCGGAAGGGTCGTCATGTCGTGGACGATAGAGGGTGCCACTGACAGTCGGCTGTGAGCTGTGGCTTCGCCGGCCCTAGGCGCGCGGGGCGGGCAGGTACGGCGCCGTGGACGGCAGGCCCAGATCGCGGGGGAGCAGGGAGCCGACCCAGCAGTCGCGGCGGACCCCCTTGTTTTCGAGTCCGCAGCGCAGGGTGCCCTCGATGGTGAATCCCGCGCGCTCGGCCACCGCGCGGGAGGGGTGATTGCCCACCTCGGCGCGCCATTCGACCCGGTCGACGCCGACCTCGGTGAAGATCCAGCGGCAGGCGGCGAGCGTGGCCTCGGTGACGTATCCCCGGCCGCGGTGGTCACCGGCCGCCCAGAAACCCACCTCCGCCATGCCCGGCGAGTGCCTCGTCAGGCCCAGCATGCCGGCCAGGTCCCCGCCGCCCGGCCGCCCGTCGGCCAGGAAGACGCCGAAGGTGAACATCGAGCCCCGCGACCACCCGTCGGGGACCAGCTCCTCCGTGAAACGGCGGGCGTCCTCGTGCCGGTAGGGGGAGGGGACCACCGTCCAGCGCTGGATGCCGGGATCCTGTGCGGCCCGGTACACCGCCTCGGTGTCCGCGGGGCCGACGGTGCGCAGCAGAAGGCGGTCGGTGGTGAGGGTCACGGGGTCCATCGACCGATTCTGCTCACGGCCCCGCGCGCGGGCCACCGGTTTTCGCGACGCGCGAGCGCCTGATCACATTTCGTGCAATTCCTCGTTCGGAGGCGGCACCATCCGCTTGCCACGGCCGTTGTCCTGGTTGAAGCAGCCGTCGGGCCGCCAGGCCTCCCGGCGCGGGCGGGTCCTCGCATACGATGGCGGTTGCTCAGTACGTCAGAAGGAAAACCCGACCGTCCCAGGCCCGACCGGCAAGGAGACCAGCCCCCGTGTCCGTCCTCTCGAAGATCATGCGTGCAGGCGAAGGCAAGATCCTGCGCAAGCTGCACCGCATCGCGGACCAGGTCAACTCCATCGAAGAGGACTTCGTCGACCTCTCCGACGCCGAGCTGCGCGCCCTCACCGACGAGTACAAGCAGCGGTATGCCGACGGGGAGACCCTGGACGACCTGCTCCCCGAGGCGTTCGCCACCGTCCGCGAGGCCGCCAAGCGCGTCCTGGGCCAGCGGCACTACGACGTGCAGCTGATGGGCGGCGCCGCCCTCCACCTCGGTTACGTCGCCGAGATGAAGACCGGTGAGGGCAAGACGCTCGTCGGCACCCTGCCCGCGTATCTGAACGCCCTCTCCGGAGACGGCGTCCACCTCATCACGGTCAACGACTACCTGGCCGAGCGCGACTCCGAGATGATGGGCCGCGTCCACAAGTTCCTGGGCCTGGAAGTCGGCTGCATCCTCGCCAACATGACGCCGGCCCAGCGCCGCGAGCAGTACGCGTGCGACATCACCTACGGCACGAACAACGAGTTCGGCTTCGACTACCTGCGCGACAACATGGCGTGGTCGCAGGACGAGCTGGTGCAGCGCGGCCACAACTTCGCCATCGTCGACGAGGTCGACTCGATCCTCGTCGACGAGGCCCGTACGCCGCTGATCATCTCCGGCCCCGCCGATCAGGCCACCAAGTGGTACGGCGACTTCGCCAAGCTGGTCACGCGCCTCAAGCGCGGCGAGGCCGGCAATCCGCTCAAGGGCCTCGAGGAGACCGGCGACTACGACGTCGACGAGAAGAAGCGCACGGTCGCCATCCACGAGTCCGGTGTCAGCAAGGTCGAGGACTGGCTGGGCATCGACAACCTCTACGAGTCGGTGAACACCCCGCTCGTGGGTTACCTGAACAACGCCATCAAGGCGAAGGAACTGTTCAAGAAGGACAAGGACTACGTCGTCATCGACGGCGAAGTCATGATCGTGGACGAGCACACCGGCCGAATCCTCGCCGGCCGTCGCTACAACGAGGGCATGCACCAGGCGATCGAGGCGAAGGAAGGGGTGGACATCAAGGACGAGAACCAGACCCTCGCCACGATCACCCTGCAGAACTTCTTCCGCCTCTACGGCAAGCTCTCCGGCATGACCGGTACGGCGATGACCGAGGCCGCCGAGTTCCACCAGATCTACAAGCTCGGCGTGGTCCCGATCCCCACGAACAAGCCGATGGTCCGCAAGGACCAGTCGGACCTGATCTACCGCACCGAGGTCGCGAAGTTCGAGGCGGTCGTCGACGACATCGCCGAGAAGCACGAGAAGGGTCAGCCGATCCTCGTCGGCACGACGTCCGTCGAGAAGTCGGAGTACCTCTCCCAGCAGCTCAGCAAGCGCGGCATCCAGCACGAGGTGCTGAACGCCAAGCACCACGAGCGTGAGGCGTCGATCGTCGCCCAGGCCGGCCGCAAGGGCGCCGTGACGGTGGCCACCAACATGGCCGGCCGAGGCACGGACATCAAGCTCGGCGGCAACCCCGACGACCTCGCCGAGGCGGAGCTGCGCCAGCGCGGCCTGGACCCCGAGGAGCACATCGAGGAGTGGGCGCACGCCCTGCCCGCCGCCCTCGAGAAGGCCGAGCAGGCGGTCAAGGCCGAGTTCGAGGAGGTCAAGGAACTCGGCGGCCTCTACGTCCTCGGTACCGAGCGGCACGAGTCGCGCCGGATCGACAACCAGCTGCGCGGCCGTTCCGGCCGTCAGGGCGACCCCGGCGAGTCCCGGTTCTACCTCTCGCTCGGTGACGACCTGATGCGCCTGTTCAAGGCCCAGATGGTCGAGCGCGTGATGTCCATGGCGAACGTGCCCGACGACGTGCCGATCGAGAACAAGATGGTCACCCGCGCGATCGCGTCCGCGCAGTCGCAGGTCGAGCAGCAGAACTTCGAGACCCGTAAGAACGTCCTGAAGTACGACGAGGTGCTCAACCGGCAGCGCGAGGTCATCTACGGCGAGCGCCGTCGCGTCCTGGAGGGCGAGGATCTGCACGAGCAGGTCCAGCACTTCATGGACGACACGATCGACGCGTACGTCGCGGCGGAGACCGCCGACGGCTTCCCCGAGGACTGGGACCTGGACCGGCTGTGGGGCGCCTTCCGGCAGCTGTACCCGGTGAAGGTCGTCATCGACGAGCTGGAGGAGGCCGCCGGCGACCGGGCCGGTCTGACCGCCGAGTTCATCTCCGAGTCCATCAAGGAAGACATCCACGAGCAGTACGCGGCCCGTGAGGCGCAGCTCGGCTCCGAGATCATGCGTGAGCTGGAGCGCCGGGTCGTGCTGTCGGTCCTCGACCGCAAGTGGCGCGAGCACCTCTACGAGATGGACTACCTCCAGGAGGGCATCGGCCTGCGCGCGATGGCGCAGAAGGACCCGCTGGTCGAGTACCAGCGCGAGGGCTTCGACATGTTCACCGCGATGATGGAGGGCATCAAGGAGGAGTCCGTCGGCTACCTGTTCAACCTGGAGGTCCAGGTCGAGCAGCAGGTCGAGGAGGTCCCGGTCGAGGATGCCCAGCCGGTCGGCGAGGGTGTGCAGGACACGGTGCCGGCGCAGGCCGGGGCGCGCCCCGAGATCCGGGCGAAGGGCCTGGACGTGCCGCAGCGGCGTGAGCTGCACTTCTCCGCACCCACGGTGGACGGTGAGGGCGGCATCGTCGAGCGCGACCTGGACGACGACGAGCCGGTTCGGTCCGAGTCCGACGGCCTGACGCGGGCGGAGCGGCGCAAGCAGGCCAAGGGCGGTCGCCGCCGCAGGAAGTGACACCGGCGTCTTGAGCTCTGGTGGGGCCGGGTCTCCCTTCGGGGGGCCCGGCCCTTCCGCGTCCGCGGGGTGGGAACGCGGCTGGGTCAGTGTGCGGCGGCGGCGGTCGGACGGGACGGGTTCGTGGGGCCCGCCTCCACCGCCGTGCAGCGCCAGCGAAGGTCGGGGCCCTGCTCCAGGCGGAAGGCCAGGGCCCGGAGTTGGCCGCCGGCGGCGATGCGGGCGAAGGCCTCGATGGCGCCGTCCCGCGGGACGAAGTAACCGATGTCGTGGACGACGGGACGGGTGCCCCGGGTGCGCAGCGGGCCGAGGGCGGCGAGACGGGCCAGATCGTCGTAGGCGCGCCCGGCGGTGTGGCGGAGCATCCAGTGGACGGGGCGCTGGCCGCTCAGGACGGCCACCAGACGGTCCGCGAACAGGTCGGTGGGACGCGGCTGCCATGCGGCGGGGTCGGGCAGCGTCCGGGCCGACTGTGGGCCGGTAGGGGGGCTGGGCGTCCGGGGGGCGTGGGCCGCTTCCGGGTGGGTGGGCGTACTCGGTGCGGTGGTGCCGGACGCACGGCCGGCGGGAGCCGGGGCGGTGGTGCGGCGGGCGGTGTTCCTGCTCGGCGCGCGCGGCGGTGCGCCGGCCGGTCGGCGGGTGTCGTGGCGGGTCGGCGGGCGGTGCCGCGGGCGGGGCTGGGCGGCGCGGTTCATGACCTTGTTCATGACGATCCCCGTTCGGCGGGCCCGGGAGATACCGGGCGGTAACCAGCTGTCGAGGATCTTGTACGGGGACCGGGGAGGGGCTGGCAAGGAAGGCGGGGGCGGTGTGCGGGGGGCGGAGGAGTTCACTCATCAGAGGGGCGGGCGCCTGCGCGGACCGTGCGGTGAGGCGGCGACACCGGGTGAGTTTCCGGCGCGGGCTTGACGCTCGCGGGGGTGCGGGCGGGCGCCCGAAAGGGGACGGACGCACGTATCCTGAAGGCCCTCCCGGATGCGGGCCGGCCGGGCTCTCCCCGGGGCCCGGCGGGGCCTTCGACCAGGAAAGAGCGGCCAGCCATGCGCGTCTACGTCCCCCTGTCCCTCCCCGCTCTCGCCGAGGCGCACAAGACGGGTGAGCTGGGGAGCGGCCCCTTCGTCGCGTATGCCGTCACGCCCGCGCTGCGCGAGTGGTACCTCTCCGACGACATCGAGGAGCTGGAGTACGCGGCGCTGAGCCGGGCCGCCCAAGCCTCGCTGCGGCTGCTCGCCGCCGACCCGGGTGCGCAGCGGCGCCGGGTCGTGGTCGCCGTCGACGTGCCCGACGGCGCCGCCACCGCCGACACCGGCCGCGGGTCCGACCCGGCGGCGCTGGGCGAGGTGACCGTGGCGTCGGCGGTGCCGCTCGCGAAGGCGGCCGCGGTGCACGTCGACGCCGACGACGCGGAGGCGGAGGTCGCCGCGGCGGCGGACGCCCTGGCGGCGGCGGACGGCGGGGACGACGACGCGCAGTACGTCGTCGACGAGGCGGACGACCACGAGCTGCTCTGGTACGCCACGCAGGAGATCCCCAGCCTGGTCGGGCAGGCCTGAGCCGGGCGGGCCGCGGGAATTGTCGGTGGGCGCGGGTACGGTCATGGACATGGGGAAGCAGGCAAGCGCGCACATCGTCTGGGACTGGAACGGCACCCTGTTCCACGACAACGACGCGATCATCGGGGCGACCAACGCGGCCTTCGCCGAACTGGGGCTCGCGCCGATCACGCTGGAGCGTTACCGAGCGCTGTACTGCGTGCCGGTGCCGAAGTTCTACGAGCGGCTGCTGGGCCGGCTGCCGACCGATGCCGAGTGGGAGCTGATGGACGCGGTGTTCCACCGGCACTACAGCGAGCACCGGGTGCGGTGCGGGCTCACCGCGGGCGCGGCCGAACTGCTCGCCGGGTGGCGGTCGGCGGGGCACAGCCAGTCGTTGCTGAGCATGTACGGGCACGAGGACCTGGTGCCGCTCGTGCGGGGGTTCGGGATCGAGGCGCACTTCCTGCGGGTCGACGGTCGTACGGGGCCGTCCGGCGGGAGCAAGGCCGAGCACATGGTGCGGCATCTGCGGGCGCTGGCCGGGGTGGTGGAGCCGGCGCGCACGGTGGTGATCGGGGACGCGGCGGACGACGCGATCGCCGCGGGGCTGGTGGGAGCGCGGGCCGTCCTGTACACCGGGGGTTCGCACGGCCGGGCCAGTCTGGAAGAGGTCGGCGTGCCGGTGGTGGACACGCTCCAGGAGGCCGTGGCGGAGGCGCAGCGCCTCGCGGCGTAGGCGGAGTCCGCCCGCGTCTGCCGGATGCGGGGCACGTTCGCGGGTGCGGGCAGTTCGCGGGTGCCGGGCGCGTCCGCCGGTGCGCAGTGCTCGGCGGACATGGGCTCGCCGGGCACCGGCGCCCGTGCCGGGCGGGGCCGGGCCGCTTGTCCGCGTCGCCGGGGCACCACGCGCGCGCCCGGTCGCCGTGTGGGTGGTGTCAGGGGGTCGGGGTCTTGGTGCGGAGGACTTCCAGGAACTCTCGCATCCAGGCCGGGTGGTCCGGCCAGGCGCGGGAGGAGACCAGGGTGCCGTCGACGACCGCCTCGGTGTCCTGGAAGTCCGCGCCGGCCGCCTGCATGTCGAGTTCCAGGGCCGGATAGGCCGTGACCCGGCGGCCGCGCAGGCTGTCGATCGCCGCGGTGAGCAGCGGGCCGTGACAGATCTGGGCGACCGGCTTGTCGGAGTCGAAGAACGCCTTGAGGATCTTGCGCAGTTCGAGGTCGTTGCGCAGATACTCGGGCGCCCGGCCGCCGGGGATGACGAGGGCCGCGTACTCACCCGGCTCCACCTCGGAGAAGGCGAGGTCGGCGGGCCAGGTGTAGCCGGGTTTCTCGGTGTAGGTGTCGTAGCCGGGCTCGAAGTCGTGCACGACGAAGCGGAGGGTCTTGCGGGTGGGGGCCGCGATGTGCACCTCGTAGCCCTCTTCGCGCAGGCGCTGGTAGGGGTAGAGGACTTCCAGCGACTCCGCCGCGTCTCCGGTGACGATGAGGATCTTCGCGGGCATGTCGGCTCCTCAGCAGGCTCCGGGAGGGGCGCACCGTCCGCGCCGCGCTCTCCTGGGTAACGTGCCGCCGCCGGGCTTGCTTGCCAAGGGGGCCCGTCGCTTTCAGGGTGCGTCCGCGCGCGGGGGAGCGCTACCGGATACGCGGTGCGGCGCGTGGCCGGATTCGGCACGGATACGTCACCCGCGGCCGCCATGGCGCTGTGCAGAACGTCAAAGTTACCCCCTTGGTTTTGTACACATACGGCTCATGACGGCTCCGGGGTGAGGAGCGATAGCCTGGTGGCGTGATCAGCGCGATATCTCGCGGGGGCGCTGCTGCCCCTGCCCTGCGCCCGGGTTGCACGGAGCATCTCCGTGACCGGGCGGCGGTCGCTGATCTTCGCGGGCGGTTCGGGGGCGCCGACGCCTCCAGGACGCCGAGGAATCCCCGGGGCACGGCGGCGCCGAGAGCAGCGTCACACCCCGCGGGCATGCCGAAAATGGCCGAATTCCCCCCGCTCATCTCGCCTCGCGGCATAGCGTCTGAATGGACCGGACACCCCGGGCCGTGGCGTCACGCCGGAGGAGGAGAGACCGTACTTCCTTCTACGTCACGCAATGGCGCGCGACAGGAGCCAGAGGACAATGCAGACCAAGCTGGACGAAGCAAAGGCCGAGCTGCTCGAGAGGGCCGCCCGGGTAGCTGAGAACAGCCCGGTCGGGGGGCACCTACCGACCGGGACGACGAGCGAGGGCACTCCCGGCACCCCGGACAGCGAGACGGTGCTCACGTTCCTCCAGCGCTACTACCTGCACACCGCCCCGGAAGACCTCGCCGACCGCGACCCGGTCGACGTCTTCGGCGCCGCGGTCTCGCACTACCGTCTCGCCGAGACCCGCCCCCAGGGCACCGCGAACGTCCGGGTCTACACCCCGACCGTGGAAGAGAACGGGTGGACCTGCAGCCACACCGTCGTGGAGGTCGTCACCGACGACATGCCCTTCCTCGTCGACTCGGTCACCAACGAGCTGACCCGGCAGGGGCGCGGCATCCACGCCGTCGTCCACCCGCAGTTCGTGGTGCGGCGCGACGTCACCGGCAAGCTGCTGGAGGTCGTGCGGACCCCGCCCACCGGTGACCTGCCGCACGACGCGCACGTCGAGTCCTGGATCCACGTCGAGATCGACCGTGAGACCGACCGCGCCGACCTCAAGCAGATCACCCTCGACCTGCTGCGCGTCCTGTCCGACGTCCGCGAGGCCGTCGAGGACTGGGAGAAGATGCGGACCACGGCGACCCGGATCGCCGACGACCTGGAGGGCGAGCCCGCCCCCGCCGACATGCCCAGGCCCGAGGTCGAGGAGGCCCGCGAGCTGCTGCGCTGGCTGTCCTCCGACCACTTCACCTTCCTCGGCTACCGCGAATACCAGCTGCGCGACGACGACACGCTCGCCGCCGTGCCCGGCACCGGCCTCGGCATACTGCGCTCCGACCCGCGGCACGCCGAGGACGACCAGCATCCGGTCAGCCCGTCCTTCGAGCGCCTGCCGGCCGACGTCCGCGCCAAGGCCCGCGAGCACAAGCTGCTGGTGTTGACCAAGGCCAACAGCCGGGCCACCGTGCACCGGCCGTCGTACCTGGACTACATCGGCGTCAAGAAGTTCGACGCGGACGGCAACGTCGTCGGCGAGCGCCGCTTCCTCGGCCTGTTCTCCTCCGCGGCCTACACCGAGTCCGTGCGCCGTGTCCCCGTCATCCGCCGCAAGGTCGACGAGGTCCTGCGGCGCGCCGGGTTCTCGCCCAACAGCCACGACGGCCGCGACCTGCTCCAGATCCTGGAGACCTACCCGCGCGACGAGCTGTTCCAGACCCCGGTCGCCGAACTGCAGTCCATCGTCACGAGCGTCCTCTATCTGCAGGAGCGCCGCCGGCTGCGGCTGTACCTGCGCCAGGACGAGTACGGCCGCTACTACTCGGCCCTCGTCTACCTTCCGCGCGACCGCTACACCACCGGTGTCCGGCTGCGCATCATCGACATCCTGAAGGAAGAGCTCGGCGGGATCAGCGTCGACTTCACCGCCTGGAACACCGAGTCGATCCTCTCCCGGCTGCACTTCGTCGTCCGGGTCCCGCAGGGCACCGAGCTGTCCGAGCTGTCGGACAGCGACAAGGAGCGCATCGAGGCACGGCTGGTGGAGGCGGCCCGCTCCTGGGCGGACGCGTTCGCGGAGTCGCTGACCGCCGAGTGCGGCGAGGAGTACGCGGCCGAGGTGCTCAGCCGCTACAACAACGCCTTCCCCGAGGGCTACAAGGCCGACCACTCCCCGCGCGCCGCGGTCGCCGACCTCGTCCACCTGGAGCAGCTGGGCGAGGACACGTCCTTCTCGCTGAGCCTGTACGAGCCGGTGGGCGCCGCCCCCGACGAGCGCCGCTTCAAGATCTACCAGAAGGGGGGCACGGTCTCCCTCTCGCAGGTGCTGCCCGTGCTCAGCCGGCTGGGCGTGGAGGTCACCGACGAGCGGCCCTACGAGCTGCGCTGCGCCGACCGCACGACCGCGTGGATCTACGACTTCGGTCTGCGCATGCCGAAGTCGCTGGGCGGCGGCAACGGCGACTACCTCGGCGAGGACGGCCGTGAGCGGTTCCAGGAGGCGTTCGCCGCGACCTGGACCGGCCAGGCGGAGAACGACGGCTTCAACGCCCTGGTGCTGAGCGCCGGGCTGACCTGGCGGCAGGCGATGGTGCTGCGCGCCTACGCCAAGTACCTGCGGCAGGCCGGCTCGACCTTCTCGCAGGACTACATGGAGGACACCCTCCGCAACAACGTCCACACCACCCGTCTGCTCGTCTCCCTGTTCGAGGCGCGGATGTCCCCGGACCGGCAGCGGGCCGGACTGGAGATCACCGACGCCCTGCTGGAGGAGCTGGACGCGGCCCTGGACCAGGTGGCGAGCCTGGACGAGGACCGCATCCTGCGTTCCTTCCTGACCGTGATCAAGGCGACGCTGCGCACGAACTTCTTCCAGGAGACGACCGGCGGCGGCCCGCACGCGTACGTGTCCATGAAGTTCGACCCGCAGGCCATCCCGGACCTGCCCGCGCCGCGCCCGGCGTACGAGATCTGGGTGTACTCGCCGCGCGTCGAGGGCGTGCACCTGCGCTTCGGCAAGGTCGCCCGCGGCGGTCTGCGCTGGTCCGACCGGCGTGAGGACTTCCGCACGGAGATCCTCGGCCTGGTCAAGGCGCAGATGGTGAAGAACACGGTCATCGTGCCGGTCGGCGCCAAGGGCGGCTTCGTCGCCAAGCAGCTGCCGGACCCGAGCGTGGACCGGGACGCCTGGCTGGCCGAGGGCATCGCCAGCTACAAGACCTTCATCTCGGCGCTGCTCGACATCACCGACAACATGATCGGCGGCGAGGTCGTACCGCCCCGTGACGTGGTCCGGCACGACGGCGACGACACCTATCTGGTCGTCGCGGCCGACAAGGGCACGGCGACGTTCTCCGACATCGCCAACGGGGTCGCCGAGCAGTACGACTTCTGGCTCGGTGACGCCTTCGCCTCCGGCGGCTCGGCCGGTTACGACCACAAGGGCATGGGCATCACCGCGCGTGGCGCCTGGGAGTCCGTGAAGCGGCACTTCCGCGAGCTGGGCGTGGACACGCAGAGCGAGGACTTCACGGTCGTCGGCATCGGTGACATGTCCGGTGACGTGTTCGGCAACGGCATGTTGCTGTCCGAGCACATCCGCCTGGTCGCCGCCTTCGACCACCGGCACATCTTCATCGACCCCACCCCGGACGCGGCCACCTCCTACGCCGAGCGCCGCCGCCTGTTCGAGCTGCCCCGCTCCAGCTGGGCCGACTACGACACCGGGCTGCTCTCCGCGGGCGGCGGGATCTTCCCGCGCAGCGCCAAGGCGATCACGCTCAACAGCCACATCCGGGAGGCCCTCGGTATCGAGGGCAAGGTCTCCAAGATGACCCCGGCCGACCTGATGAAGGCCATCCTCCAGGCGCCGGTGGACCTGCTGTGGAACGGCGGCATCGGCACCTATGTGAAGTCGTCGGCGGAGTCGAACGCGGACGTCGGCGACAAGGCCAACGACGCCATCCGGGTCGACGGCGCCGACCTGCGCGTCAAGGTGGTCGGCGAGGGCGGCAACCTGGGCCTGACCCAGCTGGGCCGTATCGAGTTCGCGTTGCAGGGCGGCCGGATCAACACCGACGCGATCGACAACAGCGCCGGTGTGGACACCTCCGACCACGAGGTGAACATCAAGATCCTGCTGAACGGTCTGGTCACCGAGGGCGACATGACCGTCAAGCAGCGCAACAAGTTGCTCGCCGAGATGACCGACGAGGTCGGCGACCTGGTGCTGCGCAACAACTACGCGCAGAACGCGGCTCTCGCCAACGCCCTGTTCCAGGCCAAGGACATGCTCCACGCCCAGCAGCGGTTCATCCGCCACCTGGTGCGCGAGGGCCACCTGGACCGGGCGCTGGAGTTCCTGCCGACCGACCGCCAGATCCGCGAGCGTCTCGCCCAGGGCCAGGGCCTGACCAGCCCGGAGACGGCCGTGGTGCTGGCGTACACGAAGATCACGGTCGCCGAGGAGCTGCTGCACACCTCGCTGCCGGACGACCCCTATCTGCGCGGCCTGCTGTACGCCTACTTCCCCTCCGCCCTGCGCGAGCGGTTCGCCGAGGCCATCGAGGGCCACCCGCTGCGCCGCGAGATCACCACGACCGTGCTGGTCAACGACACGGTCAACACAGGCGGTACAACGTATCTGCACCGCCTGCGCGAGGAGACCGGAGCGTCGCTGGAGGAGATCGTCCGGGCCCAGACCGCGGCCCGCGCGATCTTCCGCTCGGCGCCGGTGTGGGACGCGGTGGAGACCCTGGACAACCGGGTCGACGCCGCCGTCCAGACCCGGATCCGGCTGCACTCGCGCCGTCTGATCGAGCGCGGCACGCGCTGGCTGCTCAACAACCGGCCGCAGCCGCTGCAGCTCGCCGAGACGGTCGAGTTCTTCGCCGAGCGGGTCGAGCAGGTCTGGCAGCAGCTGCCGAAGCTGCTGCGCGGCGCGGACGCGGAGTGGTACCAGCACGTGTACGACGAGCTGGTGGCCGCCGGAGTCCCGGACGAGCTCGCCACCCGGGTGGCCGGCTTCTCCTCCGCCTTCCCGGCGCTGGACATCGTCTGGGTGGCCGACCGCATGGGCAAGGAGCCGCTGGACGTCGCCGAGATCTACTTTGACCTCGCCGACCGGCTCGACATCACCCAGCTGATGGACCGCATCAGCGAGCTGCCCCGCAACGACCGCTGGCAGTCCATGGCCCGCGCCTCCATCCGTGAGGACCTGTACGCGGCGCACGCGGCGCTGACCGCGGACGTCTTCGCGGCCGGCAACGGCACCTCGACGCCCGAGCAGCGCTTCACGGCGTGGGAGCAGAAGAACTCCGCGATCCTCGGCCGGGCGCGCAGCACCCTGGACGAGATCCGCGGTTCGGACTCCTTCGACCTCGCCAACCTCTCGGTGGCGATGCGCACGATGCGGACGCTGCTGCGCTCGCACTCGTAGCGGTACGGCACGAAAGGCGCCCCGGGTCCGCGGACAGCGACCCGGGGCGCCTTCGTTCCCGAGGTGAATGTTCCGTCTGCCGCTCTTCGGAGGGGTTCGTATAGGGTCTGGGGTGTGACAGTGATCAACCGCACCCGGGGATCGTGGACGGATGCGCACCAAGCCCGCTGAGCTGGAGCCGGTGAGCCGCACGGCGCCGGAGCACGGCGGTGCGCGGCTGGGCCGCTCGCTGCCGGGGGCCGTCGCCGCGCTGGTCCTGGTGCTGCTGCTCCTGGTGGTCGTCCGGCTGCCGTGGGCGGGCGACCTCGGCATGCACGCGGCCACCGTGCAGCGCCTGAGCCGAAGCCTGGCGCATCCCGGCAATCCGCTGGTCGACGCCGATACGCCGAGCCCGTACTACTCGCCGTGGATGCTGGTGCTCGGCTGCGCGGCCAAGCTGACCGGGCTGTCGGTGTTCGTGGTGCTGCGCATGGCCGCGCTCGTCTCGCTGGGACTGCTGGTCAGCGGGGTGTGGCGGTATGTCCGTACGCTGAGCGTGCACCGTGCGGCGCCCGCGACTGCCTTTCTGAGCCTGGTCTTCCTCTGGGGGCCGGTGCTGTTCGAGTGGAGCGGCTTCCTGTCGCTGAACTCCCTCGCGCTGACGGTGGCGTACCCGAGCGTGTTCGCGCTCGGCCTCTCCTTCCACTTCTGGACGTGGCTGACGAGGGCCGTGCGCGCGGAGGCCGGGTGGGGAGTGTGGCTGGGGCTCGGCGCGCTGTGGGCGCTGATCCTGCTGTGCCATCAGTTCACCGGGGTCGTGGCGTCCCTGGGCGCGCTGGCCACGGTGATCGCGGCCCGCCCCGGCCGCCCGGTGCTGCCGCGGCTCGGCGCCTCGCTCGCCCTGGGACTGGCGGTGCTGTGGCTGTGGCCGTACTACGACTTCTTCGCGCTGTTCTCCGCGGGCGCGGACCTGGAGGCCGTGCACCGGCCGCTGTACGAGCACCTGGCCGCCCGGTTCGGGCTGGTGCTGCTCGGGGTCGTCGCCCTGGTGGCTCGCGGGCGGCGGGACCACCGGGACCCGCTGGCGCTGTTCTTCGCGCTGGGCGCGCTGGTGTTCGCCGCGGGCGGCCTGACCGGCCACTACTCGTGGGGCCGGGCGCTGCCCGCGGCGCTGATCCCGGCTCAGCTGGCGGCGGCGCTGGAGGCGGTGACGGCCGGGCGGCGTGCGGTGCGTACGGCCTGGGCGTGGGTGCTCGGCGCCGCGCTGGTGGCGGGGGCGTGGACGCAGGCGGGGACGCTCGGGTATGTGACCGGGCGGGACGCGCTGCCCGGGGTGGTCGCCGCGAAGTACCGCACGCCGTGGACGGGTTACCAGTGGATCATGCGGGCGGGGGTGTCGTACGGGGACGTGGTGATGGCGCGCAGGATGCCGGCCCGGCAGATCCCGGCGTACGGGCCGTACACCGTGGCACCGGGGTATCCGGACGTGTTCCTGCGGGACGCCGGGCGACGGGAGGCCGCGGTGAGCCGGTACTTCGACGCGCGCACCTCCCCGGCGGAGCGGCGCCGGATCCTGCGGGAGTATGGGGTGCGCTGGGTCGTGGGACCGGGTGACCTGGCCGGGCCCCAGGTACGCAGGGTGGCCGCCGGTCCGGGGGGACAGGTGCTGTACCGAGTGCTGCCCTGAGCCCTCGGGCGCGGCGTCGGCGCCCGGTCACCCTGACCCGCGCACCGACGCCGGCGCCCCGTTCCTCACCGCAGCAGGCTGGCCACCAGCTTCGCCGCCCTGCGTACCCGCGGTCTGGCGACCCGGCGCACCACGGGCCGGATCACCCGGGCCGTCACGCCCACCGGGCGCCAGCGGATCTGGAGCCGCCCGGGGTCGCGGCCCTCGGGCTCGACGGTGACATCGTGCGGGGCCGTGCCGGAGTGGTAGTCGACGCGGGTCGTGGCGGCCGGGAAGTCCAGCGGGGCCAGCAGCAGGCCGGTGTGGGACAGGCCCTGCTGCTGAAGGCGGACCATCGGGTGGCGTACGCCCTCGAAACCGTGGAAGGGCAGCGGGGCGGCGGCGAGGTCCAGGTGGACGGTGCCTTCGAAGACGCCGGGCCGGACCGGGTCCAGACGGAAGGGAACCGTCATCCGGCGCCCGCCGGGGGCCAGTTGCAGACCGGCCCGCTGGGGACCGACGGGCAGCCGGAGCCCGGGGTCGTAGGTGCGGACGCTCAGGGTGAGCGTGGCACCGGCGCCCCGGTCCAGGCCGGTGATCTCGTGGCGGAACCGGGCGGTGGGGAAGGGCCGTGTGTCCAGCTCCAGGTCGGACAGGTCCAGTTCGCGCCGGGCCGGTTCGGCGTCGGGGACGCGATCGCCCCAGTAGGGGACGCCGGAGGCGTCGGTGGTGATCTGCCGTGGCGCCACCGGATGCCCGAGGCCGCGCGCGGCCAGCCGGGTGTCCGCCAGGCGTCCCTCCCGTAGCAGGGCCAGTACCACCCGCTCCGGCCGGGGCAGCCGCGCGTACGCGCCGGGGGCCAGGGTGTCCAGGTAGGGGTTCACGACCTCGGCGAAGGAGCGCAGCCACTCCTCGCCCCGGTAGGGCAGGTCGCCCGCGTACATCCGGAAGTCGTGCTTGAGGAACTTGTAGTCCTTGTCCTCCCGCAGTCCGGCGTGGCCGCTGCTGTCGAGGAAGTCGTCGATCAGCCGCTGGACGTGGACGCGGTCGCGGACGTTGGAGATCTTGTGCCGCTGGTTGGAGATGGAGGCGGCGCCCTCGGCCGCGAACGGCTCGATGTACCAGACGTACACCGGGTCGGGGATAATCGTGAACGCCCGTGCCAGGCAGTACGCCTGCGTCGAGAACAGCTGGTCCTCGTAGTGGATGCCCTCCGGGAAGCGGAGGTGGTGCCGGTCCAGGAAGGCGCGGGCGTACATCTTGCTGGTGGACAGGTGCTCGAACAGCAGGCGCGGTTCGGCCTCGATGCCCTCCAGCGTGCGGCGCTCGGTCACCAGGTGCGGCATCCAGGTGGACCGGCGCCCGTTGTCCACCCGCACCCGCCGGACCGCGCCCATGGTGAAGTCCACCTCCCGTTCGCGGTGGGCGGCCAGCAGCGACTCCACGGCACGCGGCGGGAGTTCGTCGTCGCTGTCGAGGAACATCAGGTAGGGCGCCCGGGCGATCTCGATGGCCCGGTTGCGCGGGGCGCTGCAGCCGCCGCTGTTCTCCGGGAGCCGCACGTACCGGATGCGGTGGTCCCGCGCCGCCAGTTCCCGGGCCACGGCGGGGGTGTCGTCCGTGGAGTGGTCGTCGCTGATGACGATCTCGATGTTGGTGTGGGTCTGCGCGCGCAGCGAGGCGACCGCGCGCGGGAGACGGGCCGCGTCGTTGTAGACGATGACCGTCACGGTGACGTCGGGCGTGGTCATGCGGTCGCCTCCTCGGGGGTCGGGGCGGGGGTGCGTTCCTCCAGGGGAAGCACCGGGGGAAGCGCCTCCTCGGGTTCACCGAGGAAGACCCGTCGTACGACCCGTTCGGCGGCCCGGCCGTCGTCGTACTCGCAGAACCGGCGCCGGAAAGCGGCGCGTTTCTTCGCCGCGCTCTCGTCGCGCCAGGCACCGGAGACGAAGATCTCCGCCAGCTCCTCCTGGGTGCGGGCCACCTGGCCGGGGTGTTCCGCCACCAGGTCGAAGTAGACGCCCCGGGTGATGCGGTAGGTCTCCCAGTCGTCGGCGTAGACGACGATCGGGCGGTCCAGGTTGGCGTAGTCGAACATGATCGACGAGTAGTCCGTGACCAGCGCGTCGGCGGCCAGGCAGAGTTCCTCGACGGGGTCGTAGGAGGAGACGTCGATGATCCGGCCGGAGCGGCGCAGGCCGGTCAGCGGGGAGGCGGCGCCGCCGTAGAAGTAGTGGGCGCGGACGAGGAGGACCGTGTCCTCGCCGAGGCGGTCGGCGAGGGCGGCGAGGTCGAGGCGGGGGGTGAAGCCGGCCTCGTAGTCGCGGTGCGTGGGGGCGTAGAGGACGGCCCGGCGGCCCGGCGCGATACCGAGGCGTTCGCGGGCCGCGCGGACGTCGGCGGCCGTGGCCGTGTAGTAGACGTCGTTGCGCGGATAGCCGTGGTCCAGGGGGGTGTAGCGGGCGGGGTAGGCACGCTCCCACATCCGGGTGCTGTGGCTGTTGGCGCTGAGGCTGTAGTCCCACTTGTCGACGCGGGCGAGCAGGGCGTTGAAGTCCATGCCCTTGGCGGCGGCCGGGTGCTCCATCTGGTCCAGGCCCATGCGTTTGAGCGGGGTGCCGTGGTGGGTCTGGAGGTGGATCGCGTCGGGCCGTTTGACCACCGGGCCCGGGAAGTTGACGTTGTTCGTCAGGAACCTGGCGGTGGCCAGGGTCTCCCAGTAGCGGCGGGTGCCGGGGACCACGTGGTCGGTGCCGGGCGGCAGCAGGGCCGCGTTCTCCTTGTTCACCACCCACACCCGGTGGATGTGCGGGGCGAGTTCGGCGAGCTTGGCGGCGATCGCGGCCGGGTTGCACGCCACTCCGCGGTCCCAGTAGGCGCTGAACACGGCCAGGCCGGGATCCACCGGGCGGCTCAGGGCGCGGCGGTACTGCTGGTCGCGGACCTTCGCGCCCACCTGGCGCTTGCGGGAGCGTACGGCCTTGCGTACGGCGCGGCGGGTGCGGTTGCCGGTCTGGAACGCGCGGTACCTGCCGTAGGCGCCCTCCTCCAGCAGGGCGTGCCGTACGCCTTCGAGGCCCGCCGGCCGCTGGTGTCCCTCGGGCCGCCAGCGGACCGCCGCGAGGGAGGCGCGGCGGAAGAACTCGCGGGCGACCGGATCGGGCAGGTCCTCCCGGGCGAAGGTGCGCAGGAGGTCGCGCACCATCAGGTCGTACAGCACCGTGCGGGCGGCGCCACGGTCCCGGGTGAGCGGGAGCAGGTCCTCGTAGCGGTCGATGAGCGCGAGCCGGTACGCCGGGGCGAGCGGCGGCAGGCTCTCGGGGCGCAGCACCCGGCTGTCGTACGCCGCCTGGTTCAGACAGGCGACCCGGCCGGCGCGCAGCAGGGTGGCGTAGGCGGCGCGTGGCTCGTCGTCGGTGCGCAGGTGCTCCTCGTGCGCCCGCCAGAAGTCGGCGCGCAGGGCGCGGTTGCCGAGCAACGGGGCGATCCGCAGCAGGCCGGCCGCCTCGTCCAGCCGAAGCCCCTCCCGGCCGACCGCGGCGAGATACCGTCCGTCCCGGGAGGGGGTGGCGGCGGTCTGCCAGGTGGTGGAGACGTGGTCGAAGAGGAGGACGTCCACCGGCGGGAGGGCAGTGGTGACGGGGACGGGGGTGGCGCGGGTGTCCGGGGCGAGCGGGGCCACGGGGGTGGTGGCCTGGTCGACCGGAGCGTCCGGGGTGCCCTGGCCTGCCCCGACGGTCGCGGCGACTGGGGCCGAACGGGTGTCCCGGGCGGCCGGGGCCACCCGGGCCGCGGCAGTGCCGACGGGCTGGGCGGCCACCGGTGTCGTCGCCGGCAGTGGGATGGGGACGGGCGTGGCCGACGTGGTGGCCGCTTCGTTCATGCGGTCCAGTTCGGCGGTTCGTTCCGCGATCAGACGGGGGGCACCCGCCGGCAGACCGTCCTTGGCGTGCACGAAGTGCAGCCAGCGGCCGGAGGCGCGGGCGGCGCCCGCCGACCGCGCCTCCGCGTCACCGGTACCCTCGGGCAGCGGCACCACGATCGTCTCCGGGGCGTGGCCCTCGGCGGTCTCCCGCGCCCAGTCGCCGACGGCCGCGACGATCACCTCGGCGTCGGAAGGCGGGTGGGCGTCCAGGGACTCGAGGAGTTCCGCGAGATGCCCCTGTGTGTTCGACCCGTAGACGATCACGCTGAGCTGGGGCATCACAAGGGGCTCCTTCGGCTCTGTAGGCTCCGAATACCCTTCCTAACATATCTTTATTAATCAGATAAAAGGGATTACGTAACCTGAGTAAGAACCGCGTCAGGAGGGAACGGGTGCGTTCGGCGCACTCGCCTTGACGTCCGCCTTGGCGGCCGGCTTCTTGTCGCCGGTGAAGGCCTCGTACTCCTTCATGACCTCCTCCGTCGGCCCGTCCATGCGCAGTTCGCCGCGCTCCAGCCACAGGACCCGCTCACAGGTGTCGCGGATCGACTTGTTGTTGTGGCTGACCAGGAAGACGGTTCCCGCGTGCTGACGCAGTTCGCGGATCCGCTGCTCGGAGCGCATCTGGAAGGAGCGGTCGCCGGTGGCCAGGGCCTCGTCGATGAGCAGGACGTCGTGGTCCTTGGCGGCCGCGATGGAGAACCGCAGGCGCGCCGCCATGCCGGAGGAGTAGGTGCGCATCGGCAGGGTGATGAAGTCGCCCTTCTCGTTGATGCCGGAGAACTCGACGATGTCCTGGTAGCGCTCCTTGATCTGCTCCCGGGACATCCCCATGGCGAGTCCGCCGAGGAAGACGTTGCGCTCGCCCGTCAGGTCGTTCATCAGGGCCGCGTTGACGCCGAGCAGGGAGGGCTGGCCGTCGGTGTAGATGTGCCCGTTCTCCACCGGGAGCAGACCCGCGACCGCCTTGAGCAGGGTCGACTTGCCGGAGCCGTTGGTGCCGATGAGGCCGATGGCCTCACCCTTGTAGGCGACGAACGACACCTTCTTCACCGCGTGCACCCGCCGCACACCGGAGGCCTTCTCGGCCTTCTCGCGGCGCAGGATGCGGTTCAGGGCGGCGGTGGCGGAGCCGCGGCCCGCGCCGGTGCCGTTGACCCGGTAGACGATGTCGACCCGGTCGGCGACGACGGTGGGGATCCTCTCGGCCGCCGTCCCGGCGGTGCCGGTGCGCGCGGTGCCGCTCTGCGCGGTGTTCTCAGTGGTGTACTCAGCCACGGCCGTACCTCTCCTCAGCCTTCCAGAAGTAGACAAAGCCGCCGACGCCGGCGAGCAGGGCCCAGCCGATGGCCGCCGCCCACACGTGCGGGGGCAGGGCCTTCGCGTGGAAGCTGTCGATCAGCGCGAACCGCATGAGGTCGATGTAGACCGCGGCCGGGTTGATCTGCAGCAGGACGGTGACGATGTGCGGCAGGTCGTCCTTCTTGGTGATCTTGTCGATGCTCCACATCACGCCGGACACGTACATCCAGGTGCGCAGCACGAAGGGCATCAGCTGGGCGATGTCGGGGGTCTTGGCGCCCATCCGCGCCATGATCATCGACACGCCGGCGTTGAACGTGAACTGCAGGAGCAGTGCCGGGATCGCCAGCAGCCAGGAGGCGGCGACGGGCACGCCGAAGCAGAGCAGGATGACGACCAGCGCGCCCATCGAGAACAGCAGCTGCTGCAGTTGCTGGAGCGCGAAGGAGATCGGCAGGGCGGCGCGCGGGAAGTGCAGCGCGCGGACCAGGCCGAGGTTGCTGGAGATCGCCCGGGTGCCCGCCATGATCGAGCTCTGCGTGAACGTCCAGATGAAGACGCCGGTGACCAGGAAGGGCACGTAGTCGGGGACGTTGTGCTTGGTGCCGAGCAGGACGCCGAAGATGAAGTAGTAGACCGCCGCGTTCAGCAGCGGGGTCATGACCTGCCAGACCTGGCCGAGCTTCGCCTGGCTGTACTGGGCTGTCAGCTTGGCGGTGGAGAACGCGGTGATGAAGTGGCGCCGGGCCCACAGCTGGCGGACGTACTCCGGCAGGGTCGGGCGGGCGCCGCTCACTGTCAGGCCGTGCCGGACGGCCAGCGCCGTGAGCTCGTCGTCGGCCTGGGCCTGGATCGGGGGCGGTGTGTCGAGGACCTGGCTCACATCCGCTGCTTTCGCTCGGGGGCGGGGGTGCTGCGTCCGGCTCTCGCCGGGCCGACGCGACCGGCCCCGTCGCCCGGCGTTTCCTTACGCTTCTCTTCACGTTCTCTTACGTCGGGACGGGACCGTATCGTCGCAACGTGAGAGTAGGCCCAATCGACGTCGGAACGCAACCGTTTCGTCGCTACGCCCTATGCTGTTCGACATGACGACGAACGCCGACGAGTACGCCGCCGAGCCGCCGGCGCGTCCGCGCCGCCGGGCCCCCGCCGGTGCCGCCGTACTCCGGGAGGACGTGACCGAGGCCATCCGCGCGGCCGTCTTCGACGAGCTCGCGGCCGTCGGCTACGCCCGGATGTCCATCGAGGGCATCGCCCGCCGCGCCGGCGTCGGGAAGACGGCGGTGTACCGGCGCTGGCGCTCGAAGCTGCACCTGGTGCTGGACGTCGTCTCGGCGATGGCCGTGCTGGGCTTCCCGGTCCCCGACACGGGCTCCCTGGAGGGGGACCTTCGCCTGCTCTACGAGGTGACCTCCCGCGCCCTGCGCCACCCGATCGCCTCGCAGATCATTCCCGACCTCCAGGCCGAGGCGGCCCGCAATCCCGACCTGGCCGAGGCCTTCCAGAAGGCCCTGCGGGACGGCCAGGAAGGCGTGGCCAGCAAGATCGTGGCGGCGGCCGAGCAGCGGGGCGAGGTACGCGCGGGCGTCGACCCCGACCTGGCCCTGGACCTCATCTCGGGCCCCCTCTACTGGCGCTCGGTGGTCATCCGCTCCCCGAAACTCCCCAAGGGCTACCTCCAGAACCTGGCCCGCGCGACGGCGGGGGCCCTGCAGGCGCTGTGAGGTGCCGGAGCCGGTGGTGATCAGGTCAGGGATGCTTCCGGGTGGTGCTGGGTCCAGCCGGACCACGACGAGGTGACCATGTCGTGGAGGGGTCCCGGGTGCCCCGGCAGGGCAGCCGGTTCCGGTCGGTCAGTGCAGCAGCCGGGCGAGCCGGCCACGGGCCACCCCGGCGATCCCGCGCGCGCCGGTCGCCACGCGCAGCGCCAGCGCGCCGGAGTGCGTCGCGTACGGCTGCACCAGCAGGACGCCGTACCGGGCGCTCGGGACGGCGTGCCGGCGCAGCCGGCCGGCGCCCGCCAGAGCGTGCGCCGTGACGTCCCGGTGCGCGCCGTCGGCGAACCGCAGGGTCAGCCGCAGGTCCCAGGTGCCCTCGCCCAGCCCGGCCAGGTCGACGGGCACCTCGGCCGTCCAGAGGTCCGCGCCGGAGGCGGTGGGCGCGGTCGTGGTGCGCACGGCCACCCGGTCGTCCTCCCGGCGATGCCAGCGCGCCTCCAGCTCGCGCGGACCCGCCCCGGCGACCCTCCCGTACAGCTCGTGCAGCCGCAGGCGCAGCACGGACACACGCGCGCGTGGGCGCAGTCGAGCGTCCACCGCGAGCGGGAGCACCCCGGTGGGACGGGTCAGCAGCGGGCCCAGGGTGACCTGGGGCAGGTCGGCCGACCAGACGGGAACGCCGTCGGAAGCACGGGCGTAGGGCGGCAGCAGGCGTGCCGGACGGGCGGCGAGTTCCCGTAGCCGCCGCAGGTCGCGCGGCTCGGCGGAGGCCAGCACGACGCGCCCGAGCAGCCGGCCGGGAGACGTGGGGTCCACCGTCCAGTCGGCGGCTTCGTAGCGCGCGAGGTACTCCCGGGTGTGCGTCCACCACGCACGCCGGTAGCGCGCGTCCCGCGACTCCAGCTCGCGCGCGTACATCCGCACCTCGTGGTCGAGGAACTTCGCCCGCGCCTCCCGCGCCAGCTCCCGCTGCCCCGCGCCCAGCAGGATGCCGTGGGACAGGGCGCACGCCTCGAGCCGCGCCTTCCAGTTCTCGACGCGCTCGCGGTCCAGGGAGAGCGACAGCCGCTCGGCCGACCGGCGCACGTGCCACACGTACACCCGGTCCGGTACGAGCACCACGCGGGGGTCCGCGGCGAGCACGCGCGCGGTGAAGACGAAGTCCTCGTAGAGGAAGCGGCCCTCGGGAAAGCGGACGCCGTGCTCGCGCAGGAAGTCCGTGCGGTACAGCTTGTTGACGCACAGCGTGTCGTGGACCAGCCGAGGGCGCTGCGAGGGGCGTGCGAGGACGGTGTGCGCCGCGTAGAGGGGGGCCTGCCACGGCCGCTCGCGCCCCGAGGGCAGCTCCCGGCGTACGCACAGTCCGCTCGCGACCTCGGCGTGCGCCCCGGTGGCCGCCGTCAGCAGCGCGTCCACCGCACCCGGCGGCAGGAGGTCGTCACTGTCCAGGAACATCACCCAGGGTGCGGTGACCGCGTCGATCCCGTCGTTGCGCGGGCTGCCGCAGCCGCCGCTGTTCTCCCGCCGCCGCACCACCCGCAGCCGTGACTCGCCGGCGGCCAGCCGGTCGAGCAGCTCGGCACTGCCGTCGGTGGAGCAGTCGTCCACGGCGATCACCTCGGCGACCGCGGACCCCTGCGCCAGCGCCGAACGCACCGCGTCGCCCACATGCGCGCGATCGTCGTAACCGATGACGACGACCGCGACCCGCGACACCGGACGACCGCCCATGGCGGCGCGCAGCGGTGTGGTGGGCCGTGGGGAGAGGGGAGCCGGCTGGTCGCGTGGGTCTGGGTGCATGGGGTCCACTGGGCGGTGGTGGGGAGGGGGCGGCGGGTGCTGGTGGCGCGTCAGGAGACGCCCACCGCCCGGTCGGGGACGCGGCCGGCGTCGGGACGGACGGCCGGTGGCTCGTCTTCTCCGGCCGGCGGGCGCGTGGCCCGCCACAACCGGACCAGGGACAGCACCGCCGCGGCCGCCAGCAGCGTGTTGCGCGCCAGCATCAGCAGACAGCCGGTCCAACTGCCTGCGATCACCTCGCGGTAGCACATGGGGTACGCCACCGTGCTCAGCGCGCACGCCGCCAGGATCAGCACCGCCACCGGCCGCTGCGCCGTGCACCGCGAGGTCAGGCACACGGCGGCGAGCCCCACCAGCCAGACCATGTACTGCGGGCTGATGACCCGGCTGGTGACCGTGAACAGCAGCACCGCGCTCAGCGCCGCGTCGTACGGCGTGGCCTCGTTCCACCGGCGCGCCCGCACCCGCCACAGCACCAGCGTCCCGAAGGCGGCCGCCGTCAGCGCCAGGGAGACGGTCGCGACGGTGTGCACATACGGCCCCACCAGTTCGATCGCGCCGTACTGGTAGTGGGGCCGGCCGCTCCAGCCGGCATGCCGCGCGAGGTTGAGCACCGTACCGCCGAGCGACTCGATCTGGACCCCGCGCCCGCCCTGCTCGCGCAGGAAGGCCAGCGGGCCGGTGAAGAAGACGGCGAACACGCCGAGGGAGAAGGTCCCTGCGGCCGTCGCCCAAGCCCACGCCGTACGGGTCGGCCGGGCCGGCGGGGTGCCCAGCAGCACCAGGGCCGGCCACATCTTCACCAGCGCGCCCAGCGCCCCGAACACCCCGCCCGCGCGCGGGGACCGCGACAGGGTCAGCAGGGAGAGGACCGCCAGTCCGGTGACCTCCACGTCGTAGCGGGCGAGCGGGAGGTGCAGCAGCAGTGGCAGACCGCCCGTCCACAGGGCCGCGCCGAGCAGACTGCGGCCGGACCGGGTGCCGGTGCGGATCAGCGCCGCCGCGATCGCCGCGTCCGTGGCCAGCGTCAGCGTCACGAAGGCCTGAAAGTACGTCAGTCCCGGCAGCAGGCCCGGCGCGAGCAGCACCGCGCCCGCGCCCGGCGGGTACTGCCACAAGGTGTCGTGCGCCGGGAAGGCGCCGTGCGCGAGGACGCCGTACCAGCGGAAGTACAGCCGCGACACCTCGTGGGCCACCGACCCGCCGCCCAGCAGCGGGGCGCTGTCGTGCAGGAGCAGCCACAGCATCACGGCGCGGGTGGTGAACCAGAGGACGGTGAGGGCGAGGACCGGGCCGGGGGTGACACGGAGGCGGTTCATCACATGGGAGCGTAAGCCGTGCGGATGGTGTATCCATGCCGATACGCCGTCAAAGTGCGGCAAAGGTTGGCTAATCGCAAAAGATCGGGCCGTGGTGAACGTCGGGCTTCCTGTGAAACCGCACTCGCGCCGGACGGCTGGAGCGGCAGCCGTCGCCTCTGCCGATACCGATACCGATACACGTACAACGACGCAGACGCCGAAGGGTGCGCCCAAAGGCCTTGCCACGCGGGCCCGCCGTCCCGCCGCCGTGGGGGTACCCGCCCTGGTGATGCTGGTGATCGGGCTGTGGGGGCTCGACCGGGGCGGGATATGGCGCGACGAGGCCGTCACCTTCCAGGTCGGGCGCCGCACGGTGCCCCAGATCTGGCGGCTGCTGCACGGTGTGGACGCGGTGCACGGCCTGTACTACCTCCTCATGCACGCCGTCCTCGCCGTCCACCCCGGCGAGGTCGTCCTGCGGCTTCCGTCGGTGGCCGCGGCGGCGGTGACGGCCGGCCTGGTGGCCGCCCTGGGTACCCGTCTCGTCAGGCCGCGCGTCGGTCTGTGGGCCGGGCTGCTCTACGCCGTCACGCCGATGGCCGGCCACTACGCCCAGGAGGGACGCTCCTACGCACTGGTTGCGGCCGGGGCCACCGGCGCGACGGTACTTCTCGTGCGAGCCGTACGTCATACGCGGCAGGCGCGGGGCCCGCGGGACGCGAGGGAGGTACGGGGCGCGCGCGGCGGCTCCTGGTGCGCCTACGGCGTCGTACTCGCCCTCACCTGCTGGCTGCACGAGTTCGCGGTCCTGCTGCTGCTCGCCCACGCGGTGTCGCTGTTGCTCGCCCGCGCCGGGACGCGGGTGTGGCGGCAGTGGGGGCGGGTGTCCGGCGCCGTCGTCCTCTCCCTGCTGCCGATGATCGTGCTGTCACGGGCGCAGGCGGCCCAGGTCGCCTGGCTGCGCCGGCCCACGGCGGACACGGCGGACGGGGTCTCGCGAGCGTTCCTGGGGTCGGTGCCGGGGGTGTACTGGGTCTGTCTCGGGTTCGCTCTGGTGGCACTGGCGGGGCTGGTGGGACGGCGGGGGGAACTCACCTGCGCGGGGGTGGCGCTGCCGCTGACCGTGGTGCCGCCGGGGGTGCTGATGCTGGTGTCCCAGGTGTCGCCGCTGTACGTCGACCGATACGTGCTGTACGCGCTGAGCGGGGCCCCGCTGCTGGTGGCCTGCGGCGCCGAGCGGGTGGCCGGGGCCCTGCGGCGGCTGCGGCCCGGCGGCGCCGGCACGCCCGGCCCGCTCCGCTCCGGCGGCGACGGTGCCCCCGCCTTCCTGTGGTCCGTGCCGGGCGGCCCTTCCCGGCCGCCCCGCCTCGGCGGGCGGTTCCGGCTGGTCACGTGGGCCGGGGTGCTGGGCGTCGTGCTGGTGCTGCATCAGCAGTTCGCCCTCCTGCGGGCCGACCGTGACCCCGGGCGCCGGCCCGACGACCTGGCCGCCGTCTCGCGGATCGCCGCGCGGCGGCTCGCGCCCGGGGACCCGATGCTGTTCCTGCCGGCCCAGACGCGGAACGTGGCGATCGCCTACCCGAGGGCGTTCCGGGGGGCGCGTGACGTGGCTCTGGTGGAGGGGGCCGCCGCGTCCGGGACGCTGTACGGGCGCGAGGCCGGGCCCGGTGAACTGCGCCGGAGGCTGGCCCGGCTGGACCGGGTCTGGGTCGTCGCCGACCCGCGGCTGCTCGCCGGTCGCTGGACCCCGTCCCAGCCCGCCGAGCGCATCAAACTCGCCGTGCTGGAAGGGGAGTTCACAAGGCGCGAGGAGGCCGCGCGGGGCGGGCTGACCGTACGGCTGTACGTCCGCAGGCTCAGCGCGCCGACCGTGCTTCGGACGCCGCCGCCGCGTCCAGCGCGGTGGTGAGCTGATCGAGCCGCTCCCGCAGGTCGCCGATCTCCGCCGGGTCGAAGCCGGTGGCCGCCGCGATCCGGCGTGGCACCTCGCGGGCCCGCTCGCGCAGCCCGGCGCCCTCCTCGGTGAGCCGCACCCACACCGACCGCTCGTCGCGCGCGCTGCGCTCGCGCCGGACGAGACCGGCTCCTTCCAGCCGCTTCACCAGCGGTGACAGCGTGCCGGAGTCGAGCCGTAGCCGTTCGCCGAGCTTCTTCACGGGCAGGTCGCCCTGTTCCCACAGCACCAGCATCACCAGGTACTGCGGATAGGTGAGCCCCAGGTCCTTGAGGATCACGCGGTAGACGCCGTTGAAGGCGCGGGAGGCGGCGTGCAGCGAGAAGCAGACCTGGCTGTCCAGGCGGAGCCAGTCGGCGCCGGCGGCGGCGGTCTGCGGGGTCGGCGAGGGGGTCATGACCCCAGGATAGCTCCCATCGCACCATTCAGTTGTGCACAACTTAATTGTGTGCTCTACTCGTAGTCGCGACGGACCGCGAACCGAGTCCGCGACGCACCGCATACCGAGAGGGATGGTCTTCCATGGACGCGCTCTACACCGCTGTCGCCACCGCAACCCACGGCCGTGACGGCCGTGCCGTCTCCTCCGACGGCAGGATCGACCTCAAGCTGGCCCCGCCGGCGGAGCTGGGCGGCAACGGCGAGGGCACCAACCCCGAGCAGCTCTTCGCCGCCGGTTACGCGGCCTGCTTCGGCAGCGCCCTCGGACTGGTCGGACGCCAGGCGAAGGTCGACGTCAGCGACGCGGCGGTGACCGCCGAGGTCGGCATAGGCAAGCAGGGCGAGGGCTTCGGGCTCAAGGTCACCCTGCGCGTCGAGCTGCCCGACACCGTGGACGAGGCGACCGGCCGCAAGCTGGTCGAGACCGCCCACCAGGTCTGCCCGTACTCCAACGCCACCCGCGGCAACATCGAGGTCGACCTCGTCATCGAGTAACACCGGGGCGACGCGACGGACCGGCCGGCGCCCAGCGCCGGCCGGTCGTCCCTCACGCCGAGGTCAGTACGTCCCGGCCCGCGCTCTGCCCCGGCAGCCGGATGTCGGCGCCGGGCATGTCCTCGCCCAGCAGCAGGGTCCGTACGACCCGCTCGGCGGCCCGACCGTCCTCGAACTCGCAGAACCGGCTGCGGAACTTCGCCCGCAGCCGCGCCGACTCCTCGTCCCGCCACGAGCCCGACGCGAACAGCCACGCCAGTTCCCGGTAGGAACCGGCGACATGGCCCGGCGGCTCGGCCGTGATGTCCACGTAGGTGCCCCGGCTCGCGGTGTACGCGGGCCAGTCGTCGGCGTGCACCACGATCGGCCGGTCCAGGTTGGCGTAGTCGAACATCACGGACGAGTAGTCGGTGACCAGCACGTCCGCCGCGAGCAGCACGTCCTCCAGGTGCGGCTCGTCGGTCGCGTCGACGACGATCCCGCGCCGGGCCAGCTCGGACAGGCCCATGCCCCGCGCGGGGCCGGTGGCCAGGGAGGGATGCAGCCGCACCACCAGGGTGTGCCCCTCGCCGAGGTCGGCCGCGAACCGGGCCGGATCCAGCCGTTCCACGTATCCGCCGCGGCGATAGTCCCGCCGGGTCGGCGCGTACAGCACGACCGTGTGGTCCCGCGGAATGCCGTGCCGCCGCCGGAAGTCGCCGGCGCCGCCGTTCACCAGCACGTCGTTGCGCGGGCTGCCGCTGCGCACCGAGGTGAAGTGGCACGGATAGGCCCGCTCCCAGACCAGCTCCGCATGGCGGCTGGCGACCAGGCTGTAGTCCCAGCGGTCGGCCCGGCGCAGCATCTGCGGTACGTCGAAGCCGAGCCGGGCGCCGGGCTTGTCCAGCAGATCGGCGCCCAGGTACTTCAACGGCGTGCCCTGGTGGGTGTGGATGTGCACGCTGCCGGGCCGCTTGGCGAGGGAACCGGGCCAGTTAACGTCGTTGACGAAGAACTTCGCCCGTGCGGTGACCTCCAGATAGCGCCGGGAGCCCATGATCACGTGCTCCACGTCGGGCGGCAGCTGCCCGGCGGCCTCCGCGTCCCGCACCACCCACACCCCACGCAGATGCGGGGCGATCTCCCGCGCCGCCCGGTAGACGGCCGCCGGGTCGCCGAGCATGCCCCGGTGCGAGGACGCCGAGTACACCACGAGGTTCTCGTCCAGCGGACGGCACCGGTGCAGCGCCGCCCAGCCGCCGCGCAGCCGCGCGGCCACCGCCCGGCCGCCCAGGCCGGCCCGCCGGGCCGCCTCCCGACCGGCCCGCGCCGCCTGCCGCTTGACCTGGTAGGCCGCCCAGGTGCCGCCCAGCACGGCCACCTCGCCGTCCACCAGGGCCGCCGCGGGCCGGTGCTCGCGGAACATCCGCGCCGTACGCCGGAAGAACTCGGCCTTGTCGGCGGGCGGCAGCCGGTCCGGCTTGGCCAGGATGTCCAGACAGTGCTCGCCCATCTTGCGGTGCAGGTAGGGCAGCCAGCCGGAGAGCTCCGGTCGCCGGTCCACGAAGGCGAAGACCCGCTCGTACTGGTCGTGGATGTCGAAGTGCTTGCGGCTGGTGGTGGACAGGATGTTGCCCTGCCGGCGCTGCCGGTAGTTCAGGCAGATCCGGTCCAGGGTGGCGATCCGCCCGGCGCTGAGCATGACCGGGAAGGTCCAGGGGGTGTCCTCGTAGTAGCCGGGCGGGAACTCGAATCCGTTCTCGGCGACGAACTCCCGCCGGTAGACCTTGTTCCACACCACCATCAGCAGGTCGAGGATCCGCGGGTACTGCGCGGCCGTGAACGTGTCGTCCCCGGCCTCGGCGAGGACGTCGGCGAGCGCGTTGCGCCGCGTACCGCCCCACCAGTAGGTGCGCGCGTAGTCGAAGACCAGCACATCGGGGTCCCGCGCCTCGGCCAGCCGGTCGGCGACGGCCCGCAGCGCGCCCGGGGTGAGGGTGTCGTCGCTGTCCAGGAAGAACAGGTAGTCACCCCTGGCCCCGGGCATACCCGCGTTACGGGCCCGGCCGAGGCCCACGTTCTCCGGCAGGTGCAGCACCCGCACGCGCCGGTCCCGGGCGGCGTACTCGTCGAGGATCGCGCCGCAGCCGTCCGGGGAGCAGTCGTCCACGGCGATCAGCTCGAAGTCGTCGAAGGACTGGGCCAGCACCGAGTCCAGACACTCGCGCAGGAAGCCCTGCACCTTGAAGCAGGGCACGATCACACTGAAGCGGGGCACGGCGGGTCAGCTCCTGACGAGAGTCGCGGCGGCGGGGGCGGGGACGCGTTCGGCGAGCGGGATCACCGGCGGGAGCGCCTCCGGCGGCTCGCCGAGCAGTACCCGCCGTACCACGCGCTCGGCGGCCCGCCCGTCGTCGAACGCGCAGAACCGCTCGCGGAACGCGGCCCGCAGCGCGGCGGCCTCCGGGCCGGCGTAGGAGCCGTCGCGGAAGACGGCCGCCAGCTCCTCGGGGGTGCGGGCGACGGGACCCGGAGGCTCGGCCGGCAGGTCGAAGTACACGCCCCGGGTCTCCCGGTAGACGTCCCAGTCGTCGGCGTACACGACGATCGGCCGGTCCAGGTTGGCGTAGTCGAACATGATCGACGAGTAGTCCGTGACCAGCGCGTCCGCGGCCAGGCACACGTCCTCCGAGGAGCGGTGCGCGGTCACGTCGATGATCCGGTCCGAGCTTTGGGAACAGCCCAGGTCGTAGAAGTAGTGGGCCCGCAGCAGCACGACGACGTCCTCCCCGGCCGCCGCGCAGAACGCCTCCAGGTCCAGGCCGGCCTCGAAGCCGGTGTGGTGGTCGCGGTGGGTCGGCGCGTACAGGACGGCCGTCTTACCCTCCGGGACGCCCAGCTCGCGCCGGATGCGCAGGACGTCCTCGGCGGTCGCCGTGCAGTAGACGTCGTTGCGCGGATAGCCGTACTCCAGCTGCTCGTAGGAGCCGGGGAAGGCGCGCTCCCACATCTGGGTGGAGTGGGGGTTGGACGACAGATTGAAGTCCCAGCGGTCCACCCGGCCCAGCAGCTTGGTGAAACTGCCGGACTGCGCCGCGACCACCGGGTACGTCGACTGGTCCACGCCCATCGTCTTCAGCGGGGTGCCGTGCTGGGTCTGCAGATGCACGCTGCCGGGCCGTTTGACGACGCCCTCGGCGAAGTTGGCGTTGTTGATCAGGTATCTCGCGCGGGCCAGCACCTCCCAGTAGCGGCGGGAGCCGATCACCGCGTGCTCGACGTCCTTCGGCAGCGCGGCGACCTGGTCGGCCTCCACCAGGAACACCGACCGGATGTGCGGGGCCAGCTCACGGGCCTTGGCGTGGATCGCGGCCGGGTTGCAGGCGTAGCCGCGGCCCCAGTAGGCGCAGTACACCGCGAGCTGCGGATCGAGGGGGCGGCGCAGGTCACGGGCGTAGCGCAGCCGGGTGCGCAGCATGCGCGGGCGGCTCGGCAGCGCGGCCCGGCGCCCGGCCGCCCGGTTGACTCCGCGCAGCGCGCGGAAGGCGGTGTACGCGCCCGTCGCCAGCAGCCGGTGCTGCACGCCCAGACTGCCGCCCGGCGCCCGGTGGCCGCTCGGCCGGTGCTGGCGGTAGAGCCGGCCGGCCCGGCGGAAGAACGCCCGGTGCCGGGACGGCAGCCGCTCCGGCCGGGACGCCGTCTTCAGCACCACGGCGAACAGCTGCTCGAACAGCGGCCCGGTCCGCTGGCTGGGCAGGCCCCGCTCGGCCGCCCGCGTCAGCACCAGGTCCACCTGGTCCAGCAGGGCGTGCTGGTGCGGCCCCGGCAGATTGAGCCGGCTGCCCTGCCGGCGCAGCCGATGCCGTACGACGACCCGGCGCAGCACCGCGATCCGCTCGGCGGCGAGCGTGGTCAGCCCGCCCCAGCCGAGGTCGGTGAAGTGGCTCTCGGGAAAAGCCAGTTCGTGCTCGGTGAGGAAGCCGCGGCGGTAGACGGCGCTCCACGCCGGCAGCTGCACACCGGTCAGCCCCGGCAGCTCGCCAGGGGCGAACGGGCCCTTGGGGGCCTTGGCGAGCAGTGGGGCGGCCGGGTTCGTCGTCTCGCCTTCCCACCAGGGGACGCGCTCGTGCTCGACGTACAGCACGTCCACGCCGCCGGTCTCGGTCAGCCGGATGTCCAGTGCCGCGAGCGCGCCCGGCAGCAGCAGGTCGTCACCGTCGAGGAACAGCAGATAGGTGCCGGTCGCCGCCCGCATCCCGGCGTTGCGTGCCCCGCTCAGACCGGCGGACGGCGGGGAGTGGACCGGTGTCACCCGGGAGTCCCGCTCGGCGTACCCGGCGGCGAGCGCGGCGGCCGGGGCGTCGGGGGCGTCGCAGACCGGGATCAGCTGCAGGTCGGCGAAGGACTGGCCGAGGACCGAGTCCAGCGCCTGGGACAGCCGGCCGGTGACCCCGTGGGACGGGACGATGATGCTGAAGCGGGGCATTCTGTTCTTTCTGTCGTCTTGCGGACGCGGCCGGGCCGTCCCGCCGGACGCCAGGTGGACGGCCGGCTCGGGGTGGGCCGCGTCGAGCCGATGGGCATGGGAACTCCCGGAAGGACCAACGGTGTTCAGCGGCTGTCGGTGACGGGGCGGGGGCGGGAAGGTTGCGGCACGGTGGCCGACGGGGCGCGCACCGCCGCCGGCGCGGCCGGGGGCACCGGCCCGGGTCCGGCCGGCGGCACGACCTTCGCCGGTCCCTCCGTCCCGCCCGGCACCACCCGCCGTACGACCCGCTCGGCGGCGTGGCCGTCGTCGTACGGGCAGAACCGCTCCCGGAACACCGCCCGCAGCCGGGCCGAGCCCGGGCCGCACCAGTGACCGCCGGTGAAGATGTCGACCAGTTCGTCCTCGTCGCGCGCCACCGCGCCCGGCGGGAAGGCCCGCACGTCGAAGTAGGTGCCACGGGAGACCTCGTACGCCTCCCAGTCCGCGCAGTGCACGACGATCGGCCGGTCCAGGGCGGCGTAGTCGAACATGATCGAGGCGTAGTCGGTGAGCAGCGCGTCGGAGGCCAGGCACAGCGACTCCACGTTCGGCCGGTCGCCGACGTCGATGATCCGCGGACCCGCGCCGAGCCATCCGCCCTGCCCGGGGTGGGGGCGGGCCAGGATCACGAAGCGCGGGCCCAGACGGTCCGAGACCCGCTCCAGGTCCAGCGGCGGCAGCTGGGTCCTGCGGTGGTCGCGGTACGTGGGCGCGTACAGGATCGCCACCGCCCCCTCGGGGACGCCGAGCGACTCGCGCAGCCGGGCCACGTCCGCCTGCGTCGCCCGCCGGAAGACGTCGTTGCGCGGGGAGCCGTACTCCAGGGTCGTGTAGCCGCCCGGGAAGACCCGCTCCCAGACGAGGGTGGAGTGCCGGTTGCCGGACAGGACGTAGTCCCACTGGTCCACCTCCCGCAGCAGCGCCCCGAAGTCGGTGTCCCGGGCGGCGGCCGGACGCTCCAGCAGGTCGAGGCCCATGTGCTTGAGCGGGGTGCCCTGCCGGGTCTGGACGAAGACCTGGCCGGGGCGCTTGCGCAGCGCGCGCCCGAAGCCGGCGTCGCTCACCAGGTACCTGGAGCGGGCCAGCGCCGTCCAGTAGGCCGCCGTGCCGGAGCGCAGCCGCCGCGAGTCCGGCAGGGCGGTGTCCCGCTGCCCGGAGCCGGCGACCCAGGCGGTGCGGATGTGCGGGGCGTGCGCGTGGAACGCCTCCTCCAGCGCGCCCGGATCACCGCGTCCCCAGGAGGCGGCGAACACCGCCCGGTCGGCGCGCACCGGAAGCCGCGACTGGACGCGGTAGTGCAGCCGGAGCGCGCCCGCGCGCAGGGCGCGGGCCAGCTTCACCGCCGCCCTCCCCACGCGGCGGCGGACGGCCGAGGCCAGCCGGAGCACCCGGAACGTGCGGTGCAGTCCGTGGCGGACCAGGGCGTGCCGCGGCCGCAGGCGCGTCCCCGGCACCCGGTGGCGCCGGCAGTGGGCGCGGGCCCGGCGCAGGAAGGCGCGGTGGCTGCCGCGCGGCAACCGGCCCCGCCGGGTGAACACCACGGCGAAGTGGTCGACCATGCGGCGGTACAACTCCCCTCGCCAACAGTGCAGTTCGGGACGCTCCTCGACGTACGCGAACACCCGGTCGTACTGCTCGAAGAGGTCGAAGTGCCGGGTGCTGGTGGTGCCCAGGATGTTTCCCTGCCGGCGTTGCCGGTAGTGCACGCACACCCGGTCCAGGGTGGCGATCGACTCCGCCGTCAGCAGCACCGGGAAGGTCCAGGGGGTGTCCTCGTAGTAGCCGGGCGGGAAGGCGAAGCCGTGCTCCTCGACGAACTCCCGCCGGCAGGCCTTGTTCCACGCCACCATCAGCACCCCGAGCAGCTCCGGCCGGTCCGCCAGCCGGAAGGGTGCCGGGCCCCGCTCGGCGAGCCGTCCGGCGAGCTGGTTGCGGACCGTCCGGCCGTCCCAGTAGGTGCGCGCGTAGTCGTAGACCAGGACGTCCGGCTCGCCGGTCTCCTCGATCCGGTCGGCGATGGCCCGCAGCGCGCCGGGTGCGAGCGTGTCGTCGCTGTCGAGGAAGACCAGGTAGTCGCCACCCGCCTCGGCCAGCCCCGCGTTCCTGGCCCGGCCGAGCCCCAGGTTCTGATCCAGGTGCAGGGGCTTCACACGCGCGTCCCGGGCCGCGAACTCGTCGATGATCACCCCGCACGCGTCCGGCGAGCAGTCGTCCACGGCGATCAGTTCGAGATCGGCACACGACTGCGTGAGCACCGACTCCAGGCACTCGGAGAGATACGCCTGGACCTTGTACGCGGGGACGATGACACTGAACCGGGGCATGGTGCATCCATGGGTCGGCCGACGCGGGCGTTCTGCCCGGGAACGGCCGATGGAGTGAATTGGTTACGCCCCGTACGGCATGTGGGGGACGCCCGGTGAACGCCGGGGGGCGGGCCGTCACCGCCCGCCCCCCGAGGTTCCCTGCGCGCCTCGCCTACTTGACCGCGCCCGCCATCACTCCCGACACGAACTGCCGCTGGAACGCGAAGAACACCGCCAGCGGGATCACCATCGAGATGAACGCGCCCGGCGCCAGCACGTCGATGTTGTTGCCGAACTGCCGTACCTGCGTCTGCAGGGCGACCGTGATCGGCTGGGTGCCCGACTTGGTGAACACCAGCGCGACCAGCATGTCGTTCCACACCCACAGGAACTGGAAGATGCCGAGGCTGGCGATCGCCGGGCCGCCCAGCGGCAGCACCACCCGGGCGAACAAGCGCAGTTCACCGGCGCCGTCCAGCCGGGCCGCCTCCAGCAGCTCCCGGGGGATCTCCGCGAAGAAGTTCCGCAGCAGGAACACCGCGAACGGCAGACCGAAGCCGGTGTGGAACAGGATCACCCCGAGGATCGTCCCGAACAGGCCGACCTTGCCGAACAGTTCGGCGATCGGGATCAGCGCCACCTGCACCGGCACCACCAGCAGGCTCACCACGCCGAGGAACCACCAGTCGCGGCCCGGGAACTCCATCCACGCGAACGCGTAGCCCGCGAGGGCGCCGATCGCGACGACCAGGACGGTGGCCGGCACCGTGATCAGTACCGTGTTCACCAGGGAGTGGGTGATGTCACCGTTCTCCAGCAGCTTGCGGTAGCTGTCGACGGTGAGCTCGGACGGCTTCGAGAACACCGTCCACCAGCCGTGCGCGCTCATGTCCTCGGGCGTGCGCAGCGAGGAGATGAGCAGGCCGATGGTCGGCACCAGCCAGAACAGGCCCACCAGGACGAGGAACACACGGACCAGCCCGCCGTTCAGCGCACCGGTGATCCTCGCGCCGAGCGACCGACCGGTCCTCGCCGTCGACCCGGCGGGCGACGCCTTCCCGACCCTCGACACGGTCGCCGTCATCGCCGCACCTCCCGCCTGAGCCTACGGATGTTGAACAGCATCACCGGGATCACCAGCAGCAGCAGGAACACCGCGATCGCGCTCGCGACACCGGGCCGCCCCTCCGCGAAGCCCTTGCGGTACAGCTCCAGGGCGAGCACGTTAGCGTCGTCCTGCGAGGAACCGGGCGCGATGATGTAGACCAGGTCGAACACCTTCAGCACATTGATCATCAGCGTGACGGTGACCACCGCCAGGACCGGGGCGAGCAGCGGCACGGTGACCTTCCGGAACACCTGCCACTCGCTGGCGCCGTCCACCCGGGCCGCCTCCAGCAGTTCCCGGGGCACACCCGCGAGCCCGGCCGCGATCAGCACCATCGCGAAGCCCGCCCACATCCACACGTACGCCCCGATGACGGCCGGGGTGACCAGCGTCGGGCCGAGCCAGTCGAGACCGTGGTACGGCTCCGCGAAATTGCTCCCCGGAAGCCTGAGCCGGGCCCCGTCCGCCGCAGCGGGGAGGCTGAAGGTTCCGTCACCGGCCGCCTGTGTCGAGGCCACGACCCTGCCGTCCTTCACCGCCTCGATCCGCATCCCGGCATAACCCGGTTCGGACGGATCGGGGGCGCCCAGCCTTCCGACGCCCTTGCCGCGGGTGAAGTCCTGCCAGGTGGTGCCCGTGACCCTGCCCGGCTCCGCCCGGGCGGCCACCGCCTTGCGCACGCCGTCCGGCAGCTGGTCCGGCGCGACGCCGACGAGCGGCAGCGCGACCGGATGTCCGGCGTGCACCGTCGCCCTGGTGACGAAGCCCCCGCCCTGTGCCACGAGCGGCGAGTCACGGCCCGGGTGGGCCTTCGGGAACGCCGACGACCGCGCGAAGGTGTCGTGGACGCCCACCCACACGGCGTTGGCGACACCCTTGTCCGGGTCCTGGTCGTACACCAGCCGGAAGATGATCCCGGCCGCCAGCATCGAGATCGCCATCGGCATGAAGACGACCAGCTTGAACGCCGTGCCCCAGCGCACCCGTTCGGTCAGCACCGCGAAGATCAGGCCCAGCGCGGTGGAGACCGTGGGCGCGAACACCACCCAGATCACGTTGTTCTTCAGCGCGGTGCGGATGCCGTCGTCGGTGAAGAGGGTCTTGTAGTTGTCGACCCCCGCGAATCCGTCACCCGAGTTGTCGTAGAGACTGCGGACGACGGAGTACCCGATCGGGTAGACCACGAGCGCGCCGAGCAGCACCAGGGCGGGCAGCAGGAAGAGGGCTGCCACCACCTTGCGGGTGCCGGTCACGCTCTTGCGGCTCCTCGGTGCGGCGGGGCCCGGCGGGGCCCCGGCCGCCGCTGCCGACGTCATCGCCGGATCAGCTTCCGTTCCCGTAGGCCGCCGCCGCGTCCTTCTCCAGCCTGGCCTGGGCGCCCGCCACGTCCTTCGGGTTCTTCAGGAAGTCCTGGAGGTCCTTCCACTCGCCCTTGCCGGGGGTGCCGCCGAAGGCCTGCGGGGCCTGGTCGGACATGTCGAAGCGGAAGTCGTCGCCGGAGGAGATCAGCGCCTTGGCGATGGTGCGCTGCACCGCGTTCGGATAGGCCGAGTCCGGCACGTTCTTGTTCGGCGAGAGGTAGCCGCCCAGCTTCGCCTGGATGGTCGCCGCGTCCGGGGAGGCCAGGAAGGTGGCCAGGGCCTGCGCCGCCTTGGAGTCCTTCAGGATCACCGCCGCGTCACCACCGGAGACCACCGGCGCGGACGAGCCCACCGCCGGGAACGGGAACACCTTCGCGTCCGTGCCCACCTTCGCCTTGGTGTCGCCGATGTTGACCTGCGCGAAGTCGCCCTCGTAGACCATCGCGGCCTTCGGCTGCTCGCCGCCGGTGAAGGTCTGCGTGACCGAGGCCGGGAACTCCGTCTGCAGCGCGCCGTCCGCACCGCCCGCCACGAAATTCTTCTTGCCCCAGACCTGGGCGAGCGTCGTCAGGGCCCGCTTCACCGACGGATCGGTCCACTTGATCTTGTGCTGGGCGAGCTGGTCGTACTTCTCCGGACCGGCCTGGGACAGATAGACGTTCTCGAACCAGTCCGTCAGCGTCCAGCCGTCGGCGCCGCCGACCGAGAACGGGGTGACCCCGGAGTCGTACACCGCCTGCGCGGCGCTCAGCAGCTCCGGCCAGCTCTTGGGCTCCTTGGCGCCCGCGTTCTCGAACGCCTTGGCGTTGTACCAGATCAGCGACTTGTTGGCCGCCTTGTAGTAGACGCCGTACTGCTTGCCGCCGACGCTGCCGATGTCCTGCCAGCCCTGCGAGTAGTTCTTCCGCAGCTCCGCCAGCGCGTCCGCGCCGAGCGGCTTGGCCCACTTCTTCTCCACGGCCTGCTTGATCGCGCCCGGCTGGGGCAGCAGCGCCACGTCCGGCGGCTGACCGCCCGCGATCTTCGAGCCGAGGAAGTTGATGATCGGGTCCTGGGCGGGCACGAACGTCACCTTCGCGCCGGTGCGCTTCTCGAACTCGGCCAGGACCTTCTTGAAGTTCGCCTGTTCGGTGCCGGTCCAGACGGCGGCGACCTCCAGGTGCGCGCCGTCCAGCTTCGGCAGGGTGACGGTGGAGCCGGTCGGACCGGTGCTCTTGTCCCCGGTCTCCTTCTTGTCGTTGTCGCCGCTGGAGCAGGCGGAGAGCGCGAGCGCCCCCGTGAGCAGGGCGGCGAGCGCGGTGACGCCCCTGTGGGTTCGAATGGTGCCGCACTTGCTGTGCATCACTTCCCCGTTCGTCGTTCTCCGTTGAACGCTGTTGAACGTCAGAACTCTGTCCCGTGCGGTCCGGTCTACGCCGGGCCGTGCGAGGGCGGCAAGAGCGCCTGCGCCGTCCGACGGGCGATCGTGACCGGCTCGTGATCGAGGAGGTATGCGGCCCGGAAAACACGCGCCGCGGGGCGTGTGCCGAGGGGCGCGGCGGGTACCTGTGCCGGAACGCGCTTGTGCCGTCGGCCGGGTCGGCCGGGTCGGCGCCAAGGCCTTTCCCTCGGATCGGGCCGGCCGGGATCGTGGCGCCGCGACCCGGTGAGGTGCGGAAGAAAGGCCCTGGAGCAGGCCGGAAGAGAGGCCCTAGAGCAGGGAGGGCACCTCCACCGCCGAGACCTGCCGGGCCGCGCGCTCCACCGCGCTCGCCAGCAGGGCCAGGTCGGTCGGTCCGTTGCCCAGCTCCCGCACGGGCCGGCGGGTCGGGGGGTCGCCCATGCGCTGCCACTCCAGCGGGACGACCGTGGGCCGCTGGGTCGCGGTGCGCGGGATACGGCCCGCGACCCGGCCCGCCTGGAAGTCGGTGACCCGGCCGTCCGCGCAACGCAACCGCCCACGCCCCGGCGCCGGTTCGTCCGGCCCCGGCCCGGGGACGTCCAGGGTGACCCGCAGACCGGCCCGGCGCGCCGGTTCCGACTCGTCCGTATGGCCGCCGCTGCCGGCCGCCGCCACCAGGTGCACGCCGAGCCGGGCGCCCTCCCGGGCGACCGCCTCCAGCGCCCGCATCACGGACCCTGCGGCGGGCCGGCCCGGTGAGCCGAGCGGCGGGGACACCAGCGCGTCCAGATCGTCGACGACGACCACGAGCCGGGGCAGCGGCGGCGTTGCCTCGGCCCGCTGCCGGGCCGCCGCGCCCGGCCGCAGCCGCAGGGTGGAGCTGGGCGGGGTCTCTATGTCCCCGGTGGCGGACGTGCGCTGGGCGACGATCCGGCCGGGCACCGTCCGCCCGGCGTGCCACTCGGCGAAGTCCGCACGGCCCAGCAGTTCGGCCCGCCGCTTCAGCTCGGCGCTCAGCGACTGCGCGAACTCCCGCATCCGCACCGGGTCGTTGGCGGCCAGGTGGGTGGTGACATGCGGTATGTCGGTGCATACCCGCAGGCCTTCGTCGCGTCCGGCGCCGGCGCCCACCCCGTCCCGGCCGTCGATCAGCACGATGCCCAGCCGGTCGGGCCGTTCGGCGGCGGCCAGCGAGGCGACCACGGCCCGCAGCAGTTCGGTACGACCGCTGCCCGCCGGGCCCTCGACCAGCAGATGCGGGCCGTCGGCCACCAGATCGGCGGTGAGCGGCCCGCGCGGACCGGCCCCCAGCACCGCCCGGGCCCGGCCGCCCAGCGCCTCGGCGTCGTCCGCCGCGTCCGCCCAGCGCGCCATCAGTGACGCCGGAGTGGCCCGGGCCAGCCCCAGCTCGTCCAGCAGCCGTGCCGAACGCGGCAACGGGGTGGCCACCCGCGCGTGCCGCTCGCCGGCGGGTGCGTCCGGGCGCAGCGGCGCCAGCGCCCGCGCGAACCGCTCCGCCCAGGCGGCGGAGACCGCGTCCACGGCGGCGACCGTGCCGGCACCGAAGGGACCGCTCGGCGCCACCCGCATCAGATGCACCGCGGCGGCGACGTCCCCGCCGAGCAGCGCCACGGCACCGCAGTGCCGGAACGTCGGCGTCGCCTCGCACGCGGCCTCGTACGTCCGGTCCACGGGGGACGCGGGCGAGGCCGGCTCGGTCTCGGCGAGGCACACCACATGGATCCCGGCCCGCGGCCCGGCCACGGCCAGCCGCGCGAGGGCGTCCCGCAGCGCGGCCCCACCGGGGTCGCCGTCCACCACGACCACGACGTAGGGCCCGGCGAACCCGCCGCCCGGGACGCCGGCCGCGTCGTCTCTGGCCCAGGAGGGGCGTCGGCCGGGCGCGGCGGACGGGTCGGCGCCGCCCGGGGCGGGCGTGACGGGGTGCTGCGGTGCGGCGGCCGCGGCCGACCGGTCCGGGACGGAGGCCGGGGCGGGACGGGCCGCGCTCCTGCCCGTGGCCGCGTGGTCGTCTATCCGGCGCAGCAGCTCCTCCGCGCGGGCCGCCGCCTGTTCACGGTCGTAGGCGAGCAGCAGGCGGCAACCCTGGCCGTGGTTCGGCCTGACGTGCGGGAGCCAGCCCAGCCAGGACCACTCGGCCGCGCGCTCCTCCACCGGACGCGTGCGGTCCGCGCTGATCAGCACGATCTCCAGCAGATCGGGGGAGTGCAGCGCGGCGAGCTGGGCCAGCACCGCGCGGGCCAGCCCGGACAGCCGGGGGCGCGGTCCGGCCAGGCCCAGCGAGCCCGCCTCGCGCAGCGCCGCCGTCACCGGTACGGCGGGCAGCGGGCCCGAGCCGTCCGGCGCGCCCCGGTCGGCCGTGCCGAGCCGCACGGTCAGCGCTTCGGGGTGGCCGGGCTCCCGCTCCCACAGCCGGGGCCCGGGGCCCAGCGCGGTCAGCAGCAGCGCCGCCGGGTCCGGCCAGGTCTCCGGCTGGCGCGCGAGGCCGGGCGCCGGCGCCTCGGCGACGCGGGCCGACTCGTCCTCGTACCCCTCCTCGCCGGCCGGGTGCTCCGCGCGCCCTCCGGCCAGCCGCCGTGCCCACGCGCCGAGCCCGCGCCGGCGCGGGCCCTGCGCGGCCTCGGCCTCGCCGCTCCCGGCCGCCGTGCGGCGCTGGTCCCCGGGCAGCCCACCGACCCCGAAACGCCCCGCGTGGGTATCCCCACCGAAGGCCTCCGTGCCTGCCGGGCGCCGCTCGATACTGGGCGCCACGGCCTGCCCCGGCACCACCGAGGCGAGCCCCCGCGGCCCCTCGGCACCACCGGAGCCGATCCCGCCCCGCCCCTCGAAGGCCCCTCCGGCTTCCTCCGCGCGGGCCATCGGGGCTCGGGCCGCACCGCCACCACCCGCAACCGCCGACGGCGCTTGCGCCCCGCCGGGGCCACCCGCACCGGACGACGGCGGCCGCACGGGCGGTGCGGGCGGCGCGGGCGGAAACCCGGACCCGGCCGGAGGCCGGCCACCCCCCAGCGCACCCGGACCCGAACCGGCACCCGGACCGGCCTCGCCGCCCCGGGTCCCCCCGCCGCCCGCAAGGGCGACCCGCACGCTCCCCTCCCCGTCCGCCACCGTCCGCACCCGCGCCCCGGGCCCCCCGGACGGAGTAACGCGCAACGCGGACTCGCCGATCCGCAACAGCGCCCCCGCGGGGAACCACACCGCCCGCTCGCCCACGCGCGTGCCGTCGAGGACCGTCCCGTTGGTCGAGCCCAGGTCGGCCACCGAGACGCGCCCGTCGGCGGCGACGGTGACCGCGCAGTGCAGCCGGGACACGTCGGGATCGTCCAGCGGGACGTCGGCCTCGGCGGAGCGGCCCACGGTGATGCGGCCGCCGTGCAGCAGATGGACCCCGCCCGCGTCCGGACCGGCGACCACGTGCAGCTGGGTCGGCGCGTCGTCAAGCTCGGGGTGCGGCTCGGGGGCGGCGGGGGCGCCGAGGGACAGGACGGCGCCGTCGACCAGCGGGGGCTCGCCGAGGGTGCTGCGGCGCGGATCCAGCCGGTCCGCGCCGGCGTACAGCACCACGGGGGCGCCGCCCGCGTCACGGCCGGTGCCGCCCTCGCCGGCGCCGGTGACCGCCCCGGCCAGTGCCGAGGCGACCGCGGCCAGGTCCGTGCCCGTGGGCGCCGTGACCAGCACGTCGCGGCTCGCGGCGCGGCCCCGCTGCGGGGGCTGGCCGAGCGGGTCTACGACGGTCAGCCGGATCTGCATCGGCGTCAGCGGTCCCTTCTGCGCGGGTCTGCGCGGGCGCGGACTTCCCCCCACCCCACACGAGCACGTCGGCCAGTACTGGGAGGCATCCTTGCACCTGCCACCGACAACGCGCCCGGCACCCGGTGACAAGTGATCTTGATTGGTCGGCTCTGCCCCCAAAAGTGCCTGACAGGTGCGGCCCGCGCGATCAGTTGAGATCGGTCACGTCCGCCCCCGGCAACCACGGGACCGGACCCAGCGTCTTTCCTTCGAACATGCTCGGGAACGCATACGTAGTGCTCTGAGGCACGGCACTACAGTGGGTCGGAACACCGGAATGCGGAAAAGCAAGCATCAGCAAGCAGCAGGGAGCGCGTGACGTGCGGCCAGTCGGCAGCAAGTACCTGCTTGAGGAGCCGCTCGGACGCGGCGCCACAGGCACCGTCTGGCGTGCCCGCCAGCGCGAGGCCGCGGGCGCGGAGGCGGCCGTGGCGGGCCAGCCCGGGGAGACGGTCGCGATCAAGGTCCTCAAGGAGGAGCTGGCGAGCGACCCGGACATCGTGATGCGCTTCCTGCGCGAGCGCTCCGTCCTGCTGCGCCTCACCCACCCGAACATCGTCCGGGTCCGCGACCTGGTCGTCGAGGGTGATCTGCTGGCCCTGGTCATGGACCTCGTCGACGGCCCCGACCTGCACCGCTACCTGCGCGAGAACGGCCCCTTCAGCCCCGTCGCGGCCGCGCTGCTGACCGCGCAGATCGCCGACGCGCTCGCCGCGAGCCACGCCGACGGCGTGGTCCACCGCGATCTGAAGCCCGCCAACGTGCTGCTGCGGCAGTACGACGGCCGGATGCACCCGATGCTGACCGACTTCGGCATCGCCCGCCTCGCCGACTCCCCGGGCCTGACCCGCACCCACGAGTTCGTCGGCACGCCCGCGTACATCGCGCCCGAATCCGCGGAGGGCCGCCCGCAGACCTCCGCCGTCGACATCTACGGCGCCGGCATCCTGCTCTACGAGCTGGTCACCGGCCGCCCGCCGTTCTCCGGCGGCACCGCGCTCGAGGTCCTGCACCAGCACCTGAGCGCCGAGCCGCGCCGGCCCTCCACCGTGCCGGACCCGCTGTGGACGGTCATAGAGCGCTGTCTGCGCAAGTCGCCGGAGCAGCGGCCCAGCGCCGAGAACCTGGCGCGCGGCCTGCGGGTCGTCGCCGAGGGCGTCGGGGTGCACGCCAACGCCGCCCAGATCGCCGCCGCCGAGGGGGTTGGCGCCCTGCTCGCCCCGGACCCCGACCCGGCTGCCGTACCGGGCGTGCCCGGCGCCGCCGACCCCACCCAGGTGCTGCCGACGAACGCGCCGCCCGGGGGATACGACCCGAACGCCGCCACCAGCTTCCTGCCGCACACCGGCGGCCCGGCCGGCGCCGCCGACCCCACCGCCGTCCTGCCGAACACCGGCGCCGCGGACCCCACCGCGGTCCTGCCGCCGATGCCGCAGGGACAGCCCGGCGCTCAGGGGCAGCCCGACCAGCCGCACCCCTGGCAGTCCCAGCTGCGCGCCGCCCGCGACCGCAACGAGCAGACGCAGATCCAGTACCTCGACCCGAACGAGGACCCGCTGCGCCGCCGCCCCCAGCGGCAGGTGGCCCGGCCCCAGCAGCAACCGCGCCAGACCCCGCAGGGCCACCCCCGGCAGGCGCAGCCGCGTGGCCGGCAGCAGCAGGCCCCGGCCGGGTACGGCTATCCACAGCAGCAGCAGCCCCAGCAGTACGCCCCGCGGCAGCAGCCCCAGCGGTACGCGCCGCCCGCCCCGGAGCCGCAGCGGCCCGCGCGGGAGCCCCGGGAGCCCCGGCGGCGCAGCGCCAGCCCGATGAAGATCCCCGGCCTCGGCTGTCTCAAGGGCTGCCTGTTCACGATCGTCATCCTGATCGTGGCCGGCTGGCTGGTCTGGGAGCTGACCCCGTTGCAGCACTGGATCGGCACGGGCAAGGGCTACTGGGACCAGCTGAGCGAGTGGGGCGGCAAGGCGGCCCACTGGATCAAGAACCTGGCCGGCTCTTCCGGCAACTGAAACCGATCGGGCGAAGTACCGGAAACCGCTCGCCGGTTTGGGGATTTGTCGACATCTGGCGGGTGATTTCCGTCTCCGCGGTGAAGGTTGGCTCGTCGGACGCGTAGTTTTAACGACAACACGCGTCTGTAGGAGCAGCCTTGGCACGGAAGATCGGCAGCCGGTACACCGCGAACCAGATCCTGGGGCGGGGCAGTGCCGGCACGGTGTGGCTGGGCGAGGGGCCGGAGGGCCCCGTCGCCGTCAAGCTGCTGCGCGAGGACCTCGCCTCCGACCAGGAACTCGTCGGACGCTTCGTCCAGGAGCGCACCGCCCTGCTCGGCCTGGAGCACCCGCACATCGTCTCCGTGCGCGACCTGGTCGTCGACGGCAACGACCTCGCCCTGGTCATGGACCTGGTCCGGGGCACCGACCTGCGCACTCGGCTGGAGCGGGAGCGGCGCCTCGCCCCCGAGGCGGCCGTGGCGATCGTCGCCGACGTCGCCGACGCGCTCGCCGCGGCCCACGCGGCCGGGGTCGTCCACCGGGACGTCAAGCCGGAGAACGTGCTGCTGGACATGCAGGGCCCGCTCGGACCCGGTGGCGCGCACCCGGCGCTGCTGACCGACTTCGGGGTCGCCAAGCTGATCGACTCGCCGAAGCGGACGCGCGCCACGAAGATCATCGGAACGCCGGACTACCTCGCCCCGGAGATCGTCGAGGGGCTGCCGCCGCGCGCCGCCGTGGACATCTACGCCCTGGCGACGGTCCTGTACGAGCTGCTGGCCGGCTTCACGCCGTTCGGCGGCGGACACCCGGGCGCGGTGCTGCGCCGGCACGTCACGGAGACCGTCGTCCCGCTCCCCGGCATCCCCGAGGAGCTGTGGCAGCTGCTCGTGCAGTGCCTCGCCAAGGCGCCCGCCTCCCGGCTGCGGGCCTCGGAGCTGGCGGCGCGGCTGCGGGAGCAGCTGCCGACGCTGACCGGCATACCGCCGCTGGACGTGGACGAGCCGGACGTCTCCGAGGAGGCGGCGGACCAGCCTGCGCCGTCCGCCCCGGCCGGCGCCGAGCCGGTACGCCGGCGCGGGGCCGTCTCCCTGGTCCCGGGCGCCAAGCCGGACTCCAACCGGGACACGCACACCTCGATGCGGGTTCCGGGGCCCGACGAGCTGGCGGGCGGCGCCCACGGGACCGCTCGCGTCCCCCGGGCCGCCGGTGAGCCCCGGCCGGGCTCGGCACGGCACCGGGCGGTCGTGCGGCGCCGCCGGATCACGCTGGGCGTGGCCGGGGTGGCCCTGGCGGCGGCCGTGGGCGTAGGCGCCTGGCTGGCCTCCTCCGACGGCGGCGACCAGCCGGCCCAGGACACCCACAGCACGTCCGCGCCCTGACCGCCCGGGCGGCCCGCCCGCCGCGGGCTCGGCGCACCCTGCTCTCGCCGCCCGGCGGAGCCGTTACGCTGGACGCGTGGCAGTCGTCGATGTATCCGAAGAGCTGAAGTCCCTCTCCTCGACCATGGAGTCGATCGAGGCCGTCCTGGACCTCGACAGGCTGAGGGCAGACATCGCCGTGCTCGAGGAGCAGGCGGCCGCGCCGTCCCTGTGGGACAACCCGGACGAGGCGCAGAAGATCACCAGCAAGCTCTCCCACCTCCAGGCCGAGGTCAGGAAGGCGGAGACGCTGCGCGGTCGGATCGATGATCTCGCGGTCCTCTTCGAGATGGCCGAGGAGGAGGACGACCCGGACACCCGCGCCGAGGCCGAGACCGAGCTGGTCTCCGTGCGCAAGGCGCTGGACGAGATGGAGGTCCGGACGCTGCTCAGCGGTGAGTACGACTCCCGCGAGGCCCTCGTGAACATCCGCGCCGAGGCCGGTGGCGTCGACGCCGCGGACTTCGCCGAGAAGCTCCAGCGCATGTATCTGCGCTGGGCCGAGCAGCGCGGCTACAAGACCGAGGTCTACGAGACGTCGTACGCGGAAGAGGCCGGCATCAAGTCGACCACCTTCGCGGTGCAGGTGCCGTACGCCTACGGCACCCTCTCCGTCGAGCAGGGCACGCACCGTCTCGTGCGCATCTCGCCCTACGACAACCAGGGCCGGCGCCAGACGTCCTTCGCCGGTGTCGAGGTGCTCCCCGTGGTCGAACAGTCCGACCACGTGGAGATCGACGAGTCCGAGCTGCGCATCGACGTCTACCGGTCCTCCGGTCCGGGCGGCCAGGGCGTGAACACGACCGACTCCGCGGTCCGCATCACCCACCTGCCCACCGGCATCGTGGTCTCCTGCCAGAACGAGCGGTCGCAGATCCAGAACAAGGCCACCGCGATGAACGTCCTGCAGGCCAAGCTGCTGGAGCGGCGCCGCCAGGAGGAGCAGGCCAGGATGGACGCCCTCAAGGGCGACGGCGGCAACTCCTGGGGCAACCAGATGCGTTCGTACGTGCTGCACCCCTACCAGATGGTCAAGGACCTGCGCACCGAGCACGAGGTGGGCAACCCGGAGGCCGTGTTCAACGGCGAGATCGACGGATTCCTGGAGGCCGGCATTCGCTGGCGCAAGCAGCAGGAGAAGTAATTTTGTCGATATGACAACTGCCGTCCATGGGGCGGCAGTTGTCGTATGTCTGGGTTCTACATCACACTCACACGCTCCAACTCCCCCCAAACGCCCTCCCGGCGGACATTGCGCCCGCAACGACCTTGACGTTGCTCTGAAAAATCGCAAGGGTGAGGTTCGGCATGCGTACTTGCGGGGCGCATGTGAACCGGGGGATCGAGCCGACGTGTACGTCGTCATCAGCCGCCCCCCGTCGATCACGGCAAGCCCCACGCGACGCCTCTTTGACGAACAGCTACTGGGGGTAGCAAACACATGACGAAGAAGACGCGGATCCGGGTCGCGCGGATAGCCGCCGGCGCCGTGATCGCGGCCGGTGCGTCACTCACCGCGGCCGGCGCGGCTTCCGCCCTGGACCTCGGCGTCCAGGCGGGCCCGGTCAGCATCGGAGTGACCACGGACGGCGCCGACACCGACGGCACGACCGACGGCGGCACGGAGGGCTCCACCGAGGGCTCGATCGTCGGTGTGACCGAGGGCGGCACCGACGGTGGCACGACCACCGACGGCGGCACCACCACCGACGGTGGCACCACCACCGACGGTGGCACCACGACCGATGGCGGGACCACGACCGACGGTGGCACGACCACCACGGACGGTGGCACCACCACCGACGGCGGGACCACCACGGACGGTGGCACCACGACCGATGGCGGGACCACGACCGACGGTGGCACGACCACCGACGGCGGGACCACCACGGACGGTGGCACCACCACCGACGGCGGGACCACGACCGACGGTGGCACCACGACCGACGGCGGGACCACCACGGGCGGCGGCTCCGGCAACGGCGGCAACTCCGGCGGCGGCGACACCGGCAGCACCGGTGGTTCCGGCAGCACCGGCGGTTCCGGCAACACGGGTGGTTCCGGCAGCAGCGGCGGCGGTACCGGTGGCAACCACACCACCCCCGACGGCGGCAACGGCAAGACCGCTCAGGAGGAGGGCTCCTCGGCCCTCACCGACACCGGTTCCGACACCACCGCCCAGGGCGGCGGCAAGCAGCTGGCCGAGACCGGTGCCGGTCAGACCGCCTTCCTGCTCATCGGTGCCGCGACGATGATCGCGGGTGGCATCGGCTTCCGCGTCCTGCCGCGACTGGCCGGCGGACGGGGCGGCGCCGCCGCGTAGCGTTACGGTCACGCGCCGCGCGCGACGACCGCGAAGGGCCCGGAGCTCAGTGCTCCGGGCCCTCTCGTCGTCTTCAAGCCCGGCGGCGACGCGCTAGGCGGTCTGGTGCGCCAGCAGCGCCACCGCGGCGATCAGCATCGCCACCAGCGCGATCAGCGCCATCGGGTTCAGACCCGCGAGGAAGCCCTCCTGCTGCATCCGCTCGCGGTTGGCACGGCACACCGGGCACCGGCCCTCGCTCACGGGCGCCGCGCAGTTCGCGCACACCAAACGGTCGTACGTCATGCGCTCGCCCTCCTTGCACCGGCCATCACCCACTACAACGTTCACGGAAACGAGAACGTTCCCCCTCCACTGTGCCAGGTTCGGGTGGAGCGTGCGCGGGGCCCTGGAAGGACGGGGCGAGAAGCCGGCGGCGAAGGCGGCGCGGTACAAAAACGTACAAGTCTTGCCCAACCTCAACCCGCGACTGCACTTGCGCACCCGGTTCGCGTATGGTCACGCTCAACTACCCCCGGCGACCCGTGGTGCATCCGTGATCCGATTCGACAACGTCTCCAAGGTCTACCCCAAGCAGACCCGCCCCGCCCTGAGGGATGTCTCCCTTGAGGTGGAGAAGGGCGAGTTCGTCTTCCTCGTGGGATCCTCCGGCTCCGGAAAGTCCACCTTCCTGCGGCTCGTCCTCCGCGAGGAGCGGTGCAGCCACGGTCAGGTGCACGTGCTGGGCAAGGATCTCGCGCGTCTGTCCAACTGGAAGGTGCCGCAGATGCGCCGCCAGCTGGGGACCGTCTTCCAGGACTTCCGGCTGCTGCCGAACAAGACGGTCGCGGAGAACGTGGCCTTCGCCCAGGAGGTCATCGGCAAGTCCCGCGGCGAGATCCGCAAGTCCGTGCCGCAGGTGCTCGACCTCGTCGGCCTCGGCGGCAAGGAGGACCGCAGGCCCGGCGAGCTGTCCGGTGGTGAACAGCAGCGCGTCGCCATCGCGCGGGCCTTCGTCAACCGGCCCAAGCTGCTCATCGCCGACGAGCCCACCGGCAACCTCGACCCGCAGACCTCCGTCGGCATCATGAAGCTGCTCGACCGCATCAACCGGACGGGCACCACGGTCATCATGGCGACGCACGACCAGAACATCGTGGACCAGATGCGCAAGCGCGTCATCGAGCTGGAGAAGGGCCGCCTCGTCCGCGACCAGGCCCGCGGCGTCTACGGCTACCAGCACTGAAGCAAGTTCACGACGGAAAGGCTTGACCAGACGCCATGCGCGCCCAGTTCGTCCTGTCGGAGATCGGTGTCGGTCTCCGCCGCAATCTGACGATGACCTTCGCCGTCATCGTCTCCGTAGCCCTCTCCCTGGCGCTGTTCGGCGGCTCCCTGCTGATGAGCGACCAGGTCAGCACCATGAAGGGCTACTGGTACGACAAGGTCAACGTCTCGATCTTCCTGTGCAACAAGCACGACGCCGATTCGGACGTCAACTGCGCCAAGGGAGCGGTCACCGAGGACCAGAAGAAGCAGATCCTCACCGATCTGCACAAGATGACCTCCATCGTCGAGAAGGTCAACTACGAGTCCCAGGATGAGGCGTACAAGCACTACAAGCAGCAGTTCGGCAACTCCCCCCTGGCCGGCTCGCTGACGCCGGACCAGATGCAGGAGTCGTACCGGATCAAGCTCAAGGACCCGCAGAAGTACCAGGTGATCGCTTCCGCGTTCAACGGGCGGGGCGGTGTGCAGTCCGTGCAGGACCAGAAGGGCATCCTGGACAACCTCTTCCAGCTGCTGAACCTGATGAACCGGGCGGCGCTCGGCGTGATGGCGCTGATGCTTCTCGTGGCGCTGCTGCTGATCGTCAACACCGTGCGCGTGTCCGCGTTCAGCCGGCGGCGTGAGACCGGGATCATGCGCCTGGTCGGTGCCTCGGGCTTCTACATCCAGGCGCCGTTCATCGCCGAGGCGGCCGTCGCCGGTCTTATCGGCGGCAGCCTCGCCTGTGTCTTCCTCGTGGCCGGCCGGTACTTCACCATCGACCACGGGATGGCCCTGTCCACCAAGCTCACGCTCATCAACTTCGTGGGCTGGGACGCGGTGTTGACCAAGCTCCCGCTGATCCTCGCCACGAGCGTGCTGATGCCCGCGCTGGCCGCGTTCTTCGCGTTGCGCAAGTACCTGAAGGTGTGACGCATACCAAGAGGGGCCGTACGGGCATCCGACCGTACGGCCCTTCGCGTTGTCCTAGACTCACCGCCATGTCAGGCCGAGACCTGTTCTGTCAGCCCCGTCGCATCCGCCGCGGGGCCGCCCTGACATTGGTCTTCGCCGGGGCGCTGGTCACCGGCGCGGCCACCGGCTCCCTCCCGGAGCCCGAACCCCCCGCGCGCGCGAGCGTCGTCCGCCCCTCGGACACCGCGACCCGGCACGAGGCCGTGCGGCGGGCCGCCGCCGAGGCGATGGCCGACGGCAAGTCCGCGACGGAGGCCGCCGAGCGCGCCGTCAGCCGCAGCGGGGACCGGTGGGGCGCCGTCTACTCCGAGGACGAGTACGCGGAGTTCCAGCAGGCCCTCGACGGCCGCTACACCGGCGTCGGCCTGTGGGCCCGGCTGGAGCCGGACGGCCGGATCGGGGTGACCCGGGTGCTGCCCGGGTCGCCGGCGGCCGACGCCGGTGTCCGCCGGGGCGACAGGTTGCGCAGCGTCGACGGCGACCGGGTCGACGGCCGGCCGGTCACCGAGGTGCTCTCCTTACTGCGCGGCGACCCCGAGGACGCACCGGCCGGTACGACGGTCACCCTCGGTCTGCAGCGCGGCACGCGCGTGTGGACCGAGAAACTGCGCCGGGCCCGGCTGTCCACCGACCCCGTGACCGACCGCAAGGTGACCGCCGACGTCACCGTCATCAAGATCGCCGCGTTCACCAAGGGCTCCGCCGGCGCCGTCCGTGCCGCCCTGCGCGCGGCCCCGCCCGGCGACGGGATCGTCCTCGACCTGCGGGGCAACTCCGGTGGCCTGGTCACCGAGGCCGTGGACACCGCGTCGTCCTTCCTCGACGGCGGCCTGGTCGCCACCTACGACGTCGACGGCGCCCAGCGCTCCCTGCACGCCGCCCCCGGCGGGGACACCGCCCGGCCCCTGGTCGCCCTCGTCGACGGAGGCACGATGAGCGCGGCCGAGCTGCTCACCGGCGCCCTTCAGGACCGGGGCCGCGCGGTGGTGGTCGGCTCCCGCACCTTCGGCAAGGGCTCCATCCAGATGCCGACGAGACTCCCCGACGGCTCGGTGGCCGAGCTGACCGTCGGCCACTACCGCACCCCCTCCGGTCACGCCGTCGACGGCCGCGGCATCACCCCGGACCTGGAGGCGGCCTCCGGGGCCCTGCGGCGGGCCGAGACGGTCCTCACGGGACTGGGCGACGCCTCGTAGGACTTCGCAGGCCCCCGTTAATGCGCTTCCCCCGCACCCCCTCCGTGGTGCGAAAATGGGCGGCACTATGAGCAAGGGAATGTACGTACCGAAGGAGTCCCAGCCCAAGCAGGGCGGAGGGGCCGCGAAGGCCAAGGACGGCAAGCGCAAGATCGTCGCGCAGAACAAGAAGGCACGGCACGACTACGCGATCATCGACACCTACGAGGCCGGTCTTGTGCTCACCGGCACCGAGGTGAAGTCGCTGCGGCAGGGGCGCGCCTCGCTGACCGACGGCTTCGTCCAGATCGACGGGAACGAGGCGTGGCTGCACAACGCCCACATCCCCGAGTACAGCCAGGGCACCTGGACCAACCACTCCGTGCGCCGCAAGCGCAAGCTGCTCCTGCACCGCGAGGAGATCGACAAGCTGGAGTCCAAGGCGCAGGAGACCGGTCATACGATCGTGCCGCTCGCCCTGTACTTCAAGGACGGCCGGGCCAAGGCCGAGATCGCCCTCGCGCGCGGCAAGAAGGAGTACGACAAGCGGCAGACCCTGCGGGAGAAGCAGGACCGGCGCGAGTCGGACCGCGCCATCGCGGCGGCGAAGCGCAAGCAGCGGGACGCCTGACCGGGCCGCCGGGAATAGGCTGGCACTCGCGTGCGTTGGTCACGTACGATGGCACTGCACCCCACAGCGGGTGCGCGCCCCCTCTCCGGAGGGGATTGAAAAAACAACATGGGGATGATCGGTTTCGACAGCGGCTGTCGAAGCAGGGGAAGCGTGTCGAGGAAGCGGCCATGATCTCGTAAACCACAGGCCGAAAAAAATAATCGCCAACACCAAGCGCGATTCCTTCGCCCTCGCTGCCTAAGTAGCGACTTGCGAAGTGTCAGCCCGGGGCTGTTCCCGACCCGGATCCTGGCATCAGCTAGGGAACTAAACCTTGATCCCGGTCACGGGGTGAAGAGGGAAATCTAACAGTGACTGAGCCCGTCGGAGACTTGTCCGCGTGATCTCCGGGGCCGAGAAAATCGAAGCGGACTGCGCACGGAGAAGCCCTGTTTCCGCACCGGTGGACGCGGGTTCGATTCCCGCCATCTCCACTCATCCCATGTGACCGCAAGGCCCCGCCACACCAGTGGCGGGGCCTTGCGTCGTAATGATCCCGGCCGGCCTGATCCGAGAGGACGGCCCTAGGAACCGTGCCTGCCGTCGCCCGCCGTCGTCCGGATGAGCAGGGCCAGGCAGGCGGCGGCCGCCGGGGTGGTGAAGGCGGCGGTGGGGGAGAGGTGCTCGGCCGCCCAGCCGCCCGTCGCCGTGCCGCAGGCGATACCGGTCAGCAGGCCGGTCACCATCAGGCTCATGCCCTCGTTGAGCCGGTCGGCCGGGGTGCGCCGCTGGACCAGGGTCATCGCCGTCACCATGGTCGGCGCGGTCGCCATGCCCGCCACCAGCAGCGCCCCCGCCAGCACCGGCAGGGAACCGGTGAGCACGGCCGACAGCCAGGGCAGCGTCATCAGCGCGGCCATCACCGCCAGGCACCGGGTCAGTCCGAGGCCGGCCGGCTTCAGCGCCCCGTACCCCAGCCCCGCCGCGCACGAGCCCGCCGCCTGCAGCGCGAGCACCGCACCGGCCGCCGCCCGGTGGCCCTGCGCGTCGGCGTAGGCGATGGTGACGACCTCCATCGAGCCGAACACCGCGCCGGTGGCCGTGCAGCAGGCCAGCAGCGGCAGGATGCCGGGGGCGCGCAGCGGCGACGGCGCCTTCGAGCGGGCCCGGGGCGGCGGCTCGGTGGCCCGCCGCGCGGTGAACAGCAGCATGCCCGACAGCAGCAGCACCGCCCCGGCGAGCGTGCCCGCCTCCGGGAAGAGCGCGCCGGTCAGGAAGGACGCGAGGACCGGCCCGAGCATGAAGCACAGCTCGTCGGCGGCCTGTTCGAAAGCGTTCGCGGTGTGCAGCGCACCCGGGTCGTCGCGCAGCACATGGGCCCAGCGGGCGCGGGACAGACCGCCGACGTTGGGCGTCGCTGCGGTCGCCGCGTAGGCCGCGAACAGGGTCCAGTCGGGGGCGGCGTAGCGCACGCAGAGCAGCAGCGCGAGGCTGCCGAGCACGGAGACGAGCGTCGCCGGCACGGCGATCCGGGCCTGCCCGTGCCGGTCGACGAGCCGCGCGATCCACGGCCCGGCCAGCGCGGTCGCGGCGAGTCCGGTCGCGGTGACGGCACCGGCCAGGGCGTACGAGCCGCGGGCACCGGCGATCATCACGACCGCGCTCACGCTGAACATGCCCATCGGCAGGCGGGCGAGGAGATTTCCGGCGGTGAAGGCGCGGGTGCCGGGGAGGGCGAACAGACGGCGGTATCCGGTCGTCCGCCTCCCGCGCGCGGGTGGGTCCGCTGCGGGACGGTCGTCGGTGATCTGATGCGGCATGGCTCCACCGTCGCCCGGAGCGGACCGCGGGGTCCAACACCTGTTCGGCGCCGATTGACGCACCCGTGTTGTAGGTTCGCCGCCATGCCCGCCCCCGCCGACCTCGACCCCCGTCTGCTGCGCGCCTTCGTGGCCGTCGCCGAGGAGCTGCACTTCACCCGGGCCGCCGCCCGACTCCACCTCGCTCAGCAGGCGCTCAGCCGGGACATCCGCAGGCTCGAACGGGAGCTGGGCGCGGAGCTGTTCCTGCGGACCACCCGGCAGGTGACGCCGACCGCCGACGGCGAACGCCTGCTGCCGCACGCCCGTCGGGTGCTGGCCGCCCAGGACGAGCTGCTCGCCGCGTTCGGACAGCCCCGCCCGCTGTTCGTGGACCTCAACTCGCCGGGCCTGGCCACGGGCCGCCGGGTACTGCACCGGGCCCGCGAACTGGCCCCCGACTGCGAGCTCATGGCCCGCTACGAGAGCGGCCTCACCGGAGCCGCCGCCGAACTGCTGGCGGGCCGGCTGGACGCCTCCTTCGGCCGCTTCGCCGGTCTGGACGCGGCGCTGCGGTCCGGCCTGGAACAGCAGCCGGTGCGCTACGAGCCGATGGCCGTCGTCCTCCCGGAGGACCACCCCCTGGCCGCCCTTCCCCGCGTCCCGCTGGCCGCGCTGGCCGGACAGGAGGTGTACGCCAGTGCCGGCAACCCGCGCACCCCGGAGTGGACCGATCTGGCTGGCCGGCTCTTCGCGGCCCACGGCGTCCGGCTCGCGGCGCCCGGTCCCCTGGCCGTCGGGGAGGAGGAGTTCGAGCGGATCATGGCCAAGACCGGGCATCCGGTGCTGGCCGTGGTGGACTTTCCGCCGATGCCCCGGACGGTACGGCGACCCCTCGTCGACCCTGTCCCGCTCTCGCCCGTCTCCCTGGTCTGGCGCAAGGGGACGGCCCACCCGGGACTGGACGCGCTGCGGCGGGCGGCGGCCCTGATCTCCCGGGCGGAGGGCTGGCTGCGCCTCCCGGCCGACGCGTGGATCCCGGCCGCCGACGAACGGACGATGAGAGCCGGACGCTGACCTCCCGCCGACGCGGCGCGCGCGGGACGTCACACCGGCACCGGGACGAGCCGGTCGCGCCGAGACGGGCACGCGGCGGCGTACGGGGGGGTTCCGGCCGTAGGCCCGGGCGGGCACTGTGAGGGGGAGCGACGGAGCGGTTCCCTCCACGGTCCGCCGTACGTTCCCCGCACGGTTCCTGCCTAGGCGGTGACAGGCACATGGCACTGGGTACGGCCACGCCCCGGTACGAGCCCCGGTTCGATGCCGGACGGATCTGTCTGGACCTCCTCGCCACCGCGCACCCGGTCGAACGGCTGGCCGCCGTCGAGCCGTTGCGCGCCTGGCTGACCGGCGCCGCCGTGGTGCCGCCCGGTACCCCGCTGGCGCACGCCGACGCCTCCTGGCTCGTGCCGTTCCGGGAACTGCGCACCCACGTCGGGTGGTTGCTGCGCGTTCCGCGGGAGGCCGACGCGGGGCCGTACGAGCACGCGCTCGCCCGGCTCAACGAGACCGCCCGCGCCGCACCGCCGGCCCCGCGCGCCGTCCGCGGCGAGGACGGCACGCTGATCCGGGAGCTGACCGCGCCACCGCAGTGCGCGGCGCTGCTCGCCGTCCTCGCCCGGGACGCGCTGGAGTTGCTCACCGATCCCGCGGCGCGCGCGGCCGTGCGGGAGTGCGAGGGGGACAACTGCCCGCTCGTGTACCTGGACACCTCCCGGGGCCGGCGCCGGCGCTGGTGCTCCAGCGAGGTCTGCGGCAACCGGGAACGCGTCGCCCGGCACCGGCGACGGGCGGCACTCGCGCGGGCGTGATCGCCTGGACCCGCCGTCCGGAATGCCTCGTACGCGTGCGTCGCCCCTTTGCGCCCGTTCGTCGAGTCGAGTGATTTGCACAACAGTCGGTTTGTCGGCGAGGCTGCACGGGCAGTCCGGACGCTCCGCGGCGATGTGCCGGATTTGCAAAGAACATGCGGGGGGAATGTGCGCGCATGTCCCGCTCGTCACATCGGCCCCGAGAAAACTGTCACTTCGGTTTGAACACCGCGCCGCCGCCTTCCGTACCGGTGGGCGAGCGACCGACTGGGGGAACCCCCGGACACCGGAGGTGGGCGTGCGCAAGGATGCGGCCGTGGCCAATGAACGTGGATCGAGGGCCCGACATCGCATGTCCTCACAGCCCTCGGAACCTGATGAGGAGCTGATGCGTGCGCTGTACCGGGAGCACGCCGGACCCTTGCTCGCGTATGTCCTGCGCCTGGTCGCGGGTGACCGGCAGCGCGCCGAGGACGTCGTACAGGAAACGCTCATCCGTGCCTGGAAGAACGCCGGTCAGCTCAATCGGGCGACCGGATCGGTACGCCCCTGGCTGGTGACGGTCGCGCGCCGCATCGTCATCGACGGCCACCGCAGCCGGCAGGCCCGGCCGCAAGAGGTCGATCCGTCGCCGCTGGAGGTCATCCCCGCGGAGGACGAGATCGACAAGGCGCTGTGGCTGATGACGCTGTCCGACGCGCTCGACGACCTGACCCCGGCCCACCGGGAAGTCCTCGTCGAGACGTACTTCAAGGGGCGTACGGTCAACGAGGCGGCCGAGACGCTGGGCATACCGAGCGGCACGGTCCGTTCCCGGGTGTTCTACGCCCTGCGTTCGATGAAGCTGGCACTGGAGGAGCGGGGGGTGACGGCGTGATGAGCGGGTACGGGGGAATGCAAGGGTTCGGCACGGGTGGTCCGGGTATGTCTGGACCCATGAGCCCAGGTCAGGGATCTTCGGTGCCCAGCGAGCACGAGACCGTCGGCGCCTACGCCCTCGGGATTCTCGACGACGCCGAGGCAACCGCTTTCGAGGCCCATCTCGCCGGCTGCGAGTGGTGCGCCCAGCAACTGGACGAACTGGCCGGGATGGAGCCGATGCTGGCCGCGCTCGCGGACCTGCCGGGCTCCGGCAGCAATCCCGCGATCGGCGAGTCGCTGTCGGCCAGGCCCAGCCCGCGGCTGGTGGAGAGGCTGGTCGACGAGGTCGGCGAGCACCGCGCCAGGAAGCGCCGACGCGGCTTCTACCTGGTCGCGGCGGCGGCCGCGCTGATCATCGCGGGACCGCTCGCGGCGGTGGCGGTGAGCGGCGGCTCGGACGGCGGCAAGCAGGTCACCGCGTCCCCGGCCCAGGCCACGTTCCAGACCATGTCCGACAAGACCTCGGCCACGGACCCCGCCACCCACGTCAGCGCCACCGTCGGCATGGCCGGCAAGGAATGGGGCACCCAGGCGGTCCTCGAGCTGAAGAACGCCAAGGGCCCCCTGAAGTGCTCCCTGGTCCTGGTCGCCAAGAACGGCCAGCGGGTGACCATGTCCTCCTGGTCCGTCCCGAACTCGGGTTACGGCATCCAGGACGGCAAGACACCCGAGTCCAGGAAGCCGCTGTACATCGGCGGCGCGGCGGCCTTCCAGCCGAACGAGATCGACCATTTCGAGGTCGTGACGTTCGAAGGGAAGAAGCTGGTCCAGGTGAACGCGTAGTCGACGTAGCTTTGCCGGGTCCCCTTCGCGTACGGTTGACGGCTGCCCAGCACGTCAGAAGGGGGCCCGGTGGCCGCTCAGGTTCAGCAGTCCGCGGTCGGCTCGGTTCACGTACAGGATTCCGTACGTGACCGGGAGATCAGCGTCGAACAGGAACACCTGGACCGGGTGTACCAGCGGCTCGAGGAGAAGATCCACGAGGCCGAGTTCCTGATGAACGACGCGGCCAAGCGCGGCCAGGTCGGCACCCCGGGCGCGCTCGCCGAGCGCGACGCGCAGGTCTTCCGGGCGGGTGTCCACCTCAACCGGCTCAACAACGAGTTCGAGGACTTCCTCTTCGGCCGCATCGACCTGCTGCGCGGCAAGGACGGCAAGAAGGGGCCCGACGGCGCGTACACCGCGGTGGAGCCGGCCGAGGGCGCGCTGCGGGCGGACAACACCGCCGACATCGCCGAGACCCTGCACATCGGCCGCATCGGTGTCCTCGACGCGGACTACTCCCCGCTGGTCATCGACTGGCGCGCACCCGCCGCCGCGCCCTTCTACCGGGCCACGCCCGTCGACCCCGGGCGGGTCGTGCGGCGCCGGGTCATCCGCTCCAAGGGCCGCCGGGTCCTCGGCGTCGAGGACGACCTGATGCGTCCCGAGCTCACCGCCCGCCTCGACGGCCAAGAGCTGGCCGTGATCGGTGACGGCGCCCTGATGGCCGCCCTCGGCCAGGCCCGCAGCCACACCATGCGGGACATCGTCTCCTCCATCCAGGCCGAGCAGGACCTGGTCATCCGCGCCCCCGCCGCGTCCGTCACCTATGTGGAGGGCGGTCCGGGCACGGGCAAGACCGCGGTCGCCCTGCACCGCGCGGCCTATCTCCTCTACCAGGACCGCAGACGCTACGCGGGCGGCATCCTGATCGTCTCCCCGACCCCGCTGCTGGTCGCCTACACCGAGGGTGTGCTGCCCTCGCTGGGCGAGGAGGGCCAGGTCGCGATCCGCGCCATCGGCTCCCTCGTCGACGGCGTCGAGGCCACGCTGTACGACTCCCCGTCCGTGGCCCGTGCCAAGGGCTCGTACCGGATGCTCAAGGTGTTGCGCAGGGCGGCCCGGGGCGCCCTGGAGCTGGGGCCGGGCGGTGGCGCACCGGCCGGACGGCCCGCGCTGGACGGCGACACCGACACCGACGACGGCGACACCGGCGGCAGCCGGGGCGGTGTCGCGCCGCCGACCGTGACCGGGCCGCACGCCCGGCTGCGGGTGGTCGCCTTCGGGCGCCGCCTGGAACTCGAGGCCGACGAGCTGGAACGTATCCGCCGCACCGCCCTCGGCGGCACCGCGCCGGTCAACCTGCTGCGCCCGCGCGCCCGCAGACTGCTGCTGGACGCCCTGTGGGCCAGGTCCGGCGCGGGCTCCCGGCACACCGACCCCGAGCTGGCCGCCGAGCTGCGCTCCTCCTTCGACGAGGACGTCACCGGCGAGGACGCCTTCGTCGCCTTCCTCGACGCCTGGTGGCCCGAGCTGACGCCCGGATCGGTGCTCGCCGCCATGGCCGACGAGAGACGGCTGGGCCGCTGGGCCCGGAGGATCCTGAACCCCGGCGAGGTCCGCAAGGTCGCCCGCTCCCTGAAGCGGGACGGCCACTCGGTGCACGACATCGCCATGCTCGACGAGTTGCAGGCGATCCTCGGGGTGCCGGCCCGCCCGCGCAAGCGACGTGAACTCGACCCGCTGGACCAGCTCACCGGCCTCGAGGAGCTGATGCCGGTGCGCGAGGAGACCCAGCGGGAACGGGCCGAGCGGCTGGCGCAGGAACGCACCGAGTACGCGCACGTCATCGTGGACGAGGCGCAGGACCTCACCCCGATGCAGTGGCGCATGGTCGGCCGCCGTGGCCGGCACGCCACCTGGACGGTCGTCGGCGACCCGGCCCAGTCCTCGTGGTCCGACCCGGACGAGGCGGCCGAGGCCCGCGACGAGGCTCTGGGCACCCGCCCCCGGCGCCGCTTCCAGCTCACCGTGAACTACCGCAACCCGGCCGAGATCGCCGAGCTGGCCGCGCGGGTCCTCGCGCTCGCCATGCCCGGCTCCGAGGCGCCGTCCGCCGTACGGTCCACGGGGGTCGAACCGCGCTTCACGGTCGTGGCGGACACCCCGGCGGCCACCGTCCGGGCCGAGGCCGAACGGCTGCTCGGCCTGGTGGACGGCACGGTCGGCGTGGTCGTCGCGATGCACCGGCGCGAGGAGGCCCGCCGCTGGCTGGCCGGGCTCGGCGACCGGGTCGTCGCGCTGGGCAGCCTCGAGGCCAAGGGCCTGGAGTACGACGCGACGGTCGTCGTCTCGCCCGCGGAGATCGCCGACGAGTCCCCGGCGGGCCTGCGCGTGCTGTACGTGGCGCTGACCCGGGCCACCCAGCAGCTCACGGTGGTCTCCGGGGAGCGGGACGAGCCGGACGCGGCGGGAGTTCCGGACCTGCTCAGGGACTGACTTTCCACGAACATCCCGTGGGGGAATGGCTGTACGGCATCCGTTTGTTAGCCTTGAACGTGGCACCGGCCCGATCCAAGCCCCCGGGCCCAACCTTCGTCCCTCAGAGGGACCACTTGCCGCGAGGCGAGCATGGCGGGTCGGTGTCGTGAACGTAGGAGAGGCCCACGTCATCAAGTGACGTGGGCCTCTTTCTTTGGCTGATCACTTCTCGTATGGTGGAAGTCGTTTTCCGAAAGTGCACGCCGTCCGGGTCGCGCCTGTGAACAAAACGTCCGCAACCCAGGGCGACTACCACGTACTGATCGGTAGGTGCGACGATCGGACGGCACAATTCGCGACACGGTGAAAGCAGAGGAAGTCGGCCATGGCAACGGCGCCCAGCGTCTCCTACTCGATGACCATCCGGCTGGAGGTGCCGGCGAGCGGAACCTCCGTCTCCCAGCTCACCACCGCGGTGGAGTCCTCCGGGGGCTCGGTGACCGGCCTCGACGTCACCGCGTCCGGCCACGAGAGGCTCCGGATCGACGTCACCATCGCGGCCTCCTCCACCGCGCACGCCGACGAGATCGTCGAGAAGCTGCGCGGCATCGAGGGCGTCACCCTGGGCAAGGTCTCGGACCGTACCTTCCTGATGCACCTCGGCGGCAAGATCGAGATGGCGTCGAAGCACCCCATCCGCAACCGTGACGACCTCTCCATGGTCTACACGCCGGGCGTGGCGCGGGTCTGCATGGCCATCGCGCAGAACCCCGAGGACGCCCGCCGCCTCACCATCAAGCGCAACTCCGTCGCGGTCGTGACGGACGGCTCCGCCGTGCTCGGCCTCGGCAACATCGGCCCCAAGGCGGCCCTGCCGGTCATGGAGGGCAAGGCCGCCCTCTTCAAGCGCTTCGCCGGCATCGACGCCTGGCCGCTGTGCCTGGACACCCAGGACACCGACGCGATCGTGGAGATCGTCAAGGCCATCGCCCCCGGCTTCGCCGGCATCAACCTGGAGGACATCTCCGCGCCGCGCTGCTTCGAGATCGAGGCCCGGCTGCGCGAGGCCCTGGACATCCCGGTCTTCCACGACGACCAGCACGGCACCGCGATCGTCGTCCTCGCCGCCCTGACCAACGCCCTGCGGGTCACGGACAAGGCCATCGAGAACATCCGGGTCGTCATGTCCGGCGCCGGCGCGGCCGGCACGGCCATCCTCAAGCTGCTGATCGCCGCCGGGGTGAAGAACGCCGTCGTCGCCGACATCCACGGTGTCGTCCACTCCGGCCGCGAGGACCTGGTGGACGCCCCGGCCGACTCCCCGCTGCGCTGGATCGCCGACAACACCAACCCCGAGGGCCTGACGGGCACCCTGAAGGAGGCCGTGCGCGGCGCCGAGGTGTTCATCGGCGTCTCGGCCCCGAACGTCCTCGACGGCGCCGACGTGGCCGCCATGGCCGACGGTGCCATCGTGTTCGCGCTCGCGAACCCCGACCCCGAGGTCGACCCGGCGATCGCCCGGCAGACGGCGGCCGTCGTGGCCACCGGCCGCTCCGACTTCCCGAACCAGATCAACAACGTGCTGGTCTTCCCGGGTGTCTTCCGCGGTCTGCTGGACGCCCAGTCGCGGACCGTCAACACGGAGATGATGCTCGCAGCCGCGAAGGCACTCGCCGATGTGGTGACCGAGGACGAGCTGAACCCCAACTACATCATCCCCAGCGTCTTCAACGACAAGGTCGCGGGCGCGGTGGCCGGAGCGGTCCGCGAGGCCGCGAAGGCCGCCGGGGCCACGGTCTGACCACGCCGTGCCGTACGGCGCGGGGGCTGTGAGGATCACCACGGCGGCCCCCGCACCGGCGCGTCGTGGAACCACCTGATGCCGAGCGCGCTCTAGGGTGACGGCCGAGCAGGCGCTTTTCGTGTGACTCCCCAGGGTGTTCTCACGACTCCTACGGGTGCCGGATTGGCTTTCCCGCCGCAGGTAGGGGCAGGATGCTCCCCCAGGGACTCCGTCCCCGGGGGCACCCAAAGGGCGCGAGCGCATCGGCATCGCAGTGCCTCGGGCGGCACCGCCGCGTGGCACACCCCAACGGCAAGAAAAACACGGGAGTAACAACATGAACCGCAGTGAGCTGGTGGCCGCGCTGGCCGACCGCGCCGAGGTGACCCGCAAGGACGCCGACGCCGTGCTGGCCGCGTTCGCCGAGACCGTCGGCGAGATCGTCGCCAAGGGCGACGAGAAGGTCACCATCCCCGGCTTCCTGACCTTCGAGCGCACCCACCGTGCCGCTCGTACCGCGCGCAACCCGCAGACCGGCGAGCCCATCAACATCCCCGCCGGCTTCAGCGTGAAGGTCACCGCGGGCAGCAAGCTCAAGGAAGCCGCCAAGGGCAAGTAAGCGCTCCGCTTAGAGCGCCGTACGCCCGCAGCGCCGCGGGTGACTGCGGGCCGGCCCCGGCCGGCCGCGCAGTTCCCCGCGCCCCTTCCGGGCGCGCCTCGGCCGAAGACGCCGAATGGGCGGCCCCCCTGCACCAGGGGGGCCGCCCATTCGGCGTACAGCGGGTCAGCCGAGGCCGTCCATCCCGGTCAGCCGAGGGCCTTGCCGGGGAGTTCGACCTTGGCGCCGAGTTCCACCAGCTTCTCCATGAAGTTCTCGTAGCCGCGGTTGATCAGTTCGATGCCGTGCACGCGCGAGGTGCCCTCGGCCGCGAGGGCCGCGATGAGGTACGAGAAGCCACCGCGCAGGTCGGGGATGACCAGGTCGGCGCCCTGCAGCTTGGTCGGCCCGGAGACGACCGCGGAGTGCAGGAAGTTGCGCTGGCCGAAGCGGCAGTCGGAGCCGCCCAGGCACTCGCGGTAGAGCTGGATGTGCGCGCCCATCTGGTTCAGCGCGGAGGTGAAGCCCAGCCGGGACTCGTAGACCGTCTCGTGGATGATGGACAGGCCCGTGGCCTGGGTCAGGGCCACCACCAGCGGCTGCTGCCAGTCGGTCTGGAAGCCGGGGTGCACGTCCGTCTCCAGCGCGATGGACTTCAGCTGGCCGCCGGGGTGCCAGAAGCGGATGCCCTGGTCGTCGATCTCGAAGGCGCCGCCGACCTTGCGGTAGGTGTTCAGGAACGTCATCATCGAGCGCTGCTGGGCGCCGCGGATGTAGATGTTGCCGCTGGTCGCGAGCGCGGCGGAGGCCCAGGACGCGGCCTCCAGGCGGTCCGGCAGGGCCGCGTGGGTGTAGCCGCCGAGCTGGTCCACACCGGTGATGCGGATCGTGCGGTCGGTGTCCATCGCGATGATCGCGCCCATCTTCTGCAGCACGCAGATGAGGTCCTCGATCTCCGGCTCGACGGCCGCGTTGGACAACTCCGTGACACCCTCGGCGAGTACGGCCGTCAGCAGCACCTGCTCGGTCGCGCCGACGGACGGGTACGGCAGCCGGATCTTCGTACCCCGCAGCCGCTGCGGGGCCTCCAGGTACTGCCCGTCCGCGCGCTTCTCGATGGTCGCGCCGAACTGCCGCAGCACGTCGAAGTGGAAGTCGATGGGCCGGCCACCGATGTCGCAGCCGCCCAGGCCCGGGATGAAGGCGTGCCCCAGGCGGTGCAGCAGCGGACCGCAGAACAGGATCGGGATGCGGCTGGAGCCCGCGTGGGCATCGATGTCGGCCACGTTGGCGCTCTCGACGTGCGTCGGGTCGAGCACCAGCTCGCCGGGCTCCTCGCCCGGACGGACCGTCACCCCGTGCAGTTGGAGCAGGCCGCGTACGACCCGCACGTCACGGATGTCGGGAACGTTGCGCAGTCGGCTCGGCGCGCTGCCCAGCAGGGCGGCGACCATGGCCTTCGGCACGAGGTTCTTCGCACCGCGGACACGGATCTCACCCTCCAGCGGGGTTCCGCCGTGGACAAGCAGGACATCGTCGTTGACGGTCATGAATCTCGCGTTCCGATGAGTTGGGCAGGGGCCGGCCGATCACTGCGCGCAGGGGCCGGGAAGACAGGGTAATCGCCGATCACCCCCCGCCCGTAAGTCCACGGACCACTCCGTCGCGTCATGGGTGTGTCACAACACGAAACGTTCCCTTTCGGACACATGGGGTCACCGGGCGCGCCCCTGGGGCGGGCGGCGCCTGCCCGCGCCCTGAGCTGCGTTCACTCCGGTGCGCCCGATTGGCTCCCCACACCGGGGGAAGATGCGGGATCATGTCTGGCATGACCGAGGTGTCCTCGCTCACAGGGCGACTGCTCGTGGCCACGCCCGCCCTGGCGGACCCGAACTTCGACCGCGCGGTGGTGCTCCTGCTCGACCACGACGAGGAGGGCTCCCTCGGTGTCGTCCTCAACCGCCCCACGCCGGTGGGCGTCGGCGACATCCTGGAGGGCTGGGCCGAGCTCGCCGGCGAGCCGGGTGTGGTCTTCCAGGGCGGTCCGGTGTCGCTGGACTCGGCGCTCGGTGTGGCGGTCATCCCGGGCGGCGCGGACGGCGACCACGTCCCCCTCGGCTGGCGCCGGGTGCACGGCGCGATCGGCCTGGTCGACCTGGAGGCGCCGCCGGAACTGCTCGCCTCGGCCCTGGGCAGCCTGCGGATCTTCGCCGGCTACGCCGGCTGGGGGCCCGGCCAGCTGGAGGACGAGGTGACCGAAGGCGCCTGGTACGTGGTCGAGTCCGAGCCGGGCGACGTCTCCTCGCCGGCCCCGGAGCGGCTCTGGCGCGAGGTGCTGCGCCGGCAGCGCAACGAACTGGCGATGGTGGCCACGTATCCGGACGACCCTTCGCTCAACTGATGCGTGTGCGCTTCAGTACCCTGGGCGGTATGAGCACTCTTGAGCCCGAGCGCGGGACTGGTACGGGGACCCTCGTAGAGCCGACGCCGCAGGTGTCCCACGGCGACGGCGACCACGAGCGCTACGCCCACTACGTCCAGAAGGACAAGATCATGGCGAGCGCCCTCGACGGCACCCCCGTCGTGGCGCTGTGCGGCAAGGTCTGGGTGCCGGGCCGCGACCCGAAGAAGTACCCCGTGTGCCCCATGTGCAAGGAGATCTACGAGTCCATGAGCAGCGGCGGCGACAAGGGCGGCGACAAGGGCGGCAAGGGCGGCAAGTGACGGCCTCCCCGTCGACCCCCTCGGTCTGACCTCCTCGGTCTGACCTCCTCGGTCTGACCTCCTCGGTCTGACCTCCTCGGTCCGACCCCTTCGGTCCGGCTCCGCAAGGTCCGACCCCTCGGCCCGGTCTTTTCGCGAGGCCCCCGGGACGTGCGCGACACACGCGTCGTCCCGGGGGCCTTCGCGTTTCCCGGTCACAGAGTGGTGGAGACCTCTTGTCGTCATGTTCATGTACTCCGTAGCCTCCTGGGTGTTGTGCAGAGCGAAACAGTCATTGCGCATGTTGCAACGCACTTCTCCGGAGGAACGCTCCATGAAGCTGTCCGCCCCACTCGCCGCGCTGCTCACCCTCGTCGTCGCCACCGCCTGCGCCCCCCAGTCCTCCTCCAACTCCGCCTCCGACCGGGACGACACAAGCGGCACCCTGCGGGTGTGGCTCTTCCAGGAGGTCGGCAACGCGCCGAAGAAGAAGGTCGTCGACACGGTCGTCGGCGCCTTCGAGAAGGCCCACGAGGACACCGAGGTCGACGTCGAGTACATCCCCGTGGAGACCCGCGCCCAGCGCGTCAAGGCCGCCTTCAACGATCCGAAGTCCGCGCCGGACGTCATCGAGTACGGCAACACCGACACCGCCGGCTACGTCCACGACGGCGGACTCCTCGACGTCACCCGGGAGTTCGACGCCTGGGGCGAGGCCAAGGACACCGACCCGACCGCCCGGCAGTCCGTCACCGTCGACGGCAAGGTCTACGGCGCCCCCTTCTACGTCGGCGTCCGCGCCCTGTACTACCGCACCGACGTCTTCCACGACCTCGGTCTGCGGCCACCACGGACCCTGGCCGAGCTGGCCACCACGGCCCGCGCCATCCGCGCCGCGCGGCCCGGCCTGTACGGGCTGGTCGTCGGCGGCGCCTACACCTACGGCGCGCTGCCCTTCATCTGGGCGCACGGCGGCGACCTGGCGAGCGGCAAGGGCGGCGGTCACGCCTCCGCGATCGACAGCGCGGCCGCCCGCGCCGGCGTCAAGGCCTACACCTCGCTCTTCACCGACGCCAACTGTCCCCCCGCCAAGTGCGCGGGCATGGGCGGCAACGACACGGTGACCGCGTTCGCCGCGGGCAAGGCGGGCATGGCGATCGGCGGCGACTTCAGCCACGCGGCCGTGGAGGCCGGGAAGGTCAAGGGCAAGTACGCGGTCGTACCGCTGCCGGGCGTGGCCCCCGGCTCGATCGCCCCTGCGTTCGCCGGCGGCAACAACATCGGCGTCCTGAAGAGCACCACCCATCGCACACTCGCCGTGGACCTGATGGAACGCCTGGCCGCGAAGAGGACGCAGTCGGCCCTGTTCGACGCGATGGGCTTCCTGCCGACCTTCACCGACGTCCGGGACCGGGCGGCAGCGCGGCAACCGTTCGTGAAGCCCTTCGTGCGGACGCTGGCGGCCGGGGCCAGGTTCGTGCCCGCCTCACCCGCCTGGTCGCGCATCGACTCCTCGCTGGTGCTGCCGACGATGTTCCAGGAGATCGTCAGCGGCAGGAAGAGCGTGGACGCCGCCACCGAGGGAGCGGCGGCGAAGATGAACGACGCGTTCGGCTCGGCCGGATGAGGACGCGCGACGGCTCCCGGGCGCTGCCCTGGCTGTATCTCGCCCCCGCGCTCGTCGTCCTCGGCGCGCTGCTCGTCTACCCGGTCTACCAGCTCGGGCTGATCTCCCTCTTCCGGTACACCCAGGCCCAGGTCAGCGGCGGGCAGCCGGCCGCCTTCCGGGGGTTCGGCAACTACACGGACCTGTTCGCCGACGAGCGGTTCTGGCAGGTGCTGCTGGCCACCGTCGTGTTCGCGGCGGCCTGCGTCGGCTGCACCCTCGCGGTCGGCTGCGCGCTCGCCGTCCTGCTCACCCGGGTGCGCGTTCTGCCGCGGCTGGCGCTGACGCTGGCCGCGCTGGGCGCCTGGGCGACCCCCGCGGTGACCGGCTCCACGGTCTGGCTGTTCCTCTTCGACCCCGACTTCGGCCCCGTCGACCGGATCCTCGGTCTCGGCGACCACTCCTGGACGTACGGCCGGTACAGCGCCTTCCTGCTCGTCCTGCTCGAAGTGGTCTGGTGCTCCTTCCCGTTCGTGATGGTGACCGTCTACGCCGGCATCCGCGCCGTACCGGCCGAGGTGCTGGAGGCGGCCGCGCTGGACGGCGCCTCACCGTGGCGGATCTGGCGCTCGGTGCTCGCGCCGCTGCTCCGGCCGATCCTCACCGTCGTCACCATCCAGTCGGTCATCTGGGACTTCAAGGTGTTCACGCAGATCTACGTCATGACCAACGGCGGCGGTATCGCCGGCCAGAACCTGGTGCTGAACGTGTACGCCTACCAGCAGGCGTTCGCCTCCTCGCAGTACGGGCTCGGCTCGGCGATCGGCGTGGTGATGCTGCTGATCCTGCTGGCCGTGACGCTGGTGTACCTGCGGCTGCTGCGGCGGCGGGGGGAGGAGCTGTGAGGCGGCCGCGCCGGCTGTTCGCGGAAGCGGTGGCGCTGCTCGTCGCCGTCGTGGTGGCCTTCCCGCTGTACTGGATGGTGCTCAGCGCCTTCAAGCCGGCCGGGGAGATCGAGTCCGACCGGCCCCGGCCGTGGACGCTCTCCCCGTCCCTGGACGCCTTCCGGCGGGTCTTCGGGCAACAGGAATTCGGCCGGTACTTCGTCAACAGCCTGGTGGTGGCGGGCGGTGTGGTGATCGCCTCGGCGCTGATCGCCTTTCTCGCGGCCACCGCCGTCACCCGATTCCGTTTTCGCTTCCGGACGACCCTGCTGATCATGTTCCTGGTGGCCCAGATGGTGCCCGTGGAAGCCCTCACGATCCCGCTGTTCTTCCTCATGCGGGACTTCGGACTGCTCAACACCCTCGGTTCCCTGATCCTGCCTCACCTCGCTTTCTCGCTGCCCTTCGCGATCTGGATGCTGCGGGGATTCGTGAAAGCGGTCCCCGAGACCCTGGAGGAGGCCGCCTGCCTGGACGGGGCGAGCCGCGGGCGATTCCTCTGGCAGATCCTCTTCCCGCTCGTTCTGCCCGGCCTGGTGGCGACGAGCGTGTTCTCCTTCATCTCGGCCTGGAACGACTTCCTGTTCGCCAAGTCCTTCATCATCAGCGACACCGCGCGGTCGACCCTGCCGATGGCCCTGCTGGTGTTCTACAAGCCGGACGAGCCCGACTGGGGCGGCGTCATGGCCGCCTCCACGGTGATGACGGTTCCGGTGCTGGTCTTCTTCGTACTCGTACAGCGACGCCTGGTCTCCGGACTGGGCGGAGCGGTCAAGGAGTGAACATGGTGGATGTGATTCCGGCGCCCTCCGGTGGGGCGGCGTACGGCGACGGCTCCTTCGAACTGGGCCCGGACACCCGGCTCGTCGCGGGCGAGGGTGCGGCGGGGACCGAGCGCTGGCTGCGCGCCACGCTGGGCGCGGCCACCGGCCTGCCCCTCGCGCCCGGGAACGCCGGGGATGCCGGGGCCGCCGACAACGCCGGGGACGTCCGGCTCTCCATCGATCCCCAGATCACCCGGGAACTCGGCGAGGAGGGCTACCGGATGGACGTCACGCGGACCGGGGCCCACCTGGTGGGAGGCGGTCCGGCCGGCCTGTTCTGGGGCGCCCAGACGCTCCGGCAACTGCTCGGCCCGGACGCCTTCCGGCGCGCCCCGCTGCCCGGTGCCCGCTGGCGGCTGCCCCTGACGCGCGTCCAGGACTCGCCCCGGTTCCGCTGGCGCGGTCTCCTCCTCGACGTCGCCCGGCACTTCATGCCCAAGGAAGGGGTGCTGCGCTATCTGGACCTGATGGCCGCGCACAAACTCAACGTCTTCCACTTTCATCTGACGGACGACCAGGGATGGCGCATCGAGATCAAGCGCTATCCGAAACTGACCGAGACCGCCTCCTGGCGGACGCGATCGAAATTCGGACACCGCGCCTCACCCCTGTGGGACGAGAAACCGCACGGGGGTTACTACACCCAGGACGACATCCGGGAGATCGTGGCCTACGCCGCCCAGCGGCATATCACCGTCGTCCCGGAAATCGACGTACCGGGCCACTCGCAGGCCGCCATCGCCGCGTACCCCGAACTCGGCAACACCGACGTCATCGACACCACCGCCCTTACCGTCTGGGACTCCTGGGGAATCTCCTCCAACGTACTGGCACCCACCGACACCACCCTGCGCTTCTACGAGGGGGTGTTCGAGGAGGTGCTGGAGCTGTTCCCCGGACGGTTCGTCCATGTCGGCGGCGACGAGTGCCGCAAGGAGCAATGGAGCGAGTCGGTCACCGCCAAGACCCGCATCACGGAACTCGGGCTCGGCGACGAGGACGAGTTGCAGTCCTGGTTCATCGGGCACTTCGACGCCTGGCTCACCGCGCGCGGGCGCCGTCTCATCGGCTGGGACGAGATCCTGGAGGGCGGACTCGCGAGGAACGCGGCGGTCTCCTCCTGGCGCGGCTACGGAGGCGGCGTCGCGGCGGCGCGAGCCGGTCACGACGTCGTCATGTGCCCCGAGCAGTACGTCTACCTGGACCACCGTCAGGCGCCGGGCGAGGACGAGCCGGTGCCGATCGGCTTCGTGCGCACCCTGGAGGACGTCTACCGGTTCGAACCCGTTCCGCCCGGCCTCACCGCGGCGGAGGCCGAACACATCCTCGGCACCCAGGCGAACGTGTGGACCGAGGTGCTGGAGGACAGCGCGCGGGTGGATTATCAGACCTTCCCGCGGCTCGCCGCCTTCGCCGAAGTGGCCTGGAGCCGACTGCCCGCCCCGGCGGACCGGGACTTCGCGGACTTCGAGCGCCGTATGACCGCCCACTACCGGCGGCTCGACGCCCTCGGCGTCGCCTACCGGCCGCCCACCGGCCCCCATCCGTGGCAACGGCGCCCCGGCGTGCTCGGCCGCCCGATCGAGGGGCCACCCCCGAACCGGTAGGGAAAAAACGACTCAGGCTTCACCGGAGAGTGGCAATCTCCGCGCACCGGTGATGGCGTGCGAAAACGGACCATCTCCTCGGTGAGGTGGGCGAATGCCTCCTAGCGGACCCCCGCGTTCGGGCCTTGCGAAGATGTGCCAGAGTTGCCACGTCCGCCCTGTCAGCACGTACCGTACGGCAGCACAGGCGGGACCAGGTGGGGCAGCGGGAAGGGGCAGCCGGTTTGACCACGCACGCACCGCAGGCGGCGCAGGCCGTCACGCTGCCCACGACCCTGGACGAGGCCGTGGCGGCCCTGGCCGCCATGCCCGCCGCCGTCCCGGTCGCGGGCGGCACCGACCTCATGGCCGCCGTCAACAGCGGCCAGCTCCGGCCCACCGCGCTGGTGGGCCTCGGACGGATCAGCGAGATCCGGGGCTGGCAGTACCAGGACGGCCACGCCCTGCTCGGCGCGGGACTCACCCACGCCCGCATGGGCCGCCCCGACTTCGCGGCCCTCATCCCGGCGCTCGCCGCCGCCGCGCGCGCCGCCGGCCCGCCGCACATCCGCAACGCCGGCACCCTGGGCGGCAACATCGCCTCGGCCGCCCCCACCGGGGACGCGCTGCCGGTGCTGGCCGCCCTGGAAGCCACGCTGATCATCGTGGGCCCGGGTGGCTCCCGCCGGGAGATCCCGGTGTCGCACCTGCTGGCCGGCGTGGAGATGCTGCAGGGCGGCGAACTCATCGGCTACGTGCGCGTGCCGCTGCTGCACGCCCCGCAGGTCTTCCTCAAGGCCACCGGACGCACCGGCCCGGGCCGCGCGCTGGCCTCCGTGGCGCTCGTCCTCGACCCCGCCAGGCGCGGAGTGCGGTGCGCCGTCGGAGCCATAGCGCCGATGCCGCTGCGGCCGCTGGATGCCGAGCAGTGGGTCGCGCGCCTCATCGACTGGGACAACGACCGCGCGCTCGTCCCGGAGGCCCTGTCCGCCTTCGGCGAGTACGTCTCCGCGGCCTGCATCCCCGATCCGGCACCCGAGCCGGACGGCTCGGTGGCCGCGCTGCCGCCCGCCGTACTGCACCTGCGGCGCACCGTCGCCGCACTGGCCCGACGAGCACTGGGGAGGGCGCTGTCGTGACCGACGACCAGCACGGAGAGGGCACGCCCCAGGGCGGCGGACGCTGGAACCCGCTGCCCCAGGGCGACTACGACGACGGCGCCACCGCCTTCGTCAAACTCCCCGAAGGTGGCATCGACGCCCTGCTGTCCGGCGACAGCCCGCTCGCCGCGCCCGGTCACGGCTACGTGCCGCCGCAGATAACGGTCGCCCCCGGCGCCGGTGACCCCGCCGCCACCGGCACCTGGACGACACCCGTCAGCGGCGCGCAGTGGCCCGACCCGAACGCCGCGGCTCCGGCGCAGGCCGCGCAGAGCGACGACCGGTTCACCTACCGGCCGGGCGCCACCCAGCACTGGACGTTCGAGGACCCGGCGGCCGCTCCCGGCCACGACGTCACCGGGCAGTGGTCCATCCCGGTCGCCGGCGGCGACCTGCCCGACGAGTCGGGCGAGTACACCACGTCGGCACTGGTCGAGCAGTGGGGCGGCACCCCGCCGGCCACCCTGCCCGGCGGGGCGCCCGCGCCCTGGGCGACGGACGGCGCGGGCAACTCCTGGGCGCACCAGGCGGACCCGCGCACCCCGGCCCCGCCCGACCACCCCGGCGCCCACCCGGCCGACCCGGTGCCCGCGCCGGACGGAGCGGACGGACACCTCCCGGACGAGCGGTACGGACACGACCGGATCGAGCACGGCCAGGTCGACCACGGCCAGACGGACACCGGCCACGGGGACGCCGGCCACGAGGCCGCCGAACACGCGGAGGACCGGCACGCGGCGAGCGGGCTCACGGAGGCCGGCCGGGGTGACGCGCACGGCGCGGCCGTCGCTCGGGAACCTGCCGCCGGGCACGACGCGCCCCTGCCCGAGCCGCCCCACCCCGCCGCCACGCCGGAGACGGACGCCCACGGCCCCGCGGACGGCGCTGAGCGCCCCGCTGACGGCCCGGCGGGCCACGAGGAGCCCACGGAGCCGACGGCAGCGCCCCGGGCCGTCACGGCGGCGGACACGGATCGCGCGCCCGGCGCGGGCGACGCCGACTTCGACGACCGCGCGGACGACGACGCCCACGCGCGGGCATCCGAAGCGGACCCGCTCCCCGCGGCGGAGGACGCGTCCGAGGGCGTTCCCGACGGATCCCCTGACCGTGCCTCGGGCCAGGCCGCCGCGGCGGGCGCCGAACCCGACGCCGAGGACGCCGCGGACGACGCCTCCGAGGACCCGGCCGGCACCCCGCTCCCGCCGCACGACGACCACCCCCTCGCCTCGTACGTCCTGCGCGTCAACGGCGTCGACCGTCCCGTCACCGACGCCTGGATCGGCGAGTCCCTGCTCTACGTCCTGCGTGAGCGGCTCGGTCTCGCGGGCGCCAAGGACGGCTGCTCGCAGGGGGAGTGCGGAGCCTGCAACGTGCAGGTCGACGGCCGTCTCGTGGCCTCCTGCCTGGTCCCGTCGGTCACCGCGGCCGGCAGCGAGGTGCGTACGGTCGAGGGTCTGGCCGCCGACGGCCACCCCTCCGACGTGCAGCGCGCGCTCGCCCGGTGCGGTGCGGTGCAGTGCGGCTTCTGCGTGCCGGGCATGGCGATGACCCTGCACGACCTGCTGGAGGGCAACCCGGCGCCGAGCGAGCTGGAGACCCGGCAGGCGCTGTGCGGCAACCTGTGCCGCTGCTCCGGCTACCGGGGCGTACTGGAAGCCGTCAAGGAGGTCGTCGCCGAGCGCGAGGCCGGGCACGCGGACCCCGAGTCCGACGCGGACGCGGCACGCATCCCGCACCAGGCGGCCCCCGGCTCAGGCGGCGTCAACCCGTCGGCGTTCGAGGCACCCGGCGCCTTCGACCCGCCCCGGACCGCCCCCGGCGGCCCGCAGGGCGCCTACCACGAGCCACCGCGCGCGTACGACGACACCGCGGGCGCCTACGACGACACCGCGGGCCCGTACGGCGACGCCCCCGACGCCTACGGGGACGCCCCCGACGTCTACGGTGAGGCCCCCGACGTCTACGGTGACGCCCCGGACCCGTACGGCGTACCGGCGCCGCACGAGCAGCACTACGGCCAGGACGGAGGCCAGGCGTGAGCAACGAGGCCGGCATCGCGACCACCGCCACGGAACCCGCCCCGGAGGCCGAGCCGTCGCCGCACGGCATCGGCGCCTCCCTGCCGCACGCCGACGCCCGCGCCAAGACCGAGGGCACCTTCCCCTACGCGGCCGACCTGTGGGCCGAGGGCCTGCTGTGGGCGGCCGTACTGCGCTCCCCGCACGCGCACGCGCGCATCGTCTCCATCGACACCACCCACGCGCGCGAGATGCCCGGCGTACGGGCCGTCGTCACCCACGAGGACATCCCCGGCACCCCCCGCCACGGCCGGGGCACCCCCGACCGACCCGTCTTCGCCTCCGAGGTCGTACGCCACCACGGCGAACCCATCGCGGCCGTGGCCGCCGACCACCCGGACACCGCGCGGATGGCCGCGGCCGCCGTCATCGTCGAGTACGAGGTGCTGGACCCGGTCACCGACCCCGAGCACGCCTTCGAGGCCGAGCCGTTGCACCCCGACGGCAATCTGATCCGGCACATCCCGCTGCACCACGGCGACCCGGACACGGCCGGCGAGGTCGTCGTCGAGGGCCTGTACCGCATCGGCCGTCAGGACCCCGCGCCCATCGGCGCCGAGGCCGGGCTGGCCGTGCCCCGCCCCGACGGCGGGGTGGAGCTGTACCTGGCCTCCACCGACCCGCACACCGACCGCAACACGGCCGCCGCCTGCTACGGCCTGCCCGCCGACCGGGTGAAGATCGTCGTCACCGGTGTGCCGGGCGCCACCGCCGACCGCGAGGACCAGGGCTTCCAGCTCCCGCTCGGCCTGCTCGCGCTCAAGACCGGCTGCCCGGTCAAGCTCACCGCCACCCGCGAGGAGTCCTTCCTCGGCCACGCCCACCGCCACCCGACCCTGCTGAGGTACCGCCACCACGCCGACGCCGAGGGCCGGCTGGTCAAGGTCGAGGCGCAGATCCTGCTCGACGCCGGCGCGTACGCCGACACCTCGGCCGACGCCCTGGCCGCCGCCGTCTCCTTCGCGTGCGGCCCGTACGTCGTCCCGAACGCGTTCATCGAGGGCTGGGCCGTCCGCACCAACAACCCGCCCTCCGGCCACGTACGCGGCGAGGGCGCCATGCAGGTGTGCGCCGCCTACGAGGCCCAGATGGACAAGCTCGCCAAGAAGCTGGGCCTGGACCCGGCCGAGCTGCGGCTGCGCAACGTCCTCGCGACCGGTGACGTCCTGCCCATCGGCCAGACGGTGACCTGTCCGGCGCCGGTCGCCGAACTCCTCCAGGCCGTCCGGGACTTCCCGCTGCCCGCGCTGCCCAAGGACACCCCCGAGGACGAGTGGCTGCTGCCCGGCGGCCCCGAGGGAGCGGGCGAGCCGGGCGCGGTGCGCCGGGGCGTCGGCTACGGCCTGGGCATGGTGCACATGCTGGGCGGGGAGGGCGCCGACGAGGTGTCCACGGCGACCGTCAAGGTCCACGACGGCGTCGCGACCGTGCTGTGCGCGGCCGTCGAGACCGGTCAGGGCTTCACCACCCTGGCCCGGCAGATCGTCCAGGAGACCCTTGGTGTCGACGAGGTCCACGTGGCCCCCGTCGACACCGACCAGCCCCCGGCCGGCGCCGGCTGCCGCGGTCGCCACACCTGGGTGTCGGGCGGCGCGGTGGAACGCGCGGCGAAGATGGTCCGCGCCCAGCTCCTGCAGCCGCTGGCGCACAAGTTCGGCATGTCCACCGAACTGCTCCAGATCACCGACGGCAAGATCACCTCGTACGACGGTGTGCTCTCGACGACCGTCACCGAGGCGCTGGACGGCAAGGAGCTGTGGGCCACGGCCCAGTGCCGCCCGCACCCCACCGAGCCGCTGGACGCCGCCGGACAGGGCGACGCCTTCGTGGGGCTCGCCTTCTGTGCGATCCGCGCGGTGGTGGACGTCGACATCGAACTGGGCTCGGTCCGGGTGGTGGAGCTGGCCGTCGCCCAGGACGTGGGCCGGATCCTCAACCCCGCGCAGCTGACGGCACGGATCGAGGCGGGCGTCACCCAGGGCGTCGGCATCGCCCTCACCGAGAACCTGCGCACCCCGCGCGGGCTGATCCGCCACCCCGACCTGACCGGATACGCCCTCCCGACCGCCCTCGACGTGCCGGACATCCGGATCGTCAAACTGGTCGAGGAGCGGGACGTGGTGGCCCCCTTCGGCGCCAAGTCGGCCAGCGCGGTCCCCGTCGTCACGGCCCCCGCCGCCATCGCCTCCGCCGTCCGCGCGGCCACCGGCCGCCCGGTCAACCGCCTCCCGATCCGCCCGCAGGCCGCGGTGGTGACCGCCCCGTGAGCACCCCGCCCGACGACCGTCGTTACGAACCCCCGCCCAGTGTCGGCAAGCTGGCCCTGTGGATCCTGCTGTTCCTGGTGGCGGCCCTGGCCGTCGTGCTGGGCGGCATCTACTTCACCTGAGCCGCCCCGGGCCGCCCGGACGGAACGGGTCCGCGTCGTTCGGCGTCCTCGCTGATGACGGGCCGTTGTCAGTGGCGCGGCGTAGTGTGCTCGGCAATGGGAGCGCACCCATGCGAGGCCGGGCACGAGACGGCCCGAGCGCGGGCGCGCACGGGCATGCACGGGGAATCGCGGGGGAGCGATGAGCGGGACGGACGCCGGGAGCACGGCGATCACGCTGACCGAGGCGGAGCTGGACCGCCACGTCACGCACGCGCCGACCCGCGGTCTGCTCTCGGGCCCCGGCCTGCCCGACCGCACCGACGTGCTCACCTTCTCGCCGCTGCGCACGCACGGTCTGCGCACGCTGGCCGACGCCGCCGGCGGTCCCTTCCAGGTGGCGGAGGAGCTGCGCGGCCGGCTGGTGATCGGCGAACTGCTCAACCCGGCGGGCATGCGTCCCGAGTCGATCCTGCTCGACGGCGCCACGGGCGAGCTCACCACGGCCTATCTCTTCGAGCCGCCCGAGCCGCGCCCGTTCGCGGCCTCCCTGGACACGCTTCTGCGGTTCGCCGCGGTCACCGAGGAACTGACGGGCCTGCGCGGCCGTTTCGCCTCGCTGGCCGGGCAGTACGGCCCCACGACCGTGGCCGAGGCCTCCCGCCGACTCCTCGCGCTCTTCGAGCGGGGCAGTGACGGCCGGGTCCCGCCGTACTGGAAGGCGGCCGCGCTGATCCGCCCGCTCGCCCTCGTCGCGGGCCCCGGCACGGAATCAGGGCTCACCCTGGACGTCCCCGCGCGCGTCCTGGACCAGGAGTTCGGCCACGGCCGGGTGGCCCGCTTCGAGGAGGTCGACTTCCCCGCCACGCTGACCCACGAGCCGACGCGCCGCTTCCTGCGCCAGACGGGCCTGCCGGAGGAGGCGGTCCTCTTCCACGCCGACACGGACGTCCCCCTGCCGACCCTGCGCGAGTACGTCACCGACACCCGCGGCGACACCGGCCCACCGCGGGAACTCCCCGCCCACTGCGACCACTTGATCCGGCTGGGCGGTCTCGCCGAGGACACCAGCCTGATCCTCGACGGCAGAACGGGGGCGGTGCTGACGTTCAGCGAACCCGAGGCGACGCTCCACACCCTCAACACCGACGTCTCCACCCTCGCCTTCACCCTCTGGCTCCTGCACCACGAGCGCACCATCGACGAACACCTGAACCACGCGCTCACGACAGACGCCTACGACCAGTTGGCGGCGGCCATGCTCCACACCCTGAACACCCTCGACCCCACCCCCACCCTGCCCGAAACCACCTGGCACTACTGGACGGAACTCCTCCGCCAAGACCCCCACGAAACGCTCTGAGGGACCGCGGCGGACACGGCGGGCCGCCGCCACACCCGGCAGGATGGGCCCCTAGTTCACGGCCTTGCCGCCCAAGAGTCCGACCATTGCCCCGAATCCCAGATTGGCAAGTGTCGAACAAGTGTTCATTGCTGACTTGGCGGCCTCGGTGGGCTTCTCCACGAAGATGCCGATGTACAGGCTGGCCGCAAGCGCAAGCACGGTTATCACCGTGACGCAGATGAATACGAGTTTGAAGTGGACTGACACTGTGGTGACTGCTGTGGGGGTGTTGGCCACGGCTGGTACCGCAGTAGCCGCTTGAGTGGTGACACCCGAGTCCGAACCGGAGTTGGCGGCGTCTTCAGTCATCTGAGTCGCCTCCTGTGGCTCGCCGAGAGCTCTCGCCGGCGGGAGCCTGGGCGTCGCCTGTCGGCTCGCTTCTGATGCCCTCGAAGGTCGCCTTGATGAGAGCGTCCAGTTCCTCCGGGGAAGCCTTGGTTCCCTTGATTTCCAGAACCGCCTGGCGTCCATCCGGCCCTCTAACGATCAGAGACAGGTCTCTGGGGCGTCGGAAGATCGCTCGCAGGATGCTGCGCACCTTGGCACTGCTGAAGATGGCGACGGTAGTGAGTACGGACGCGGCAGTGAGTGAGATCCAGGGTTCCATCCCCCACCTTTCCCCGTGGTGTCGTGACGTTGTGCGGCGACGATGTCGGGATGTTGATTGTGCTCTCCCGCGCCCTTCATGGGGATCGTTTCGCAGTCTTCGGGGCGTAGCGCCATAGTGGCCCGCCCGTAACTGGGACGGGAACTGAGACTGACGAAGATCAGGGCGGCACCCCTCCGGGGGTGCCGCCCTGCTGTTTGGCCTGTTCGAGACGCCAGAGGCCATGGCGGGATTCGAACCCACGTAACTCGCTTTGCAGGCGAGCCCCTAAACCACTCGGGCACACGGCCGTGTCCTACTTCTCGTTCACGGCCCGGGAACCCGGCCGTGTTCGTGTGATGACCGTAGGCCCGGGGGAGCGGGGGGTTCAAGAGGGCCTCCGGGGTTGCAACGCGGCTGCCATGTGGCGTTCATGAAAGGGGGCGGGCGTACGACCAACGTCGTAGGAGGACCGGGACCTGCGACAGGAGTCAAAGCCGGTTGCGGGCCTTACCCTGACGAGCATGAGTGCCCTCGAATCCCGCGACGCCGCCGTCCTGGACCAGTCTCTAGAACCGGGAGCCGGTGTGCTGGGCCGGTCCTACCGGGCGCTCAGTGTCGGCATCGTCTCCGTCGTCCTGCTGATCGCCTTCGAGGCGACCGCCGTCGGTACCGCGATGCCCGTCGCCGCGCGGGAACTTGACGGCGTCGCCCTGTACGCCTTCGCCTTCTCCGGGTACTTCACGACCAGCCTCTTCGGGATGGTCCTCGCCGGACAGTGGTCCGACCGGCGCGGCCCCCTCGGCGCGCTGTCCACGGGCATCGGCGCCTTCGCCGCGGGACTGGTCGTCGCCGGGACCGCGCGGGTGATGTGGGTGTTCATCCTCGGCCGGGCCGTCCAAGGCCTCGGCGGCGGGCTGGTCATCGTCGCCCTGTACGTCGTCGTCGGCCGCGCCTATCCGGAGCGGCTGCGGCCCGCGATCATGGCGGCCTTCGCGGCCGGCTGGGTCGTGCCCTCGATCGTCGGCCCCCTGGCCTCCGGCGCCGTCACCGAACACCTCGGCTGGCGCTGGGTCTTCCTCGGCATCCCGGCCCTCGTCGTGTTCCCGCTCGCCCTCGCCCTGCCCCAGATACGCCGGCGCGCGGGCGGCCCGGTCGACGCGGCCGCGGGCAGCGCCTCCTTCGACCGCCGGCGCATCCGGCTGGCCCTCGCCGTCTCCCTGGGCGCAGGGCTCCTCCAGTACGCCGCCCAGGACCTGCGCCCCCTCTCCCTGCTCCCCGGACTGGCCGGCACCGCCCTGCTCGTGCCCGCCGTCCTCGGACTCCTCCCGCGCGGCACCTACCGGGCGGCCCGCGGACTGCCCTCCGTCGTGCTGCTGCGCGGCCTGTCCGCCGGGTCCTTCATCGCCGCCGAGTCCTTCGTCCCGCTGATGCTGGTCACCCAGCGCGGTCTGTCGCCGACGCTCGCCGGGTTCTCGCTGGCGGCGGGCGGCGCCACCTGGGCGCTGGGCTCCTGGCTGCAGTCCCGGCCGCGCGTGACGCCGTACCGGGAGCGGCTGATGACCGCCGGGATGGTGCTGGTCGCGGCCGCGATCCTGACCGCGCCCAGCGTGCTGCTGCCCTCGGTGCCCGTGTGGACCGTCGCCGTCGCCTGGGGTTTCGGCTGCCTGGGCATGGGTCTGGTGATGTCCTCCACCAGCGTGCTGCTGCTCCGGCTGTCCGCGCCGGAGGAGGCCGGGCACAACTCCGCCGCGCTGCAGATCTCCGACGCCCTGTCCAACGTCGTCCTGCTGGCGGTGACGGGTGCGGCGTTCGCGGCCCTGGGCGGCGGCAGCGCGTCCGCCGGCGCGGCGGACGCGGCCGGCGCGGCGTCGACGGCCGACGGTACCCATCCCGCCGCCTTCGCCGCCGTGTTCCTGCCGATGGCCGCCGTGGCGCTCGTCGGGGCCTTCGTGACCCGGCGGCTGCGGGAGCGCTGAGCGCCGGGAGCGCGAGGGCGGGTGTACGCCCTGGTCATCGTCAGGCGGGCGTACGCCCTGGTCATCGCCGGGGCGGCCGGGGAGAGGAGCCGTGCGACGGGGCGGCGGGGCGCCCGTGGCGGCTGTGACGTGGATCCCACCCGGGGGCGACCCGGGCTCGTCCGGGCGTCGACGGGAAGGCGGCGCCGGTAGGGTGGCCCGGTTGTCATACGTAGCCGCCCGACCTTGACGATCCCCGGAGACCGTGACTACCGCCCGCCCGTCACCGACCGACACCCTCTATGGAGGGCCTTCCGGGCCCACCCCTATGTCTGCTTCCTCTGCTTCCGCCACGCACTCCCACCACCTCTCTCCCGCCTTCCCCGGCCGCGCCCCCTGGGGCACCGCCAGCAAGCTGCGCGCCTGGCAGCAGGGGGCGATGGAGAAGTACCTCCAGGAGCAACCGCGTGACTTCCTCGCCGTCGCCACACCCGGCGCCGGCAAGACGACCTTCGCGCTGACCCTCGCCTCCTGGCTGCTGCACCACCACGTCGTGCAGCAGGTGACCGTGGTCGCGCCCACCGAGCACCTGAAGAAGCAGTGGGCCGAGGCCGCCGCCCGGATAGGGATCAAGCTCGACCCCGAGTACAGCGCGGGGCCGCTCGGCAGGGAGTACGACGGCGTCGCGGTCACGTACGCCGGTGTCGGCGTCCGCCCGATGCTGCACCGCAACCGGGTCGAGCAGCGCAAGACCCTGGTGATCCTCGACGAGATCCACCACGCAGGCGACTCCAAGTCCTGGGGCGAGGCGTGTCTGGAGGCGTTCGAACCGGCCACGCGTCGGCTCGCGCTGACCGGTACGCCGTTCCGGTCGGACACCAACCCCATCCCGTTCGTGACGTACGAGGAGGGGGCGGACGGCATCCGGCGGTCCTCCGCCGACTACACCTACGGCTACGGCAACGCCCTCGCCGACCACGTCGTGCGGCCCGTCATCTTCCTCTCCTACAGCGGCAACATGCGCTGGCGGACGAAGGCCGGTGACGAGATCGCCGCCCGGCTCGGCGAGCCGATGACGAAGGACGCGGTCAGCCAGGCCTGGCGGACCGCGCTCGACGCACGCGGTGAATGGATGCCCAGCGTGCTGCGCGCCGCCGACCAGCGGCTGACCGAGGTCAGGAAGGCCATCCCGGACGCGGGCGCCCTCGTCATCGCCTCCGACCAGGAGTCCGCCCGCGCCTACGCCAAGCTGATCCGGGAGATCACCGGCACGAAGGCCACCCTCGTCCTCTCCGACGACGTCGGTGCCTCGAAGAGGATCGACGACTTCAGCGCGAGCGATGACCGGTGGATGGTCGCCGTGCGCATGGTGTCCGAAGGCGTCGACGTGCCCCGGCTCGCGGTGGGGGTCTACGCCACGACCATCTCCACCCCGCTGTTCTTCGCCCAGGCCGTCGGGCGTTTCGTGCGTTCCCGGCGGCGCGGCGAGACCGCGTCCGTATTCCTGCCGACCGTCCCCGACCTGCTGACCTTCGCCAACGAGATGGAGAAGGAACGGGACCACGCCCTCGACAAGCCGAAGAAGGAGGGCGAGGAGGACCCGTACGCCGAATCCGAGAAGGAGATGGAGGAGGCGAACAAGGAGCAGGACGAGGACACCGGCGAACAGGACATGCTGCCCTTCGAGGCGCTGGAGTCCGACGCCGTCTTCGACCGGGTGCTGTACGACGGTGCCGAGTTCGGCATGCAGGCGCACCCCGGGAGCGAGGAGGAGCAGGACTACCTCGGCATCCCCGGACTGCTGGAGCCCGACCAGGTGCAGCTGCTGCTCCAGAAGCGGCAGGCCCGGCAGATCGCGCACAGCCGGAAGAAGCCGGACGAGGAGGCGGACCTGCTGGAGCTGCCGGCCGAGCGGCGCCCGGTCGTCTCCCACAAGGAGATGATGGAGCTGCGCAAGCAGCTCAACACCCTGGTCAGCGCCTACGTCCACCAGAGCGGCAAGCCGCACGGGGTCATCCACACCGAGCTGCGGCGGGTGTGCGGGGGGCCGCCGAGCGCGGAGGCGACGGCGGGGCAGCTGCGGCAGCGGATCGACAAGGTGCGGGAGTGGGCCACGCGGATGCGGTGACGTCGGGCCGCCCGCGCCGCCCCGGTGGGCGTAATCCGGACGAATGGCAGCAGGCCGGATCGAGGCTTGCCCGGATTCTGGACGGACACTTCCGCTCAGCGAACCGGCTTCGCTACTGTCCCGCTACGCACACGCCCCGTGGCAGCGCCGCCGCGGAGCGCAGCCGTGAAGCGACTCGGCCCGGCAGTTGCCGGGCCGTCCTGCCGATCGGCGGCCTCTGAAGCGCGTCGCCGACGGGACTCGGTGACGCATACGCCGCTCAGGGGCCGCCGGCCTCACCACCAAAGGAGTGGGCGTCGTGACCGCGGAGACTTCTCAGACGCTCGACCGGGGACTGCGCGTCCTCAAGCTGCTGGCCGACACCGACCACGGGCTGACCGTCACGGAGCTGTCCACCAAACTGGGCGTGAACCGTACCGTGGTGTACCGGTTGCTCGCCACGCTCGAACAGCACGCGCTCGTACGGCGTGACCTGGGCGGGCGCGCCCGGGTCGGACTCGGGGTGCTGCGGCTCGGCCGCCAGGTGCATCCGCTGGTGCGCGAGGCCGCGCTGCCCGCGCTGCGGTCGCTGGCCGAGGACATCGGGGCGACGGCGCATCTGACGCTGGTGGACGGCAGTGAGGCGCTGGCCGTCGCGGTGGTCGAGCCGACCTGGACGGACTATCACGTGGCCTACCGGGCCGGTTTCCGGCATCCCCTGGACCGCGGGGCGGCCGGCCGGGCGATACTCGCCGCACGCCAGTCGCCCTCCGCCGATCCGGGCTACACGCTCACGCACGGCGAACTGGAGGCGGGGGCCAGTGGGGCCGCGGCCCCCCTGGTCGGTGTGACGGGCGTCGAGGGCAGCGTGGGCGTGGTGATGCTGGCGGACGCGGTACCCGAACGGGTGGGGCCCCGGGTGCTGGAGGCGGCGCGGGAGGTCGCGGAGGCGCTGCGCTGACCCGGTCCCCCGGGAGGAACGAAAGTGGCGCAGGGACGGAGGGGCGAGGGGGCGTCACGTAGATTGACCTCGTGCTCTCACGTCTCACACGCTCCCAGGCCGTGGCCGTCTGCGCCCTGCCCGTCGTGGCCCTTTTCGTCACGGCCGGGTTCGCGCCGCTGCCGTTCTCGGTGGCGCAGCCCGGGATGACGGCGAACGTGCTCGGGGAGAACAAGGGCACCGCGGTGATCAGCGTGTCCGGGGCTACGACCCGCAAGACCGGCGGACAGCTGCGGATGACGACGATCGAGGCGACCGGGCCGGACGCCCGGGTGTCCCTCGCCGACGTGCTCGACAACTGGTTCCGCGGCGACCGCGCGGTCATGCCGCGCGACTCGGTCTACCCGAGCGGCGACAACGTCAAGGAGATCGAGAAGCACAACGCGGCCCAGATGCGGCAGTCCCAGGACGCCGCTGCCCAGGCGGCGTTGAGGTACCTGCACCTGAGCGGCGACAAGGTCAAGGTCACCCTGAGGCTCGCCGACGTGGGCGGACCCAGCGCCGGGCTGCTGTTCACCCTGGGGATCATCGACAAACTGGACGGCGACGGCAGCGGCGGCGACCTCACGGGCGGCCGTACCATCGCCGGTACGGGCACGATCACCGCCGACGGCAAGGTCGGCGCGGTCGGCGGGGTGGCCCTGAAGACGCAGGCCGCCCGGCGGGACGGGGCCAGTGTCTTCCTGGTGCCGAAGGCCGAGTGCTCGGACGCCAAGTCGGAGCTGCCCAAGGGGCTCAGACTGGTCCCGGTGACCACCCTGCGGGGGGCGGTCGACGCCCTGCTCGCCCTGGAGAAGGGCAAGGGACCGGTCCCGAGCTGCTAGGCCGTCACTCCCGGTCGGCCGCGTTCCTCTCGCTGTCCGCGGAGGCCTGTTCCACCAGCGGGATGACCCGCAGCGGAACGGGGTTCTCCATGACGATCGCCGTGGAGGCCCGGACGATGCCGTCGAAGCCGACAACCCGGTCGATCACCCGCTGGAGATCGGCGTTCGAGCGGGCCACCAGACGGCACAGCATGTCCCCGCCGCCGGTGGTGGTGAGAAGCTCCAGCACCTCGGGCACGGTCGCCAAGTACGCCCGCACGTCGGCGCCTTGGCCCTGCCGGATCTGGAGCGTGGCGAACGCGGTGACCGGGTAGCCCAGGGCGGCCGGATCCACCTGGGGGCCGAATCCGCGGATGACCCCATTCGACTGAAGCCGGTCCAGGCGCGCCTGGACGGTCCCGCGCGCCACTCCGAGCCTGCGCGACATCTCCAGCACGCCGACGCGCGGTTCCTGAGCCAGCAGCACGATGATCCGCCCGTCCAGCCGGTCGATCCCCATCGGAGCCCTCCCACGGTGGTCATCCTGTACAGAAAGGCCGCCGACCCGGCCGAAGCACTGAACAGATTGTCCATTGGATACGAGAACTATTGCGCACCTTGCAGAGCGGGGCCACCCTTCCGCTATGACGCAGACCACTCACCACACTCCCGACACCGCACGGCAGGCCGACCCCTTCCCGGTCAAGGGAATGGACGCGGTCGTCTTCGCCGTGGGCAACGCCAAGCAGGCGGCGCACTACTACTCCTCCGCCTTCGGCATGAAGCTGGTCGCCTACTCCGGCCCCGAGAACGGCAGCCGGGAGACCGCCAGTTACGTACTGGAGAACGGCTCCGCCCGCTTCGTGTTCACCTCGGTGATCCGGCCGAGCAGCGACTGGGGCCGCTTCCTCGCCCAGCACGTGGCCGAGCACGGCGACGGCGTCGTCGACCTGGCCATCGAGGTCCCGGACGCCCGCGCCGCGCACGCGTACGCGGTCGAGCACGGCGCCCGCTCCGTCGCCGAGCCCCACGAGGTCAAGGACGAGCACGGCACCGTCGTCCTCGCCGCCATCGCCACCTACGGCGAGACCCGCCACACCCTGGTCGAGCGCACCGGCTACGACGGCCCCTACCTGCCCGGATACACGACGGCCAAGCCGATGGTCCAGGCCCCCGCGCACCGCACCTTCCAGGCGATCGACCACTGCGTGGGCAACGTCGAACTCGGGCGTATGAACGAGTGGGTGGGCTTCTACAACAAGGTCATGGGCTTCACGAACATGAAGGAGTTCGTGGGCGACGACATCGCGACCGAGTACAGCGCGCTGATGTCCAAGGTGGTCGCGGACGGCACCCTCAAGGTCAAGTTCCCGATCAACGAGCCGGCGATCGCCAAGAAGAAGTCCCAGATCGACGAGTACCTGGAGTTCTACGGTGGCGCGGGCGTCCAGCACATCGCGCTGAACACCAACGACATCGTGCAGACCGTCCGCACGATGCGCGCGGCCGGCGTCGAGTTCCTCGACACCCCCGACTCGTACTACGACACCCTCGGCGAGTGGGTGGGCGACACCCGCGTGCCGATCGACACCCTGCGCGAACTGAAGATCCTCGCGGACCGCGACGAGGACGGCTACCTGCTGCAGATCTTCACCAAGCCGGTCCAGGACCGCCCGACCGTCTTCTTCGAGCTGATCGAGCGGCACGGCTCGATGGGCTTCGGCAAGGGCAACTTCAAGGCCCTGTTCGAGGCGATCGAGCGCGAGCAGGACCGGCGGGGCAACCTGTAGCCGAGGCGTCGCCGCTCCCGCCGGGCCCCGCTAAGGGGCCTCGGCGGGCAGCGGCTCCTCCGGTACGTCGCCCAGCGCGGCCAGCGCCTCGCGCGCCTCGGGCGCTCGCAGCGGGGAGAAGTAGGGGTTGATCCGGAGCGCCTCCTGCAGATGGCGCCGGGCCGGCCCGGACAGCTCCAGCTCGCCCTCGATGATCCCCCGGTGGAACGCGTACGGCGCGCTGCGCACCCCGCCGCCCTTCGTCTGGTCCGTGGCGACGGAGGCGTAGGTCAGCGCCTCCTTGTCGTCGCCGGCCCGGTGCAGCGCCCAGCCGAGCGCGTCGGCCACCTCGATGCCCGGCTGGCGCCGGTACTCCTCCTCCAGCCGCTCCACCGCCTCGAACGGGTCCCCGTGGTCCGCCTCGAACCGGCCGATCAGCAGCTCCTCGTCGACGCCGGCCGCCACCGCCTGCCGCACCCGCGTCCGGAACTGCGCGTACTGCGCCGTGGCGGACCGGTCCTGCCCCAGCGACTCGTACAACTCGCCCAGCTCCAGGATGTCCTCCGGGTCCGGCTGCCGGGCCAGTGCCGTCCGGTAGGCGGTCAGCGCCTCCGTCGTGCGGCCCAGCGCGGCCAGCGTCCGCCCCCGCCCGGTCAGCGCCGCCCGCCGGCCCGGTTCCAGGCGCAGGGCCGCCTCGAAGTGCCGCAACGCTTCCTTCAGGTCGCCCCGCTCCCAGGCCAGCTGCCCAAGCCCGGTCAGATAGGCGGCCTGCTCGGCGGGTGTGCGGGCGGCCGCCGCCGCGTCGGTCAGCTGGGCCACCGCGTCCTCGCGCCAGCCGCGGTCCCGGTAGACCGCCGCGGCCCGCGCCATCACGGCGGGCCGCTCCGCCGCGCCGGTGCGCAGCCCCAGCAGCTTGTCCAGGGCCTTGTGGGCCGCGTCGTAGTCGCCGAGCCCGTTGTAGGCGTCGATCACCGGCGGATACGAGGCCCACCGGCCGGGCGACGCCTTCAGCGCCTGCTCGGCGTACTGCTTCGCCGCCGGGAAGTCCCGCCGCGCCAGGGCCAGCGCCGCCAGACCGTCCAGCGCCTCGGTGTTGCGCGCGCCGCGCACCCGCAGCGAGGTCCGCAGCGCCTGTTCCGCCTTCGGAAAGCTCGCCGGGTCGGCCGCCTCGCGCCCCCGCTCGACGTACGCCGTGCCCAGCACCGCCCACGCACGTGCGTCCCGCGGCTGTGCCCGCACCCGCTGCTCCTGCTGCCCGATCAGCGCCGTCAGCTGGGGCAGCGCGGCCGGCACCCCGAAGGTCACCGCGGCCGGCGCCTGCACCCGGGGTCCCGCCGCGGGCGCCGGTGCCGTCCCGTGCCGCCGGTCCCGGGGCGACAGGGTCAGCACCGCGCCCGCGGCCACGCCGCCCGCCAGGGCGACGACCAGCACCCGGCGCGGCCACCGCAGACGGCGGCGCGGCGGAGGTGGCCCGGCGATCGGGGACGTTCCCGGCGCGCTCAGTCGGTTGTCCATGGCGCTCACTGTGCGTCAATATGACGAACGCATCCGGGCGGCCCAAGGGCGGCGCGTGTGGGGTTCACACCGATGGCCGCGAGTGCGAACCTGTGATCATGAGCCGCATCGAAGCACCTCGCGGTGAAGACACCGCGGCAGCCGCCGACCTCGTCGGCCGGCTCCTGGCCGGGCTGCCCCCCGAGGCCGTCCTGACCGACCCCGAGGTCACGTCCTCCTACGCCAACGACATGGCCAGCTTCTGCGCGGCCGGCGCCCCGTCCGTCGTGGTGCTGCCCCGCACGGTGGACCAGGTGCAACACGTCATGCGCACCGCCACCGAACTGCGGGTCCCGGTCGTGCCGCAGGGCGCGCGCACCGGACTGTCCGGCGGCGCCAACACCACGGAGGGCTGCATCGCGCTGTCCCTCACCAAGATGGACCGCATCCTGGAGATCAGCCCCGTCGACCGGATCGCCGTGGTCGAACCGGGGGTGATCAACGCGGCCCTCTCCCGCGCCGTCGAGGAGCACGGACTGTGCTACCCGCCGGACCCGTCCAGCTGGGAGATGTGCACGATCGGCGGCAACATCGGCACCGCCTCGGGCGGGCTGTGCTGCGTCAAGTACGGCGTGACCGCCGAGTACGTCCTCGGTCTGGACGTCGTCCTCGCCGACGGCCGGCTGATGTCAACCGGCCGCCGCACCGCGAAGGGCGTCGCCGGCTACGACCTCACCCGGCTGTTCGTCGGCTCCGAGGGCTCGCTGGGCATCGTCGTCCGCGCGGTCCTCGCCCTCCGCCCCAAACCGCCGCGGCAGCTGGTGCTGGCCGCCGAGTTCGCCTCCGCCACCGCCGCCTGCGACGCCGTGTGCCGGATCATGGAGGGCGGTCACGTCCCCTCCCTCCTCGAACTGATGGACCGTACGACCGTCAAGGCCGTCAACGCCCTCGCCCACATGGGCCTGCCGGAGAGCACCGAGGCACTGCTGCTGGCCGCCTTCGACACCCCGGACCCGGCCGCCGACCTCGCCGCCGTCGGCGCCCTGTGCGAGGCGGCCGGCGCCACCCAGGTCGTCCCCGCCGAGGACGCCACCGAGTCCGAGATGCTGTTGCAGGCCAGGCGGCTCTCGCTGACCGCGCTGGAGGCGGTCAAGGGCACGACGATGATCGACGACGTGTGCGTACCGCGCTCCCGGCTCGGCGCCATGCTCGACGGGGTGGAGCGGATCGCCGGCAAGTACGACCTGACCATCGGCGTCTGCGCCCACGCCGGGGACGGCAATACCCACCCCACCGTCTGCTTCGACGCCCGCGACCCCGAGGAGTCCCGGCGCGCCCGGGAGTCGTTCGACGAGATCATGGCCCTCGGCCTGGAGCTGGGCGGCACCATCACCGGCGAGCACGGCGTCGGGGTCCTGAAGAAGGAGTGGCTCGCCCGGGAGATCGGCCCCGTGGGCGTGGAGATGCAGCGGGCCGTCAAGCAGGTCTTCGACCCGCTGGGCATCCTCAACCCCGGCAAGCTGTTCTGACCCGGTGCCGGGGGCGTTCACCGGGCGAGCAGCTGGTCGAGCGCGTCGTCGATGCCCAGCCGGCCGCCCTCGGCGCCCGGCGGCACCACCCGCAGCGTCCGCTCCAGCCAGGCCGACACCTGCGGGACCGGCGCCTGGAGCAGCGCGTCCCCGTCGGGCGAGCTGAGCGCCATCAGCACGACGCCCCGCCCGTCGACCTTGGTCGGCCAGACCCGCACGTCCCCGTGCCCGCACGGCCGGAACACCCCCTCGACCAGCAGGTCGCGGGCGAACGTCCAGTCGACCGGGTGCTCGGAGTCGATGTGGAAGGTGATGTGGACGGCGTAGGGGTCCTCGGTGCGGTAGCCGAGCCGGACCGGGACCGGGATGCTGCGCTCCGGTGACAGGACGAGCCTCAACTCCAGCTCCCGTTGCACCACGGTGTGACGCATGGCCTGCGTTTCCTTTCCTCGTCGAATCGTGCCGGGCCGCCCGGTGGGTGCCCGTACCGGGGAGAGGGGGCCGGGGCCCGGCCGTTACGCGGGTTCGGAGAAGTTTTTTCGCGGACCGGCGCGTGTCGGCAACGGCGTTGCCCGGAAAGGAGTGGGTCCGGCCGGACTGGCGGTGGGGGATGCCCGCGTCTGATAGATGTGGAGGCTCCCACCCCACCCCCGAGCAGATACGGGACGACGGACATGAGCGCCCCAACCCCGGCCCCAGGTGACGACAGGCCCCGCGAGGGCTACTACCCGGACCCGTCCATCCCCGGTTACGTCCGGTACTGGAACGGCGCCTCCTGGGTGCCCGGCACCAGCCGGCCGGCGCCGCAGGACGGCGAGCAGCTCACCCCGCCCCCCGGTGTGCGCCCGGCGGCCCCGGCCGTCGAGGAGACCGGCCCCCACTTCTTCGACGAGGACCCCCAGCCGCCCTCCGCGGTCCCGGGGCACCCGGGCCCCGGCGACGCCGACCGGCCGGTCGACCCGAGGATCGCCGCCGCCGGTCCGGCCGCGGCCCGCGCCGACGGCACGGCACCGGTCCCGCCGGCGCGGGACGGCGAGCCCGATCCCGGCGGCACGTTCATCTTCAGGCGCCCGGTGCCGGGCCCGGCGGCCGTGACGGACGACGGCACGATGACCTTCCGCCCGGCGCCCGGACAACCCGGACAGCACGCGCAGGGCACCGGTTTCGGGGCGCCGGGCTCGGGCGAGGCACAGGGCACCGGCTTCGGGGCGCCCGGTTCCGGCCCGGGCACACCGGGTGGCACCGGCTTCGGAGCTCCGGGCACCGGCCCGGCGCCCGGAGCGGGCTTCGGCACGCAGGGACCGGTCGGCGTGCCGGCACCGTCCTCGCCCTCGGCCCCCGGCGCCACGCCCGGCACCCCGGCCGCCGGTCCCGGTTTCGGCGCCGGCAAGGCCGCCGCGGCCCGTGCCGCCGCACAGGCTCCGGCGGCGGCACAGCCCGGTCAGCCCGCGCCCCCGGCGCAGCACGCGCCGGCACCGCACGGCTTCCCGGCCGCCGCCCAGCAGCCACCGGCCGCCTCCGCCGTGGCGCCCTCGGTGCCGCGTCAGGGCGGCGCCGGGACGCCGCTGGCCGCTGGTGCCGGCGGCGGGCAGACCTCCTGGGCGCAGCAGGTGCACCAGCTGGCCGGGGGCGCCGACGAGCAGCCCGTGGCGCCGTGGAAGCCGCCGGTGGAGGACGTGTTCCAGGCGGCCGCGCGCCGCCAGGCGGCGGCCCGTCCCGCCGGACTCGGCAAGCGGTTCGCCGCCCGGCTGGTGGACAGCGTGGTGGTGGGCGCCGTGACGGCCGCCGCGGCCGTCCCCCTCGGTCTGCGGGCTGCCGACCACATCCAGCAGAAGATCGACGAGGCCCGGCTGTCCGGCCGTACCGTCACCGTCTGGCTGCTCGACGGCACGACCGGCACCAGCCTGGGCGTCGTCCTCGCCGTGCTGCTCGTGTCCGGGGTGGTCTTCGAGGTGCTGCCCACCGCCAGGTGGGGCCGCACCCTGGGCAAGAGGCTGTGCCGGATCGAGGTGCGTGACATCGAGGCGCACGAGCCCCCGGGTTTCGGTCCGGCGCTGCGCCGCTGGCTGGTGTACAGCGTGCCGGGGCTGCTCGGCATCGGGATCGTGGGCGTGCTGTGGTGCCTGTTCGACCGGCCCTGGCGCCAGTGCTGGCACGACAAGGCGGCCCATACCTTCGTGGCGGGCTGACCGCGGCGCCCGGCTACTCCGTACGGCGGCTCGCCGGATGCGCGGCCGTGATCTTCGGGTTCCACTCGGGCCATGAGCAGCGAACCGCCCCCCGGCTCCGGACAGCAGCCACCGGAGGACGACCCGTTCGAAAAGCGGCCCCCCTCGGAGGCGGGGTCGGGCTCGCCGTACGACGCCCCGTACGGCGGTGCCCAGCAGCCCCCGCCGCCCGGTGGCCAGCCCCCGCCTCCGGGCGGCCAGCAGCCACCTCCCTACGGAGGCGCCCAGCCCCCGCCGCCCGGCGGCGGCCCCTATGGCGGCGGTCCCTATGGGGGCAGCCCCTACGGCGGCGGTCCCTACGGGGGTGGTCCGTATGAGGGTGGCCCCCAGGGAGGCGGTCCCGGCGGCTACCCGGGTGATCCCCTGGCGGGCATGCCGCCGCTCGCCGACAGCGGCAGACGGACGCTCGCGCGGATCCTCGACATGATCCTCGTCGGCATCGTCGTCTGGCTGCTCACCTGGGCCTTCGGGGTGCGCCAGTACGACGTGAACGGCGACCACATCGAGGTCGGCAGATCGGTCGCGCAGTCCGTGATCGCGGCCGTCCTCTACGTCGCCTACGACACCCTCCTGATCGGCAGGACCGGGCAGACCCTCGGTATGAAGTGGCTGAACATGCGGGTGGCCAACCTGGAGAACGGCGCCACCCCCTCCCCCCAGACCTCGCTCATCCGCGCCCTGGTGCTGTGGGTGCCGTTCGCCTTCTGCTGCGCCTGCATCTGGACCGCGATCTGCGGCGGCTGGAGCTACTTCGACAAGCCCTACAAACAGGGTCTGCACGACAAGGCGGCCAAGACGGTGGTGGTCGGCACCCGTTGAACGAACGCGTCACGCGTGCGCGCGCGAGAGCGGCGGACCGTCACCCGACGGTTCCGCCGCTCATGTACTTCCCCTACGCGGCGAGGTCGGGCGCCGGTCACAGCCTCGTGGGCACGCGTTCCTCGTCGGTCACGGCCTCGGCGGGCGCCTGGACGGCTCGGGGAGCGGGAACCGTCATGGCCACCAGGAGCCCCAGGGCGAGTGCCGCGAGGGCGATGACGGCGATCCCCAGGCCCGAACTCGTCTGGGAGAGCAGCAGCATGGCGAGCGTCGAGAGGATCACGGTGCAGGAACCGTAGGCGATCTGTGCGGCGGTCGGACGAGGCATGGCAATCGTGTCCTCGGAAGTCTTCGGGATTCTTGAGGGGGGTGCCGTTCGACTCTCTTCGCGTGCATGCCCGAGCGAGGCGGTCGGTAAGCGTGACCTAACCCACGGTACGGATGCACAGGGGGCGCACGGAGTCATGGGCACGGCCAGCAGGTGGAACCCCGCGCCCGGCGAGGGGTGGTCCGCTGTTCGGCGGCGGGCCCCGGGGCGTTCGCAAAGCGAACGCACGCTCCGCATAGTGCACTTGTCCTGCTCAAGTCAAGGTCTGTCTTTTCTTCTAAACCTCTAGTCAAATGTCGTCACTTGATTACACGCGTTGATCGTGCGCGCACGGATTCCTCCAAGACCCGGGACCCCCTGTCCGTGTGCGCGGCGCGGGGGAGGAACTCAAGTGACCAGCAGATCCTGGATGTTCAGAACGGCCGCGATCGGTGTGACACTGGCGGCCGCGTCCGCCACGTTCGCGACGTTCGCCGTCGCCGAGGCGAGCACCACCGCCAGGCCGGCCGCCGTGAACCGGCACGACCCGGCTCCGGTGAAGCAGCAGACGCACGACCTCGACGGCCCGCTGAGCAAGACCCAGAGGGCTCAGCGTCAGGAGGCCCTGAACCAGGTCATATCGGGCAAGGCCAAGGCGAAGGAGCGCAACGGCTCCAAGGTCGTCCAGCTCAAGAGCAGGAAGGGCGACAGCAAGTACGTCGAGCTGAGTCGCGAGAAGACCGACAAGATCTTCACCATCCTGGTGGAGTTCGGGGACCAGAAGGACCCCAAGGCGGGTGGCACGGCCGGCCCGCTGCACAACCAGATCGCCGCGCCGGACCGCAAGAAGGACAACTCGACGGCCTGGCAGAAGGACTACAACAAGAAGCACTACCAGGACCTGTACTTCGGCACCGGCAAGAAGACCGAGTCGCTGAAGAAGTACTACGAGAAGCAGTCCTCGGGCCGCTACTCGGTCGACGGCGAGGTCACGGACTGGGTCAAGGTCCCCTACAACGAGGCCCGTTACGGCAACAACGCCTGTGGCGCCACCAACTGCCCGAGCGTGTGGAACGTCGTCAGCGACGGCCTGAACGCGTGGGTCGCCCAGCAGAAGGCGGCCGGCAAGTCCGACGCCGCCATCAAGGCGGACCTGGCCAAGTACGACCAGTGGGACCGCTACGACTACGACGGCGACGGCAACTTCAACGAGCCGGACGGCTACGTCGACCACTTCCAGATCGTGCACGCCGGTGAGGACGAGTCCGCGGGCGGCGGTGCCCAGGGCACCGACGCGATCTGGGCCCACCGCTGGTACGCCTTCGGCACCGACGCCGGCGCCACCGGTCCCGCGGGCAACAAGCTCGGCGGCGCGCAGGTCGGCGACACCGGTGTCTGGGTCGGCGACTACACCATCCAGCCGGAGAACGGCGGCCTCGGCGTCTTCGCCCACGAGTACGGCCACGACCTCGGTCTGCCGGACGAGTACGACACCAACGGCGGCGACAACTCCACCGGCTTCTGGACGCTCATGTCCTCCGGCTCCTGGCTGGGCACCGGCAAGGAGTCCATCGGTAACCTGCCCGGCGACATGAACGCCTGGGACAAGCTCCAGCTGGGCTGGCTGAACTACGACAGCGGCAAGGCCGGCGTCTCCTCCTGGCACAAGCTGGGCCTGGCCGAGTACAACACCAAGTACCGGCAGGCGCTGGTCGTCTCGCTGCCGGACAAGGCGGTCAAGACCGAGATCGTCGCCCCGGCGCAGGGCTCGGCCCAGTGGTGGAGCGGCAGCGGTGACAACCTCAAGAACACGCTGACCCGTTCCGTCGACCTCACCGGCAAGTCGTCGGCGGCCCTGACGCTGGACGGCTGGTACGACATCGAGAACGGCTACGACTACCTTTACACCGAGGTGTCGACCGACGGCGGTGCCAACTGGACCGCGCTGGACGGCACGGTGGACGGCCAGGCCATCCCGCGTGACGGCTCCGGCAAGCCGGCCCTGACCGGCACGGTCGACGGCTACAAGAAGCTGTCGTACTCGCTGGACGCCTACGCGGGCAAGAAGGTCGACGTCCGCTTCCGCTACCAGACCGACGGCGGTGTGGCGCAGAAGGGCTTCGCGGCCGACGAGATCGCGGTCACCGCGGACGGTTCGACGGTGTTCTCGGACGACGCCGAGAGCGCCGACGCCGGCTGGACCGCCACCGGCTTCTCCCGCATCGGCGCGTCCTTCACCAAGGACTACAAGCAGTACTACATCGCCGAGAACCGGCAGTACGTGTCGTACGACAAGACCCTCAAGGTCGGCCCGTACAACTTCGGTTCGGCCAAGCGCCCCGACTGGGTCGAGCACTACCCGTACCAGAACGGTCTGCTGATCTGGAAGTGGGACACCTCCCAGGCGGACAACAACACCAATGTCCACGACCACCCGGGTACGGGCGAGATCCTGCCGGTCGACGCGCACCCGACGGCGCTGAAGTACTCCGACGGCACGCTGCTGCGCAACCGCATCCAGGCCTACGACTCGCCGTTCAGCCTGGACCGCACGGACGCCTTCACGCTGCACAAGGCGGACAAGGCCACGAAGATCAAGTCGCAGAAGGGTGTGCCGGTCTTCAACGACCACACCAGCACCTACTACGACCCGTCCAACCCGACCGGTGGTGTCAAGATCACTGACACCAACACCAAGATCAAGATCATCAAGCAGGCCAAGGACGGCTCGACGATCGAGCTGGAAGTCGGCCCCGCGGTGAAGTAGCGGATATTTTCGCAGGTCAGAAGCGTATCGGCGGCAACCCCCTGGCGGGTTGCCGCCGATCGTGTTTAGGTGCGTCCTGTGCTTCGCTTATTGACACCGAACGAAACGGGGATGTGACCGCATGGCCGCAGGAGGCTTCTGCAAGCTGCCGAACGGCACGGTGGTGGTGGCGCTCAACCTGCCCTACGGCTCGGCCGCGGTGCGGGTGCTGGTGCACGCGCAGAACCGGGCCAGGGCCCTGACCAGGTTGCGGAACCTGGGCCTGCGGGCGATCTACCTGCGGGGCAACGCGGCGCCTCCGACGCCGGACGAGATCACCGCCGTGCTGCACCATCCCGACGGCCTGATATGGCGCACGGCGCCCGACAACGGTGTCACCGCGACGGAGCTGTGGCACCCCATACGCGCCCTGCTGCGCCGACCGGCGGTCGTCCAGGGCTGAGGGGGTGCGCGGTGCCCGTCGCTCAGCCGCCGACCATCGGCTTGCCGGTGAGTTCCACCCCGGCCTCGCGGAGCTGTTCCAGGGCTCTCTCGGTGGTTTCCGGGGCCACCCCCGCCGTCAGGTCCAGCAGGACGTGGGTGCGAAAGCCCTCGCGCGCCGCGTCCAGTGCCGTGGCCCGTACGCAGTGGTCGGTGGCGATGCCGACGACGTCGACCTCGTCGATGTGGCGGGCGCGCAGCCAGTCGGCCAGCGGGACGCCGTTCTCGTCGGCGCCCTCGAAGCCGCTGTACGCCGCCGAGTACGCCCCCTTGTCGAACACGGCGTCCACCGCGCCGGAGGCGACCGCGGGGGCGAAGTTCGGGTGGAAGCCCACGCCCTCCGTGCCCGCGACGCAGTGCGCGGGCCAGGAGCGGACGTAGTCGGGGTTGTCCGCGAAGTGGCCGCCCGGCGCGATGTGGTGATCGCGGGTGGCCACCACATGGCGGTATCCGGACCCCGCCGCCTGGCCGATCAGCTCGGTGACGGCGGCGGCCACGTCGGCGCCGCCGGCCACCGCGAGACTGCCCCCCTCGCAGAAGTCGTTCTGCACGTCTACGACGATCAAGGCGCGGCGCATGGTGGGTGTCCTTCGGCTGAGGGTTAAGTAACCGAGCCTAGACACTTACCGGCTCGTGCGGGAGGGGGCGTCGAGGGGCAGACGCGCATTGTCAGACAGGGCCTTAGCTACCCGAATCGCCCTGGACGTACTCCGTCGGAATGACGGGTTCCCCCCGGGACAGCTGGATCGCGGACAGGGGCAGGCTCGCGCGGGCGGCGATATGGCGCTCGCGCGGCACGTCCAGCGATTCGCGGGCGACCACCGCACCGCCCTTGACCAGCTGCACCAGCAGCTGCCGGTCGGCCAGCTCGTGCGGCACCGGTCCGGTGCCGACCACCTCGGCCTGCGCGATCCCCTCCTCGTCCAGCCGCCGGGCCGCCCACTTGCGGCCGCCCACGGACGTCTTGCCACTGCTGGACTTCTTCGCCACCGGCACCAGCGGCGCCCCGGGATCGGCCGTCGTCGCGCGGGCGACCAGCTTGTAGACCATCTCGGCGGTGGGGTGCCCGGAGCCGGTCACCAGCTGGGTGCCGACGCCGTACGCGTCCACGGGCGCGGCGGCCAGCGAGGCGATGGCGTACTCGTCCAGGTCCGAGGTCACGACGATCTTCGTGTTCCGCGCACCCAGCTCGTCCAGCTGCTGTCGCACCCGGTGGGCCACCAGCAGCAGGTCGCCGGAGTCGATGCGGACCGCGCCCAGCTCGGGTCCGGCCACCTCCACCGCCGTACGGACCGCCTCGGCGACGTCGTAGGTGTCGACGAGCAGGGTGGTGCCCCGGCCGAGGGCGTCCACCTGGGCCTGGAAGGCGTCCCGCTCGTTGTCGTGCAGCAGGGTGAAGGCGTGGGCGGAGGTGCCGACGGTCGGGATGCCGTAGCGGAAGCCGGCCGCCAGGTCCGAGGTGGTGGCGAAGCCGCCGACGTACGCGGCGCGCGCGGCGGCCACCGCGGCCAGCTCGTGGGTGCGGCGGGCGCCCATCTCGATCAGCGGTCGGCCGCCGGCGGCGGCGGCCATCCGGGAGGCGGCGGCCGCGATCGCGGAGTCGTGGTTGAGGATGGACAGGATCACCGTCTCCAGCAGCACGCACTCGGCGAACGTGCCCTCCACCCGCATGACCGGGGAGCCCGGGAAGTACACCTCGCCCTCGGGGTAGCCCCACACGTCCCCGCTGAAGCGGTAGCCGGCGAGCCACTCCAGGGTCGGCTCGTCGACGATCTTCCGCTCGCGCAGGAAGTCGAGGACGTCCGGGTCGAAGCGGAAGTTCTCCACCGCGTCCAGGACGCGCCCGGTGCCGGCCACCACGCCGTAGCGGCGCCCGTGCGGCAGCCGCCGGGTGAAGACTTCGAACACGCTCCGCCGTTCGGCCGTACCGGCCTTCAGCGCGGCCTGCAACATCGTCAGCTCGTACTGGTCCGTGAAGAGTGCCGTCGACGGAACATCCACCGGCAGCCCAAGGTCCGCTGTGTTCATGGCAAGGATGGTACCCCCATCTCGTCAGTGTGACGATTTATCGCGCGCGTGGCAGCATGGGCTGTGTGACGTCACCCGCGCCCGTAGAGATCGAACGCACCGAGTCGGCGGAGGAGGTCTTCGCCGTACCCGAACCCGACGTCCCCTGGGTCACCATCGTGCACAACGACCCGGTCAACCTCATGAGCTATGTGACGTACGTCTTCCAGTCGTACTTCGGCTACACCAAGGACAAGGCCACCAAGCTCATGCTCGATGTCCACCACAAGGGCCGGGCGGTCGTCTCCAGCGGTTCACGCGAGGAGATGGAGCGCGACGTGCAGGCGATGCACGGATACGGTCTGTGGGCCACCCTCCAGCAGGACCGGAAGTAGCGAACCCACTGAGATGCCCGGACATTTCGAACCGCTCCCCGGCGGCGGCGCGGCCGTCGCACTCGACGACGTCGAGGTCTCCATCATCCGCTCGCTGGCCGTCCAGCTGCTGGAGCTCATCGGTCCCGGCCCCGGCGCCGACGCGCCCGACGACCCGCTCGCCGAGCTGTTCGCCGACGGTCCGAGCGAACCGCCGGCCGACCCCGTCCTGCGCCGGCTCTTCCCGGACGCCTACATCGACCCGGAGAAGAGCCCGGACTCGGTCGAAGAGGCCGAGGAGCGGCGGGCGCACTCCGCCGAGTTCCGCCGCTACACCGAGAACGACCTCAGGGCGGGCAAGCGGGAGAGCGCGCTGGCGGTGATCCGCGCCCTGGACGCGCTCGCGCCGGTGGACGCCGGCGGGGCCGTGCTGAAGCTGACCCCGCCCGAGTCGCGGCAGTGGCTCGGCGCGCTGAACGACCTGCGGCTCGCGATCGGGGCCCGGCTCGACATCACGGACGAGGACGACTCCGATCTGCTCTTCCGGCTCCCCGACGAGGACCCGCGCAAGCCGATGGTGATGGCCTATCTGTGGCTCGGCGGCCTCCAGGAGACGCTGGTGACGACCCTTATGCCGTGATCTGCCCGGCCGTGTCCCCCCTGGGGCGCTCCCGAGTGTTCGCTCAGAGGACGCTCAAATCCGGATAACGATCCCGTCACCGTTGCGGCCTGTTTTGACGCGTTTGGGCGTTCTTTGTCCGCTTTTACCTATGCGATGCGCCACAACGGCCCCGCGTGATCAGTGTTGCGGCCGTGATAAATCTTCACGACCGCCCGGCCAACACCACCCATGTTCGGCCGGGTGCGCCACCGAGCCGGCGACCGCCGGCCAGGCACGAGCGGGCTCGCGAAAACCCGCTCAGCTCCATCATCCGGGGGGATCGAAACCCGATCCGAGGCCGACGACAGGCCCGGGTCGGCATGGAGAAAGGCGCACCACACATGACCTCAGCGCAGGTCGACCAGCATCGCGACGGCACCGAGGCCGGGACGGCCGAGGGCGGCGAGGGCGGCGAGGGTTACCAGCGCGGGCTCGGAGCCCGGCAGATCCAGATGATCGCCATCGGCGGAGCCATCGGCACGGGTCTCTTCCTCGGCGCGGGCAAGGGCATCTCCAAGGCCGGCCCCAGCCTGATCCTGGCGTACGCCGTCGCGGGCCTCGTCATCTTCCTGATCATGCGCGCCCTCGGCGAGCTGCTGATGTACCGCCCGGTGTCGGGTTCGTTCTCGGAGTACGCGCGCGAGTTCATCGGCCCCTTCGCGGGCTTCGTGACCGGGTGGACGTACTGGCTGTTCTGGGTGGTCACGGGCATCACCGAGGTCACGGCCGCGGCCGCCTACATGACGTACTGGTTCGACGTCCCGCAATGGGTCTCGGCCCTGATCTTCACGGTCGTGCTGTACGGCGCCAACCTGATCTCCGTGAAGCTCTTCGGTGAGCTGGAGTTCTGGTTCTCCATGGTCAAGGTCACCGCGATCATCGGCATGATCCTGATCTGCGTCGGCATCCTGACGGTCGGCTTCTCCGACGCCGGCGACACCGCCTCGGTGAGCCACCTGTGGAACGACGGCGGCTTCTTCCCGCACGGGGTCGGCAGCACGCTGATGACCCTGCAGATGGTCATGTTCGCCTTCCTCGCCGTCGAGCTGGTCGGTGTGACCGCGGGCGAGTCGAAGGACCCCAAGAAGGTGCTGCCCAAGGCGATCAACACCGTGCCGTGGCGCATCGCCGTCTTCTATGTCGGCGCGCTGATCATGATCCTGTCGGTCGTGCCGTGGACGCAGTTCCACCCGGGCGTGAGCCCCTTCGTGGCCGCGTTCCAGAAGATGGGCCTGGCCGCGGGCGCGGGCATCGTCAACTTCGTCGTCCTCACGGCCGCGCTGTCCTCCTGTAACTCCGGCATGTACTCCACCGGCCGCATGCTGCGCGACCTGGCGCTCAACAGCCAGGGCCCGAAGTTCTTCACCAAGCTGACACGCAGCGGTACCCCGCTCGCCGGCACGACGTTCTCCGCCGCGCTGATGCTGGTCGGCGTCTGGATCAACTACCAGTGGCCGGGCAAGGCGTTCGACTACGTCGTCTCCTTCGCGACCATCTCCGGCATGTGGGCCTGGATCGTCATCCTGGTCTGCCAGATCCGCTACCGCAGGAAGGCCGACCGGGGCGAGCTGCCGCAGAGCGAGTTCCGGGCGCCGGGAGCCCCGTACACCAGCGTGTTCGCGCTCCTGTTCATCCTCATGGTGATCGTGATGATGGGCATCGACAAGGACGCCCGCGTCTCGCTGTACTGCGCGCCGCTGTGGGGCCTGATCCTGGGCGTCGCCTACTGGGCGCTCAAGCGCCGCAACCCGGAGGCCGCGGCCTTCGCCAAGCGCTGACGCCTCCGCCGGACACCCTCCCCGGGACGTCCGGCCGCCGGGAGTACTCGTGGCACCCCCGCCGGCCGCCGCTCAGGACGTCCGCCATGTGGGCCGTCCCGTACCACACCTCGGTACGGGACGGCCCCTTTGCTTATCCTGACCCCCATGCTGACCCTCACCCAGGCCCTGTACGACCGGATCGTCGCCCACGCCCGCGAGGACCACCCCGACGAGGCGTGCGGCGTGGTCGCCGGCCCCGCGGGCACCGGGCGCCCCGAGCGCTTCATCCCCATGCTGAACGCGGCCCGCTCGCCCACCTTCTACGAGTTCGACTCGCAGGACCTGCTCAAGCTCTACCGCGAGATGGACGACCGCGACGAGGAGCCGGTGATCATCTACCACTCCCACACCGCGACCGAGGCCTACCCCTCCCGGACCGACATCGGCTACGCGGGCGAGCCCGGCGCCCACTACGTCCTCGTCTCCACCGCCGACGCCGACGGGCTCGGCGCGTTCCAGTTCCGCTCCTTCCGCATCCTCGACGGCGAGGTCACGGAGGAGGAGGTCGAGGTCGTCGAGGCCTACTGATCTCAAGGGGTGGTTGGAATCCGTCCGCGATGTGGACCTGCATTCCGGAAGGCGGACCGGGAATCGATACGATGAGCCCATGGTTCTGAACGACGTGAGCGACAAGGCGCCGGGCACGCTGCTCGTCGCGCGGCTGCACGTCGACCTGTGCAGGCTGAGCAGCGCCATCTGTTGACGTTCCCCGCCGCCGCACGGCCGTGAGCCGCGGCGCTCCCTCAGGGGCCACCGGGCCCCGGGGGTCCCCGGGCACGCACATCGAATCGACGAACCCTTCCGACAGGAGCCCGCAACCATGGCCATCGAGGTCCGCATCCCCACCATCCTTCGCACCTACACCGACGGCCGGAAGGCGGTCGAAGGCACCGGGGCCACCCTCGCCGAGCTGTTCGCCGACCTCGAGACCCGGCACGCGGGCATCCAGGCCCGCATCGTGGACGGCGACCAGCTGCGCCGCTTCGTCAACGTCTACCTGAACGACGAGGACGTCCGCTTCCTGGACGGCATCACCACCAAGCTGACCGACGGCGACAGCGTGACGATCCTGCCGGCCGTGGCCGGCGGCATGCGCTGATCGGCCGCTGAGCAGCGATGCGCTACGACTCCCCGCTGGCCGCGGTGGGCAACACCCCCCTGGTGCGCCTGCCGCGGCTGTCGCCGTCCCCCGACGTCCGGATCTGGGCCAAGCTGGAGGACCGCAATCCCACCGGCTCGGTCAAGGACCGCCCCGCCCTGCACATGGTCGAGCAGGCGGAGAAGGACGGCCGGCTGACCCCGGGCTGCACGATCCTGGAGCCCACCTCGGGCAACACCGGCATCTCCCTCGCCATGGCGGCCAAGCTCAAGGGCTACCGCATGGTGTGCGTGATGCCGGAGAACACCTCGCAGGAGCGCCGGGACCTGCTCGGCATGTGGGGCGCCGAGATCATCTCCTCCCCGGCCGCGGGCGGGTCCAACACCGCCGTGCGCGTGGCCAAGGAGCTGGCCGCCGAGCACCCCGACTGGGTGATGCTCTACCAGTACGGCAACCCGGACAACGCCGGAGCCCACTACGCCACCACCGGCCCGGAGATCCTCGCCGACCTGCCCTCCGTCACCCACTTCGTCGCGGGCCTCGGCACCACCGGCACCCTGATGGGCGTCGGCCGCTATCTGCGCGAGCACAAGCCGGACGTCCGGATCGTCGCCGCCGAGCCGCGCTACGACGACCTCGTGTACGGGCTCAGGAACCTCGACGAGGGGTTCGTACCCGAGCTGTACGACGCCTCCGTGCTCACCACCCGCTTCTCCGTCGGCTCGGCGGACGCGGTCACCCGCACCCGTGAACTCCTCCAGCAGGAGGGCATCTTCGCGGGCGTCTCCACCGGCGCCGCCCTGCACGCGGCGATCGGGGTCGGCAGGAAGGCGGTCGCGGCGGGCGAGAGCGCCGACATCGTCTTCGTGGTGGCCGACGGCGGCTGGAAGTACCTGTCCACCGGTGTGTACACGGCGGCCACCACCGAGGAGGCCATCGAGACGCTCCAGGGCCAGCTCTGGGCCTGAGGGCCCTCCCCGGCACGTCTCAAGCACGGGCCAGCCCCCTCCTATGAGGGGGCAATTCCATCCTATGGAGAGGCAAAGAATTCCCTCCGGTACTGCCGGTGCCGCGGAGGGCGGGATTACGTTCCTCCCGCACCCCTGACATGTCACGCTCAGCGCGGCATCGGGGTGCGAGTGTCATGCTCATGACTGCGCGGTCTCGCCGCCGCTACGCGCGTCACGGGCCTGCCCCACCCAGTGCGAATCCCCACTTCCGACGGAGGCAGTACCCCATGCGTGAGTCACGCCCGAGTGCGCGGAGGCGGAGTCTGCGAAGACTCGTCGCCGTCGCCTTCCCCGCCCTCGCCCTCACCGTCGCCGGACTCGTCGCGGCACCGACAGCGGGGGCCCAGCCCGCCGCCGCTGCCACGCCCCACACGACCAAGGCCACGCAGAACGCCAAGGCCCTGACCGACCCCAGGCGGCAGACCTTCCACGCGACCGGCAAGGCCGGCCAGAAGGTCCCCACGACCCGGCTGTGCGCCACCGCCGAGCCGGGCCACGCCTCGTGCTTCGCCCAGCGCCGCACCGACATCAAGCAGCGGCTCGCCTCGGCGCTCGCCGCCGCGGCACCCTCCGGCCTCTCCCCGGCCAACCTGCACAGCGCCTACGCCCTGCCCACCACGGGCGGTTCCGGTCTGACCGTCGCCATCGTCGACGCCTACAACGACCCCAACGCCGAGTCGGACCTGGCCACCTACCGCTCCACCTACGGCCTGTCCGCCTGCACCAAGGCCAACGGCTGCTTCAAGCAGGTCAGCCAGACCGGCTCCACCACCTCGCTGCCGACGAACGACAGCGGCTGGGCCGGTGAAGAGGCGCTCGACATCGACATGGTCAGCGCGGTCTGCCCGAACTGCGCCATCGACCTGGTCGAGGCCAACTCCGCGAACGACACCGACCTCGGCATCGCCGAGAACGAGGCCGTCGCGCTCGGCGCCAAGGTCGTCTCCAACAGCTGGGGCGGCTCCGAGGCCTCCACCCAGACCTCCGAGGACACCCAGTACTTCAAGCACCCGGGCGTCGCGATCACCGTCTCCTCCGGTGACTCCGCCTACGGCGCCGAGTACCCGGCGACCTCCCAGTACGTGACCGCCGTCGGCGGCACCGCGCTCACCACCGCCTCCAACTCCCGCGGCTGGAGCGAGTCGGTCTGGCACACCAACTCCACGGAGGGCACCGGCTCCGGCTGCTCGGCCTACGACCCGAAGCCGAGCTGGCAGACCGACACCGGCTGCTCCAAGCGCATGGAGGCCGACGTCTCCGCCGTAGCCGACCCGGCCACCGGCGTCGCGGTCTACGACACCTACGGCGGCTCCGGCTGGGCGGTCTACGGCGGCACCAGCGCCTCCGCCCCGATCGTCGCCGGCGTCTACGCCCTCGCGGGCACCCCGGGCGCGAGCGACTACCCGGCGAAGTACCCCTACTCCCACACCTCCAACCTGTACGACGTGACCAGCGGCAACAACGGCAGCTGCTCCCCGTCCTACTTCTGCACCGCCGGCAGCGGCTACGACGGCCCGACCGGCTGGGGCACCCCGAACGGCACCGCCGCCTTCACCGCCGGGGGCGGTGGCACCGGCAACACGGTGTCCGTCACCAACCCCGGCAGCCAGTCCACCACCACCGGCGGCTCCGTCAGCCTGCAGATCCACGCCACCGACAGCGCGGGCGCGGCCCTGACCTACAAGGCCTCCGGCCTGCCGGCCGGCCTGTCCGTCAACAGCTCCACCGGCCTGATCACCGGCACGGCGTCCACCGCGGGCACCTACCAGGTCACGGTCACCGCGACCGACTCCACCGGCGCCTCTGGCTCCACCTCCTTCACCTGGACGGTCGGCTCCGGCGGCGGCACCTGCAACTCCGCCCAGCTGCTGGCCAATCCGGGCTTCGAGTCGGGCGACACCGGCTGGACCGACAGCAGCGGCGTCATCACCAACGACTCCGGTGAGGCCGCCCACGGCGGCTCCTACAAGGCGTGGCTCGACGGCTACGGCTCCACCCACACCGACACGCTGTCCCAGTCGGTGACCGTCCCCGCCGGCTGCAAGGCCACGCTCACCTTCTACCTGCACGTCGACACCGCCGAGACCGGCAGCACCGCGTACGACAAGCTGACGGTCACCGCCGGTTCGAAGACCCTGGCCACCTACTCCAACCTCGACAAGGCCTCCGGGTACAGCCAGAAGACCTTCGACCTGTCCTCGTTCGCGGGTCAGACGGTCGCCCTGAAGTTCAGCGGGGCGGAGGACTCCTCCCTGCAGACCAGCTTCGTCGTGGACGACACCGCCCTGACGACCGGCTGAGCCCCACCCCGGTGGATCCCGCACGCGGAGCCGCTCCGCGTGCGGGATCCACGCGCGCGCGGATCCGTTAACGCCGGTGGTACGTCACATCCGTACCAGGCGGCCGACCGGCCGACCGGTCCGAAGGACGGCAGAAAGGCGGATCCCCATGCGCCGTACGACACCCCTCGCCCTCACGGCGGCAGCGCTGCTCCTCGCCGGCTGCGGCTCCCACGACGGTGGGGACAGCGGCAGCAACGGCAAGGTGTCACCGGCGCCCTCCTCCTCGGATACCGCCACCCGCTCGCCGGACCCGACCACGGGCAAGTGCGCGGACCAGGTGGAACTGAAGGCCGCCGACAACGGACGCACCGTCTGCGTGACCAAGGGCGGCGAGGTCCGGCTGACCCTGGACGGCACCAGGACCCGCCCGTGGAAGCCCGTCACCGCGAGCGGCACCGGGCTGACCGCCATCAACGCGGGCCTCGTGCTCAGGCCCGGCGACGCCACGGCCGCGTACCGGGCGGTGGCCGCCGGAACCGTACGTCTGTCGTCCTCCCGCCCCCTGTGCGCCGAGCCCACCGCCCCCGGCCAGGTCTCCTGCAAGGGCATCCAGGAGTGGCGGGCCACCGTGCGGGTGGGCTAGAGCTCGATCGTCGGGGGAGGGCCCTAACCGGCGAGGTGTCGGACCTGGTCCCACAGGACCGGGTCGACCACGCCCACCCGGCGCCGGAAGTCGCGCACCGGGACCTCGCGCAGCTCGTCGGTCTCCAGGAAGCTGGGGCGGCCGCGGGCGTCGCCGACCGAGCCGGGCGGCAACGGGATGACCCCGGCCCGCTCGTCGTGGTACTTGCTGGTGATCTTCGCGACCGTGGCCCGGTCGCCGCGCACGGTCAGCACCAGGCAGGGACGGTCCTTCACCACGGAGCGGTCCTCGTAGGGGACGTCGGCCCACCAGATGTCGCCCGGGGCCGGCCGTTCGGGGCGCGCGGCGCGCGTACCCGGCCGGCCCGGTGGCCGCAGCCGCCGCCCGCCGGGCCGGCGCCCGCGTCCCCAGCCGTCGACGAGTGTGGCGACCAGCGCGAGCAGTACCACCGCGGCGAGCGCCAGCCACCAGGACGTGTCCATACGACGACGTTACCGGCGCGCGCCGCGCATCGCGCGCCCTCTCGCTATTCGGATGCGCCCCGGGTCCAGCCGAACCGGTGACAGCACAGGTGAGTTCGCCCACAACGGCCCCTGGCGAAGGAGCGACCCGCCCTTTCGCGCCTTAGGCTCGACGCACCGCACGACCGTCGTTCAGCTCCCTTCGGAAGGCCCCGTTCCGAGGCCTCCCCGCCCGCCCACCGGTTTCCGCCAACGGAGGTTTCTGCTTCATGAAGCTCACCGTCGTCGGCTGCTCGGGGTCGTTCCCGTCCGTGGATTCGGCCTGTTCGAGCTACCTCGTCGAGGCCGACGGCTTCCGGCTGCTCCTCGACATGGGCAACGGCGCCCTGGGCGAGCTGCAGCGCCACTGCGGTCTGTACGACCTCGACGCGATCTTCCTCAGCCATCTGCACGCCGATCACTGCATCGACATGTGCGCGTACTTCGTCGCGCGCTACTACCGCCACGAGGGCGGCCGCTGCGCCCCGATCCCCGTCTACGGCCCCGAGGGCACCGAGCACCGGCTGACCACCGCCTACGCGGACACCCCCTCGGCCTCCTCCATGAGCGAGGTCTTCGACTTCCACACGATCAAGCCCTCCACGTTCGAGGTCGGACCGTTCACGGTGCACACCGAGCGGGTCTGCCACCCCGTGGAGGCGTACGCCGTCCGGATCGAGCACGCGGGGAAGTCCCTGACCTACTCGGGTGACACGGGTGTCACCGGGGTGCTGGACGAGCTGGCCCGGGACACCGACCTGTTCCTGTGCGAGGCCGCGTTCACGCACGGCAAGGAGAGCGTCCCCGACCTGCACCTCAACGGCCGTGAGGCGGGTGAGACGGCGGCCCGCGCGGGCGCCCGGCGCCTGGTCCTCACCCACATCCCGCCGTGGACCGACCCGCAGGTCAACCTCCGCGACGCCCGCGAGGCCTTCGGCGGCCCCGCACACCTGGCGGCGCCGCGACAGACGTACGAGATCTGACGCCACCGTCGCGCACGAAGGCCCCCGGAGCCACGGCTCCGGGGGCCTTCGTCATGCCGTCGCGGCCGGTCTCACGCCTTGGTGAGGTCCTCGACCTCCTCCTCGGGCTCGCGGCCCGGGGTCTTGAGGTCGAACCTGACGATGGCGAAGCGGAACGTCACGTAATAGATCGCGCCGAAGACCAGACCGATCGGGATGATCAACCAGGGCTTGGTCGCCAGGTGCCAGTTGAGCGCGTAGTCGATGAGACCGGCCGAGAAGTTGAACCCGGCGTGGACGCCCAGACCCCAGGTGACGGCCATCGACACCGCGGTGAGCAGGGCGTGCAGGACGTACAGCAGCGGCGCGACGAACATGAAGGAGAACTCGATCGGCTCGGTGACACCGGTGACGAACGAGGTCAGCGCGAGCGAGACCATCATGCCGAGCACGGCCTTGCGGCGCTCGGGGCGGGCGCAGTGGGCGATGGCGAGGGCGGCGGCCGGCAGGCCGAACATCATGATCGGGAAGAAGCCCGACTGGAAGAGACCGGCGGACGGGTCGCCGGCCAGGAACCGGGTGATGTCGCCGTGCACGACCTCGCCGGAGGAGTTCTTGAAGTCACCGATCTGGAACCAGGCCACCGTGTTGACGAACTGGTGCATGCCGACCGGGATCAGACCGCGGTTCACCGCGCCGAACAGTGCGGCACCGCCCGCCCCGAGACCGGTCATCCACTCGCCGAAGTGCGCGATGCCCTTGCCGATCGGCTCCCAGACCAGACCGAAGAAGACGCCCATCACGATGCCGACGAAGGCCGTGATGATCGGCACGAGCCGGCGGCCGTTGAAGAAGCCGAGCCAGTCGACGAGCCTGGTGCGGTGGAACCGCTGCCACAGCACCGCGGCGAGCAGACCCATGATGATGCCGCCGAGCACACCGGGGTCGTTGAACGTCGCCTCGACGATCTTGCCCTTCTCGATGTGCTGCTCGGTCAGCGGGAAGGCCTGGAGCACCTTGCTGTAGACGAGGAAGCCCACCACGGCGGCGAGGGCGGTGGAACCGTCCGCCTTCTTGGCGAAGCCGATGGCCACGCCTATGCAGAACAGCAGCGGGAGGGAGCCGGTCAGCGCGCCGCCCGCGTTGTTGAACACGGCGGCGACCTTGTCCCAGCCCAGGCCGTCCTTGCCGAAGATGTCGTCCTGGCCGAGCCGGACCATGATGCCCGCCGCCGGCAGGACGGCGATCGGCAGCTGCAGGCTGCGGCCGACCTTCTGCAGGCCCTGCAACAGGCCCGATCCCCGCTTCTTGGCCGGCTTTGCCGCCGGGGCCGCCGTCTCGGTGGCGGTGCTCATACTTCCTCCATCGGGTGGTGGTCTACACCACTCAGTGGTGTAGACCTGTTGTAGCACGATGAAGGGCGTATAAGGAACCACGAGATCCGCTACCGGGGCGCTACGCGCAGTACCCGTCCGCGGGCCCGCGCCGGAGCGTGCCGAAGGCCCCCGTTCCGGACGGTCCGAGGGCCCCGACTGCCGTGCGGCGTCAGACCTTTGTGACGTCCTCGACCTCCTCCGTGGGCTCCCGCCCCGGGGTCGTCAGGTCGAACCTCGTGATCGCGAACCGGAAGACAAAGTAGTACACCGCCGCGAAGCACAGCCCGATCGGGATGATCGCCCACGGTTTCGTCGCCAGATGCCAGTTGATGACGTAGTCGATCAGGCCGGCCGAGAAGCCGAAACCGTCGTGCACCCCGAGCGCCCAGGTCACCGCCATCGACACCCCCGTGAGCACCGCGTGGATCGCGTAGAGGAACGGGGCGATGAAGAGGAAGGAGTACTCCAGCGGTTCGGTGATGCCGGTCACGAACGAGGTCAGCGCCACCGACAGCATCAGGCCGCCGACCTCCTTGCGGCGCTCGGGCCGCGCGCAGTGCGTGATCGCCAGCGCGGCCGCCGGCAGCGCGAACATCATGATCGGGAAGAAGCCGGAGGTGAACTGGCCGGCGTGCGGGTCGCCCGCGAGGAACATGTTGATGTCGCCGTGCACCGGCTTGCCGCCCGGCGGGGTGTAGGTGCCGAACTGGAACCAGATGGGCACGTTCAGGAACTGGTGCAGGCCGATGACGAGCAGCGCCCGGTTGGCGACGCCGAAGATGCCCGCCCCCCAGGCGCCGGTGTCCCGCAGCCAGTGGCTGAAACTCTCCAGACCGCTGCCGATGGGCGGCCAGATCCACAGGCACAGCGCGGCGAAGAGGATGGCGACGAACGACATGATGATCGGCACCAGCCGGCGGCCGTTGAAGAAGCCGAGCCAGTCCACCAGCCGGGTGCGGTGGAAGCGGGCCCAGAAGAACGCGGTCAGCAGACCCATCACGATGCCGCCGAAGACACCGGGGTTCTGGAAGGTGAAGGCCGACACCGTCCCGTCCCGCACCTGGCAGCCGACGTTCGCCACCGCCCTGGAGCCGCCGGGGCAGTCCTGCGGGAACTGGTGCAGCACGCCGTAGTAGACGAGGAAGCCCGCCACCGCCGCCAGCGCCGTGGAGCCGTCCGACTTCTTGGCCATGCCGATCGCCACGCCCACGCAGAACAGCAGCGGCAGCCCCAGGGAGCCGTCGAGCAGGGCGCCGCCCGCACCCAGCATGACCTTGGAGACGGTGGTCAAGCCCAGGCCGCCCTGCCCGACCACTCCCGGCTGGGCCAGCCCGATCAGCAGGCCCGCGGCCGGCAGCACCGCGATCGGCAGCTGAAGACTGCGGCCCATCTTCTGCAGGCCCTGGAACAGCCGGCTCCAGCGGGCGCGGGCCGGACCGGCCGTCGTCTCGGTGCTGCCTGCGCTCTCGGCGCTCATGGGCGTCCTCCGGCCGCTCTACTCGGACGCGGTTTGGCGACCGTCCCCGCGGTGGTGTAGACCAGTTGCCCGGACGGTTCCGCTGTCGTGATCGCCATCATTCGGCAAGGACGGCATGACCGCTCGCGAAGATGGGCCAACTGTGGGTTACTGCGACAAAGCGGTTCGGATCAGGGAGAAGGAACATGGCCACCAAGGCTGAGAAGATCGTCGCCGGGCTCGGCGGCATCGACAACATCGAGGAGATCGAGGGCTGCATCACCCGGCTCCGCACCGAGGTGTCCGACCCCTCGCTGGTCGACGAGGCCGCCCTGAAGGCCGCCGGCGCCCACGGTGTCGTCAAGATGGGCACCGCCATCCAGGTCGTCATCGGCACCGACGCGGACCCGATCGCCGCGGAGATCGAAGACCTCATGTGAAGGCGCAGGGCCACCACCCGTGGCCCTGCGGTTCACCGGTAAGGGGCTCTTCCCGCCGCGGGAGGAGCCCCTCACGTCACTCCCGATAGGCTCGTCGCCATGTCTCGCATCGACGGCCGTACCCCCGAACAGCTCCGCCCCGTCACCATCGAACGCGGTTGGAGCAAGCACGCCGAGGGCTCCGTCCTCGTCTCCTTCGGCGACACCAAGGTCTTCTGCACCGCCTCCGTCACCGAGGGCGTCCCGCGCTGGCGCAAGGGCAGCGGCGAAGGCTGGGTCACCGCCGAGTACTCCATGCTGCCCCGCGCCACCAACACCCGCGGCGACCGCGAGTCCGTCAAGGGCAGGATCGGCGGCCGGACGCACGAGATCTCCCGGCTCATCGGCCGCTCCCTGCGCGCCGTCATCGACTACAAGGCGCTCGGCGAGAACACCATCGTCCTCGACTGCGACGTCCTCCAGGCCGACGGCGGCACCCGCACCGCCGCGATCACCGGCGCCTACGTGGCGCTGGCCGACGCCATCGCCTGGGCCCAGGGCAGGAAGCTGATCAAGGCCGGGCGGCAGCCGCTCACCGGCACCGTGAGCGCCGTCTCCGTCGGCATCGTCGACGGGGTGCCCCTGCTCGACCTGTGCTACGAGGAGGACGTGCGCGCCGAGACCGACATGAACGTCGTCTGCACCGGCGACGGCCGCTTCGTCGAGGTCCAGGGCACCGCCGAGGCCGAGCCCTTCGCCCGGGGCGAGCTGAACGCCCTGCTCGACCTCGCCGTCACCGGCTGCACCGAGCTGGCCGCCCTCCAGCGCGCCGCCCTGGAAGCCACCCTCGCCAAGTAGCGGCGGCGCACGGACCTGCCCGGGGGAGTAAAGGGACGACCAAGACAGCCCGTACACACGGGCAACCCTTCCCCCCTTTCCCGGCGTCCTAGGGATACGGGCGCCCGGCTCATCGCCGTGCGCCCGGCCAGCCGCACCAGGGGAGGACACCCACCATCATGGCCGCCAGCCGACGCAGACGCCGTGGCGTCACCACCATCGCCGCCGCCATGGCCGCCGCCGCACTCACCGTCGGACTCACCACCGGCTGCGACGCCGTGAACAAGGCCATGGACTGCGTCCAGACCGCCGACACCATCGCCGACGGCGTCACCGACCTCCAGCAGGCCGTGGAGAGCGCCGCGAACGACCCGACCCGGGCCGACGCCTCCCTCGACTCCATCGAGAAGAACCTCGCGAAGATCGGCGACAAGACCGACGACACCGACGTCAACAAGGCGGTCGACAACCTGCGCACCGCCGTCGGCAACGTCCGTACGGCCATCAAGGACGGCGACAGCACCCCCGACGTCAGCCCCGTCACGGACGCGGCCGGCGAACTCACCAAGGTCTGCACCTCGTAACGGGACGCCCCCCGCGGCCCCTCAGTACTCCTCGCCCCGCCGCCGCTCCCGCTCCGCGCGCCGCCCCCGGTGCAGTTCGTGCCGCTCCTCGCGGCGCGCCTGGTGCAACTCCTGCCGGGAAGCCCTGCGCTCCAGCTTCTCCTGGCGGCGCTGCTCCTTCAGCCGTTGCCGCTCCGCCCGGGTCGCCTTGCGCTCCACACCGACCCCGCCCCAGAACGCGAAACCGCCGATCACCACCCGCGGCGCACCCGGATCCGGCGGCCCCTCGTCCCGGGGGTGCTCGAAGGCACCCATCACACCGACACCGCGCACGACGACCTCGACGCCGGGCGGGACGACGACCTGCAACCCGCCCATGATCGCCACACAGTTGACGTGGACCTCGCGGTCCGCGAAGTCCGCCTCCCGCAGGTCGATCACCCCGCCACCCATGAAGGCGAAACAGCCGAACCGCTTCGGCATCGTCCAGCGGCCCTTGCGCTCGAACCCCGACAGAATCGCGATCCCGCCCGACGAGGACCCCTCACCCCCGACGATCCGGCCCGCCCAACCCCCCTCGGACACCGGACCCTTGACGAAGGAGACCGGAGCGGACGCCACGGCGCCGGCCACCGGCAGATCACGGGTGAGCGGCGCCAACTCGCCATACGTGCGCGCCTTGTACGCCGCCTCCAGCCGCTCCTCGAACTCGGCCATGTCCAGCCGGCCCTCGGCCACGGCGTCCCGCAGGACTTCGGCCACCTGGTCACGGTCGGCGTCGGACGCCCGGAGCTCCGGGACTGCGTCGTCGGTCATGACAGCAGCCTACGAGACGGCCTTCTCCGCGTACATCCTGGCGATGACGGCCTCGATGTCCGGCTCCCGCACCGACAGATCCACCAGTGGATAGCGCGCCGCCAGCTCCGCGACCAGCGGCGCGGCCGACTGCCCCGCCGGGAACGCCAGCCACTGCCGGGGCCCCTCCACCCGCACCACCCGCGCCGACGCCACCCGCACCGGCGGCAGTTCCCGCTCCAGGTCCACCACCAGCGTCCGTTCGCTCTCCCCGGCCTCGTGCAACCCCGCGAGCGCACCGTCGTACACCAGCCGGCCGTGGTCGATCACCATCACCCGGGAGCACAGCTGCTCGATGTCCTGCAGATCGTGCGTGGTCAACAGCACGGTCGTCGCGCGCTCGGTGTTCAACTCCCGCAGGAAACCCCGCACCTTGGCCTTCGACACGACGTCCAGACCGATCGTCGGCTCGTCCAGGTACAGCACCTCCGGATCGTGCAGCAGCGCCGCCGCGATGTCCCCGCGCATCCGCTGCCCCAGCGACAACTGCCGCACCGGCACGTCCAACAGGGCGCCCAGCTCCAGCAGTTCCACCAGCCGGTCCAGGTTCTCCCGGTACCGGTCGTCCGCGATGCGGTACATGCGGTGGGCCAGCCGGTACGAGTCGATCAGCGGCAGATCCCACCACAGCGTGGTCCGCTGCCCGAACACCACCCCGATCCGGTGCGCCAACCGCCTGCGCTCACGTGCCGGATCGATCCCCGCCACCCGCAGCCGCCCCGCGCTCGGCGTCAGGATGCCGGTCAGCATCTTGATCGTCGTCGACTTGCCGGCCCCGTTCGGCCCGATGTAGCCGACCATCTCGCCACGCGCCACGGTGAACGACAGCGAGTCCACCGCCCGCACCGCCCGCCGCTCCCGCTTGAGGAACCCCGTCTTCCTGCGCACCTCGAAGACCTTCTCGACACCCTCCAGCGCGATGAAGGCACCCTCCGCCCCCCTGCCGTCCTCGGCCCGGCCCAGCCCACCGTCCGCCATACGTCAGCTCCCTGTGCTCCGATACGAACGAAGTCCCGCCCGCCACGCCAGCCCCGCCAGCGCACAGCACCCCACCGCCACCAGCGGCGGCGCGAACGCCACCCACCCCGGCAGCCCCACCGGATACGGCCGCCCCAGCACATAGCTCGCGGGCAGCCAGTTGACGAAGGCCAGCGGCAGCACGAACGTCACCCCGCGCACCAGCTCCCGCGCGAACACCGTCGGCGGATACTGCAGCAGCGTCGTACCGCCGTAGGTGAACGCGTTCTGCACCTCCGAGGCGTCCTGCACCAGGAACTGGAAGGCCGCTCCCGCCACGAACACCGCGCAGAAGATCCCGCAGCCGCTCACCACCGCCACCGGCATCAGCAGCACCTTCGACGGCGTCCACGCCACATCCAGCCGGGCCACCGCCCAGCCCAGCACCAGCAGACCCTGCGTCACCCGGCCCAGCCGCCGGAGCGCGAACTGGTCCGCCGCCACCTGCGCCAGCACCGGCGCCGGACGCACCAGCAACGTGTCCAGCGTCCCGTCCCGCACCCGCCGCCCCAGCCGCTCCATCGACCCGATCACCAGATCGGCCAGCCCGAACGCCGTACCGGACAGCCCGTACAGGAACGCCACCTCCGGCAGCGACCAGCCACCAAGGGCGTCCACCCGGGAGAACATCAGCATGATCGCGACGAAGTCGAAGAAGGTCGCCGCGAAGTTCCCGAACGTCGTCATCGCGAACGAGGCGCGGTACGCCATCGTGGACCGGATCCACATGCCGGCGATCATCCGGTACACGCGCACGCTCTCCGCCGGCCGGCCGGGCTCACCCACCCTGCACCACCACCCGCCGCGTCGCCGCCGACTGCAGCAACCGCCCCGCACCCAGCAACACCACCGCCCACGCCCCCTGGAACAGATACGTCCCGAGCGGATCCGCCTGCCCCAGCAGGATCGCCGCGGGCGCCTGGAGCAACCCGGACCACGGCAGGACCCGTACGACCTCCCCCAGCACCCCCGGGAAGACGTTCAGCGGAAGCAGCATGCCCGAGCAGAAATACCCCGCGAGCCATGAGATCTGCGACACACCCGCGCCGTCCAGCAGCCAGAACGCGCTGAGCGCCAGCAGGAACCGGATCCCGAACCCCACGAGCATCGCCAGCAGCACGGCGACGAGGAAGGCGACCCAGGTGCCGACGTCCGTCGGCAGATACACCGGGAAACACAGGGCGCCGAAGACGAACGGCACCAGACCCCGCCCGAGCAACTGGAAGAACGCCCGCCCCAGGTCCGCCGCCAGCCACCACATCTGCAGGTCGGCGGGCCGGTACAGGTCGATCGCCACGTCCCCCGTACGGATGCGTTCCATCAGCTCGCCCTCCACGCCCCCACCGCCGATCGCGAGCGTCGACAGGAACGCCTGGCCCAGCCACACATAGGTCACGACCTGCGCCTGATCCCACCCGCCCAGGTGCGGCCGCTCGTCCCACAGCGCGCGATAGGTGTACACGAGGATCAGCCCGAAGACGGTGTTGGTGAAGACCCCTGCCGCAGTGGCGGCCCGGTAGGTCGCGTACCGTCTGAATCCCCCTACCGCGACGGCCACGTACAACCGTCTGGCGCCCACGACAGTCGACCTCCCAGGACCGCTCGACACCGAAGCGCAGGAGCCTAGTCCGGAGGCCCGGCGGCCGGCCACGCATTATCCGTGCCGGAAGCGTGCCGGAATCCGGGAACGGAACGCCAGGTGCGAGAGTCTTCATTCAAGGGGCGCAGAAGGCGTACGAGGCGTACGGGAAACGTACGACGCGAAACAGGAGTCCGTGCACGACATGAGCGACGAGCCGCAGCCGCAACAGCCGAACGAAGGCGTTGCGCCGGAAGAGCCGCTGCCGGCTGAAGGGCCCGGTACCCCGGGGGGCCGTGAGGAGACGGCTGCCCGAGGGGACGAGGGAACGAGGAAGGCCGAGGGGGGAGTGCCACAGGCGAGGGCCGAGGGGCCGCGCGACAGCGCCGGCGACACCCGGCAGGGTGAGCGTCCGCGAGCACGCGAGCGCGCCGACGACCGGACGGCTTCCGTCGCCCGCGCCCGCCAGGCATCCCGCGACGCCCACACGCCCCACCCCCGAACCCCGCCCCCGGGCGGGGCGCCCGCGCGCGGCGAGGCCCCGGCCTCCGCCGGAAGCGACCGGGCCTCCGCCTCCGGCGGGACCGACCGGACCTCCGGCGGGACCGACCGGGCTTCCGGTGGGACCGACCGGGCTTCCGGTGGGACCGACCGGGCTTCCGGTGGGACCGACCGGATCTCCGGCGGAAGCGACCGGACCTCCGGTGCGGGCCGGGCGTCGGCGTCCGGCCGGACCTCGGCTCCCGGCGGGGCCCCCGCCCCCGGCGGCTCGGCCGGTGCCGTGGCCTCCGGTGGCGCCTCCGCGCCCGGGGGACGTTCCGCGTCCGCTGACGGCGGCGCGGCCAAGCGCCCCTCCGTCCCGGGCGGGACCTCGGCCGGTCGCGATGGCTCGGCGGCCGGCGCCGCCGGTGGCGGGACCACCGGCAGCGGGAAGCCGCAGGCGACCGGGAACCCCGAGAAGTCTCAGTCGGCCGAGAGCACCCAGGTGCTGCGGCGTATCACCCCGCCCCGGGGGGCCGCCGCGGGCACGCCCTCCCAGGGCAGCGGCGACAGCCGCGCCCCGGAGACCACACAGGTCCTGCGACGCGTCAACGCACCGCGCGCGGGCGAGCCGAACACCGGCAGCGGCGCGCCCCGGCCGGGCGCCCCGAACCCCGCAGGCCGGCCGGCCGGGGCCGCCCCGGCGTCCTCCCCGGGCGTCGCGGGCGTCGCGGGCGCCACCGGCGCCGGAGCCAAGGTGCCCCGCCAGGCCTCCGAGCCGGGGCGGTCGCCGCAGGACGCGACCACCGCCCTCGCCACGGACAGCGCGGCCGGCCCGGCCCCCGCCGGCGACGGAAAGGGCAAGAAGCCCAAGCGCCCCAAGCGCAAGGGCTGGCGACGGCTCTTCCCCACCTGGCGCATGGTGCTCGGCACCTTCGTGCTCGGCATAATCCTGATCATCGGCCTGTTCTTCCTCGGCTACTCCATGGTCAACATCCCGCCGGCCAACGCCCTCGCCATGAAGCAGAGCAACGTCTTCCTGTACGCCGACGGCTCCCAGCTCGCCCGCGACGGCACGGTCAACCGCGAGAAGGTCGACCTCTCCCAGATCTCCAAGGCCGCCCAGCACGCCGTACTCGCCGCGGAGGACCGCGACTTCTACACCGAGTCCGCCATCGACCCCAAGGCGATGCTGCGCGCCGGCTGGAACACGGCGACCGGCAAGGGCAAGCAGTCCGGCTCCACCATCACCCAGCAGTACGTGAAGAACTACTACCTGGCCCAGGAACAGACGGTCACCCGCAAGGCCAAGGAGTTCTTCATCTCGATCAAGCTGGACCGGCAGAAGTCCAAGGACGAGATCCTCGAGGGCTACCTGAACACCAGCTTCTTCGGCCGCAACGCCTACGGCATCCAGGCCGCCGCCCAGGCCTACTACGGCAAGGACGCCGCCGACCTCGACCCGGCCCGCGCCGCCTACCTCGCCGCGCTCGTCAACGCGCCCAGCGAGTACGACGTCGTCGCCCACCCCGAGAACAGGAAGTCGGCCCTCGCCCGCTGGAACTATGTCCTGGACGGCATGGTCAAGAAGGGCTGGCTCACCCAGTCCGAGCGCACCGGCCTGAAGTTCCCCATGCCCAAGCAGCAGACGGTCTCCACCGGCCTGTCCGGCCAGCGCGGCTATCTCGTCGAGGCGGTCAAGCAGTACCTGACCGCCAACCACATCATCGACACCGACCAGCTCGCGGCCGGCGGCTACCGCATCACGACCACCATCCAGAAGCGCAAGCAGGACGCCTTCGTCAAGGCGGTCGACGACCAGCTGATCTCCAAGCTGGACAAGAAGAACCGCAAGGCCGACACCTACGTCCGGGCCGGCGGCGCCTCCGTCGACCCCAGGACCGGCAAGGTCGTCGCCATGTACGGCGGCATCGACTACGTCAAGCAGTACACCAACGGCGCGACCCGCGGTGACTACCAGGTCGGCTCCACGTTCAAGCCCTTCGTGTTCACCTCCGCGGTGCAGAACGGCTCGACCACCCAGGACGGCCGCGCCATCACCCCGAACACCGTCTACGACGGCACCAACAAGCGGACCGTCCAGGGCTGGAGCGGCACCCCCTACGCCCCGGAGAACGAGGACCAGAAGTCGTACGGCCCGATCACCGTGCGCAAGGCCACCGACCTGTCGGTGAACTCCGTGTACGCGCAGATGGCCGCCGACGTCGGCCCGACCCAGGTCAAGAAGACCGCGGTCGACCTGGGCATCCCCGCCGGCACCCCCGACCTGTACCCGTCCCCGTCCATGGCCCTCGGCACCGCCACCGCCAGCGTCCTGGACATGGCGGAGGCGTACGCCACGCTAGCCAACCACGGCAAGCACGGCACGTACACCCTGGTCGAGGAGATCACCAAGGCCGGCACGGACCAGGTCAAGCTGCCCGGCCGGCAGGTCGAGCAGGCCGTCAGCCGGGAGGCCGCGGACACCACCACCTCGGTGCTGAAGAGCGTGGTCGACAGCGGCACCGCCACCGCCGCGCAGGCCGCCGGCCGACCGGCGGCCGGCAAGACCGGAACCGCCGAGAGCGACAAGGCCGCCTGGTTCGCGGGCTACACCCCCGACCTCGCCACGGTCGTCGCCGTCATGGGCCAGGACCCGGTCACGGCCGCGCAGAAGCCGCTGTACTACGCCCTCGGCCAGCCCCGTATGAACGGTGGCGGCCCGCCCACCGCCATCTGGGCCCAGTACACGCGCACGGCGCTGGAGGGCAAGCCGGTCAGCGACTTCGACCTCCAGCTCCAGCCGGGCGCCGACCGGGTCGAGGAACCCCCCGCCACCGGCACGGCGACGCCCGGAACCAACGGCGGCCAGGACACCGGCGGCACCACCGACGGCGGCCAGGACGGTGGCGCCACGACCGCGAGCCCGACCGACGGCGGCACCGGCACCCCCACCGACGGCGGTACGACGACCGACGGCGGCGCCACCACCGGCCAGAGTCCCACCGGCGGCGGCCCCACCACCACAGGCGGCGGACCCACCACCGGCGGCGGCACGGCGACCGGCGGAGGCACCGCCACCGGCGGCGACCAGACCGGCGGAGGCACCGACGCGGGCGGCGGGACTCCCGGCGGTGCCGACGCCGGCGGCACCGCGGGCACCACCGCCGGGGCCCCGCAGCTCACCGGCCGACGGCAGTGAGCGGGACGTGACACCTCAGTGACCGCTGGTCGCCTTCAGCCCCACCACGGCGACCAGCAGCAGACAGACGAAGAACACCCGGGCGGCGGTGACCGGCTCACCCAGCACCACCATGCCGAGCACCGCCGCACCGGCCGCGCCGATGCCCACCCAGACGCCATAGGCGGTACCGATGGGCAGAGACTTCGCGGCGTACGACAGCAACACCATGCTCGCGACGATGCCGGCACCGGTGAACAGACTCGGGACCAGCCGGGTGAAACCCTCGCTGTACTTCATCCCGATCGACCAGCCGACCTCCAGCAGACCGGCGACGACGAGCAGAACCCAGGCCATGACAGGCACCTCCGAGACGGACGACGACTCTTCCTGCGGTGCGTCGTCTTTGCCTTGGACCCGGTACGGCGCGTCTCGTCGGGCTCCTTTCGAACATAGCAAAGGAACGCGGAAGGGGCCGGTGACGGTGGTCACCGGCCCCTTCCGCGATCGTGATCGTCAGAGATACAGCCCCGTGGAGTCCTCCGACCCCTCGAACCGGTCCGCGGCGACCGCGTGCAGATCACGCTCGCGCATCAGCACATACGCCACGCCCCGCACCTCCACCTCGGCCCGGTCCTCCGGGTCGAACAGGACGCGGTCACCAGGCTCCACGGTCCGTACGTTCTGGCCGACCGCGACGACCTGGGCCCACGCCAGCCGCCGCCCGACCGCCGCGGTGGCCGGAATCAGGATGCCTCCACCCGACCGCCGCTCGCCCTCACCGGTCTCCTGCTTGACCAGAACGCGGTCGTGCAGCATCCGGATGGGCAGCTTGTCGTGCTGGGGGATGCCGTGCTCGTTTCTGTTGGCGCTCACGTCCCTGAACCTACCTGCCTCCACCGCGCCTGTACGCGACCGGGTGCCCGCGGGCTCAGCCTCTGCGCCGCCGGGACCGGAGCGTGAGCAGCCCCACGACCCCCACGGCGACCAGCGCGACCGGCACGACCCGCTCCAGCCGGGGCGCCCCGCTCTCGTCCACGAACCGCGCCCGCACCTCGCTCACGGCGCGGTTGACCTGCACGTACGCCCGCCCGAGGGTGTGATCGACGTTCGCGACCACCTTGGCCTTCGCGTCCCCGACGATCGTCTTGGGGTGCACCCGCACCCCGATCTCGTCGAGTGTCTCGGCCAGCACTTCGCGGCGGCGCCTGATGTCCGCCTCGATCTGCGCCGGGGTTCTCGTGTCCGACGTGTCCGCCACCGTACGGCCTCCGAAGTCTCCTGATGCTGTTCCGGACAGTCTGTCAGCTCATCGCCGCGCCGCACCGCAAGGCCCCCCGGTTACGCTGGCCCGATGAGCGAGCGACTTCAGCCGGGGGACCTGGCCCCCGCCTTCACCCTCCCCGATGCCGACGGCAACGAGGTCTCCCTGTCGGACCGCAAGGGCCGCAAGGTCATCGTCTACTTCTACCCCGCCGCCCTCACCCCAGGCTGCACCAAGCAGGCCTGTGACTTCACCGACAACCTCGCCCTCCTCGCGGGCGCCGGCTACGACGTCGTCGGCATCTCCCCGGACAGCCCGGAGAAGCTGGCGAAGTTCCGCGAAAAGGAGTCCCTCGGGATCACCCTGCTGGCCGACCCCGAGAAGACGGTCACCGAGGCCTACGGCGCCTACGGCGAGAAGAAGAACTACGGCAAGACCTACCTGGGCGTCATCCGCTCCACGGTGATCGTGGACGAGGAGGGCAAGGTCGAGCGGGCCCTGTACAACGTCCGCGCCACGGGCCACGTCGCCAAGATCATCAAGGACCTGGGGATCTGACCCCTCCCTGCACCGCCGACGGCGGCTCCCACCGGCCCACCCGGTGCGAGCCGCCTTCCCTTTTCCGCCGTGACCGCCCGGCAAGCGCTTCGTTACTCCATACGAGTAACGAACACCCGACCGGAATGGAGCCCACCGATGGGGGCGGACACCTACCCCGAACAACGCCTGCACCAGGCAGCCCACGAAGCACGAACCCTGACGGAAGCCCTGGAACGCCTGGGAGCGGACCCGAGGGGTCCGGCACGGAGATACGTGCTCGCGCGGATGAGGAAGCTGGGGGTGGACGTCTCGCACTTCGAGCGGGAGGGGGTGAAGTGGACGCGTGAAGTCCTCGAACCGGTGGTGGCGGCATCCGTGAGCGTCAACGAGGTGGTGCGCCGGCTCGGACTGGACTCCGTGGGCGGGCACCAGGCCAACATCGCCCGTCGGATCAAGGCCTACGGCATGGACACCTCGCACTTCACGCCCGTGGTCCGGACCGAGCGAATGCGGAACAACCAGCGCCGCCGAACCCCCGGAGAGATCCTCGTCGAGGACACGTCGGCGCACCCATGCCGCGTCCCGAGCCGTCGGCTCAAGCGCGCCATGAGGGAGCTGGGTGTGGAGGAACGCTGCGCCCTGTGCGGTGTGGAACCGGTCTGGCTCGGCCGACCCCTCCCGCTGGAGGTCGACCACGTGAACGGCGACTGGCGCGACAACCGCCTCGGGAACCTCCGCCTGCTCTGCCCGAACTGCCACTCGACGACGGATACTTACCGCGGACGCGGCAAAGGGCGTTCCCGGGCCGGTGACGCATGAGCCAGGCGGCCACGCACACAGGGGAACGGTCGGCCGAGACGGCCGCGCGGTGCTTCGGCCCGGACGAGGACACTGCCCGGTCGGCCTCGAGGGAATTACGGGCGGCCGTCGAAGCGTCCGTGTCGATCGCGCAGGTGCTTCGCCACCTGGGGTGCGCGAACAACGGATGGCAGCGATCACGGGTTCGTCAACGGATCGCCGACGAGCGGCTGGACACCTCGCACTTCCTCGGCCGAGCACATGCGCGAGGCAAGCCAGGAACGCGGGCGAGAGGGCCCGAAGAGGTCCTGGTGCCGCACGTCGGCGGACACCGGGTCGCGGCCAAGCGGCTTCGCAGCGCGCTCGTCCAAGTCGGCGTACCCGAGCGATGCGCCGGCTGCGGGGTGGGCACCGAGTGGCTCGGAAAGCCGATGACGCTCGAGGTGGACCACATCGACGGGAACTGGCGGGACAACCGCCGGGAGAATCTCCGGCTGCTGTGCCCGAACTGCCATGCGATCACTGCCAGCTGGTGCAGAGGAGGTCGACGAGCGTCCCACCTCGACCAGTAGAGTAGGCACGGCTGAGGGCCCGTACCCCAGCTGGCTAGAGGGCGCCGGTTTAGGTCCGGTGTGTCGTGGGTTCGAGTCCCACCGGGCCCACGAGCGGGGCGGCCCCGCGCCTCGCATCCGGGGCGCGGGGCCGCCTCATCGCACTCAGCCCAGCAGCTCGCGCACGGCCGGTACCAGCGCTCGGAATGCCTTCCCCCGGTGGCTGATCGCGTTCTTCTCCTCGGGGGTCAGCTCCGCGCAGGTGCGGGTCTCGCCGTCGGGCTGGAGGATCGGGTCGTAGCCGAAGCCGTTCGTGCCCGCGGGCGCATGCCGAAGGACTCCCCGCAACCGGCCCTCCACCACCCGTTCCGTGCCGTCCGGCAGGGCCAGCGCCGCCGCGCAGGCGAAGTGCGCGCCACGGTGCTCGTCCGCGATGTCGGCGATCTGGGCGAGGAGCAGGTCGAGGTTGGCCTTGTCGTCGCCGTGCCGGCCGGCCCAGCGGGCGGAGAAGATGCCGGGGGAGCCGTTCAGGACGTCGACACAGAGACCGGAGTCGTCGGCGACCGACGGAAGGCCCGTGGCCCGCGCGAGGGCGTGGGCCTTGAGCAGGGCGTTCTCGGCGAAGGTGACGCCGGTCTCCTTGACGTCGGGGATGTCCGGGTAGGCGTCGGCGCCGATCAGCTCGTGCGGCAGGTCCGCCTCGGCGAGGATCGCCTTCAGCTCGGTGAGCTTTCCGGCGTTGCGGGTGGCGAGGATCAAGCGGGTCATACGGTCAGTATTCCTGGCCGCCGGGCGGGGAGGGGAGCCGCCCCGGCGGCCGTCTCGCCCCGACTACAGCTGCGCCTGGCCCGCGCCCGCCAGTACGCGCAGGTCGAACGTCTCGGCCATCTTGGCGAAACCCGAGTCGCTGGGGTGCAGATGGTCGCCGGAGTCGTACTCGGGGCGCAGTCGGCGTGGGTCGTAGGGGTCGCGCAGGGCCTGGTCGAAGTCGACGACGGCGTCGAACACCCCGCCGTCCCGGATCTCCGCGTTGACCTGCCGGCGTACCGCCTCGCGGGCCGGGCTCCAGCCGCGGCGGCCCTCGAAGGGCATCAGGGTGGCGCCGACGACCCTGAGGCCGTGGGCGTGGGCCTGGCGGACGAGGGTGCGCAGACCGCCGGTGATGCGGTCGGGGTCGGCCAGGCCGGGGTTGCGCAGGATGTCGTTGATGCCGAGGTCGATGACGACGACCTCGACGTTGGTGCGGGAGAGCGCGTCGCGCCCGAAGCGGTCGAGGCCGCTCTGGCTCTCGGGGGGCCGGCCGAGGCCGTCGGTGAGGAGCTGGTTGCCGCTGATGCCCTCGTTGACGACGCTGTAGCGCGGCAGTTGACGCCCGCTCGCCAGGGCGGTGCGCAGCCGGCCGGTGAGGATGTCCGGCCAGCGGTGGTTGGCGCCGACGGTGGAGGTGACGCCGTCGGTGAGGGAGTCCCCGAAGGCGACGACGGTTCCGTCGGCCTCGTTGCTGAGGACGTCCAGGGCCGTCAGATAGCGCCAGTACGGGGTCTGTTGGGTGTAGGGGATGCCGGTGGCGTCCTCGGTGCGGTCGCCGACGGCGACGTAGGAGATCTGCCGGGCGCGCGGGTGGTAGGTGACCGGGCCGGACGGGGTGGGGGAGTAGGTGGTGACCAGGATGTCGCTGTCGCGCGGAATGACCACGCGCACGGCGTCGCTGACGATCAGACGGCCGGCGGGTATGACGGCGCGGGGGCTGCCGTCGAAGGTGAGGCGCCGCATGGTGTCCGAGTCGGCGGCCGCGGTGCCGTCGCCCGTGGAGAGGGCGAGGGAGGCGTGGGTGATGGTCAGCGGGGACTGGCCGTAGAGGTTGGACAGGGTGATGCGGGCACTCGTTCCGCCGATGCCGGCGTGGACGACGTTGCGGACCGAACGGCCCGCCATGCCGTCGGCCTCGGTGCCCGGTTCGCCGCCGACGGGGGCGGTGGCCCAGGAGCCGACCCAGCTGCCGGTGGAGACGGGGGCGGCGGAGGAGCCGTGGTGGGGGCGGTTGTCGGCGATGGTGCCGCGGGGGGTGCCGTCGTCGGCGGCCACGGTGACGTAGAGGGCGGCGGACAGTGCGAGGACGAGTGCGGCGAGCGCGGCCGCCATGGCACCGTGTCGCGCGGGGGACGTATCCGCGCCGTCATGACGCTTGGTCACGCTTGTGTTGTTCTCCTCAAGAGATGGGAGCCTGGGGCTCCGATCAGATGAATCCATGATGGGTCATGGGTCGGGAGGGTTTGACTTGGGCCCCGGTCCGGCCGGGGTCTGACAGGGCCCTGCCCAAAAACCCCCTTCCATGCAGACGCCGGGAACTTCCGTTGCGTTCCCGGAGTCGGTCGGGAAGGGACAATTGTGTGCGGGATCACCGAACGGGTGGAGCTGATGGAACCTACCGAGACGGGAACACCGAAGGCCGCGGCCGGGACGTCCGGGCCGGGAGCGGCCGGGGGGGCGAGGCGTGCGCCGGGGGCGGCCGGTGTCGGCGGTGGCGGGCGGGGGGCGTCGTACCGGACCATGACCGCCTTCACCCCGGCCGACGAGGAGCGCCAGGCCGGAGTGCGGCGCATGAAGCTCACGGCCGCCGGGCTGCTGCTGTTCGTGGCGGTGGTGTACGTCCTGGCCAAGCTGGCCTCGCACGAGGGGGCCGGCGCCTGGGCGGAGTATGTGGCGGCGGCCGCCGAGGCGGGCATGGTGGGCGCGCTCGCGGACTGGTTCGCGGTCACGGCGCTGTTCCGGCACCCGCTGGGGCTGCCCATCCCGCACACCGCGATCATCCCCACCAAGAAGGACCAGCTGGGCGTCTCCCTGGGCGAGTTCGTCGGGGAGAACTTCCTCTCCCAGGACGTCGTACGGCAGCGGCTGCGCGCGGTCGGCATCGGTAGCCGGCTCGGTGCCTGGCTGGCGGAGCCGGAGCACGCGGACCGGGTGACGGCGGAGCTGGCGACCGCGCTGCGGGGCGCGCTGACGGTCCTGCGGGACTCCGATGTGCAGGCGGTCGTCGGCGAGGCGATCACCCGGCGGGCCGACGCGCAGGAGATCGCGCCCGGTATCGGCAAGATGCTGGAGAGGGTCGTCGCCGACGGCGGGCACAAGCGGGTGGTGGACCTGGTGGTGGTTCGCGCGCACGACTGGCTGGTGCTGCACCGGGGTGACGTGATGGTGGCGGTGGAGGGCGGGGCGCCCGGCTGGACCCCGCGTTTCGTGGACAAGCGGGTCGGCGAGCGGGTCTACAAGGAGTTGCTGCGCTTCGTCACCGAGATGCGGGACATGCCCTCCCATCCGGCGCGTGGCGCGCTGGACCGGTTCCTCACCGACTTCGCCTCCGATCTTCAGTCCGACACGGACACCCGGGCGCGGGTGGAGCGGCTCAAGGGTGAGGTGCTGGGCCGGGGGGAGGTGCAGGACCTGATCGCGTCCGCCTGGACGGCCGTACGGGGCATGATCGTGGCGGCGGCGGAGGACGAGCACAGCGAGCTGCGCAGGCGGGTGCGGGCGGCGCTGCTGTCCCTGGGCGCGCGGATGGCGAGCGAGCCGAAGGTGCAGGACAAGGTCGACAGCTGGGTGGAGGGCGCGGCGGTGCATGTCGTGACGACGTACCGCAGGGAGATCACCTCGCTGATCACCGACACGGTGGCGGGCTGGGACGCCGAGCACACCACTCGCAAGATCGAGGCGCACATCGGCCGTGACCTGCAGTTCATCCGGATCAACGGCACGGTGGTGGGCTCGCTGGCGGGACTGTTGATCTACGCGGTGTCGCGGGCGCTCGGGGCGTGACCGGCGGGCCGGTGTGGTCGGCGGGGTGGGTGGGGTCGGCGGTCTCGTGTGACGCGGGGTTTCGGGCGTGGCCTGAATTCGCAGGACAGGGGCACCCGTCTTGCCGTCCCCCCGCCCATGAGGGGGCGTCCTTCGAGGAGGAGGGAGCCCATGACCGCAGCCGAGGCACCGTCGCCGGAGACCGGCCGGACCATCACCACGAACATCCCCGCCCGGCTCGACCGTCTGCCCTGGTCCCGCTGGCACTGGACGATCGTGATCGGCCTGGGCACCGTGTGGATCCTCGACGGCCTGGAAGTCACGGTCGTCGGAAACATCGCGAGCCGGCTGTCCGAGCCGGGCAGTGGTCTGTCGATCTCCTCCGGGCAGATCACCGGTGTCGCGGCCGCGCTGTATGTGGCGGGCGCGTGCATCGGTGCCCTGTTCTGGGGCCGTCTGACCGACCGCTTCGGCCGCAAGAAGCTCTTCATGATCACCCTGGTGGTCTATCTGGCGGCCACGGCGCTGACGGCCGTGTCGTGGGAGGCCTGGTGGTTCTTCCTGTTCCGCTTCCTGACCGGCTTCGGCATCGGCGGTGAGTACGCGGCGATCAACTCCGCGATCGACGAGCTGATTCCGGCGGACTACCGCGGCCGGGTGGACCTGATCATCAACGGCAGCTTCTGGCTCGGCGCGGTCGGCGGCTCGCTGCTGTCGATCGTGGCGCTGAACACCAACCTGCTGGCCGCGAACGTCGGCTGGCGGCTGACCTTCGCGCTGGGCGCCGTACTGGCCCTGGTGATCCTGCTCGTACGACGGCATGTCCCGGAGAGTCCACGCTGGCTGCTGATCCACGGCAGGGACCGGGAGGCGGAGGAGATCGTCACCGACATCGAGCGGCGGATCGAGGAGGAGAAGGGCGAACGGCTGCGGGAGCCGGAGGGTGAGCTGGAGATCCACCAGCGCAAGAGCGTGTCCTTCATGGAGATCGCGCGCACGGTCTTCGGCCAGTACCGCAAGCGCGCGGTGCTCGGGTTCTCCCTCTTCATCGGCCAGGCGTTCCTCTACAACGCGATCACCTTCGGTTTCGGCGCCATCCTGACCAAGTTCTACAACGTGCCGTCCGACCACACCGGCTACTACTTCGCGGTGATCGCGGTCGGCAACTTCTTCGGGCCGCTGCTGCTGGGCAAGCTGTTCGACACGGTGGGCCGGCGCGTGATGATCTCGTCGACGTATCTGCTGTCCGGTCTGCTGCTGTTCGGCACGGCCTGGCTGTTCGGTCGCGGTTCGCTCAGCGCGACCACGCTGACCGCCTGCTGGTGCGTGGTGCTGTTCTTCGCCTCGGCGGGTGCGTCCAGCGCCTATCTGACGGTGTCGGAGATCTTCCCGATGGAGACGCGGGCGATGTCCATCGCGTTCTTCTACGCCCTCGGTACCGCGGCCGGCGGCATCAGCGGTCCGCTGCTGTTCGCCGACCTGACGAGCACGGGCAAGGTCGCCGACACGGTCCTCGCCTTCTCGATCGGCGCGGCCCTGATGTGTGCGGCGGGCCTGGTCGCGGCGTTCCTCGCGGTACGTGCCGAGCGCCGTTCCCTGGAGGACATCGCCCGCCCGCTGACGGCGGCGGCGAGCCGGGCCAAGGCGGTGACGCAGAAGGCCAGGCCGTCCCGCCCGGCCTCGGGCTCGGGCCCCCAGGGGCCGTCGGTGCCTCCGGCGGCGAGCACCCCCTGACCGGCGCGGACGGGGGCCCGCCGGGCCCGGGGGAGTGGACCGTGACGGTCAGGCGCCGGTCGTCGAGCCCGGCCGGACGATCATCAGGACCGTCACGGTGGCCCACAACAGGTTGAACACCCCGGTGAACATCGCGAGCCGCGCGGTCTGCCGTGCCGTACCGCCGGCCTCCACGAGCGCGGTCTGCCGTGCCGTACCGCCGCCCTCCACGAGCGCGCTCTGGGCCGGCAGCACCAGCGCGCCCAGGACGAGGACGGCGAGGGCCGTCAGCGCGATGGAGGCGATCAGCCAGGCGTCGCCGAGCACGCCCATCCGGCTCGCGGTGGCGAACCCGAAGACCGGTACGACGACGCCGACGACGGCGTAGACCCGGCAGATCCGGTGCAGCAGTCGAAGGGTCCCGCCGGGATCGGCGCCGTCCCCGGCGAGGGCTCGGCGGGCGGCGGGCGGGAACATGCTCGCGGCGACGGTCACGGGTCCGACGGCGACGATCGCGGCGAGGACGTGGACGGCGAGGAGAAACTTGGTCACGGCGGCGACGGTAGGGGGAGGCCGGAGCCCGGAGAAGTGGCGGGAGTGCCAGGGGTCGACGGATTCCCGCCAGTGCCTACCCAGCCCCTGGTTCTCGCCGGCCCTCGCCGGTTGGCGGATGGGGCTGCCGCCTACGATCCCGGCATGCACACCGTGGTCGTCCTGGCGCTGGACGGGGTCATCCCCTTCGACCTGTCCGTCCCGATCGACACCTTCGGCCGGGCGCGACTGCCCGATGGCCGGGTGCCGTACCGGGTGCGGGTGTGCGCGGTGCGGGAGGAGGTGAGCGCGGGCGCCTTCACGGTACGGGCGCCCTACGGCCTGGACGCGCTCGCCGAGGCCGACACCATCATCCTGCCGGGAGTGGCGGAACCACCGGAGGTGCTGCCGCCCGGCGTCGCGGAGACGCTGCGCGCGGCGGCGGCGAGGGGCACGCGCATCGCGTCGATCTGCGTGGGCGCGTTCCTGCTCGCGGCCACGGGCCTGCTCGACGGCCTGCGTGCGACGACCCACTGGATCGCGGCCCCGGACCTGGCCGCGCGCTACCCGGAGGTGACCGTGGACCCGAACGTGCTGTACGTCGACAACGGCCGGTTCCTCACCTCGGCGGGCGCGGCGGCGGCGATGGACATGTGCCTGCACATGATCCGCAACGATCTCGGCTCGGCGGTCGCGGCGCACGCGGCGCGGATGTCGGTGATGCCGCTGGAACGGGAGGGCGGGCAGGCGCAGTTCATCGTCCACGAGCTGCCTCCGGCCCCGGCCGGCGCGACCCTGGAGCCGCTGCTGCACTGGCTGGAGGAGCACTGCGACCGGGAGCTGACCGTGGAGGAGGTGGCGGCGCGGGCGGGCATGAGCACGCGCACCCTCAACCGCCGATTCCGCGAGCAGACCGGTACGACGCCGGTGCGGTGGCTGCACCGGGCGCGGGTGCGGCGGGCGCAGCATCTGCTGGAGACCACGTCCCACCCCGTCGAGCGCATCGCCGTACAGGCCGGTTTCGGCTCGCCCACGGCCTTCCGGGAACGCTTCCGCAAGGTGGTGGGGACGAGTCCGCAGGCCTACCGAAGGACGTTCCGGGCGGCGGCGGGCTGAGCGGAACGGTGGACGAGCGCGGGCGACACGGCGCGCTCCGCTGTGTCAGCCCTGTCGCCGGCTCCGTGATGTCGGCTCCGTGATGTCGGCTCTGTGATGTCGGCTCTGTGACGGCAGCCTCTGTGATGTCAGCTCTGTCGGTCGGCGACGGCCCAGGAGGCCAGGGCGACGGCGCCGGCGACGCCGAGGACGGACGGCCAGGCGCCGACCTTCTTGGCGAGGGGGTGGGACCCGGCGAACGCGGCCACGTAGGCGGCGGTCAGCGCGCCCGCGGCCTTGCCGCCCGCCCGCGCGCGCCACTGCTGTGCCGCCGCGGCTCCGGCGACGGCCAGGACGGCCCCGCCCAGCGGCCGCTTCTTCGTCCAGCGTGCGACGCCGTAGCCGCCGACGAGTCCGGCAGCGGCGACAGCCGCACTGGGAACCCTGGCCATGAGTACCTCCTGTATGCCTATTGCCCGTACTGCCCCGGTATCGACCCGAGGTCTGCCCTGAGGCTAACCCGCGGGCGGTGAGGCCGGTCGAACCTGAGTCGAGGCTTGTCAGGTTTCCACTGGACGGGTGGCGTCGCACACCGCACACGGGCACGGGTCGCCCCACGGACGCCATCACGCCACATGCCGCACATTGGCCGAACTACCGCCCATGCGCGCCGCATTACGGGGTACCGGGCTTTTCGGTGTCCCGAAGTGTTCTGGAGGAGGAACCCGCGCGATGACCGTGACGACCCCGCAGCCGATGAGAACCATCCCCGCCTCGCCCACGCCCCTGCGTCCCTGTGTCCAGACCGTGGCCGAGGACGCCGGCTGGCTGCAGCTGACGGACGCGGTGCGCGAGGCGGGCCAGTACGCGACGAGCGCCGAGGCCGAGCGGGTCACCCGTATCGTCCTGTCGGCTCTGGGCGGCCATGTGACCGGCGACGAGCGGGTGGCCCTGGCCCAGGCGCTCCCTCGGGAGGCCGGCCGGATGATCGCGTCCCAGATCCCGGCGCCCCAGCCGCTGCCGGCCCGCGAGTTCGTCGAGTCGGTGGCGGCCCGCATCGAGGGCTCGACGCCGGCGACGGCCCGCTGGGACGTCAGCTCGGTCCTGAGCGTGCTCTCGGCCCACCTGGGCGAGCCCCTGACGACCCGAGTCCTGACCCAACTCCCCCCGGGCTACGCCCTCCTCTTCGGCCGAGCCCAACTGTCCCCGGCAGCCTGACCCTCCGCCACTCCCTCCCCCCTCGGGCGCCGCACGACTTCGCTGCGGCGCCCGTCCGCATTCGAGACAGCACCCGCTCCCCTCTGCAGGACCGGCGCCGAATCCAGGCTGTGACTCCGTCTGCCGGTCAGCGAATCTGCCTTCCCGGTCGACTGGGACCACCCCCTCGGCGCATGATGACGACGTCCGTCGACGTCTGAGCGGGTGTTGATCGAAAAGGCAGGTCATGGTCAGGGAGTGGCAGTTCGAGGTCCCCATCGCCGGCAGCAAGCGACTGCCCCCCGACGCGCGGTACATGGAAGCGCTCAGCAGCCAGGGATACGGCTTCGAGGCGGCTATCGCCGACCTGGTCGACAACTCCATCGACGCCGGTGCCGGAAACGTCGTCGTTCATTTCCTACGGGATGGCGACCGACTGGTCTCCTTGGTGGTCGTCGACGACGGCAAGGGCATGGACGACGCCGACCTGGACGTGGCCATGACGGTGGGTGGGCGCCGCGGATACGACAAAGGGTCCCTCGGGATGTTCGGCACCGGATTGAAGTCCGCCTCGTTGAGTCACGCCGACTCCGTGACCGTGGTGACCCGCACCAAGCGAACTCGTCCGGTGGGCCGACGCTGGCTGATGGAGCACGCCGGCCAGGGGTTCGAGTGCGACATCATCGATCCGGTCTACGCCCAGGACTTCATCGACTTCTACCAGGGGCGCCCGATCGGCTTTCAGGGGACCATCGTGCGATGGGACGGCGTCAAGGACTTCCCGAAGCACGGTGGGGGAGGCCAGACGGACCGGTACCTGCACCGCACGGTCAACAAACTGGGACTGCACCTGGGACTGTTTCTCCATCGCTTCCTGGCCCGGGACGACTTCCACATCACCATCTCCGTCCAGGACGTCCGGACCGGTATCGAGTACGCCAACTACGGGGTGGAGTCACTTGATCCGTTCGGATACCCGGTCTCGGGCGACGCGGAGTATCCGAGCACGTTCGTTGCCGAGATCCCCGCCCTCGGACCGATAGGCCTCCGTGGCCATATCTGGCCCGCGCGATCCTCCCTCGACGAGTACAAGGCCTTCGGAGCGGTCATCGAACGGGAGGGGTTCTACTTCTACCGGAACGACAGGCTCGTGCAGGCCGGCGGTTGGAACAACTACCGGCAGCCGGAACAGCACCTGGCTCTGGCTCGTGTGGCCGTGGAGCTCCCCGACGATCCCGCAGGCGAGGTCTTTCGGTTGACCGTCAAGAAGGAGGGAGTGCAAGCCTCCCCCGACTTCACGACCGCCGTCGAGAACGCCAAGGACGAGCACGGACGCACGTTCGGGACCTATCTGGCAGATGCCGAACGAGCCTATCGAGAGGCGAGGAAGCGCGCCGGAGTCACGCGCAAGGCCGCGATCCCGCCCGGGCGCGGTATGGATCCGCAGGTGCGGCAGGTCATCGAGGAGGAGCTTCCCCTGCTCGACGAGGAACCATTGCAGTTCCGCTGGCAGAGGCTTCCCAACGACCGGTTCTTCGAGATCGATCAGGAAGCCAACGTGCTTCTTCTCAACCAGCGCTACCGCGCAGCGTTGCTCGGTGGCCGCAACGGCACGTTGAACGACGCGCCCATGGTCAAGTCGCTCGTGTATCTGCTGATGCAGGACGCCTTTCAACGTGAACGCATGGGCAGCCGCCTGAAGGACAACATCGAACTCTGGCAGTCCGTCCTGGTCGCCGCCGCACGCGCGGAACTCGATCGGGTGGCCGATTGATGGGAACCGGGACGGACGGATTCGAGGATGGCCCGGTCGGGGTCGGCCCGGCACCCAGCGCACCCGCCATCGAGCTCCCTTGGACCACGGTGGAGCACTACCTGGGACGCGGCCTGGGGGCCGGCTACCGCCTCTCGGCCGCCGGTGATCCCCTGGTCTCGTACGAGATTTCGGACGGGGGGCGGGGCATCGCCCTTCACGTCGAACTCGACGGACGTCACCACGCCCCGCGTTCCCCGCTGTCTGCGGTCCGTATCGACCGCGTACTCCACGAGGGCCGGCGGATGGCACGCCTCACGACCTCCGAACCGGAGCTGATCCGCGACTTCCACGACCTGTTGTTGACCGTTGCCGATCGCATCGTCGTCGGTGGTCAGGACTTGTCACGGGCTTTCGACGACACGGTCCACGGCTGGAGCGCGTTGCTCGGAAGACCGCGCGGGTTGTCCCTCGAGCGGCGTCTGGGCTTGCACGGCGAACTCGCCGTCCTCGTGCGAGTGGCCGAGACCATGGGGTGGAAAGCGGCACTGGACGCCTGGGTGGGGCCGATCCGGGAAGAGCACGACTTCGCCTTGGGTCCGGCCGACCTCGAGGTCAAGACAACGTCCTCGGAGCGCCGCAGGCACACCATTCACGGCCTCGGGCAACTCACGGCGACGCCGGGGAGACCGCTCTGGTTCGCCTCCTATCGCCTGACCCGTGGCGGGGCCGGAGGGCGCACGCTGCCGGAGTCGGTGAAAGCCGTGCGTGACGCGGCCGCCGCCGAGAGCATCGCCTTGGGTGCGCGCCTGGACCGCATGCTGCATGCGGCCGGTTGGGACGCCGAACAACCGGACGACGAGCGATGGACGCCGCGGGACAGCCCGCTCGTTCTGCGTGCCCTCTCGATGCCTCGTCTCACTTCCGGCGATCTGCCCGACGGCGTGACCGGACGGATCGACAAGGTGGTCTACGTGGTCGATGTCACGGGACTGCCGGCCGCCGAGGGGCCGCCGATCGTCGACCTTTCCGATCTGCCGCTTCCCTGACCCGACCGACCCGACCTCCCCGCCGCTCGACGCCCCTCCCGGTACCCGAGGAAGAACATGACCAGCAGCCCCAACGAGGACCTTCTCCTGCAGTTGCTCACCGCAGCGCTGTCGGACATGGGCAACAGCCGTCCCAAGAGATTCGAGCGTGCACTCGCCTACCAGGCGGAGAGCCTCTCTCCGGCAGCCGAGGAACTCGCCCACGAAGACCTCGTCCGCGGGGCGCTGGAGAAGTGCAATGCAACGCACCCGTTGGTCGAGGTGTGGCGCAGGAAACTGACCGACTGGGACTTCGTCCAAGGCCCGATGTGGTCGCAGAACGCGGAGCGAACCCAGTCGCGCCGCGACGACGTCTACGGTCTGCTCGGCCTGACCGAGGGAATGCGCAAGCTGCTCGACGACCTCGTTCCGGTCTCCCGGGCCGAGGGGCCGGTCGTCATCAGCGACGACTTCATCCCCTGGTACACGCCGCAGTCGGTGCAGGGGCGCGCCTGGTACTGGCCCGCCTACCGCTCCTACCTGGAGGCAAAGGGGTGGTCCTCGGAGGCCGTGGCCGGCCTCGACGTCTCCACCGACGCGGTGGTCGAGCGATTGGCCGATCCGACGCAGCCGGCGGTGTACCAGTCGAAGGGCCTGGTCGTCGGGTACGTGCAATCGGGGAAGACCGCCAACTTCGCCGGTGTGATCGCCAAGGCGGTCGACGCCGGATACCGCCTGATCATCGTCCTCGGTGGCACCCTCAACATGTTGCGCGCACAGACGCAGCGGCGCCTCGACATGGAGTTGGTGGGTCGGGAGAACATCCTGCGGGGAGCGAGCGAATACGAGTCCGACTACGCCAACGACCCCGCATGGATTCAGGGGAGGTTCACGAGTTTCGGTGACCTTCCCTCGGCCCGTGGTGCGGTCGACGTCGTGCGGCTCACCACTCGAGATGACGACTACAAGAGCCTGCTGCAGGGGATCACGGCACTCGAATTCGAGAAGCAGGAGCCCGCCCTGCCGCTATACGATCCCCGCAATCTGCATCGGTCCAAGGCGCGACTCATGGTCGTCAAAAAACACAAGACGGTCCTGGCCAGGCTCGTCAAGGACCTGAAGAAGATCAAGACGCCGCTGTCCGAGATCCCGGTCCTGATTGTCGACGACGAGTCCGACGAGGCGTCGGTCAACACGTCCAACCTCGCCAAGCCCGACGCAGAGCGCAGTGCCATCAACCTCAAGATCTCGGAGCTGCTGCAATTGCTCCCACGTGCCCAGTACGTGGGGTACACGGCCACTCCGTACGCCAATGTATTCGTCGATCCCAGCAACGCAGAGGAAATCTTCCCCAAGGACTTCATCGTCTCCCTGCCGCGTCCCGACGGATACATGGGAGCCCGCGACTTCCACGACCTCGACTCGCCGATTCCGGAGGAGGAGCGAAACTTCGCGAACTCCAACGAACTCGCGCACGTGCGCAACATCTCTGTGCACGAGGGAAACGGTGACGACGACTTCTGTCTTCAGCAGGCCATGGACATGTTCGTCCTGACGGCGGCCATGAAGCTTTACCGGGAAGATCGAGGTGGTCTGGGGGATCGTTATTTTCAGCACCATACGATGCTGATCCACGAATCCGTTCGCACCGAGGTCCACCGCGAGCTACTGGGCAAGGTGACCGGGATGTGGTGGAACTCCGGGTACATGGGGCCCGACGGCCACCGGCGCCTGCGCGATCTTTTCGAGAGTGACCTGGCTCCCGTGTCGGCCGTCCGTGCGGAGGGGCAGGCCGTCCCCGCCTCGTACGACGAACTCGCCCCCTACGTGGGGCCTGCCGTCACTCGTATCGGTGGTGACGACAACCCCATCATCGTCGTCAATGGCGACAAGGATATCGAGACCGGGGAGGCGGACTTCGACAAGCGCTCCATCTGGAAGATACTTATCGGCGGTCAGAAACTCGCGCGTGGATTCACCGTGGAAGGACTGACGGTTTCCTATTTCCGGCGCCGAGCGGGGAACGCGTCCACGCTCATGCAGATGGGACGTTGGTTCGGGTTCCGCGAGGGGTATCGGGACCTGGTGCGTCTGTTCCTCGGCCGTGCCGAAATCGTGGGGTCCAAGGAAATCGACCTCTATGCCGCATTCGAGGCGATCTGTCTGGACGAGGAGCTTTTCCGTACGGAGTTGGCTCAGTACGCGACGATGATCGACGGTAGTCCGCAGGTCACCCCGGACCAGGTGCCGCCTCTCGTCTCCCAGCACCTGCCGTGGCTGAGACCGACCAGCCCGAACAAGATGTACAACGCGCGTCTGGTCGAACTCCGGTCTCCCGGTCAGTGGCAGGAGCCCACCGCCTATCCCGTCAGAGCGGCCGATCTCCGACACAACACCAATCTCTGGACGCCTGTCCTGGAGGCGTTGTCCCCCAGGGTCGAATCGCTCGCCTACCATTTCCCGCCCGAGGGCGACCGCGGGGCCGTCACGCACCGCTTCGACGCACTCGTCGGAAGTCTCACGCCGGGAGATTTCCTGGACTTGGTCCGTGCCGTGCGGTGGGGAGCGCCGTCGCAGTTCGCGCCGCATCTCGCCTATCTCACCGAGATCAACGCCGCCGGCTCCTCTGACATCGACGACTGGCTCGTGATCGCACCACAACACACGAAGCGCGGTCAGCGTCTGATCCTGGGTGGCGAGGAGCGTTCGTTCGCCTGGTTCGGCCGCGAGCGAAGGCGCGATCCCCTATTCGGTGCCATCAGCGAGCCCAAGCATCGAGCGGTTCCGCACCGCATCGCGGGGAGTCTCGTCGATTCGGGCGACCGGAACACCGAAGGTCTGGTGGCACCCCGCAGAGGGGTCGTCGTCGTGTATCCGGTGGTGGAGCCGCAGCACCGAACCGAGGCACTGCAGGCCGGTCGACTCGCGCCGGAGAGGATCACCATGGTCTTCTCCTTCGTGGCGCCCTCCACCGCTCGTCGTGCCGATGGGCGGGTGCTGCGCTTCACGACGATCGACTCCGCCCGGGAGGGGCAGGCGATCATCGATGCCCAATGAGCGAAACGTCCGTGGTCGGACGCGACCGACCGATATCCTCGATCACGGAAATCCACCGGCCGGCCCGGTGCCGAGCGGAGCGTTCCTCGGCCGGGGTGACGGGACGGTGACACCAGCATGGTCGGGGGAGACGTGTCGCTCACTGTCGAGCGTGGCGCTGCGCCGAGACCGGGCCGTCTCACCTCCCTGGAGGTCTGCGCCGGAGCGGGAGGACTGGCGCTTGGTCTGGAGGAGGCGGGGTTCGATCCGGTACTGCTTCTGGACAATCGGTCGGTCGCGTGTGAGACGTTGCGCGCCAACCGTCCCGGCTGGGATGTCCGGGAAACGGACCTCGCCGACTTCGACCCGGCGGACGATCGTCAGGTGTACGACGTCCAATTGCTCTCCGGGGGCCTGCCTCGTGTGAAGTCCCCCGCGGCCAACGCTCGTACCCGAGGCGACGATGCGGAGCTGGCCGTATTGAGGGCAGCCGTCGACCTGGTCTACGGCGTCCAGCCGTGCGCGATCCTCCTGGAGAACGTGCCGGATCTGATCAAAAAGGATGAATACCAACCTATTCGCACGTTCGTGGAGGAAGAGCTCGATCACCTCGGCTACGGGATTCGGTGGCACGTGCTGAACGCCAAGGACTTCGGTGTGCCGCAGACCCGCGAGGTCGGCTTTCTCGTCGCCTTCAAGGACGGCTTGATCGATCGATTCGAGTGGCCCGAGCCGGAACCGGGCCCGCCCCCGACCGTGGGCGAGACGCTGCGGGAGTCCATGGCCGCCCGAGGGTGGCCCGATGCGGCCAGGTGGGCGGCTCAAGCCGATGTGGTCGCACCCACGATCGTCGGTGGCTCCTGGGATCGTGGCGGGGCCGATCTCGGTCCGACCGGGGCCAAGCGCAAATGGGAGCGGATCGGGGTGGACGGCGTGACCGTGGCGGACCGGGTGCCGGGCGCCGAGTTCCGCTGGGACCCGGCCGCCGGACGCAGCGGACGCGTCCCGCTCACCGTCGAGCAGGTGGCGCTGATCCAGGGGTTTCCGCCTCGGTGGCGCATCGCGGGGCGCAAGACGGCACGGTTCCGGCAAGTGGGCAACGCCACACCCCCGCCACTCGCTCGCGCGGTGGGCGAGGCGATCGCGTCGACCCTGCCGGCCGGCGGAGCATCGTGGCCGCGGCGACGGTCGTGAAGGTCGAGTCGGCGTGGTGCCCGGGCCGATAGACTTCCCCACCATGACCAGCGCACCGCCCGACGAACCACAAAGAGGGCCTTTCCGTATCGTCGACCTCTTCGCGGGCCCCGGTGGGTTGGATCTGGCGGCTGAAGTCCTGGGCATTCCGTCGATCGGAATCGAATGGGACGACGACGCCGTCGCCACTCGTCTGGCCGCGGGATTGGAGACCGTGCACGGCGATGTGCGGCTCTTCGGGCCCGACCATCCCGACTTCGAGGATTGCAACGTGCTGGCGGGAGGGCCTCCTTGCCAGACGTTCTCCATTGCCGGAAGCGGCTCCGGGCGTAAGGCGTTCGATCTCGTCACGGGGTTCATCCACCGCACGCACGCGTGGTACGAACGGGAGAGGGCGGGGGAGAAGGGCGAGACCTGGGAGGACATCCAGCGCGAGCTGGACAAGCTCGACGACGAGCGCACCGGATTGGTCCTACAACCGCTTCGGTGGATCTTCGAGGCGATGCTCCGGCCTCGCCACGGACAGGACGAGTCGCGTCCGTTCGACGTCATCGTCCTGGAACAGGTTCCCTCCGTCATCGAAGTCTGGCACGAGTACGAGAAGGTACTGCGGGCCGTTGGGTATCACGCCAAGGCGAAGGTCTTCCACACGGAGCAGTACGGGGTTCCGCAGACACGTAGGCGCGCGGTACTCATCGCCCGGCGCGGCCCGCTACCCGAGCACTTCCTTCTCCCGACGCACCAGCAGTACCGCAAGGACGCCCCGGCCACCGACACCCTCTTCGGCGGGCGCGAGCCGTGGGTCTCCATGGCGGCGGCCCTCGGGCGGGTGTACGAAGGCGTGGGCGTGGAGAAGGCGAAGCGACGCACCAGGCCGTTCTGCGTCGTCTCCAACTACGGGAGCGGTGGCGATCCCAAGGCCCGAGGCCGCCGAGAGTCGGACAAGCCGTCCGCGACCATCACCGGCAAGTGGAAGCGCAACCGGATCGTGGGACTCGACGCTCGCGAGACGGAGATGGATCGCCTGAGCAACGAGGAAGCCGGCGTCTTCCAGAGCTTCCCCTACCGCTATCCCTGGCGGGGCAACGACCAGGCGCAGCAGATCGGGAACGCCGTACCGCCGCGGTTCGGCGTGCACGTCCTGAGCGCCGCCCTCGAACTCGGCGTTCCCGGTGAGTCCGCATGGGAGAAGTTGCTGCGGTGGCGACCGGCGGAGCCCGCAGACACCTGCACCGGCGAGGTCGACGACTCCGTGTGAGGCGCTGCCGCAGGCTTCGCTAGGCCATCCAGGGCGGCAGGTCCTTCTCCAGGCTGACGCCCTGTCGCTGCACGGGCAGGCTGGGTTCAGGGCTGGGTTCGCTCGGGTGTGTACGGCCGCGACGGCGGAGCGGCGCCTCGGCCAGGAGTTTGTCGAAGAGGGGAACGAGAGCCTCGACGGACGCTTGCGGGACCCGGCCGTCGTCCGGTCCCTCCGGCAGGCGCTCCCAATGAACGGGCGGCGCCTCCTCCGACTCCGTGATCCAGTCGTGGAGTTCGTCGTACAGCCGGGGTGCGTCGGGCGCCAAGACGTCGTAGACCAGGGTGCTGCCGGCGGCATTCACCGCGGAGGACAGTGCGTTCACGTGGTCTCCGGGGCGTGCTGCACGCGTCGAGAAGAGCCGCTCGAAAACGCGTACCAGGGCCTGTGCGGTCGGTCGGTGATCGATGACATCCAGGCGCAGCGTGGTGTTGAGGACGTCCTGGGTCGTGCACGCGACCCGCACCGGCCCGTAGTCGGGTCCGTCGCGGAAGAGTTCGGCGGCCCACCACAGGCGGGAGAAGCACTGCGTGTAGTGGGGGCCGCAGAACCGTGAACTCTGTGCCACCTCCGCCTGCTTGTGGCGCCAGACCACGTAGTCGGGAGCGACGAGCATGGCCAGATGATTCCAGAGCCTGCCGTCTGCGGCCTCGGCGCGCGTCATCCGGAGGGTGGCGTGAAGACGCGGCGCCAGCCAACCGTCGGCACTGCTGCGGTTGTCGTCGAAGCGTGTCATCGCTTGTTCGACGAGCTCTCGGATCGGCGGGGTGCGCCACCGGACGGCCTCTGTGTCGCGAAGTGGCGTGCTCGCCTTGCGAAGGGCCACCTGCGGGGGGTTCTCCCGGCCCGACTGCATGCCACGGCTCAGATACTTGGCCACGGCCGTGTCGGGCAGCAAACCGAGCACCTGTGGGATGTCGAACGGTACGCGGCGCCCCATCAGTCGATGCTCCTTTCGGCGCGGTCGACCGTACGCACCGCGTGGGACAGTTTCTTCGCGATCTGCGCGCGACGGCCGGCGGCATATTGGATCCCCGTCTGCAACTCCGACCAACCGAAGCCCTTCGTACGACGTTCGTCGATCTCGTACAGTGCGTCGGTGAGCTGCCGTCCGGGCAGCACATCGGGCAACATCGCCCGCAACACGGCGTCCCGCCAACCCGTCGGCATCACAGGGGTGCCGTCCTCGTCCTGGTCCAGATCCGCCGCGGCAGTGTGGAACATCGCCGTCCACGCATCCTGAGCGATCTGCGAGGCCGTGACCTCCCGGACGATCCGCTCCGACGGGCTGCCGCCACGACCTCGGAGAACCTCGACCAGGCCCTCCACAGCGGTGGTGTTGAGATAGACCGTGGGCATGTCGCCGGAGGTCTCGACAATCCACGGCGCATCCTTGAAGGGCCGCAACCACGGGTGAGGGCCGTCGCGGAAGTCCGTTTCCACGATCTCGATCTCCCGCTGACGTACCGGCGTGGCCTCCTCCAGGTCGACGTACCAGTCCTCCTCGGAGGAGCCCACCAGACGCCCGGGGATCCCCTCCACACCGGCGACGACCAGCAGGGACAGCGTCGCGCGCCGCAAGTGGGCAGCACGCGGGAGAGTGATCGAGCCTGTCGCGGAGCCGTCCGGCATCCGACGCAGGTGCGCGGTCGTTCGCGCGTTGGTGGCCTTCTCGGTCACTACCGCGAGGCAGGCCACGTCCTGCCAAGGACCGTCGCGCAGTTCGGCCTCGGGGAGGGCGGCACGAACCTCCAGGGTGGCCTCCTCCCAACGGGCGCGCCCGGTTTGGTGGAGGGCGACCACCCGTTCCGCCGCCGAGACATGCGTGTAGGGCAGAGGCTTGCCGTCCACGGAGACCGAGACGACGTCGAACGCGACGTCGCCCAGGAGCGTCGGGTAGGGGAAGACAGGCTTCACGCCACACCTCCACGGGCCTTGGGCACGTCGACCAGCAGGCGGGCGTAACCACCCCTGACCGGATGGCTCGCGGGGTCGGTCACGCCGCTGAACACCGCGGTTCGTACACCGGGTTCGACGATGATGGCCCCCTCCTCCGCGCGGCAGGTGTCGGAGCCGACGAGCAGTTCCCACTCCACGGTCGGGCGGCCGCCCGACCGTACGTCGAACTTGGCGACGGGAGCCAGGATCCACGGGTCGTCGGCATCCGGCAGCTTCAAGTGGACGGTGACGTGCCAGGCACCACGGTCGTCGATCCTTGCCTCGACGTTGCGCACCGTCGGAAACGACTGCGTGCGGCGACCCCCGAGTCCGGCACCCGTATCGAGCTTCAGCAGTTCGCGCAACGCCTCCGGACCCCCGACGCGCGTGATCTCGCGCTTGCCCATGAGCGAGCGGACCGTCTGGTCGATCGCCGATCGGAACTCCTTGATCCTGGTGAGCGCGCCGCGTTGATAGGTCGTGGTGAGTTCCTCCGTGCGATCCCACCGGTCATGCTCGGGCGGCTCCGAGGCCCTGAGGAAGGCCTCGGCCAGGGCCACGTCCTCCCCGCCTCGCCCCGTCGCGTAACCGGCCAGCAGAACTGCCTGGAAGGGAGGCGTGCCCAGGGGCAGGTCGCGCGGACGTTGCTCGGTGATGGTCATGCGATTACCGCGCATGCAGATCACCTGGTTGATGCGGGTGTCGTGATCGTCGGCGGGTGTGAGCAGCAGTACGGCCGGGTGCTCACGCCCCTTGTCCCGGGGTCGCCCCTGGTCCTTCAGCGGGGTGACGATGAGAGGGACGTCGGCACGCACCACCTGGTCGGCTGCCGTCAGCTCCTCGACGGTGTCCCCGTCGAGGTACGCCTGCAGAGCCCTGCTGAGCGCGGGGTGATGGGCATGCGGGTCCACTCGCCGCTCGGGGAGATAGACCTCGCCGTTGCGCAGGGTGGTGACGCGTGCTTCGAGCAGCGGCCCGGCCGAACGACCGCCGATCATCGCCGCCCAGAAGTCGTCCGCCAGCGATCGGACGAGTTTGTCGTGCATCTCCTGGAGCGTCTCCGTGGCTCCCGAGGCGTCGTAGGCGCCTACGACCAGGAACGACGTACCAGGTTCGTCTCCTGCGCGCCGCAGATGCAGGCGGCCGAGTGTCTCGTCGTCGGCCCACCAGGACCGTGAGACGCCCTGGTGATCGATCTCGGTGTCGGGCTCGCCGAGCCAGGCGGGCCCCGCGAAGGCCTGCCCGTCCATTTCGTGCCAGGGAAGGTCCAGGCGTCCGACGACCCGGCCCGTGGTGCGACCCTCGTGTGGTTCGGAGAGAGTCGAGTTGATCAAGACGAGACCGAAGCGACTGGTCGCCCAGAGAGTTGCCTTGCCCAAACCGTAGGAACCGCCGGCGCGTCCGGCCGTGACCTTGTGACTGTCGAGCTGACGGCGGACGACCGCGGCGAAACGACCGTCGCTGTACTCCGGCCCGGTGAGACCCGCGGCGTTGTAGTCGTCGACACGCAACAGGCGTAGTCGACGTTCTCGGGAGAGATCGCTCAATGCCGCGCGAAGGCTGCGCGAGACCTTCTGGCTGCCTCGTGAGGCCTCTTCGTAGTGGGGCAGCAACTCGTCCCACCGTAGGGCGTCGAGAAAGGCATCGAGGTGAGCCCCGTCCAGTTCCTGCAACGTGTAGTGCACCCGTACCGGGGTGCGGGTGTCGCATCGCTCGTCGAGCGAGTTCTGTGTCGCCTCACGCGCCAGTACCGATAGATCCGCATCGAAGGCGAACGCCGCCGCGTTGCCGTACTCCCGGCCGCCGTCGGCGTGTGCCGGACGATGGTGCCAGCGAATCGGTCGGTCGATCGGCACGTCCACCGTCCTTGTCACGAGGGAAGCGAGGTCGGTACCCAGGATTTCGGCGATGCGTGCCTTGGCCTCGTCACGCGGTTCGGCGCGACCGGTGATCCATGCCGAGACAGCGGCACGAGTCTTGCCGAGGCGGACGGCCAGGTCGGCCTGTGACATGTCGGCTCGAAGCAACTGGCGTCGCAACCATGGCCCGAAGGCCTCACTCTGCGCGGCGGAGGGGGGCGGATCCGGCATCGTGCGTCGCGCCTCCCGGGCCTGCCCGGCCGTAGCTCTGGGTGGATGCCCAGGCTAGCAGTTCGTTTGACGACGATGAGTACGTCAAAAAGAATCTGACAGGGGCGTCGCCGCGGAACTTCCCCGGGGGTGCGCCTCCTTGGTCATCCCTTGTCGGTCCGCTGCCTTCGGCTCGCCACCAGGGCCATCACACGAACCGCGGCCACGACCGGGTCCTCGTGTTCCCAGACCCGTACGGCCAGCCAACCGGCGGAGGCCAGCCGCTCGTCGGTGTCCCGATCGCGTCGTTGGTTGCCTTCGATCTTCGTACGCCAGAAGTCCGCGTTCCTCTTGGGCCAAGTCGCGTGTTCCGGACAGCCGTGCCAGAAGCAACCATCCACGAACACGGCGACCTTGGCCGGACCGAAGAGGACATCCGCTTCCCGCCGCACCCCCTTGAGGGGCCGACGATGCACGCGATATCTGAGCCCCGCCGCATGCAGGGCCCGTCGCAGCGCCAACTCGACCTTCGTGTTCCGGCTCGCCTGCCGGCTCATCCGGGCACGGGTCTCAGGAGTGGTGTCCACCGTCCGCAATTCTTCCGTTCACCGTCGATCCGTCACCGGCGACACTCCTGGCGAGCCTCGACACGACTGCAGCCACCCCTGTTCCCCTCGCTTACAGGCCGTGACAGTCCGCATAGTTCCGTTCGACCCCGCACCAACACCCCGCCCCCCGCTGAGGCGGCCAGGGCGTGGCGCGGCCGCGGGCTGCCAGGGTGGTGGCGTACTGGGGTAGCAGGGTGGGGTCCGCCGGGGAAGAGCCCTCCGAGGCGGCGAAGGCCTCGTAGGACGGGACCGTGCCCGTCACGATGCCGAGGTTGGGGGTGCCCGAGGTGGACAGTTCGCGCAGCGAGGACTCTATGGTCGCCAGGTGTTCCTCGTGGGAGGGGTACTCCGTGGTCAGCGACGGGTACGCCGAGATCAGTTCCGCCAGTTCGGCAGCCGGCCAGTGGAGCATCGCCACCGGGAACGGGCGGGACAGGGCCTCGCGGAAGGCGCCGAGCTCCGCTCGCAGGCGGGCGATCTCGGCCTCGATCTCCGCCGGGTTCTCCGAGCCCAGCGACCACACCCGCTTCGGGTCGTGAAGCTCGTCCAGGGAGACCTGGGACACCGCGGACGCGTGCAGGGTGTCGGCCAGGGCGTCCCAGTCGTCGTGCGGAAGGCCCTGCATCCGGCGGACGCGGTGCCGGCCGTAGAGCAGCGGGTGGGTGGTGGCAGGGGGCTCGGTGCCGTCCGGCAGGAGCAGGCGCGCGCCCTCGGTGAAGGTCTCCGCCGCCGCGTCCAGCTCGTCGTGCGACTCCAGGGCCTCGGCCACGATCACCCAGGGCGCCGGGTCGAGCGGGGCGGCCGCCCGGATGCCCTCGATGATCGCCCTGGCCTCCGCCTCGTGGCCGTACTCCCACAGGTTCGACGCCTTCAGGGCACGGATCAGCGAAGGGTTGTCCAGTCCCTCGGCGGACGACAACAGGCGGTCGTAGAGCGCGGTGGCCGCGGGTCGGTCGCCGGACAGTTCCAGGTGGGCCGCTGCCCGCAGGAGCAGGGCCTCGGCGTCCTCGGGATACAGTCCGGCGGTCCGCTCCAGGCGTGCCGCCTCGGCGGTGTGGTCGACGTTCTCGGCAGGCGTGTCGGGGCGCATGGGGGACACCGTACTGCCGGGCGATGACAAACGTGAGGGAGAGGCGGTCCCCTTACCGTCCCCGGGGGACGGGTGCGGTCCCCGGTACGGATATCTTCTGTGCGACATCGACACGCGGAGCCGGCATGCAGAAGACGAGTCAGTTGGCCGCCGTCACACCCCCGGAAACCGCTGACGCGCCGGAATCCGCTGACGCGCCGGGCGCCGCCGACACATCGGGCGCCGTCCCGGGGCCGGGTGGCGCGCGCTCCGAGCCGCCCCGGTACTGGCCGCTGCTGCTCATCGGCGCCGCCGTCGTCCCCGGCACGGTCGTCGTGCTGCTCGGACACTGGGGGGACACCCCGGCCGTCCAGGCATGGCGGACCGTCTGCCTGGCCGTGACCGTGCAGGCGCTGCCGTTCCTGCTCCTCGGTACGGCCCTGTCGGGGGCGATCAACGCCTTCGTACCGGAAGGGGTCTTCAGCCGGCTGCTGCCGCGGCGGCCCGCGCTCGCCGTCCCCGTCGCCGGCCTCGCCGGGGTGGTGCTGCCGGGGTGCGAGTGCGCCTCGGTGCCCGTCGCCGGCAGCCTGATCGGGCGCGGTGTCGCCCCGGCCGCGGCCTTCGCGTTCCTGCTGTCGGCGCCCGCCATCAACCCCGTCGTGCTCACCGCCACCGCCATCGCGTTCCCCGGGAATCCGGCCATGGTGCTGGCCCGGCTGCTCGCCTCCCTCGCCACCGCCGTCGTCATGGGCTGGCTGTGGCTGCGGTTCGGACGGTCCGAGTGGCTGCGGCCCGCCGTACGGCACACCGGGCACCGGCACGGGCGAAGCCGGTGGGACGAGTTCCGGCTCGGGTTCCAGCACGACTTCCTGCAGGCCGGCGGCTTCCTCGTACTCGGCGCCATGGCTGCGGCGACCTTCAACGTGGCCGTACCGCGCTCCGTGCTGGACACCTTCGCCGGGACGCCGTGGCTGTCCGTGCTCTTCCTGGCCGCGCTCGCCGTCCTGCTCGCCGTGTGCTCCGAGGCGGACGCCTTTCTCGCCGCCTCGCTGACCGGCTTCCCGGCCATCGCGCGGCTGGTGTTCATGGTGGTGGGGCCGATGGTGGACCTGAAGCTCATCGCCCTCCAGGCGGGGACGTTCGGGCGGGCCTTCGCCGTACGGTTCTCCGCCGCCACCATCGTCGTGGCCGTCGCGTGCGGCTCGCTGATCGGCGGGGTGCTGCTGTGAAACGGATCATGCAAGCGGCGCTGCTCGTGCTCTGCGGGCTCGGACTGCTGCACGTCTCCCTCTTCACCGACGTGTGCCTGCGCTACGTCAAGGAGGGGATGCGCCCCCTGCTGATCGCCTCCGGGATCGTGCTGCTGATGCTGGGAGTGGCCGCCGCCGTTCTCGACCGAGTCCGCGACCACCCCGGCGAGGACCAGGGACAGAGGGAGGAACAAGGGCACGAGCACGAGCACGAGCAGGGACAGGCGCACGGGCACGGGCACGATCACTCCGCGCTGCCACGTGTCGCCTGGCTGCTCCTGCTGCCCGCGCTCAGTCTGCTCTGCTACGCCCCGCCCGCCCTCGGCGCCTACACGGCCTCCCGGCAACCGGCCAAGCCCGTCACCCACACGCAGGACTTCGATCCCCTGCCGCGCACCTCACCGCTGCCCATGACGCTGTCCGACTTCACCAGCCGGGTGCGGCAGGACCGAGGGCAGGCCATCAGGGGGCGCGCCATCCGGCTGGTCGGGTTCGTCACGCCCGGCGGCCGGGACGGCGGCTGGGACCTGACCAGGATCATCCTCAACTGCTGCGCGGCGGACGCCCAGTCCGTGAAGGTACGCGTCTACGGCGGGCCCGCGCTGCCCGCGAACACCTGGGTGGCGGTCACCGGCACCTGGCACCCGGGCGGCGAGCTGGGCACCGCTTCCGCTCCGGTCGCGCTCGACGCCCGTACGGTCACCAAGGTCGCCCGGCCGTCGAACGGCTACCAGGACGCCCTGCCCCTGGGCTGAGTGCCGGGCATCGCCCCGCGGCTATGGCCAGTTGAAGCCGGTGCGCCTATCTTGCGTCCGGCTTCGGCTTCGGCTTCGGCTTCGGCTTCGTCCGTCGGGTCCGTCGGGTCCGTCGGGTTCGGCCGGTGCGCCGGTGGAGGTGGGTTCGGGTGCGGACGTCGTCGCGCGTGCGGGTCGTGGGGCACGGCGATCGGCGGAGGCGCACACGGCGACGGCGGGCACTGTGGGGCGGCGGCGAGCTGCTCGTCACCGTGGGGGTGCTGCTCATACTGCTGGTGGTCCACCAGCTGTGGTGGTCCAACCGGGAGGCTCGGCGCGGGGCCGAGCGGAAGGTGGAGGCGCTGGAACGGGAGTGGGGGAGTGACCGCGCCCGGGACGACATCGCCGGCGGCGCCGTGAACGGCGGCCCGAGTACGGTGCCCACGCCCGAGGCGGACGGCTCCGACGCCCCGGCGCGGCAGCGGCCGTCCACCCGGGTCACGCCACCCCGACGGTCCCAGGCCTACGCCGTGCTCACCATCGCCCGGCTGCATCTCCGGGTCCCCGTCGCCGAGGGTGTGGGCAAGGCCGACGTCCTCGACAAGGGGTACGTGGGCCACTACCCCGGCACCCAGCAGCCGGGGCACGCCGGGAACTTCGCGCTCGCGGGCCACCGGAACACGCACGGGGAGCCCTTCCGGTACCTGCCTCGGCTGCGGCCGGGGGACGACATCGAGGTGGAGACGCGGTCCGCGACGTACACGTACGACGTCGACCAGGTGCTGCCGCGGACCTCGGCGACGGACTCGGGGGTCGTCCGGCCCGTCCCGCGCTCCCTCGTCCGCCCCGGCCACGGCTACGACGCGCCGGGCCACTACATCACCCTGACCACCTGCACTCCCGAATTCACCTCGCGCTACCGGATGGTGGTGTGGGGGAAGCTCGTCTTCACGCGGTCCCGGTGAGGTCCGTCCCGTCAGCCCTCCAGGTGCGCGAGGGGCTCACCGGCGATGGTGTAGGGGCGTTCCGGCGGTAGCAGCCGGGCCGCCGAGTCCAGGTCACCGGCGGAGACGAGGGCATGGACCTCGTGGGAGAGCGGGGTCACGTCGCGGATGGCGACGGTCCACTCGTCGGCGTAGCGCCGTGCGGCCTCACCGGCGAGGCCGAGTTGCAGGGACCGCTACGGCAGGGGCCGTAGACGCAGGTCTCGCTCGGGGTCCCACTGCACACGCGTGGGCGCGCGCTTCAACTCCCGCTGCCAGGGCGGCCCGGTCGGGGGTGCACCCGGCTGAGGAGTCGGACCGGCCGGCTTGGGGGCTGACGCGGTGTCCGGGGTGAGGGTGCGCAGGGCGGTGCGGATGCGGTCGAAGGGTGCGATCGGGTATTGGCCGTCGTCGGACACGAACCGCAGGGGCCGTCAGGCGGTGATCTCCGCACAGCGGGCGGTGAGGCATTCGAGGGCGCCTTGAGCCTGCCCGATTCGCGGCGAGTTGTCTTGCTCGCCCAGTAGGCCGTTGCTATGCCTTGGGCACTCGACTCCAGGGAGCACGCTGTGTACCAAGAGCCCCCTCTTCCCACTCCTCCGCGTTCACGTGCCCGGGGATTCATCTGTGCCGTCGCGGTGATCGCCCTCGTGACGCTCACCGCCGCGACAAGTCCCTCCGACGCGCACACCGGGACCACGGCGGACCCGGCAGCCGTGGTCCGCGAGTGGAACGCCATCGCCACCGACACGATCAGGACCAGCCTCGGCCCACGCCCCTCCGGTCAGGCAGCGATCTGGGAGGGATTCGTCTCCGTCGCCGTGTACAACGCCGTGGTGGGGATCGAAGGCGGCTACGCCCTGTACAAATGGCACGAGCGCGGTCCGGCCAAGGCATCCTCCGCGGCGGCCGCCGCCACCGCGGCCCACGACGTGCTGCTCACCTACTTCCCCGCCTTCAAGGAGCGGCTCGACACCGCCTACGCGGACTCGCTCGCCGCTCTTCCGGCCGGTCATACCAGAGACCAGGGCGTGGACTACGGAAAGCGCGCCGCCGCCCGCATCATCGAACTCCGGGAAGGGGACGGAAGGTTCGCCGACGTTCCGTTCACCGCTGCCCCGGCACCGGGGGTCTGGCGGCCCACCCCGCCCGCGTTCCAGCCCTTCATCGACACCTGGCTCGCCAGGCTCCGCCCCCTCCTGCTCACCTCTCCGCAGCAGTTCCGGCCCGGCGGACCACCCGCCCTCTCCTCGGCCGCTTACGCCGAGGATGTCCAGGAGCTGAAGACCATGGGTGTGAAGACCGGCTCGGACAGGAGCGCGCAGCAGACCGGCACCGCCATGGGACGCCAAGCTCCATTACGGCACCTGGCGGCCGATCACCGCCATCCGCCTCGCCGACACCGACGGCAACCCCGCGACGACGGCGGACCCGGCCTGGGAGCCGCTGCTCCTCACCCCACCACACCCGGACTACATCGCCGGCCACACGACCGTCGCCGCCGCCGTGGCACGCGCCCTGACCGGCGTCCTCCGCACCTCGCACATCGACCTCTACGTCCCCTCCGAGGTCACCGGCACCACGCGGTTTTACGGGTCCGCCGACGACCTCAACCGGGACGTCGTCGACGCGCGTGTGTGGGGCGGCGTGCACTCCCGCACGGCGGACGTAGTCGGCTGCCGGGCCGGCACCCGCGTGGCCGCCTGGGCGCTGGACCACTACTTCACGCCGGTCGCCAAGGACGGCACCCAGCCGTCCCCGCCGACCCGAGCGGCGCGGCAGGACAGCCTCGCCGAGCCGGAGTGCGGCGACGACACCGACTGACCCACGGAGCCGCAGAGGATCCGGCGTCGAGCCGGGTCCTCTGCGCATCCTGCCTCGAGCGCTGGATCAGCGGGGAGACTTTTCCCTTGCGGGGGCCAGCCGCCAGCCACTTCCGACAGAGGGAAAAGGCCGTGAACGCGCCTTGATGACCCACGTCATCCTGTCCCGCTTCCACAGGGTGGGGAATCGGCCTTCGCGGGCGGCGGAGGGTGGTCAGCCGGGCAGGGTCGCCGGGCTGCCGCCGTTGGCCTCGTAGCCGGCTACGGCGAGGGCGCGGTAGACCGCGAACTCGGCTGCCGGGTCGGCGCACAGGGTCCAGGGCAGGGCGCCCACATGGCCGTCGACGTGTATCAGCTGGTGCATGGCCTCCGACCAGCGTTCCGCGCGGACCAGGAAGAAGATCAGCAGGTGGCGGACGTGGGCGAGGGTCGGGTCGTCCGGCCGCGCCGCGTGCACGGCGTGCAGCGCGCCGTGCACCGCCTTGGTGACCACCTCGCTCTGATGGAAGCCGACGACCAGGTTCACCTCCGGCAGGTGCTCGAAGACCGCGAAGAGCGGCAGCGCGGCGAGCATCGATCCCTGTGGGGCGCGGGCCGCGGCGGCCTCGGCGAAGGAGTAGGCCTGTTCCCGCGAACCGTGCCACTTCTCGCACCAGTAGTGCAGCGCGGCCAGATGCGCGCCCATGTGGTGCGGGGCTCGGTCCAGGATCTTCAGCCACAGCTGCTCGAACTCGGCCTGTGAGTAGTGAAGTCCCCGGCCGATGGACAGCTCGACGATGTACGGCACCGGGTCGCCGGGGGCCAGCAGGGCCGCCTGAGCGCAGGCGTCCCGGGCCTCCTCCATGATGATCCGGAAGTCGTCCGTGCCCGGTGTCGACGTACGCCAGGCCTGCTGCACCAGGAACTCCGCGTGTACGGCGGCGCCGCCGGCGTCCTTGGGCTGTTCGGCCCGCCAGATCCGCAGCCACTGGCCACCCGGCGTCTCGTGCACGCCGCCGGGGCGCTGCTGCAGCTCCAGCGCCGCCGCGCCGGCGAAGGCCTGTACCCGCTGCCAGCGCCGCTCGCCCTCGGTCTCGGTGCCGGCCAGCAACTGGGCGGCCGCCCGGTAGTCACCCGTGCGCTGCACCAGCTCCAGGACGTCCAGCAGGTCCTGGTCGGGGCCGGGCATGCGGATGTCCAGCTCTTCCTGGCGCAGGAAGCCGTAGTCCGCCGGGTCGGCGGCGTCGGGATGTCCCGGGGAGACCTGCTCGATCGCCCCGCGCCTGCGCCGCAGGACCGGGAGCAGCACGAAGCTCAGCATGAGCAGCGCCATGAGCAGCCAGAGAATCGCCATGCCCCAAGCGAACCAGACTCCGCGGACAATTGGCCAACCCCACCCGCGGCCTGTGGAAAACTCCGGAAAGGGCCATGACAAGGTGGGCTGCGGCGGGCCGAGGCGTGGCTCGCCGAGGTGTGGCAGATCGAGGCGTGGCAGGCCGAGGCGTGGCGGGTCGGCCTCGTAGGGAAAACCCTTCGGACCGTGCCGTATGACGGTGGCGGGCGTCAGCATCCGGCCAGGCGCACTACGCTCGGTGCAATGAGCGACAGGCACATCAGTCAGCACTTCGAGACGCTCGCGATCCACGCGGGCAACACCGCGGATCCCGCCACCGGCGCGGTCGTCCCGCCGATCTACCAGGTCTCCACCTACAAGCAGGACGGCGTCGGCGGGCTGCGTGGCGGCTACGAGTACAGCCGCAGCGCCAACCCGACCCGGACCGCCCTCGAGGAGAACCTCGCGGCCCTGGAAGGCGGCCGCCGCGGCCTCGCCTTCGCGTCCGGTCTGGCGGCCGAGGACACCCTGCTGCGTACGCTGCTCAGCCCCGGCGACCACGTGGTCATCCCGAACGACGCCTACGGCGGCACCTTCCGCCTCTTCGCCAAGGTCGCGACCCGCTGGGGCGTGGAGTGGTCCGTCGCCGACTCCGGCGACCCGGCCGCGGTCCGGTCCGCGATCACGCCGAAGACCAAGGCCGTCTGGGTGGAGACCCCCTCCAACCCGCTGCTCGGCATCACCGACATCGCCGCCGTCGCCCAGGTCGCCCATGACGCGGGCGCGAGGCTCGTCGTCGACAACACCTTCGCCACGCCCTATCTCCAGCAGCCGCTGGCGTTGGGGGCGGACGTGGTCGTGCACTCCCTGACCAAGTACATGGGCGGCCACTCGGACGTGGTCGGTGGTGCCCTGATCGTCTCCGACCAGGCGCTGGCCGACGAGCTGACCTACCACCAGAACGCGATGGGCGCGGTCGCCGGTCCCTTCGACTCCTGGCTGGTGCTGCGCGGCACCAAGACCCTCGCGGTGCGCATGGACCGGCACAGCGAGAACGCCACGAAGATCGCCGACATGCTGACCCGGCACGCGCGCGTGACGAGCGTGCTGTACCCGGGCCTGCCCGAGCACCCCGGCCACGAGGTCGCCGCCAAGCAGATGCGGGCGTTCGGCGGCATGGTGTCCTTCCGGGTCGAGGGCGGCGAGGAGGCGGCCGTCGAGGTGTGCAACCGCGCCCAGGTCTTCACCCTCGGCGAGTCGCTCGGCGGTGTGGAGTCCCTCATCGAGCACCCGGGCCGGATGACGCACGCCTCCGCGGCCGGTTCCGCCCTCGAGGTCCCCGGCGACCTGGTGCGCCTGTCCGTGGGCATCGAGAACGTCGACGACCTGCTGGCCGACCTGCAGCAGGCCCTGGGCTGAGCCCGACCCGTCCGAGGGCTGCCGCCCCGGCCGGGTCACCAGCCGGTGACCGGTGGAGTCGTCTGCGACGGCGGCTCCACCCACGGGTGCACCCGCGCCGCCCACACGGTGAACGCGACGGCCGCCGCGCAGGCCAGCAGCCACAGCGCGCGGCGGGCCAGCCGTCTGCGCCGCAGCAGCCGCTCGCCGCGGCGCACGGCGTCCGTGTGCACGTCCGGCGGCACCGGCGAGGGGACCCGCTCCATGATCTGCCGCACGGCCGCCTCCCGCTCGGCCCGATTCACCGCGGCCCCCTTCCCCGCCGGAGCCGACCGCACCTGAGCGGGCCATCCGCCTCCGCCGGCCGCGCTCGACCGCACCTGAGCGTTGCGTTCGCTTCCGCTCGCCGGAGCCGACCGCATCCGAGCGGGCTATCCGCCTCCGCCGGCCGCGCTCGACCGCACCTGAGCGTTGCGTTCGCTTCCGCCCGCCGGAGCCGACCGCACCCGAGCGGGCCACCCACCTCCGCCCGCCCGAGCCGACCGCATCCGAGCGGGTCACCCGCTTCCGCGGGCCGCGCTCGACCGCACCTGAGCGTTGCGTTCGCTTCCGCCCGCCGGAGCCGACCGCATCCGAGCGGGTCACCCGCTTCCGCCGGCCGCGCTCGACCGCACCTGAGCGGTGCGTCCGCTTCCGCTCGCCGGAGCCGACCGCACCCGAGCGGGCCACCCACCTCCGCCCGCCGCGCTCGACCGCACCCGAGCGGGCCACCCACCTCCGCCCGCCGCGCTCGACCGCACCCGAGCGGGCCACCCACCTCCGCCCGCCGCGCTCGACCGCGCCCGACCGGAGGGCCCACCTCCGCCCGCCGCGCTCGACCGCGCCCGACCGGAGGGCCCACCTCCGCCCACCGTGCCCGACCGCACCCGACCGGAGGGTCCACCTCCGCCCACCGTGCCCGACCGCACCCCGGTGGCCGGCTCGTGCTCCCCGCGCGGCTCATCGTGGCCCCGCCTTCGTCGGCAGGGCGCGCGGGGTGGGTGGATGCGTCGGGTGCAGCAGGGTGGCCGTCGCGCGGTCGCAGATGGTCCGGACGCGTTCCACCGGCAGTCCCAGCAGGGCTGCCGCCTGCTCCTCGGCGACTCCCTCGTACAGCCGTAGCACCAGGATCAGCCGTTCCCGCGGCGCCAGCGCGGCGAGCGGGTTGCGGGCGCTCGGCCGCCGGGCGTGGCAGAGGGGTCCGCGCTGGTGCCAGGTCGCGCGCGCGAAACGGGTGGCGAGGTGCTGCCGTGCGCTGTCGTACGGGTCCTCGCCGAGCAGCCGGTCCCAGCGGGCGTAGGTGTGGGCCAGCGCCAGCGACAGCAGGCGCCGCGCGCGCGGGTTGGCGTCCGGCGCCTCACCGGTGAGCAGGGTGGCGGTGTGCAGCAGGCGCCCGGCCGCGCCCGCGACGAACGACTCGAACTCCCTGGCCCGGCGGGCACCACGGGACATCCGCCGATCTCGCACCACGCCTCCCCCCGGAAGGGGCCCTGTCCGGTACGGGACAGGCGTGACCGCGTACGCCGCAGGGCCCGGTCTCATATGAGGCCAGCGGCGGCCCGGGGTCAAGGGCCCGGCGCCCACCGACCGGTACGGCGGCGGCACCGGGCGGTTCACGACATCGCGCGCGGCGCTCAGGAGGCGGGCGGCTGCTCCGTCGACGGCACTCCCTGCACCGTCATGCGCGCGGAGAGGGCGCTGTTGAAGCGGGTCAGCAGCGCGCAGAAATCCTCGCGCTCCTCCGTCGCCCAGTCCTGCGTCAGCTCGGCCATGAGCTGACGTCTGGACGAGCGCACCTCCTCCAGCCGTGCGGCCCCGCGCGGGGACAGCTGGAGCACCACCGCGCGGCCGTCCTCCGGGTGCGAGGTGCGCTTGACGAGCCCCGTGTCGACGAGCGGAGCCACCTGCCGGGTGACCGTGGAGGAGTCGATCCCCATGCTCGCGGCGAGTGCCTTGACGCCCATGGGGCCCTCGTTGTCGAGGCGGTTGAGCAGCAGATAAGCGGCTCGGTCCATGGAGTTGCGCACCTGCCCTACGCCGCCGAGCCGCGTCTGTTCGGCACGCCGGGCGAACACCGCCACCTCGTGCTGGAGGGCGTCGAGGAGGCCGGTGTCACCGACGGTCGTCATGTCCATCGACATTTCAGGTGTTGTGGGCATGGCCGGAGGCTCGCTTCATGAAGGGCTGCTGGTTGGGGGACAGGGTACGCGGCCCGGCGCCAGGTCGTACCGGCGCTGCGCAAACCGGTCTCGGAGCTTGGTCACACCCGTCGTGGACGACGGTGAACTGCGATGCTGGAACCATGAACTACGGCACGTCCGACGTCCTGCGTTCCGTCACCCTCGACGATGTGCGCGGGGCGCAGAAGATGCTCTCCGGCGTCGCACGGGCCACCGCGATGGAAGGCAGCCGGTACCTGTCCCAGCTGGTCGGCGCGCCGGTGCACCTCAAGTGCGAGAACCTTCAGCGGACCGGTTCGTTCAAGCTGCGCGGCGCCTACGTGCGCATCGCCGGGCTGCTGCCGGAGGAGCGGGCGGCCGGCGTGGTGGCGGCGAGCGCGGGCAACCACGCGCAGGGCGTGGCCCTGGCCTCCTCGCTGCTGGGCGTGCGCTCCACGGTGTTCATGCCGCAGGGCGCCCCGCTGCCGAAGATCAGCGCGACCCGGGAGTACGGCGCCGACGTGCGCCTGCACGGCCAGGTGGTCGACGAGACGCTGGCGGCCGCCGAGGAGTACGCGGCCGAGACCGGCGCGGTGTTCATCCACCCCTTCGATCACCCGGACGTCATCACCGGTCAGGGCACGGTCGGCCTGGAGATCCTGGAACAGTGCCCGGAGGTGCGCACGATCGTGGTCGGCGTCGGCGGCGGTGGGCTCGCGGCCGGCATCGCGGTGGCGGTGAAGTCGCTGCGGCCGGACGTCAGGATCATCGGCGTCCAGGCGGAGGGAGCCGCCTGCTACCCGCCCTCGCTCGCCGCCGGCCGTCCGGTGTCGCTGCGCAACCCGGCGACGATGGCCGACGGCATCAAGGTGGGGCGCCCGGGCGCGGTGCCGTTCGAGATCGTCGGCGAGCTGGTCGACGAGGTGCGCACGGTCGGCGAGGACCATCTGGCGGCCGGGCTGCTGCTCTGCCTGGAGCGGGCCAAGATGGTCGTGGAGCCGGCCGGGGCGAGCCCGGTCGCGGCGCTGATGGCGGCGCCGGACACCTTCGAGGGGCCGGTCGTCGCGGTGCTGTCCGGCGGCAACGTCGACCCGGTGCTGATGCAGCGCGTGCTGCGGCACGGCATGGCCGCGCAGGGCCGCTACCTGGCGGTTCGGCTACGGCTGACGGACCGGCCGGGCGCCCTCGCCACGCTGCTCGGGGTGCTCTCGCGGAGCGACGCCAACGTCCTGGACGTGAGCCACGTACGCACCGACCCCCGGCTGGGGTTCACGGAGGCGGAGGTGGAGCTCCAGCTGGAGACGAAGGGCCCGGAGCACTGTGTCGAGGTCGGCCAGGCGCTGCGGGACGCGGGGTACACGGTCATCGACTGAGGCCTCGCCCGGTCGGCGTGCGAGCCTTCCCGCCACGACGAATCTCCACGACGAACCCCTGACGACACATACCCGGATACCCACGACGAACCCCCGGCGCCATGCGCGGCTGCCGGGGGTTCTGGGTCGGCCGGACTCGGCCCGGGTCGGCCGGACTCTGCCGGAGGCCGGGTCAGCCGGAGTACGGCTCGGCCTTCAGGATCTTCACCGAGGCCTTCTTTCCGTTGGGCAGCTCGTACTCCGCGTCCTCGCCGACCTTGTGGCCGATCACGCCCGAGCCGAGCGGGGACTGCGGGGAGTACGTCTCGATGTCGGTGCTCGCGTACTCGCGCGAGGCGAGCAGGAACGTCATGGTGTCGTCCTCGTCACCGTCGAAGGCGATCGTGACGACCATGCCGGGCGCCACCGCGCCGTCCGCAGACGCCGGAGCCTCGCCGACCTGGGCCTTCTCGAGGAGCTGGGTCAGCTGGCGCACACGCAGCTCCTGCTTGCCCTGCTCCTCCTTGGCCGCGTGGTACCCGCCGTTCTCGCGCAGGTCGCCCTCCTCGCGCGCGGCCGCGATCTTGGCGGCGATCTCCGTGCGCGCAGGACCAGTAAGGTACTCAAGCTCGTCCCTGAGCTTGTTGTACGCCTCCTGGGTGAGCCAGGTGACGTTCTCGCTGGTCTGGGTCACAGGGTGCTCCTCGTCGGTACAGGGAATACAAAGCATCGCCCTACCCAGAAGAATGTTCCCTCTTGGATGGGCGAAACCACGAGCCTAACAATTCAACGGCGCAAGGGGGAGGACATAAGCCGTCAGAATTTCATCAATGCAGGTCAGCGGCGGTACGCCGACGGTGGACCGGGGAGTGTCCGGCGCAGACCTCAGCCCGCGTGGCAGCCGAGCAGCTCGGCCGTCGTCCCCCTGGCCGTCGTACGCAGCGTGACGACCCTGTCGATGCGTGTCGCCGATCCGGTGAACCGGAAGTCCGCGCGGCCCACCTCGGCGCCGCTCTCCCCCTGCGAGCGCAAGGTGCAGTAGCCGTCGGCGCCGGCGTCCTTGTGGACCTCCAGATGCACCTTGACGGCGTCGTCGGAGGCCCGGAAGGTGACGACCTGGGCGCTGATCTCGTTCTGCGCGACGTAGTGGTAGGCGAAGTAGCCGACCAGCGCGAGCAGCAGCGTGCCGAGGACGGCGGCGGCGATCCGGAGCCTGTGGTCGGCGCGCTCGTCCGAGGAACGGCCGTAGCGTCCCTCTGGCAGTCGCGTGCTCGCCGTGCTCATGATCGTCCTCTCGGCAAGGGGGGACGTATGTCCCGAAAGGGGCTGTGAGGTAGGACCCCGGAATTATTCGCCCCCCGATTCGGTCACTATAGAAGCCGCCGATCGCCCCCGAAGACACCGGGGCGCGCCGACTGACCGAGGATTGAGTCTTGACTGACCAGCTGCGACTGATGGCCGTGCACGCCCACCCCGACGACGAGTCGAGCAAGGGCGCGGCGACCATGGCGAAGTATGTGTCCGAGGGGGTGGACGTGCTGGTCGTGACCTGCACCGGCGGAGAGCGCGGGTCCATCCTCAACCCCAAGCTGCAGGGCGACGAGTACATCGAGGAGCACATCCACGAGGTACGCAAGAAGGAGATGGACGAGGCCCGGGAGATCCTCGGCGTCAGGCAGGAGTGGCTGGGCTTCGTCGACTCCGGCCTGCCCGAGGGCGACCCGCTGCCGCCGCTGCCCGAGGGCTGCTTCGCCCTCGAGGACGTCGACAAGGCGGCCGGCGAGCTGGTGAAGCAGATCCGCTCCTTCCGCCCGCAGGTGATCACGACCTACGACGAGAACGGTGGCTATCCGCACCCCGACCACATCATGACCCACAAGATCTCCATGGTGGCGTTCGAGGGCGCGGCGGACGCCGAGAAGTACCCCGAGGGCGAGTTCGGGCCCGCCTTCCAGCCGCTGAAGCTGTACTACAACCAGGGCTTCAACCGCCCCCGCACCGAGGCCCTGCACCAGGCGATGCTCGACCGCGGCCTGGACTCGCCCTACGGGGACTGGCTCAAGCGCTGGGCGGAGGCCGAGCGCAAGGAGCGGACCCTGACCACGCACGTTCCCTGCGCGGACTTCTTCGAGATCCGTGACAAGGCGCTGATCGCCCACGCCACGCAGATCGACCCCGACGGCGGCTGGTTCAAGATCCCGATGGAGCTCCAGAAGGAGGTCTGGCCGACGGAGGAGTACGAGCTGGCGAAGTCCCTCGTCGATACGTCCCTCCCCGAGGACGACCTCTTCGCGGGCATCCGGGACAATGCCTGACATGAGCGCAAGCGCAAGCCTGGCAACGACGCATCTTGTCTCCCTGGCCGACCAGTACGACAAGAACAAGGTCACCCCCGGTGTCCTCGGCTTCATCGTGTTCGCGGTGATGGCCCTGGCCGTGTGGGGCCTGATGAAGTCGATGAGCAAGCACATGCAGAAGGTCGACTTCAAGGAGGCGGACCTGGACGGCTCCGGCGAGGAGAGCCCGAAGGCCGGCAAGGCCGAGGCCGTCACCGCGTCCGAGCCACGCCAGAGCTGACACGGCGGCGGGCGCCGCGGGCGGCAGCGCTGGTCCGGCTCCGCCCGGCCCTCCGCAGGCCCGGCCGTCGCACCGGCCCTCCGAAGGCCGGCTGTCGGGCCGCGCCCGGCCGGCCGTAGGCCCCGCCTGTCGGCTCCATTCGGCCCCGTCGGCTCGATGGGGCCGGTTCCGCACGCCCCGCGGGCCGCGGCTCGCCGGAGCGGCGCACCGGCATGCCCGTACCCGTGGCCGTACCCGCTCACCGCGCCGACCGCACCCACCGCCGCGGCTCATACCTGCGCCCCCTCACCACTGCGCCCCGACCGTCACCCCCATCACCTCGCGGGCGTGCCGGCTGGGGGTCATGCCGAGCTGCCAGGCCTGCCAGCCCGCCTCCAGCTGGATGCCCCGCTCCAGCAGCAGGGCGTACGCCGGGGCGCAGTCGGTCAGCTTCTCGTCGCGCAGCGGATGCGCGGCGCGGGTCAGCCGGGCCAGCTCCTCCTGGGCGACCGCCGTGCCCACCTCCACCCCGCCCGGTGCCGCGTACGGCAGCAGCGTGCAGCGCAGGAACCGGGCCCAGTCCTCGCCACGCCGGTCCCCGTAGGACGTGAACAGGGCGAGTGCCTCGTCGCACAGGGCCAGCGCCTGCGGCGTACGGGCGTTGCCGGCGTCGACCACCGCCAGCTCCAGACAGGTCCAGGCCTCGCCGTGGGCGACGCCGATGCGCTGGAAGTCGGCGCGGGCGTCCACGAGCAGCTGACGGGCGAAGCCGGAGTTGCGCAGCGAGCCGGTCCGCGCGGCGCGCTGGTCGCGGGTGGCCCGCGCCGAGTGGTGGCGGGCGCAGGCCAGACCGTAGACGTCGCGCATCCGGGAGAACATCGTGCGGGACCGCTCCAGGTCGCGTACCGCCTGATCGAGCTCTCCGGACTCCTCCAGCGCCTGCCCCCGGTAGAACAGGGTCCACGCCTCGCCGCGCGCGTCCTCGTTCTCCCGGTGCCGGGCCGCCGCCTGCCCGAGGCTCTCCACGGCGGCCGAGGCGTCGCCGGCCACCAGCAGGGCCCGGGCCAGCTGGGTCAGCGCCCAGGCCTCACCCCGGGCGTCACGCGTACGGCCGTACCGCTCCAGGGCGGCCCGCAGCTCCGTCCGCGCGCGCGGTACGTCACCCAGGCGCAGCGCCAGCTGGCCGCGCTGGAAGTGGGCCCAGGCCTCGCCGTGCACCGAGCCGCCCTCGCGGTGCAGGGCCAGGGAGCGGGTGAGCAGATCCAGCGCCTCCGCGAGCCTGCCCCGGTCCCGCTGGACCGCGGCGAGAGCGTGCATGGTCCAGGCCCGGTCCGTGGCCAGCTCCGGCGCACCCTGTGCCTCCAGCGCCTCCTGGAGCCGGGCGGCCGCCTCGGTGAGGTTGCCCTGGTGGTGCAGGGTGATGCCGAGCGAGCACAGGGCGCGGGCCGCACCCGCGTCGTGGTGGGCCTCCCGGTACAGGTCGACCACCGAGGTCAGCGTGGTGCGCGCCTTGTCCAGCTCGCCCAGCTGCCGGGCCGCGATACCGGTGCGCCACTGCACCGAGCGCACCAGCAGCCCCTCGTCGACGGAGTGCGCCAGCTCGCTGATCTCGCCGAGCCGGTAGAGGTCGCCGCGCAGCAGGCAGTAGTCGCACAGGGCGCCGAGCAGGTTCAGCACCGAGGCCTGGTTCACGCCCTCCGCCTGGCGCAGGGCGGCGGTGATGAAGCTGGACTCGTCGTCCAGCCAGCGCAGCGCCTCGTCGAGGGAGGTGAAGCCGTGCGAGCCGAACCGGTTCGAGCGGGTCGACATGTTGCCGTCCACCAGCCGTAGCACCGACTCGGCCAGCTCCGCGTAGTTCGCGATGAGCCGTTCCTGAGCCGCCGCCCGCTCGGCGGGGTCCTCCTCGTCCGCCAGCCGGGCCTGGGCGAAGGCACGCACCAGGTCGTGCAGCCGGTACCGGTTGCCCCGCACATGGTCGATCAGCCCGGCGCGTGCGAGTGCCGCCAGATGCCGGCCGGCCTCGGTCTCGTCGGTGGCGAGCAGCGCGGCGGCCGCCGCGCCGCCCAGCGAGGCGCGGCCCGCGAGGGCCAGCCTTCGCAGCAGCCGGCGGGCGGGCTCGGGCTGATCGCCGTAGCGCAGCCACAGCACCCGTTCCACCGGTTCCACCGGGCCGTACGCGCCGAGGTCGGCGGCCAGCTGCCGGGGTGAGCGCGGGCCGAGCGCGGAGCCCGCGATCCGCAGCGCCAGCGGCAGCCCCCCGCACAACGCGCGGACCTGGCCGGCGGATTCGGCGTCGTACGGGCCCGGGTCGTCCTCGGCGGCGGCGCTCAGCAACTCCTCGGCGCCCGCCGCGTCCAGGGGTTCCACCGGCAGGTGGTGCACCCAGGCCGGGAGGTCCGCCGGCAGCTCCAGGGCGGTGCGGGCGGTGACCAGGACCAGACTGTCGGACCGTTCCGGCACCAGCGCCCGCACCTGCTCCGGATCCGACGCGTCGTCCAGGACGATCGTGACCGGCAGGCCCGTCAGATGCCGGTGGTACAGCTCGCCGAGCCGCTTGACCTGTTGGTCGGGGGAGGAGCGTTCCCGGAACAGCAGCTGCTCACGCGGCGCGCCCAGCCGGTTGAGCAGATGCAGCAGGGCGTCGCGGGTGGCCAGGGGAGCCTCCTCGCGGTTGTCGCCCCGCAGGTCCACGACCACCGCGCCCCGGAAGTGGTCGCGCAGCTCGTGTGCGGCGCGCACCGCGAGCGTCGTCCGGCCCGAACCGGACTCGCCGTGCAGGACGACCACCGTCGGCCGGGTCTCGGTGGCCACGCGGGCCGCCTGCGCCCACTGCCTGATCCGCCCCAGCTCCTGCCGTCGGCCCGCGAACGGCCCGTCGGGTTCGGGTAGTTGGCCGAACGACTGCTCCAGTACCGTGCGCCTGCGGGCCGCCGCGCTCTTGTCCGTGCCGCGCAGCACCGGACCGCCGCCCTTCTTCGGGCCGGTGGAGGCGCTGAGCATCCGCTGCTGGTCGAGGAACGGGCGGATGCCCCGCACCTCCAGCGCGGTCAGCCACTGCAACCGCAGCTGCTCCGGGCCGCCGGGCTGGCCGGCCCGGCCCGCGCGGTGATGCGCGGCCGGCAGATGCGACCCGGCCACCTTCACCACCGTCGCGGCGGCGCCCACCGCGCCCGCGACGGCACCGGCGCCCACGGCCGTGCCCGCGCCGGTGCCGAAGGACAGGTCCGCCACCGCGGCGGCCAGGGCGGTGACGGCGGCGGTCAGCAGGGCGGTGCCGGCACCCTCACGGGCGTAGCGCTGCCCGAAGGTCAGTCGGCCGGCCTCCGACTCGTCCAGGGCGCGGACGTAGGCCTCGTACTCCTCGCGGGCCGGCTCCGCCAGCGCGTCCAGCGCGGCGCGCGCCCGGGACAGCAGCGACTGACCGTCGTCGCGTCCGCCCGAGCGCCGTACCTCCTCCTCCACGGCCCGCGCCACCAGCCGCTCGGCCTCCGCCCGATGGTCGTCCCGCATGTCCCGTCCCCCTCCGGCGACAACTCCCTTGCCGCCCAGTGTCCTTCGGGGAGGGCGCGAACGCGAGGGGTGGTGATCCGTGAGCCGCCGGGGCGGCGCGCACAGGTCACGGGATGCCGCTGTCCGTCGCCCGCCTGCCGCGCTCGACACCGAACGCGTCCGGGGCTTCGTCGCCACCGGGCCGTGGGCGCTCCCGGGGACGTGGCCGGCCTGCTGGGCCTGGCGGTCCGGATCGTGCGACGGATGCCGGTATGAATCGACTGGCTGACTCCCAGTCGGGGAAGGGAAGGAGCCGCCCACCACGTAATGGCGCATCGGCGCGATTCGGCCAAGCGAGGCGGGCTCGTCAGTGTTTCGCCGGTCGCGGCGGACGCTGTGAGAGGCTGGGTCGTATGAACCGGTTGGCTGGTGTGACCTCGCCTTATCTGCTTCAGCATGCCGACAATCCGGTCGACTGGTGGCCGTGGGGACCTGAGGCGTTCGAGGAAGCAAAACGGCGTGATGTACCCGTCCTGCTGTCGGTCGGCTACTCCGCGTGCCACTGGTGTCATGTGATGGCCCACGAGTCCTTCGAGGACCAGGCCACCGCCGACTACCTCAACGAGCACTTCGTCAGCGTCAAGGTCGACCGCGAGGAACGCCCCGATGTCGACGCCGTCTACATGGAGGCCGTCCAGGCGGCCACCGGGCAGGGCGGCTGGCCGATGACCGTGTTCCTCACCCCGGACGCCGAGCCGTTCTACTTCGGCACCTACTTCCCGCCCGCCCCCCGGCACGGCATGCCCTCCTTCCGGCAGGTGCTGGAGGGTGTCGAGCAGGCCTGGAGCACCCGGCGCGACGAGGTCGGCGAGGTCGCCGGGAAGATCGTGCGCGATCTCGCCCAGCGGGAGATCGGCCACCAGGGCGCGCGGCCGCCCGGCGAGCAGGAACTCGCCCAGGCCCTGCTCGGCCTCACCCGCGAGTACGACCCGCAGCGCGGCGGGTTCGGCGGGGCACCGAAGTTCCCGCCGTCCATGGTGCTGGAGTTCCTGCTGCGCCACCACGCCCGCACCGGCGCCGAGGGTGCCCTGCAGATGGCGCGGGACACCTGTGAGCGTATGGCCCGCGGCGGCCTCTACGACCAGCTCGGCGGCGGCTTCGCCCGCTACTCCGTGGACCGTGACTGGGTCGTGCCGCACTTCGAGAAGATGCTCTACGACAACGCCCTGCTCTGCCGCGTCTACGCGCACCTGTGGCGGGCCACCGGCTCCGACCTGGCCCGGCGGGTCGCCCTGGAGACCGCCGACTTCCTGATGCGTGAACTGCGCACGCCGGAGGGCGGGTTCGCCTCGGCGCTGGACGCCGACAGCGACGACGGCACGGGCCGCAGCGTCGAGGGGGCGTACTACGTCTGGCGGCCGGAGCAGCTGACCGCCGTCCTCGGCGAGGACGACGGCCGGCTCGCCGCCCGGTACTTCGGGGTGACCGACGAGGGCACCTTCGAGCACGGCCAGTCGGTCCTGCAACTTCCGCAGAGCGACGGCGTGTTCGACGCCCAGAGGATCGAGTCCGTCAGGAGCCGGCTGCTCGCCGCGCGGGCCGGGCGTCCCGCACCCGGCCGGGACGACAAGGTCGTCGCCGCCTGGAACGGCCTCGCCATCGCCGCGCTCGCCGAGACCGGCGCCTACTTCGACCGGCCCGACCTGGTCGAGGCCGCCCTCGGGGCCGCCGACCTCCTCGTCCGGGTACACCTCGACGAGCACGCCCGTCTCGCCCGGACCAGCAGGGACGGCCGGGTCGGCCCCAACGCGGGCGTCCTGGAGGACTACGCCGACGTCGCCGAGGGCTTCCTCGCGCTCGCCTCCGTCACCGGGGAGGGTGTCTGGCTGGACTTCGCGGGGCTCCTCCTCGACCAGGTGCTGACCCGCTTCGCCGACCCGGAGACCGGCGCCCTGTTCGACACCGCCTCCGACGCCGAACAGCTGATCCGCCGGCCCCAGGACCCCACCGACAACGCCACCCCGTCCGGCTGGAGCGCCGCCGCGGCCGCCCTGCTGGGCTACGCCGCCCACACCGGCTCCGCATCCCACCGCACGGCCGCCGAGCGGGCCCTGGGCATCGTCGGCGCGCTCGGTCCGCGGGTGCCCCGGTTCGTCGGCTGGGGGCTCGCCGCCGCCGAGGCCCTGCTCGACGGGCCGCGTGAGGTGGCGGTCGTCGGACCGGCGAAGGACGACGAGCGGACGGCGGCCCTGCACCGCACGGCACTGCTGGGCAACGCTCCGGGTGCGGTGGTGGCGTACGGCACCCCGGACGGCGAGGAGTTCCCACTGCTCGCCGACCGCGCCCTCGTCGACGGCGCGCCGACCGCCTACGTCTGCCGCAACTTCGTCTGCGATCTGCCGGTGACGGACCCGGCGGCCCTGAAGGCGAGACTGGACGCCCGCTGACGGCGGCCTCGGCCGCGGGGGAGGGGGCTCCCGGGAGCCACCGCGGCCGAGGACCGGCGGGACCGGCGGGACCGGCAGGACCGGCGGCGACCGGGAGTTCCCGGGCGCTCCACCGCGGCAGCACGGCCCGGGCGCCGGTCACGCCCGTGATCGGCGCCGGTGCTCAACCGCCCTGGGTGCGCATGCCCAACGCCCGCTCCACGACCGCCTCCAGCTGTTCGTGGTGAGCGCCCTTCCAGTACGCGCGCCCGCAGGACGTGCACCGGGCGAAGACGTCGTAGGCGCGCTGCGTGCCACCCTTGAGCTGGTCGGCGACCTCCTCCTTGGTGGCCTCGGTCAGCAGGCCGTTGCAGGCGGTGCACCGGGTCCACGGGCGCAGGTCGGGGGCGAACCGGTCGAGGATGTCATCGAGCTGGTCCTCGGGGCGGGTGCTGTAGACGAAGGCGCCCGCCCACAGCTCGCGGCGGCGCAGCAGGCCCCGGTCGCGGCTGAGCATGACCCGTTTCTCCGCGGCCGAGCGGGCGGCGAGCGCCGGGTCGCCGATGTCGGTCGACTCGTAGGCGGCGTCCACGCCGAGGAGGCGCAGCCGGCGGGCGAGGGTGCCGAGGTGGACGTCGAGGAGGAAGCGGAGCGGGGCGCCGGGCACGCGCTGCGGCCGCCGGACCGGCCGGACGCTGACGTGTTCGCCCGCCCGTGGCACGTGCGAGGGTGGGGCCTCGCGGCCGTCCACCATCAGGGTGCCGACCTCGGTGAGCGGGACGCCGAGGGATTCCACGACATGACCGAGGGTCGCGACGCCGTCCGTGGTGAGTCCGGTGACGGCGGAGCGCCGGGCGGCGGGCACGAACACGTGCAGCGCGGGGGCGACTTCGACGTGGATCTCGGGTCCGTTCACCCCGTCAGGATGACACGGACCCCGACGCGGTCCGAGGCGTTTTGGTGGCAGCGGCCTCAGGAGCCCTCGGCGGGCAGACCGTGTTCCAGGACGTCCAGGGCCCGGTCGACGAGGTCGCGCGGCTCGCCCTCGAAGCCGTTCTCCGCCCAGTACAGGGAGACCTCCGTCAGACAGCCGAGGAGCGCGGTCGCGTAAATCCGGACCTCCAGGCTCTCGGGGTCGCGGCCGGTGCGTTCGGCGAGGGCCGGCCGCAGCAGGCGCCCGGTCTCCGACACGCTCTCGAACATCCGGGAGCGGACGGCGGGAACCTGGGCGCCGAGACGCGCCCGCAGGCGCAGCACCTCGGGTTTCTCCTCGCTGGACTCCATGGCCTGGGCCAGCACGTGCCGCAGCGAGTCCGTCCAGGGTTCGTCCGCGGGCCGCCCGCGCAGCTCCGCGAGCATCGAGGGGCCGTACGCGTCCGGCAGGACGATGTCCTCCTTGGCCGGGAAGTAGCGGAAGACGGTGGACTGCGACACCTCGGCCCGGCCGGCGATCTGCTCGATCGTCGTCGCCTCGTACCCCTGCTCCTCGATCAGCGCGTACGCGGCCGCGCGGATGGCCTCGCGGGTCTTGGTCTTCTTGCGTTCCCGCAGTCCGAGGCGGGAACGGCCGGCGGGGGAGACGGCGGGGGAGGAGGAGGGTCGAGCGGGTGTCATGGGGGTCATTCTCCGCCACCGGGGGCAAACGGGAACCGTTACGGGGGCACGGGAACCGCCACCGGGGGCGGACGAGAAACGGCCACGGCAGGGGAGCCGTGGCCGGGGAGCGCGTGGAACGGGAGGAGGGCAGGACGGGGGGCGACGGCTCTACGCGTGCTGGTAGGCCACCAGCGAGATGCCGACGTAGTGGACGGCGAACGCGGCGAGGGTGAGGGAGTGGAAGACCTCGTGGAAACCGAACCAACGCGGTGACGGATTCGGCCGCTTGATGCCGTAGACGACGCCACCGGCGCTGTAGAGCAGACCGCCGACGACCACCAGGACCAGGACGGCGATGCCGCCGGTGCGCATGAAGTCGGGCAGGAAGAAGACGGCCGCCCAGCCCATCGCGATGTAGCAGGGCGTGTAGAGCCAGCGCGGGGCGCCGACCCAGAAGACACGGAAGACGATGCCGGCCGCGGCCGCGCCCCAGACCCCCCACAGCAGCCACCGGCCCTTGCCGTCCGGCAGCAGCAGCATGGTCAGCGGGGTGTAGGTGCCCGCGATGATCAGGAAGATGTTGGCGTGGTCGAGGCGGCGCAGGATGCCGTCCATCCGGGGGCTCCAGTTCCCCCGGTGGTACAGCGCGCTGACGCCGAAGAGCAGACAGGCCGTCAGGACGTAGATGCCGCAGGCGATGCGGCCTCTGGTCGAGTGGGCGAGTGCGGTGAGCACGAGGCCGGCGATGAGTACGGCCGGGAACATGCCCAGGTGCAGCCAGCCACGGAGCCTGGGCTTGACCGGGTGCGGCAGGGATAGCGCGACCGGACCGCGGCCGTCGGCCGGCGGGTCCGTGGGCGCGTCGGAGGCGGACGCAGTCATGGGCGCATGGTACCGACGCCGCCGTAGGTCGTTCATCAACGCCCGGTCGAGAACGGCCCCGGATGGCCCGTCGGGCAAAAAGTCTTTCACCTGAACCCAACGTGTACGCAAAGAATCACGGAAACCGTGGGATTCCTCACGCCGCTCACCTGTGATGCCCTCTGGACAGATGGGCACTAAACTCGGATGATCAAATGAGTGCGGTCGGCACCGGATGAGCGGCTACGAAGCGTCCGGGCCGCGGCCCCCACGGGGCGAACAAGACAAAAATCCCTCATTTAGGAGCAATCGTGGCGCGCGACATCGCGGCTCCCACCGGCGTCCCCACCAAGCACCAGGAACTGATCTCGTGGGTAAACGAGATCGCCGAACTGACCCAGCCGGACAGTGTGGTCTGGTGCGACGGCTCCGAGGCCGAGTACGAGCGGCTGTGCGAAGAGCTCGTCGCGAAGGGCACCTTCACCAAGCTCGACCCGGTCAAGCGCCCGCACTCGTACTACGCCGCCTCCGACCCGACCGACGTCGCGCGCGTCGAGGACCGGACCTTCATCTGCTCCGAGAAGGAGGCGGACGCGGGCCCCACGAACCACTGGAAGGCCCCCGCCGAGATGCGGGAGATCTTCGCCGGTGACCAGGGCCTGTTCCGCGGCTCCATGCGCGGCCGCACGATGTACGTCGTCCCGTTCTGCATGGGCCCGCTCGGCTCCCCGCTGTCCGCGCTCGGTGTGGAGATCACCGACTCCGCCTACGTCGCCGTCTCCATGCGCACCATGACGCGCATGGGCCGGGCCGTCCTGGACGAGCTGGGCGAGGACGGTTTCTTCGTCAAGGCCGTCCACACGCTCGGCGCCCCGCTGGAGGAGGGCCAGGAGGACGTTCCGTGGCCGTGCAACTCCACCAAGTACATCTCGCACTTCCCCGAGGACCGCGAGATCTGGTCCTACGGCTCCGGCTACGGCGGCAACGCCCTGCTCGGCAAGAAGTGCTACGCCCTGCGCATCGCCTCCGTCATGGCCCGCGACGAGGGCTGGCTGGCCGAGCACATGCTGATCCTGAAGCTCACCCCGCCGCAGGGCGAGTCGAAGTACGTCGCCGCCGCCTTCCCGAGCGCCTGCGGCAAGACCAACCTCGCCATGCTGGAGCCCACGGTCTCCGGCTGGAGCGTCGAGACCATCGGCGACGACATCGCCTGGATGCGCTTCGGCGAGGACGGCCGCCTCTACGCGATCAACCCCGAGGCCGGCTTCTTCGGCGTGGCACCCGGCACCGGTGAGCACACCAACGCCAACGCCATGAAGACCCTGTGGGGCAACGCGGTCTTCACCAACGTCGCGCTCACCGACGACGGCGACGTCTGGTGGGAGGGCATGACCGAGGAGTCGCCCGCCCATCTGACCGACTGGAAGGGCAACGACTGGACGCCGGCCTCCGAGACCCCGGCCGCCCATCCCAACGCCCGCTTCACCGTCCCCGCCGCACAGTGCCCGATCATCGCGCCCGAGTGGGAGGACCCCAAGGGCGTGCCCATCTCGGCGATCCTCTTCGGCGGCCGCCGCGCCAGTGCCGTGCCGCTGGTGACCGAGTCCTTCGACTGGAACCACGGCGTCTTCCTGGGTGCCAACGTGGCCTCGGAGAAGACCGCCGCCGCCGAGGGCAAGGTCGGCGAGCTGCGCCGCGACCCGTTCGCCATGCTGCCGTTCTGCGGCTACAACATGGGCGACTACATGGGCCACTGGGTCGACGTGGCCAAGGGCCGGGACCAGTCCAAGCTGCCGAAGATCTACTACGTCAACTGGTTCCGCAAGAACGACTCGGGCAAGTTCGTCTGGCCGGGCTTCGGCGAGAACAGCCGGGTCCTGAAGTGGATCGTGGAGCGCCTCGACGGCAAGGCCGAGGGCGTCGAGACCCCGATCGGGATCCTGCCGACGCGGGACGCACTGGACACCAACGGCCTCGACCTGGCCGACTCCGACCTGGACTTCCTGCTCACGGTCGACAAGGAGATCTGGCGCGAGGAGGCCGCCCTCGTCCCCGAGCACCTGAACACCTTCGGCGACCACACCCCGAAGGAGCTGTGGGACCAGTACCGCGCGCTCGTCGAGCGCCTGGGCTGAGGCCCGCCGCACCCGAAGACCCCACGGCCGGCCCGGATGTGCCCTGACCAGCGATCGTCACGGCCGGCCGTGGTGCCGACACGAAGGCCCCGCACGCTGTGCGGGGCCTTCGCCGTCCACGGCGGCAGGGTGCGGGCGCCCGGGGGCCGGATCGGCCCCGGAGCCGCGCTGCGCGGCCGTCCGGGGGCGGACGCCGTGTTTGTGGCGCCCGGTCCGCGCGTCTCTTCGGGTGCGCGCGGACCGGGGCCGTTTCGGGGACCCCTGCGGGGTCAGTGGGAGGCGCTGAGTTCCTGCGGCCTGGACAGCGCGGCACCGTGCGCGTCCATCCGCTCGGCGGAGAGGATCGCCGCCGAGGTGTCGGCGCGGGAGGCGGCGACGACCAGCGCGCGCCCGGCGAGGGCGTGCGCACGGCGGTGCAGGGCGGCGCTGTCACCGGCGGCCGCCGGTGCCGTACGCAGGGGCGGGCGCCCTCCCCGCAGGCGGCTCACCTCGCCGGCCAGACGGTCCGCGGCCTTGTCGAGGTCCACGGACGTCAGCAGGGCGCGCAGCTCGTCGGTGACCGCGAGCAGGGCGGAGAGATGTCCGGCGAGCTGGATGTCCAGCTCCTCCTCGCGTGACCGGTGGGGGAAGTCGGAGGGGGTGCCGGCCATCGTGCTGTGGACCGACTTGGTGCGGATCGGCTCGTACATCGGGATGGCCTCCTGTGCTCTGACAGGAAACCATCCTAGCTTGGATTCCGTCTAAAGTTGAGTCGGCTCACGGATCGCGGTCCGCCGGCCCCGATCCGCTACGGCCGGCCGTGCTACGGCTGGCCGTAACCGTCCAGGAAGTTCCCGATGCGGGTCACCGCGTCCCTGAGGTCCACGACCGACGGCAGGGTCACCACGCGGAAGTGGTCCGGCTCCGGCCAGTTGAAGCCCGTGCCCTGGACGACCATGATCTTCTCCTGGCGGAGCAGGTCCAGGACCAGCTGCCGGTCGTCCTTGATCTTGAACACCCGGGGGTCCAGGCGCGGGAAGAGGTACAGCGCGCCCTTGGGTCGTACGCAGCTCACACCCGGGATCTGCGTCAGCAGCTCGTAGGCGGTGTCCGCCTGCTCCTTGAGCCGGCCGCCCGGAAGCACCAGGTCGTTGATCGTCTGGCGTCCGCTGAGCGCGGCGACCACGCCGTGCTGGCCGGGCATGTTGGCGCACAGCCGCATGTTGGCCAGGATCGTCAGGCCCTCGATGTAGGAGTCGGCGTGGGCGCGCGGGCCGGAGATCGACATCCAGCCGACGCGGTAGCCGGCCACCCGGTAGGCCTTCGACATGCCGTTGAAGGTGAGGGTGAGCAGGTCCGGGGCGACCTTCGCGGTCGGGGTGTGGGTGGCGCCGTCGTAGAGGATCTTGTCGTAGATCTCGTCGGAGCAGACCAGCAGGTTGTGCCGGCGGGCGATGTCCGTCAGCCCCTTGAGCATGGCCTCGTCGTAGACCGCGCCCGTGGGGTTGTTCGGGTTGATGATCACGATCGCCTTGGTGCGGTCGGTGACCTTGCGCTCGATGTCGGCGAGGTCGGGCATCCAGTCGGACTGCTCGTCGCAGCGGTAGTGCACCGCCGTGCCGCCGGACAGGGAGACGGCCGCCGTCCACAGCGGGTAGTCCGGCGCGGGGACGAGCACCTCGTCGCCGTCGTCCAGCAGGCCCTGCATGGCCATCACGATCAGCTCGGAGACGCCGTTGCCGATGAAGACGTGCTCGACGTCCGTCTCGATGCCGAGGGTCTGGTTGTGCATGACGACCGCGCGGCGGGCGGCCAGCAGGCCCTTGGCGTCGCCGTAGCCGTGCGCGGTGGAGACGTTGCGGAGGATGTCCTCCAGGATCTCCGGCGGGCACTCGAAGCCGAAGGCGGCGGGGTTGCCGGTGTTGAGCTTCAGGATGCGGTGACCGGCCGCCTCCAGCCGCATCGCCTCCTCGAGCACCGGGCCCCGGATCTCGTAACAGACGTTGGCGAGCTTCGTCGACTGGATCACCTGCATGCCCGCGAGCTTACGGGCCGCCACGCCCTCCCGGGCCGTGTTTTCCGACACGTGAGACGGGAGTTTTGCCCGGATATCGACATGTGCCGCCCGGGGGGCCGCGCGGCCTCCGGCGGTCGATGCCGTGTCCACCGAACGCGGGTGCGGGCGCGGCGTCCGTGGGGGCTCGCCCGGCCGGCCCGCACAGGGAAACCCCTATGACCTGATCCGGCTCCTTGTTCACACCCCTCCACGCATTGAGAATGCGCATGACAACCAAAGGGCGGCCGGAACGTGTCCGGTCGCCCAAGTCGTAAGAGGGGACCCCCACATGAACAAGCCTCTCCTTGCCGCGCTCTCCTCCCTGGCGATAGCCGGACTGGGCGCGACCCCCGCGGTCGCCGCGCCGCACACCGCGGCCAAGGTCGCCGCCAAGCCCGCCGCGGTGACCGTCAACTTCGCCGGTACCGTCTCGCTCAGCAACTGCTCCGGCTCGGTCATCCGCTTCCCCAACTCCGCGGACACCGACCCGGCGCTCGTACTCACCAACGGCCACTGCCTGGAGACCGGCTTCCCCGCGCCGGGCGAGGTCATCACCGGCCAGTCCTCCAGTCGCTCCTTCGGACTGTTGAACGCCTCCGGCAGCAAGGTCGCCACGCTCCGCGCCAACCAGGTCGTCTACTCGACCATGACGGACACGGACGTCACGATCTACCGCACCACCACCACGTACGCGGCGATCCGGAGTTCCTACGGCATCAGCCCGCTCACCGTGCAGGACACGCACCCGACCGCCGGCAGCGCCATCAAGGTCGTCTCCGGCTACTGGAAGCGGACCTACAGCTGCAACGTCGACGGTTTCGTGTACCGGCTGAAGGAGGGCGACTGGACCTGGAAGGACTCCCTGCGCTACACCTCCGCCTGTAACACCATCGGCGGCACCTCCGGCTCCCCGGTCATCGACACCGCCACCGGCAAGGTCGTCGCCGTCAACAACACGGGCAACGAGGACGGCGAGCGCTGCACCGAGAACAACCCGTGCGAGGTGGACGCCAACGGCAACGTGACGGTCCGCCAGGGCATCAACTACGCCGAGGAGACCTACATCATCCCGGCCTGCTTCACCACCGGCAACAAGCTCGACCTCAACGCCGCCGGCTGCACCCTGCCCAAGCCGTAGGCGCGGCCGCGGGCACGGCGGGGCGGGTGGTCACACCGGGGTACGACGGACCGCCCGCCCCGCCAGCACGTCCGTGCGCCTTCCGTCCTCGATCACGAACCGGCCGTCGATCAGGACGTGCGGGATGCCGGTCGGCAGGGTGCGGGGCTCGGCGAAACCGGCGCCGGCCGCCACCGTCCGCGGGTCGAAGAGCACCAGGTCGGCCCGGTACCCCTCGCGCACCAGTCCGCGGTCCGGCAGGCGCAGCCGGGCCGCGGGCCGGCCGGTGAGGCGGGCCACGCACTCCTCCAGCGTCAGCACCCCCAACTCCCGCACGTAGTGCCCGAGATAGCGCGGGAAGGTGCCGTACGCGCGCGGATGCGGCTTGGCGCCCTGGAGGATGCCGTCGGAGCCGCCGGTGTGGGCCCGGTGGCGCATGATCGCGCGGACGTTCTCCTCGTGCCCGACGTGCTGCAGGATCGTCGTGCCGAGCCGGTCCCCGACCAGCAGACGGCGGGCGGTCGTCCAGGGGCTCTCGCCGCGCATATCCGCCGCCTCGCGGACCGTACGGCCCACCAGGTCGCCGAGCGCGGGGTCGCGCACACCGGAGATCTCGATCGTCTCCCACTCCACCGGCACGCCGTGGCAGCCGTCCGAACCGGTCACCTCCAGGTCGTGCCGGATGCGCTCGGCCGTCGGCGGATCGGTGAGCCGCGCCAGGACCCTCTCCGGGCCGCCCTCGCTCGCCCAGCTCGGCAGCAGCGCGGCCAGCGTGGTGCAGCCGGGGGTGTAGGGGTAGGTGTCCAGCGTGATGTCCGCGCCCGCGTCCAGGGCGTCGTCGAGCAGGGCGAGCAGCTCGGGCGCCCGGCCCTCGTTCACCCCGAAGTTCATCGTCGCGTGCGCCAGGTGCAGCGGACAGCCGGCCTCACGCGTGAGGGCCACCATCTCGGCGTACGCCTCCAGGGCGCCGGCGCCGTAGGAGCGGTGGTGCGGGCAGTAGTAGCCGCCGTACCGGGCCACCACCCGGCACAGCTCGGTCAGTTCGGCGTCCCCGGCGTACATGCCGGGCGTGTAGGTGAGCCCCGAGGACAGTCCGACCGCGCCCTGCTCCAGCCCCTGCGCCACCAGTCGCCGCATCCGCTCCAGCTCCTCGGGGCCGGCCGCGCGGTCCTCCCAGCCGACGGCGAGCGCGCGGACCGTGCCCTGCGGGACCAGGTAGGCGGCGTTCACGGCGATCCCGCGGCCCTCGAAGCCGTGGTCCAGCCGGTCCAGGTACTCGCCGACCGTGCGCCAGGTGAAGTCGATGTCGTCGCCGTACCCGTTCCAGCCGGTGATCGCCCGCCGCACCTCCTCCAGCGTGCCGTCGTCCACCGGGGCGTACGACAGCCCGTCCTGCCCGATCACCTCCAGCGTGACCCCCTGCGCGGCCTTCGCGCTGTGGTCGGGGTCGCGCAGCAGGGCGAGGTCGGAGTGGGCGTGCATGTCGATGAAGCCGGGGGAGAGGACCAGGCCCTCCGCGTCCAGCTCCCTTATGGCGCGCGGCCGTTGGCAGCCGGCGCCGGCCGCCTCCTTGACGATCGAGACGATCCGGCCGCCGTCGAGCACGACGTCGGCGCGGTAGGAGTCCGCGCCGCTGCCGTCGACGACGTCGGCGTCCCGGATGACCAGGTCCTCCACGCGGGCCCTCCTAGAAGAACGTACGGATGTAGTCGACGACCGTTCCGTCCGCCTCGGCGACCGGGATCAGCTGCCACTTGTCGAACGACGTGCACGGGTGGGACAGGCCGAGGCCGATCCAGTCGCCCACCTCCAGGTCCGCCTCCGCCGTGGTGCGCAGCCAGGCGTGCTGGTCGGACAGGCCGGTCACGCCGACCCCGGCGGCCGGGCGCTCGGTGCCGTCCCGGCGGATCACCTGGGCGTCGGGCAGGTCCAGGTCGTAGGCCGCGTCGCGCTTGCCCGCGTTGGCGAAGGCCTGCTCGGGCGAGGGGCGGGACACCACCTGGGCCCACAGCCGGAAGGCGGGCTCCAGGGCGCCCTCCTCGGGGACGCGGGCGAACGGGGTGAGCCGGCGGTAGTGCCCGTCGTCGTGCGAGACGTAAGCGCCCGAGCGCAGCAGCTTCAGGACGGGCAGCGACAGCCCGGGGATCTCGGCGAACACGTCGGCCACCGCGTCGAACCAGGCGCTGCCGCCCGCGCTCACCACGATCTCCTCCGCCTCGCCGAACCGTCCGCGCTTGTCGAGGTCGGCGGCCAGCGCCGTGAGCCGGCGCAGATAGGCCGTCACCCGCTCCGGGTCGGCCCGCGGCACCTCGCCCTCGTACCCCGCGACCCCCACGAGCCGCAGCGTCGGTACGGCGGCCACGGCGTCGGCGACGGCGGCGCACTCGGCCTCGGTGCGCACCCCGGTACGTGCGCCCTCGCCCGCCGCCAGCTCCACCACCACGTCCACCGGGCGGCTCGCGCCGCGCAGGGCGGCGTCCATCAGCTCCACCCCGCGCACGGAGTCGACGTAGCAGACGAACCGGAACTCCGGATCGGCGGCCAGCTCACCGGCGATCCAGCGCAGCGCGGAGGCGTCCACCAGTTCGTTGGCGAGGAAGACCCGCTGGACACCGAACGCCCGGGCGACGCGCACCTGGTGGGGCACCGCCAGGGTGATACCCCAGGCGCCGCGCTCGATCTGGCGCCGGAAGAGCTGCGGGGCCATGGAGGTCTTGCCGTGCGGGGCGAAGGCGAGGCCGTGCCGGGCGGCGTACGTATCCATCAGCGCCAGGTTGTGCTCCAGGCGCTCGGCGGACAGGACGAGGACGGGGGTGGTGAAGCCGTCCGTGAACAGGTTGCGGCGCAGACCGGCCAGCTCGGCGACGGTGAGGCCCCAGGAGTCCGGCGGGAGGCCCTTGAAGCGGTGGTCGACCCGTTCCTCGGCGAGGCGGGCGAGCGCCTCGGTGCCGGTGTCCTGAGCCATCTGAGCCTCCTGATCAGGTGTGTTGCAAGTACTGCAACACCCATTGCGTATGTCGCTTACAGCTGTCTAACATCTCGGCCAACACGGGGTCAATGAAGCCGCCGCCCGGCGGACCCCACCCCGGAACCGACGAGGAGCCCCCACCATCGTGACCGCCGAAGGCCATCCGAGCGCCGCCCCCGAGGTCGTCGAGGTCGTCGCGCTCGGCGAGTCCATGGTCACCTTCCTGCCCAGCCGCCCCGGCCGCCTCGCCGACGTCCCGTCCTTCCGGCGGGCCATCGGCGGCGCCGAGTCCAACGTGGCCTGCGTGCTGGCGGCGGCCGGACACACCGCCCGCTGGGTGAGCCGGGTGGGCGCCGACGGGTTCGGGCAGCACCTGGTGGAGCGGATCGCCGGGTACGGCGTCGACACCGGCGCCGTACGCACCGACCCGGATCGGCCCACCGGCATCTACTTCCGCACCGCGGCCGACCGGGCCACCGACGCCCACGAGGTGGCCTACTACCGGGCCGGCTCCGCCGCCTCCGCGATGGCGGTGGACACCATGGACCTGGCCGCGGCACGGGCGGGCCGCGTCCTGCACCTGTCCGGCATCACGGCGGCGCTGTCGGCGCCGTGCCTGGAGCTGATGCGCGAACTGACCGCGCCCCGGCACGGCCGTCCGCTGATCTCCTTCGACGTCAACCACCGGCCCGCGCTGTGGCGCGACGCCGACGGACCGCAGGTCCTGCTGGAACTGGCCCGCCGCGCCGACATCGTGTTCGTCGGCGACGACGAGGCGCGCGACGCCTGGGGCCTGCACGGCCCCCGCGCCATCGTCGAAGCACTGCCCGAGCCGGGCACCGTCGTCGTCAAACAGGGCGGGGGCGGAGCGACCGTGTTCGCCCGGGACACCGGCCCGGCGCCGGACGGGCAGGGCGCGGGTGGAGGCGGGGGTGGAGTCGCCGCCTCCGCCCCGGACACCCGCCAGGCACGGGACGCCGGCGGCACCGCTACGTTCGTCCGCCCCCCGCGGGTGGACGTCGTCTCCCACATCGGTGCCGGGGACGCCTTCGCCGCCGGGTTCCTCTCCGCCACCCTGCGCGGCCTGTCCGTCAAAGACCGCCTCCGGCACGGCCACCTCTTCGCCGCCGCCGCCCTCACCGCCCCCGGCGACCTGGCCGCACCCCCCACGCGCGGCCACGCCGACCGCCTGGCCGCCCTGGACGACACGGCATGGGGGAGACTTCGACTCGGCCCCGGCTGGACGCAAGCCGAGCGGGCCACCGAGGAGGCGAACACCCCATGAGTCAGACCGTCGACCGCGCCCTGAGCATCCTGCCGCTGCTCGCCGAGGGCCCCGCCGACCTCGGCCAGGTCGCCGACCGTCTGGGCGTGCACAAGTCCACGGCGCTGCGCCTCCTGCGCACCCTGCACGAGCACGGCCTGGTGTACCGCCAGTCCGACCAGCGCTACCGCCTCGGCGCCCGCCTGTTCGCCCTCGCCCAGGAGGCGATGGAGAACCTCGACATCCGCGAGATCGCCCACCCGCACCTGGTCCGCCTGAACGAGCAGTGCGGACACACCGTGCACCTCGCCGTGCACGAGGAGGGCGAGGTCCTGTACATCGACAAGGTCGAGAGCCGCTACCCCGTGCGCATGTACTCGCGCATCGGCAAACCGGTGGCCATCACCGTCGCCGCCGTGGCCAAACTCCTCCTTGCCGACCTGCCCGAAGCCGAGCGCCGCGCCCTCGCGGACACCCTCGACTACCCCCTCTACACGGCCCGTTCCACCGCCAACGCGCCCGCCTTCCTGCGGGAGCTGGAGCAGGTGCGCGAACAGGGCTGGGCCACCGACCTCGGTGGCCACGAGGAGTCCATCAACTGCGTCGCGGCACCCATCCGCGGCGCCGACGGCCGGGTGGTCGCCGCGATGTCGGTGTCCGCGCCCAACGTCGTCGTCACCGCCGAGGAACTCCTCACCCTGCTCCCGCTGGTGCGCCGTACGGCGGACGCGATCAGCGGCGAGTACTCCGGCAGAACACCAGTAAGGGACCCCGCATGACCGACAAGACCGCGCTCACCCCGAAGACCCACACCACTCCGCCCGCGAAGTTCTCCCACGGGGTGCGCAAGGGCAACATCCTCCAGGTCGCCGGCCAGGTCGGCTTCCTGCCCGCAGAGGAAGGCAAGGCCCCCACACCGGCCGGCCCCACCCTGCGCGAGCAGACCCTGCAGACCCTCGCCAACGTGAAGGCGATCCTCGAAGAGGGCGGCGCGGGCTGGGACGACGTGATGATGATCCGCGTCTATCTGACCGACGTGGACCACTTCGCCGAGATGAACGACATCTACAACACCTACTTCGAGGAGCAGGGCCTCACCCAGCCCCCCGCCGCCCGTACGACGGTCTACGTCGGACTGCCGGCCGGCCTCCTCATCGAGATCGACGCGCTCGCCGTACTCGGCTGAGCCGCCGGCCCTCCCTCTCCACCCGCACCACGCACACGGCACGGCACCCCACGGGGCGCCGTGCCGCGCTCCCCCCTGCCCGAAAGCACGATGCACTTACAAAGAGGCCCCCCGTATGTCCCTCCCGCTCGCCGCGGCCGCCCCCGCCGCCCCGCCCCACACCGGCGGTCTGCTCCTGCTGATCGACGGCACCCCCGGACTGCTCATCGTCGCCGGGCTCGGCATAGCCCTGCTGCTCTTCCTGATCATCAAGGTCAGACTCCAGCCCTTCGTGGCCCTCCTCGCCGTCTCCATAGCCGTCGGCCTGCTGGCCGGCCTCTCGGTCACCGAACTCTTCGGCACCGTCCAGCGCTCCGACGCCGTCTCCACCATCGAGTCCGGCATGGGCGGCATCCTCGGTCACGTCGCGATCATCATCGGCCTGGGCACCATGCTCGGCGCGATCCTGGAGGTGAGCGGCGGCGCGGAGGTCCTCGCCTCGCGCCTGCTGACCCTCTTCGGCGAACGCCGGGCCCCTCTCGCCATGGGCCTGACCGGCCTGATCTTCGGCATCCCGGTCTTCTTCGACGTGGGCATCTTCGTCCTCGCCCCGCTCGTCTACGCGGCCGCCAAGCGCGGCGGCAAGTCGATCCTCCTCTACTGCCTGCCGCTCCTCGCGGGCCTGTCCATGACCCACGCCTTCCTGCCGCCGCACCCCGGCCCGGTCGCCGCCGCCGGACTGCTGCACGTCCAGCTCGGCTGGGTCATCCTCATGGGCGTCGTCTGCGGCATCCCGGCCGTGCTCGCCGCGTGGGCGTACGCCGCCTGGATCGGCAAGCGGATCTTCGTCGCCGTACCGCAGGACATGGTGGAGGCGGCCGAGGAGGCCAGGCGGGCGGTGGTGGCCGAACAGCGCGCCCAGGGAGTGGAGCCGCGGGAGAAGCCGGTGCCGCTCGGCACGGTGCTCGCGATCATCGGCACGCCCCTGATCCTGATCCTCGCCGCCACCTTCTCCTCGATCGCCCTGGACCCGTCCCCCGGCCGCTCGGTCCTGGAGTTCCTCGGCCACCCCTTCGTCGCCCTGACCATCGCCCTGCTGCTCGCCTACTACTTGCTCGGCATCCGGCGCGGCTGGTCCCGCAAGTCCCTGGAGGCGGTGTCCACGTCCTCCCTCAAGCCGGTCGGCAACATCCTGCTGGTGGTGGGCGCGGGCGGCGTCTTCGGCGCCGTACTGAAGGCGAGCGGGGTCGCCCAGGCGCTCTCGGACACCTTCCACGGCGTGGGCCTGCCGGTGATCGTCCTCGCGTATCTGATCTCCCTGGTCCTGCGGGTCGCCCAGGGCTCGGCGACGGTCGCGATCGTGACGACGGCGGGCATCGTCGCCCCGCTCCTCGCCGAGGGCCACCACTCCCAGGCCTTCGTGGCTCTCGTCATCATGGCGATCTCGGCCGGCTCCATCTTCGCCTCGCACGTCAACGACGGCGGCTTCTGGATGGTGGCCAAGTACTTCGGCATCAGCGAGCGCGACACCCTGAGGACGTGGACGGTCCTGGAGTCGGTGTTGTCCGTGGCGGGGTTCGCGGTGGCGGCGGTGGTGAGCCTGTTCGTGTAGGCGGCGCACCGGTGTTGCCGAAGTGATGGGCGGGCTGACTGGTTCCGGCACAGGAATGTCGTCCATACTGCCGCCGTGGAGCAGCGCATAGGATCGAACAGCAAGCCGTCCGAGGGCGAGCCGTTGAAGCCTGGGCCGACGGAGGCCGAGCCGTCACAGCCCGAGCTGCGGAAGGCGGAGCCGGTGAAGGCGGGTTCGGCGAACGCCGGGTCGGCCGCGACCGGGTCGGCCGACGCCGGTTCGGTGAAAGCCGAGTCCGTGAAGGCCAAGTCGGTCACGGTCGCGCCCGTGAAGGCCGAGCCCGTGACGGGGGCCGGTTTCGACCCGGCCTTCATCCCCGGCATCACGACTCCGGCTCCGGCGCGGGACGCGGGAGCGGAGACGGCCGCGGGAGCGGAGACGGCCGCGGGAGCGGAGACGGCCGCTCGGCCGGCGGAGCGGGAGGAGCCGGCGGAATCGGTGGAGCCGGTGGAGTCGGTGGAGTCGGCGGACGGCGAGGAGGCGGCCGAAGGCCCCGTCTTCGAGGCCGCCGACCGCCGCGCGAGGATAGTGGCCGACCGCAAGGGCGTCCGCCTCAGCCTCGACGAGGAGTCCTGCGAATTCCGCTGGGACGAGATCGCCGCGATCGAGACGGAGTCGCCCCGCTTCGGCAAGCGCTTCACGATCACCGTGCACACCCCGGAGCGCCGCTGGTACCCGATCGAGATCGAGGCGCCGGCCAGGGCGCGCTTCGAGGACTGGGAGTCGGAGCTGGACGCCGTACTGGACGCCTACTTCCAGGAGGCCTGACCGTCAGCTGCAGTACTGGGCGGCCTTGCCGATCGCCCGGTACATGCAGTCGGCGTTCTCCAGCAGCTGCAACACCGCGTCCCTGTTACGGGAGGTCTCCCGCTCGATCACCTCGTCGGGCGGGTAGAACCCTCCGTCCCAGGCGGACGTCGGGTACATCTCGAAGGTGTAGTCGAAGATCTTCTGCGTCCCCCACAGGTAGTCGTCGATGGATCCGTCGGTGATGTACAGGTCGCTGGACTGCTCCGCCGTGTACCCGTTGCTGGCGGCCATCTTCTGCCCCACGGCCTTGTACGCGGCGGCGTCGTCCGCGGTCATCCCCGTGGTGGTGTCGTCGTACGTCCACCCGAACGGCCACAGCACCAGCTCGCTGTAGGTGTGGAAGTCGATCCCGGCCTTGATCTGCTGCCTGCCCCCGACGACCCGGCTGCGCACGAAGTCGGCGACGACCTTCACCTCGGGCGCGGACTCGGGGGACGCCCCGCGATAGGTCTCGGACGACTTGGAGCCCGACGACCCGCCGCAGCAGCCCCACTTGTAGTCCCAGTTCCGGTTGAGATCGGTCCCGACGTACGACGAACCGGGGTTGGGCTGCCGGTTCTTCCGCCACGACCGGTACGAACCGGTGGCGATGTCGTACTCGCCGCCGTCCGGGTTCAGATCCGGGACGATCCATATCTCGCGGCTGTTGACGATGTTCGTGATCCGGGAGTCGGTGCCGTATCCCGCGCCCAGCTCGCGCAGCAGATACAGCGCCATCTCCACGGTCAGATGCTCACGGGCGTGCTGGTGGGCGGTGAACAGCACCTCGGGCTCGTCCTCGTCGGTGCCGACGTTGTCGCTGACCTTGATCGCGACGATGTCCCGCCCCTGGTACGACTTCCCGATCACCCGCTTGCTCATGATGCCCGGGTAGGCGGCGATCCGCTGGTCGATCTCGGCGTTCATCTCGGCGTAGTTGTGGTACTTCGAGTCGGAGGTCGGGAAGTCGCGCAGCCGCTGCCCGGGCCGCTGCGGGGCGGCACCCAGCGGGCTGACGTCGTACCCGAGCCGCCGCAGCTCGCGGATCTGGGCCGCCCGCCCGGACACGACGACGGTCTCCTCGTCGGCCTCGTCCACGGTGACGCCGGCGGCCTGGATGGCCGTACGGGTCACGGGGGTGGTGCTCTGGTGGATCTCGTACTGCCCTATGCCGTCCCCGGCGGGCGCGGCCTTGCGGGCGCTGTCGGCGCTGGCCTGGCCGACGGTGGCCGAGAGAGGGGCGGCGAGGGCCAGGGCCACCAGCGCGCCGAGGGCGGCGGTACGTCTGTTGGCGCGCGCGCCTGAGCCGCGGATACGAAGTCGCATGAACGCTCCTTGTGGGTGGAGGTGGGGTGTTCCATTGCGACGTGCGGGGTGCGGACCCGCCGGGACCGTTTCGTGGGGCTCCCTGTGGGCCCGCTGTGCGGGGTTGGCGTCATGGTGAGCCGCTGGCATGAACAGGTCAACACCGCGGGCGGCCGTTGGCGCGAACCGTTCGCCGACCGCGCACACCGGCGGCCCGAGGTCACCGCCCGTCCTCCCCCTGACCGCGTCACATGATCCGTGCCTGGTGACGGTCATGTCCGCAGTCGGTGACGAGGAACGTTCCAGTGCTGTGGTGCGGGCGGGGCGTTGCTACGGTCCCCACCGACGCGGCCGTCCGGGCCGCACTCGACCAGGGGGGACGACCCACATGAATGCCGACCGCCTCAGACCTGCCGTCATCGCCTGCGCGGCCGTCGCACTGGCCGCGGCGCTCACCGCGTGCCAGGGCAACGACTCCACCACCGGCGCCGACGCCACATCGAGCGCCTCCGCGAAGCCCGGCTCGACGCCGGGCACGTCCGGCGGCGGCAAGGGCGGCTCCACGGCGACGGCGGGGCCGGGCGCGGGGAGTTCGGGCGCGGGCAGTTCGGGCGCGGGGGGCGCCGGAACGCCTGCGGCGAAGCCCGCGTCCAAGACCACCGGGCCGGCCGGTACCACGGCCCCGGTCACCGGCTGTGCCACGAAGGCGCCGGACCCGGACCACGCCGACCCCGACGAGATCGTCGTCAACCGCGCCGAGGAACTCCCCGCCGGCACCGGCAAGGTGAATCTGGTCATCCAGCACGGGGCCTGGGGCTGCCCCGACAAGGAGACCGACGGCAGGCCATTCCTCACCGACGGCGAGGACAGCCGCTGGGCCCTCGACCAGGCCGCGTACGTCACCGCCACCAACCCCATCACCAGCAGCAGCAAGAACCAGCGCATCGGCGTCCAGGAACTGATCGACTGGCTCGACGCCCACCCCGACGCGGGCCTGGTGTTCAAGTACGAGACGGGCGACGACGGCGCGATCCACAGCCTGCAACAGGTGTACGCGCCCTGACCGCGGCACGGCCGACGGCTGCCCGGCACTCGTCCGGCCGGCGCCCTTGCCTGATCACCTGGCGACCAGTGGATCCATGCGTCGTGCCCGTACGAGATACGTCCTGTTCGATGTCGACGGCACGTTGATGGACGCGGACGAGGTCCGCCGAGTGGCCCTGCGGACGCGGCCGACGGAGACGTTCGCACAGGTCGCCGCGGACCGCGATCCGCGCGAGTGCCTGGCGGCGCTGCACGAGCTGGAGGACGAGGACGTACGGTCCGGTGTCTATGCGGCCTTCGACGGCGCGGCGGAGCTGCTGCACCGCCACTTCGGGAGCCTGCGTGCTGCGGTGCCGCACATCGTGGCCTTCGCCACCGGCGTCAACGGCCTGCTTCCTTGAGGGCTTCGACGAAGCGGCTGAAGGAGACGGTGGGGAAGGTGAGGGTGGCCCGGGCGGGGGATTTGGAGTCACGGACGGCTATGTGAGTGTCCAGGTGGGCGACTTCGACGCAGGCATTGCCTTCACCGCCTCCGGAGAAGGGCGACTTCCGCCATGTGCACGGCCTGGTCATGGTGGGCCTCACAGCTCCTCGGTCAGCTTGTGGATGAAGTCACGGGAACTCCCCGGTTCGAGTGACACCGCTTCTACCCTGTTCTCACGTGATGCGGCGGAGCCAGTCCTCCACGCGCTCGCCCACCTCGCCGACGGTGGTGACGTCGCCGTGTCCCGGGCACACCACCGTCTCGGGAGGCAGGGTGACGAGGCGCTCGCGGATCGAGTGGATCATCGCCTGGAAGTCGGAGTCCTCCGGCCCGATGACTCCAGGGCCGCGCGAGAGCAGCATGTCCCCGGTGAAGACGCGACGCAGCGCCGGATCGTACAGACTTACCGATCCCGGCGTGTGGCCCGGAGTGTGACGTACCGTCAGAGTGGTTCCGGCGACGTCGATCACCCGGCCGTCGACGAGTTCCTCGTCGGGGACACGGCTGGGAAAGCTGCGGCGCCACAGCTCCAGGTCGTCCGGGTGCAGCATGATGGGAGCCCCGGTGCGGTCCGACAGAGCCACCGCCGCGTCGACGTGTCCGCTGTGTGCGTGGGTGCATGCGATCGCCACCACGCGGCGGTCGCCGAGCGCCGTGGCGATGACGTCCGGCTCGTGTGCGGCGTCGACCACCATCGCCTGCTCGTCGTCACCGACGATCCACACGTTGTTCTCCATCGGCGTGGTGTCGGCGTCCGGCCCGGCCGCGACGCCGGTCGTCACCACGCACTCGACCCGGGCGGTCACGACATCACCGTCGGGAGCGCTCGGCCGCGGGCGGTCACCCGCGCACTGGGGTCCTTTGCCTGCCGTTCCATGGAACAGCCCCTTTCCGGATGAGGCCCTCTACCCAGTGGACCTCGCCGGGCATGCGGCAGCAACCGGCAGGTCTTCCCTCACCGGGGCGTACGCGTTGACCTGCAGGAACTCATGACCGCTGACCTCTAAGCGATGTCCCGTGCTTCCCGAGCGGCTGCGCGACTCCTTCACCCGCCGCACCCGCCGCCTCCTGCCGGACGCCGGCTGTGTGACCCGCATCATGGCGGGGCGATGTGGGCTCTGGCCATATTCTCACCCTCCGCTGAACTTCGCTTTTCATTCCGCGGTTACCTTCCAGCAGAGTCAAGGTCGGCTTTGCAGTCAGGAGACCGGAGCGGTGAAGCGACGCAACACAGGCGGCAGGTGCTACGCCTCGCTGGTCAGCGTGCTCCTGGCCGTGTCCGTAGGCGGCTGCGGCGTGAGCGGTGGCAACGCGACCGGTCCGGCGGCCACCTCGTCGGCGTCCGCCGGCGTCGGCGGCACGCCCGGGACCGCGTCGCACATCACGGCTGAGTCTGCCGCCTGGCACAAGTGGGGCCTGACACCACTGCCCGCGCCTCCCGAGCCCCCCGCGGACAAACCCATCAAGCTGTCCGCGACCGGCCCGATCCCGGTCTTCAGGCGTGTACCGACATCCCGGAAGGTCGTCTTCATCACCGTCGACGACGGACTGGAAAAGGACCCCAGGTTCATCGAGATGATGCGGGACCTGAAAATCCCGATCACGATGTTCCTGATGAACGACGCCATCAAGTCGGACTACGGGTACTTCAAGCCGCTGCAGGCGATGGGCAACCACATCCAGAACCACACCCTGCACCATCCCGCGATGAACACCATTCCGCTGAACCGCCAGAAGCAAGAGGTGTGCGGCGACCAGAAGATTCTCACCCAGCAGTTCGGCACCGCCCCCTTCCTCTTCCGGCCGCCCTACGGGGCGTACGACAACAACACCAAGATCGCGGTGGGAGATTGCGGGCCGCGAGCGATCGTCTGGTGGCGCGAATCCATGCAGATACGCAATATGCAGTACCAGGAGCCCGGCAAGAAGCTGCGTCCCGGCGACATCATCCTCGCCCACTTCCGCGGCCCTGCGGAGCTCAAGGGCGCCACCATGACGGAGATGTTCGCGAATCTGCTCAAGCGCATCCGGGAACAGGGCTTCGCGGTGGCCCGCCTGGAGGACTACATCCAGCCGCCGGCCGGACACTGAACCGACAGGAAATCAGTGTGCTTCATAGCCGTTGCACTCTTTCGGCATCGGGGCGCGGGCCGCGCGGCATACGCCGCGGCCGGCTGAATCGGGTCGGAACCTCGCCCGACATTTGCTCGTCTATCTGACAGACACCGCATCTCGTACTTGTGCGAGAAGACCCCCGATCCGGGCCCGATCGAACATCCGGCGACATTGCGTCCCTCGGGTCAAGGCCAAGGAAGGCCCCGAGCAAGCCCTCGCAACCAAGTGCGGGCGGCGCCGGGCAGAAAGCGCAGGCAGGTAACAGCCCATGGCTCTCACAAGCAACAAAGTGCTGATGCTGGCGATCGTCCTCGCCGCCGTACTGTGCCTTGGCACGGTATGGCTGTGGCCGCGCCTGGCCCGGCGGAACTGGCGGGCCGTCAGCGGACGTTTCGGGCTGCTGCTCGCCACCCAGGTGGCGGCCCTCGCCACGGTGGGACTCGCGACCAACCAGGCGTTCGGCTTCTACGCCAGCTGGTCCGACCTGTTCGGCCAGGAGACCGTCCAGGGAGTAGTCGTCGACCACCTGGCAGAGGGCGGCGGCAGCCCCGTCCAAGTGCTCTCCACCTCCCCTGTCATCGGTGCGAGCAGCGCGCTGCCGCAGCTGGCTGGGCAGGTCCAGAAGGTCGACATCATCGGCCGTACGACCCATCTCGCCGCGCCGGCGTTCGTATACCTACCCCCGGAGTACTTCCAGCCGCAGAATCACGCGCGCAAGTTCCCGGTGTCCGTCGTCCTCACGGGTTACCCGGGCACGGCCCAGGCGCTGGTGGACAAGCTGCACTACCCGACCACAGTTCAGCAGCTGGCCAAAAGCGGGAAGATGCAGCCGATGATCCTGGTGATGCTCCGTCCGACCGTGGCGCCGCCGCGGGACACCGAGTGCGTCGACGTTCCCGGCGGCCCGCACGCCGAGACGTTCTTCGCCAAGGATCTGCGCGATTCGGTGATGGCCCGCTACCGGGTCGACAAGACGCCCGCCAGTTGGGGCATCGCCGGCGACTCGACCGGCGGCTACTGCGCACTCAAGATCGCCATGCACCACCCGGGTTCGTACGCGGCCGCCGCGGGCCTGTCGCCGTACTACCGGGCGCTGATCGACCCCACCACCGGTGACCTCTTCCACGGCGACAAGAACCTGCAGCACCGTGCCGACCTCTTCTGGGCGCTCAAGCATCTGGCCGCCCCCGAGACGTCGCTGCTCGTCACCAGCAGCAGGGTCGGTGAGCACAACTACAAGGACACGCTCAAGTTCATAAAGGGTGTCCAGGGCACAAACGTGACCAGAATTTCGTCGATCATCCTTCCGAACGGCGGGCACAACTTCAACACCTGGAAGCGGGAGATCCCGCCGATGCTGCAGTGGATGAGCGAGCGGCTGGTCGCGCACTGAGCCACCGGTGCCTGACGCCCCCGAACGGGTGGTGTGGCCGGCCGCGAACGGCCCTACAGGCGCTCGAACGCCAGGCGTTCAGGCCGGACGGCAGATCACTCCTCTGGCGCCGACGACCGATCCGGGCGGGGGATTGTGACGGGAGCCTCCCGGTCAGCACCTCCCGAACTCCCGGCCCGCGTCGATAATGACCTTGTGCGCTCGCTAGCCAGGAATGCCATCCTGCCGCTGACGCTGGTCATCGTCGGGGCAGCCGCGGTGATGGGCGACGCCGCGAGGGAGACCCATGCGGCCGGAAGCAGCGGGCGCGGCGGCTTCGGCAAGTCCGGCGAGCCGGGCCAGTCCCAGCGGGATCAGGACCAGGACCACCCCGCTACGGCCCCGGCCAAGGACGGCATCGCGTACACCCCCCGCAGGACCGAGGGGAACGCCCGGATCGGCGCGGTCTTCGAGAAGGACGACCACGGCGCCCACTTCTGCACGGCGAGCGTGGTGCGGAGTCCGGGCCGGAACATGCTGATCACCGCGGCCCACTGCGCCTTCGACGCCGACTCCGGACAGCCGCTGAACGACTTGGTCTTCGCCCCCGGCTACCGCAACGGCGACGAACCCACCGGCCTGTGGAAGGTCGGCAAGGTGGTCGTCGACGACCGCTGGGCCACGTCGCAGGACGAGGACCTCGACGTCGCCTTCCTCATCCTGGACCAGAAGGACGGCAAGAACATTCAGGACTTCCTGGGCGGCAACTCTCTCGGCATCAACCGCGGCTTCGACAACAAGGTCAAGATCACCGGCTACCCCACCAGCCGCGACACCCCCCTCTCATGCCAGAACCGCACCACGAAGTTCAGCGACACCCAGCTGCGGATCCAGTGCACCCACCTCGAGGACGGGACCAGCGGCAGCCCCTGGCTCGCCGACTACGACCCCAAGAGCCACACCGGCACCGTCATCGGCGTCCTGGGCGGCTACGAGGGCGGCGGTGACCAGGACGATGTCTCCTACGCCGCATACTTCGACGACGACATCGCCAAGCTCTATCGGCGCGCCCAGGACGAGGACTGAGCCCGTCGAAGGGCTGAAGGAGCCACCGCCGGTGAGCCCTCATGTGCTGCTGCCCGGGCCCCTCTCGTGGCCCGGGCCGCAGTCGTACAGCGCCTCCGCATGGTCGCCGGAGCCGTAGGCCGTCGAGGGCACGACCGTGCAGTGGCCGACGGTCCAGCGCACGATCACGGCAGTGGAGGTGACCGCCTGGCGCAGGCTGCTGTTCGCCTCGGCACGCTTCAGGACGACGTAGCGCAGCCGGCCGGTGTCTATGAGCTCGCGGAAGCCACCGGACGTCGGATACGGGACCCGGCCGGTGAAGCCGCCCATGGGCAGCACATGCGCGTCGGCGGAGATGATGTAGGGCGCGGCCTCCCACCAGCCGGGTACTGCGGCCAGGTACTCGGCGCCGCCTCGGTGCGCGGTCAGGTAGGCCAGCAGGCGTTCCCGGGTCGGGCCGAGCTTCGCGGACGGGTTGCCCACCGGAAGGTTGGTGGGGCCCACTCGGCCCAGTGAGCCGGGCTGGTTGTAGCGCAGGGACAGCGCCGACGCCGACCAGGCGGCCGGGATGAGCAGGACCGCGGCGAGCCCGGCGGCCAGGCCGGCCGTGACGAGGCGCGGCCGTCGGCGGATGCGGGACAGCACCAGGGCGACCAGGCCGAGGGCCGCGGCGGTGGGGACGGACCAGGGGAGGAAGCGCGGGTACCACAGCGTCAGGGCCACGCACCAGGCGAGGTTCACGGCGATCACGCCGGGCAGCACCCAGGCCCGTCGACCGCCCCTGCGGCACGCCCGCCAGGCCTGTACGGCCCCGGCGCCGCCCATCGCGGCCAGCGCCACGGCGACGACACCCATGTAATAGGTGTGTCCGGTCACGCTGCCGAAGCTGAACACCAGGAAGAACGTGACCAGCCACGACCCCCACAGCACATGGCCTGCCAGCACTCGGTCCGTGCGGGCCGCGCGCCGCCGCCACAGCGCCCATGCGCCGCCCGCGATCCCGAGCGCGGCCAGCGGGTACAGCCATCCTGTCTGTGTGGCGATCCCGGGGCTGAACATCTTCCAGACGCTGTCGCCCAGGCCGGGCCCGGTGCCGGCCGTCCGCAAGCTCTCGTTGGGGGTGACGCTGCCGGCGGCGGCCGCGTCGAGGCCATGGAAGCGGGTCAGGAAGTTGTAGCCGACGACCAGACCGTACGCCGAGTTGTCCGTGGTGCCGTCGAGGTAAGGGCGCTCGGAGGCCGGGGCCAGCGTGGCCACCGCCATCCACGACAGCGACACGCCGAAGGCCACCGCACCGGCCAGCGCGACGTCCAGGAGCCGACGGCGCAGCGCCGTGGGCGCGGCGACGAGGTAGGTCACAGCGAGCGCGGGCAGCACCGCCCAGGCCTCCAGCATTTTGCACTGGAAGGCCGCGCCCACCCATACCCCCGCGAGCAGCAGCCGGCGGCCCTGGCCCCGCTCGGTCGCCCGCTGGGTGGCCGCGGCGGCCAGAAGCAGCAGAAGGGTGAACGGCGAGTCCTCCGTGACGGACCGCCCAAGGCCGACGAACACGGGAGTGAGGGTCAAAAAGCCCGCCGCCAGCAGACCGGCCGGCACGCCCGCCCAGCGGCGTACCAGTCGATGGAGCAGGACCACGCAGGCCATGCCTTCGATCGCCTGCGGCAGCACCAGCGCCCATGGACGAAAGCCGAAGACCAGCGCCGACAGGGCCTGCGGCCACAGGTAGCCGGGCAGCTTGTCGATCGTGATCGTGTTGCCCGGGTCGAAGGATCCGTAGAAGAAGGCGACCGGATCGTCGGTCATGCTGCGCACGCCGGCCGCGTAGAACGCGTGGAACGAGCTGTCGTCCAGGTCCCACAGGGTGAGCACGGCGGCCACCGCCACGATGCCCAGCAACACCGGGAGCTCGTACGTCGGCCGCGGCGTACCCGGGTGGGGCGCGGGTGGCGCCGACCCGCCGCCGCGGGGCCGGTTCAGCAGGGCGGAGATGGCGCGCACCGGCGCGGGCTCGGCGCCTCGCTCCTGGGTCGGCTGGCTGTGGGGCATGAACATGAACGGCCTTTCGGGACTCCCGAGAACTCGATCCGGACGCAGTGGGAAATCCGGACCCTGGGGAGTATCGGTCGGTCGACATGCACGGAACCTGAACGCGGACTTAACCGCGTACAGGTCTCACCGCCCTCTCACTCATCCATCGGCTCGCAGGACGAAGCGCCCGGGCCGGCGATGGCCCGGGCGCTCGTGTCGTGGGTTGCTCGCGCTACGGCAGCGCGTGCACGTGGGCTCCCACCGCGTTCGACCAGGCGTTGCCCGAGGAGGCGTCCCAGTTGGTGGACCAGGTCATCGCGCCCCGCAGGTCGGGGTAGGTCTTGGACGGCTTGAAGGTGCCGCAGCCCGTGCCCTTGGCCAGGCAGTCGAGGGCGTTGTTGACGACCGTGGGGGACACGTACCCGCTGCCCGCGCCGCTGGTGGAGGCGGGGAGGCCGAGGCCCACCTGGGAGGGGGAGAGGCCGCCCTGGAGCTGGATGCAGGCGAGGGCGGTGAGGAAGTCCACCGAACCCTGGCTGTAGACCTTGCCGTCACAGCCCAGCATCGAACCGCTGTTGTAGTACTGCATGTTGACGACGGTGAGGATGTCCTTGACGTTCAGGGCCGTCTGGAAGTAGGAGTTCGACGTCGACTGCATGTCGATCGTCTGGGGGGCCATGGTGATGATCAGGGACGAGCCCGCCTTCGCGGAGAGCGAGCGCAGCGCCTGGGTCATGTAGGTGGCGTTGAGGCCGTTCTCCAGGTCGATGTCGACCCCGTCGAAGCCGTACGTCTGCATCAGTGAGTACACCGAGTTGGCGAAGTTGGCCGCCGACGCCGAGTCGCTGATCGACACCGTGCCGTTCTGGCCGCCGATCGAGACGATGACCTTCTTGCCCGCAGCCTGCTTGGCCTTGATGTCCGCCTTGAACTGGTCGACCGTGTAGCCGCCGAGGCCGGCCGAGTCCAGGTTGAACGTCACCGCGCCCGGTGTCGGGGCCGCGTCCGCGAAGGCGACCGCGATGATGTCGTAGGCGGCGGGCACGTCGGACAGCTTCTGCACCGTGGCGCCGTTGTTGAAGTTCTGCCAGTAGCCCGTGACGGCGTGCTTGGGGAGTGTGCCTCCGCCCCCGCCGCCGGTGGTGGACGTGGTCCCGGTGACCGTCGCCGACTTCGCCGACTCGCCCGCCGCGTTGGTCGCCGTGACCTGGAAGGAGTACGACGTGGCGGCGGACAGGCCGCTCACCGTCGCGGACGTGCCCGTCACCGCCGTCACCTTCGTGCCGTCGCGATAGACGTTGTAGCCCGTCGCGCCCGACACGGTGGACCAGGTGAGGGAGACCGAGGAGGCGGTCGTGCCGGAGACCGCGAGACCGGACGGGGCGGCCGGGACGGTCGGGGCCGGGTCGCCGCCCCCGCCGCCGTCGGGGCCGTACAGCGAGACGTCGTCGGCGTAGTAGGCCGCCTGGCCGTACCAGCCGTGGGTGTAGAGCGTGACGGAGGTGGTGGAGGCGCCCGTGGTGAAGGTCGTCGACAGCTGCTTCCACGCCGCCGTGTCCGGAGTCCACGTCGAGACGTCGGTCGTGCCCGTGCCCGTCACGCCCAGGTAGGAGTAGCCGCCCTGGACCCACGCGCTCAGCGTGTAGGTGGAGTTGGGCTTGACCGCCACCGGCTGGGTGCACTGGGCGTTGTCCTGGCCGGCCGGGGTCGCCTTCAGGGCGGCGGAGCCGCCGTGGACCGGCGAGGAGACCGTCGTCCCGCTGCCGGACGTACAGGTCCAGTTCGTCAGGCCCGACTCGAAGCCCGCGTTCCTCACGTTGTTGACGTCCGCCGCGGAGGCGGGCGAGGCGGCGACGAGGCCGGTGACCGAGAGGGCGAGGGCGGTGGCGGCGGACCACGCCGCGAGCCGGGGTCTGCGGGATCTGGGTATGCCTGGTGCGCGGTCCACTGGAGCCTCCGGTGGGGAGTTCGGCGGGGAGGGAGTGCGGAACGGTGGCCACCGTCGGCTCTACAAGTTGGTCCAGACCAATCGGGGTGTCAAGAGGTCCAGACCAAAATGGTCCGTACCCGCGACCGCGTCCCCACCCGGACGGACGGAGCAACCTGTCCGCATTTGCCGTGAGTTGCGGCAAGAGAGATCCCCGCGAGCTTCACAAACGCTGTTCTCCGGCCAGACGGCCGTGGATACAGTGCTCAGGTAGTCACGCAATGAAGTCGTTCTGGCACGTCGGAGTCACCCCGACGGGCCGGCGGGTGTGAAGAGCGGGGAGCTGCGCGTGCCAACTGCCATCGCCGTGACCAGCGCCGACATGGCGCTGCCGGCGCAGGACGAACGGACCATGCCCGCCGTCGTCCTGCGCGACCTCGACCAACGGCCGCTCGACCAGGTCCTGACCGAACTCCACACCTGCCTGGAGCAGTACGGATACCTGGTCGTCGTCTGCTCGACGGCCACCCCGGAACCGGTCCTGCGACGGCTGCACACCCTGCGCTCGCTGCTGGAGAGCGACCGCATCGCCTTCTTCCGGCCCGAACTGCCGCCGCTCGGCGTCGCCGTCCTCGCCCGGCAGCTGCGCCAGCTGGCCTCCTGCGACCTGAGCCCGGGCGTGCTGGCCTCCGCCGGGCGCCTGCTCACCCACTACCTGCACGCCGGCGCCGTCCTCGGCTCCGTGGCCAGGCTGGACCGCGTCCCGGTCGGACTCAAGGCACACGCCAAGTCCTGGGTGCTCGGCAGCCAGTTCGCCGTCCTCGCCCACCCCGAGCCGCAGCTCGTGCGCGTCGGACCCGACGCCACACTGAAAGGCCCGGAGTTCGGCACCTGGATGCTCGTCGCCAAGGGGCAGCTGCAGAGCGAGTGGGCCGCGGGCCTCGGCACGCGGTGGAACGCGCACGGACTGCGCGAGACCCCGCTGCCCGCCGAGTCCCCGGTGTGGTGGGGGACCGGCCGGATGATCGAGTTCTGCGGCTACCTGGCCGACCTCTCCGTGCTCTACCAGCTCGTCACCTCCGTCCGGCAGAGCACCTGCCACTGGTGCGGCCTCGACGTCATCGGCGACCGCTGCGTCTTCTGCTCGGCCACCCCACCGCCCGCCCATGAACCACCCGCGCCACGCGCCCTGGACCAGCGCGCCCCCGTCTGACCGGCCCACGCGCCCGACCCGCACGCCCGACACTCACATCCCGCTCGACCGAGTCCCCCAATGAGGTTGCACGGTTCATGAACTCCCGTCAGCGCCGCGGCGTGATACTCCTGATCCTGTCGGCCCTGTGCGCTCTCGGCGCGTTCGCCGGCGTGCTCTCCGTCATCCGTGACGTGAACTCCAAGGTCGGCCCCGAGGTCACCGCCTACCGGGTGAAGTCCAGGGTCGAGCCGTACACCGCGCTGAGTACCGGACAGTTCGAGAAGATCCGGATGCCCAGGCGGTGGCTATCCGACAATGCCGTCACCGACCTCCGCCAGATCCAGGGCAAGATCGCCGTGACCACCCTCCAGGCCGGCTCCCTGCTCCAGCGGGACATGGTCGTCGACCAGCCCGCCCTCCAGCCCGGACAGCAGGAGGTCGCCATCATGATCGACGCGGCCACGGGCGTGGCCGGGAAGATCACGCCGGGCTCGCGCGTCAACGTCTACGCCACCTTCGCCGGCCGGAAGGAGAGCGACCCCGACCAGTCGAAGATCATCGTCACCAACGCCCGTGTCCTCGACGTCGGCCAGATCACCGCCCTCGACCCCAACAGCGACAAGGACCGGCAGCAACAGCCCAGCGAGGCCGTCCCCATCACCTTCGCGCTCTCCACCCTCGACGCCCAGCGCATCACCTACGCCGAGTCCTTCGCCCAGCGCGTCCGGCTCGCACTGGTGGCACCCGGCGGCGGGACCGGCGTCCCCGACAAGGACCGCACCTACGAACTCGCGACGGACAAGTGAGAGGCGCCCCGCATGCCCACCAGGATCCTCCCGGCCGGTGCGGACCCGGACGCCGTCCGCTCCCTGGTCACCCTGCTCAGCCAGCTCCCCGACGCCGAACCACAGCCACCGGCGACCGACTCCACCCAACTGGTCGACACCCTCGCCCGGCTCGCCGCGGAGTCCATCGACGAACTACCGGAAGTCGTCGTCGTCCATGAACGCATCGGCCCGGTCCCGGCCCTGGACCTGATCCGCGAGGTCGCCCTGCGCTTCCCGGCCGTCGGCGTCATCCTCGTCACCACCGACGCCGGTCCCGGACTGTTCGCCGCCGCTATGGACTCCGGCGCCCGCGGCCTGGTCGCGCTGCCGCTGTCGTACGAGGAACTCGCCGGCCGCGTCCAGGCCGTCGCCCAGTGGTCCACCGGGGTCCGACGGCACCTCGGCCACGGCGCCGACGTGTTCAGCGGAGCCGGCGGTACGGTCGTCACGGTCAGCGGCGCCAAGGGCGGCACCGGCGCCACCCTGACCGCCGTCCAGCTGGCCCTCGCCGCGCAGGCCTCCGGTCGCGCCACCGCCCTGGTCGACCTCGACCTGCAGACCGGTGACATCGCCTCCTACCTGGACATCCAGTTCCGCCGGTCCGTGGTGGACCTCGCGACGATCACCGACATCTCGCCCCGCGTCCTCGCCGACGCCGTCTTCCGCCACGACACCGGGCTCGCCCTGCTTCTCGCGCCCGCCGAGGGCGAACGCGGCGAGGAGGTCACCGACCGAGCGGCCCGGCAGATCGTCAGCGCCCTGCGCTCCCGCTACGAGGTCGTCGTCGTCGACTGCGGCTCGCAGCTCGGCGGGGCGGGCGCCGCGGCCGTCGAGATGGCCGACACGGCCCTGCTCGTCACCACCCCGGACGTCATCGCCGTACGCGCCGCCAAGCGGACCGTGCGGATGTGGGACCGGCTCCAGATCCGCAAGGCCGAGGAGACGACCGTCGTCGTCAACCGGCACACCCGGCACACGGAGATCCAGCCCGCCCTGGTGCAGCGCATCACCGGCACGGCCGTCGCGCGCACCGCGGTCCCCGCCAACTTCAAGGAGCTGCAAGGGGTGGTCGACGCGGGACGCATCCACGAACTGGACGGCAAGAGCACCGTGAAGCAGGCCCTGTGGGCGCTCGCCGCCGAACTGGGGCTGGTGAACGCCGCCGAGGGCACGCACCGGGGCGGAAGCCGACCGGCGGTCGGCTTCCGCCGGCGGAAGGAGTGAGCGTGCGATGAGACGGCCGGATCGTGATCGGGGACAGGTCAGCATCGAGTTGCTCGGGATGACACCGGTGATCCTCCTGACGTTGGTGCTCGTGTGGCAGGCCGTGCTGGTGGGGTACACCTTCACGCTGGCCGGGAACGCCGCCGACGAGGCGGTGCGGGCCGGAACGGCGGCACCCCCGGGAGGCGCGCGCCAGGCCGCCTGCGCGGAGGCGGGGCTGAGGCACCTGTCCGCGGCATGGCGGGGTGGCGCCTCGGTGTCGTGCGGCGGCACGGGCTTGGTGACGGCGAGGGTGAAGTTGCACGTTCCCGTCCTCTTCCCCGGCCTGATCGACTTCCCGGCCGAGGTGACCGGCCACGCCGGCGCCGTCGAGGAGGCGAAGCACTGATGCCGTACGGACGAGAGCGGCGCGACCGAGGCCAAGTGGCCATCGAGTACCTCGGGTTCGTCCCGATCCTGCTGATCGTGGCCTTGGCCGGCATCCAGATCGGAGCCGCCGCCTACGCCGCCGAGCAGGCCGGTACGGCGGCCCGGGCGGGGGCGCGGGCACAGTCGCTCGGGCAGAGCGCGACACAGGCGTGCGCGCAGGCCGTCAGCGGCGCACTGCACGTGGAGTGCAGCCGCACCGGAGGCGACGCCGACTCGGTCACCGTCACCGCCCGCGTCACCATCCCCAAGATCCTCTGGAACTTCGGCGAAGCCACCAAGTCCGCCACCATGCCGCGCGACCACCGAGCGAGGAGCAGCGCACCATGAGCCTGCGGGCACGGATCAACACCCCGGAGGAGCACGGCAGCCGGGGCGAGGACGGACACCTGGTCGCCTCCTACCGGGCCAAGCTGCTCCAGGAGATCGACCTCGCGGAGATGAGCTCGCTGGCCGCCGCCGAGCGCCGGGCCCGGCTGGAACGGGTCCTCGGGCACATCATCAGCCGCGAGGGCCCGGTGCTGTCGACGGTGGAGCGCGCGCAGCTGATCCGCCGGGTCGTGGACGAGGCGCTCGGCCTCGGCATCCTCGAACCGCTCCTGGAGGACGCCTCCGTCACCGAGATCATGGTGAACGGCCCCGACGCGATCTTCGTCGAACGCGGCGGCCGGGTCGAGCAGTTGCCGCTGCGCTTCGTCTCCACCGACCAGCTGATGCAGACCATCGAGCGGATCGTCTCCACGGTGAACCGCCGCGTCGACGAGTCCAACCCGATGGTCGACGCCCGCCTCCCCTCCGGCGAGCGGGTCAACGTCATCATCCCGCCCCTGTCCCTGACCGGCCCCATCCTCACCATCCGCCGCTTCCCGCGCTCCTTCACACTCCAGGAGCTGATCGCGTTCGGCTCGCTCGACGAGCACATGGTGTATCTGCTGGCCGGCCTGGTGCAGGCCAAGTTCAACATCATCGTCTCCGGTGCGACCGGCACCGGCAAGACGACCCTGCTGAACGCCCTGTCCGGGCTGATCCCCTCCCACGAGCGCATCATCACCATCGAGGACTCGGCCGAACTCCAGCTCCAGCAGACGCACGTGGTCCGCCTGGAGTCCCGCCCGCCCAACGTGGAGGGCAACGGCCAGGTCACCATTCGCGACCTGGTCCGCAACTCGCTGCGGATGCGGCCCGACCGGATCGTGGTCGGCGAGGTCCGCGGCGGCGAGTCCCTCGACATGCTCCAGGCGATGTCCACCGGCCACGACGGCTCCCTGGCCACCGTGCACGCCAACAGTGCCGAGGACGCCCTGACCCGGCTGCAGACCCTCGCCTCGATGTCCAACGTCGAGGTGCCCTTCGTGGCCTTGCACGACCAGATCAACAGTGCCGTCGACGTCATCGTCCAGCTCACCCGGTTCGCCGACGGCGCCCGCCGGATCACCGAGGTCGCCCTGCTCGACAGCCACGGCGGGGAGCCGTACCGGCTGGCGACCGTGGCCCGCTTCGACGCCCGGCCCATGACCCCGGACGGCCGGGTGCACGGCGCCTTCGGGTACTTCCCGCTGCCCCGCCGTACCGCAGACCGCCTCTACATGGCGGGCCAGCCCATCCCGCAGGCCTTCGGGGTCGCCCACTCCGCGGACCAGCTCGCCACCCGAGAAGCCAGGTAGGTAGGCCACCTGATGGAACTCCACGCACTCGTCCAGCTCACCACCGCGGTGGCGTTGCTGACCTGCGTCCTGGCGGTGGCCGGCGCGCACGCCTACGCCTTGGGCCGGGCCCGGCGCGCCGCCCTCGTCGACCGCCTCGCACTCACCGGATCGCCCCCGGCGACCGGCCGCCGGCGCCGCTTCGGCGACCTGGACCGGCGGCTGCGCCGTACCGGCTTCGGCCGCTGGCTCGAACTGCGGCTGGCGGCCACCGGACTGGACGTCACCCCGGGCGAGTTCCTCGTCTACATGCTCGCCGTGGTCGCCGCGCTCTGGCTCCTCGGCCAGGCCACCCTCGCCCCCTTCTTCGGCCCCCTGGCGGGACTCATCGGCATCTGGGCGGCCCTGCAGTTCCTCAACTGGCAGCGCCAGAAACGCATCGAGCGCTTCATCGGGCAACTCCCCGAACTGGCCCGCATCCTGGCCAACGCCACCCAGGCCGGACTCGCCCTGCGCACCGCGATCGGCATGGCGGCGGAGGAGCTGGAGGCCCCGGCGGGCGAGGAACTCGGCAAGGTCGCCGACCAGCTGGCCATCGGCCACTCCCTGGACGACGCGCTCGGTGAACTCGCCGACCGCCTCCCCTCCCGCGAGCTGGTCGTCCTGGTGACCACCCTCGTGCTGTCCAACCGGGCGGGCGGCCAGGTGGTGTCCGCGCTGCGGAACCTGACCGAGACGCTGGAGGAGCGCAAGGAGACCCGGCGCGAGATCCGCACCCAGCTCTCCCAGGTGACCATGACGTCGTACGCCGTCCCCGTCCTCGGGATCGGCGCCCTGTTCCTGATGAACGGCGTGAAGGACGGCGCCCTGGCGCGCATGACCGGTTCACCGGCCGGCCAGGCCTGCGTGATCATCGCGTTCGCCCTGTACGCCGTCGGCTTCGTCCTCATCCGGCGCATGAGCCGGATCGACGTGTGAGGGGGCGCTGACCCGTATGCCACTCGGATTCCTGCTCGCACTGCTGATGGGCGCCGGCGTCTGGGGCGTCTTCGCCGGCATCCGCATGTACCGCGCGGACGCCAAACTCCCCGGCGATCTCGCCGTGGCGCTCGAGGTCGGCGCCACGCGCACCGGCGCCGTCGGCTCGGTCGTCGACCGCCTGGGCATGCGCTACGCCCCGGCCGTCCTGCGTCTGATGGGCCCGCGGCTGGTCGCCAAGTACCGCCGCAGGATCGACCTCGCCGGCAACCCCGGCGGCCTGACCATCGACCGTTACGCGGCCCGGCGCGCGGTCTACGGCGCGCTGGGCGGCGTGGGCTGTCTGGTCTTCCTGCTGCGCGGCCAGTGGTTCGTGGCCCTGCTCCTGCTGCTGTTCGGCGCGTTCTGGACCGAGGTCGGCATCTGGTCGGCGATCCGCGTCCGCAAGGACGTCATCGAGCGCACGCTGCCCGACTTCCTGGACGTGCTCGCGGTGGTGGTCAGCTCGGGCCTCGGCTTCCGCCAGGCCCTGGACCGGGTCGCCTCCCACTACGAGGGTCCCTGGGCCGACGAACTGCGCATCACCCTCCGCCAGATGGACCTCGGCGTGAGCCGCCGCCAGGCCTTCGTCGAACTGCGCCGGCGCAACGACTCCGAGCAGGTCGCCATGTTCGTCACCGCCTTGCAGCAGGGCGAGGAGCTGGGCGCCCCCATCGTGGAGACCCTGGTCTCCCTGGCCAAGGACATGCGCCGCACCGACGCCCAGAACGCCCGCCGCAAGGCAGCCCGCGCGGTGCCCAAGGCCACGCTGATGATCACCACCTTCATGGTCCCGGCGACGATGCTCCTCCTCGGCGCGGGCCTGATCCTGGGCTCCGGCGTGGACTTCGGCTCGCTCACGGGGGGATGAGGCGGACGTGACGGTGACGGGTGTGACGCGGATGCCGGGGGTGGTGGGACGCGGGGGGCACGGCGAACGCCGTGCGGGCGCCCGGATCAGGGGGCGGCTGCGGACGGTGGCCGACCGGGCGGGGCGCCTGTCGAAGGGGGCGGGAGAGGCGCGGTCGGCGCCGGAGCCGGTTCCGGCGCCGGAGACCGAGCCGGTTTCGGCGCCGGAACCCGAGCCGGTTTCGGCGCACGTCGCCGGGCCGCCCGAGTCGGACCGCCTGGTCTGCCGGGCCGGACCCGAGCCCTCCGAGAGGATCCAGGTCCGCGCGCTGCAGGCGATGTGCCGCCAGGTCTTCGGCTTCCGGCTCGCCATGATCGCCGTGGCCGCCCCCGCCGCGCTGCTCAACGCCGCTCCCGGGCTGGGCGTCCGCCTGGTCGGCGCGGCCGTGGTCGCCACCTTCATGGTGTCCTACGTCCTCTTCCGCGACTGGGAACGCTTCGGCCCCCTGCTCCTGCGCCACCCCAGCCTCCTGGCGGCCGACACCGCGCTCGGTTCGCTCCTGCTGGTCTCGGCGGGCCCCGACACCACGCTCGCCTACGTCAGCGTCTGCACCCCGCTGCTGGCCGGTCTCGTCTACAGCTGGCGCGGCGCGGCCTGCTTCGCCTCCCTTCAGTCGCTGATCCTGCTCCTCGTCCACGCCGTCCTGAAGGCCGACCGGCACGCACCGGTCGCCGAGGCCCTGCTCCTGCCCGGCCTGTGCGTCATCGCCGGTGCCATGGGCTCGACCCTGCGCAATCTTCTGCTCCGCTTCGGCGCCGCCACCCAGGCCCTGACGGCGGCCCAGGCGCGCCTCGCGGCGACGGAGGCGGTGAGCGCGGAACGCGCCAGGCTGGCCCGCGAGATGCACGACTCCGTGGCCAAGACCCTGTACGGCGTGGCCCTGGCGGCGGACGGCCTGGCGGCGACCGCCTCGGCCGACGTGCCCGACCCGGTGCGCACGCGGCAGCAGGCGGAACTGGTGGCCCGCTCGGCGCGCAGGGCGGCGGCGGAGTCCCGGGAACTGCTGACGGACCTGCGACGGGAGCACCCCGGCACACCGGAGGAGACACCGGTGTGGCACCAACTGCGCTCTGTGGTGACCACGTTCACCGAGCGCACGGGCCTGCCGGTCTCCTTCCGCTGCCCCGACCCGGCCACCCTGCCCACGCTTCCCGTACCGCTGACCCGCCACCTCCTGGCCATCGCCGCGGAGGCGCTGGAGAACGCCCACCGCCACGCGTCCGCGAACCACGTCGAGGTGACGGTCACGCTCGACGGGGGCCTGCTCCGGCTCACGATCCACGACGACGGCACCGGTCTCCCGCCCGGCACCACCCTCGACCAGCTGCGTCTGCGCGGCCACTTCGGCCTGCTCGGCATGGTCGAACGAGCGGCGCGGTCGGGCGCCCGTATCCGGGTAGGCCGCGGTGGCCACGCCCGCGGGACGGAGGTGCGTCTGGAACTCCCCCTGCCCACAACGCCCGAGAGGGGGCCCTGATGCCGCCCCACACGCATCCCGCCCGGCCGCCGGACTCCGCCCCGCCCCTGCGGCTGCTGGTCGCCGACGACAACCCCGTGGTCCGCGCGGGCCTGACCGCACTGCTGTCGGGGCGGTCCGACACCACGGTGGTGGCGGAGGCCACGGACGGCCGCGAGGCCTGCGAGGCGGCGCTCCGGCACCGGCCCGACGTCATCCTGCTCGACGTCCGCATGCCCGGCGTGGACGGAATCTCGGCATTGCCGCACCTGGTGCGGCTGGCCCCGGTCATGATGCTGACGTACAGCCACGAGGCGGAGACGGTGCGGGAGGCGCTGCGGCGGGGAGCGGGGGGATACCTGGTGCACGGCGAGTTCACGACGGAGCAGCTGGTGCGGGCGGTGCGGGACGTACACGAGGGGCGTCCGCATGTGACGCCGGGTGCGGCCGAGGCGTTACTGACGGAGCTTCGGGCAAGTGCACCTGCACACGCCGTATCCCAATCTTCGGGCCGCTTAAGGGATTTTGCCTCCCCCACTCTTTCGCAACTGCAATCATCTGTGGGAGAGTCTTTCCGCTCGCGGTTCCGGCTGAGTACGAGGGAGGCGGAGATCATGGACCTCATCGCGTCCGGCATGAGCAACCAGCAGATCGCCGCCGTCTGCTTCATCAGCGAGAAGACGGTCAAGAACCACATCAACCGGATCTTCGCCAAGCTCCACACCACCACCCGCTCCCAGGCGACGGCTAAGTGGCTGGGGGTGGCCTGAGATGCCGACGGGCGCGATCGGCACCGACTGGGCCCGGGGTTGGGCCCTGGGGCCCTGGGCACGGATCTGGGCGAGTGCCTACGTTTGCGGGATCCGAAGCGAAGCCGGAGGGGAGCACCATGAGCGACTGGATGCTGAAGTTGATGGTGGCCATGCAGCGCGGGGGCGACGACAGGGGGCAGACCGCCGTCGAGTACCTCGGGATCATCGCGGTGGTGGTGGCGATCGTGCTGGCGATCACGGGCACGAGTATCGGGCAGTCGATCTACGACGCCATCACCAACAAGATCTCCGAGGTCACCGGGGGCTGATCCGGCGGTACACAGGCGACGACGCCGGGCAGGCCTTCCCCATCTACATCACGGTGGTGGCGGGCCTGCTCTTTCTTGCGCTCGCCTATCTCGCGGTGGGGCAGGCCGCGGTGAACCGTGGGGGCGCTCAGACGGCGGCCGACGCGGCAGCCCTGGCCGCGGCCCAGAACGGGCGGGCCCAGCTCGCGGCCATGTGGGACGCCGACGTGCGCGATCCGACGAAGTGGCCGGTCATCTTCGAGGGACGGGTACCCGTCGACAACCCGTGCCCGGACGCGGGACTGCTCGCGGCGCACAACGACGCGAAGCTCACCGGTTGCACCTGGCAGCCCCTGCGGTACACGGCCAAGGTCCGGACCGACAAGTCGGTCGGGGATTCCGTCGTCCCCGGGACGGAGGACTTCCACTCCACCGCTTCCGCCACGGCCGTGATCGAGTCGCGCTGCGAGTTCACACCTCCCGGTGCGGACGCCGGCGAGGACGCGTTGCCCCGACTCGTGTGTGACGGCACGCCTTGGACGCCGGACCCGGATGACAAAGCCACTCTGCCGGCGCCCGAGGACCTCTTCGACGTCCATCTGGCCGACTGACAAGCTCACGACGATCGATGAAGGAAGCACAGCGATGAGCATTCGGTTCACTGCGAAAGTTCGCAGGGGAACGGTCGCACTGACCGTCGTGGCCGGCCTGGCCGTCGGTATGGCCGGCTGCGGTGGAAGCGGCGGTGACGACAAGAGTCCGCGGAGTTCGGCCTCCGCGTCCAAGCAGGGTGGCTCCGACCCGAGCGCCCAGGAGGGGCAGTCGGACGAACCGCTGGCCGAGTTGAGAGGCTCGGCCGGTCTCATCCTCCAGATCACCTCCGCGCAACGCGACTCGGGTGGTTTCGTCACCGTCAACGGCACCTTGAAGAACGACGGGGCTCAGAGCGCCGTGGTCCCCGCGGCCCTGAGTGGCAACGAAACCGAGATCGTCAGGAACGGTCGGTCCCTGGGCGGCGCCACGCTGGTGGATCCTCAGGGGAAGAAGCGGTATTACGTGCTGCGGGACACCGAGGGCCGGCCCTTGACGACCACCGGGTTCTCGACCATCAGGGCCGGTGACAGCCTGGCGGTCTTCATGCAGTTCCCCGCACCCCCCGCGAACACGAGCGAGGTGGAGTTCCAGCTGCCGACCTTCGCCTCCGCCGGCATCAAGATCTCCGGGTGAGGCCCAAGTGACCACCACGCCCCGCCTCGGCCTCGTCCTGTCGGCAGCCGCCCTCCTCCTCGCGGCCCACCTCCGGGCAGCGGCCCCGGCACACGCCGACGACACCGACCCCGGCACACCCCCCGGCACCGAACCCTCCGCCACCGCGCCGGTGAAGGTGGATCCCACCGATCCGGAGCTGAAGCTGCCCGAGGGCGCCACCCTGGCGGAGCCCAAGGTGCTGGACATCAAGTCGGTCGTGGAGGACCAGAGCGGCGACGAGCGCAGGGAGGACACCAACGCCGACGTCACCTTCGCGCTCCAGGCGGAGGTGCTGTTCGGCAAGGACAGCGCCAAGCTCGGCGCGCAGGCGAAGGCTCGCATCGCGACGATCGCCGAGGAGATCAAGAAGCAGAACGCCACCCGGATCCGCGTCTTCGGCTTCACCGACAACCTCGGCACCTCCGCCCACGGAGACGTCCTGTCCAAGCAGCGCGCCAACGCCGTGCAGGCCGTCCTGGACCAGGACCTGAACGACCCGGAGGCCACCTTCGAGGTCCGTGGCTACGGCGAGCAGTACCCGATCGCCGACAACTCCACCGAGGCCGGCCGGAAGAAGAACCGCCGTGTCGAGGTCTCCTTCCCCCGAGCCGGGCAGTGAGGCGCGGCGGCGCGAGGCCGCCGCCCGTGACCTCAGGTGCGCGGCCCCTCGTGTACCTCCACCCGCGCTCCCTCCCGCAGCCCCCACCCCGCCATCGTCCCGGCCCGGGCCTCCAGCACATGCCGGGACCGCGGGCGGGGCAGGCCCAGGCGGCCCGGGGGCATCGTGCGGACGGCGAGGACGGTCAGCCCGCGGTCCAGATAGGCGACGTCGATCGGCATCCGCATCCCGAAGGTGTGCACTCCGCTCGCCGGTGACAGCAGCATCGCCCCGTCGATCGAGTCCCGGTCCAGCAGCCCTCTCGTACGGGCCCGATAGGACGTCGAGATCTCCAGGGGCACGGTCACGGCCGCCGCCTCCGTGCCGGCCCCCCGCACGATCAGCTCTCCTCGCCCGTCCCGCCAGCGCCCACGCCGCCCCATTCCCCGACCTCCCGCTCCACCGACACCGTCAACACCGCTCGTACGCCGCCATGTTCGTCCTCGTCCCGTCCTGCCCGCCAGAAGGAGCCGCGACGCCGAACCCGTCCGGCCGCTGTACGCCGACCCCTTCGCCGGCGACACCGCCTCGGTCCGGCTGCTGAAGAGACACGGCTTCACCCGCGAGGGCCACCCTGCGGCACGGGGGCGACGAACACGTCCTGTACGTCCTCGGCGGCCCCGAAGGCCCCACGGCCGGACGGCTCGGTCGGCAGACCGGTGAGCGGACCGGCTGACCGGCTGACGGGACGGGGACAGCCCGGGCCGCCCCGGCGACCGGGTCCCGGCGGGTGGCTCAGCCCGCCTGGGCCGCCGGCGGATGGTCGCCGGTCGCGCCGTCGATCAGCTCGCGCAGGATGTCCATGTGCCCCGCGTGCCGCGCGGTTTCCTCGATCATGTGGACCAGCGTCCAGCGCAGCGAGACCGGGTCGTCCCGCCAGGACGGGCGGCCCGCCGAGTCCAGGGGCAGGGCGGCGATCATCCGGTCCGCCGCGGCGCGGGCACGGCCGTAGAGGGCGACGATCTGCTCCGTCGTCTCCTCGGGGGTGATCCGCAGGTCGTCGTGCGGGGTGAACCAGAGGGGCTCGGCCACCCCGCCGAACGTCTCCACGAACCAGCCGTACTCGACCGCGGCCAGGTGCTTGACCAGGCCCAGCAGGCTGGTGCCGGTCGGTGTCATGGGGCGGCGCAGCGGCTCGTCGCCGAGGCCTTCCAGTTTCCAGAGCACGGCGTCCCGGTGCCGGTCCAGGCTCGCGCGCAGCGTGTCCTTCTCTCCGGCGAAGCAAGTCGTCATACGGGTGGAAAATAGCAGGGCCCACCGACAGGGCTTTGGGACCATGAAGGCATGACAGTGAACCGGACCTTCGAGGACCTCGTGGCCGAGGGCGCCGCCGCGCCGACCGAGGGGTGGGACTTCTCGTGGTTCGAGGGACGGGCCACCGAGGCACGGCCCTCCTGGGGATACGCCCGGTCGGCGGGGGAGCGGCTGGCCCGCGCCGAGTCCGCGCTCGACATCCAGACCGGCGGGGGCGAGGTGCTGGACTTCGCGCTGGGCGGGGTGGAGCCGGCCCGGCCGGGCGTCCTCGCGGCCACGGAGGGCTGGCCGCCGAACGTCGCCAAGGCCACGGCGCTGCTGCGGCCCCGGGGTGTGGTCGTCGTCGCCGCCCCGGACGACGCGCCGCTGCCGTTCGCCGAGGCGGCGTTCGACCTGGTGCTCAGCCGCCATCCGGTGCGCCCCCACTGGGACGAGATCGCCCGGGTGCTGCGGCCCGGCGGCACGTACTTCGCGCAGCACGTCGGGCCGGCCAGTGTCTTCGAACTGGTCGAGTACTTCCTCGGACCGCAGCCGGAGGAGGTGCGCGGTGTCCGTGATGCCGAGGGGGAGCGGGCCGGTGCCGAGGCGGCGGGCCTGGAGGTGGTCGGGCTGCGGGCCGAGCGGCTGCGGATGGAGTTCCGTGATGTCGGCGCGGTCGTGCACTTCCTGCGCAAGGTCGTCTGGATGGTCCCCGGGTTCACGGTGGAGGCGTACGAACCCCAACTCCGGGCGCTGCACGAGCGGATCGAGCGGGAAGGCCCGTTCGTCGCGCACAGCAGCCGGCACCTCTTCGACATACGCAAGCCGGGCGGCTGAGGGAGGCAACGGCCGGAAACGGGGCGTCGTTCACCTGAGGTTCGCCTGTGGTTTCCACATTGTTACCGAGACTGGTTCACAGACGTCCAGCGGGTCACGTAAGTTCAGACCAAGGTAATTCGCGTCAGCAAAGCCGCGCGAGACGGCACCGCGCGGTGGAGGGGGCTGCGCGGTGCCGGAGAGCCCGGTCATCGCGAGAGTCGGACTTCGCGTGGCGCGGGGGAGCCGCCGCGTCACCGTTCGCTGACCGGGTAGCCCATCGGAGGGATCCCCGGACAACTCACCGAACTATCACCAAGACGGGTTAATCCCTCTGGAAGTGTTCGTATCCGATCGAATCTTCCTGGGATTCCGCTGTGAATCGGCCATGAAACGCCCCGGAATTCAGTGTTCCGCCCCACCGCGCCGTCGCCGCGTAACTGCGGAGAGTAGTTGTCGCGCGCCAATGCACCCACCATCCCTCACGAAGGGTTATGGTGGAAACCCCCCCTCGGGCCGGTCCGTCTCCCCCCCACGGACCGGCCCGTTTTTCTTGGGGCACTCCCCGGCGCGCAGGACGCCGCGGCCCGCGTGCGACGGCGAAGACCGCAGCCGCGGCCCCCCAAGACCCAAGCCCCGGACCAGAACCAGGCCCCCAGCGGGGGTAGGCTCGACGGCTCCGGCACCCCGCATCCCGCGCCAAACCCCCGGAGGGTCACGTGAACCTGCGCGACAAGCTGCGCGGCCTGCTCGTCAGGCTCTACGCGCGCCGGGTGGAAGGCCACCTGGACCACGCTCAGGTGCCCAAGCACATCGGCGTCATCATGGACGGCAACCGCCGCTGGGCGAAGGCCTCCGGCTCCAGCGCCGTCCACGGGCACCGGGCCGGTGCCGAGAAGATCGAGGAGTTCCTCGGCTGGTGCAGCGAGACCGACGTCGAGGTCGTCACCCTGTGGCTGCTCTCCACGGACAACTTCGACCGCCCGCAGGAGGAACTGGTCCCGCTGCTCGGCATCATCGAGGACGTCGTCCGCACCCTCGCCGCCGACGGCCGCTGGCGGGTGCACCACGTCGGCACCCGCGACCTGCTGCCCGCGCCGATGCAGACGACGCTGAAGGAAGCCGAGGACACCACCGCCCACATCGACGGGATAGTGGTCAACGTGGCCATCGGCTACGGCGGGCGCCAGGAGATCGCCGACGCCGTGCGCGCCATGCTGCTCGACGCCCAGGACAAGGGCGTGCCGCTGGAGCAGCTCGCCGAGTCCGTCGACGTCGACATGATCGGCCGTCACCTCTACACCGGCGCCCAGCCCGACCCGGACCTGGTGATCCGCACCAGCGGCGAACAGCGCCTGTCCGGATTCATGCTCTGGCAGACCGCGCACTCCGAGTACTACTTCTGCGAGGTCTTCTGGCCGGCCTTCCGCAAGGTCGACTTCCTGCGCGCCCTGCGCGACTACGCCGCACGTCACCGCCGCTTCGGCGGCTGAGCGCGCACCCCGCCGCCCCGTCGCCTCCCGGCGGCGGGGCGGCTGCCGTATACCCCGATTCGGACAGAAGTAACAAGGAGTTCACCAGCGCGCTGTTGGCTGTATCTGCATGGCGGCGCATGTTCGAGGGCATAAGCCAGACAGGTCGACACCCGAACCACGGGCGTCGGATCTCAGCGGACGGCACGGGGCCGTCCGCCCGGGAGGCCCTTTGCACCAGCCCGACCGTGCGGTCACCGCGCGGAAGCAGCCGCGGAGGGCCGGTATCCGGCCCGCCCTGCGCGGAGGCCGGGAACCGGCCGCATTGCTCCCAGCCTCCCGGCCCGGCTTCCACTTCGTCGCTCCCCGACCTCATCCGAGGGGGTACGTCCTTCCGTGGTGACCAGCGTAAAGCGCCACAAGCCTGACCGGCGCACCTATGTTCTCGACACCAGCGTCCTGCTGGCCGACCCCAACGCCTTGACCCGCTTCGACGAGCACGAGGTCGTGCTCCCCATCGTCGTGGTCACGGAACTGGAGGCCAAGAGGCACCATCCGGAGCTCGGCTATTTCGCCCGCCAGGCCCTGCGCCTGCTGGACGACTACCGGGTGAAGCACGGTCGCCTCGACGCCCCCATCCCGATCGGGGAACTCGGCGGCACGGTCCGTGTCGAGCTCAATCACTCGGACCCCAGCGTGCTGCCCACCGGCTACCGCCTGGGTGACAACGACTCCCGCATCCTGGCGGTGGCCCGCAATCTGCAGGCCGAGGGGTTCGACGTCACCGTGGTGTCGAAGGACCTGCCCCTGCGGATCAAGGCCTCGTCCGTGGGCCTGCTGGCCGAGGAGTACCGGGCCGAACTCGCCATCACCGAGAACTCCGGCTGGACCGGCATGTCCGAACTGACGCTCTCGGGCGAGCAGGTGGACATCCTCTTCGACGAGGGCCATGTGTACGTCCCGGAGGCCGCCGACCTCCCCGTGCACACCGGGCTGACCATCCAGTCCGAGCGCGGCAAGGCGCTCGGCAGGGTCTCCGCCGAGGGCAACGTCCGCCTGGTGCGGGGCGACCGCGAGGCGTTCGGCATCAAGGGCCGCAGCGCCGAACAGCGCATCGCGCTCGATCTGCTGCTCGACCCGGACGTCGGCATCGTCTCGATGGGCGGCCGGGCCGGCACCGGCAAGTCGGCCCTGGCGTTGTGCGCGGGCCTGGAGGCCGTCCTGGAGCGCCGCCAGCACAAGAAGGTGATGGTCTTCCGTCCGCTGTACGCGGTCGGGGGGCAGGAGCTGGGCTATCTCCCGGGCAGCGAGGCGGAGAAGATGAGCCCGTGGGCGCAGGCCGTCTTCGACACGCTCTCGGCCGTCACCAGCCGCGAGGTCATCGAGGAGGTCACCGCGCGCGGGATGCTGGAGGTGCTCCCGCTCACCCACATCCGCGGCCGCTCGCTGCACGACGCGTACGTGATCGTGGACGAGGCGCAGTCCCTGGAGCGGAACGTCCTGCTCACCGTGCTGTCCCGTATCGGCGCCAACTCGCGGGTCGTGCTGACCCATGACGTGGCACAGCGGGACAATCTGCGCGTCGGGCGCTACGACGGTGTGGTCGCCGTGGTGGAGAAGCTGAAGGGACACCCGCTCTTCGCGCACGTCACGCTGACCCGCTCGGAGAGGTCCCAGATCGCCGCCCTGGTCACCGAGATGCTCGAGGACGGTCATATCTAAGGACAACCACGGTATATCCGGTCAAGCCGCACAGGCGTCGTCCGGCAAGGCGTAGGAGCCTAGCCGGGCGGCGCCTTCGCGTGTGGCCGTTTCCTGAAATCCCTGGAGCGAAACGGGATGTGAGCTTTCACACGCAACTCGGAATTGCCACCTGCCACCGGGTTACGGCAGAGTCTCAGTCCTGTCAGGCCCCGCATACGGCACACGTGTACCCCCAGCGGTATCGCATATCAGCAGCATCACCAACTCCATAGCGCCGCCGTATGCCGCCCGAGCACCAAGTGGCGCTCCCGTCGAGGGAGTTGCCCACCGGGCCCGTGCCTCCCGTGACCCCGCAGTTGGGAGGCCAGTGTTCAGGGGCACGATTGCGTCCGCCAGGGTCACCGAAGCGGGCGATGCTGGAAGGAAACCGTGTGAGCCGGATTTCGGTCCGGGGATTCGCAGTGGCCTCGGCCACCGCGGTCACCGCCGTCGGAAGCGTCGTCGGAGTTGCCTCGGGCAGCGTCGCGCAGAACAACGACGCCGAGCCGACGGCTGCCGACACCACGCTCCTCGCGGACATACCCGCGGGTCAGCAGGCCCAGGTGCAGACCGCGTCCCTGACGCAGCAGGCTGACGCGCAGGCCATCGCCGCGGACGTGAGCGCCAAGAAGGACGCCGAGGAAGCGGCCCGCAAGGCCGCCGCCGAGACCGCCATCGCCAAGAAGGCGGACGCCGAGAAGGCGGCGGCCAAGGCGGCCAAGGACGCCAAGGCGCGCGCCGAGGCGAAGTCCCAGGCCACCACCCGCTCGACCCGCGACTCCTCCAGCTTCCCCGTCCAGGGCAGCTACACCGTCGCGCAGATCCAGGCGATGGCCCGTCAGATGGTGGCGGGCGACCAGTTCCAGTGCTTCAGCAACATCGTGGACCACGAGTCCAGCTGGAACTACCACGCGGTCAACGCCTCTTCCGGTGCCTACGGCCTCTTCCAGGCGCTGCCCGCCGGCAAGTACGCCTCCGCCGGTGCCGACTGGCAGACCAACCCGGCCACCCAGATCAAGTGGGGCCTCAACTACATGAACTCCCGGTACGGCAGCCCCTGCCAGGCCTGGTCGTTCTGGTCGGCGAACCACTGGTACTAGGCCCGCCGATCCCGCTCGTCCTCGCGCAGCCCCTCCCCGTCCCATGGGGAGGGGCTTTCGCCCTGTACGGTCGTAACCGAACGACTCAAAGGGAGTGGTGGCGAGCACCCGGGTACGCGGGGGAGAAGGACGGATGATGTCGCGAGTGCCAGGGTGGCTCGGCCGACTGGGCGCACGTCTCACCGAGGTGAGCGAGCGGCTGGACGAGCGCCGCGCCGAGGTGGAGAAGGAACGGACCGGACCGGAGACGGACGCCGCGCCCGCCACCGCAGACCCGGTGCCGGCCGCCCGGCGGCCCGCCGCGTCGCCCGCGCCCCGCCCCGACCCCGTCCAGGCCGTGCCCTGGGGCGTGCGGGTCGCGGCCGAGGCGGGCTGGCGTCTGCTGGTCCTCGCCGGCACCGTGTGGGTGCTGATGCGGGTCATCAGCGCCGTCCAGCTGGTGGTGTTCGCCTTCGTCATCGCGCTGCTGGTGACCGCGCTGCTCCAGCCGACGGTCGCCCGGCTCACCCGGCGCGGGGTACCGCGCGGTCCGGCCACCGCGCTCACCGCCATCAGCGGCTTCGTCGTCATCGGCCTCATGGGCTGGTTCGTGACCTGGCAGGTCATGGAGAACATCGACACGCTCTCCAGCCAGATCCAGAACGGCATCGACGATCTGCGCAACTGGCTGCTGAAGAGCCCCTTCCACGTCACCGACAAGCAGATCAACCAGATCGCCAAGAACCTGCGCGAGGCGATCGGCGCGAACACCGACCAGATAACGTCCGCCGGGCTCGAGGGAGTTCAGGTCGTCGTCGAGGCGCTCACCGGGATCCTGCTGGTCTTCTTCTCGACGCTGTTCCTGCTCTACGACGGCAAGCGCATCTGGGAGTGGTTCCTGAAGCTGGTGCCCGCCGCCGCCCGGCCGGGTGTGGCCGGTGCCGGTCCGCGCGCCTGGCGCACCCTGACCGCCTACGTCCGCGGCACGGTCCTGGTCGCCCTCATAGACGCGATCTTCATCGGCATCGGCATCTACTTCCTCGATGTGCCGATGGCCGTCCCGCTGGCCGTGTTCATCTTCCTGTTCTCCTTCATCCCCCTGGTCGGCGCGGTCGCCTCAGGCGCGCTGGCGGTGATCGTGGCGCTCGTCACCCAGGGTGTCTTCACGGCGCTCATGACGCTCGTGGTCGTCCTCGCGGTCCAGCAGATCGAGGGCCACGTCCTTCAGCCGTTCATCCTCGGCCGCGCGGTCCGTGTCCATCCGCTGGCGGTGGTGCTGACGGTGGCGGCCGGCGGGATGGTGGCCGGCATCGGCGGCGCGGTGGTGGCCGTACCACTGGTGGCGGTGACGAACACGGTGGTGGGGTATCTGCGGCAGTACTCGCTGGAGACGCGGGAGCAGCCCGGGCTGCCCGGACAGCCCGCGCCGGTCGAGCCCGTCGAGTCCGTCGAGTCCGTCGAGCCGGCCGGGTCCGACGCGCCCGCCGACGCGGTGCCGGTGCCGAACGCGGAAGACCCCGCCCACCAGGGGTGAGCGGGGTCCGGGTACAGCCGTCTACTCGGCCAGCACGGCCTCGGCGTCGAGGGTGACGCCGACCGCCTGCACCACGGAGGCGATCTTGAACGCCTCCTGGATCACATCGCGCTCCACGCCGGCCTTGCGCAGCACCTGCTCGTGCGAGTCCAGGCACATGCCGCAGCCGTTGATCGCGGAGACCGCGAAGGACCACAGCTCGAAGTCGACCTTCTCCACGCCCGGGTTGCCGATGACGTTCATCCGCAGACCCGCGCGCAGGGTGCCGTACTCGTGGTCGGACAGCAGGTGCCGGGTGCGGTAGAAGACGTTGTTCATCGCCATCACCGCGGCGGCGGCCTTGGCGGCCGTGTACGCCTCCGGCGACAGGTTCGCCTTCGCCTCGGGCTCCAGCTCACGCAGCACGATCGGGGAACGGGAGGCGATGGCGGTCGCCAGCACCGTGCCCCACAACTGCTGGGCCGGCAGGTCCGAGTTGCCGATGACCGAGCCCAGGTTGAGCTTCAGGTCCTTGGCGTAGTCCGGAACACGGGACTTCAGGGAGTCGAGCGACATGGGTCACTCACCAGCCAGCAGCGCGACCGGGTCGAGGGTCTCGTCGCCCTTGCTCCAGTTGCACGGGCACAGCTCGTCGGTCTGCAGCGCGTCCAGGACCCGCAGGACCTCCTTGGGGTTGCGGCCCACGGAACCGGCGGTGACCATGGTGAACTGGATCTCGCGGTTCGGGTCGACGACGAAGACGGCGCGCTGGGCGAAGCCGTCCTCACCCTCGATGCCGAGCTCGCGCATCAGCTCGTGCTTCGAGTCCGCCATCATCGGGAACGGCAGGTCGGTCAGGTCCGGGTGGTCCTTGCGCCAGGCGTGGTGCACGAACTCGGAGTCACCGGAGAAGCCGAGGATCTGGGCGTCGCGGTCGGCGAACTCGTCGTTCAGCTTCCCGAACGCGGCGATCTCGGTCGGGCACACGAACGTGAAGTCCTTGGGCCAGGCGAAGACGACCAGCCACTTGCCCTCGTAGGACTTGTGGTGGATCTGCTCGAACTCCGAGCCCTTCTCCAGCGAGACGCAGGCGGTCAGTTCGAACTCGGGGAACTTGTCACCGACAGTGAGCACAAACTCTCCTTGCAGCGAGGAAACACCCCTTTTGAGGATCTTTCCCATGGGTTGGACTTCGTTGATGTTGGCACACGGTGCATTGATTAGGGAAATAGCTATACTCGGTCAGGTTGATCGGAGGTAGCTATCAGTGACCATCAGTAACGGCAAGCGGAAGCAGCCGAGTCTCGCGCAACTGCGTGCCTTCGCCGCCGTGGCCGAGCATCTGCACTTCCGGGACGCGGCGGCCGCCATCGGGATGAGCCAGCCCGCCCTGTCCGGCGCGGTCTCGGCGCTGGAGGAGACCCTCGGGGTGACCCTCCTCGAGCGTACGACGCGCAAGGTGCTGCTCTCGCCCGCGGGGGAGCGGCTGGCCGTACGCGCGAAGGCGGTGCTGGCGGCGGTCGGGGCTCTGCTGGAGGAGGCCGAGGCGGTCCGCGCGCCGTTCACCGGGGCACTGCGCCTCGGGGTGATCCCGACGGTCGCGCCCTATCTGCTGCCCGCCGTGCTGCGTCTCGTCCACGACCGCTATCCGCACCTGGACCTCCAGGTCCACGAGGAGCAGACGGCCAGCCTCGTCGACGGCCTGCACACCGGCCGCCTCGATCTGCTGCTGCTCGCCGTACCGCTCGGAGTCCCCGGTGTCGTGGAACTCCCGCTCTTCGACGAGGACTTCGTGCTGGTCACCCCGGTCGACCACTGGCTCGGCGGCAGGGAGGGCATTCCGCGCGAGGCCCTGCGGGAACTCAATCTGCTGCTCCTGGACGAAGGTCACTGCCTGCGCGACCAGGCCCTGGACATCTGCCGGGAGGCCGGCCGCGCGGACGCGCCGGTCACCACGACCGCGGCCGGGCTGTCCACGCTGGTCCAGCTCGTCGCGGGCGGTCTCGGCTGCACCCTGCTGCCGCGCACCGCGCTGAAGGTGGAGACGGCCCGCAGCGGCCAGTTGCTCACCGGCTCCTTCACCGAGCCCGCCCCGAGCCGCCGCGTCGCCTTCGCCATGCGGGCGGGCGCGGCCCGAGCCGCCGAGTACGAGGAGCTGGCCACGGCCCTGCGCGGGGCGCTGGGCGCACTGCCGGTGCGGGTGCTGCCCGGGCAGCCCTGACGCGGAAGGGCTCCTCCCCGCCTTCGGGAAGGAGCCCTCGCGCGGCGGGGGAGCTACTCGGTGCGCAGCCCGTCCGGGCGCATCAGCCGCAGCAGGGGCGGCAGGCTGAGCAGGGTGACCGTGACGACCACCACCGCGCCGGCGCCGGTCATCGTCAGCACGCTCGGCCAGTCCACGCCCACCGTCGCGCCCACCATCTTCAGCAGCACCGCGCCCAGCGTCAGCCCCACGGTCGAGGCGAGCAGCAGGCCCAACGCGATCGGGATCGCCGTCTGCCACAGCACCGACAGGCCGAGCGTGCGCCGCCGGGTGCCGAAGGCGACCAGCGCCGACAGCAGCTTCCTGCGCTCGCGCAGCTGCTCCAGCTGGGACACCAGCAGGCTCGCGCCGATCAGCGCCAGCACACAGATCGCGCCGACGAACATACCGGTGCGGATGGAGGTGAACTTCGCGGACTGCTCGGTGGACGACCACACCAGCGCGTTCGCCAGCGGGTCCACCCGCGCGGCCGTGTTGCGCACGTGCTCCTGCGCGTCGGGCACCGATGAGTCGAGCGAGAGGAACACCGCTCCGCCCAGCGTCGCGGCCAGCCGGTCGGGCATGGCGGCCGGGGTCAACAGCACGCCGCTGTCCTTCATCCCGGTCGGGCCGGTGACCGCCTGGACCCGCTTCAGGCCGCTGGGCACGGTCCACGTCACATCGGGTTCGTCGTTGTTGCCGTCGACGGTCTCCGCGTGCAGGGTGCGACCCGGCCGGATGAGCTTCGCCACGTCGTCGTCGGCCTCACCGCCCCGCGCCACGAACACGTCACCGTCGTGGCAGGAGTCCAGCCGGGCCACCTCGCGCAGGGAGGCGCAGTCGCCCACGGTCAGGCCCGCCGTGGTGGTCGGCGAGTGCTTCCAGTCCCGGTCTCCCAGCTCGGTGTTGCCCAGGGCGCTGGCCTTGCGCACCCCTTCGGTGGCGGAGAACTTCGCGGCGGCGGGCAGGAAGTCCACGCCGTGGGAGAGGTTGACCTGCATCTGGGCGCGGGTCGTGTCCTGCCCGGTGGCCTTGGTGTAGTCGCCCTGGACGCCCGCGAACAGCATCTGGATCGCGATCGCCCCGGCCACCGCGACCGCGATGCCGTTCACCATGCGGGCCGCGGAGCCGCTGCTCAGCTGGAGCCGCCGTACCGCCAGTTGCCAGGCCACACCGCCCTGGCCGAGCCGGGCCACGACCGCCTCGACGACCCACGGCAGCAGCGCCGTCACGCCGATCAGCAGCAACAGGACACCGCCGGTCACCAGGTACTCGTTGAAGCTGCCGTTGCTGCGGCCCTGCCCGATCATCGGGCTGAGCATCGCGAGGCCCGCCAGCGGCAGCAGCAGCCGCCACCACAGCCTGCGGCGCGCGGGCTTGGCCGTACGGACCACGCCCAGCGGCTCGATGACCACTCCGCGCAGCGCGAACAGGGTGACCAGCACGGCCGCCGCCGGAACGGTGACCGTGACCAGGGCGGCCAGCGTCGGCGTCGGGTTGAGATAGCTGGGGAACACGCTGACGCCCAGGATCTCGACCGAGCCCGCGAGCTGACGGCCCACCAGGAAGAAGACGGTGCCGAAGAGCAGTCCGACGAGCGAGCCGGCGAGTGCCTCGCCGGCCGCGATCCGCCGGGTCATCCGGCTGTCGGAGCCCACCAGGCGCAGCGCTGCCAGTCTGCGGTCGCGCCGCTCGCCGCCGAACCGCACGGCCGTCGCGATGAACACGGCGACCGGCATCAGCAGCACCACGAAGACGACCAGCACCAGCAGGATCAGGACCGGGTCCAGATGGCTGGCGGGCCGGTTCTGCGGCGGACCGAACCTGGTGATGCGGGCGGTCTGCCAGCCGTTGACGCGCGAGGCCAGGTTCTTCGTCCCGGCGTAGTAGGAGAGTTCTCGCGAGCCGATGAGCCCGGGCTCCCCGATCGTGCCGACGATCCGGTACGGCAGCCTCTCGCGCAGCAGCTTTCCGGCGCCGGAGCCGAGCAGCTCCCTCAGCGCGGGCGAGACGACCATGTCACCGGGCGCGGGGTACTTCGACAGGCCCGGTGCGACCGGGGCCCGCGGCCCCTCGGGCTCCACCAGCCGACCACGGACGTCCTTGCCCCGGTACGTGGTGTCGGCGTCGGCGATCACCAGGGTGTTGGCGGCCTTCGGCCGTTTCGGGCCGTAGGTGTAGTCGAGCCGGGCCTCGTCGCGGTCGTGCCGTACCGCCATCGCGCTCGGGATCGCCGTCGTCAGCAGCAGCAGGGCCACGCCGAGTCCGACACCGATCGCCGTCAGCAGGACCCGGACCCGGCCCTCGCGTCCGCCCGTGAAGGCGAACTTCATCCCCATGCCCAGGTCCCGGCCCCATTGACGGGCACTCATATGGCGCGCTCCATGTCCCGGGACTTGCCGTCGCGTACGACGATCTCGCGGTCGGAGTACGCGGCCACCCGGGCCTCGTGCGTGACCAGGACGACGGCCGCGTTGGTGGAGCGGGCCGCGTCGGTCAGCAGCTCCATCACACGCTCTCCGTTGAGGGAGTCCAGCGCGCCGGTGGGCTCGTCGGCGAAGAGCACGCGCGGACCGGTGACCAGCGACCGGGCCACCGCGACCCGCTGGCCCTGGCCGCCGGAGACCTCCCCGGGCCGTTTGCCCTTGAGGTCGTCCACCTCCAGACGCTCCATCCAGGTGAGCGCGGCCCGCTCGGCCTCCTTGCGGGGGCGGCCGTTCAGCCTGAGCGGCAGGGCCACGTTCTCCACGCAGGTCAGCTCCGGGACGAGCTGGCCGAACTGGAAGACGAACCCGAACTCGCTGCGGCGCAGCGCGCTGCGTTCGGTGTCGCTCATCCGCGCCAGCTCGCGGCCGGCGTAGAGGATCGAACCGGAGTCGGGCGGCACGATCCCGGCGAGACAGTGCAGGAGTGTCGACTTGCCGGAGCCGGAGGGGCCCATCACGGCGACGACCTCACCGGGGTGGATGGAGAACTCGGCGCCGTCGAGGGCGACGGTCGGGCCGTAGGCCTTGCGCAGGTTCTCGGCGGTGAGCAGGGAGCCGGGGGGAGGAGTCACTTGGCCACCGCCTCACGGAGCTTGTCCAGACGGGCCGCGGTCAGTTCGAGCCAGCGCAGGTCCGCCTCCAGGTGGAACAGGGCGTGATCGCAGATCAGCTGGTCCGAGAGGTCGCCCTTGCGCTTGCGCTCGGTCAGGATCCGCATGCTGCGCAGGTGCTCGGCCCGCTGGGTGTCGAGGATGTCGGCAGCGTTCCGCTCGGTGAGGAGCGCGAGGACGACCTTGGTGTAGAGGGTCGACTGGAGATACTCCTGCGGCTTCTCCGGGGTGGCGAGCCACTGCTCGACGTCGGTGACGCCGGCGTCGGTGATGGCGTACCGCTTGCGCTCGGGGCCGTCGCCCGCCTCGATGCCGTCGACCTGGACGAGGCCGTGCTTCAGCAGGCGGGACATCGTGGAGTAGACCTGGCCGTAGTGCAGCGGCCGGTCGTGACCGAACTTCTCGTCGAAGGCCCGCTTGAGGTCGTAACCATGGCGCGGGCCGGACTCCAGGAGCCCTAGAAGGGTGTGACCGATGGACATGCCGAGCACTCTACACACGGTGTATACGTCGTGTGTATACGCGGAGTGCACGGAGCCTGGCAGGGTGTACGGCGGTGCAGGTGGGAGCCGATTGTCACGGTTCCGAAACAGGCGGCCGGCCCCGGCGGGGCAGCGGGCCGGCGTCCTTGGGCAGCCGCCCCGCGTCCGCCAGCGCCTTGCGCAGCAGGAACTCGATCTGCGCGTTCGCCGACCGCAGCTCGTCACCGGCCCACCGGGCGAGCGCGTCGTACACCGACGGGTCCAGCCGCAGCAGCACCTGCTTGCGCTGCCGCGGCCGCCGCTTCGGGGTTTCCGGGGAATCGGTCACTGGTAGAGGGTTCCCGTGTTGAGGACCGGCTGCGGGGCCCGGTCGCCGCACAGCACCACCATCAGGTTCGACACCATCGCCGCCTTGCGTTCCTCGTCCAGTTCCACGATGTCCCGCTCGGCGATCCGTGACAGCGCCGCCTCGACCATGCCGACGGCGCCGTCCACGATCTGCCGGCGGGCCGCGACGACCGCCCCGGCCTGCTGCCGCTGGAGCATCGCCGAGGCGATCTCGGGGGCGTAGGCGAGGTGGGTGAAGCGTGACTCGACGACCCGGACCCCGGCCGCCTCCACCCGCGCCTGGAGTTCGACGGCGAGCTTCTCGGTGATCTCCTCGGCGTTGCCGCGCAGCGACAGGCCGTCCTCCTCGTGCGCGTCGTAGGGGTACTCGATCGCGATGTGCCGCACGGCCGTCTCGGTCTGCGTGGCGACGAACTCGACGAAGTCGTCCACCTCGAAGGTGGCCTGGGCGGTGTCCTGGACCTTCCACACCACGACCGCGGCCAGCTCGATCGGGTTGCCGTAGGCGTCGTTGACCTTCAGCACGGCCGTCTCGTGGTTGCGCACCCGGGTGGAGACGCGGGTCCGGGAGGTGAAGGGGTTCACCCAGCGCAGACCGTCCTGCCGGATCGTGCCCCGATAGCGCCCGAAGAGCTGCACGACCCGCGCCTCGCCGGGCGCGACCGTGTTCAGGCCGCGCATCGCGATGACCGCGGCGAGGAAGACGAGGACGCCGGCGGCGCCGAGCCCGCCCTTGGCGCCGGAGGCGGAGACCGCGGCGGCCCCGGCGAACAGCGCGGCGGCGCCGCCGAGCCCGACCAGGCCGAGCAGCAGGGCGAGTCCGCCGCCGATGCTGTGCGCGGCGAACTCCCGTACCCGGGGAGCGGGCATCTCGGGTACGTCGGCGGTGGCGGCCGGCTCGGATATGGACATGGGGACCCCCGTTCTCGTGGACGCTCCCCACGGAGCGTCTAGCACGTTCCTAGCTAACTGCTATCACTTAAATCCGTCAAGCAACCTTACGGTGCCGCTACCCGTCGGTTCCTTGGGGGCGGGTGCTGATTGTCACGTCCGTAAAAGAGCGGATCGGACGGTCTTTGTCATATAGAGGGGTGTTAGCTTTCGGAGCTGACCCCGAGACGGAAGCGAGCAGGGATCCATGGGACGAGCGGAAGAGAGACGAGCGCGTCAGAGCGGTGGCCACCGCGCGGCGCCCAAGCGCCGCCGCTCCGCACCCGGAACGGGTCCCGCGGGCGCCGCCCCCACGGCCGGCGGGAAGCCCGCCAAGAGCCTCATACGCAGGCTGTTCGGCTGGAAGAAGATACTCGGCACGTTCCTCGGGGTGTGTCTGCTGGGCATCGCGGCCTTCATCGGCCTGTACCTCTACGTGGACATCCCCGCGGGCAACGCCGCCGCCCGGCAGCAGAGCAACGTCTACAAGTTCAGCGACGGAACGGTCCTCGCCCGCAGCGGCAAGACCAACCGCGAGATCGTCGACCTCTCCAAAGTGCCCCGCAAGGTCCAGCTGACCTTCGTGGCGGCCGAGAACAAGAGCTTCTACCACGACGCCGGCGTCGACTTCAGGGGCACGGCCCGCGGCCTCCTCAACACGCTGGCCGGCAAGGGCAAGCAGGGTGGTTCGACGATCACCCAGCAGTACGTCAAGAACTACTACCTCAGCCAGGACCAGACCGTCTCGCGCAAGCTGAAGGAAATGGTCATCTCGCTGAAGGTGGACCGCGAGGAGTCCAAGGACGACATCCTCGCCGGCTACATCAACACCAGCTACTACGGCCGCAACGCCTACGGCATCCAGGCCGCCGCCCAGGCCTACTACCACATCGACGCCCAGGACCTCTCGGTCCAGCAGGGCGCCTACCTCGCCTCCCTGCTCCAGGCGCCCAGCCAGTACGACTGGGCCGTCGCCACGGACACCGGCAAGAAGCTGGTCCAGCAGCGCTGGAACTACGTCCTGGACAACATGGTCGAGGAGGGCTGGCTGTCCAAGGCCAAACGCGACGCCATGACGTTCCCGAAGCCCAAGGAGCCCAAGGGCGCCCCGGGCCTCGACGGACAGAAGGGCTACCTGGTCGAACTCGCCAACCAGCAGCTCGAGCGACAGCTGATGGACGTGGACGGACTGAGCGCGGGCCAGGCGGAGAACGCGGTCATCGACAAGGGCTGGACCATCACCCTCAACGTCGACCGCAAGAAGCAGGCCGCGCTGGAGAAGGCCGTCAAGACGGAGCTGACGAGCAAGCTCGACAAGAAGAGGCGCAAGGTCGACGCCGACGTCCAGGCCGGCGCCGTCTCCGTCGACCCCAGGACCGGCAGGATCGTCGCGATGTACGGCGGGCAGGACTACTACAAGCACTACTACAGCAACGCCACCCGCACCGACTACCAGCCCGCCTCGACCTTCAAGCCGGTCATCCTCGCCGCCGCGCTGGAGAACAACGCCGTCACACAGGACGGCAAGCCGATCACCGCCGACACGATCTACGACGGCACCAGCCGCCGCCAGGTCCTGGACCACGGTGCCAAGGTCGGCTTCGCCCCGCCGAACGAGGACGACCGCAACTACGACAAGATCACGGTCCAGAACGCCATGAACGCGTCCGTCAACTCCGTCTTCGCGCAGATGGGCGTCGACGTGGGCATGGGCAACGTCATGAGCACGGCGAAGAAGCTCGGCATGGACACCAAGGGCATGCAGGCCGTGCCCGCACAGACGCTCGGCTCGATGGGCGCCAGCCCGCTGCAGATGGCCGGGATCTACGCCACCCTCGCCAACCACGGCGACAAGGTCACCCCGAGCCTCATCAAGTCGGCGGAGAGCAAGGCCCGTACGGTACGGATGCCGAACGCGGTCGGCGGCTCGGTGCTCAGCAGGACGGCCGCGGACACGGTGACCTCCGTGCTCACCGGCGTGGTCGACGACGGTACGGCCAAGGACTCGGTGGCGAGCAACCCGCTGCGCAACGGCCGCCAGGTGGCCGGCAAGACCGGCACGTCCGACTGCAACCGCTCGGCCTGGTTCAACGCCTACACACCCGACCTGGTCACCTCCGTCGGCCTGTTCGGCGAGGCGGCCAAGTCCGGCGGCACGGGGTGCGACGGCCGGCCCGTGAAGAAGGGGGACCACGTCTCCCTGAAGGGCGCGATGGGCGGCGGCCGCGTGAACGGCGGCGGCCCCCCGGCGAAGATCTGGGCCGCCTACACCTTCGGCGTCACCGACAGGGCCAGGTTCGACCTGAACACCACCCAGGGCGCAGCCGTCGAGCCGACCCCGACCCCGACCTGGACCCAGCCCCCGTCCCATACGCCGTCGCAGACGCCGAGCAGCGAGCCGCCGACGTCCCACAGCCCGTCCCATACGCCGTCGCAGACCCCCTCGCAGACGCCGTCCCAGACCCCCTCCCAGTCGCCGTCGCAGACACCGAGCACCAGTCCGTCGACGACACCCAGCACGGAGGATCCGCTCAACCCCCCGGACGGCTTGGACCCGCGCTAGACACAGACCGAAAGGGGCGCCCGGAATACTCCGGGCGCCCCTTTCCATGCCGTCACCGCGCCGGGCGGACTCAGCCCCGGTTCAGCTCGAACCACACCACCTTGCCGGTGCTCAGCCGGGTCGCGCCCCAGCGCCGGGCCAGCCTGTTGACCAGATACAGACCGCGGCCGCCCTCGTCCGTGGCCCGCGCCTGCCGCAGCCGCGGCAGCTGCGGCACGTCGTCACCGACCTCGCAGCGCAGCACATGCGTGCGCAGCAGCCGCAGGGTCACCGGCCGGGACGCGTACCGCACCGCATTGGTGACCACCTCGCTGACCAGCAGCTCCACCGAGTCCGTCAGCTCCTCCAGATCCCAGCGGGCGAGCGCGCGCCGGGCCAGCCGACGGGCCTGGCCGGGCGCGGTGTCCTCCGGGTCCAGCGTCCAGTACGCGACATCGCTCGGCGCGATCCCGTCGAAACGGGCCGCGAGCAGGGCGATGTCGTCGTCCCGGTCGCCCGGGCCGAGCATGTCCAGCACCTCGTCGCACAGCGCTTCCAGCGGCGGCGGATGATCCGGGCCGGTCAACTGGGCGGTCGCGGCGAGCTTCTCCCGCAGCTGTTCGATACCGGTCCACACATCCCGCAGCCGGGACTCCACCAGACCGTCGGTGTAGAGCAGCAGCGTGGCCCCGGCCGGCGCGTCCAGCTCGACCGCCTCGAAGTCCACCCCGCCGACGCCGATCGGCGCGCCCGGCGGCACGCGCAGCACCTCCGCCCGGCCGCCCAGGTGCAGCAGGACCGGCGGCGGATGGCCGGCGTTGGCGATGGTGATGCGGTGCGTCACCGGGTCGTAGACGGCGTACAGACAGGTCGCCATGCGGTCGGTGCCCAGGCGCTGCGCCTGCTCGTCCAGATGGTGCAGCACCTCCTGCGGCGGCAGGTCGAGACCGGCCAGGGTCTGCGCGGTGGTGCGCAGCTGGCCCATGATCGCCGCCGAGGTCATGGAGTGCCCCATCACGTCGCCGACCACCAGCGCGACCCGGCTGCCGGGCAGCGGGATCGCGTCGTACCAGTCGCCGCCGACCCGCGCGGTCTCCGCCGCCGGCAGATACCGCGACGCCAGCCGCACACCGGTCGGACGGGGCAGGGTCTCGGGCAGCATGGTGCGCTGCAACTCGTCGGCGATGTACGCCTCGCGCCCGTAGAGCACCGCCTTGTCGATGCCGAGGGCGCTGTGGGTGGCCAGCTGGGCGGCGACCAGCAGATCGTCCGCCTCGAACGCGAGCCGCTCCGGGCGACGCAGGAACAGGGCCGCGCCGATCACCCGGCGCCGACCGCGCAGCGGCGCGAGGATCGCGTGCTGCCCGTCCGGTACGACGGCCTCGCCGCCCTCGCCCAGCAGCTCGGGCAGCGCGGCCCGGGCGGCGGGCGCGTCGGCGAACACCGGCCGCACCCCGCGCAGCACCTCGTTCAGCGCGCCGCCGGGCCGCACCTCGCACAGCTCGGTCGTCAGCGCGGACAGATCCGCCAGCGCGGTCGGCTCCGGCTCCGGGTCGAAGGCCGGCGGCAGCAGCACCCCGTCGGTGTCCCGCTCCTCCGGTATCCGGTCGGTGCGGCGCAGCCGCAGCACCACCGGTCCGGTGGGCCGCTCGTCACCGACCGGCAGCGGGTCGCGCAGATAGACCAGGATCGCGTCCGAGAACGTCGGCACGGTGGCCCGGCACAGCCCCATCACGATCTCGTCGAGGTCGAGCCCACGGGCGATCCGCCGGGTGGCCGCGCCGACGAAGCGCAGCCGGTCCCCGTCGCGTCGCATCGGCATGGGCCGCCCCGGCGGCAGACCCCGCCCGGAACGGCGCTCCTGGGTGCCCGCAGCCCGGTCCTGCTGGGCGCCGGGCTGCGGCGGAATGCCGTCCGGCGCGGGGCGCGGGCGGTGCGCGCCGGGCTCGGCGGCGGCGGGCTGGGAGTGCTCGGGGCCGTTGACTGGGGGCTCCTTCCCCTCGCCGTCCTTCGCGGTGCCACAGGACGGGGCCGCGCCCGGCCCGGACGGTGTCCCGTCGGCCCGGGCCTGCACCGGTAAGCCCTGGCTGCCGGGCGGCTTCGGGGTACGCAGGAGCGCCCCGCGGGCCTCCGCGGGGTCGACGCCCGGCTTGGGGCGTTCGTAGGAGGTGGGCTGCTCCGTCACGCGTGTCGCATCCATCCGTCCGGGACTGCGCGCCGGGCGCGCAGACGGTCCCGCAGAAATCCCGATACCCGCAATACGTGTCCCAGGAACGGAATTCCCGCATGCTCAGCGGTTGTCGCCGGGTCGGCCGCGGGGCCGCGGCGCCCGGCGATGTTGCCCTGGTGCCCCTCGCTCACGTCCTGCCGCCCCTCGGTGACGATCGGTCAAGCCCAGCCCATGCGCCGGGGGTTGCACTTAAGCGCCCTTGCGGAGGACGATCCTACGTTTCTTGCCGGGGGGCGCATCAAGGGTCTCATGTGGACATGTGCGCGGGTGTACGGTCCCAGTCATCGGGGAGTGACGGTACCCCCCAGGACGGATCCGGGCGCCAGCGCGGCCAGTCGTCCGAGAACGGGGTCTTCCAGGCCTCGATCGCGGCCACCGCGTCCCGCCCGGCCGCACGCACCCGCCCCGCGGTCTCCTCGTCCATCAGCCCGTCCCGCCCGGCCTGGGCGAACTCGTCCTCGTCCCGCCAGTGCCAGCTGCGGTCCGGATGCACGGAGATGTCCAGAAAATAGTCCTCGGAGTCCACCCCGCCCGACCAGCGGGCCAGAGGCTGCTCGAGGTTGACGTACCAGTTCTTGAACCGCCAGCCGGGCTCCCAGAACAGCCACACCGACCAGGGCCGCCCGGGCTCGGCGAGCTTCAGCACGCCCGTACCGAACCAGCGGTCGCGCTGGACGGCACGCGGCTTGGTGTAGCGGGACTCCAGCGGCTCCAGATGCACGGGCGTGCCGTCCGCCAGCACCGGGCGCACGCACTCGGTACCGGGCGCCAGCCACACCGCGAGCAGTTCGGCGTCGTCGCGCACGACGGTGACGGGCCGGGCGATGTGGAAGCGCTCGCCGGCGTTCTCCCGGTAGCGCCACAGGATCCGCGTTCCCGGGGCCCAGTACGTGGCAGATCCCGCGTCCACTCGTCTCACCGCTCCGTCGTCCGTCATGCAGAGATATTAGGTGCCGTAGGCATACGACGCTGCGGTGCGCGTCACGGTTGTACGGCGGTGGCCGGAAAGATTCGCCCGCTGTTACGGATGCGTCATCCGCAGGACATCCAGGGCCTCGTCGAGCTGCTCCCGGGTCAGGTCGCCGCGTTCGACGTACCCGCCTTCCAGCACCACCTGACGGATCGTCTTCCGCTCCGCGAGGGACTTCTTGGCGACCTTCGCGGCCTCCTCGTACCCGAGGTACTTGTTCAGCGGGGTGACCACGGACGGGGAGGACTCGGCGTACTCGCGGGCGCGTTCACGGTCGGCGGTGATGCCGTCGACGGTCCGGTCGGCCAGCAGCCGCGAGACGTTGGCGAGCAACCGGATCGACTCCAGGACGTTCTTGGCGATGACCGGGAGCATCACGTTCAGCTCGAAGTTGCCGGCCGCCCCGGCGGTGGTGATGGTGACGTCATTGCCGATCACCTGCGCGGCCACCATCAGGACGGCCTCGGGGACGACCGGGTTGACCTTGCCCGGCATGATCGAGGAGCCCGGCTGGAGGTCGGGCAGCCGGATCTCGGCGAGACCGGTGCGCGGCCCGGAGGCCATCCAGCGCAGATCGTTGGCGATCTTCGTCAGGCCCACCGCGATGGTCCGCAGCTGCCCGCTGGTCTCCACGACCCCGTCCCGGGCGCCCTGTGCCTCGAAGTGGTCGCGGGCCTCGGTGAGCGGCAGCCCGGTGACCCGGGCGACCTCCTCGATGACGGCGGCGGAGAACCCCGGCGGGGTGTTGATGCCGGTGCCGACCGCGGTGCCGCCGAGCGGCAGCTCCGCCAGCCGGGGCAGCGAGGCGCGCAGCCGCTCGACGCCGTGGCGCATCTGGGCCGCGTACCCGCCGAACTCCTGCCCCAGCGTCACCGGCGTGGCGTCCATCAGATGCGTCCGCCCGGACTTCACCACGTCGGCGAACTCCGCCGACTTGCGCTCCAGCGACGCCGCGAGGTGCTCCAGGGCCGGGATCAGGTCGTGGGTGACGGCGGCGGTGGCCGCGATGTGGAGGGAGGACGGGAAGACGTCGTTGGACGACTGCGAGGCGTTGACGTGGTCGTTGGGGTGCACGTCCCGGCCCAGCCGCTGTGTGGCGAGGGTCGCGATCACCTCGTTGGCGTTCATGTTGGACGAGGTCCCCGACCCCGTCTGGAACACGTCCACGGGGAAGTGCTCGTCCCATTCGCCCGCGGCGACCTCGGCGGCCGCCTCCTGGATCGCCTGGGCGACCTCCTTGTCCAGCACCCCGAGTTCGGCGTTCACCTTCGCCGCGGCGCCCTTGACGCGCGCCAGCGCCTCGATGTGGGCCCGCTCGATCCGCTGCCCGGAGACGGGGAAGTTCTCCACCGCGCGCTGGGTCTGCGCCCGCCACTTGGCGTGGGCCGGCACCCGTACCTCACCCATGGAGTCGTGCTCGATCCGGAACTGCGGCTCTTCGGTCGTCATCGTCGTACCTCCGAAAACGTGAGCGGTTGTCGCGGCACACGTATTCCCCGTCCGGTCACCGGCCACCACGGCCCGGGCGCATCCGACCCGGAAGCGTTCCGGAAGCGGGCGCGGGCCCGGTGGCCGGGCGGCGCGATCGGTTCGGGGGCGTGCGGCCGGGCGCGCCACCGGGAAGCACGAGAGCCCCCGGCCGGCGGCCGGGGGCTTGGTGCACGGGGGCTTGGAGCGGGTCAGCCCAGACCGGGACCGCGGACCGGGATGGTGGTGAACGTCGGTGCGGGCGCGGGGTCCTGGAAGAAGTCGTTGCCCTTGTCGTCGACCACGATGAACGCCGGGAAGTCCTCGACCTCGATCTTCCAGACGGCCTCCATGCCCAGCTCCTCGTACTCCAGGACCTCCACCTTCTTGATGCAGTCCTGGGCGAGGCGGGCGGCGGGGCCGCCGATCGAGCCGAGGTAGAAGCCGCCGTGGGCGTCGCACGCGTCGGTGACCTGCTTGGAGCGGTTGCCCTTGGCGAGCATCACCTTCGAACCGCCCGCGGCCTGGAACTGCTCCACGTAGGAGTCCATGCGGCCGGCCGTCGTCGGGCCGAAGGAGCCGGAGGCGTAACCCTCGGGGGTCTTCGCCGGACCCGCGTAGTACACGGGGTGGTCCTTCAGGTACTGCGGCATCTCCTCGCCCGCGTCCAGCCGCTCCTTGATCTTGGCGTGCGCGATGTCCCGGGCCACGACCAGCGGGCCGGTCAGGGACAGCCGGGTCTTGACCGGGTACTTGGTCAGCTCGGCGAGGATCGCGTCCATCGGCTGGTTCAGGTCGATCCGCACGACGTCGCCGGCCTCGTCGAGGTGCTCCTGCGTGGTCTCCGGCAGGAAGCGCGCCGGATCGGTCTCCAGCTGCTCCAGGAAGACGCCCTCGGCGGTGATCTTCGCGACGGCCTGGCGGTCGGCCGAGCAGGAGACGGCGATGGCGACCGGACAGGAGGCGCCGTGCCGGGGCAGGCGGACCACGCGGACGTCGTGGCAGAAGTACTTGCCGCCGAACTGGGCGCCGATGCCGATCTTCTGGGTCAGCTCGAAGACCTTCTCCTCCAGCTCCTTGTCCCGGAAGCCGTGGCCGAGCGGCGAACCCTCGGCCGGGATCTCGTCCAGGTAGTGCGCGGAGGCGTACTTCGCGGTCTTCAGCGCGAACTCGGCGCTCGTGCCGCCGACGACGATCGCCAGGTGGTACGGCGGGCAGGCGGCCGTACCCAGCGAACGGATCTTCTCCTCCAGGAACTTCATCATGGAGGCCTCGTTCAGGACGGCCTTCGTCTCCTGGTACAGGAAGGACTTGTTGGCCGAGCCGCCGCCCTTGGCCATGAAGAGGAACTTGTAGGCGCCGCCGTCGGTCGCGTACAGCTCGATCTGGGCCGGCAGGTTGGAGCCGGTGTTCTTCTCCTCCCACATGGTGAGCGGAGCCATCTGCGAGTAGCGCAGGTTGAGCTTGGTGTACGCGTCGTAGATGCCGTGCGAGAGGTGCCGGTCGTCCTCGCCCTCGGTGAGCACGTTCTGGCCGCGCTTGCCCATCACGATCGCCGTGCCGGTGTCCTGGCACATCGGCAGCACTCCGGCCGCCGCGATGTTGGCGTTCTTCAGCAGGTCGAGCGCGACGAACTTGTCGTTGGCCGACGCCTCGGGGTCGTCGATGATGCGGCGCAGCTGCGCGAGGTGGGCCGGGCGCAGATAGTGCTGGATGTCGTGGACGGCCTCCGCGGCCAGTCTGCGCAGCGCCTCCGGCTCCACCTTGAGGAACGTCCGCCCGTCCGGTCCCTCGACGGTGGAGACACCCTCGGAGGTCACCAGCCGGTAGGGGGTGGTGTCCTCTCCCTGGGGGAGCAGATCGGTGTACGCGAACTCAGGCATCGCAGCCCATTCCTCACTCTACGGACGGCTGCCCGCCGACGCTGGCGGGCCCGACCAGCGTAGAACCTGCCGCGGGCACGGATCCTGTGAGGTAAGGCTCAGTTCGACACGCCCGAGGTTGTCCACACCCCTGGTCGCGATCTATCGCGTTTCGGTACGCTGCTGTCGTGGACCTCCAGAAGCCCGCCCCCATCCAGGACGCCGGACCGCGCGTCGCCGAACTGCGTGCCTCGGACGCCGACCGCGACCGGGTCGCCGACATCCTCCGAGAGGCCCTCGCCGAGGGCCGGCTCACCGCGGACGAGCACGCCGAGCGCGTCGAAGGCGTGCTGCACGCCAAGACGGTGGGCGAGCTGCAGGTCTTCATCCGGGATCTGCCCGCCGCCCATCAACGGTCGGCCGGCGCCGCCTACGCCACCGCCCCGTCCCGCCCCACGCCCGGCGCGATACCGGCCGAGGCCGACGCCAACGTGGTCGCCGTCTTCAGCAGCGCCATGCGCCGGGGCCGCTGGCACGCCGGGCGCCGACTGCACGCGTACGCGATCTTCGGCTCGGTCGAGATCGACCTCAGCGAGGCGATCTTCGAGTACCAGCAGGTGGTGATCAAGGCCGTCTCGGTCTTCGGTGACGTCCAGATCCGCGTCCCGGAGAACATCTCGCTGCGCGGCACGGGCGGCGGGGTGCTGGGCAACTTCGAGGTGAGCCCGCTGGACTCGGCCGAGCCCGACGCCCCGGTCGTGTACGTCGACGGATGGGCCGTCCTCGGCAACGTGGAGGCGCGCCCCAAGCGCGGCAAGCTGGTGGGGGACATCCTGGAACGCGTCCAGGACAAGCTGGAGCGCGTCCAGGACAAAGTGGACCGGAAGATGCGCAAACACCTGGACCGTTGACGGCCGCGGATCCGCCGGAGCCCGGAGGCGTCCGGCCCGCCGCGGCGCCGCCGCGGCCGCATCGCGGGGCTCCACGGGGCCGCTGCGGGGGCGTGAACGCGCCGCCGTGCGCCCGCGCTCGGAAACGCTGTGCATAGGCGCGCGTACAGCGGGTAGGCCTTGCTGCATCGTCTCTCGCTCGCGAAGCCGTCGTCAGGAGTAGACCGTGCTGCAACCGCCGCATTCGTCCGTGCAGGTCGCTGCCGTCCCGGCTCAGCGGGTGCCGGCGCGAGACAGGGACCAAGACGCCCCCTGGCACACCGAGGCGGTGTGCCGGCGCGACGAGGCCGGCCTGTTCTTCGCTCCATCGAAGGAGCCGACCGCCGCGCGGCTGTCCCGCGAGGAGGCGGCCAAGCGGGTCTGTGCCCGCTGCCCGGTCATGGTCGAGTGCCGCGAACACGCACTCCTCCAGCCCGAGCCCTACGGCGTCTGGGGCGGCCTGACGGCGGCCGAGCGCCGGGTCGTCCTGGCGCGCCGCCGCCGCCGGGAGATGGAGCTGAAGAAGGCGGCGGGCGCGACGGCCGGGAACCGTATAGCGGGCTGAGTGCACCGGGGCGCTCCGGGCGCCCTTTTCGCACCGCGTGCGTGACGGGGGCTCCCTCCTCGCTCGGAGGGCGCGTTCGTGTCGGCCGCACCGGTGCGGGGGCGGGTGCTCTCGCGGTGCGCGGGGCCACACCCCGCTTCCGGGGTGCGGCAGTCGCGCGACGGGCCGCTGTGCGTCGGCGCGCGAGGCGCCGCAACGTCGGGCGGCCGGGCTTACCCGCGAGGGATCGCACCTCGGGCTGCTCGGGCGCGACCGCGAGTTCCCGTGCACTGGAGGGGCGGGCGGACGCCGATGGCCGTGCCCTGGGGGCGCTGCGCCTCCCGCCGGCGCGAGCCCAGGCCCCGGACGGCAAGGCAAGGGCCCGCCAGGTCGGCCCAGGGTCGGGCACCCTGGTCGGCCAGGGTGCCGTTCGTCTCCCGGTAGGCGCTACTTCGCCCGGTCGAAGTCGACCGCGCTGTACGCCCGCAGCTTGCGCAGCCGGTGCTCGGAGTCGATCCGGCGGACCGTCCCCGACTTCGACCGCATGACGATCGACTCGGTCAGCGCGGTGTCCGAGCGGTACCGCACACCGCGCAGCAGCTCGCCGTCGGTGATGCCGGTCGCCACGAAGAAGACGTTCTCGCCGGAGACCAGGTCGTCCGTGGTGAGCACCCGGTCCAGATCGTGCCCGGCGTCGATCGCCCGCTGCCGCTCCTCGTCGTCCTTGGGCCACAGCTTGCCCTGGATCGTTCCGCCGAGGCACTTCACGGCGCAGGCCGAGATGATGCCCTCGGGGGTGCCGCCGATACCGAGCAGCAGGTCGACGCCGGTGCCCTCGCGCAGCGCGTACACCGAGCCGGCGACATCGCCGTCGGAGATGAGCTTGATCCGCGCGCCGGCCTCCCGGACCTCCCGGATCAGACCCTCGTGGCGCGGCCGGTCCAGGATGACGACGGTGACGTCCTCGGGGGTGGCCCGCTTGGCCTTGGCGATCCGGCGGATGTTGACCTTCACCGGCGCGTTGATGTCGACGAAGTCCGCCGCCTCGGGACCGGTGACCAGCTTGTCCATGTAGAACACCGCGGACGGGTCGAACATGCCGCCGCGCTCGGCGGCGGCGAGGACGGCGATCGCGTTCGGCATGCCCTTGGCCGTCAGCGTGGTGCCGTCGATCGGGTCGACGGCGATGTCGACCTCGGGGCCGGTGCCGTCGCCCACGTGCTCCCCGTTGAAGAGCATCGGGGCCTCGTCCTTCTCGCCCTCCCCGATGACGACGACGCCGTTCATCGACACGGTGGAGACGAGGGTCCGCATGGCGCGCACCGCGGCGCCGTCGGCGCCGTTCTTGTCGCCTCGCCCCACCCAGCGGCCCGCTGCCATGGCGGCGGCTTCGGTCACCCGGACGAGCTCCAGGGCGAGATTGCGGTCGGGAGCCTCGGAGGGAACATCGAGCTCGGACGGCAGGTGATGATTTTCGGTCATCGGAGCGCACCTTTCTGATACGACGACGGCCGGATGAGGGTAATGATCTGACTCTATCGCTGAGCAGACAAAATGAGCAGGGGACCCCACGTATGAGCGCTTGGGGCACCTGCGACGATAGGGGGCGTGGCAGGTTCGAACGGCAAGCAGAAGACGGCCCGGGACATGATTCTCTCCCTGGCCCTCATCGGGATCGCGGCGGCGGTCGTCTATTTCCTCAGCATCCCGCACGACGATCACGCGCCCGACCTCAAGCGGGTCGACTACCGCGTCGAGCTGCTCACGGCCCGGCGAGCGGCGAGTTACCCGGTGGCCGCCCCCGAGGGTCTGCCGAACACCTGGAAGGCGACCTCCGTGCGCTACCAGGGCGAGAACTCCCATCGCTGGCACCTGGGCTTCCAGACGCCGGACGGCCAGTACGCGCAGGTCGAGCAGTCCACGCGCAAGCCCTCCGACTTCATCGACGAGGCCAGTCAGGGCGCGTCGGCTACGCGGCGGACCGAGCGGATCGGCGACCGCACCTGGACCCGCTACACCGGCGGGCGCTACGACGCCCTCGTGCTGCGGGACACGCCCGGCTCCACCACGGTCGTGGCAGGCACGGCGTCCTTCGCCGAGCTGACGAAGATGGCGGCGGCACTGAAGACCGGCTGAAGACCCGGTGGGAACCCGGTGGCGCGGACGGTGCCGTCGGGAAAAGGCGTGTGAGGAAGGAGGGCCCCCGGCGACGCCGGGGGCCCTCCTTCCTCACACGCGGTCGTGGTGGCTCAGACGGTGGTGACGACGTCCTCGTAGCCCAGTCGCGGCGAGCGCGGGTACCAGGCGTCCGGGCCCGGCTTGCCGATGTTGACGACCATCAGCGGGGTGTGGTCGTCGTCCAGGAACTCCTTGCGGACGCCCTCGAAGTCGAAGCCGGTCATCGGGCCGGCGGCCAGACCGGCGGCGCGGACACCGACGATGAAGTAGGCGGCCTGGAGGGCGGCGTTCAGCGTCGCGGAACCCTCACGGGCCGGGCGCTCGGCGAAGAAGACGTCCTTGGCCTGCGGGAAGGCCGGGAACAGGGCCGGCAGCTCCTCGTGGAACTCGTTGTCCGCGGAGAGGATGGCGACCAGCGGGGCGGCGGCGGTCTTGGCCCGGTTGCCCTCGGCCATGTGCCCCACCAGGCGCTCGCGGGCCTCGGCGGAGCGGACCAGGGTGATGCGCAGGGGGGTCTGGTTGAAGGCGGTGGGGCCGTACTTGACCAGGTCGTAGATCGCCTGGACCTGCTCCTCGGTCACCGGCTCGTCGGTGAAGGTGTTCGCGGTGCGGGCCTCGCGGAACAGCAGGTCCTGGGCGGCGGGGTCAAGAACGAGAGACATGCGTGACTTCCTGGGGGGTGCTTCCGGTCCGGGGAACGGACCGCTGACGCACTCGACCCTACGCCACTGGAAGTTCAACCTTCAACAATGTCGGGGGTGCGGTGATCCGCCTCACAACCGCCTGGTGCCCCACACCGGCACGGCGACGCGACCGGGACCGGGGGACGCGGGGCCAGGAGTGGCCGGGGCCGGGGGGAGTCGGGGCCAGGAGTCGCCGGGCGCAGCCGTGCCCTACCCGGCGTCCACTTCCTCGGCCTCCTCCGCCAGCGCCGCGTCCAGCCGGGCCCGCGCGCCCTCCAGCCAGCGCCGGCACACCTTGGCCAGCTCTTCGCCGCGCTCCCACAGCGCCAGGGAGTCCTCCAGCGTCGTACCACCCGCCTCCAGCCGCCGTACGACCTCCACCAGCTCGTCCCGCGCCTGCTCGTACGAGAGCGTCTCGTCCACCTTGCTCGTCATTCGCCCACCTTCACTGTGAATTCACCTTCGGCCACCCGGGCCCGCAGCAGCTCGCCGGGCGCCGTCTCCTCCGGGTTGCACACCACGTGTCCGTCCGCCTTCTGCAGCACCGCGTAACCGCGCTTGAGCGTCGCGGCGGGGGAGAGGCCCACCACGCGCGCGTGCGTGTGCGTCAGCTCCGAGTCCGCGCGGTCCAGCAGATGCCCGAGGGTCCGCCGGTTCCGCTCGACCAGGGACACCACGTGATCCAGGCGTTCGTCGAGCATCCGATGCGGGTCCTCCATCGCGGGCCGGGCCAGCGCGTGCGCCAGGCCGCGCTCCTCCCGTTCCAGCAAGGCGTTCAGACAGCGCCGGGACCGGTCGCGCAGCATCCGCACCCGCTCGAACTCCTCGCCCACGTCCGGTACGACCTTCTTCGCCGCGTCGGTCGGGGTGGAGGCGCGCAGATCGGCGACATGGTCCAGCAACGGGTTGTCCGGCTCGTGCCCGATCGCGGACACGACGGGCGTACGGCACTCGGCCACCGCCCGCACGAGCTGTTCGTCGGAGAAGGGCAGCAGGTCCTCCACGCTGCCGCCACCGCGCGCGACGACGATGACGTCCACCTCGTCGATCGCGTCCAGCTCCTTCACCGCCTGCACGACCTGTGGGACGGCGTGCACGCCCTGCACGGCGACGTTGCGCACCTCGAAGCGGACGGCGGGCCAGCGGTGCCGGGCGTTCTCCAGCACGTCACGCTCCGCCGCGGAGGCCCGACCGCACACCAGGCCGATCAGCTGCGGCAGGAACGGCAACGGCTTCTTGCGCTCCGGGGCGAACAGTCCCTCGGCCGCCAGCGCCTTCTTCAGCCGCTCCAGCCGGGCCAGCAGCTCACCGACGCCCACGGGCTTGATCTCGGCGGCCCTGAGCGAGAGCTGACCACGCGGGGCGTACCACTCGGGCTTCGCCAGGACGACGACACGGGCACCCTCGCCGACGACGTCCGCGACGGCGTCGAAGACCTGCCGGTAGCAGGTCACACTGACGGAGATGTCGTACGACGGGTCGCGCAGCGTCAGGAACACGACACCCGCGCCGGGCCGCCGCGACAACTGGGTGATCTGCCCCTCGACCCACACCGCTCCGAGCCGGTCGATCCAGCCCCCGATCAGCCGGGACACCTCGCCGACGGGAAGCGGGGTCTCGGGGGATGTGTGAGCAGCCATGCGATCGAGAGTAGTGGCCCCCACCGACAACACGGCGCCCCCGCCCGCGCCGGGCCCGGCCCATCGCGCCGCTCCGCCCACGCGGGCAACCGAGCACCCCACAAGCCCCCGCCATCCCCGCCCCGGCGCACACCCACTGCCGGGGCGTGGCCCCATTGCCACGAGGCGCCCGCGCGAGCCCCGCTACCCCAGGCCTTCCAGCGACCCCGTCGGACCCACTCGCCCCCGCTGCCCCACCAGTACCAGCGCGCCGATGACCAGCCACACCGCGCCCACCAGCTGGGCGACGCCGGAGGCCTCCGCCATCACCGCCACCGTGATCGCCGCGCCGGTCACCGGCATGAGCACGTGCCGCCACGAGCTCACCGGGCCGCCGTTGCGTCGTACGGCGAAGTAACCCACCACGCTCGCGTGCAGCAGCGTGAACGCCGTCAGGGCGCCGATGTCGACCACGGAGACCAGCTTGTCGAGGCCGTCGTCGCGCCGCGCGGCCCAGCCCGCCGCCGCCAGGGTGATCACCGCGGCGCACAGCAGGGCGACCCGCGGTACCCCGGCGTCCGTCCGGGCCAGGGCACGGGGCAGTCGCCGGGCCCGCGCCATCGCGAACAGCAGCCGCCCGGCCGCCGCCTGCCCCGCCAGCGCCGCGAACGCCGCCCCGATCGCCTTGCTCGCGGCCACGAGGTCGTGCAGCCAGGTGCCGACGGAGACGTCGACCGCGTCGTAGAAGGCCGACCCCTGCCTGTCCGGAGCACGGGCCAGTTCCGCCGACGTCGTCGGCTCGAGCAGCGCCACCAGGTAGGTCTGCGCCACGAACAGCACCCCCGCAAGCGCCAGGCAGAACAGCAGTGCCCGCGCCACCTTCGCCGAGCCCCCGGTCGCCTCCTCGGCGAACGAGGCGATCGCGTCGAAGCCCAGGTACGACAGCACCGCCACCGACACCGCGCCGATCACCGCGGACAGCGCGAACGCCCCCTGCGTGCCGTCGCCCGACAGCGGCGAGAGCAGCCCACGGGCCGCCCCGTCCCGCGCCAGCACCACGCTCGCCGCCACCACGAACACCAGCAGGACGACGATCTCCAGCACCAGAACGAAGAAGCCCACGCGCGCGGCGGCCCGTACGCCCCACAGGTTCAGCAGGGTCGTGACGACGACGGCCAGCGCCGTCCACACCCACCGGGACACCTCCGGGACCAGCGCGTTCATCGCGATCCCGGCGAACAGGTACGCCACCGCCGGGATGAGCACGTAGTCGAGCATCGCCATCCACCCGGCGATGAACCCGGCCCGCCCGCCCAGCCCCGCGCGCGCGTGGGCGAACACCGACCCCGCCCGCGGTACGACCCGCACCATCTGCGCGTAGCTGAAAGCGGTGAACGCCATCGCGGCCGTGGCCACCACGTACACCAGCGCCACGGCACCGTGCGATGTCGCGTCCAGCGTGCCGAAGACCCCGACCGGCGCCATCGGGGCGATGAACAGCAGCCCGTAGACCACCAGGTCCCGGAAGCCGAGACCGCGTCGCAGCCGGTCCCGCGCGTCGACCGCGGAGGCCGTCGTTCCGGTGTCGGACATGGCGACCAGTCTTCCCCGCCGGACCGGGGGCACGCGATCTCTGCGCCGCCGAACGCGGCCTTACGATGGGACGCATGACCGCTTCGCCTGGCCGCCGTGTCCTGCTCGCCGCACCCCGAGGCTATTGCGCGGGTGTGGACCGCGCCGTGATCGCCGTCGAGAAGGCCCTCGAGCTCTACGGTGCCCCGATCTACGTCCGCCACGAGATCGTCCACAACAAGTACGTCGTGCAGACCCTGGAGAGGAAGGGCGCCGTCTTCGTCGAGCGGACGGAGGAGGTCCCGCCCGGCAACATCGTCATGTTCTCGGCGCACGGCGTCGCCCCCGTCGTGCACGAGGAGGCCAAGCAGGGCCGGCTCGCCACCATCGACGCCACCTGCCCCCTGGTCACCAAGGTCCACAAGGAGGCCGTCCGCTACGCCAATGAGGACTACGACATCCTCCTGATCGGGCACGAGGGTCACGAGGAGGTCATCGGCACCTCCGGTGAGGCCCCCGAACACATCCAGCTCGTCGACGGCCCCGAGGACGTCGCCAAGGTCGAGGTGCGCGACCCGTCCAAGGTCGTGTGGCTGTCCCAGACCACCCTCTCCGTCGACGAGACGATGGAGACCGTCGACGCCCTGAAAACGAAGTTCCCGGGGCTCGTCTCCCCGCCCAGCGACGACATCTGCTACGCCACGCAGAACCGCCAGATCGCCGTGAAGCAGATGGGCGCCGAGGCCGAGCTGGTCATCGTGGTCGGCTCGCGCAACTCCTCCAACTCCAAGCGGCTGGTCGAGGTCGCCAAGCTCGCCGGCTCCCGTGCGGCCTACCTGGTGGACTTCGCCGACGAGATCGACGAGGCCTGGCTGGAGGGCGTCACCACGGTCGGCGTCACCTCCGGCGCCTCCGTGCCCGAGGTGCTGGTCGAGCAGGTCCTGGAGTGGCTCGCCGCCCGCGGCTACGGCGACGTGGAGATCGTCAAGACGGCCGAGGAGTCCATCACCTTCTCGCTCCCCAAGGAGCTGCGCCGCGACCTGCGCGACGAGGCGGCCGCGCTGGTCGCCGAGCGCGGCGGCTCGGGCGCCCCGGGCGCCGCCGCCGAATGACCGGGTGGCGGTCGGCCGTCCGAGCCGGGGGGGCGGCCCCGACCGTAGTGACTGTCAGTGGTCCGTCGTAACGTGGTGCCATGCAGATCTTCGGCGTGGACATCGGCGGATCCGGGATCAAGGGCGCCCCTGTGGACCTCGACAGGGGCGACCTGGCCCAGGAGCGCTGCAAGGTGCTCACCCCGCACCCGGCGACGCCCGACGGCGTGGCCGACGGGGTCAAGCAGGTGATCGACCACTTCGGCTGGACCGGACCGGTCGGGCTGACCTTCCCCGGAGTGGTCACCGGCGGGGCGACGGTCCTCACGGCGGCGAACGTCGACAAGAGCTGGATCGACACCGACGCGCGCGCCTTGTTCAGCGACAGACTCGGCGGGCTTCCGGTGACCGTGGTCAACGACGCGGACGCGGCGGGCGTCGCGGAGATGCGGTTCGGCGCCGGCCGGGACCGAAGCGGCCCGGTCATCCTGCTCACCTTCGGCACCGGCATCGGCAGCGCCGTCTTCGTGGACGGCGTCCTCCTCCCGAACACGGAGCTCGGCCACCTGGAGCTGGACGGTCACGAGGCGGAGAAGCGCGCCTCCAGCAAGGCCAAGGACGATCACGAGCTGAGCTGGGAGCGGTGGGCGCACCGCGTCCAGAAGTACCTGGCCCACGTGGAGATGCTGTTCTCGCCCGAGCTGTTCATCATCGGCGGCGGGGTCAGCCGCAAGTCCGACAAGTTCCTGCACCTGATCGACGGCATCCGGGCCGAGATCGTGCCGGCCCAGCTGCAGAACAACGCGGGAATCGTCGGAGCGGCGATGAGAGCGGCCGAGCACGCCTAGCCGCAGGGGGGCAGGCCGCTCAGCCGCTCGTGGGACCGCCCGCTCGGACATCCCGGGCCGACCGGGCGCCCCCACGTCTCGGACATCGCGTCTCCGACCATCCGCGTCTCGGGCACCCGCGGGTCGGCACCCGCGCGTCCGTTACTCGCGTGTCCGTTACCCGCGTCTCAGACGTCCCGCCCCCGCCGGCGCTGTCGTACCCAGCGCACCCGGCGGACGAGGGTGAAGGCGCAGGCGATGAGCGCACCTCCGTACAACCAGCCGGCCTGTGTGGCCAGCCCGGTCACCAGCCCCATCAGACGGTCCAGCAGCCCCCCGCCGGCGGCGAGGGGCAACAGCCCCACGGCGAACGCGATCGGCACGACCACCGGCGCGGTGAGCAGGTCCCCGTCCCGCACCCACAGCGCGGTCAGGGCGCACACCGGCAGGAACAGCACCCCGTAGAGCGGCAGGGACCCGCCGAACAGGAAGTGGTCCGCGCAGCCGAGCAGGAACATCGTCACCACACAGAAGAGACCGCCGCCGAGTCCGGTGAGTCGGAGGTTCGACAGGCGCGCACCGGGCGGTACCGTTCGGGCGGCCTGGTCCGGCCGTAAGGCCCGTGCCGGGCACGATCCGGGCCCGCGCTCACCGCCGGGCCGGGCCTGGGACGGCAGTGAGCCCTGCGGCATGCCTCGTCGCCTTCCATCGTTCGGGGGTCGCGACCTGTGTTGCTCCACTGGACCAACTTAGGTCTGTTTATGTGGGGAATCACCCGTCAGACACGCCGGTGCGCGGAGCTTGACCGAGCCTGTGACGCTTCCGCGAGCCCCTCACCCGGGACGCCGTAGACTGGTGGATCGGCCAGTGTCTCTGGCCCCCTGGCAGCCCCTGGCCCTCTCATCTACGGGAAGTCGCAACGTGTCGCTCACGATCGGAATCGTCGGCCTGCCGAATGTCGGCAAGTCGACCCTGTTCAACGCCCTGACCAAGAACGACGTGCTGGCGGCCAACTACCCGTTCGCCACGATCGAGCCGAACGTCGGCGTGGTCGGCGTGCCCGACGGCCGGCTGGCCCAGCTGGCCTCGATCTTCTCCTCCGAGCGCATCCTTCCGGCCACGGTCGACTTCGTGGACATCGCGGGCATCGTGCGGGGCGCCTCCGAGGGCGAGGGCCTGGGCAACAAGTTCCTCGCGAACATCCGTGAGTCCGACGCGATCTGCCAGGTCATCCGCGCTTTCAAGGACGAGAACGTCGTCCACGTCGACGGCAAGGTCTCGCCGAAGGACGACATCGAGACGATCAACACCGAGCTGATCCTCGCCGACCTCCAGACCATCGAGAAGGTCCTGCCGCGGCTCCAGAAGGAGTCCCGGATCAAGAAGGACGTCGCACCCAAGGTCAAGGCGGTCGAGGAGGCCAAGGAGATCCTGGAGAAGGGCGACACGCTCTTCGCGCACGGTATCGCCCAGGGCACCGAGCGCGACGAGCTGCTGCACGATCTGCACCTGCTCACCAGCAAGCCCTTCCTCTACGTCTTCAACGTGGACGAGGACGAGCTGACGGACGAGGAATTCAAGAACGAGCAGCGCGCCCTGGTCGCCCCCGCCGAGGCGATCTTCCTCAACGCCAAGCTGGAGGCGGACCTCGCCGAGCTGGACGAGGAGGAGGCCCTGGAACTGCTGGAGTCCGTCGGCCAGCACGAGCCCGGTCTGGCCACGCTGGCCCGTGTCGGCTTCGACACCCTTGGCCTGCAGACCTACCTGACGGCCGGCCCCAAGGAATCCCGCGCCTGGACCATCAAGAAGGGCGCCACGGCCCCCGAGGCGGCCGGTGTGATCCACACCGACTTCCAGAAGGGCTTCATCAAGGCCGAGGTCATCTCCTTCCCGGACCTGATCGAAACCGGCTCGGTAACCGAGGCCCGCGCCAAGGGCAAGGCCCGCATGGAGGGCAAGGACTACGTCATGCAGGACGGGGACGTGGTGGAGTTCCGCTTCAATGTGTAGGGCGATTTCCCTTGATCGCTGAGAGGGCTGGTCAAGGGGCATAAGCGCAGGTCAGAGGCCGGATCTTCGGATCTGGCCTCTACTCGTTCATCCCCGTTGAAACCCGCTGTTACGCGTTCCCGTGGTGACTTGGTGGTGACTCCAGGACGGAGGCTGCATCGCTTTGACCTGGGCTTTCTCTTGGAGGCGGTTCAGGCGTCGATGCGGTGCCCTCTGTGGTGCCGAGGCCGCCTTCGAGGCTCCCGAGCATTGTCACGGAGAGTCACGATGTTGGACGTTTGTCATAACGTGCTGTAAGTTCACCGCGCAAAACAAAGACCCCCCAGGGACGGGAATCCCTGAGGGGCAACAGCAGGCCCGGCTGCAACCGGGCACTACCACACACCTGAAGGGTTCAGCTTCAGATGCGGATTCATCGTACGCGTTTGGCGCGTCAGTACGTGCAGGTCCCGAACGCCATAGCGAGACACGGGAACCTCTCCCTTGAGGCCGTGGGCCTCCTCGTTCGTCTCCTCTCCCTCCCCGATGGTTCGGGGGCAACGGTCGAGAGGATTGCCCAGCTCGTTCCCAACGGACGCCGTTCCGTTCAGAAGGCCATGGCCGAGCTGATCGAGGCCGGTTACGTCCACAGGGCCAAGCTCCAGGACCCCGAGACGGGCCGATGGGTCACCATCACCACCGTCACGGACACTCCGGAAGGCCAGGTCAGCCCGACTGACCGGTTCCCGACGGTCGGTGCCCCGAAGGCCCGTACGTCGGCGGCTATCCCGAATGGGATAAAGACAGAGAGCAAGAAAGACACCACCCCAACCCAGGAGCCTGCCGAGGAAGCGGCCCAGGAGCCGTCTGGGAACTCCGAGAAGGGGCGGGAGGGGGAGAGTGCCTTCCTCGCCAAGATCACCCAACAGATGACCCGTGAGGCCCGCAGCATCCTTGAGCGGCTGCCCGAGCGTCTGTTCCTCACCGACAGGGAGATCTCCCGCCTGGTTCCGAGCATGGTGCCGTGGCTGCGTGAGGACTACTCCCGTAACGAGATCCTGAAGTGCCTCACTGAGGCGACTCCCAAGGAGGTCGAGTCGGCGGCCGGCCTGATCGCGTGGCGGCTGAAGAACTTCACCCCGGAACGCACGCCCTCTGCTGCGGTTCCGGAACCTCGTCCTGCGGCCCCTGTGCGGGTCGAGTGCAACGCGTGCCAGCGGCCGGTCAGGAACGGCACCTCTGGCGACATCTGCTCTGACTGCCGGGCCGAGATGACCCGTGCCGCCGATCACCTCGGCGTGGAGCTTCAGCCCGCCCTCTGAGCCGAGACCCCCTTCGACTTCCCTCGATTGAGAGGACTCCCATGCCTACTTCAGCCATGCCTTGGTACATCAAGGCCGTTCTTCGGGTGGCTCTCCCCGCGGCCTGCCTCGCCGCGCTGTACCTCTCCATCCCCGGAGAGGTGGCTCTCGCCAAGACGGCGGGATGGTCGGCCAGGTACGCCCCTGCCATGCCGGTGTGCCTGAGCGTCTACGCGCTCTCAGCAGGCGCCATCGCTACGTACCGGAGGAAGGCCAAGCTTCCGGGGCAGGCAACGGCTCTCATCGGGGCCCTGATGGCTCTCCTGCTGGCCATGTCGGCTCAGTCGATCTCTCACCTGATCGAGCAGACGTATATGGAAGGCTCGGCGCTTCTCACTGTGGCTGTCTCCTGTATCCCGCCTCTCGTCATCGGCCACCTGATCCACATGGCTGAGACGCCCTCTCAGGCCGTCTCGGCTTCCGAGGAGATAGACGAGCTGAGAGAGGCCAACTCTCATCTGCTCATGGCCTTGATCGAGCACGAGGGGAGGGCTCTGCTCTCTCGCACCGTGGCTGTTCTCGATGTGACCAAGCGTCTGGAAGTGGAGGCCGGCACGGCTGTTGAGGAAGCCGCGGTGACTCTCGACAGCATCGAGCTGGACATGTCCCCGAGGAAGCGCGGGGGCACCAGGGTCACGGGCCAGGACATCGAGGAGGCCCGCGAGAGGCTGGCCAGGGACAGCGGTGAGAAGCCGACTGTGGCCCGTGTCTGCGAGTTCCTGGGGATCTCTCCTGCCACCTACTACCGCCACAAGCCCGCCGAACAGCACACGGCTGACGCCCTGTTCGCCACTGCCTGACAGGCTAAAGCTGGGGTAGGGGATGCGCCTCGATCTGAAAGACGGAAATAGATTGCCCCCGGCCTTCTGGTCGGGGGCATCTCTGCGTGATGGAGCTTGTCCGTCCTAACTCGCCGGTCATCACTACTCCCAGGGCTGCTTGGGGATGTACATCCCGAAGTTCCGCAGACCATCGACGCAGCCAGCCGACCACTCAACCAACTGCTGATCGCTGTAGTAGATGGTCTTCTCGTCCAGTTGACCGAGCACACCGTCGTGCGCCACGCCCGCTTCGCAGTCGTTGAGCGCGGTGTCCGCGTCCTCGTAGACGAACGACCACTTACCCGCGTCGGTCTGACCAGCCTTGAACGCGGCAGACGAGCGGTCGATGCCGCTACCGCTGTCGTCGCCGGTGGTGGCCTTGACGACTCCGACGAGGATGATCACGGCCCAAGCGCAGCCGATGACTGTCCATACCCGCTTCTTGCCGTATCGCTGGATGAGCGTTTGCATGTAGATGTAACCCCCACATGGTTCGTTGTGGTCGCTGATCATAAGTGGTTGATCCGTGAACGAGTAGAGGGGGGCCTGTGAAGGCAGCACCCCTTCCCTCGACGCGTCCCGGCTCGCCTGACGCCCCTCAGAGGCCCTGTGAGGCCTACGTACGGCCCCGTTTATGCGAACACGCGCATAGTCGCCAGAGTGCATAGACGGCCCCGCGTGGGCCTCGTACCGTCGTACGCGACGGCCCAACCGGGGCAACCACTCAGGGGGTTCGTATGGCACGCGAGGAGCTGACCCGTCTCACCGGTAACGGCAATGGGGAGTGCGGCGAGAACGACTGCCCGAACGTCTATCTCACCAAAAGGGGGACTCTCGTCGTCCAGGGCGATGTCTCAGAAGCGTTCACCCCACCTGAGGGTGAGGGCCTGGTGGAAATCCCTGAGAGTGTTCTTCGGGAGGCTATTCGTGCTCTTGGATGGTGAGGAGTGGCAAAAGACTCTCAGGGCCTTTCAGGCGGAAGCCTGGAGACTTGAGACACTGCCTCAGTATCTCGTCCCCCAAGAGGCCGACGAGATAGAAGCCTTTCGAGCCGGTAAACGGATCGACCCTGAGACTTATACGTCTCCGTACGCGGAAGACCTGAAGAGGCTCCGCGGAGAGGGGAAGCACAAGGGGCGCGTTCACATCGTGCGTCGACCTCTCTCTGAGTATCTGCAATTCGAGTTCTCCCGCTACTACGCACCACACGTACTCGCAGGAGAAGAAATCCGCATCCTCGACATCACAGACCGAGAGAACCCCTTGGAAGGCATCCAAGACTTCTGGATGTTCGACAAAACACGGGTCGTTCTCATGCACTACGAGGCAGACGGAACACAGATAGGCCGAGAGCTGTACGAGGGCGATCCAACGCCGTTCGTGGAATACCAGAGCATCGCACTTGCTGAGTCGGTGCCGTTCCTGGAGTACGTGAAGGATTGACGTTCGAGCCCGAGCAACTAGGCCGCTCCGGGCAAGAGCTGGCCTCGATGCTCCGAGATCTACGCAAGCGGGCCGGACTCTCAGGGGTCCGGCTTGCGGCGCGTTGCAACATGTCTCAGTCCAAGGTGAGCCGTATCGAGAACGGCAAGGTACGGCCGTCCCTGGTGGACGTTGAACAGATCCTGCGGGCCTTGGATGCTGAGCCGGCACTCGTGGCAGAAGTGACTGCGCTCACCCGGATTGCAAATACCGAATGGCAGGATTCACGGTCACTCCGCCGTAAGGGACTGCACACAAAGCAATTTGAGCTGGCCGGCCTCGAAGCCTCCTCGACAGAGTTTCGCTTCTTCCTGCTCTCCATGATTACCGGCCTGCTAGCCACCCCGGAATACATCAGAGCCAGTCTCGCCCATGTGCCCGGCGACCACAGCCGGGCCATAGCAAAGAAGCTGGAACGACAAGAAGTCCTCTACGACCGGTCGAAGAGATTCACCTTCATTCTCACCGAACAGGCGGCATGGTCCCCGTTCCTGCCTCCGGACGCCATGGCCATACAGATTGACCGGCTCGCATCACTTACCCATCTGCCGAATGTTCGCCTCGGGGTTATCCCGCTGGACATGCGAATGCCGGGTAATCCGTTGAACACCTTCACCATCTATGACGAACGGCTGGCCACGGCAGAACTGTCCACCGGTGCAATGGTGTTCAGGGACCCTAGAGACGTACGGGCCTACCTCGAAGAGTTCGCGGCCTACGAGGAACTAGCCCTCTTCGGAGAGGAAGCCCGAGGGAAGTTCTCCGAATGGTCGAACGCCTGCCGTTCATGATCTTCAGTCCAATGCACGCATAAAGCGGTGAGGTTGGCGTGTTTCACGAGATCATGCATAGAGCAGGACAGGAAGCCGCGGGGAGGTCATTACGGAATGAGCGTGACCCAGACAACGCAGGGCGAACCGGTGCACCTGGCGGTCCCGGTCCGGGACCCTGATCCCGTGGCAGGGTGCCGAGAATGTCTCAGCATCGCGTTGGCTCGAACCAATGCCCGATCGGTCGGGGACTACTCGAAGGCGTCTGATGCGAACGTGAGCCTGCGGACGCACCTCAAGGAAGAACACGCGGCCGAGTGATGGCCCGTTCCGTCCTGCGCTACGTCGAGCACCGGATCACCCAGCACCCGGACACTGACGTGACCTTCGAGGCTGAGTGTCTGGCATACGAGTGTCGCTGGCAGGCCACTCCGTCAACGGACGGGGCCGCCGTGGATGTCGAGTGCATGAGCCATACCGGCCGGACGGGACACGGTGGCTTCCGGCGTCTCTGCACGTCCTTCGCCCTGGTGGTGCGGAACGAGTAGGGGGCCGCACGGGCATTGAAAACGAGGAAAGCCCCCGCCAGTCGGCATCAGCGATGCTGACGCGTAGCGGGGGCCTTACATCCGAGCGTTAGACCAGGGCAGCGAACGGATTGTCAGTCTCAACGGCCACAGGCGCGGCCTGGCGGCGAACGACGTTCGTCGTCTCGTGGGCAGGGATACGAACCGTGACCTGCTTCGGCGTGGGCCTGGTGGCAGCCGCTACCGCCTTGGGACGCTCGGCCGTAGGTTCGGCCGGCTCCTGCTTTTCCCTAAATGAGTAGAACGTGACCGGGCGGCCCTGCTTCCCGTTGCGGGCCTGGCTCATCACGATGCCCGGGATAGCTTCCACAGCAGCCTTGGACACTCGCAGGAACGGCAGCAGATCACTGGAGGACGCCTTACCTCCGAGGCTGGCAATGCGCTCCCGAACCTTCTCCTCAAGCGTCCTCACGGGGGCCTTGGCGGCAGTCGCCTGCCCGCGGGTGAGCACCAGGACGTCACGGACGGAACGACGCACCAAAGAAAACGCAGCCAAGAGGATGTCTTCGGTGATCACCTCGGTCATGTCGGCTGCCGCGAGGCAGGCCGCAACTCTGAGGGTTTGCTCTGCCGTGCGCTGGATCATCGCAGCCTCAACCTCAGGCAGGGACTCACTGAGAATGGACGCGTAACGACGGATCACGTAATAGAGGTCCTCGGCCCACGCGTCCATGACCATCACGCGAGGCTTGACCGTGGCCCAGGCGTACGCCTCAGAGAACGGGTCGACGTGAGGCAGGGCCGACCGCTTCCGGATCAGGTGTGCACTGCCCAGGATCACAGGCAGGATGCGGTTGTACGAGCCGCCCGCGGCCTCATCAGCACTGACGTACTTGTTCCAGTCAGACGGGGTGCAGTGCGTGTGCATGACCATTCGCGGGTCACGCACTTCCTGAGGCCCTTCCTTGGTCGTGTTCCGCAGCACGGAACCGTCCCAGGCCAACCGAAGCTTGCCCGTGAAAGACGGGTCACGCTTCACGCGCCGAAGCGTCTCCTGCCATTCCTCCTCTTCCACAAAGAGGCGCACGTCAGTGCCGTGCTCAGTCTCGGAAGAGTTCTCCTGAGCCTCATAGAGAGCGTTCACCAGGGAGGCCCCCGAGGTGAGGCCAGAGGCAGTGTGAGTGTCCAGGAACCGACCGATGCCGGGCCCAGCTATGTGCTTGGCTGCCCGGAGGGCGGTGCCCTTACCGCGGCCCGTCTTGGCCACCAGGGCGGACCACACCAGGGGTGCACGGCCCTCCACCGTGACCGTGCCACTGATGGCAGCAGACCACAGGCTGAGCGTCGCCATGTAGATGCCGACCGGATCAGTCTCCACCTTGGGTGCCACCGTCCTCACGGCCTCCCCAACCGGCCCGTACAGCTCGACCTGCGTGCTCACGCTGCGTCCTCCATATCCATTCGCTGAACTTGGACCCATCGGCCGGCCTGCTTGGCCTCGGCCCTGTGATGGTTCGAGTTGGGCAGTGCCAGGGGCAGAATCTCTGAGCCATCGGCCGGAATGATGACTGCCTTCACCCGGGCCGATCGGCTGCCCGTCGCCACCTCACCAGTGACCTGATGGAGCGTGGCCCTGTCGGTCGACACGATTCCCTGGTAGTCACGGCCGTTCGTGCCGGTCCACTTCACCCAGGAGCCTGCGGAGAACGCCTTACGGCTCGGCTTGGTGGGGAGGCTGCCCCGGGCCGACCGCCATACCGTCGTGTCCTTGGGCGTTGGGTGCTTGTGCTTGCGAGTGGCCTGCTTGGGAGCGGGGGCCGCCACTACCGCGGCCCCGTTCTCAGACTCCCTCAGGCCGCAGCTTTTCCCGCCATGTCCGCCTTGTAAGCCTCACGGATGCGGGCACTGATCCGGCCCTTCGAGGCACAGGGCACACCGTTGGCCTTGGCCCAGGCCCGGATCGCTTCCGGGCTACCGACCTCGGGCTCAGTGCTACGAACGGCGTAGACCTTGGCCGGTGCCGGAACCTCGTGCGGGAACGTGAGGACACCAGACTGAACGGCAGCCTTGAATGCGCCCGGCTGCTCAATCGTGCTCAGGCACGGGAGCGTCTTCTCACTGGCGTCCAGGAGCTTGCCCACGGCGTTGGCCCCGTTGGTGCCGACGATGATGCCCACGGTGTCACCCTGCGCCTTGTGCACGGTCTTGTAGCCCAGGTTGGTCAGGGCCGCACGGTAGTCGCTCACGTCGTAGTCATCAGGCAGGCCAGCCACAACCACACTGCCCTTGCGCTCCACCTCAGCCACAGGCTCAGCCTCGGCAGGCTGCTCAGCAACGGCCTCGGGCTCAACCTCGGTCACCTCCTGGTGCTCATCCACCTCAGGCACGGGCACAGGTGCAGCAGCCTGGGGCACAGTGCCATCACCCACGCCCAGGGTGTCTATGAGGTACCTGCCGAACGTGATGCTGTGCTCAAGGCAAAGGTCCCATGCACGGTCCTGTGCGTCCTCAACAGAGGTGGCCAGAGTCAGAACCTCTGTGGCCTCCGCCTCCACACCCTTACGCACGCAGGCATCGCAGTACGTCTTCTCGACCTCAATCACAACCGTCTTGCGCATTTGCCCGCTTCCTTTGCCTTGAGAGTCGACCGATATCGGCCCGTCACCTGACGTCTGCCTACGTCTCTATTCTCTCATCCATTCAAAGAAAACCTATCCCGAGACGATCACGCTCAGATTTCGAAACGATAACAGAAAATAAACTCAATTCGAATTAAATGTATGATACAACTGAGGGTAATGCTTGAATTCATTTGAAAAGGACCCACCGGGGGTGCTGTCCTTTCATCGTGTACGGGTTTCAAATATTCGGGGTTTTATCGAATAACCCACGGAAAAGCACCCTCGCAGTGCCCTTGCAGGGCTCTGACCTGCACGTTTGCCGTGATAAAAGAGCCCTAGAGAGTGATCTGGGTCTCATTTTTGACGGTTCTCAGGGGCAAAATCCGTTTTGACACCGACAGTGCTTGATGTTTGTCGTGAGGGTCATCAAGCGAAGCAAATCTATCCACCGTGGCGTTCTGGCTACGGAGCTAGACGATGCTCTAGAAGGCATCGCGGCCAGGTAACGGAGTGGGCGTTGTCAGTCGGTGCATGTATCTTCAAATTAGGGCCGAGGATGGCCCAAAAGAGAGCCCCAAATGGGGAGGAGTAAGACCATGACCAAGGCCGAGAGAGTCGCACTGCTGAGCGGCCTGGGGGAGGCCGTATGGCACGGCGGCATGAAGCCCGAGTGCGCCATCTGGCTTCTGCACAAGGTCTGCGGGACCACCTACGAGGAAGGCCGGGACCTCATCGCGGGGCGCATGGCAGAGCTGGCCGTGGAGGGCCTTGAGGCGGGCCTGGGAGTCCTGGCTGAGCAGAACGAGATAGATGCCCGCCTGGAGCGGGTCTACGAAGAGGAGATGACCTATGGCAACTGAGATTGAGCCCGCACGGAGGGCTACCTACCTAGACCCGTTCGACGGACGGCCGGCCTGGGAGATATTCAACGAGGAAGAGGAGAAGCGGCGCCAGGAAGAGGCCAGCGAGGCCGCGGAGGCCCGGAAGAGACCCGAGCCGGCCAACGAGGACGGGTCCGGCCTCACGCAGGCCCAGGCCCCAGCTCCCCAGCAATCCGGAGCCGTTGGACGGAACGGCCTAGTCCTGATCAATGACCTTGACTGGGTCGACATGACAGACAGGAACTGGGACTACATGGGTCTTGTCTTCCGGTCGAGCCTGAACGCTACTGACAAGGTTGTCCTTGGTGTGGTGGCCCGGCACTGCGGGGTGAACAGCTACGGATGCACGGCTTCCAATGAGACCTTGGCCAACGAAGCCAACGTGGAGAAGGCCAACTTCCGGAAGCGTCTGAGTCGACTCACCAAGGAAGGCTGGGTCAGGGAGAACGGCTCGATGCCCGCTCCCAAGGGCAAGAAGGACGGAACCAAGATCCGTCACATTGGTGTCAAGAGGGCTTGGCTCCAGGGTGGGGGGTCCTGACCACCCCCCTTATGGGGGGTCAGGGCAACCCTCCAAACATACGTTTCTAAACATACAAAAATAAGTAAGTAGTAATAGGGGGGTCAGGATGACCCCCAATCTGACTGTGTTCGATCTTCAGGGATCTCACACGGCCCAGGCAGAGACCGAACGGAGAGAGGGAACAAGTCGAACTAGCCAGAGCCTTAGTGCTCTGGCAGGAGACACGAGACTTAGTCGAGTGGAGAGACCTCATGTCTCGACTAGAGATTGTCCCGCCTCGCCAGAGCCTCTATACGGCTCTGTGCGGGCCTAGCAGAGTCTCCCTGGTGTCCTTTGTTCAATGAGCGCCCACAAGTCGCTCCTAGAGCCGCTAAGAGTCGCTTTGATGGCGCAAGAGCACCAGGGGCTCCAGGAGGATGCTTCTGGCTCCACAGAAGGCCGTACAGGGCCTCTGCTTCCCTGTGGGCTCCTACTCGCCCTGGCCTCTGTGATCTCCGCCTCAATCCCCATTGGGGTGACCCCAGATCCACGCCATTGACACCTACATCAGTGTGTAGGGAGTTGAACTTCTCTTCTAGGTGTGGCTTGTGCGTCTCTGTGATCTGTGTCGCACTTCCTCTGCCTGATGTGGTAGTCCCGAGGAATCCTCACCGACGTACTAGTTAGAAGAAGAGTTTGAGCTTCTCTCTTGGGTGTCTGAGTCTGTGACACACCTCACGACTCTTACCTGTCCCGAACCTGGGCCCAGTGACACCGACATAAGTAGTAGAAGGAGAGTTTAGAACTCTTCTTTGTTGAGCTGTGAGTTAGTCAGAGTTTGCCCCCTCGGTGAGGGGGCTTTCTCTTTTTGTCTGTGACCCATCACACCTACACCACCTACATCCCTGGGAGGGGATCCGATGACTTATGACCCGGATCGGTTTCGAAAGGCGCGGCAAGCCCGGGGCTGGTCTCAGGTCCGCCTCGCCCAGGAGGCCGGGCTGAGTGCGAGCACCATCGAGAAGTACGAGCAGGGCCGCCGAACCCCGTCGGCAGAGAATTTCGAAAGCATGGTCAACGCTCTTGGTCTCAGTGAGGAGGTCAACTGATGGCAGCAATTACGAACTGGCAGGGCTTCGAACAGGACAAGGACGCTGAGCGGCTGATGAAGCTCCATGAGGAGTATTGGCAGGCGTCGGCCCGTGAGGTTGAGCGAGCCGCGGAGGCTCCTTCTCCTGTCCAAGAGAACGCACTGTACGCACAGAACATCGGCCTTGGTCGGCAGGGTGCTCCCGGCGCTAACCAGCTCTCCCGGGCCGATCTCCGGAACATGTCCCACCAGGAAATCATGCAGGCCCGTAAGGACGGGCTCCTTGACGGTTTTATGAAGGGTCTCTGATATGAAGCTGACTGATGAACGACTCGAATTCATTCGGGACAATTTCGAGCCCTCCAGTGATTTTGCGAAGCTGCTGAAGAAGTACGACGAGGCGCAGGCCGCCCGGGATGCCTTTGTGGCGGACAACAAGGACTGCCACGCTCTTCAGTGGACGGAGGAAGGCCCCGTCCAGATCACCCCTAAGGTGATCACAGAGGCCAAGGTGAAGAAACATGCGAAGGACAAGCTTGATATTGCGTCGGGTAAGCCTCTGGGTGATCACTCGAAGCTGGTGAGGGACGCTGAGGCCACGGTCGCCAGGTATCGGGCGACTCTCAAGCTGCATGACGAGCTAATCCGGGACGCTCGTAAGGCGATTGAGGATGCCTGGCCGGCTGAGCTTCCCCAGTGGGCGGAGACTGCCGTTCCTGCCGCGGACGCTGCCAAGGAGAAGTACCTCAAGGCTCAGGCTGCTCTGCGGGCCGCCGACGCGGAGCTGGGGAAGGCAGTGAAGGCTGCTCTCTTCTCGGTCACACGAGGCAGTGATACAGCCCAGAATGCCTTTGTCGGCTCGGCCAACCAGGGCCGTACGCACCTGCACCCTGCGCAGGCGTGGCAGACCAGCGGCGGCACGCTGACCGAGGAGTCGATTCAGGCGCTTCAGATCACAACCATGGTTGACCGGAAGCTGCCCCAGGTGCCTACGTTCGATGCCAAGGCAATGCAGCTCCACGGTTGGGCTCGCCTTGAATACCTGCGTTCCCAGATTCTTGAGCTGATTCCTGCCGCCCACGTGCGGGTCAGGAATGATCTCTGTCAGAGTTTCCTCAATGAGGACATTGAGCTTGGTCGAGTCACCGTCTCGCAGGAGATCAGGACGGCTGAGGGGCATCCGACGATCACTCAGCGACCCTATTCGGAGTGGTCCAAGTCGGCTAAGGATGCTCTGGAGAACTTCGACTTCGCTGACTGGATAAACCTTTGATGGGGAATGTGATTCCCGCAAACCAATAGACCGCCCGCTACCTCACGGGTATGGAAGAGGGGCCCTGGATTAAGCCACCAGGGCCCCTCGCTCATTTGGAGTGAAAACGATGCAGAATCCTTGCTGGTCTTACGAATGCACTTCCCCTGGGGTGATTACTGCCCCTCGTTCTGCCGCTCGGTACTGTCCGGAACACTGGCTTGAGCTATTCGGTCGCCCCTCGGACCCGCGGCCCGAAAGCAAGTCATGTGAGGACTGCGGTGAGGAGAAGCCGATCAGTTCCTTCCCTCGGAACATCGTGCAGCCTGACGGCCTCTCTGTCCGCTGCCATCCGTGCTCGTCGGCCTGGCATAAGCGCCGTGCCGTTCAGCGTGAAATGGGGGCCCTGTGATGGAGGAGTGGAAGCCGATTCCCGGCTTTGATGGGTGGTATGACGTCAGCTCTGTTGGGCGCGTCCGGTCCTGGAAAGTTCGTGGCCGGCCTGGGCGTGCCACAGAGCCGACGATGCTTCGGGACCAGCCACACAAGAACGGCCTGCGCTATGTGTCGCTACGGAGAGACGGGAAGTACGTGCGCCAGCTCGTGCATCGTCTCGTGATGCTTGCCTTTGTGGGGGAGCCGCCCGAGGGTGAGGAACTTGTCCTTCACCTGAACAAGGACAACGGCGACAACCGGCTGGTGAACCTCGAATACGTGTCTCCAGAGGTCATGTCTGCCTTTTATCTGCATGGATGTGTCCGCGGTGAGGATCACCCGAACGCCAAGCTGACTGAGAGCATCGTTCGTTTCTGTCGCCGCGTTTATGTGTCTGGTGATCCTGGGGTGGGTGCATCTGCTCTGGCCGAGGACTTCGGAGTGACGCCGACCGCGATGCACCTGGCATTGACGGGTAAAACGTGGCAACACGTCGAATAGATCGGAGAGAAAATATGTCGGCTGGAGGATCTAACCGTCTCATGAGTCCGAATGAGATGGCGGAGTACCTGGCAATATCTAAGAAGACGTTGTATGCGCAGTACCGGGCCTGGGGCATCCCCCATGTTCGTGTCGGCCGCCATCTGAGATTCCGTGTTCGGGACGTTGAGCACTGGTTGGAGCAACACGAGAACCAGTAGTGAAAGCCCATTGTGCGGCATGGTCTTTGTGGTGTAGGAGTTGGTTCAGTCGAAGGAACACCCTCCGGGCGTTCGTTAGGGCAGAGGAGAACAACGCGCGTGGCGAGCATCTTCCAGAAGTGCAAGACCGATAAACAGAGCAAAGATTTCCCGTGTGAGAAGACGCGATGCGGTCACTCCTGGACTGTCTCCTATCGAGAGCCCGGAGGTAGGCAGGGAAGGAAGCGGGAACGCTCGTTCAAGCTAAAGCGCGAGGCCGAGATATTCGCGGCCCAGACGGAAAGTGACAAGAACCAGGGCGTATACGTCGACCCGGACCGCGGGAAGCTTCCTGTCCGTGTCTGGGCTGAGGAATGGCTTTCTCGCCACATCGTTCACGAATCAACTCGTCGGAACTATCAGGGCTTCATTACGAACCATTTGGTGCCGAACCTTGGGCGGAAGACGATAGCCGGTCTCACTGCCGCAGATGTCAAGACGCTTCAGGCCGAGATGGTGAGGGGTGGCCTTGCTGCTGCCACGGTCAACGACCGCATGAACGTCCTGCGCTCCATGATGTCGGCGGCCGTGAAGGAGCGACGTATCCCGTTCAATCCGTGCGATGACGTGCCCCAGCTCAAGACAGGGACGCTCGCAGTAGACCAGGACGAGATCCCGACCCTGGCCGAGGTGAACGCTCTGGCAGATGCGATCTCGCCTCAGTACCGGCTCACTGTTTGGTTGATGGCCGGTGCCGGGCTCCGGATCAGTGAGACCTTGGGCTTCTCCATGGACTGTCAGCGTGACGGCTTCCTGCGGCTGCGTCGCCAGGTCAGCGCCAAGGCCAACCGCGGGGACTGCGTGACTCGGCTGGTGCCTCTGAAGCACCGCACCGTCGAGGAGTACCGGGACGTACCCACGGCCCCCTTCCTGGACGAGGAGATCAATGCTCACCTGGAGCGGTGGGGGACGGTCGAGGTAGACGGCCTGGAAGTGCTCTTCTCGCCCCGTGAGCGGGGCAAGGGCACGATGCCCACGGCTTCGACCTACGGCTATCACTTCAAGAAGGCGTGCAAGGCGGCCGGCCTGGTGGACGGGCGGGGACAGGCACGGTTCACCCCGCACTCACTGAGGCACTTCTTCGCCTCGACGGCTCTGGCGAACGGCGTAAGCCTCTTGGAGGTCTCCCGGTGGCTCGGGCACAAGTCGATCAACGTCACCGCGAACACGTACGGTCACATCGTCCCTGAGGCTTGGGACCGATGCCGGGACGTGATCCAGAGTGCACTTCGCCCTAGTTCGCCGGTTTCCTTGGCTGTGGCTGCCTGAGTGGCAGTTCTCTGGACGGTGGTGATTCGGTGGTGACTTGGCGGCCTGAGAGGGGGCGGAACCCTTGGGATCACTGGGCAGTATGGCCCTCGTTGAAAGTTCCGGTTCAACGTGTGACCGGATGAAATAACCCACGTCGCTGACGCGGCAACCATGCAGGTCAGAAGGGGTCGGACTCTGTCGAGTCCGACCCCTTCGCTGTCACCGTGCTGGATATTCTGACGCGGGGTCAGCGGCAATCATGTCTCGTAGACGGTGGACCGGTGTCCCACGTGCACGACCCAGATGACTAGCTCGCCGTTGTCGATCGTGTAGACGACGCGGTAGTCGCCGACGCGGAGGCGACGTCGTTCCGGCTGTGACACGAGTGCAGTGGTGTTGAAGCCGAGGGGGTCGGTCTCCAGCTCGGTCAGTTTGGCCAGGATGCGCAGGGCCATGTCGCGGGGGATCTTCCGAAGCTCGGCCTGCGCCTCTGGGCGGAAGACGGTTCGGTACTCACTCACCGCGTGCCAGCGTCTCCCTCATGATCTCCTCGATCGGGATGCCGGGTGCGGGGTTGGCCATGCGTTCGTCGATGATCCGGTTGATCTCGCGCTCTTCCCACTCCTGGTACTTGCGCAGTGTCTCGATGGAGACCACGGCGGCCACTTCCTTGCCCCGGCGCGTGATCACCGTGGGCACGTCATCGCGGTCCGCGCGCTCCACGACCTCCGCCAGATGGGCGCGCACATCGCGGATGGACTCTATGGGCAGCGGCTGGGTCATGCCCCCAAGGGTACCGAGTGTCCCATGTGTACACAACTCAGGTCTCGCTGGACGGCGATGGGTGGGGCAACGCGATGGACACGACCGCCCCTCCCTCGTTCACGCAGGCGCGAAGCTCAGGCCCGCGTTCAGGTGTGAGGCTCGTCCGGGGTGAGCACCTATACGGGAGAGAAAGTGCCTGCGTAAAGGGCTCCCGGCCCCCATGTCATCACATCGAGTGATTCTCTGGCCTTTGCTTGCATGGCACAACCCACGGTTGCCAGTCTGTTGCTGTCTGTACAACCTGATGGGAGCGGCCAGTGACTTTCGGTGAGCAACCGGCGTACCTGCGTGTCGCGGGTGATCTCCGCAAGAAGATCGTCGACGGTTCGCTGCCGCCCCACACCCGGCTCCCCTCCCAGGCCCGCATCCGCGAGGAGTACGGCGTCTCGGACACGGTCGCGCTGGAGGCCCGCAAGGTGCTGATGGCCGAGGGGCTGGTCGAGGGTCGCTCCGGCTCGGGCACCTACGTGCGCGAACGCCCCGTGCCCCGGCGGGTGTCCCGCTCGGGATACCGGCCGGCCGGAGGCGCGACGCCGTTCCGGCAGGAGCAGGCCGACGCGTCGGCGCGCGGCACCTGGGAGTCCAGCACCGAGCAGGCCGAGGCCGGGACCGCCCTCGCCGAGCGCCTCGCCATCCAGGCCGGTGACCGGGTCATGCGTACCCGGTACCTGTACCGGGAGGGCGGCGAGCCCATGATGATCTCCACCTCCTGGGAGCCGCTCGCCCTCACCGGCCGCACCCCCGTGATGTTGCCCGAGGAGGGTCCGCTCGGCGGCATGGGCGTGGTCGAGCGCATGAGGGCCATCGACGTCATCGTGGACAACGTCACCGAGGAGGTCGGCGCCCGCCCCGGCCTCGCCGAGGAACTGAGCGTGCTCGGTGGCGTCCCCGGTCATGTCGTCCTGGTCATCCAGCGCACCTACTACGCCTCCGGCCGGCCGGTGGAGACCGCCGACGTGGTGATCCCCGCGGACCGCTACCGGGTCGCGTACCACCTGGCCGTCAAGTGAGGTGACCTTCCGCCACACCCCAGGGTGCCCGGGCCCGGGTCCGGGCGGGGCGGCCGGGTTTCGCGCGCCCCCCGAGTGAGGTAGCGCACACCCTGGCGCGCCCACCCGGCGGCCGCCGTGGTCTTCGGGCCGCGAGCGGGGCCCGACCGGCCGCTGCGATCCGGCCGTCTTCGCAGGTGGTGTCCGTTTTCGCCGTCAGGTCTCCGACCCTGGACGGGGTCCCGCGCGACGGCGCGTTCGGTCCCGTGCGCCCCCGTCGTTCTGGCTGGTTGCGTACCTCTTTGTGAAAAGCCGTATTCGGTGCGTGAAGGTTGGGCGTACGCTCGGGCATATGCGGATTGCGGTTTCCTTAGGCGGGGCGCGGCGGAGGCCCGGGACGGGGTCGGGGTCCCCTCGCGCGAGCGCAGCCGGATGTGGGGGAGGGTGGGGCGGTGCGCGAAGGTGCGACGGGGTCGGTGGGCCCCATGAGTGAGGGCACGGTCTCCCTGCCCTGGATCGTCATACGGCAGGACGACAACGGCAATCGCTACCGCGTCGGCCGGTACGCGACCCGGGCCGAGGCCCAGAAGATGGCCGACAGTCTCGAAGGCCGGGGCCACAAGCAGCTCTACTGGGTCGAACGCATCGGCCACAGCGGGGACGTCGCCCGCAACTGAGCCGCCCCGCGCCCGACTAGGCTCCGCCTCATGACGCCCGAGACGACCGAGACACCCAACACGCCCGAGGCGGAGCGGATCCTGGTGGTCGGTGCCGCCCTACTCGACGGCGGTCGGCTGCTCGCCGCGCGGCGCAGCGCGCCCGCCGAACTGGCCGGGCGCTGGGAACTGCCCGGCGGCAAGGTCGAGGCGGGCGAGCGGCCCGAGGACGCCCTGGTGCGCGAACTGCGGGAGGAACTCGGCATCGACGCCGAGCCGGTCGCGCGCGTGGCGGGGGAGTGGCCGCTGCGGGCGCCGTACGTCCTGCGGGTGTGGACCGCCCGTCTGCTCCCCGGCTCCCCTGCCCCGGAACCCCTCCAGGACCACGACGAACTGCGCTGGCTGACCCCCGCCGAGCTCTGGGCCGTGCCGTGGCTGGAACAGGACGTGGCGGCGGTCCGGCAGATCGAGGCCTCGCCGCTCTTCTGACATCCGGCCGGGCGCTCGTGTGGGTGCTGCCCGCCCCGGCGCTGTGCCGGCGCCGCCGCTGTCCACCCCGGCGCCCGAGTCCCCATGGCCGGCGCTCGTGTCCGGCGTGCGGAGGGGCTCGTACGCCGTTCGTGCCACAGTGCGACCTTCGGCGCGGTACTGCCCGCTGGATATCGGGTATGTGCCCATTAACCCCACGAAACCGGACATGGGTGGGCTCGCTGGCCTGGGAAGTGATCGGCGTGATCGACACCGATGGCGACTGCGCCGAGTGGTCCTTTCCCGCGGAACCGGGCGCTGTACGCACCGCCCGGGCCGCGGTACGCGGCCAGTTGCACGGCTGGAACCTCGACTGCCTGGCCGACCTGACCGCGTTGCTGGTCAGCGAGCTGGTGACCAACTCGATGCGGCATGCCACCGGACCCATCGGCGTACGGCTGGTCCGCCCCGCCGGCAGCGATGACGCGCTGCTGGTGGAGGTCTCCGACCCGCTGCCGGACCCGCCGCGCGAACGCGTCGCCCGGCCCGAGGACGAGAGCGGCCGCGGACTGCAACTGGTCGCCGGTTCCTCGCGCCGCTGGGGCACCCGCCCCGGGGTGAGCGGAAAGACCGTTTGGTTCGAACTGGCCGTGCCCGGGTGAGGCGCGCGTCCACCGCGGCGGTCGCACGGGGGGTGTACGACCGCGCCCGTACCGTCCATCACGCGCGCCGGTGCGGCGACCGGACCCCGGGTGGGGGGTTCGCGGGCGTGTTCCCTGGTTAGAAGAGTGGAAGTGTTGTCACGGACCGGTCCGAAAAACACCTGGACCGAGCTGTGATCGTGAACACCGTGTCGTGCGGCACCGTAGTGCTGGATACTGCGGGCAGCCGCCTCCGGTGACCGGTGCCGGACGCGGTGAGCTGGAGGGGACGGTTCGCGTGAGCGAGATACCAGCGAAGGCCACGGAGTCCGAGGACCCGTCGGACGGCGCTAGGAGGCGGGACGCGGATTCAGCCGCGGCACCCGGCGACGCCATGTGGCAGAGCAGTCCGCCCGGTTCGATCTACGACTACATCAAGGTCGCCTCCTTCTCCATCAGCCCCGGCGGACTCGTCGACCAGTGGAGCCTGCGCGCCGAGCAGCTGTTCGGCATCCCCGCCGCCCGCGCCGTCGGCATGGACCCCATAGAAGCCTTCGTCGACCCCGACCTGCGGGCACGCGGCCAGCGCAAGATGGCCGAGATCCTCGACGGACGCGAATGGACCGGGGTGATTCCCTTCCGGATGCCGGACGGGCCGGACGGCGCGCGGGGCGAGGAGGGCCTCGCCGAGGTCTACGTCATGCCCACCCGGACCGCCGAGGGCGACAAGGCCGCCGTCTGCATCGTCGTGGACGTCCGCACCCTGCGCAGCATGGAGACGGATCTGGCCGCCTCGCAGGCGATTTTCGGCCAATCGCCTTTCGGATTCCTGTTGATCGACGCGGATCTGAGGGTCCGTCGGGCCAACGAACGGTTCGCCTCCGTCTTCGGCGGAACCCCGGACGACCACCGGGGCCGCGAAGTCCACGACTATCTGCCGCGGGGCGAGTCCGAGCGGGTTTCGGCCACCCTGCGGCGGGTGCTGGAGACCGGCGAGTCCATCACCGACATGCACGTCACCGGATTCATCCCCGGCTCCGAGGAACGCCGGCACTGGTCGGTCAACCTCTACCGGGTGCACAGCGGCACCGGCCGGCCCATCGGGGTCGCCTGGCTCGGTACCGACATCACCAGCCGCCGGGCCGCCGCGCGCGAGGCCGCCGCCGCCCGCCGCAACCTGGCCCTGCTCAACGAGGCCGGCGCCCGCATAGGCAACTCCCTGGACCTGGAGACCACGGCCCGCGAACTCCTCGACGTGGTCGTCCCCGGCTTCTGCGACCTGGCCACCGTCGACCTCTACCAAGGACTGCTGGCCGGTGACGAGGCCCCGCCCGGCCTCGCGGACGGCAGCGCCGAACTGCGCCGCGTCGCCTTCGCCAGTGCCGTCTCCGACGCGCCCTTCGGCGGCTCCGGCGAACCGGTCGCGCTCGGCGCGGTCCACCACTTCTCCTTCACCTCGCCCTGCGCCGACGCGTTGCGCACCGCCCGCCCGCAGGCCGTGCCCGCGGAGGAGGGCGGTCTCGTGCAGTCCACGCTGGCCGTGCCGATGGTCGCGCACGACACGGTCGTGGGCCTCGCCCAGTTCGCGCGGACCAAGGGCAGCGAGCCCTTCGGCGACCGCGACCGGGAACTCGCCGTGGAGCTGGCCGCGCGCGCCGCGGTCTGTATCGACAACGCCCGCCTGTACCGCCGCGAGCACGAGCGGGCGCTGATACTGCAACGGTCCCTGCTCCCACCCGGCGACCCGGAGGCCTCCGGGCTGGACATCGCCTGCCGCTACCTGCCCGGCAACGCGGCGACCGAGGTCGGCGGCGACTGGTTCGACGTCATCGAACTGCCCGGACACCGTACGGCGTTGGTGGTCGGCGACGTGATGGGCCGGGGCCTGCGCGCTGCCGTCGCCATGGGCGAACTCCGCACGGCGGTGCGCACACTGGCCCTGCTGGACCTCGAACCGGCCGAGGTCCTCTCGGCGTTGGACGAGATCGCCCGCGGACTGGGCACCCCCGGCGGCGTCCAGCAGGCCACCCGTACGGCCCGCCAGCCCCGCGACGCCGACCTCTCCGAGGTGTACCTGGCGACGTGCGTATACGCCGTCTACGACTCCGTGACCAGGCGCTGCACGTTCGCCAACGCGGGCCATCTGCCGCCGGTCCTGGTCGAGCCCGGCGAGGCCGCCCTGATGCTGGACGTGCCGCCCGGCATGCCGCTCGGCGTCGGCGGCGAGCCGTTCGAGGAGGTGGAGGTCGAACTGCCCGAGGGAGCGCTGCTCGCGCTCTACACGGATGGACTGGTCGAGTCCCGCCACCACCCGCTGGACGAGGGGCTGCAGGCCTTCGTGGGCGCGCTCACGGATCCCTCCCGCCCCCTGGAGGACGTCTGCGACCACGTCCTCAGCACGCTCGACACCCATCACGGCGAGGACGACATCGCCCTGCTGATGGCTCGCGTCCAGGGACTGCCCGCGGACTCCGTCGGCGACTGGACGCTGCCGCGCGAGCCGCGCAGCGTGGGCAAGGCCCGGGAGTACGCTCGCACCCGGCTGCTCGGCTGGGATCTGGAGCCGCTGGTCGACACCACCGAGCTGCTGGTGAGCGAGCTGGTGACGAACGCGCTGCGCTACGGCGAGGGAGAGATCCGGCTCCGGCTGCTGCTGGACCGGACACTGGTGTGCGAGGTGTGGGACTCGGGGCTGGTCCAGCCCCGGCGGCGGCGGGCCCGCGACACGGACGAGGGGGGCCGGGGCCTGCAACTGGTCGGCCTGCTGAGCGCGGCGTGGGGCTCGCGGCGGACACCTCGCGGCAAGACCGTGTGGTTCGAACTCCCGTTGCCCGGCGCGGAGAACGGCCTCACCGACCCGGCCGAGGCCCTCCTGAGCCTCTTCTGACCCTTTGATGCTCCCTTCGTCCGTCGCGCCGCCCGAGGGAGTCAGGGGTTCCAGGGAAGCGGTGTCCTCGGCTAGGCGGTCCGTGGGAAGCGGCGCCTGCCACGGGTCCGGGGGCCGCCGAAGCTCGCCGGGGGGCCGCCGTCCGGGTCCTCGGCCAGGAGGATCCCGCCGAGGATCGCACCGACCAGACCGGCCGCCTCGCCGTCGCCGCCGGCGTACGGGTCGCCGTGCCCCCGCACATCCCGTTCCGCCAGTTCACGCGCCTGACCGGACTGTGTGTCGGCCTCCTCGGCGTCCTGGGCCGCGAGCGAGCGCACCGCCTGCGCCAGACGGGCCCGCGCCTGTGGGCCCACCGCGCCCCGGTGCACCGTCACATAGGCCTGCGCCCCGGCGACGGAACCGCGGGCCACCAGCAGCGCGGCGGTGTTCAGCACCCCCGACCGCCCCGCCCCCAGCCGTGCCAGGGCGCGCGTGATCCGGCGCAGGGCGTCCAGCGGGTCGTACGGCCCCGCGGTCGACTCGGCCCGTACGCCCGCCAGCACGGCGTCCGCGTGGGCGAGCCGGACCTCGGGCGCGCCGGCCCCCGGTGTCCCCTCGCCCTTGCGTGCCAGCGCGAGTCTCGCCTCGGCGTCGGTCAGCGCGGGTGGTACCAGACGGGCGGCGCCGCCCAGCCGGGAGGCGAGCCGTTCCACCGCGTCCACGAGGATGCCGGACTGGGCGATGGCGCCCTCGGCGGCGCGCAGATGGGCCGCCGCCCGCTCCCGGTCACCGCGGTCGTCGGCCTGGCGGCTCCGGTTGAGGTGGGTGGTGGCGAACAGCAGCCGGTCCTTGGCCTGTTCGACGTACCCGATGACGGGTGCGGCGGCCGTGGGCGGGTACCGCTCGCGCAGTGTCGTGAGGGTGTTCCCGGCGGTCGCCGTCCGCGCCGTCAGCTCCCGGAACCGGCCCTCGGCGACCTCCAGCGCACCGCCCACCCCCTCTTCCAGCCCACGCGACCGGTCCAGGGCCGCGGCCTCGGCGTCCAGTCGCCGGCCCGCCTCCGCGCACCGCCCGATCACCCCCACCAGCGCCTGCCGCCGCGCGTCCGGTTCCCCCGGCACCCCCTCCTCGTAGCGCCGCCAGATCGCGAACGCGGCCGACAGCTCGGTCTCGGCGGCCCGCAGCGCGTGCGTGAACGGCTCGGCCTCCTCCTCGCCGAACCGCTCCCGGACGAAGCCCAGTTCCTCCCGGCTGGTGCGCACGCAGTCGTCGGCCAGCACCAGGGCGGCGCGTGCCTGGCGTTCGGACTCGGCCGGCGCGGGTGTGGGCGGGGCGGCGGAGACGATCCCCGGTGTCGTCCGGGAGCGGGCGCGCCGGGTACGCCGCAGATAGCCGTATCCGGCCAGTACGACCGCGGCGCCGCCCACGGCCAGGGGCAGTACGAGGTCGGCGGCCGACGTCTCGTCCTGCTGCGGCGCGGCGGCGCTCGCGGTGGGCCCGGCGGGGCTCCCGGGAACCGGAGCCTGAGCGGCCACCGTGGTCACCGGCAACACCAGCCACCCGGCGCCGACCGCGGCACCCAGCACGGCATGCGTCAGCCGCATCCGTATCTGCGCCTTGGCGTGCCGGGGGCGGCCCCGGATCGGGGAGGTCGTCACGTTTCGGAGCGTATGGGCAGGTAGGCGGCTCCGCGAGTGGGGTGGATACGGGTGGGGGACGAGACGGACTGAGAGACGGGATGGACGACGGAAGGGCGATCGGGACGCCGGGAGCCGACGGTGCCGGCCCGCCGGTTCCCGCGACCACCGGCACCGCGGACACCCGGCCGGGCGGCGGCCGGGTGGGCACGGGAGTGGGGACTTCGCGACGGGCGGACTGGCGGGCGTACCGGGAGGACCGGGCGGGGCGGCACCCCGGCGACACCGGCGCGATGCCAAGCCCTGGGCCTCTAGGAGGACCGCCTTCCGATCTTGGTGCCCAGCCACACGAGCGGGTCGTACTTGCGGTCGACGGCCCGCTCCTTCAGGGGGATCAGGGCGTTGTCCGTGATCTTGATGCCTTCGGGGCAGACCTCCGTACAGCACTTGGTGATGTTGCAGTAGCCGAGGCCGTGCTCGTCCTGGGCGGTGCGCCCCCGGTCCAGGCCCCTCTCGGCGGCCGCGTCCAGCGGGTGCATGTCCAGTTCCGCGACGCGCATCAGGAAGCGCGGGCCCGCGAACGCCGGCTTGTTCTCCTCGTGGTCGCGGACCACATGACAGGTGTCCTGGCACAGGAAGCACTCGATGCACTTGCGGAACTCCTGCGAGCGGTCCACGTCCTCCTGCGTCATCCGGTACTCGCCGGGGCCGAGCCCGGCGGGCGGCACGAACGCCGGAACCTCCCTGGCCTTCTGGTAGTTGAATCCGACGTCCGTCACCAGGTCCCGGATCACCGGGAACGCGCGCAGTGGTGTGACGGTGATGGTCTCGTCGCGGTCGAACACCGACATGCGGGTCATGCACATCAGCCGCGGCCGGCCGTTGATCTCCGCCGAGCACGAACCGCACTTGCCGGCCTTGCAGTTCCAGCGCACGGCGAGATCGGGCGCCTGGGTGGCCTGGAGCCGGTGGATGATGTCGAGCACCACCTCGCCGTCGTTCGCCTCGACCGCGTAGTCGGTCAGGCCACCGCCCTCGACATCGCCCCGCCACACCTTGAAGCGGGCCTCGTAGCTGCTCATTCGTACAGCTCCTCTTCGGCGAGGTACTTGACCAGCTCCTCCTTCTCGAAGAGGGCGAGCAGGTCGGGGCGGACGGGATCGGTGTGCTCACGGGTCAGCCGGATCTGGCCGTGGGCGGGGGAGGCCGCCGCGAGCGCGCCGGTGGGGTCGGCCAGGGCGCAGATCAGGTTCACGTTGCGCCAGGCGCGGTCCATCGCCGGGTGGTCCTCGCGGGTGTGCCCGCCGCGCGACTCGGTGCGCTCCAGCGCGGCCCGCGCCACGCACTCGCTGACCAGCAGCATGTTCCTGAGGTCCAGGGCGAGGTGCCAGCCGGGGTTGAACTGGCGGTGCCCCTCGACGCCGGCCCGCCGCGCCCGCGTCCGCAGCTCGGCGAGCTTGTGCAGGGCCTGTTCCATCTCGCCCTCGCGGCGGATGATGCCGACCAGGTCGTTCATGGTCTGCTGGAGTTCCTGGTGCAGGGTGTAGGGGTTCTCCGGCGGGCCGCCCTCGCCCTCCGTCTCGGCGGAGAAGGGCCGCAGGGCCTCCGCGGCGGCCGTGTTGACCTGCGCCTCGTCCACCCGCGGCCGCGGCTGGGCCGGCCCCCGCGCGTACTCGGCCGCGTGCCAGCCCGCTCGCCGTCCGAAGACCAGCAGGTCCGACAGGGAGTTGCCGCCCAGGCGGTTGGAGCCGTGCATACCGCCGGCCACCTCACCGGCCGCGAACAGCCCCGGCACCCCGCGCGCGGCGGCCGTGTCCGACTCGACGGCGATACCGCCCATGACGTAGTGGCAGGTCGGGCCGACCTCCATCGCCTCCGCCGTGATGTCGACGTCGGCGAGTTCCTTGAACTGGTGGTACATCGAGGGCAGCCGGCGCCGGATGACCTCCGTCGGCATCCGGGTCGAGACGTCCAGGAAGACGCCTCCGTGCGGGGAGCCGCGGCCCGCCTTCACCTCGGCGTTGATCGCGCGGGCCACCTCGTCGCGCGGGAGCAGCTCCGGGGGACGGCGGTTGTCGTCGGGGTTCTCGTACCACCGGTCGGCCTCCTCCTCCGACTCGGCGTACTTGTCCTTGAACACGTCCGGGATGTAGTCGAACATGAACCGCTCGCCGGCGGAGTTCCGGAGCACCCCGCCGTCCCCGCGCACCGACTCGGTGACGAGGATGCCCTTCACCGACGGCGGCCAGACCATGCCCGTCGGGTGGAACTGCACGAACTCCATGTTCAGCAGCGGCGCCCCGGCCAGCAGCGCGAGGGCGTGACCGTCACCGGTGTACTCCCAGGAGTTCGAGGTGACCTTGAACGACTTGCCGATGCCGCCGGTCGCGACGACCACCGACGGGGCCTCCAGGACGAAGAAGCGGCCGGTCTCACGGTCGTAGGCGAAGACCCCCGACACGCGCCGGCCGTCCTTGAGGATCCTGGTGACGGTGCACTCCTGGAAGACCTTCAGCCGCGACTCGTACTCCCCGGTCTCCGCCAGGTCCTCCTGCTGGAGCGAGACGATCTTCTGCTGAAGGGTGCGGATCAGCTCCAGGCCCGTGCGGTCGCCGACGTGCGCGAGCCGCGGGTACTCGTGGCCGCCGAAGTTCCGCTGGGAGATCCGGCCGTCCTTCGTACGGTCGAACAGCGCGCCCCAGGTCTCCAGCTCCCACACCCGGTCGGGGGCCTCCTGCGCGTGCAGCTCGGCCATCCGCCACTGGTTGAGGAACTTGCCGCCGCGCATGGTGTCGCGGAAGTGGACCTGCCAGGTGTCGTGCTCGTTGGCGTTGGCCATGGCCGCCGCGATGCCGCCCTCGGCCATCACCGTGTGCGCTTTGCCGAACAAGGACTTGCAGATCACCGCCGTACGGGCGCCCCGCTCGCGCGCCTCGATCGCGGCTCGCAGCCCGGCGCCGCCCGCGCCGACCACGACGACGTCCCACTCCTGCCGGTCCACCACGGGCATCAGTCAGTCCCTCACTGGAATCTCTAGAAGAAGCGCGGATCGTCGAAGACGCCGGACGCGACCAGATAGACGTAGAAGTCGGCGAGCGCCACGCTCAGCAGCGACGCCCAGGCCAGTTGCATGTGCCGGGCGTTGAGCCGGCCGACGAACCGCCACGCCCGGTAGCGCACGGGGTGTCGGGAGAAGTGCTTGAGCTTGCCGCCGACGATGTGCCGGCAGGAGTGGCAGGAGAGCGTGTACGCCCAGATCAGCACGATGTTGGCCAGGAAGACCAGGGTGCCCAGACCCATGTGGCCCCAGCGGTAGTGCGTGTCCCGGAAGGACAGCACCGTGTCGTAGGTCAGCACGCCGGCGACCAGGAGTGCGGCGTAGAAGAAGTACCGGTGGACGTTCTGCAGGATCAGCGGGAAGCGGGTCTCACCGGTGTACGTGCGGTGCGGCTCGGCCACCGCGCAGGCGGGTGGGGACGCCCAGAAGCCGCGGTAGTACGCCTTGCGGTAGTAGTAGCAGGTCAGCCGGAAGCCGAGCGGGAAGATCAGGATGATGATCGCCGGTGAGATGCCCCACCAGCCGCCGAACAGGTCCGCGTTCGGCCCGGCGTGCATGGGCCGGCAGTTCTGCGCCAGGCAGGGCGAGTAGAACGGCGAGACGTACGGCGCCGCGTAGTAGTGCGCGTTCCCGAAGGCCCGCCAGGTCGAGTAGACGACGAAGGCGAGCAGACCGGCCGCGGTGCCGGCGGGCGCCAGCCACCAGCGGTCGGTCCGCAGATGCGGGGCGGCGATCGCGGCGCGCGTACGGGAGCGCACTCCGCCGCTGTTCTGTTGGGGTTCCGTACCAGTAGCCAAGGGGGACTCCGGTCGGTTCGGGTGTCAGGGGGCGCGGCGGTCGCGGGCGCCCAGGCCCTCGTCGTCCGAGTCCGTCCACAGGCTGATGTCGTAGGGCGTGTCGGAGATGGTGACGAGGTCGGGCCGGACGGCGGCGTCCGGGGCGGCCGCCGCCTGCCGCAGCAGGGCCACGCTCTCGCGCAGGTGCTCGGCGTCCAGCCGGACCCTGCGCATCTCCAGGCCGCCGCTGCCGAGGTGGTGCTCCAGGCGTCCCAGCGATCGGTGCAGATCGTCGAGGGAACGCAGGACGGAGGTGATGTCGTCGTGCACGGTCATGACTTGCCCCTCACTTCCATGGATCCGGCGCGGAACCTGGGCGGCAACGTTCATGCGCCTTGGAGTGTTGCGCGCCGCACGTGCCGGTGTGAAGGCGTGTGCAGCGATTGGCGGAGGCGTACGGATGCGAACTCCGGATGATTGCGCCGCACGGGTGGGGTTACCGCCCGTCGTCGCCGTGTCGCCCGCTGTGGCCGGATCCTTTCCACTTCAGTGGCCGCATAGATCTGATCAGCTCCATATACCGCCAAAAGTGATCAGGTCCACATACCGACACAAATGAGCATAAAGCCCGCGGCTTCCCGGAGGTAGCAGAGATGTCCCACGACGGCGTCGGCCTGCGCGCGGTCATGCGCTCGGTCGCCTTCCTCACCGCGGGCGCCCTCGCGGTGCCGCTCCTCGCCGGCTGCGGCTCCGACGACGAGGCCACCAAACCGCTCGCACCGCAGGACATCGCCCTCGCCGCCCGCGACCAGGTCGCCGACGGCGGCACCCTGAAATGGGCCGTGGACGCCGTACCGGAGACCCTGAACAACTTCCAGGCCGACGCCGACGCGGGCACCGCGCGCGTCGCCCAGGCCGTGCTGCCGTCGATGTTCCGGCTCGACGCGAACGGTCGCCCGACGGCGAACCCGGCCTATCTGGAGTCGGCCAAGGTCATCGAGACCGAGCCGCGCCAGGTCGTGCTGTACAAGCTGAACCAGCAGGCCGTCTGGAGCGACGGCCGGGAGATCGGCGCCGCCGACTTCGTCGCCCAGTGGCGCGCCCTGTCCGGCAAGGACAGCGCCTACTGGACCGCACGCAACGCCGGCTACGACCGCATCGCCAAGATCGAGCGCGGCGCCAACGACCTCCAGGTCCGGGTCACCTTCTCCCGCCCCTACGCCGACTGGCGGTCGCTGTTCTCCCCGCTGTACCCGAAGGACGTCATGGGCACCCCGGACGCCTTCAACGACGGCGCCCGGCGCAAGCTGGCCGTCACCGCGGGCCCCTTCAAGGTCGACCGGATCGACACCGCGAAGAAGGACGTCGTCCTCACCCGCAACCCGCGCTGGTGGGGCAAGCCCGCCAAGCTCAACGAGATCGTGCTGCACGCCGTACCCCGCGACAAGCGGGCCGCCGCGCTGGCCGACGGCGAGGCCGATCTCGCCGAGGTCGATGCCGCCCAGGCCCAGCAGATCAGCCTCGCGGCCGGCGGGAAGACCGGCAGCCCCCTCCAGGGCAGCGGCAGGACCTCGGCGAGGAGACTGCGCTCCTGGGCGCTGGCGCACGGCTTCGACTCCGACGAGGTGAAGGCCGGCCGCAAGGAGCTGCGCAAGTCCATCGCGCGCTACCTCGACCAGCAGCAGGACCTGCGCTCCTTCACCGTCCGCAAATCCCTGGAGCCCGCCTACACCCAGCTCGCCCTGAACGGCTCCTCCGGGCCCCTCACCGACGAACGGGTCCGGCAGGCCGTCGCCCGCGCGCTGGACCGCCAGGAACTGGCCAAGCTGGTCCTCACCCCGCTGGGCCTGCCCGCCGTCCCGGTCGGCAGCCACCTCGCCCTGTCCGGGCAGCCCGCCTACGCCGACAACAGCGGCGCCATCGGCGGCCAGGACACCAAGGAGGCCCAGGCGCTGCTCACCGACGCCGGCTGGGTGGCGGGCGGTCCGGTCAAGGAGGAGAAGAAGGCGCAGAAGGCCGCCGGCGGCGAGAGCGAGAAGAAGGGCGACAAGGACGAGACGTCCGAAGGCGGCCAGGACGGCGAGTACATCGTCGGCGAGGACGACAAGGGTCACGACGACAAGGGCGACGACGACAAGACGCGCACCGGGGGCACCCGCGAGCACGGCGAGGACGGCGGCCGGCATCTGGCGCAGGAGGGCAGGCAGGGCGGCGCGGCCGGTGCCTACGCCCCCAAGGGCACGGCCGCCCCGGCCGCCGCACCCGCCGGACCGCTGGCCAAGGACGGCAAGGCGCTCGCGCTCAACTTCGTCCTGCCCTCCGGGCCCGGCTCCGAGCCCCTGAACAGCGTCGCCCAGCGGATCACGGCGATGCTGGAGCAGGTCGGCATCCGCACCACGATCACCAAGGTGTCGGACGAGAGCTACTTCAAGGACCACATCGCCTCCGGCGACTACGACCTCGCCCTGTACTCCTGGCCGGCCTCCGCCTTCCCCGCGACCGACGCCCGGCCCATCTACGCCAAGCCGGTGCCCGCGGCCGACGGCTCGGTCAACGTCGAGCAGAACTACACGCGGGTCGGCACCGACCAGGTCGACCAGCTCTTCGACGAGGCCGCGGCGACGCTGGACGAGGACGAGGAGCGGGACCTGATCAGAAAGGCGGACGCCCGGATCTGGGCGGCCGCCGGATCCATCCCGCTCTATCAGCGGCCGCAGCTGGTCGGAGTGCGGAAGAGCCTGGTCAACGCCGGAGCGTTCGGCTTCCAGACGCCGGTCTTCGAGGACATGGGCTACCTGAGGAAGGGGGCCAAGGTCTCCCCGAGCCCGTCGGCGAAGTGAGGCCCGCGTGGCCCTGGGAGGCCGACCCTCTCAGGGCCACGTAACATGGGGTGAGGCCGTGGCATGTCAAGCCCGGCAGGGCCCGCGTCACACGGACGTACACAGAGGGCCTTCCTCACACTCTGGGAGTACGTCGCAATATGGCCACGCGCCACGACATCCGCAACGTCGCCATCGTCGCCCACGTCGACCACGGCAAGACCACCATCGTCGACGGCATGCTGAAGCAGGCAGGTGCGTTCGCCGCCCACCAGCTCGAGGGCGTCGACGACCGCATGATGGACTCGAACGACCTGGAGCGTGAGAAGGGCATCACGATCCTCGCCAAGAACACGGCGGTGAAGTACCACCCCAAGGACGGCGGGGACCCGATCACGATCAACATCATCGACACCCCCGGCCACGCCGACTTCGGCGGCGAGGTCGAGCGCGGTCTGTCGATGGTCGACGGTGTCGTGCTGCTCGTGGACGCCTCCGAGGGCCCGCTGCCGCAGACCCGGTTCGTGCTGCGCAAGGCCCTCCAGCAGCGCCTGCCCGTCATCCTGTGCATCAACAAGACGGACCGTCCCGACTCCCGGATCGACGAGGTCGTCAACGAGACGTACGACCTCTTCCTCGACCTGGACGCGGACGAGGAGCAGATCGAGTTCCCGATCGTCTACGCCTGCGGCCGTGACGGCATCGCCTCGCTGACCAAGCCCGACAACGGCACGGTCCCGGCCGACAGCGACAGCCTGGAGCCGTTCTTCTCCACCATCCTGGAGCACATCCCGGCCCCGACCTACGACGAGGACGCGCCGCTCCAGGCCCACGTCACCAACCTCGACGCGGACAACTTCCTCGGCCGTATCGCGCTGCTCCGCGTCGAGCAGGGCGAGCTGCGCAAGGGCCAGACGGTCGCGTGGATCAAGCGGGACGGCACGATCGCCAACGTGCGCATCAGCGAGCTGATGATGACCGAGGCGCTCACCCGCAAGCCGGCCGAGAAGGCGGGCCCGGGCGACATCTGCGCGGTCGCCGGTATCCCGGACATCATGATCGGTGAGACCCTCGCCGACACCGAGAACCCCATCGCGCTGCCGCTGATCACGGTCGACGAGCCCGCGATCTCGATGACGATCGGTACCAACACCTCGCCGCTGGTCGGCCGGGGCGGCACCGGCAAGGGCGCCGACGCCAAGGCGGCCGTGAAGGACCGCAAGGTCACCGCCCGCCAGGTCAAGGACCGCCTCGACCGCGAGCTGATCGGTAACGTCTCCCTGCGCGTGCTGGAGACCGAGCGTCCGGACGCCTGGGAGGTCCAGGGCCGTGGTGAGCTGGCGCTCGCCATCCTGGTCGAGCAGATGCGCCGCGAGGGCTACGAGCTGACCGTCGGCAAGCCGCAGGTCGTCACCAAGGAGGTCGACGGCAAGACCTACGAGCCGGTCGAGCGCATGACGATCGACGTGCCCGAGGAGCACATGGGCGCCGTCACCCAGCTCATGGGCGTCCGCAAGGGCCGGATGGACAACATGTCCAACCACGGCTCCGGCTGGGTCCGCATGGAGTTCGTCGTCCCCTCCCGCGGTCTGATCGGCTTCCGTACCGAGTTCCTGACCCAGACCCGTGGCACGGGCATCGGTCACTCCATCCACGAGGGCTTCGAGCCCTGGTTCGGCAACCTGACGACCCGTAACAACGGTTCGCTGGTCGCCGACCGCTCCGGTGCCGTCACCGCCTTCGCGATGACGAACCTCCAGGAGCGCGGTGTGCTGTTCGTGGAGCCGGGCACCGAGGTGTACGAGGGCATGATCGTCGGTGAGAACTCCCGCTCCGACGACATGGACGTCAACATCACCAAGGAGAAGAAGCTCACCAACATGCGGTCGTCCTCGGCCGACTCCTTCGAGGCGATCGTCCCGCCGCGCAAGCTCTCGCTGGAGCAGTCGCTGGAGTTCTGCCGCGACGACGAGTGCGTCGAGGTGACCCCGGAGGCCGTTCGCATCCGCAAGGTGAACCTGGACGCCCGCGAGCGCGCCCGCGCCGCGAGCCGCGCCAAGCACGGCTGATCTGAAGGCTGTTGAGCCCGGGTCCCCCCGAGGATGGGGGGACCCGGGCTTTTTGCAACCCGTTTTCCGGTGCACGGTGATCGGGAACCCGGTACCCGGTGTCCGTAATGCGGAGATCCTCGACCGATAGGCATGTAACACGTCCGTTTCGCGGCCTTATCCGTGCGAACAGTTTGTCCAGTTTTTGGAAGTTCTCCGCGTCAGCTGTGACTGAATTGAGATTTAAAGACAGTGGTCGCCACTTGGCTCATGGCAGATAGTTAGCCGCGTAGCGCTCGGGTCAATGGGTCTCGCCGCTGTGGGGACAGCGCCGCGACTCACGAGCACCAGGGGGTGTCTGACCTTCCGTCAGGGGTGTCGGAAGGTGGACGGTAACCCTCTCCTGTTGGTGAACACGTGAAGTCATGAGGAGGAACCCCCATGCGCGGTGTCACAAACACCAAGTGGGTCAGTTCGTCGCTTCCAGCAGTGTGATTCGGCTGTAGAACTACGCGCGTCCGACTGCGGTTTCGGCCGTCGGTCCGACGTGTTTCCGGAGTACCCGGGCACCTCTCACACTCATATCTGTGAAACGGACGAACCGTGACAAGTCCTATCGACATTGAGGGCGGCGGTACTTCGGTCGTCGTCGACGGCGAACCAGGGCCGGAGACGAGGAGCGAAGCCGTCAAGCTCGAAGGCCGGTCCCCCGGCCAGCTGATGTGGGTGCGCTTCAAGCGCGACCGCACCGGTGTGATCTCGGCCTACGTCGTGGGCTTCTTCTTTCTGATCGGCCTGCTCGCCCCGCTGATCTCCAAGCTGTACGGAAAGAACCCGTACACGGTCTACGCGGACGAGCGCCCGGACCTCTTCGACAGCGCCGGCGTGCCGCTCCAGCCCAACGGCGGTATCAGCGGCGACTTCTGGTTCGGCCTCGAACCCGGCAACGGCTACGACGTCTTCACCAAGCTGATCTACGGCATCCGCACCTCGCTGATGATCTCGGTCGCCGTCACCGTCGCGGTCGTGGTGACCGGCATCCTGCTCGGCGTCAGCGCCGGCTACATCGGGGGCAAGACCGACTACTTCATCGGCCGGCTCATCGACTTCCTGCTCGCCTTCCCCGCGCAGCTGTTCTTCATCGCGAGCATGCCGGTCGTGGTCTCGCTGTTCGTCAGCCCGCGCGACGAGACACCGACGTACGTCCGGGTGGTGGCGCTGATCCTGGTCCAGTACCTCCTCGGCTGGATGGGCCTGGGCCGGCTGCTGCGCGGCACCGCACTCGCCCTGCGCGAACGGGAGTTCATCGAGGCGGCCAAGGTCAGCGGGGCCTCGCCGTGGCGGATCATCCGCAAGGAGCTGCTGCCGAACATCGTCACCCCGCTGCTGGTGCAGTCGACTTACCTGCTGCCCGGATTCGTGACCGCCGAGGCCGGTCTGTCCTTCCTGGGCGTGGGCATCGTCGAACCGACGCCGGACTGGGGGCAGATGTTCTCCAAGGCGTCCACCGAACTGGTGATGCAGAACGACATCACCTACATGTTCTTCCCCGGCATCTCGATGATCATCTTCGTCGTCGCGTTCAACCTGCTCGGGGACTCGGTCAGAGACGCCTTCGATCCCAAGACCGCGCGCTGACCTTCGTACGCGCACCGCAATCCCACGGAACGTCGGTTCCGGGGCCTCGCACGGCACTTCCAGCACTTTTTCGCACTGGTGACACACAGAACGCACTGGTGACTCACAGATGGGTGGGAATCTTCGTGATGAGTAGGGGCGGACGCCACGCATACGGCGCACTCTCCGTGCTCGCGGCCGGGGCTCTTGTGCTCACCGGTTGCAGCAAGGGCGGCAGCGACAGCGGCGACAACGGCAAGAAGCAGGAGGAGAACGCCAAACGCCAGCAGGCGTCGATCAAGTTCGGCGACGCGGCGGACTCCACCGGCCCGGCCGCCGCGGTGCCCGGCGCCAAGACCGGCGGCACGATGGAGGTGCTCCAGCGCGACAGCTACGCCCACCTCGACCCGGCCCAGATCTACGTGTCCGACGAGGGCTCGCTCGCCTCGCTGCTGCACCGCGGTCTGACCGGCTACAAGGCCACGAGCGGCGACGGCAGCAAGCACGAGGTGGTCGGTGACCTGGCCACCGACTCCGGCACCACCACCGACGGCGGCAAGACCTGGAAGTACACGCTCAAGGACGGCATCAAGTTCCAGGACGGGTCCCCGATCACGTCCAAGGACGTCCGGCACAGCGTCGAGCGGCTCTTCGCGCCGTTCATCAACCAGGGCCCCACCTACCTCCAGCAGTGGCTGGCCGACAAGCCGGGCACCGCCTACCGCGGCCTCCTCAAGGGCGGCCCGTTCACGGGCAAGCACCTGCCCGCCTCCCTCCTCGAGACGCCGGACGACAAGACGATCGTCTTCCACTTCAAGACCGCCCACCCCGACCTGCCCTACGCGCTGGCGATGGCGGGCTACGCGGTGGTCTCGGAGAAGGGCGACACCAAGGAGAAGTACGACAAGGCGCCGGTGGTGACCGGGCCGTACAAGGTCCAGTCGTTCAAGTCCGGCAAGTCGATGGTCCTGGTCAAGAACACCAACTGGGACCCGAAGACGGACCCCATCCGCCACCAGTACGTCGATCGGTTCAACTTCACGTTCAACCAGCAGTTCGAGACCTCCACCAAGGCCCTGCTCGCCGACTCCGGCGCGGACCGGACCGGCGTCAGCTTCAACAACCAGGTCGACGCGGGCAACCTGTCCCAGGTGCTGCGCGACCCGAAGATGAAGTCCCGTACGGTCTCCGGCTACCAGCCGTACGTGGGCCAGATGAACATCAACATGAGCCACCCGGCGCTGAAGGACAAGACGGTCCGCGAGGCCATCGCCTACGCCCTGCCGATCACCCCGTTCGTGCGCGCCTACGGCGGCAACGACGCCATGGAGGTCGCGGGCGGACTGATCTCCCCGACCGTCTCCGGCTACGACGCCGCCTTCGACCCGTTCGGCAAGAAGAAGAAGCCCGCCGGTGACCCGGCCAAGGCCAAGGAGCTGCTGAAGAAGGCCGGCAAGCTCAACATGAAGCTGACCTTCGGCTACATCAACACCCCCGAGGGCCAGCAGTACTCCACCGCCATGGCGGCGGGCCTGAAGAAGGCCGGCTTCAACGTCCAGCGCCAGGAGATCCCGGCCGAGACCTACTACGACCAGGTCTCCAAGCTGGACAACAACTACGACATCTTCCACACCGCGTGGGGTGCCGACTGGCCGTCCGCCTCGACCGTGCTCCCGCCGCTGTACGACGGCCGCGTGATCGCCGACGGCGCGCAGAACTACTCGCAGGTCAACGACCCCAAGGTCAACAGCGAGATCGACCGGATCAACCAGATCACCGACCCGGTCAAGTCCGCGGCCGAGTGGGAGAAGCTCGACCAGTACCTGGTGAAGGACGTCGTCAACGTCGTCCCGACCGCGTACTACAAGCAGACCCAGATCGCCGGCTCCAAGGTCGGCGGCCTCGTCTACGACGACGTGATCGGCGGCGTCGACCCGCGTCGCCTCTTCATCAAGTAACCGTCCCCTCCGGTACCCGGCGCGCCCGCACGGCGGGGGCGCCGGGTACCGCCCGGACCGCCGACGTCTGAGAGCTGCCCTGTCATGCTGCGCTTCCTCGTCCGCCGGATCATCGGTGCCGTCGTCATTCTGTTCCTGCTGAGCATCGTCACGTTCGTGCTGTTCTTCGGGGTGCCCCGGGACCCGGCGCTGCTGATGTGCGGCAAGACCTGCAACCCGGACAGCATCGCGAACATCCACCATGTGCTCGGCCTGGACAAGTCCATCCCCGAGCAGTACGGGATCTTCCTGCACAACCTCGTCATGGGCAGCGGCCAGTTCGCCCAGGGCCCGTGCCCGGCCCCCTGCTTCGGCTACTCGTACCACACCAACGAGCAGGTCTGGGTCACGCTGCTGGACCGCCTGCCCACCACCGTCTCGCTCACCCTGGGCGCGGCCGTGTGCTTCCTGATCGTCGGCCTCGGCACCGGTCTGATCGCCGCCTGGCGACGCGGCACGCTGGTCGACAAGACGGCCACCGCGGGTGCGATGGTCATCAGCGCGCTGCAGATCTACTTCCTCGGCCCGCTCGCGCTGGCGGTGCTCGTCTACCAGACGCACTGGTTCGACAAGCCCTCCTACACCGACTTCACCAAGGACCCCGCCACCTGGTTCGCGGGCCTGATCATCCCCTGGGTGGTCCTCTCCACGATCTTCGCCGCGCAGTACACCCGTATGGCACGGTCCTCGATGATCGAGCAGCTCCAGGAGGAACACGTCCGCACCGCCCGCGCCAAGGGCATGTCCCGCAGATACGTCTTCTTCCGCTACGCCTGGCGCGGCTCCCTGATCCCGATCGTCACCATCTTCGGCATCGACCTGGGCTCGCTGCTCGGCGGCGCGATCATCACCGAGTACACCTTCTCGCTGCCCGGGCTCGGTCAACTGGCCGTGCAGTCGGTCAACTTCAGCGATCTGCCGCTGCTGCTCGGCGTGATGCTGTTCGCCTCCACCATGATCCTGCTGTTCAACATCGTCGTCGACGCCGCGTACGCCTTCATCGACCCGCGCGTGCGGCTGTCCTAGGAGCACTGTCGTGACCACTGTGACCAAGCGGGCCGGCGTTCCGGTCCCGGCCGGCTCCGGGCCCCTGCTCTCGGTACGGGACCTGCACGTCAGCTTCAAGACCGAGGACGGCGTCGTACGGGCCGTGGACGGACTCTCCTTCGACCTGGAGCGCGGCCGGACGCTCGGCATCGTGGGCGAGTCCGGCTCGGGCAAGTCGGTGACGAACCTGACCGTCCTCGGCCTGCACAACCCGATGTTCACCACGGTCGAGGGCGAGATCCTGCTGGACGGGCAGGAGTTGACGACGGCCCGGGAGCAGGAGCTGGAGAAGCTGCGCGGCAACAAGGTCGCCATGATCTTCCAGGACCCGCTCACCGCGCTGTCCCCCTACTACACCGTCGGCCGGCAGATCGCCGAGCCCTACATGAAGCACAACGGCGCCTCCAAGAAGGAGGCCTGGGGCCGTGCGGTGGAGATGCTGGGCAAGGTCGGCATCCCCAACCCCAAGGAGCGGGCGAAGGACTATCCGCACCAGTTCTCCGGCGGTATGCGCCAGCGCGCCATGATCGCCATGGCGCTGGTCTGCGACCCGGACCTCCTGATCGCCGACGAGCCGACGACCGCCCTGGACGTGACGGTCCAGGCGCAGATCCTGGACCTGCTCAAGGACCTTCAGCAGGAGTTCGGCTCGGGCATCGTCTTCATCACCCACGACCTCGGCGTCATCGCCGACATGGCCGACGACATCATGGTGATGTACGCGGGCGGTGCGGTGGAGCGCGGCACGACCGACCAGGTGCTGCGCGCCCCCCAGCACCCGTACACCTGGGGCCTGCTGAACTCGATGCCGCGTCTCGACTCCGACCTCGGCGCCCAGCTGTCCCCGATCCCCGGGAGCCCGCCCTCGCTGCTGACCCCGCCGTCCGGCTGCCGCTTCCATCCCCGCTGCACCTTCCAGGACCGGGTGGAGGGCACGGGGCGCTGTGTGAACGAGCGCCCGGCGCTGGCCCCGGACCGGGCGTCGGCCTGCCATCTGACCGCGGACCAGAAGCGGACCATCTTCATCGAGGAGATCAAGCCCCGACTGGGCTAGGTCGTCATAGGAGGACACCGTCATGAAAGAGGACCTGGTCCTCCCGGTCCCGCGCGAGCAGAGCGCCGGCGCGGACGGGGAGCCGCTGCTGGAGGTCTCGGGGCTGACCAAACACTTCCCGGTGAAGGGCGGCTTCCCGATCCGCCGTACGGTCGGCGCGGTACAGGCGGTGGACGGCATCGACCTGGCCGTGCACGCCGGGGAGAGCTTCGGCCTGGTCGGCGAGTCGGGCTGCGGCAAGTCGACCACGGGCCGGCTGATCACCCGGCTGATGGAGCCGACCGAGGGCACGATCACCTATCGCGGCCGGGACATCAGCCACGCCTCGCGCCGGGATCTGGCGCCGATCCGCTCCGAGATCCAGATGATCTTCCAGGACCCGTACTCGTCGCTGAACCCGCGGCAGACGGTCGGCAAGATCATCTCGGGTCCGATGGAGATCAACGACATCAACCCCGCCGGCGGCCGCGAGGCACGCGTGCGGGAGCTGCTGGAGATCGTCGGTCTCAATCCGGAGCACTACAACCGCTTCCCGCACGAGTTCTCCGGCGGTCAGCGCCAGCGCATCGGCGTCGCCCGGGCGCTCGCGCTGGAGCCGAAGCTGATCGTCGCCGACGAGCCGGTCTCCGCGCTCGACGTCTCCATCCAGGCCCAGGTCGTCAACCTGCTGCAGAAGGTGCAGAACGAACTCGGCATCGCCTTCCTCTTCATCGCCCACGATCTCGCGGTGGTGCGGCACTTCTCGCAGCGCGTGGCCGTCATGTACCTCGGCAAGATCATCGAGGTGGGGGACCGGGACTCCATCTACACCCGCCCGCGTCACCCGTACACCCACGCCCTGCTGTCCGCCGTGCCCGAGGTCAGCCTGGAGGAGGGCGGCGCGCCCGCCCGCGAGCGCATCCGGCTGGCCGGTGACGTGCCGTCCCCCATCTCACCGCCCTCCGGCTGCCGGTTCCGCACCCGGTGCTGGAAGGCGCAGGACAAGTGCGCCTCCGAGGAGCCGCCGCTGGTCCGGATCTCCGGCAACCGGGTCGGCCACCTGACGGCCTGCCACTTCCCGGAGGAGCCGACCACCGGGGCGAGGGACGAGGACATCGTCCTGGACCCGGCGCTGGCGGCGCTGGAGGAGGCGGCCGGGGCCGCGGAGCCGGGGGAGCCGGGCACGCCGGGCGCGTCGGGGCAGGACGAGCGGGAGTAGCGCCCGCGGCGGGGGCCGACCGCCGCCCCCGCCACGGGGAGAGGGGCGGACGACCCGGTACCGGGCACCGGCGGGTCGGTCAGCGGGCCGGTCCGGCGACGGTGATGATCTCCGGGCCGGCCGGGGTCAGCGGGCCCCGCCCCCAGTCCCCGTACTGTTCGACGACCGTCAGGCCGGCCTCCGCGAGGAACTCCCGCAGGGCGTCGGCGTCGAGGAAGCGCAGGACGCTGTGGCTGACCCGGGGGCCGGGCCAGCGGTCGCTGTGGAACGTCTCGGTGAAGCGCACCCGCCCCCCGCTCAGCCCGCCGTCCCGCACCTCGTGCCACACCCGCACCGGCGTACCGTCGGCGGCGGTGATCTCGCGGACCCGGTCCGGCGTCCACCCCTCCCAGGCGCGGGCCCCCGGATTGCGGGTCTCGAAGACGAACCGGCCGCCGTCGGCGAGGGCCGCGCGGACCGCCCGCAGACAGGCGCGGATCTCCTCGTCCCGGGTCAGCGCCTGGAAGGCGTGCCCGGTCATCACGACGAGGTCAAACTCCCCGTCCCAGCGCCGCACCCGCATGTCCCCGAGCACCCACTCGACGTCCGGGCGGTCGCGGCGGGCCTGTACGAGCATGGCGGCGGCCGGATCGAGCCCCATCAGCCGGCCCGGATGGCCCTCGGCCCGGGCCCGCCGCAGCAGTTGCCCGGTACCGCAGCCGATGTCCAGCACCGAGCGGGCCTCCATCACCAGACCGAGGTAGAAGTCGTCACCCGGTCCCCAGGGGTTGAGGTCGTCGTACAGCGCGGCGAGCGAGAGATCGGCGAACGAGTGATCTACCACCGCGGCAGTCTGACACACGATTCTGAACGGTGTGTCAGTTTCCGGATCGGTTCATGAGGGCTTCTCAATTCCGTTGCGCGGGCGGTGCTTTCGCCTGCGGCAGGACATACCGAAGGCCCGCGTCCAGCAGGACGCGGGCCTTCGATCCCTGGAGCGGACGTTCATGGGCTCGGGTCAATGGGCCGGGAAAGTCCGTTCCGCGAGGGGGCGGCCGACGGAAAAGGGGTGTGTCAGGCCGCCGCCTCGGGGTCCTTGGTGAGACGGGGAGCCGGGACGGTCTCCGCCGTCTCCGGGTAGTGGCACGCCGTCAGGTGGCCGGGCTTGTTGCCCTCCACCTGCACCAGCGGGGGAGCCTCCGTCGCGCACTTCTCCGTCGCCTTCCAGCAGCGGGTGCGGAAGCGGCAGCCGGAGGGCGGGTTGATCGGCGAGGGCACGTCACCCTTGAGCCGGATGCGCTCGCGCGGCTCCTCGTCCACCGTGGCCTCGGGCACCGCGGACAGCAGGGCGCGGGTGTAGGGGTGGCGCGGGTTGCCGTAGAGGTCCTCGCGGTCGGCGATCTCCACGATCTTGCCCAGGTACATGACGGCCACGCGCTGCGAGAAGTGCCGCACGATCGCGAGGTCGTGCGCGATGAACACGAATGCGATGCCGAGTTCCCGCTGCACCTTCTGCAGCAGGTTGACGACCTGGGCCTGGATGGAGACGTCGAGCGCGGAGACCGGTTCGTCGGCGACGATGAGCTTCGGCTCCAGGGCGAGCGCCCGGGCGACGCCGATGCGCTGGCGCTGACCGCCGGAGAACTCGTGCGGGAAGCGGTTGTAGTGCTCCGGATTGAGACCGACGATCTCCAGCAGCTCCCGCACGCGTGCCTCGCGGCCGCCGGCGGGGTTGATGTCGTTGATCTCCATCGGACCCGAGATGATCTTGCCGACCGTCTGCCGCGGGTTCAGCGAGGCGTAGGGGTCCTGGAAGATCATCTGGATCTCGGAGCGGATCGGTGCGAGCTGCTTGCGGCCCGCGTGGGTGATGTCCTGGCCGCGGTAGACGACCTTGCCGGCGGTCGGCTCCATCAGCCGGGTGATCAGCCGGCCCGTGGTCGACTTGCCGCAGCCCGACTCGCCGACCAGGCCCAGGGCCTCGCCCTCGCCCACCTGGAAGTCCAGCCCGTCCACGGCCTGCACGGCGCCGACGGTACGGCGGATGGGGAAGCCACCCTTGATCGGGAAGTGCTTGGTCAGCCCGGAGACGTCCAGGAGGGGGTTCGTGTTGCTCATGATCTTGAAGTCCCGTCTCGTGTCCGTCAGTGGTGCCGGGTTGTGGCGAAGTCCGCGAAGAGTTCCCGCTTCTGCTCCGAGGTGAGGTGGCAGGCGGAGCCACGGCCCTCGACCACCTCCAGCAACGGCCTCTCGGTGGAGCACAGGCCGCCCGAGACCTTCTCGGCGAACGCGCACCGCGGGTGGAAGCGGCAGCCGGTCGGCGGGTTGAGCAGCGAGGGCGGCGAACCGGGGATGGGCGTCAGCGGTACGTCCACCGGCCCGGTCAGGCTCGGCATGGAGTTGAGCAGGCCCACGGTGTAGGGGTGCTGTGGGTCGCGCAGCACCTCCTGCTTGGTGCCGCGCTCCACGCAGCGGCCGCCGTACATCACCAGCACGTCGTCCGCGATGTCGGCGATGACGCCGAGGTCGTGGGTGATGAAGATGATCGCGGTGCCGAACTCCTGCTGGAGGTCCTTGAGCAGGTCCATGATCTGGGCCTGCACGGTCACGTCCAGGGCGGTCGTCGGCTCGTCCGCGACCAGCAGCTCGGGGTCGCAGACCAGCGCCATCGCGATCATCGCGCGCTGGCGCATACCGCCGGAGAACTGGTGCGGGTAGTCGTCGACCCGCATGTCCGGCTGCGGGATGCCGACCCGGCGCAACATCTCGATGGCCCGCTTGCGGGCCTCGGACTTGGAGCAGCCCGTGTGCTTGCGGTAGGTCTCGCCGATCTGCGTGCCGATCGTGTGGTACGGCGAGAGCGAGGCCAGCGCGTCCTGGAAGATCATGGACATCTTGTTGCCGCGCAGCCGCTCCAGCTCCCGCTCGGTCGCGGTGAGCAGCTCCTTGCCGTCCAGGAGGATCTCGCCCTCGATCGCGGTGCGATCACGGTCGTGCAGACCCAGGATGGTCAGGTTGGTGACGGACTTGCCGGAGCCCGACTCGCCCACGATGCCCAGCGTCTGGCCCTTGACCAGGTCGAAGCTGAGCCCGTCGACGGCCTTGACGATGCCGTCCTCGGTGGAGAAGTGGACCTTGAGGTCCTTGATGGAGAGGAACGGCTGCTGATCGGTGCTCGTCACGGGGACGCTCCTGGGGGGTGATGCGAGGTCGCCGGGTGGGGCGGTGGGATGGACACGGCGGGGCGGAGGGTCAGGCGAGCCGGATCCGCGGGTCGATGAGGGCGTAGACGGCGTCGACGACGATGTTGAAGACGACGATCGCGCCGGCGGACAGCAGGGTGACGCCGAGCACCATGGGCAGGTCGCTCTTGTTCACGGCGTCCACCGCGAGCCGGCCGACACCCTGGAGGCTGAAGACGGTCTCGGTGATCATGGCACCGCCGATGAGCGTGCCGAGGTCGATGCCGAAGATGGTGACGATCGGGCCCATCGCGCCGCGCCAGGCGAACCGGAAGAAGACGTTACGGCGGGACAGACCCTTGGCGCGAGCCGTGCGGACGTAGTCCTCGGTGAGCGTCTCGGCCAGCTGGGAGCGCGTCATACGGGTGTAGTTGGCGGTCCAGATGAGCGCCAGCACCAGCCACGGCAGCAGCAGGCCGGAGGCCCAGCTCGCCGGGTTCTCGGTGATCGGCGTGTACGACGGGTTGTCCAGGATGCCGAGCTTCGAGACCAGGAAGTACATCGCGATGTAGCCGACGAAGTAGATCTGCAGCGAGGAGGCGACCAGCGAGGTGGAACTGGCCAGCTTGTCCTGCCACTTGCCCTGCTTGACGGCGGCGATCATGCCGGCGCCGACACCGATGATGAGGAAGACGACCGCGGAGCCGAACGCGAGCGACAGGGTCAGCGGAAGCCGGTCCATGATCGTGCCGAGCACGGGCTCACGGTTGGCGAACGAGTACCCGAGGCAGGGCGCGGCGCAGTTTCCGAAGTCACCGTAGCTGCGCCCGACGAAGATGCCCTTGATCCAGTACCAGTACTGGACCGGGACCGGGTGGTCGATGCCCAGGTTGTGCCGGACCTGCGCGAGCATGTCGGGCGTGCAGTTCTTGCCGCAGGACATCATGGCGGGGTCACGCGGGATGGCGTAGAAGAGCCAGAAGGTGACGGCGCTGATGACCAGGAGGATGACCAGCGCGCCGAACATTCGGCGGACAAGGAAGCGGAACATGGGGCGTGACTTTCCGGACGGGGCGCCGTCGCCGGGTGCAGGGGGGTGGGCCGGAGGGGGCGGCCGGATCGTGACCGCCCCCGAAGGTTCGAGCGCTTACTTCTTGGCGTACAGCTTGCAGAGCGCGACGCAGGTGTTGCCGGCGTCGTACACCACGTTGCCGACCTTGGATCCGTACATCCAGTTGCGGATGGAGTGGTAGTCCGGAACCACCGCGGCCAGTTCCATGACCTGGCGGTCGATGGCGCCCCAGGCCTTGTTGGCGGCGTCGACGTCGGCGATCTTGGACGCGGCGTCGATCGCCTTGTTCACGCTCGGGTCGTTCAGCTGCGCGTAGTTGCTGCGGCCGTCACCGATGTTCTTGCCACTCCAGCAGGGGTAGAAGACGGAGTAGCCGTTCGGCCAGTCCGGGCTCCAGCCGGCGGCGAACAGGTCGTACTCGTTGTCGACCTTGCCGATCTGCGTGTAGAAGGTCGACTTGTCGACCTGCTTGTTGACGACCTGGAAGCCGGCCGCCTCCAGGGCGTTCTTGATCTGGACGGCCTGCTTCACGGCGTTGTCCGAGTGCTGGTAGGCGATGACCAGCTTCTGGCCGAGCTTGCCGGCCTCCTTCAGCAGGGCCTTGGCCTTGACCGGGTCGCCGGCGGGCTTCTTGTCCGTCCCGTAGAGGTCGAACTTCTGGTAGCCGGGGGTGACCGGGCTGAGGATGGTGGTGGCCAGCTCGCTGGTGGCCTTGCCGCCGCGGATGGTCTGCAGCTGCTGGTGCGGCCACGCCCAGTTGATGGCCTGGCGGACCTTGACGTCCTTGATCCGGGTGGTGTTGATCGGCCAGTAGTAGGTGACCGTGTCGACCTGGGTCAGGACGCGCTGCTTCAGCTTGGCGTTGGTGAGGACCTGCGCGGTGCGCTCGGGAGCGACCTCGTTGAAGATCGACATCGCGTACTGGTCGTTGCCCTTGTCGGCGACGTAGCGGTCGGTCGAGGCGATGGGCTCGAAGCCGAACTGGAAGACGAACTTGTCCGGGTAGGCGTTGCGGATCGGGTCCGTCTTCGCGTCCCAGTGCTCGTTGCGCACGTAGGTCATCGACTTGCCGACGCTACGGCTGTCGATCTTGTACGGGCCGAGGGCGAACGGCCGCTTGTCGTACTTCTCCTTGGTGTCGTGCTTCTTGTTCACCAGGGAGTAGCCCGGCATGGCGAGCGTGTAGTTGAAGTCGGCGCGCGGCTCGGTGAGGTGGAAGGTGATGGTCTTCCCGGACACCTCGAGCGAGTCGATGTGCTTGCCGTCGTAGGGGCCCTTGTACTTGTCGCCGCCGACCAGCCACTGCTGGACGTAGCGGGGACCCTCGGTGACGAAGGAGGCGAAGAGGCGCTCGTAGGTGTGGCGGACGTCGTCGATGGTGAGGTCGGACCCGTCCTCCCACTTGATGCCGTCCTTGATCGTGAACGACCAGGTCTTGCCGCCGTTCTTCATGGTGCCGCCGTCGGTGGCGACGTCACCGACGAGGGTCGCGCCGCCCTTGTCGTCGACCTTGTAGCCGGTCAGACCGCGCAGGATCGGACGGGTGATGGCGCCCTCGGTCGAGACGTAGATCTGGGCCGGGTCCAGGTGGTCCATGTCGAACTGGTCGAGCGAGTAGATCGTCCCGCCCTTGACCGCGCCCGGGACCTCGGGGGCCGGGCCCGTCGAGTCGGCCTTGGTGCCGACCGGGATGTTCATGGTCTTGGCCTTGCTGACCGACGGGATGTTGTTGTCGGACGAGCCCTTGTCGCCGCTGCTGCAGGCACTCAGCACGGTGGTGGAGGCCGCGGCCACACCGGTGGCGATCAGGAAGTTTCTACGAGAAAAGGACATGCTGAGCCTGCCTAAAGGGGTCAATTGAGACGGGCGGGAACCAGCCGGACGTCATCGAACCGGGCCGGGTGGAACGGAAGTGCTACCGCTTCGACTTCGGGTCGAGTGCGTCGCGCACGGAGTCGCCGAGCAGGTTGAAGGCGAGGACGAAGACCACCATCGAGACGCCCGGGAAGAGCATGAAGGTGATGTCCTGGGAGTAGAACTGGGACCCCCGGGCGATCATCACACCCCAGTCCGGGGTCGGGTCGCTGATGCCGACGCCGAGGAAGGACAGGCCCGCCTCCGCCGTCACGAATGCCGGCAGCATCAGAGTGGCCTGGATGATGATCGGTGTCCACAGGTTCGGAAGCAGCTCCTTGAACACGATGCGCATCGGCGACGCGCCCGTGACCTTGGCCGCCTCGACGAACTCGCGCTCACGCAGGCCGAGTACCTGACCGCGCAGGAGGCGGGCTATGGACGCCCAGCCGAAGGCCGCCAGCACGATGATCATGGAGGTGGCGATCAGCCCGGTCGGGACGTTGTCGGTGCCGGCCACGAAGAGGCCGTAGACGACCGGCATGAAGGCGATGAAGAACAGGGTGGACGGGAACGACAGCAGGATGTCGATGATCCGGCCGATGAGGTAGTCGGTCTTGCCGCCCAGATAGCCCGCCGTGACGCCGATCACGACACCAAGGAGCATGGTGAGGACCGTCGCGGCCAGGGCGATGCCCAGCGAGTTGCGGATGGCGTACAGCAGGAACGTGAAGACGTCCCGGCCGAGTTGCGGCTCGACGCCGAACCAGAAGTCCGAGCTGATGCCGCCGTTGGAACCCGCGGGGTACGAGAAGGCGTCGAGCAGGTTCGGGTCCTGGCTGGCGTAGGTGGTGTAGGGGTCCTTGCCGTACAGCTTCGCTATCAGCGGAGCCGCGATCGCGATCACGAAAAAGAAGATCACGACATAGGCGGATATGACACCCGTCTTGTCGCGCTTGAAGCGCTTCCAGGCAAGCCGTCCCGGAGAGCGGCCTTCACTGCCCTTGGAGGCGCCCGGGACGGCCGACTTCTCGACGGTCTCGTCGGTCACCTCAAGCGGGACAGCCGCAGATGGAGTTGGGGTGGTCATGGTGCTCCTGGCCCAAGGGAGGGTCTGATGACTCCGCAGGGCGCTCCCCTACGGGCTACGCCGGACTTTTTCAACGCAATTCATTCAAGGTCAATAAATTCTCGACCGCCTTGGTTGCCTCTTTACCTTCTTTACTCCAGCTTGACTGATTCGTAGCTACGCGGGTAGCGCCCTGTAATCAATCCGTGCTTCACATCGGACCAACTGGACTAATCGGTCAATGAGTTCGATATGCGGACGGTGGAGTGTCGAAATGCGTACATCGGAACGTCGCAATCCAACGTTTCGGCATCGTTACGTGAAGATCTATTGCGCTCGTGGCGCATGATCATCAAGGCGTCGGCCGGGGGATGACTGCATTCGGATGACGTGTCCCCCTAAAGGCCCCTCAAACGGGCGGTGGGCCTGCGGTGTGCGCGGTATGGGTCGATATTGGCCGGTACTGGATCATGCTCTTCGAGGAGGCACGCCATGCGTGGAAGCGCGCACGCCAGGTGGGCCGTCTGCGTGGCCGGCGCGGCGCTCCTGGCCACCGCCTGCGGGGGCGGCACCGGCGTCATCGGCGGCCCGGGAACGCTCACCTCCTCCTGGGGCGACCCGCAGAACCCCCTGGAGCCCGCCAACACCAACGAGGTCCAGGGCGGCAAGGTGCTCGACATGATCTTCCGGGGCCTGAAGAAGTACGACCCGAGGACGGGCAAGGCCCAGAACTGGCTCGCCCGGTCCATCGACACCGACGACTCCCGCCACTTCACCGTCAGGATCAAGGACGGCTGGACCTTCTCCAACGGAGAGAAGGTGACCGCCCGCTCCTTCGTGGACGCCTGGAACTACGGGGCGAGCCTGAAGAACAACCAGAAGAACGCGTACTTCTTCGGCTACATCGACGGGTACGACAAGATCCACCCCGCCGGGGGCCGGCAGAGCGCCGACACCCTGGCCGGGCTGAGGGTGGTGGACGACCACACCTTCACCGTCCGGCTCAACCAGACCTTCTCCAGCTTCCCCGACACCCTCGGCTACGCCGCCTTCGCCCCGCTCCCCAGGGCCTTCTTCACCGACCACGCGGCCTGGGTGAGCAGGCCGGTCGGTAACGGCCCCTACCGCATCCGCTCCTACGCCAAGGGTTCCGCGATGTCCCTGGAGAAGTGGGACGCCTACCCCGGCCCCGACCGCGCCCGCAACCAGGGGGTGAGCCTGCTGGTCTACACCGACAGCAACACCGCGTACACCGACGTGCTGGCCGGCAACCTCGACCTGGTCGACGACGTGCCCGCCACCCAGCTCAAGAACGTCGCCACCGACCTCGACGGCCGCTACATCAACACCCCGGCCGGCATCCTGCAGACCCTCGCCTTCCCCTACTACGACCCGAAGTGGAACACCGCCGGCGCCCGCAAGGTGCGCACGGGGCTGTCCATGGCGATCAACCGCGCCCAGATCACCAAGACCCTCTTCCGCGGCACCCGCACCCCGGCCACCGACTGGACCTCGCCGGTCCTCGGCAAGGAGGGCGGCTTCCAGGCCGGACTGTGCGGTCACGCCTGCGACTACGACCCCGTGCGGGCGAAGCGGCTCATCGAGGAGGGCGGCGGGATCCCCGGCGGCCGACTGAAGATCACCTACAACGCGGACACCGGCTCGCACAAGCAGTGGGTGGACGCCGTGTGCAACTCCATTAACAACGCCCTCGGCAACGGCAAGGCCTGCGTCGGCAACCCCATCGGCACCTTCGCCGACTTCCGCAACCAGATCTCCCAGCACAAGATGCCGGGTCCCTTCCGGGCCGGATGGCAGATGGACTACCCGTTGATCCAGAACTTCCTCCAGCCGCTGTACTACACGAACGCCTCCTCCAACGACGGCAAGTGGTCCGACAAGCGGTTCGACCGGCTCGTCGACCGGGCCAACGCCGAGACCGACGCCGCCAAGGCCGTACCCCTCTTCCAGCAGGCCGAGGGCGTGGTCCGGGACAACATGGCCGCCATCCCGCTCTGGTACCAGAACGGCAGCGCCGGCTACTCCGCGCGGCTCTCGCAGGTGGCGCTCAACCCCTTCAGCGTTCCGGTCTACAACGAGATCAAGGTCGGCTGACCGGCATGGGGCGCTATGTCGTCCGGCGGCTGCTGCAGATGGTCCCGGTGTTCATCGGGGCCACCCTGCTGATCTTCGTCATGGTGAACGTGATGGGCGACCCCATCGCCGGCCTGTGCGGGGAGCGGGCCTGCGATCCGGCGACCGCCGCCCAGCTGAAGCGGGAGTTCGGCCTCGACAAGCCGCTGTGGCAGCAGTACCTGACCTACATGGGGAACGTCTTCACCGGTGACTTCGGGACGGCGTTCAACGGGCAGCCGGTCACCGAGCTGATGGCGTCGGCGTTCCCCGTCACCATCCGGCTGACCGTCGTGGCCGTCCTCCTGGAGATCGTCATCGGCATCACGCTCGGGGTGGTGACCGGCCTGCGGCGCGGGCGGCCCGTCGACACCGGGGTGCTGCTCGCCACCCTGGTCGTGATCTCGGTGCCCACGTTCGTCACCGGCCTGCTGCTCCAGCTGCTGCTGGGCGTGCGGTGGGGCTGGATCAAACCGTCCGTCTCCCCGTACGCCACCTTCGGTGAGCTGATCGTGCCCGGCCTGGTCCTCGCCTCCGTCTCGCTCGCCTACGTCACCCGGCTCACCCGCACCTCCATCGCGGAGAACAAGCGGTCCGACTACGTGCGCACGGCGATCGCCAAGGGCCTGCCCCGGCACCGGGTCGTCACCCGGCACCTGCTGCGCAACTCCCTGATCCCGGTGGTCACCTTCATCGGCACCGACATCGGCGCGCTGATGGGCGGCGCGATCGTCACCGAGCGGATCTTCAACATCCACGGCGTCGGCTACCAGCTCTACCAGGGCATCCTGCGGCAGAACACCCAGACGGTCGTCGGCTTCGTGACCGTCCTGGTGCTGGTCTTCCTGGTCGCCAACCTGCTCGTGGACCTGCTCTACGCCGTACTCGACCCGAGGATCCGCTATGCCTGAGCAGTCGTACGAGCCCGAGGGCGCGATCGCCGGCACCGGCATGGGCGGCGCGATGGACCTGGCGGCCGGCGAGGCGGCCAGCCTGCAGCGGGCACCGGGGGCGCCGGGGGCTCCGCAGGGCGGCGAACCCCAGGGCAAGGCGCGTTCCCTGTGGTCCGACGCCTGGCGCGACCTGTGCCGCAACCCGGTCTTCATCGTCTCGGCGCTGGTCATCTGCTTCCTGGTCTTCGTCTCCCTGTGGCCCTCGGCCATCGCCTCCGGGGACCCCCTGAGCTGCGACCTGGCCAAGGCCCAGGAGGGCCCCGGCCCCGGCGCCCCGTTCGGGTACGACGGGCAGGGCTGCAACGTCTACACGCGCACCGTCTACGGCGCCCGTACCTCGGTGACGGTCGGCGTCCTGGCCACGCTCGGGGTGGCCGTCCTCGGATCCGTCCTCGGCGGACTCGCGGGCTACTTCGGCGGGATCTGGGACGCGGTGCTGTCCCGCGTCACCGACGTCTTCTTCGCCATCCCCGTCGTCCTCGGCGGTCTCGTCCTCCTCTCGGTGGTGACCAGCAATACGGTCTGGCCGGTCATCGGGTTCATGGTGTTGCTGGGCTGGCCGCAGATCTCCCGCATCGCGCGCGGCGCGGTCATCACCGCCAAGCACAACGACTACGTCCAGGCGGCCCGTGCCCTCGGCGCCTCCGACTCCCGCATCCTGCTGCGTCACATCGCCCCGAACGCCGTGGCTCCCGTGATCGTCGTGGCGACCATCGCGCTGGGTACCTACATCGCCCTGGAGGCGACCCTGTCCTACCTCGGCGTCGGCCTCAAACCGCCCAGCGTCTCCTGGGGCATCGACATCTCCGCCGCCTCCCCCTACATCCGCAACGCCCCGCACGCCCTGCTGTGGCCCTCGGGAGCGCTGGCGCTGACGGTGCTGGCCTTCATCATGCTCGGCGACGCCGTGCGCGACGCCCTCGACCCGAAGCTGAGGTGATGGTGCGGTGCTGCTCGAAGTCCAGGATCTGCACGTGGAGTTCCGTACCCGGGACGGCGTCGCCCATGCCGTCAACGGAGTGAGTTACGCCGTCGACGCCGGGGAGACGCTCGCGGTGCTGGGGGAGTCCGGCTCGGGCAAGTCGGTGACCGCGCAGGCCGTGATGGGGATCCTGGACACGCCGCCCGGCCGGATCTCCGGCGGCCGGATCCTCTTCCAGGGGCGGGACCTGCTCACGCTGAAGGAGGACGAGCGGCGCGCGATCCGGGGCGCCGGGATGGCGATGATCTTCCAGGACGCGCTGTCGGCCCTCAACCCCGTGCTCTGCGTGGGGGACCAGCTCGGCGAGATGTTCGTCGTGCACCGGGGCATGTCACGCAAGGACGCGCGGGCCCGGGCCGTCGAGCTGATGGACCGGGTGCGCATCCCGGGCGCCGCCCAGCGGGTGCGGGACTACCCCCACCAGTTCTCCGGCGGTATGCGCCAGCGCATCATGATCGCCATGGCGCTGGCCCTGGAGCCGGCCCTCGTCATCGCCGACGAGCCCACCACCGCCCTGGACGTCACCGTGCAGGCCCAGGTCATGGACCTGCTGGCTCAGTTGCGCCACGAGTACCGCATGGGGCTGATCCTGATCACCCACGACCTGGGCGTCGTCGCGGACGTCGCCGACCGGATCGCGGTGATGTACGCCGGGAAGATCGTCGAGTCCGCGCCCGTGCACGACATCTACAAGGCGCCGGCCCACCCCTACACGCGCGGCCTGCTGGACTCCATCCCGCGCCTGGACCGCAAGGGGCAGGAGCTGTACGCCATCAAGGGCCTCCCGCCGAACCTGACGCACATCCCGCCGGGCTGCTCCTTCCATCCGCGCTGCCCGATGGCCCGGGACGTCTGCCGCACCGACGAGCCCGCGCTGTACGAGGTGTCCGGGGAGCGGGGCAGCGCCTGCCACTTCTGGAGGGAGTGCCTGCATGGCCACGACCAGTGAGCCGATCCTGGACGTCACCGGCCTCGTCAAGCACTATCCGCTCACGCGGGGGATCCTGTTCCGGAGACAGATCGGCGCGGTGAAGGCGGTCGACGGCGTCGACTTCACGCTCGGCAAGGGCGAGACGCTGGGCATCGTCGGGGAGTCGGGCTGCGGCAAGTCCACGGTCGCGAAACTGCTGTGCAACCTGGAGCGCCCGACGGCCGGGGCGATCCGGTTCAAGGGCGAGGACATCACCCGTCTGTCCGGCCGTGCGCTGAAGGCCGTGCGCCGCAACATCCAGATGGTCTTCCAGGACCCGTACACCTCGCTCAACCCCCGGATGACCGTCGGGGACATCATCGGGGAGCCGTACGACATCCATCCCGAGGTCGCGCCCAAGGGCGACCGGCGGCGCAGGGTCCGGGAACTGCTGGACGTGGTGGGCCTCAACCCCGAGTACGTCAACCGCTATCCGCACCAGTTCTCCGGCGGCCAGCGCCAGCGCATCGGCATCGCGCGCGGGCTGGCGCTGCGCCCGGAGGTCATCGTCGCCGACGAGCCCGTCTCCGCCCTGGACGTCTCGGTCCAGGCCCAGGTGATCAACCTGCTGGACCGGCTGCAGTCGGAGTTCGACCTCTCCTACGTCTTCATCGCGCACGACCTGTCGATCGTCCGGCACATCTCGGACCGGGTCGCGGTCATGTACCTGGGCCGGATCGTGGAGACCGGGCGGGACGCCGAGATCTACGACCACCCCACGCACCCCTACACCCAGGCGCTGCTGTCGGCGGTTCCGGTCCCCGACCCCGTGGCCCGCGAGCAGCGCGAGCGGATCATCCTCACCGGTGACGTGCCCTCGCCGACGAACGTCCCCTCCGGCTGCCGCTTCCGCACCCGCTGCTGGAAGGCGCGGGAGCGCTGCGCCCGGGAGGTCCCGGCCCTCGCGGTGCCCGCCGTCTTCCGGGAGACCACCTCGCCCGCGGCCCACGACTCGGCCTGCCACTTCGCGCAGGAGATGGCCGTCGTGGCGCCGGAGGATCCCGGCGGGCACGGCAACGGGCCGGGATGACATGGCGCATCCCGGCCCGTTCACGGCACCCGCACGGCCGTACGGCGTTCAGCCTGCCGCGTCCGTATATCGGTGCCGCTTCGGTGAAGTTGCCCGCGTGTTAACGGGGTTCACCCGGATTCGCCCCTGTTCGCCAGGGCCCGCCGGAGGAAGTCCACCTGGAGCAGCAGCAGGTTCTCGGCGACCGTCTCCTGCGGGGTCATGTGGGTCACCCCGGACAGCGGCAGGACCTCGTGCGGGCGGCCCGCGGCCAGCAGGGCGGAGGACAGCCGCAGGGAGTGGGCGACGACCACGTTGTCGTCCGCCAGGCCATGGATGATCATCATCGGGCGGTGTGGCTCGGCCGGGTCGACCAGGCCCTCGTCGTCGATCAGGGAGTTGCGGCGGTACACCTCCGGCCGCTCGTCCGGAAGCCCCAGATAGCGCTCCTGGTAGTGGGTGTCGTACAGCCGCAGATCGGTGACGGGCGCGCCGACCACCGCCGCGTGGAAGACGTCCGGGCGGCGCAGCGCCGCGAGCGCGGCCAGGTAGCCGCCGAAGGACCAGCCCCGCATGGCCACCCGGCCCAGGTCCAGCGGGAACCGCTCGGCGAGGGCGTGCAGCGCGTCGACCTGGTCCTGCAGTACGACGGCCGCCACCTCGTCCCGGATCTCCTTCTCCCAGGCGGGCGAGCGGCCCGGGGTGCCGCGGCCGTCGGCGACGATCACCGCGAAACCCTGGTCGGCGAACCACTGCGAGGTCAGATGGGCGTTGTGCGCGGCGACGACGCGCTGTCCGTGCGGCCCGCCGTAGGGGTCCATGAGCACCGGCAGGGGAGTGTCGCCGTGGTAGTCCCGTGGCATAAGCACGGCGCACGGAATTCGGCGTGCGCCCCCCTCTGTCAGGGTCACCCGCACAGGCATGCCCGGATCATCGGCATATGACCGGACAGTGGCCACCGGTTTTCCGTCACACATCACCTGGACACGGGCGCCCGGCCTGTCCAGGTTCGCGGACACCAGCACGGTCACCGACCCGGCCCGCGCCGCCGTGTGCACCCCGGGCTCCCGCGACACGCGCTCCACGCCCAGTTCGTTCACCCGGTACACATGGACCTCGCCGATCTCCGGCGTCTGGGCCTCCGCCCCCGACGAGGCGGAAACCAGTACGTCGTCCGCGCCTACGTCCAGGACCGCGCGCACGTGCAACTGCCCCCTGGTCAACGGTCGTTCGCCGACCGCCAGGACCCGCGCGCCGCCCTCGTCCGCGATCCGGACGAGCTGCCCGGAGGGGCTCCAGCAGGGCACGCCGGGGAAAAGTTCAAGCCATGTTGGATCTTCGTCGGCGTGCACCATCCGGGTCGCGCCCGTGTCCGGGTCCACCCGCCAGGAACAACTGGCTGCGCTGATCGCGCGCCTGGACGAGCAGCAGCGGTGCGCCCGCCGCTGACCAGTGCACACGGGCCAGGTAGGGATAGCGGGCCCGGTCCCACGCGACCTCCGTGCGCCCCCCGTCGAGCCCGATCACGAACAGCCGTACGTCCGCGTTAGGCGTGCCCGCGGCGGGGTACGCGACACTGCTCGGCTCCCGCCCGGGCTGGGACGGGTCCGCGATCCACCACCGCCGCACCGGCGTGTCGTCCACCCGCGCCACGAGCAGCCGGCCGGAGTCCGGAGCCCACCAGAACCCCCGCGAGCGGCCCATCTCCTCGGCCGCGATGAACTCCGCCAGGCCGTAGGTGACGTTCGGGGACTCGGGTTCCGCCAGCGCCCGGTCGTCGGCACCCTCGGCGCCCACCACCCGCAGGGCACCCCCCGCGACATACGCGACGTGCCGTCCGTCCGGGGCGGGACGCGGGTCGATCACCGGCCCCCGGACGCGGATCTCCCGTGCCGCGCCACCCCGCAACCCGACCGTGAAAAGCCGACCTGACAAGGTGAAAGACGCCAACTCCACTGCCGCGTCGGTGGCATAGCCGACGATGCCGGCACCGCCCTCCCGGCTGCGCTCGCGACGCGCCCGCTCCTGCGGCGAGAGCTGTTCGGCGGCGCCGTCCAGAAGGGCCCGGGGGTCGGCCGCCAGGCGCTCCCCACCGTCCGGAAGGTCCAGCACCCACAGGGAGTTGGCCCGGTCGGTGCCGGAGCCCGAACGCAGGAACGTGACACGGGAACCGTCGGGCGCCACGGTGAACGCGCGCGGCGCGCCGAGCGTGAACCGCTGGGTCCTGGCGTGCCGACGGGGGAAGGAGTCAGCCTCGGTCGTCATACCCCGACCATATTGGCCATGCGCCCCCTTGTGCGGCCGTGCGCCGAGCGATGCGCGAGCACGGATAGTTATGATCACTACCGCTGCGTGGGTATGAACCTGCCGGCGTCCGCATGGGATTGCTCAACTGATCTGGATCTCACGATCTTTGGAGGTGAGCCGCCGTGGCACTCTCGATTTCGGCGGTGGTGCTGCTGGCGATCATCGTCTTCCTGCTGATCAAGAAGTCGGGGCTGAAGGGCGGTCACGCGGTCATCTGCATGTTGCTCGGCTTCTACCTCGCCTCCTCGACCGTCGCGCCCACGATCAGCGAGCTGACGACGAACGTCGCCAGCATGATCGGCAGCATCAAGTTCTGACGGCGCCCGCCGGGTCACGCGGCGGGGCCCCGCACCGGCGACCTCGTAGGGTGGTGCCATGACGGAACTGCCAGCCCGGCGTCTGCTGCTGGTGCACGCGCACCCGGACGACGAGTCGATCAACAACGGCGCGACCATGGCCAGGTATGCGGCCGAGGGTGTCCATGTGACCCTGGTCACCTGCACCCTCGGGGAGCGCGGCGAGGTCATCCCGCCGGAGCTGCGGGGTCTGACCGGCCCCGCGCTCGGCGCGCACCGGCGCGGCGAGCTGGCCGCCGCCGTGCGCGAGCTGGGCGTGAGCGACGCCCGGCTGCTCGGCGGGGCGGGCCGCTACGGCGACTCCGGGATGATGGGCGCCCCCGACAACGACGACCCCGGCTGCTTCTGGCGGGCCGACGTGGACGAGGCCGCCGGCCACCTCGTCGAGGTCATCCTGGAGGTCCGCCCCCAGGTCCTCGTCACCTACGACGACGACGGCGGCTACGGCCACCCGGACCACATCCAGGCCCACCGGGTCGCCATGCGCGCCGTCGACCTCGCGGCCGAGCGGGGCCACCGCGTCGCCAAGGTCTACTGGAACCGCGTCCCGCGCTCCGTCGCCGAGGCCGCCTTCGCCCGCCTCCAGGACGAGCTGCCCGTCCTGCCGTTCGACAAGAGCGCGGTCGTGGACGACGTACCGGGCGTCGTGGACGACGAGCGGATCACCACCACCGTCGACGGCGGCGCGCACGCCGCGGCCAAGGCCGCCGCGATGCGCGCCCACGCCACCCAGATCGAGGTGGCCGAGCCGTACTTCGCGCTCTCCAACGAACTCGCCCAGCCGCTGTTCACCACCGAGTACTACGAGTTGGTGCGCGGGCCCGGACAGCCCGGGGAGAGCGACCTGTTCGCCGGTCTCGACGCGGGGGAGGGCGCATGAGCGGCGCCGGACACGGCTCCCCGCTCGCCCAGCCGCTGCGGCGCCCTCCGATCGGCCGGGTGGCCGCCTACGCGGGCCTCTTCCTGCTCGGCGCGCTCGCCGGACTCGCCGGGGCCCTCGTCCAGCCCGCCTGGTTCCCCGGCGGGCTGCTGCTCGCCCTCGCCGGCGCGGCCGGACTGTTCCGCGGCGGGGCGTATGCCACCGGCGGCCGGGGCGGGGCGGTGGCACCCGCGGCCGGCTGGATCATCGCCGTCATCCTGCTCACCACCCCGCGCCCCGAAGGCGACTTCCTCTTCGGCGCCGGAGGCGGATCGTATCTCTTCCTGCTCGGCGGCATGGCCCTGGCTGTGATCTGCGCCACCCTTGGTGCCGGGAGGCAACCCGAGGGCGTCTCCGCCCGACTTGGGAAGTGACGTACCACTTCGCGATACGGCGCGCGTGCGAGTCCGGTGTGGGTTTCCGCAGCGGTCATGGGATAAGCGCCAGAAGTGGCCAGTATGGTGGTGCGCGCCGCCGAGCCTCCCCCAAGCTCTCGACTTCGCTCGGGTCGGGGCGACCTTGGAGCCACGAGGGTCGTAACGGGCGGTGGAGCCAACTGGGAGAACCTGCCTTGAGTCGTGAAACTGACACTCCGTCCTCCGGGCCCGACGGGCGCGGCGGAGCCGCATACCCGTCCGGTACGCCGCCGTACGGGACCCCCATGGCTACCGACGGCGCTACGGGTGCGGGCCGTTCGGGCTCGCAGCCGGAGGACAAGAAGACCGAGACCACGCTGACGACCCGGATCCGGATCAACATCCCCGGATCGCGGCCCATCCCGCCGGTCGTCGTGCGCAAGCCCGTCGGGGACACCGACGGCGCCGGCATCCCGGCGCCGGCCGCCGAACCGCGGCCCGCCGAGCGGAGCACCGCCGGCCCCGCGGAGCCCCAGGCCCCCGCCGAGCCCGCGTCCCCGGCCGAGGAGAAGACCAGCGACTGGTTCGCGCCCCGCAAGTCCGGCTCCGGCAAGGGCGGTCCGGCCGGCGGCGGCACGAACGGAGCCGGGTCCCCCGGCGGTTCGGCCCCTGCCGGTGCCCCGGACGCCCGTTCGGGTGGTCCGGGAGCGTCCGGTGCGGCCGGTACCACCGGCGCACGCTCGGGCCCCGGCCGTCCCGGCGGTGTGGTCGGCTCCATGAGCGCGCCGGGCGCCCCCCGCTCCGGCGGTACCAACGGCAAGGGCCTGTCCGGCGCCACCGGCGGCCCCGTCGCCCCGGGCCACGGCGGCGGCACCGGTTCCTTCGACGTGACCGAGGCGCTGACCGCCGGCCCCCTCGGCGCCCGCCCCGGCGCGAGCGGCGGCGGCGAGGCGCGCCGCGACAACCTGCCCTACTTCGCGGAGAACGGCGGCGACGGGCTCCCCGGCGCGAGCGCGGACGCCCGGGACGGCCTCGGCGGTTCGGGCCCGCAGGCCCAGGACTGCTTCGGCGCCGGCGCGGCCGGCCACGACGGCTACGGCGCGGGCGCGGACGGGCGCGGTGGCCCCGGTGGCCCCGGTGGTCCCAGTGGCTTCAACGGGCCCGGTGGCCCCGGCGGCCTGAGCGGCCCCGGCGGTCCGCAGGGACCCGCCGGTCCCACCGGCGGCCCGGTCACCGGCGACGGCACCCTGCTCCCGCCGGCCGGCGGCTTCCGCCCGGGCACCGGCGAACCCTTCTCCGGTCCCGGCGGCCCGCTCGGCGCGGGAGGGGTGGCAGGCGCGGCCGGTACGGGCGGCTACGGCACCCCCGGCGGCCCGAACACCCCGGCCGCCCGCAGCGCCCTCGCCGATCTCGGCGCCCCCGCCGTACCCGGTGGCCCCGCGTCCGGTCCCGCGGGCGGTCCCGCGGGGCGCGTGCCCGGGGGCGGGCTCAGCGACGACACCGCGATCCTCACCCCGCAGAAGCCGGCCGACCCGAGCACGCCCGGCTACCGCTCCCCGGCCGCCGACAACGTCTCCGGACAGACCGTCACCAGTGGTATCCCGGTCGTTCCCGGCGCCGGCTCCGGCCCGTTCGGCGCCGCCGGACAGCCCGGCGGCCCGGCGACGCGGCCGGCTCCCACGACCGGATCCCCGGCCGCGCCCAAGGCGGCGGGCAAGCCGAAGAAGAAGGGCCGCAGCAAACTCGTCCTGCTCGTCGCGGCCGCGGTCGTCGTCGCGGGCGGTGCCTACGGCGCCGGACTGCTGATGAACCGCACCGACGTCCCCAAGGGCACCACGGTCCTCGGTGTCGACATCGGCGGCGGTACCCGCGACGACGCCGTCAAGAAGCTCGACGACGCCTTCGGCGGCCGGACCGGCAAGCCGCTCAAGCTGTCCGTGGGCGGCAGGACCGTCACGGTCACGCCGGAGAACGCAGGGCTGCAGTTCGACTTCCAGGCCACGGTGAGCCAGGCCGCGAAGAGCGACTACAACCCCGTGCACGTCGTCGGCTCCCTCTTCGGCGAGAAGCGCGTCGTCCAGCCGGTCATGCCGGTGGACGAGGAGAAGCTGCAGGCCGCCCTCCGGCAGGCCGGCGGCGGCTCCGGCTCCGTCACGGACGGCACCATCAGGTTCGAGCGCGGCAAGGCCGTCGCCGTCTACGGCAGGCCGGGCAAGGCCATCGACGCGGGCCGGTCGACCCAGGCCGTCGAACAGGCCTACCGCGCGCTGGTGGAGAAGGGCGCGGCCGCCCCGGTCACCGTGCCGACGACGACCAGGCAGCCGACGGTCTCGAACGCCGAGGTCGACCGGATGATGAAGTCGTTCGCGCAGCCGGCGATGTCCGGCCGGGTGACCGTGCAGACGGACGCGTCCCACTCGGTGCCGATGAGCCCCCAGAACTCGCTGTGGAAGTTCCTGAGGGTGACCGCGGTCAACGGCAAGCTGGTCGACCAGCCCGACCTGGCCGCCCTCCAGCGGCTGTACGGCCAGGCCTTCGACGGCGTGCTGATCACCCGCGGCAACGGCAAGAAGACGGCCGTCACCCCGCAGGACGTGTACGCCGCCCTGCGCCAGGCCCTCATGAGCCGGACGAACCGGGTCGCGGTCATCGCCACGAACCCGAGCTAGACCGCCGACGGGGGCGCCCTCGCGGCGCCCCCGTCCGGGGGCCGTCACCCGATCCGCATGACATCTGTCATCCGGTGCTCAGGACCGGCGACACTGCCGGGCCCTGGGCCTTACCGGCCAGCATGGTCCCCATGACGACGACAGCGGCACCGGTCACCACCACCCCGGTGGTCGGATTCGATCAGGTGACCAAGACATACGGCGGCAACCGGGCCGTCGACGGACTCTCGCTCCGACTGCACCCGGGCGAGACCGTCGCCCTCCTCGGCCCGAACGGGGCCGGCAAGTCCACCACCCTCGACCTGCTCCTCGGGCTCAAGCAGCCCGACAGCGGCCGGGTGAGCCTCTTCGGCGGCGGCCCGCGCGAGGCGATCGTCGCCGGCCGGGTCGGAGCCATGCTCCAGAGCGGCGGCCTGATGGACGAGGTCACCGTCGCCGAACTGGTGAAGCTGGCCTGCTCCCTGCACCCCAAGGCGTACAAGGCCACGGACGTGCTGGCCCGCGCGGGCATCACGCAGATCGCGGACCGCAAGGTGAACAAGCTCTCCGGCGGCCAGGCCCAGCGCGTCCGCTTCGCCCTCGCCACCGTCGGCGACAGCGACCTGATCATCCTGGACGAGCCCACCACCGGCATGGACGTCTCCGCCCGCCAGGCCTTCTGGGCCACCATGCGCGAGCAGGCCGACCAGGGCCGTACGGTCCTGTTCGCCACCCACTACCTCGAAGAGGCCGACGCCATCGCCGACCGGGTCCTGGTGCTGCACCGGGGCCGGCTGCTGGCCGACGGCACCGCCGCCGAGATCAAGGCCAAGGCCGGTGCCCGCCGGGTCTCCTTCGATCTGGAGGGGCCGATCGACGAGGCCGCCCTGCGCGCCCTGCCGTTCCTCACCACCGTGGACGTCTCCGGCCAGACCGTCCGCATCCAGTCGTCCGACGCCGACGCCACCGTCCACGCCCTGTACGGCCTCGGCCTCTACCCCCGCAACCTCGAAGTCGCCGGCCTCGGCCTGGAGCAGGCCTTCGTCGCCATCACGGAGGCCGAGGAGGCCAAGCAGTCATGAACTCGCTGATCAAGCTCGAACTGGCGCGCGCCCTGCGCAACAAGAAGTTCCTGTTCTTCTCCGTGTGCTATCCGGCGATGCTCTTCCTGATCTTCGCGGGCAGCGCCGGCGCCGACCAGAAGGTCGACGGCACCGGCCTGACCGTCGCCACCTACCTGATGGTCTCCATGGCCTCCTTCGGCGCCCTGACCGCCGTTCTGATGGGCAACAGCGAACGCATCGCCAAGGAGCGCGAGAGCGGCTGGGTACGGCAGCTGCGGCTGACCCCGCTGCCCGGCCGCGGTTACGTCCTCGCCAAGACCGCCAGCGCCGCCGTGGTGAGCCTGCCCTCCATCGTCGTGGTGTTCCTCGCCGCCGCAGTCGTCAAGGACATCCGCCTCGACGCCTGGCAGTGGCTCGCCCTCACGGGGGTCATCTGGGCCGGCAGCCTGGTCTTCGCCGCGCTCGGCGTCGCCATCGGCTACCTCGCCTCCGGGGACGCGGTCCGCCCGATCACGATGATCGTCTACTTCGGTCTGTCCATCCTCGGCGGTCTGTGGATGCCGTCCACCACCTTCCCGCAGTTCTTGCAGGACATCGCGAAGTGGCTGCCCACGCACGCGTACGCTGCCCTGGGACGGGCCATCGAACAGAGCCAGGCCCCGCACGCGACGGACGTCGCCCTCCTCGCCGTCTACTTCGTCCTCTTCGCGGGCGGCGCCGCCTGGCTGTACCGGAAGGACACGCTGAAGGCGTGAGCACCATGACGCAAGACGCGCGAGCCGGCGAGAAGTGCCGGGAGCCGCAGGTGCGGATCGGCCAGGGGCCCCGCAACCGGCGCGAGCTGATGGCCAAGGTGTTGTGGATCGGCGTCTGGCTGGTCTTCCTCAGCGCCCCGATCCGCGATCTCGTCTCGGGCCGGCACTCCACCGGCGCCACGGTCGCCGGCGCGCTCGGCCTCACCGCCTTCGTCGCCGTCTACCTGGCGCTGGTCTTCCGCAACATGGGCCGGCCCTTCTCACCGCGGTTCGTCGTCTCGCTGCTCGCCGTCCTGGCCGTGCTGGCCCCCGCCCTCGCCTACGGCCTGGGGGCCCACTGGACCGGACTCTTCGTCTACCTCTCGGTGGCCTGCGGGTCGACCCTGCCGGTCCGGGCCGCGTACTGGGCGATCCCGGCGACGGCCGGCGTGATGGTCCTCGTCGGACTGCACACCGGCGAGGACCAGATCGACAACGACCTGCTGCTCGTCGTGCTCATCGGATTCGCGATGGTCGGCGTGGGCCAGCTCATCCGCACCATGGGCGAGCTGCGCAAGGCCCGGGCCACCGTCGCCCAGCTCGCCGCCAACGAGGAGCGCCTGCGCCTCGCCCGGGACCTGCACGACCTGCTCGGTCACTCGCTCTCCCTGATCACGCTGAAGAGCGAGCTGGCCGGCCGGATGCTGCCCGACCAGCCCGAGAAGGCCGCCCAGCAGGTCGCCGACATCGAACAGGTCAGCCGGCAGGCCCTGGTGGACGTCCGGGAGGCCGTCACCGGCTATCGGCGCCCCCGGCTCGCCGCCGAACTCGCGGGCGCGCAGGTCGCCCTGACCGCCGCGGGCGTCACCGCCGAGGTGCCCGCCGAGCCCGACCTCGACGGAGTCCCCGAGGAGGCCGAGGCCGCGCTCGCCTGGGCGCTGCGCGAGGCGATCACCAACGTGGTCCGGCACAGCGGGGCCGAGCGCTGTCTGATCCAGCTCACCCACCGCCAGACCCTGGACGGCCCGGTCCTCGAACTCGGCGTCGAGGACAACGGCTCCGGTGGCTCCGGCAAGGGCCCCGGCAACGGCCTGACCGGCCTGACGGAGCGTCTGGAGAAGGCCGGCGGAGCGCTGGAGGCGGGCCGGGTCAAGCACGGGTTCCGGCTGGTCGCCCGCGTGCCCACGAGATCCCCGGGGGACGTAGGATCCGGGGCATGACGAGCTCGATCAGGGTCCTGCTGGCGGAGGACCAGTCGATGGTCCGCGAGGCGCTGGCCGCCCTGCTCGGTCTGGAGGACGACATCGAGGTCGTCGCCCAGGTGGCGCGCGGCGACGAGGTGCTGGCGGCCGTCGGCGCGCACGACGTGGACGTGGCGCTGCTCGACATCGAGATGCCGGGCTGCACCGGCATCGAGGCGGCGGCCCAGGTGCACCGGGCGCACCCGGGGGTCGCACTGGTCGTCCTCACCACCTTCGGCCGGCCCGGCTATCTGCGCAGCGCCATGGAGGCGGGCGCCGACGCGTTCCTGGTCAAGGACGCCCCGGCCGCCCAGCTCGCGGAGGCGATCCGCAAGGTGCTCGCCGGCGAGCGGGTCATCGACCCCACGCTCGCCGCCGCCGCGCTCGCCGGGGGCGCCAATCCGCTCACCGAACGCGAACGCGAGGTGCTCCGCGCGGCGGCCGACGGCTCCACCAACGCCGAACTGGCCAAGGCCCTCCACCTCTCCCAGGGGACGGTCCGCAACTACCTCTCCACGGCCATCCAGAAGCTGGCGGTGCGCAACCGGGCGGAGGCGGTGCGCACCGCCCGGGAGAAGGGGTGGCTCTGACCCCCCGGTGACACCGCGCGCCTGCCTCAGTTGAGCATCGCCCGCGCGATGTGGGCCTGTTGGCGCACCTTGCGGGCGGCCGGCTCGTCGATGACCTCGATCAACTCGGCGTAGGCGGTCAGTTCCTCGGCGCCCGACACGAACTCGCCGCGCTGGACGAGGAGTTGACCCCGCTCGTAGCGCAGTCTGGCCGGGTGCGAGGGCACCAGCAGCGCCAGCTCCACCGCGCGCAGGGCGACATCGGACCACTCGGGCCGGGCCGCGGCCCAGGCCCGGATGTTGTTCAGGACGCGCTGGACGACCTCCAGCGGCGGCGCGGGCTCCAGCATCGAGGCGTCCAGCGGCGAACCCGTGGACCCCGCCACCAGCAACTCCGCGTCCGCACCGGTCAGTACGCGCCCCGCGTCGAACGGATCGGCGAGCACCTGTTCCTGAGCCGCGCCGAACCCGATGACGAAATGCCCCGGCAGCGCGACCCCGTACACCGGGGCGCCCGCCCGGCGCGCTACCTCCAGCCACACCACCGACAGCAGGATCGGCAGCCCGCGCCGGCTCCGCAGCACCTCGTGCAGCAGCGAGGACTCGAGCCGCTGGTAGTCGGCCGGGGTCCCGTGGAACCCGTACCGGGCGCCCAGCAGCCGTCGTACGGCCTCGGCCCAGGCGCGCGGGCCGCCGGGACGGTACGGCAACTCGCCCGCCAGCCGGTCCAGCTCCAGCTGCGCGGCGTCGATGCCGGCCTCGTCCAGCGAGCCGTCCGCCTCCGCGCCGATCAGCAGGCACAGCGCCGACAGGTCCGGCCGCTCGGCGCGGGCCTCCTCGGCGAACCGCCGCCGCAGCTCGGCGGACCGCTCCGGCGGGGGCGGGTACGGGGGCGGCAGATACGGGTGGCCCATGTCTTGCTCTTGCCCTTCCACGGTGCTTCCTACGACGGTCCGGGCGAGCGGCGCGCGGCGTCGGGGGTGTCCCCCGGGTCCCGGTAGTGGTGGTAGGCGTGATGCGGGGCGAAGCCCAGCGCGGCGTAGAGCCCGCGCGCGCCCTCGTTGTCCGTCTCGACCTGCAGCCAGGCCGCCGAGGCCCCCTCGTCCAGCGCCCGCCGGGCCAGCGCGGCCATCACCTCGGTGGCGAGCCCCTGTCGCCGCCGGCCGGGATCCACCTCGACCGCCGCGAACCCGGCCCACCGCCCGTCCACGACACACCGCCCGATCGCCGCCGGAGGCTCACCCTCCGCGCCGGGCACGGACGCGAACCACACCGACGGGCCGCCGCCGAGCACCCTCAGGGCCATCTCGCTCACCCCTTTGCGCTGGTACCGCGCGAGCCACGACTCGTCCGCCGTCCGGTCCAGGACCACCTGCGCGCCCTCCGCCCGGTCCGCGACCGGCGCCAGGGCCCCGGTCCACAGCTCGGCGGTGACCTCCCGCACCCAGCCGCGCCGCTCCAGCTCCGCGCACAGCAGCTCCTGCGCGCCCTCGGCGCCGGTGGCGGCCTGCACATAGGCGGGCAGTCCACGCTCGCCGTACCAGCGTCGTACGACCGCCAGGGCCGCGTCGAGCGGAAGGCCGGGATCGCCGAGCGGCAGCACACTGTTGGCGCGCCGCGTGAACCCGCCGGACGCCCGCAGCTCCCACTCGCCGAGCCGCTCGCTCTCCACCGGCCGCCACCCGCGCGCCGCGATCCGCGTGAGCTCCGCACAGCTCGCCGCGGGCCCCCGCCGACGGGCCGGAGCCGCGGGTACGACCTTGCCCGCCACCAGGGCGGCTTCCGCGATGCGGACACTTTGGCCGTCCCGGCGTGTGATCATGAGCACGGCGTCGTCCCATGATGTGAGAACACCGACCGTGTCGGTGAACTTCTCCTGCGACGCACCGGGGTCGCTCAAACACCGTACCGACACCCGTTTTCCCACGTCATCAGGGGTGATGCGGACTTCCAGACGTCCTGCGGCCGAGATTTCCACCAGACAGTTCACCCCTCCTGTTCGGATCATGCTCCGGAACGGAGATACTAGGGGCGGGCATCGACGACGCCGCGCTCCCGCGCGCCGGGCGGCGGAGCCTGAGGAGGCCCGCCAGCGCCCTATCGAGGAGGAACGACAGCGTGACCTACGTCATCGCGCAGCCTTGTGTCGACGTCAAGGACAAGGCGTGCATCGAAGAGTGCCCGGTCGACTGCATCTACGAGGGCCAGCGGTCCTTGTACATCCACCCGGACGAATGCGTCGACTGTGGTGCCTGTGAGCCGGTCTGCCCGGTCGAGGCGATCTTCTACGAGGACGACACTCCCGAGGAGTGGAAGGACTACTACAAGGCGAACGTCGAGTTCTTCGACGAGCTGGGGTCTCCCGGCGGTGCCAGCAAGCTGGGGCTGATCGAGCGCGACCACCCCTTCGTCGCCGCGCTGCCGCCGCAGGGCGAGTGACCGTTTAAGCACCAAGCGGCCCGCCCCACGCGCCGCCTCGGTCCCGTACGGCCCGATCGCCCGATCGACGCCGTACGGGACCGATGTGTTTGCCGCACCAGACGAAAGTGAGCCACAGACCGTGTCCGCAGTCTCGAATCGCCTGCCCGCCTTCCCCTGGGACAAGCTGGACCCGTACAAGAAGACCGCCGCGGCCCACCCCGACGGCATCGTCGACCTCTCCGTCGGCACCCCGGTCGACCCGGTCCCCGAGCTGATCCAGAAGGCCCTGATCGACGCGGCCGACTCCCCGGGCTACCCGACGGTGTGGGGCACGCCGGCCCTGCGCGACGCGATCACCGGCTGGCTGGAGCGCCGTCTGGGCGCCCGTGACGTCACCCACCGCCATGTCCTGCCGGTCGTCGGCTCCAAGGAACTGGTGGCCTGGCTGCCGACCCAGCTGGGCCTCGGCCCCGGCGACAGGGTCGCCTACCCGCGTCTCGCCTACCCGACGTACGAGGTCGGCGCCCGCCTGGCCCGCGCCGACCACGAGGCCTACGACGACCCGCGCGACCTGGACCCGGCCGGTCTGAAGCTCTTGTGGCTCAACTCCCCGTCCAACCCCACCGGTCGGGTCCTGTCGAAGCAGGACCTGACCGAGATCGTCGCCTGGGCCCGCGAGCACGGCGTCCTGCTCGTCTCCGACGAGTGCTACCTGGAGCTGGGCTGGGAGGCCGACCCCGTCTCGGTGCTGCACCCGGACGTCAACGGCGGCTCCTACGACGGCATCGTCGCCGTCCACTCCCTGTCCAAGCGCTCCAACCTGGCGGGCTACCGCGCGGCCTTCATCGCCGGCGACCCGGCCGTCCTGGGCCCGCTGCTGGAGATCCGCAAGCACGGCGGCATGATGACCTCCGCGCCGACCCAGGCGGCCGTCGTGGCGGCCCTCGGCGACGACGAACACGTCCGCGCGCAGCGCGAGCGCTACGCGGCCCGCCGGGAGTCCCTGAGGGCCGCGCTGCTCGCCCACGGGTTCCGCATCGAGCACAGCGAGGCCAGCCTCTACCTCTGGGCCACCCGGGACGAGTCCTGCTGGGACACGGTCGCCCACCTGGCCGGGCTGGGCATCCTGGTGGCGCCCGGGGACTTCTACGGCACGGCCGGCGAGCGGTTCGTACGCGTGGCCCTCACGGCCACGGATGAGCGAATCCGGGCGGCGGTCGCGCGCCTGACGGCGTAGCCCTCGCCACGCCCGACGGCGGCCGGACAGGCGGACGGGGCCCGGGGAGTCGGACTCCCCGGGCCCCGTCGCCGTCGGGCCGAGCGGACCTCAGCCGCCCAGCGGCAGACCCTGCGTCGGCAGCGACGAGGTCGGCAGCGACGAGGTGGGCAGGCCGCCCTTGGTCAGCGCGTCCGTCGGCAGTCCACCCTTGGTCGCGGTGGAGGCGGCGTCCCCCAGGACGCCCCCGGCGGCCCCGGCCGCGTCCCCCGCGGCCTTCTGCGCCGCGGGCGCCGTCTTCTTCACGGCACCGCCGCTGGTCTTGCCGGCGGCCGGCACCGTCTGCTTGACGGCCTTGCTGCCCGCGTCACCCGCGAGAGCGGTGGTGCTCTGCGCGGCACTGTCGACGGTGTTGCCTACGTGTGCGCCGTCCAGGGCGGTCAGGCCGCCCAGGTTGGGGGTGGCCGCCGGCAGGCTCGTGGCCGCACCGGCGGAGCCGGCCGCACCGACCCCGGCTGCCGCTCCCGCTGCGACGAGCAGCGCGGCACGGGCGATCCGGCGGGTCAGAGGGAGGGACATGATGCTCCATTCGACGGGAGAGAACGGTCTGCGTCCGGGCTCTGGACGGGGCCCGGACGCCGTGACTACCGCTCGAAGCCCGCGAAGGTTGCGGACGCCCCAGGTAAAGAATGGATAACGCATCGCATTATCAGGTGTGGATAAAAACGGGCAAAGGACTTCTGGCCGTCTTCCCGCAGAATCCTTACAGCCCTTGATTTCCAAGGGAACGCGGATGCGGCGCACCGCTCACCCGGCCGCCCCGGCGAATCGGAGCCGCACAACCCGCGAGGGTGAGACCCCGCACTACTGTCCGGTCACGATCCGGACGGCCCCCGCCGAGTTCTCCGCACCGGCGGCCCCGCCCGAGGTACGCACCGTCCGCCACTGGTCGCTGCTGCTCCCGACGGTCCACTGCCGCCCCGCGTACGACACCCGCTCGATGCGCAGCGCCGAGGAGTTGGCGACCGCCCACTGCGCCAGCTGCCAGCCCCGCTCCCGCTCCGTGCGCCCGGAGCCGCCCCGCCGCGCGCTCCCGGCCACGGGAACGGTCACCGTCCGCCCGTGCGCGGTCGCGGTCACGCTCGGCGCGGGGGACGGTGACGGCACCGGCGTGCCGCCCACCTCCGCGCCGGTCTCCTGCAGCGCGTCTCGCCCGAAGTCCCGTACCAGCGCCGCGCGTACCGCGTCCGGGCCGGTCGCCGTGGCCGTGTGCTCCGGCCGCCCGTCACAGGTCAGCGCGGCCGCCGCCTGCCCGGTCAGCGCCGCCGCCAGCAGCGTGGCGTCCGGCTCGTGCTTGGCGTACGCCTCCGGATAGCCGCTGCGCTGCACCCGCTGCGCGGCCACCGTGAGCGGCAGGTCGGCGTAGTCGGGCACCTTTGCCAGGTGCGCGTAGAAGATGCCCGCCGCGTAGGCCGGGTCCATGATCTGCCGCTCGGTGCCCCAGCCCTGCGAGGGCCGCTGCTGGAACAGGCCCAGCGAGTCCCGGTCGCCGTGCTCGATGTTGCGCAGTCCCGACTCCTGCAGAGCGGTCGCCAGCGCGATCGTCACCGCCCGCCGGGGCATCCCGCGCCCGGTGCCGACGGCGGCGATGGTCGCCGCGTTCGCCGCCTGCTCCGGTGTGAACCGGTACGACGTCCCGCCGCCCGGCGACGAGACCACCTCGCAGCCGCGCGCTCCGCCGCCTCCGGTGATGTACTGCACCACCAGGTACGCGGCGACGCCGCACAGGACCAACAGGGCCGCGAGGGAACGGACAAGGCGGCCACGGCGCTTGGCAGGGGTGGGGGACGGCTCTGACACGCGTACAAGGTACTGGAGCCGTTCGAAGAGCTCGCGTGGGGCCCGCCCGGTGCCGCGGACGGGGCCCCGGCGGGGTGCGCGCCGGGGCCTGTCGTCACCTTCACGCCGACGCCCGAAGGGCCGGGCAGACGGAATCCGACGACAGGCCCTAGGGTCGTGAGCATGGCCGACACCTCGCTTGACCTCACGCTCGACGCCGCCGAGCTCACCGCGCGGCTGGTGGACTTCGCCTCCGAGAGCGGCGCCGAGAAGCCGCTCGCGGACGCGATCGAGACCGCCCTGCGCGCCCTGCCGCATCTGACGGTCGACCGCCACGGCAACAACGTGGTCGCCCGCACGAACCTGGGCCGCGCCGAGCGGGTGATCCTGGCCGGCCACATCGACACGGTCCCGATCGCGGACAACGTGCCCTCGCGCCTCGACGCGGACGGCGTGCTGTGGGGCTGCGGCACCTGTGACATGAAGTCCGGCGTGGCGGTGCAGCTGCGCATCGCGGCCACGGTGCCGGCCCCCAACCGGGACCTGACGTTCGTCTTCTACGACAACGAGGAGGTCGCCGCCGAGCTGAACGGCCTCAGGCACGTCGCCGAGGCGCACCCGGACTGGCTGGCGGGCGACTTCGCGATCCTGCTGGAACCCTCCGACGGCGAGGTCGAGGGCGGCTGCCAGGGCACCTTGCGGATGCTGCTGCGCACCACCGGTGAGCGCGCCCACTCCGCGCGGAGCTGGATGGGCTCCAACGCCATCCACACGGCGGCCCCGATCCTGGCCCGGCTGGCGTCCTACGAGCCCCGCTACCCGGTGATCGACGGCCTGGAGTACCGCGAGGGCCTGAACGCGGTGGGCATCGGCGGCGGCGTCGCGGGCAACGTCATCCCCGACGAGTGCGTGGTCAAGGTCAATTTCCGCTACGCCCCCGACCGCACCGAGGAGGAGGCGATCGCGCACGTCCGCGAGGTGTTCGCGGACTGCGGTGTGGAGGAGTTCGTGGTCGAGGACCACAGCGGCGGCGCGCTGCCCGGCCTCTCCCATCCGGCCGCGGCCGCCTTCATCGAGGCGGTGGGCGGCGTCCCGCGGCCGAAGTACGGCTGGACGGACGTCTCCCGGTTCTCCGCGCTCGGCATCCCGGCGGTCAACTACGGCCCGGGCAACCCGCACTTGGCGCACAAGCGGGACGAGCGTGTGGCGACGTCGAAGATCCTCGCCGGCGAGGAGCGCCTGCGGAACTGGCTCACCGCGTCGTAGAACGTGCCGGGCGCCGCTGCGCGCCGGACATACCGAGGTCCCCCCGCGGTAACCCGCGTAGATCTACGCTGAGATCGAACTACCGGCAAGCGGAGGGAGCGCACATGGCTACCGGAAACCCCGAGGGGAAGAAGCAGCCGCCGGACGAGCAGCGGCTCGGGCCGGTCCTCCGGCGGCGGTCACAGGTCACGCCGAGTACCACCGACCAGCGGCTGCTGGACGAACGCGCGCCCTCGGACTGGGTGCACACCGACCCCTGGCGGGTCCTGCGCATCCAGTCCGAATTCATCGAGGGCTTCGGCACACTCGCCGAACTGCCCCCCGCGATCAGCGTGTTCGGCTCGGCCCGGACGCCGGCGGACTCGCCGGAGTACGACGCGGGCGTGCGGCTCGGGCGGGGCCTGGTGGAGGCCGGGTTCGCGGTGATCACCGGCGGTGGGCCGGGCGCGATGGAGGCGGCCAACAAGGGTGCGTCCGAGGCGGGCGGCACCTCGGTGGGGCTCGGCATCGAACTTCCCTTCGAGCAGGGGCTGAACCCCTACGTCGACATCGGGCTGAACTTCCGGTACTTCTTCGTCCGCAAGATGATGTTCGTGAAGTACGCGCAGGGGTTCGTGGTGCTGCCCGGCGGCCTCGGCACCCTCGACGAGCTGTTCGAGGCGCTGACCCTGGTCCAGACCCAGAAGGTCACCCGCTTCCCGATCGTCCTCTTCGGCAGCGAGTACTGGGGCGGTCTGGTGACCTGGCTCAAGAACACGCTGGTCGCCCAGGGCAAGGCGGCGGAGAAGGACCTCCTGCTGTTCCACGTGACCGACGAGGTGGAGGAGGCGGTGGCCCTGGTGTCCAAGGAGGCGGGCCGCTAGGCCGACGGGATCCGGGCGCCCCGGCGGGTCAGGCCAGGCCCCGGCGGGTCAGGCCAGGCCCCGGCGGGCGACCGCGGGGGCGCGGTGGCCGGCGATGGAAGCCACCATGTCCAGCACCTGACGGGTCTCGGCCACCTCGTGGACCCGGTACACCTGCGCCCCCAGCCACGCCGAGACCGCCGTCGTCGCGAGCGTGCCGATCAGCCGCTCCTTCACCGGCCGGTCCAGGGACTCGCCGACGAAGTCCTTGTTGGACAGGGACACCAGTACCGGCCACCCCGTCGCGACCATCTCGTCCAGCCGCCGTGTCGCCTCCAGGCTGTGCCGGGTGTTCTTGCCGAAGTCGTGGCCGGGATCGATGAGCACCGACTCCCTCGGCACCCCCAGCGCCACGGCCCGCTCGGCCAGCCCCACGGTCACCCTCAGGATGTCGGCCATCACGTCGTCGTAGGCGATCCGGTGCGGTCGCGTCCGTGGCCGCACCCCACCCGCGTGCGTGCACACCAGTCCCGCCCCGTGCCGCGCGGCGACCTCCGCCAGCCCCGGGTCGACCCCGCCCCAGGCGTCGTTCAGCAGGTCCGCGCCCGCCTCGCACACCGCCTCGCCGACCTCGGCCCGCCAGGTGTCCACACTGATGATCACATCGGGGAACCGGCGCCGTACCTCGGCGACGAAGCCGACCGTGCGCCGTGCCTCCTCCTCGGCCGTGACCTCTTCGCCGGGGCCGGCCTTCACCCCGCCGATGTCGATGATCGCGGCGCCCTCGGTCACCGCCCGCTCCACGCGCGCGAGGGCCGGCTCGTCGCGGAAGGTGGCCCCCTGGTCGTAGAAGGAGTCCGGGGTCCGGTTCACGATCGCCATGATCACCGGTTCGCGAGGCCCGAATTCCCGCCTGCCCAGCCTGAGCATCCGCTGTGACCTCTCTAGTACGTCCCGCAGTACGGCCGCCTGTGACCCTAACTGTCAGACTCGCATGGCACGATCGGACCCTGACAGATTCAGCGTCCGGCACAGTGTCCGGTACCGAGCGTGGGGACCTTCGGCGATGGTGATGTTCTTGTTCCTGGTCGTCGCGCTGGCCGTGGTGGTGGCCGCGGTGACGCTCGCCGTGGTGGGCGGCGGCGAGAGCGGCCCGCTGCCCGAGGCGGCGCCCGAGCGGCTGCGCGACCCGCTGCCCGCCGACCGCCCGGTGGACGGCGCGGACCTGGAGAGCCTGCGCTTCCCGGTCGCCCCGCGCGGCTACCGCATGGCCGATGTCGACGACGCGCTCGGCCGGGTCGCCGCCGAACTCGCCGAGCGGGACGCGCGGATCGCCGACCTGGAGTCCGCGCTGGCCGGAGCCCGGGCCGCCGCCGCGTCCGCGCGCCCCGACCAGCCCGGGCAGGGGGACCGGCGATGACCGGGCAGGGTGCCGTCCCGGGGCCCGATGGCGCCCCGCGCTGTCCCTGGGCGCTGTCCACCGACGACTACGTCTCGTACCACGACGAGGAGTGGGGCCGTCCGGTCCACGGCGACGACGCCCTTTTCGAGCGGGTCAGCCTGGAGGCCTTCCAGTCGGGGCTGTCCTGGATCACCATCCTGCGCCGCCGCCCGGGTTTCCGTGCCGCCTTCGCCGGCTTCCGCGTCGAGAAGGTCGCCGCCTTCACCGACGAGGACCGCGAGCGCCTGCTGGCCGATCCCGGCATCATCCGCAACCGCGCCAAGATCGACGCGACGCTCGCCAACGCGCGCGTGCTCGCCGGCTGGGCGGAGGGCGAGCTGGACGAACTGATCTGGTCCCACGCCCCCGACCCGGCCGGGCGCCCCGCCCCGAAGACCCTCGCCGACGTTCCGGCGGTCACCCCGGAGTCGACGGCCCTGGCCAAGGACCTGAAGAAGCGGGGCCTGAGATTCGTCGGCCCGACGACGGCGTACGCCCTGATGCAGGCGTGCGGGCTGGTCGACGACCACCTGGAGACCTGCGTGGCCAGAAGGGCCCGCTGAAGGCGCGGGGAGGGGGAGGGGACGGGCGGAAGGTGCCGTCCGCCCCGGCCTCCCGCCCGCCCCGGCCTCCCGCGCCGGGTCACCGCCCCAGGTACTTGGGCTTCTCCTTGTTCACGAAGGCCTGGACGGCGATCGCGTGGTCCTCGGACCGTCCCGCGCGGGTCTGCAGCTCGTCCTCCTTCTCCAGCGTCTCCTCGAGCGTGTGCGTCAGGCCGTAGGCCACCGCTTCCTTGAGCGCCGCGTAGGCCACCGTCGGCCCCTCGGCCAGCGCCCGCGCCACCTGCTCCGCCTCGGCGCGCAGCGAGGCCGGGGACACGATCCGGTTGGCGATGCCCAGATCGAGCGCGTCCTGGGCGCTGATGCTGCGCGGGAAGAGCAGGAGATCGGCGGCCCGGCCCGGCCCGATCACCCGGGGAAGCGTCCAGGAGATCCCGGAGTCGGCCGTCAGGGCCACGCCCGCGAACGACGTGTTGAAGGACGCCGTGTCGGCCACCACCCGGTAGTCCGCGGCGAGCGCGAAGCCGAAACCGGCGCCGGCCGCGACGCCGTTCACCGCGGCGACCACCGGCTTGGGCGCCCCGGCCAGGGCCCGCACGATCGGGTTGTAGTGCTCCTTGACCGTGCTCATCGTCTGCCCCGCACCGGTCTCGCGGTCCTGGGCGAGCAGCCCGATGTGTTCCTTGAGGTCCTGGCCCACGCAGAACGCTCGCTCCCCGGCGGCGGTCAGCAGGATCGCCCGTACGGCCGTGTCCCCGGCCGCGGATTCCGCGGCCTCGCGGAGGGCGACCTTGGTCGCGACGTTCAGCGCGTTCATCGCCTCGGGGCGGTTCAGCGTGATGGTGGCGAGTCCGTCGCTCACCTCGTAGAGCACGGTGTCGGCCATGGCGCATCCCCTCCGGTGTCACGGCTGGTGACGTACCGCTCGGTACGCCCCTGTCAGGGGACAGCATGGCGGAGATCGGCGTCCAGGGATCGGACCGGACGTGTGACCTGCGTCAAAGAAATTCGCGGCCCGTTCGGTCGGCGGAAGCGCGTGCGGGGGCGAAGTATCGCAGCCACCTCCCCGAATTGAGTGGTTTTGCTCGCGTGCGTTGCCCAAGCGATGCCTACTGATGTTGGTCATCGGGTCCTGCGATGCGGGATAATGGCCTGGAAGCAATGTGTTCGATGCCGGTGACGCGTGTCCGTTCCGGGCGGCGGGAAGGCCCTCCCTGGGCTGTCGGCAGACGATGAGCTGGTTTCAGGAAGGGGAACGAGCATGGCGGCCATGAAGCCGCGGACGGGTGATGGCCCGCTCGAGGTGACCAAGGAGGGGCGGGGCATCGTCATGCGCGTTCCGCTCGAAGGCGGCGGTCGACTCGTCGTCGAGCTGACCCCTGACGAGGCCGAGGCGCTCGGCGACGCCCTGAAGAAGGTCGTCGTCTGACGTCCCAGCGATCCTGTCCTCGTGGCTGCCCCGGCATCGTAGACGGTGTCGGGGCAGACGCGTCCGAGGGCGCGGTGTCAGGGGGCGCGGTGTCCGGGGGTGTGGCGCGGCCGTCGGTCAGCGCTTGACGGCGCACAGCAGGCCGTCGCCCACCGGCAGCAGCGAGGGGACGAGTTCCTGGCTCTCGCGGACCGTGCGCAGCAGCTCCCGCAGACGCAGCACCTCCGCGGGCTGCGGCCCGATGTCGATCGTGCGGCCGTCCGCGAGCACGCCCTCGAAGACCACGAGCCCACCCGGGCGCAACAGACGCAACGATTCAGCGAGGTAGTCCAGATACTCGTGCCGGTCGCCGTCGCAGAAGACCAGGTCATAGCCCGCGTCCGCGAGACGGGGCAGCACCTCCAGGGCGCGGCCGGGGATGAACCGGGCCCGGTTGCTCGCGAAACCACAGGCCCTGAAGGCCTGCCGGGCGAACTGCTGGTGCTCCGGCTCCGGATCGACCGTGGTGAGCACGCCGTCCGGGCGCATGCCGTGCAGGAGATGGATTCCGGACACCCCGCAGCCGGTGCCGATCTCCGCGACCGCCTTCGCGTCCACGGAGGCGGCGAGCAGTCGCAGCGCGGCGCCGGTGCCGGGCGCCACCGAGCGCAGCCCCGCGTCGCGGGCCCGGTCGCGGGCCCAGCGCAGCGCTTCGTCCTCGGCGACAAAGGCGTCGGCGAACGCCCAGCTCGTCTGCCGGTTGCCGGTAATGACCCTCTCCTGTCCCCATGGGTGCCTCGGCGTGACTGTATCCGTTGGCGTCGGGAACCCGCAGATGAGGCCGCGCGTTTAACGGGTCGGAGCCGGTGGCCCGGGACGCGACGGGGGGGTAAGAGGTGGATCAGGACGCCGCGCAACTGCTGACGCAGCCGTATGAGCCGTATCAGCGTGTATCAAATTCTCGTAAAACCGCTTATCCGGAGCTAACGGGCGAGGTGGCTATGGTAGGGGCTCCACTGGACACCACCAGAGCCGACAGGGGAGGTGCGGCCACGCCTGGGGACCGAGTGGGAGTGCTGCGGCGCTTCCTCGGGTCGGCGGGCAGGCCGAAATCCGTGACCGACACCGCTGCTGACAGCCACGCCGCCGGCATCGCCGCGCGCGACGCCCAGACCGCGACCTTCTCCACCGACGCGGACGGGCAGGCGTGGACTCCGCCCACGTGGGACGAGATCGTCAGCACGCACAGCGCCCGGGTCTACCGTCTGGCCTACCGCCTGACGGGCAACCAGCACGACGCCGAGGACCTCACCCAGGAGGTCTTCGTCCGTGTCTTCCGCTCGCTGTCGACGTACTCGCCGGGCACCTTCGAGGGCTGGCTGCACCGCATCACCACCAACCTCTTCCTGGACATGGTCCGGCGCAAGCAGCGCATCCGCTTCGACGCCCTCGGCGACGACGCGGCCGAGCGCCTGGCCAGCCGCGAGCCCACTCCCCAACAGCTCTTCAACGACGCCCACTTCGACGCCGACGTCCAGCAGGCCCTGGACACACTCCAGCCGGAGTTCCGGGCCGCGGTCGTCCTGTGCGACATCGAGGGACTGTCCTACGAGGAGATCGCCGCGACGCTCGGCGTCAAGCTCGGCACGGTCCGCTCCCGTATCCACCGCGGCCGCTCCCAGCTCCGCAAGGCCCTCGCCCACCGCTCCCCGGAGGCCCGGGCGGCCGAGCGGCGCTCCTTCATCACCCGTGTCCCCGCTCTGGGAGGAGGGGGCGCTACCGCGTGAGTGGATCCCAGCCGAAACCCGCGCAGAAGGCACACCTCGCGGAGCAGCACCTCGGAGACCGGCTCTCCGCCCTGGTGGACGGGGAGCTCGGTCATGAGACACGGGAGCGCGTCCTGGCCCACCTGGCCACCTGCGCCCGATGCAAAGCGGAGGCGGACGCCCAGCGTGCGCTGAAGAACGTCTTCGCGGAGGCGGCCCCGCCGCCGCCCTCGGAGAGCTTCCTGGCCCGTCTCCAGGGCCTGCCCGGCGGAGGCGACCTGGACGGTGGCGGCCCGCCCCCGCCCGGGGACGGCTTCCTCGGACGAGACCCGGACGCCGGATTCACCGGCGCCTTCAGCGTGAGGCGCCCCGACCGTTTCGCGTTCGGATACGTCCCCGCCCGCCCCCGGCACACCGCGCCCGTCCCCGACGACCGCGGTTTCCGCATCCATCCCGTCGGCCGCCAGGACGACGGCCGCGCCGCCTCGCGCGGACTGCGGTTCGCGTTCGCCGCCGCCGGTGCCGTCTCGCTCGCCGCGGTCGCTCTCGGCGGCATGACCACCGCCGCTCCGGGCGACCTGACCAGCGAGGCGCGCGGCTCCGGCACCGGCAGCAACATCACCCCGGCCCGCTCGGCGGGCACCGGCGGTGGCGGCGCGGCCACGCCCGACGGCCAGCGTCGCCGCGCCATGGGACCGCTGCTCGCCCCCGGCGGCGCGCGGCTCGCCCAGACGCCGGTGGCGCCGACCTCCATGTCCGCGCCGCTGTTGCCCGGATCGCCGCTCCTGGCCGCCGGACAGACGCGGGAGGACCGCGTGGGGGGTCTGACCGCCCCGGTGACCGCCGGCGCGGCCGCCGTGTCCCCGCTCATACGCCCGCTGGACGAGAGCATGGCGCTCCCGCTCGCGGACTGGTCCACCACTTCCCGGGTGACGGGCTCCGGCCTGCCGTCCGGCCCCGCCCCCGTCCCCGGCACCGCCCCCTCGACGTCCTCCGCGGCCTCCGCCGCGCCCCACCGGTTCCCCTGACCGGCCACTTCGCCACGGCCCGCGAACCTGGTTGAATCCGGGGAGGGCCGTGCCCGCGGCGATGCCCCGGGCACGTAGTCGACGTTTCCGCTGCCGCCGCCCGAGCGCGTGGCCGCGGTCAGCCGTGGGGAGAGCATGAACGAGGGGAACCCTGTCCCGCCGGAGAACGGCCCGGCGGGAGCGGCGGGGACGCCTGCGGCGGACGTGTCCGAGGGGAGCGCGCGGGACGCGGCGGGGGCGATACCGGCCGACGTGTCGAAGGGCGCCAGGCGGGACGTCTCGGCCGCGACCGCGGTGGACGTGTCCGAGGGGGCCGCGCCACCGGACGCCGGCCCGGCCGGCTTCGAGCCGGCCCGTCCGGCGACACCACTGGTGCCCCGGGCCCGGCCCGAGTCGGGCACGGTCTCGCCCGTCGGGGACTTCGAACTCGCCCGCCCCGCACCGGCCGAGGCGTTCGGCACCCCGCGGACCGAACCGGGTACCGGGGCGGCGGAGGAAGGGCACGGGTCCGGACACACCGCAGGGGCGGCTCCGGTCGAGCGCCCGAAGCCGTTGCACGACCCCGACCCCTACGGCACACCGCCCTACGGCGAGCCCGGCCCCTGGGCCCCGGCGCCACCCGTACAACACCCGTCGGCCGCACCGGCGCCGGGCACCACCGCGCTCCCGGCCGGGCCGACACCACCGCCGCCTCCGGTGGGAACGGCGCCCGCGCACCGGCCTCTACCCCCGATGCCGTCCGCGGCCGCGGGTTCGGCTTCCGGGGTGCCGTCCGCGCCCTCGGCCGTGACGCCCGAACCGGCGCACGGTACGGCGACGCCCCGGCCGGGGGCGCCCACACCGGGACATGCCGGCCCCCTTCCCCTGTCGCCCGCCCCCGAACCGGCCCCCGTCGCCCCGGTGCCGGAACCGGCTCCCGCGCGGCAGGACCAGGGGCGGCCCGGGTGGCGTTACGACCCCTGGGCCGCCGGGACGCCCACCGAGCAGGCCCTCGGCTGGGGGCCGTCGCGGCAGGGCGGTGTCGCCGGGGCGGCGGTTGCAAGGCGCGGCCTCCGGGGGAGGCGGCCCGGGCCGGCTTGGACCCTGCTGGTCGCCGTCGTCGCCGCGACCGTCGGCGGAGTCGTGGGCGCGTACGTGGAGCGCGCGGGCCTGGCCGACGAGGTGCGCCTGCCGGGGGCCGGGAGCGTGCCGGCCGGCCGGGCGCCGGACAGCGTGGCCGGGATAGCCGCCCGCGCCATGCCCAGCGTCGTCACCCTGCACGTCACCGGGACCGACGAGGCGGGCACCGGCACCGGCTTCGTGCTCGACGGCCAGGGGCACATCCTCACCAACAACCACGTCGTCGCGCCCGCCGGCTCGGACGGCCGGATCTCCGTGACCTTCAGCAGCGGCGACACCGTCAGGGCCGAGGTCGTCGGCCGGGACAGCGGGTACGACCTCGCCGTCGTCCAGGTTCACGGCGTGCACGGGCTCACCCCGCTGCCCCTCGGCAACTCCGACGACGTCGAGGTCGGCGATCCGGTCGTCGCCATCGGCGCGCCCTTCGACCTGGCCAACACCGTCACCTCGGGAATCATCAGCGCCAAGGAACGGCCCATCACGGCCGGCGGAGAAGGGAACGCCGGCGGCGACGTCAGCTACGTCGACGCGCTCCAGACCGACGCGCCCATCAACCCCGGCAACTCCGGCGGCCCCCTGCTCGACTCCCGGGCCCGGGTCATCGGCATCAACTCGGCGATCCGCTCCGCCGACGCCGGCTCCGGCTCCGAGACGGAGGGCGGTCAGGCCGGCTCCATCGGTCTCGGCTTCGCCATCCCGGTCAACCAGGCCAGGCGCGTCGCCGAGGAACTGATCGACGACGGACACGCCACCCATCCCGTGATCGGCGTCAGGCTCGACACGCGCTACACCGGCGACGGCGCCCGTATCGACGGCGAGGGCGCCGATGGCGGCCCCGCCGTGCTCAAGGGCGGACCCGGTGAGCGGGCCGGTCTACGGCCGGGCGATGTCATCACCGCGGTCGGCGCGGACCGCGTCCACTCGGGGGCGGAGCTGATCGTCAGGATCCGCGCCCACCGGCCCGGCGACCGGCTGCGCCTGACCGTGGAACGCGGCGGCACGGAACGGAAGATCCCACTCGTGCTGGGCACCTCGGCGCAGAACTGACGGAAGTCTCACCTTGGGACGGTACCGGTCGGACAGGAACGCCGGGTACCGTGGAGCGACCGAGGACTCGCGAGGAGCGTCAGGTGTTCAATGACATAGGGCCACTGGAGCTGGTGACCATCATCGTGCTCGCCGTGCTCGTCTTCGGTCCGGACAAGCTCCCGAAGGTCATCCAGGACGTGACGCGCACGATCCGGAAGATCCGGGAGTTCTCGGAGAGCGCCAAGCAGGACATCCGTCAGGAACTGGGACCGGAGTTCAAGGACTTCGAGTTCGACGACCTCAATCCCAAGACGTTCCTGCGCAAGCAGCTCGACAACGAGGACCTGGGGCTCAAGGAGATCCGCAACGGCTTCGACCTGAAGAAGGAGATGGCCGAGGTCACGGACGCCGTCAACAGCCGCGACAGCGACTCCACGGGCTCCTCGTCCCTCTCGTCCCCCTCGTCCTCCTCCTCCGGCGGGCGCATCGACATGACGAAGAAGCCCGAGGACCCCGGCAAGGACGACCGGCCGGTCTTCGACGCGGACGCCACCTGACGGACGCGGAAGCCGCCCGGCGGAAGCAGCGCCGCTCGGCGGACGCGGACGGCACCCGGCAGGGTCCCGCCGCGCCGACACGCGGGCGCGGGGGTACACGTGACGCGTTTCATAGCGCGGACCTGGCACCCACGGCCTGAACAGGCCGTTCCCGCGACCCACGCTCCCGGCGCCTGCCCTGTCGCCGTCACGGGTGTGGATATGCTGCCGAGTTGTTGTGCGGACCGGACGCGTACGCCCGAAGGGGGGCGGGCGACCCCGGTCCGACGAGAGCGAGGAGGCGTCCGGGCAGATGGAGACGACGAGTCGGGTGGGCGCGAACACGCCGGCCTCGGAGGGCGGACAGTCCTCCGGCCGGAGTACGGTCGACGGTTACCTGCGGGCGCCTTTCCCGTGGTACGGCCTCGACGAGGCGTTCACCGGGCCGCGCTGGCTGATGCAGGTCGGTACGGCGGCCGACGGTGCCGTCGAACACGGTTCGATCGGGCACGGTGACGAGCCGTCCGTGCGTGCCGAGGCCGTTTCCGCCGGTGAGTCGCGGGAGAAGTTCGCGGTCGTGGTCACCGTGGCCGCACAGCCCTCCCGCAGGAGCGCGGACGGTACGGGGCTGCTGGAGGCGACGTCCGTCTCCTCGGCGGCCTGGCTGGCCGGCGTGGGACTGCTGTCCTTCACCTGGCCCGGGCAGATGGACCACAGCCTGCGGGACGACTGGCTGGACCAGCAGACGGAGACGGCCTGGTCCCTGGCCGACGACCTCGACGGCGCGGAGTGGTCCAAGCTCTCCCTCCCGGTGGACGGGGTGGCCGTGCCGTTCCACTACCGGGAGTCGGAGTTCGGCTGGGTGCTGGCCGGCACCACCGAGGCGGGCGTCCACCTGGGCGCCTACGGCCGGGGCATGAGCGCGTACGGGCTCGGCTTCGCCGTGGTGAAGGACGTCGCCGCGTACGCGTAGAGCCGCGCCCGCGGTCCGCACGCTCACGGGGCTGGAAGACCGGGCCGACGACAGCGGGAGCGCGAGGATGCATGATCCCGCAGGCCGAGTCCTGGTGACGCACGAGGTGTCGCGCCATCCCGGCGGCCGGGCTGCGGGCACCGGGCGCCACGGCTCGTCAACGGTGACAAACGCCGACGGCTCCGCCGCTGGTCAGAAGGCTGACCAGGGACGGAGCCGCCGATCGCGGGCGCGCGAACTCAGAACTTGTTCTTCGGTGTGATCCCCAGCGACAGGCCGGAGAGCCCTCGCTGACGGCCCCCCAGCTTTCCGGCGATCGCGCGCAGCGCGGAGCCCGCCGGGGAGGACGGGTCGGTCAGGACCACCGGCTTGCCCTCGTCGCCGCCCTCGCGCAGGCGCACGTCGATCGGGATCGAGCCGAGGACGGGTACGGACGTGCCCGTCGTACGGGTCAGGCCGTCGGCGACCGACTGGCCGCCGCCCGTGCCGAAGACGTCGACCATCTCACCGCAGTGCGGGCAGGGCAGGCCGGACATGTTCTCGACCACGCCGACGATCTTCTGGTGGGTCTGGACCGCGATGGAGCCGGCGCGCTCGGCCACCTCCGCCGCCGCCTGCTGCGGGGTCGTCACGACCAGGATCTCGGCGTTCGGGATGAGCTGGGCCACGGAGATCGCGATGTCGCCGGTGCCCGGCGGGAGGTCCAGGAGCAGGACGTCCAGGTCGCCCCAGTACACGTCCGCGAGGAACTGCTGGAGCGCGCGGTGCAGCATCGGGCCACGCCAGACGACCGGGGCGTTGCCCGGGGTGAACATGCCGATGGAGATGACCTTCACGCCGTTCGCCGACGGCGGCATGATCATGTTCTCGACCTGGGTGGGGCGGCCGTCGGCGCCCAGCATGCGCGGCACCGAGTGGCCGTAGATGTCGGCGTCCACGACGCCCACCTTCAGCCCGTCGGCGGCCATCGCGGCCGCCAGGTTCACCGTCACCGAGGACTTGCCGACGCCGCCCTTGCCGGAGGCGACCGCGTAGACCCGGGTGAGGCTGCCCGGCTTGGCGAAGGGCACCTCGCGCTCGGCCTGGCCGCCGCGCAGGGCGTTCGCCAGCTCCTTGCGCTGTTCGTCGCTCATCACGTCGAGGGTGACGTCCACGCCGGAGACGCCCTCGACCCGCGAGACCGCCTCGGTGACGCGCTGGGTGATGGTCTCGCGCATGGGGCAGCCGGAGACCGTCAGGTACACGGTGACCGCGACCGTTCCGTCCGCGCCGATCTCCACCGATTTCACCATCCCGAGTTCGGTGATGGGACGGTTGATCTCGGGGTCGTTCACCGTCGCCAGTGCCTCGCGCACCGCGTCTTCCGTAGCCATAAGGACGATGGTACGGCGCGCCGAGGTGCCTTCGGGTAGCCGGTCAGCGGTCGTCTGCGTCACGTCCCGGCGACCGTTCCGCCCGCTCTGCCGGGAATACGACATGGCTCTCGTGGCGCCGTCGCTCCTCCAGGTCCTTGAGCAGGTCCTGAAGCTCCGACCGGATCCAGTCGCGGGTGGCCACCTCGCCCAGGCCCATGCGCAGCGCGGCCACCTCCCGGGTCAGGTACTCGGTGTCGGCGATGGACCGCTCGTTCTGCTTGCGGTCCTGCTCCAGGTTGACCCGGTCGCGGTCGTCCTGCCTGTTCTGCGCGAGCAGGATCAGCGGGGCCGCGTAGGAGGCCTGCAGGGACAGCATCAGGGTCAGGAAGATGAACGGGTACTGGTCGAAGCGCAGTTGGCGGGGCGCGGCGATGTTCCACACCACCCAGGCGATGATGACGATCGTCATCCAGACGATGAAGCGTCCCGTGCCCAGGAAGCGGGCGATCTTCTCCGACAGCCGGCCGAATGCCTCCGGGTCCCACTCGGGCAGGATCCGGCGCCGGGGCGGGCGCGGCTGGTCCAGCCGGGCACGGGGCCGGGAGGCGGCCGTGGCGCCCGCCGGGGTGCGCTCGCGGGTGCTCTCGCGCTCAGGAGCCATGAGCGGCCGCCCCCTGTCCCTCGTCCTCGTCCAGATGGAACTCCGTCTCCCGCCAGTCGTCGGGCAGCATGTGGTCCAGTACGTCGTCCACGGTCACCGCGCCGACCAGCGAACCCGACTCGTCGACCACGGGCGCGGCGACCATGTCGTAGGTGGCGAAGAACCCGGCGATCACGGGCAGCGCCGCGTCCGGGGCCAGCGGTTGCAGATCGTCGTCGACGAGCGAGCTGACGAGGGTGTACGGGGGGTCGCGCAGCAGCCGCTGGAAGTGCACGGTGCCCAGGTACTTGCCGGTGGGCGTCTCGTCGGGCGGACGGCAGACGTACACCTGGGCGGCCAGGGCAGGGGAGAGATCCTGGTTGCGGACCCGGGCGAGCGCGTCGGCGACGGTGGCGTCCGGGCGCAGCACGATCGGCTCGGTGGTCATCAGACCGCCCGCGGTGTGCTCCTCGTACGACATCAGGCGCCGCATCTCGGCCGCGTCGGCGGGCTGCATCAGGCTCAGCAGCCGCTCCTTGTCCTCCTCCGGCAGCTCGCCGAGCAGGTCGGCCGCGTCGTCGGGGTCCATGGCCTCCAGGACGTCGGCCGCGCGCTCCTCCTTCAGCTTGCCGAGGATCTCGATCTGGTCGTCCTCGGGCAGCTCCTCCAGGACGTCGGCGAGCCGGTCGTCGTCCAGGGCGGCGGCGACCTCGGCGCGCCGCTTGGGGGAGAGGTGGTGCAGGACGTTGGCGAGGTCGGCGGGGCGCAGCTGCTCGAAGGTGGCGAGCAGGCTCTCGGCGCCCTGTCCGTGCTCCTCCAGGGAGAACCCGGTGACGGCCGACCACTCCACGGTCAGCGTCTCGCCCCTGGCCCGCCGGAAGGCGCCGCCCTTGCGTCCCTTGCGGACGAAGACGCGGTCGATCTCCCAGTCCCGGCGAGCGGGCAGTTGTTGCAGGGAGACGTCCAGGACGGTGGCCTCCTCGCCGGTCTCCACCAGGGTCACCCGCCGGTCCAGCAGCTCGCCGAAGACGAGGCGCTCGGTGGGCCGCTGCTCGAAGCGGCGCACGTTGAGCACGCCGGTGGTGATGACCTGGCCGGACTCGATGCCGGTCACCCGGGTCATGGGCAGGAAGATCCGGCGCCGGGTGGACAGTTCGACGACCAGTCCGAGGACGCGCGGGGGCCGCCGCCCGACGCGCAGCATGACGACCAGATCGCGTACGCGGCCGACCTGGTCGCCGGCCGGATCGAAGACGGGGACCCCGGCGAGGTGCGAGACGAAGATCCGGGGTGCGCCGGCTGCCATGGCTCTGCTTCCTTTGCCTGGAGATCGCTGGAGAACTTGTGGGGAGGCCGGGGAGGTCGAGTACCGGCGGTGAGGCTGGAGTCCTGGGTGTGGAGAGGGTGTGAATTGCTCGGATTTGCCCACTCGGCTGCGCTTCAGGCTAGCCCGTACCGGTCGGATACGCCCTGGTGGGGGGTCCGGACGGACTGGCTCCACCGGGCACCCGGCGTCCCGGTACGCTGCCGTACGCCGCTCAGGAACCGTCAGAAAGGCAGCTGCACCTGTGACTGCGATGCCCCGGGGCCGTACCCGCCGGACCTCGCTGGTGACCGCGATCGGCGCACTGGCCGCGACGGCGGCGATGGTGCTGTCGGGGTGCGGCGGCGCGGACGATCCGGACGCGGGGACCAACGGCGTGGGCAAGCTGCCCGCCGCCCGGATCCAGTCGAAGTCCCGTGCGGCGGCGGACGCGGCACCGGCGGTACGGCTGTCCGGGACCGTCGTCACCAGTGGCCGCACGTACGAGCTGGACATGCGGCTCAAGACCGGCGGCGGCACCGGTTCGGTGACCTCGCAGGGGGCCACCTTCAAGCTGCTGCGGGTGGGGCGGCAGCTGTACCTCAAGGCCGACTCGGACTTCTGGAACCACGCCGGCGGCCACGACGGCGCCACCGGCAAGCTGGACGGCAAGTACGTGAAGGTGCCGCAGGGCGATCCCGCGTACAAGAAGTTCAGCGGCTTCACGGACAAGGCTGTCCTCCTCGACGGACTGCTGACACTGCACGGCGCGCTGGCCACGGACGGCCACCACGACCAGTCCGGTACCCCGACGATCCGGATCACCGGCGACAAGGGGGCCGGCGGCACCCTGGAGGTCTCCCTGCGCGGCGAGCCCTATCCGCTCCGGTTGGAGCGGGCCGGCGGCGCGGGCACCCTGCGCTTCTCGGACTGGGGCCGGGACTTCAGCGTCGCGGAACCGGCCGGGTCCGACACCGTGGACTACGGCAGGCAGCTGCCGACGTCGTAGAACACGGGGCGCCGCGGAGCACCGGCGTCACGGGGGAGGGGGGGCTCGCTCCGGCGGGCCGGTGTCACTTCCGGCGGCGCTTGGCCAGCAGTCTGGGCAGGGCCGCCGGTGCCGGCCGGCGGGTCGTCGCCGGGGACGGCACCGGACGTTCCGCCAGGCTGCCGGAGGGCAGCGACTCGATCGCGCCCGACGGCACCAGCCGGAGCACCCGGCACTCCCGCGCCCAACGACCGGTCATCAGCTCGCCGTCGGGGGCGTTCAGGCGCTTGCCCTTCAGCTCGGCGACGGCCGCCTCCCACTCCTCGGTGCCAAAGGCCAGCTCGCTCACCGTCACCGGGAACGACACCAGCCGGCCGCCCTTGTCCTTGCTGCGGACGGTCACCTCGGCCGAGCCGCCGTCCACCAGCGACGGCAGCGGCTGCTCGCCGGGCCCGTCGCCGACCAGGCACACCGCGCCCTCGTGCCACACGTGCCACAGCGCCCGCGCCGCGGGAGCGTCCGCGCCCCTGACCCAGACGAGGCCGGACTTCTTGGCGGCCTCCTCGACGAGGGCCCGGTCGAGCAGCTGAAGTGTCATGCGCCCAGCCTATCGAGACCCGCTCACAGCCAGCCGTTGCGCTTGAGCGTGCGGTGGATGCCCAGACACAGGACGACCGTGATGCCCATGATCACCGGGTAGCCGTACTTCCAGTGCAGCTCGGGCATGTGCTTGAAGTTCATGCCGTACACCCCGCACACCATCGTCGGCACGGCGATGATGGCCGCCCACGCGGTGATCTTGCGCATGTCCTCGTTCTGCGCGACGGACGCCTGGGCGAGGTTGGCCTGGAGGATGGAGTTGAGCAGTTCGTCGAAGCCCAGCACCTGCTCCTGGACCCGGGCGAGGTGGTCGGCGACGTCCCGGAAGTACTTCTGGATGTCGGGGTCGATCAGCCGCATCGGCCGCTCGCTCAGCAGCTGCATGGGCCGCAGCAGCGGGGCGACCGCGCGCTTGAACTCCAGTACCTCGCGCTTGAGTTGGTAGATCCGCGCCGAGTCCACACCACGCGAGACGCCGCCCTTGCGGCCCGGCGAGAAGACCTCTGTCTCCACGTCGTCGATGTCGTCCTGCACGGCGTCGGCGACCGCGATGTAGCCGTCCACCACATGGTCGGCGATGGCGTGCAGCACGGCCGAGGGGCCCTTCGCGAGCAGCTCCGGGTCGTCCTGGAGGCGGTGCCGCAGCGCCCTGAGCGAGCCCTGGCCGCCGTGCCGCACGGTGATGAAGAAGTCCCGGCCGGTGAAGCACATGACCTCGCCGGTCTCGACGACCTCGCTGTTGGCGGTGAGCCGGTCGTGCTCCACGTAGTGGATGGTCTTGAAGACCGTGAACAGCGAGTCGTCGTAGCGCTCCAGCTTCGGGCGCTGGTGGGCCTGCACCGCGTCCTCGACGGCCAGCGGGTGCAGTCCGAACTCGCCGGCGATACCGGCGAACTCCGCCTCGGTCGGCTCGTGCAGACCGATCCAGACGAACCCGCCGTCCCGGCGCACCAGCCGCATCGCCTCCTGCGGGGTCAGCGGTCCCGCGCTCTGCAGGCGGGCCCCGTCGCGGTAGACGGCGCAGTCGACCACGGCCGAGGGCGTGGCGGGGTCGCGGGTGGTGTCGTACGACGTGCTCGTGTCCTTGCGCAGCGAGACGCGGGACGACGGGCGGACCACGGCACGCAGGTCGCGGATCATCGACATGGGCAGGCTCCTTCGCGGGCGGGCAGCGAATGCGCGCGGCGACGGGTGGAACTACCCGGAATGGGGACGTTCTGACTGCAGATGTTTGGCACGTCCACAAAGCGGGGAGCACCGCACCGTCGCGGTGGCGACTTCGCTACTGATACAGAACTGATTCAGATCAGGCAGATCAGGCAAAGCGAGACGAAGTGCTCTTCCGAACGACGAAGCGAACGTGAGGGCGGCAGCCGGCCAGGAACTACGTCAGCGGCCGGAAGAGCGAGTGGTACTACCAGGTCGACTTCGATCCATGACAGCCCCACCTCCTCCGGCCGGTCCCTCGTAAGGGAGTCTCGTCGGCTTCGGGACTCGATAGCGACGCTCTGCGTGCTGCCCCGAACCGCCGGCTCACAGTACCAGCCGCCCGTACTGTCAAGGCGCCGCTTTGCCCGCTGCTGGCGAGTTCTATGCTCGCCGCATGGTTGATGTTCTTCCTCTGGTCGAGGCACGGTTGACCACCGCGCTCGGCGAACCGGACGCGCGCGCCGCGGTCACCTTCCTCGGTACGGACCGCATCGAGGTGCTCCGCTTCCAGGAGGGCGACGTCGTCCGCTACGCCACCCTCGGCATGTCCCGGCACCCCATGGCGGACCCCACCGCCGTGCTCGCCGACCCGGTCAAGGGCCCCCGCGCCGAGCTGGTCCTGTCCGTGCGCGCGGGCGTCGCCGACACCGACGCGGTACTCCGCCCGCTCGCCGTGCTCGCCGCGTCGCCGCAGGTGGAAGGCCTGGTGGTGACTCCGGGTGCCTCCCTGGACGTGGGCGAGGCGCTGTGGTCGGGCGCCCCCTTCACCTCGGTGCTGGTGGGCGAGCCCGGCGGCCTGGTGGAGGACCTGGAGCTGGACGCTCCGCTGGACCCCGTACGGTTCCTGCCGCTGCTGCCCATGACGCCGAACGAGGCCGCCTGGAAGCGGGTGCACGGCGCCCAGGCCCTCCAGGAGCGCTGGCTGGCCAACGGGACGGACCTGAGGGATCCGTCCCGCAGGTCCGTCCCACTTCAGCCGTGAGCCGGCCGAGTGAGCAAGCTCACCAAATCCCGGCGCGGACCGGTCAGTTGGCGAAGACGCCGACGCCGTCCTCGGTGGCGTGCCCCGGCGCCAGCTCCTCCGCCTCGTGTGTGAGCGCCTTGCGCCGTACGGCGACCACCGCCGCCCCCAGCACCGCGGTCACCGCCGCGACCACGAACGGGACGTGGATGTCGCTCCACTCCTCGATCTTCGGCGCGAAGTAGGGAGCGGCGGCGGCCGCGAACCAGCGGACGAAGTTGTAGCCCGCGCTGGCCACCGGGCGCGGCGCGTCCGACACGCCGAGGGCCAGCTCGGTGTAGACGGTGTTGTTCACGCCGATGAACGCGCCGGACAGGATCGTGCAGACGACGGCCGCGGTGTGGCTGCCGTAGCCGAGCACGAGCACGTCCACCGCCAGCAGCACCAGCGAGCCGCCGAGCACCCGCAGCGAGCCGAACCGCTTCTGCAGGCGCGGGGCCACGATCACCGAGAAGACGGCGAGCAGCACACCCCAGGCGAAGAACACCCCGCCGGAGCGGTAGGGGGTCATGTTCAGCACGAACGGGGTGAAGGCGAGCACGGTGAAGAACGTGTAGTTGTAGAAGAACGCCGAGACCGCCGCCGAGGCCAGACCGCCGTGGCCGAGCGCCTTGAGCGGATCCAGGATCGAGGTCTTGCGGGCGGGCTTCGGCTGCTCCTTCAGGAACGCCGTGATGCACAGGAAGCCGATCGCCATCAGCGTGGCCGTGCCGAAGAAGGGGTAGCGCCAGCTGATGTTGCCGAGGACCGCGCCGAGCAGCGGGCCGCAGGCCATGCCGAGGCCGAGCGCGGACTCGTACAGCAGGATCGCCGCCGCGCTGCCGCCGGCCGCCGCGCCGACGATCACCGCCAGGGCGGTCGAGACGAACAGCGCGTTGCCGAGTCCCCAGCCGGCCCGGAACCCGACCAGCTGCCCGACCGAGCCGGAGGTGCCGGCCAGGGCCGCGAAGACGACCACGAGCGCGAGCCCGAGCAGCAGGGTCCGGCGGCCGCCGATGCGGCTGGAGACGAAGCCGGTCAGCAGCATGGCGACCGCGGTGATCAGGAAGTACGAGGTGAAGAGCAGGGACACCTGGCTCGTCGTGGCGTTCAGGCCCTGCGCGATGGACGGCAGGATCGGATCGACGAGGCCGATGCCCATGAAGGCGACGACAGAGGCGCCGGCCGTGGCCCAGACCGCCTTGGGCTGTCGCAGGATGCCGCCGGCTCCCGCGTCGAGGGGGTCCATGTGCTTCTCCCATCCCGGGCAACAAGTAGTTGGTGTATGCACATAGTAAGTTAGCCGTGCTAATTAATGCAAGGTACATCTAGTTTCACCTGGTCGGTGGCACCCCCGGACGGGTGATCGTCCTTGACGTGGCGCGGCAGGGGTAGGACCGTGGAGCCCTATGAGGGGCGAACCCAGTTGCCCGAAGTGCGGTGGCCGGGTCAGGGCTCCCGGACTCTTCGCCGATTCGTGGCAGTGCGATGTACACGGGCCGGTGTATCCCCTGCAGCCCGTGATCCCGCCCAGCGTCGAGGCCCTCGGCGTCGTCGTGCGTCACACCCAGGTGCCGGTGTGGATGCCGTGGCCGCTGCCGGTCGGATGGCTCTTCACCGGCGTGCGCTACGCGGGCGACGAGCGAAGTGGCGGTCGCGCGACCGCCGTCGCCTGCTCGGGCCCCGGCCCGCTCGGCGGTCCCGGCGAGCTGATCCTGGTCGCCGAGGAACTCGGTGTCGGCCTCGGCGCGCGGTACGCGGGCATCGACGGCCCGGACCCGGGGTCGTACATGAACGTCGAGAAGCCACCCCAGGCCAAGCTCCTGGCCGCCGGCCGCCCGACCCCGCTCTGGCACGTCTACCGCACCCCGGACGACCGCGCGGTCTTCGCCGGCGAGGCCCTCGGGATGTGGCTGTGGGCGGTGATCTGGCCCGAACAGGCGGGGCTGCTCATGTACGACGAGCTGGTGCTGACGGATCTGCGGGACGCGGGCGCGGAACTGGACCTGGTGCCCTGCGGCGCGTTGTCGCCGCGCCTGCTTCAGCCTTAGCGGACACGCCGGTCGCCGAGGGGCCGGTGGCGCGGTCCGTCGTCCTCCTGTCGTCCTGTCGCCCGCGTTGCCCGTAGGGGGCGCTCCCTGGGTGCGGGTGTGACAGGGCGGGGTCGAATCCCCGCTATCCTTAGGTGTCCCCCTGCCGTAGCGTCCCGTCTGGAGTCACCGTGCGCGTCGATCTGCACTGTCACTCCACGGCCTCGGACGGTACGGATACCCCGGCCGAGCTGGTGCGCAACGCCGCCGCGGCCGGACTGGACGTCGTCGCCCTGACCGATCACGACACCACCCGCGGCCATGCCGAGGCGATCGCCGCGCTGCCCGCCGGTCTCACCCTGGTCACCGGCGCCGAGCTGTCCTGCCGGGTCGACGGAGTCTCCCTGCATCTGCTGGCCTACCTCTTCGACCCCGAGGAGCCCGCCCTGCTCGCCGAGCGTGAGCTGGTCCGGGACGACCGGGTGCCGCGCGCCCGGGGCATGGTCGCCAAGCTGAACGCGCTGGGCGTGCCGGTCACCTGGGAGCAGGTCGAGCGGATCGCCGCCGGCGGTTCCGTCGGGCGCCCGCACGTCGCCTCCGCACTGGTCGAGCTGGGCGTCGTGCCGACCGTGGGTGACGCGTTCACCGAGGAGTGGCTCGCCGACGGCGGCCGGGCCTATGTGCCGAAGCACGAGACCGACCCCTTCGAGGCGATCCGGCTGGTCAAGGGCGCGGGCGGCGTGACGGTCTTCGCGCATCCGGCCGCCGCCAAGCGCGGTCGTACGGTTCCCGAGGCCACGATCGCCAAGATGGCGGCGGCGGGCCTCGACGGCGTCGAGGTCGACCACATGGACCACGACCCGGACACCCGGGCCCGGCTGCGCGGCCTCGCCGAGGAGCTGGACCTGCTGGTCACGGGCTCCTCGGACTACCACGGCAGCCGCAAGACCGTGTCGCTGGGCGCGTACACGACCGACCCCGAGGTCTACGGGGAGATCACGCGACGGGCCACCGGCGCGTTCCCCGTCCCGGGCGCCGGCGGAATCTGACGGTCGGCATCCGGCGTCCGCCGGCCGAACGACCCGCCCCTCGCTCTTCCCCCCTCCACCCTTCCTTCCGCACGTCCGCCGTGCACGCGCGTCCGCTCCGCCGGACGGGTGCCGTCGGCGGTGGCTCCATCATGCAAGGCGCACCATGTTCGACATCGCCGTCTTCGGCTCTCTGTTCCTGACCCTCTTCGTCATCATGGATCCCCCGGGGATCACCCCGATCTTCCTCGCCCTGACCGCCGGACGTCCGGCGAAGGTCCAGAAGCGGATGGCCTTCCAGGCCGTCTGCGTGGCGGGCGGGGTCATCGCCGTCTTCGGCGTCCTGGGCCACCAGATCCTCGACTATCTGCACGTGTCCGTCCCGGCGCTGATGATCGCGGGCGGTCTGCTGCTCCTGCTGATCGCGCTGGACCTGCTCACCGGCAAGACCGACGAGCCGAAGCAGACCAAGGACGTCAACGTGGCCCTGGTCCCGCTGGGCATGCCGCTGCTCGCGGGGCCCGGAGCCATCGTCTCCGTGATCCTGGCCGTGCAGAAGGCCGGCAGCGTGGCCACGCAGGTCTCGGTGTGGTCCGCGATCCTCGCGATCCACGTCGTGCTGTGGCTGGTGATGCGTTACTCGCTGCTGATCATTCGGGTCATCAAGGACGGCGGCGTGGTGCTCGTGACTCGGCTCGCCGGCATGATGCTCTCCGCGATCGCGGTGCAGCAGATCATCAACGGGGTCACTCAGGTGATCCGGGGGAGCTGAGCCGGCGTCGGCTCGGCACCCCCGGAAAGCTTGAGTGGCAGCGCCCGTTTACGAGGCCTGGGTCTCGGCCGGGCGGATCCACAGGCGCTGTCCGATGGCGGCGGCCTGTTGAACGATCCTGTTGACGGAGGCGGCGTCCACGACGGTGCTGTCCACGGTGGTGCCGTCGACCTCGTCGAGTCGCATGATTTCGAAGCGCATGGGCTTCTCCCTTCGTCTGGTCATCCTCCTGCGGAGAACTACTTGGTGTGCACGGGATGTGTATCCCGTGTTCTGTGTAGTCAACGTGCTGCTTGTTACAAACATTCCCTACGCTAAATAAATTTTTCGAACAACTAATTACTGACCGGTAAGCGGAGGTTGTGAGACCCACCGGGACCGGTTGTGTTCGCAGCGTGACCGACGAGACAATAGGCCCGATGAACGACGACCTGGCCGCCGTGGGCGCCCGCATCGACCACACGAACGAGCTGCTGGAACGCATGCTCGCCGAAGTGGCGAAGACGCCCTCCACCCACGCGATCTTCGTCGACGCGGGGTACCTCTACGCGGCCGCGGGGCGGCTGGTCTCCGGCACCGAGGACCGCCGGGCCTTCGACCTCGACGCCGAGGGCCTCATCGACGCCCTGATCGACAAGGCCCGCACGATCTTCGCGGACAGCCGTCTGCTGCGCGTCTACTGGTACGACGGCGCCCGCCGCCGCATCCACACCGCCGAGCAGCAGACCATCGCCGAACTCCCCGACGTCAAGGTCCGCCTCGGCAACCTCAACGCCAACAACCAGCAGAAGGGCGTCGACTCCCTGATCCGCTCCGACCTGGAGTCCCTCGCCCGGCATCGCGCGATCAGCGACGCCGCCCTGCTCGGCGGTGACGAGGACCTGGTCTCGGCGGTCGAGGCGGCGCAGGGGTACGGAGCCCGCGTCCACCTCTGGGGCATCGAGGCGCCCGAGGGCCGCAACCAGGCCGAGCCGCTGCTCTGGGAGGTCGACAGCCAGCGCACCTTCGACCTGGAGTTCTTCAAGCCCTACGTCACCCGGCGCACGGCCGCCGCCTACGAGGCCAACGCCGGCACCCGCCCCACCCGGGACGACGTCCGCTTCGTCGGCGCCCAGATCGCGGCGAAGTGGCTGGCCTCCCGGGGCCGCGAGGCGATGGGCGAACTGCTCCCGGGCCACCCCTACCTGCCAGGCTCCGTCGACCAGGACCTGCTGGTCGAGGCCGAGGGCCTGCTCCAGTACTCCCTGCGCGGCCAGGCCGACCTGCGCCGCTCCCTCAGGGACGGCTTCTGGGACCACCTGCAGTCGCAGTACTAGGGCTTTCCTCGGGATCAGGCCGGCCGGGATCGGGGGCGCCGCGCGTCAGGCCCCGCGTCCTCGTCCCAGAATCCGGCGATCGCGCGGGCCGTCGCGAGCGGGCGGTCGGTGTTGGGGGAGTGCTCGGCGCCCTCGACGACCGTCCGCCGCGCCCCGAGCCGTAGCGCCATGTCGTCGAGCAGGGGCAGCGGCCAGGTGTCGTCCTGTGAGCCCGACAGTACGTGGAACGGCATGGACAGCGCGGCCAGTTCGGCGACCCGGTCCGGCTCCGTACACAACTGAAGCCCGGTGGCCAGGAGTTGGGCGGGCCTGGTGCTCAGCCAGCGGCGCCGCAGATCGTTCCGGTCGTCCAGGCCGCCGTCGAGCGAGGGCGTGTCGGTCTCCTCCGGCGGCTCCATCGCCTGGATCGCCGCCCACACCTCGGCCATGCTCATCACCGTGAGCGCGTCCCGCAGCAGCTTCACCCGCTTCTGCTGGGACACCGAGATCTGCGCCGGACCGGAGGCCATGAGGGTGAGCGACCGGAAGGGCGAGCGGTCGAGCAGCACCGCCGCGCGCGCGATCTGGCCGCCCAGGGAGTGCCCCAGCAGATGCACCGGCTGCCCGAGCGCCTCGGCCTGCGCGAGCACATCACGCGCCAACTCCTCCTGCGCGTAAGCCGATTCGTCCGACTCCGGGCCGTCCGACTCGAACTGTCCGCGCCCGTCCACGGCCACGGTCCGGTATCCGCGCTCCGCCAGCGGCACATGCAGCTGGTTGAAGTCCTCCTTGCTGCCGGTGAATCCCGGCAGCAGCAGCGCCACACCCCGGGGCTCGACTCCGGAGGCCACCGGGGCGTCTACGACGGCGAACTCCCCACGCGCCGTCCGCAAGGAGTAGGCGCGAGCGCCGGGGGGCGGGAGAAAGGTGGCGGGCCTGCTCATGGGGAGAGGTTATCGGGGGATGGGGAGGGGCGCTGAAGAGGGCGCAGGGGCGCGCGGGTGGTGTGCGGGGTGGTCCGGGCGGGGCGATCGGCGCGGGCGGCTGTCGCAGGAACGCCGATGGCCCGGCCCCCATCGGGTGGGGACCGGGCCATCGGCGGCTGACGGTGCTACCGCTGCCGTGGGGCCGGATCAGGCCTCGGAGGCTTCCACGGCCGCCGTCGCCTTGCGGGCACGGCGGCGCGGCTTGACCTCCGGCTCGTCGGTGGCCTGCGCCGGAATCTCCGGAGCGGCCGCGACGGCCTTACGGGTGCGCCGAGCCTTGGGAGCGGCGGCCGGCTCGGTCCCCTCGGCCACGTCCGCCGGGGCGGCCGCGGTCTTGCGGGTGCGGCGGGGCTTGGTCTCCGCGACCTCCGTGACCTCCGTGGCGGTCTCGGCGGCCACCGCGGTCTTGCGGGTGCGGCGCGGCTTGGCCTCCGCCTCGGGCGCCTCGGTGGCGGCCGCGGTGGCGGCCGTCTTCCGGGTGCGGCGGGGCTTGGCCTCTACGGCCTCCGCGGTATCCGCGACGGCCGCCGGGGCTGCCGCGGTCTTGCGGGTGCGGCGGGGCTTGGTCTCCGCGACCTCCGCGACCTCCGTGGCGGTCTCGGCGGCTGCCGCCGTCTTCCGCGTGCGGCGCGGCTTGGCCTCCGCGACCTCCGTGGTGGCCTCGGCGGCTGCCGCGGTCTCCGCGGTCTTCCGGGTGCGACGCGGCTTGGTCTCCGCGACCTCCGCGACCTCCGCGACGGCCTCGGGGGCTGCCGCGGTCTTGCGGGTGCGGCGCGGCTTGGTCGCCGGGGCGGCTTCCTCCACGACCGGGGCCTCGGCCACGGCGGGCGCCTCGGCCACCGGCTCCGCAGCCTTGCGCGTACGCCGGCGCGGCTTGGCCTCCGCGGCCTCGGCGGTGTCCACCGCGGCCTCGGCCGGAGCGGCCGGTTCGGCCGCCTTGCGAGTGCGACGGCGCGGCCCCGCCTCCGCGACCGGTTCGGTCACGGGCGCGGACTCGGTCACGGGCTCGGCGGCCGGGCTGTCCGCCACCGGCTCCACGACCGTCTCCGGCGCCTGACGCTCCGCCGTCCTACGGGTACGGCGACGCGGCCTGGCCGGAGCGTCCGGCGCGGCCGGACCCTGTGCGGTGTCCACCGACTCAACGACGGCCTCGACGGGCTCGGCGATCACGGGCGCCTCGGCGGTCACGGGTGCCGTGGCGGCCGACACCGCCTCCGCCGTGCCCGCGCCACGGGTGCGGCGACGGCGGCGCGGCGTACGGGACTCCGTCGCCTCCTCGGCGCCGGACTCGACGGTCGGGGCCGTGGCGGCGGAGGCGTCCAGCGTGGTGCCGCCGCGCGTACGGCGGCGACGGCGCGGCGTACGGGCCGGACGCTCGCGCTCGGACGGGGCGGCCTCGGCACGCTCGCCGTGACCGCGACGGTCGCCGCGGCCGCGGGCGCCGCGCCCACCGGTCTCGCCCAGGTCCTCCACCTGCTCCGCGGCCAGACCCGCGCGGGTCCGCTCCGAGCGCGGCAGGGTGCCCTTGGTGCCCGCGGGGATGCCGAGGTCCGAGAACAGGTGCGGCGAGCTCGAGTACGTCTCCACCGGGTCGTTGAAGTCCAGCTGCAGCGCCTTGTTGATCAGCTGCCAGCGCGGGATGTCGTCCCAGTCGACGAACGTGATCGCCGTACCCTTGGCGCCCGCGCGGCCGGTGCGGCCGACCCGGTGCAGATACGTCTTCTCGTCCTCGGGGGACTGGTAGTTGACGACGTGGGTCACGCCCTCGACGTCGATGCCGCGCGCGGCGACGTCGGTACAGACCAGGACGTCGACCTTGCCGTTGCGGAAGGCCCGCAGCGCCTGCTCGCGGGCGCCCTGGCCGAGGTCGCCGTGGACCGCGCCGGAGGCGAAGCCCCGGCGCTGCAACTGCTCGGCGATGTCGGCGGCCGTCCGCTTGGTGCGGCAGAAGATCATCGCCAGTCCGCGGCCCTCGGCCTGCAGGATGCGGGAGATCATCTCCGGCTTATCCATGGAGTGCGCGCGGTAGACGAACTGCTTGATGTTCGCGACCGTCACGCCCTCGTCGTCCGGCGCGGTGGCACGGATGTGCGTGGGCTGCGACATGTAGCGGCGGGCGAGGCCGATGACCGCGCCCGGCATGGTCGCCGAGAAAAGCATGGTCTGGCGGCGGGCCGGCAGCAGCTTGATGATCTTCTCGACGTCGGGCAGGAAGCCCAGGTCGAGCATCTCGTCCGCCTCGTCGAGGACCAGGCTCTTGATGTGGCTGAGGTCGAGCTTCTTCTGCCCGGCCAGGTCCAGCAGCCGGCCCGGGGTGCCGACGATCACGTCGACGCCCTTCTTCAGGGCCTCTACCTGGGGCTCGTAGGCCCGGCCGCCGTAGATCGCCAGCACGCGCACGTTGCGGACCTTGCCGGCGGTCTGCAGGTCGTTGGTGACCTGCGTGCACAGCTCGCGCGTGGGGACGACGACGAGCGCCTGCGGCGCTTCGGTGAGGGCCTCGGGAGCGGCGCGTCCGGCCTCGACGTCGGCGGGGACGGTGACGCGCTCGAGGAGCGGGAGGCCGAAGCCCAGCGTCTTGCCGGTGCCGGTCTTGGCCTGGCCGATGACGTCCGAGCCGGAAAGGGCGACGGGGAGCGTCATCTCCTGGATGGGGAAGGGGTTGATGATGCCGACGGCCTCCAGGGCCTCGGCCGTCTCGGGAAGGATTCCGAGATCTCGAAACGTCGTAGTCAGGGTTATGCCTCTTCTGTGTGGCGCGGTGCGAGGCGAGCGCGGGGGTCTTTGACGGACCGTGCCGGGGACGTCGGCTGCCATACGGGCGAACCACTCGGGCCAGCCGTAAAGCACGGGACCTCTGCCGACGCTCTAGCGCTCGTACCGCTGAGGGTGTCCCTCCGGTCGTCGTACGCAGAGACGTCGTACGGCCAGGGAGGGCTGTCAGGTCGGAGCCGATCGGGCCACCGACCGGGCATCCTCATGCGTGCACCCCGTCGGACACGTCGAACAGCGTCGACGCACTCAGCAGGCGCATTACCACCATACCCCGGAATCGTGCACATGTGATGGCCGAATAGGTCACGTAGTCGTGGTCACACTGCTTGACCAGGGCCTTCCACGGATCGTCAGGCGGGCTATTGTGCGCCTCATGACTAGCTCTGACAAGGCTGTGAACGCGTCCGCCGCCTCCGCCGAACCGACCGGTGTCGCCGCCCAGGACTGGGCGCGCGCCGCCGCCGAGCCGCAGTACCGCGCCGCGGTCGTGGATCTGCTCGGAGCGCTGGCGTACGGGGAGCTGGCGGCGTTCGAGCGGCTGGCCGAGGACGCCAAGCTGGCGCCGACCCTCGCGGACAAGGCCGAGCTGGCGAAGATGGCCTCGGCCGAGTTCCACCACTTCGAGCGGCTGCGCGACCGGCTGACCGAGATCGGCGAGGAGCCGACGGCGGCCATGGATCCCTTCGTCGCCGCGCTCGACGGCTTCCACCGGCAGACGGCGCCCTCCGACTGGCTGGAGGGCCTGGTCAAGGCCTACGTCGGCGACTCCATCGCGAGTGACTTCTACCGCGAGGTCGCGGTCCGCCTGGACGTCGACACGCGCGAGCTGGTGCTCGCGGTGCTCGACGACACCGGGCACGCCGGGTTCGCGGTGGAGAAGGTGCGGGCCGCGATCGACGCCGATCCGCGGGTGGGCGGCCGGCTGGCGCTGTGGGCGCGGCGGCTGATGGGCGAGGCGCTGTCGCAGTCGCAGCGGGTCGTCGCCGACCGGGACGCGCTGTCCACGATGCTCGTAGGCGGTGTGGCCGACGGCTTCGATCTCGCGGAGGTCGGCAGGATGTTCTCGCGGATCACCGAGGCGCACACCAAGCGGATGGCCGCGCTGGGCCTGGCCGCCTAGGGCCCGTCCGGGCGGCGCGGCGCGGGCCGCCAGCGCGGTCGCCGGGCAGGGTGCGCCGGGCAGGGGGTCCGCCGGTTACGCGGTAAGCCGGGCCGGCGGTCCTTCCGTTACGCGATGGCCGATCGGCTACGCGGTGGCTGATCGGCGCATCCGGCCTCGGGCCGGGCGCAGGAGCAGGGACAGGGACGCCGCGGAGACGATCACGGCGCCCAGGACGCTCGGCAGCACGCTGCCCGTCCCCAGGGCGCTGTGGGTGACGAAGTCGCCGCACAGGGCTCCGGCCACGCCGGTGGAGTACACGAGCGGGTGGTTCGGCAACCGGTGCGACAGGCGGTGCGCGGCCGCCCACGCGAGCACGAGTCCGAGCACAGCGGAGCCGAGTGCTTCCAGGATCATCGCGAGGTCCCTCCCACCGCCGGACTGGTCTTGTCGGTCGTAGCCCGTCATACCCGTGACCTGCGGATTGCAATCATCGACTGTGGGGGAGTCGTGCTCCTTCCGTGTGCGCGGCGCACGCGGAAGGGCCCGGCGGCACACGGCCGCCGGGCCCTTTCACGACTTCGGACTACAGCGTGCCGAAACCCACCTTGCGCACGGTCGGCTCGCCGATCTCCACGTACGCCAGACGGTCCGTCGGTACCAGGACCTTGCGGCCCTTCTCGTCCTGGAGGCTCAGCAGCTGCGTCTTGCCGGACAGAGCCTCGGACACCAGGCGCTCGACCTCCTCGACGCTCTGACCGCTCTCCAGCACGATCTCGCGGGGCGCGTGCTGCACGCCGATCTTGACCTCCACGGCTTATGTCCCTCCGACGGTCAGTGATGTGCGCGATCTTCCGCGCCGTACGCAGCACACATTAGCCCGGTGAGGCGACGTACACGCTGTGGGCCCGAACGCCGTCAGCGAACAGCCGGCGGAACGAACGGCCCCACGCGTCCTCAGTGGTGTTCGCTGCCGTGCAGCGGGAAACCGGCGATGCCCCGCCAGGCCAGCGAGGCCAGCAGCTGCACCGCCTGGTCGCGCGGGACGCTGCGGTCGCTGTGCAGCCAGGAACGGGCCACGACCTGGGCGAGGCCGCCGAGGCCGGAGGCGAGCAGCATCGACTCCGCGCGCGAGAGACCCGTGTCCTCGGCGATGACCTCGCAGATCGCCTCGGCACACTCGTTGGTGACCTTGTCGACGCGCTCACGCACCGCCGGCTCGTTCGTCAGGTCCGATTCGAAGACCAGCCGGAAGGCCCCGCCGTCGTCCTCGACGTACGCGAAGTAGGCGTCCATGGTCGCCCGCACGCGCTGCTTGTTGTCGGTCGTCGAGGCGAGCGCGCTCCGCACCGCCTGGATCAGCGACTCGCAGTGCTGGTCCAGCAGGGCCAGGTAGAGGTCGAGCTTGCCGGGGAAGTGCTGGTAGAGCACCGGCTTGCTCACACCGGCCCGCTCGGCGATGTCGTCCATCGCCGCCGCGTGGTAGCCCTGTGCGACGAAGACCTCCTGGGCGGCGCCCAGCAGCTGGTTCCGTCGGGCTCGGCGCGGCAGTCGTGTGCCACGCGGGCGTGCTGCCTCAGTCTGCTCGATGGCTGTCACGCCGCCTCCCAATGTCGTCCACATGCGGTGTCGACCGCGCGGCCATCGTACTTTTCGGTAACCCACATGTGCGCGGTGCGAACGCAGAATTTCACGTACCGGACCGCCGCGAAAGCCGCACAGCGGTCCTCGCGCGGCCACGGCGCGCGGAACGGTCCCGCGAGGTCAGCGGTAATCGTCCTCGTCCAGTGAGACGACGCGTGCCTGTTCCACCTGGTCGGCGACGTTCGCCTGCCCGGGATCCACCTCGGTCAGCGGGTCGTCACGGACCGGCGCGACGTCGGCGTGCTGCTCGGCGGCGTCCACCTCGGGGGCCTCGACGTCGATCTCGGTGACCGCTTCGGGCTCCAGATCCTCGACCGCGTCGGGCTCGGTGGGGTCATAGGCCATGGTGGGCTCCCTTCCTACGAACGTCCCTGGAAGCAGCAGAAGCCACGCGAGGGTGCCCTCTGTACGAGCCTAGGAGACGGCTGATGCGGACGCCATGCCATCGCGTCCGTCGGCTGTCCGGTTCACCACTCGGCCGTGGTTCACACACGCCCGGGCCCACGTCGCCGAACTCACATGACGTCAGGCGCCTGCCGGAACCGAGCCGTGAGTGCCGCCCGGGCTCACGGGAAACGGGTCGGGAGTGACACGTGGACCACGGGAAACGCGCCGGGAGTGACCCCTGGGGCCCCTGGGAATGAGGCCTGAGTGGCCCCTGAGGCCGGATGAAGGGTGTGCTGTGACGGCGAACACACGGGTTCCGGCGTGATCACCTCGTAACATTGCCACATGTCTTCGACCGAATCGCCGTCCGTCTCGGCCGCCAGTGTGCTTCCCCGGGTGGCGCCCGTCCGGGTCGGCGAGGGCGAGCGGCTGCGGTCCGTGGGCTTGCCCGGCGTCACCCTGACGATCCGTTCCCGGACCCCCGCGCGCGAGGGACTGCCGCCCGCGCTGTTCGTGCACGGCCTCGGCGGTTCCTCGCAGAACTGGTCGTTGCTGATGGCCGAGCTGGACGGCGTGGTCGACGGCGAGGCCGTCGATCTGCCCGGCTTCGGCGACTCCCCGCCCCCGGACGACGGCGACTACTCCGTCACCGGCCACGCCCGCGCGGTGATCCGCCTTCTCGACGCGGCCGGCCGCGGCCCGGTCCATCTCTTCGGTAACTCGCTCGGCGGCGCGGTCGCCACGCGCGTGGCCGCCGTACGCCCCGACCTCGTCCGCACGCTCACGCTCGTGTCGCCGGCGCTGCCCGAGCTGCGTATCCAGCGCTCCGCGGTACCGACCGGGCTGCTCGGCGTGCCCGGTGTCGCCGCCCTGTTCACCCGGTTCACCCAGGAGTGGACGGCCGAGCAGCGGGTGCGCGGGGTCATGGCGCTCTGCTACGGCGACCCGGGGCGGGTGTCGCCTGAGGCGCTCCAGCATGCCGTCGAGGAGCTGGACCGGCGGCTCCAACTGCCGTACTTCTGGGACGCGATGACGCGTTCCGCGCGAGGTATCGTCAATGCCTACACGCTCGGCGGCCAGCACGGGCTGTGGCGCCAGGCCGAACGCGTCCTCGCGCCGGTCCTGTTGGTCTACGGCGGCCGCGACCAGCTGGTCGGCTTCCGGATGGCCCGCAAGGCCGCCCGAGCCTTCCGGGACTCCCGCCTGCTGTCCCTGCCGGACGCGGGGCACGTGGCGATGATGGAGTACCCGGACGTGGTCGCCAGGGCTTTCCGGGAACTCCTGACGGAGGTGGACGACTTGACCGAGCGGGAAGCGACCGGGCGGGACGCGGGCAGACCCGCGGACGCCGGTCCGCGCGGCACCGCCGAGGACGCCACCGTCACCGGCGCGGGGAGCTGAGGGCAGGGGTGGGACGTCACAGCCGCCGTGGACCCGTTCCGAAGGACGACTCCGCGGACATAACCGCACAGCGCGCGCGCCGGCTCGGCACCCCTTCCGGCGATGGCCGGGAGATACCGGGACAGCGGAGCGGACCGCAGCCCGCGCCGTCGAACCGGGAGGGTGCGGCCGGCTCCGGGAATCCGGGCGGCTCCCGGCCCCCCGGTGACGGGCGCCGTCCGGGCGCTCCGGGTGCTCCGGGCGGTCCGCGGGTTCCGGGTGCTCCCGCCGACCCGTCCGCGCCGGGGTCTTCCCAGAGGTCCGCTCCGGGATCTCCGCGAGGGGGGCATCCGCGCGAGGGGTATCCGCGCGAGGGGCACCCGCGCGAGGCGGAGCGTCCCGACGGCACCCCCGACCGGGGCTCGGCCCGGGCCTCGGATGGCACTCCCGCCCACGGTGTGCCCCGGCTCACCGAGGGTGGTCCGGCCCGTGGCGGGCACCCCGAACAGCGGGAGGCGGGCGGTGGCTGGGGGACCCTCGGCGGGCCGGCCGAGGGCGGGGCGGGGACCGGCGCCACGCTGCCCCGGCAACGGCAGGGAGGCCGAGCCGGCGGTTCCGGACGACGCTCAGGGCCCCGGCAGGATTACCTGGACGCCTTCGAGGGCGCGGGCGAGGCCGCCGAGGACGCGGACGTCTCCGCCTCCCGCGCGGACCGTGGGCGCCCTGCCGAGGAGGCACCGGCCACCGAGGAGCGACAGGCCGGTACGCCCGGGACGGACGACACACGCGTGCCCGCGCAGCGGGGCGGCGGCAAGGGGCGCGCCTTCGCCGGCGTCGCCGCGGCGGCCGTCACCACCGTGCTCGCGGTGATCGTCGCCGGGCAGGTGGCCGACAGCCGGGACGGCGACGCCGCGCGGGCCGGGTTCGGAGCCGATGCCGGACAGACCCGCGGCGCGCGTGCCGTGGGTGGAGTGGCGCCCTCGGCTCCGCAGCGCGCGGCGTCGCTGACGTACGAGCAGAAGATGGGCAGGAAGTACCCGCTCGGCGCCACGCTGAAGGGCTCGGGCAAGTTCGAGACCGTGCCCGGCTTCGCCAAGGCGCCCGGGACCGGGCAGAAGTACCGCTACCGGGTCGACGTCGAACGGGGACTGGCGCTGGACGGCGAGCTGTTCGCCGAGGCCGTGCAGAAGACGCTGAACGACGACCGCAGCTGGGGCCACGGCGGCGTCCGTACCTTCGAGCGCGTCTCCTCCGGCAAACCCGACTTCGTGATCACCCTCGCCAGCCCGGGCACCACCGCCGAGTGGTGTGCCAAGTCCGGCCTGGACACCACGGAGGACAACGTCTCCTGCGACTCGGCCGCCACCGAGCGCGTGATGATCAACGCCTATCGATGGGCGCAGGGCAGCAAGACGTACGGGGACAAAATGGTCGCGTACCGGCAGATGCTCATCAATCACGAGGTCGGCCATCGCCTCGGCCACAACCATGTGACGTGCCAGAAGGACGGCGAGCTCGCTCCCGTCATGCAGCAGCAGACCAAGTTCCTCGACCACGACGGAATCCACTGCCTGCCCAACCCGTGGCCCTATCCCGGGAGTTGACAGGGGCCGCTTATGTCACATTGACATGAGCCGCGAGTTCGTTCATATTTCTGCGCATGTGGTCTAGTCACGCCGTCTCCGACAGCGCCGCCATCGAGCTGGCGCTCATCGGTGTGACCGCACTCTGCGTGGCCGACATCCACTGTCGCTGACGCCGCCTCCTGGCGTTCGCGTCGCGACCTTTTCTCTTCTGTTGTCCGTGACCCGTGTCACGGACTTTTCGACGACCCGGCGCCGGGGCCGACGTCTGTCCGCAGCCGTCTCATTCCTCGTTCACACGTCTCACCCTTCGAGAAATCCTCGATCGGCTCCCCGAGAGGTCGTCATTCCGATGCGTCAACCGTCCCTCAGAGCGCGCCGCGTGGCCGCGGCATCCGTCAGCCTGGTCGTGGCAGCGGGCGCCGCCGCCTGCGGTCCGAAGGACAACGATGCCAAGGGTTCCGGTGGCGACTCGGTGCCCCACAAGGGCGGCACGCTCCACGTGCTGAACGCCGAGCCGCAGTCCGACTTCGACCCGGCCCGCCTCTACACCTCCGGCGGCGGAAACGTTCCCTCCCTCGTCTTCCGCACCCTCACCACGCGCAACCGCGAGAACGGCGAGGCCGGCGCCAAGGTCGTCCCGGACCTCGCCACCGACACCGGCCGGCCCAACAAGGACGCGACCGTGTGGACGTACACCCTGAAGAAGGGGCTCGCGTACGAGGACGGCACGCCGATCACCTCCGCCGACATCAAGTACGGCGTCGAGCGCTCCTTCGCCGCCGAACTCTCCGGCGGCGCCCCCTATCTGCGGGACTGGCTGGTCGGTGCCGCCGACTACCAGGGCCCGTACAAGGACAAGAAGGGGCTGTCCGCGATCGAGACGCCGGACGCCCGGACCATCGTCTTCCACCTGAACAAGCCCGAGGGCGAGTTCCCGTACCTCGCCACGCAGACCCAGTTCACCCCGGTGCCCAAGGCCAAGGACACCGGCACCAAGTACGAGTCGCACCCCGTCTCGTCCGGCCCGTACAAGGTCGTCAAGAACGAGAACGACGGCGAGCACATCGTCCTGGCGCGCAACACCCACTGGTCGACCGCCGTCGACGCCGAGCGCAAGGCCTACCCGGACACGATCGACGTCCGCTCCGGCCTCGACTCCTCCGTGATCAACCAGCGGCTGTCCGCGTCCCAGGGAGCGGACGCCGCCGCCGTCACCACGGACACCAACCTCGGCCCGGCCGAGCTGGCGAAGGTCGGCGGTGACAAGGCGCTGGCCGCGCGCGTGGGCACCGGCCACTTCGGCTACACGAACTACATCGCGTTCAACCCGAAGGTGAAGCCTTTCGACGACCCCAGGGTGCGTCAGGCGATCTCCTACGCCATCGACCGGTCCTCCGTGGTCAACGCGGCCGGCGGCAGCGCGCTCGCCGAGCCCGCCACCACCTTCCTGCCGAACCAGAAGTCCTTCGGCTACACGCCCTCGGACCCGTTCCCGGCGGGCAGGTCCGGCAACCCGGCGAAGGCCAGGGAGCTGCTGAAGGAGGCCGGCTTCAAGAACGGGCTCACCATCACCCTGACGCACTCCAACAACAAGGACTTCGAGACCAGCCCGGAGATCGCCACCGCCGTCCAGGACGCGCTGAAGAAGGCCGGTATCACCGTCAGGCTCCAGGGTCTGGAGGACAACGACTACAAGGACCGGATCCACAGCGTCAAGACCGAGCCGGGCTTCTTCCTGGCGCACTGGGGTGCCGACTGGCCCTCCGGCGGTCCGTTCCTCGCCCCGATCTTCGACGGCCGGCAGATCGTCAAGGACGGAGCGAACTTCAACACGGGCCTGCTCGACGACAAGTCGGTCAACGACGAGATCGACGCGATCAACAAGCTGACCGACCTCGGCGCGGCCGCCGAGCGATGGGGCGCACTGGACAAGAAGATCGGCGAGAAGGCCCTCGTCGTGCCGCTGTTCCACCCCGTCTACAAGCGCCTGTACGGCTCGGACGTCAAGAACGTCGTCATCAGCGACTGGACCGGCGTGCTGGACATCTCCCAGGTCGCGGTGAAGTGACGCCGTGAGCGAGGTACTTGTCGCCGTCGAGGCCGCCGGGACGGATCCTTCCGTCCCGGCGGCCTCGGGGGCACGTCGGTTCTGGCGGCGGCTGCGGGGGCAGCGCGCCGCCCTGGTCGCCGCGGCCGTCGTCGCGCTGCTCGTCCTGGTCGCGCTCGCCGCGCCGCTGCTCACCGCGCTGGAGGGCCAGGACCCCACCACCTACCACCCCTCGCTGATCGACTCCGCGCGCGGGGGCGTCCCCCTCGGCTCCTTCGGCGGCATCGGCGCGGACCACTGGCTGGGCGTCGAACCGCAGACCGGCCGGGACCTGTTCGCGCGGCTCGTCTACGGCGCGCGGGTCTCGCTCGGGGTGGCGCTGGCCGCGACGGTGGTGCAGGTCGCCGTCGGCGTCGCCGTCGGTATCGGCTCGGCGCTCGGCAACCGCTGGGTCGATCAGCTGCTGAGCCGCGCCACGGACATCATCGTCTCCATGCCGTTGATGATCATGTCGTTGGCGCTGCTGGCGATCGTGCCGTCCAGCTTCCCGCGGCCCGTTCTGGTCAGCCTGGTCATCGGCCTGATCGCCTGGGGCAACATCGCGAAGATCGTCCGCGCGCAGACCCTCTCCCTCAAGGGGCTCGACTACGTCTCCGCCGCCCGGCTGAGCGGCTGGAACACCTGGCGGATCGCCCGCCGTGAACTGCTCCCCGGCCTCGCCGCGCCCGTCATCACCTACGCGGCGCTGCTCGTGCCCATGAACATCACCGTCGAGGCGGCCCTGTCCTTCCTCGGCGTCGGCGTCAAACCACCCACCCCCTCCTGGGGACAGATGCTCACCGCCGCCGACGTCTGGTACCAGGCCGCGCCGCAGTTCCTGCTGCTGCCCGCCGGCGCCCTGTTCGTCACCGTCCTCGCCCTCACCGTCCTCGGTGACGCCGTGCGCACCGCCCTGGACCCGCGCGCCGCCTCACGCCTGCGCGTCGGCACCGGCCGCCGGGGCAAGGGCGGCGGCACGAAGGCGACCGGCGGCGAGGCCGGCACGAGCACGACCGGCACGAGCACGACCGGCACGAGCACGACCGGCACGCGGGCGGACGGCGGCGGGAGCGCGCACGGCGACACGAGCCGCGAGGGTGCCCACGGCGGCGCCCGCGGCGACAAGGAGGCGACCACATGAGCGGCTTCGGCGGGTTCCTGCTGCGCCGGGCCGTCGGCACGGTGATCACCCTGCTCGCCATCTCGGTGATCGTCTACGTCGTCTTCTACGCCACCCCCGGCAACGTCGCCCAGATCACCTGCGGACCGCGCTGCTCGCCGGCCCAGGTGCACCAGGTCGCCCAACAACTGCACCTGGGCGACCCTCTCTACCTGCGCTACTGGCACTTCCTCGAAGGCTTCTTCGTGGGCCAGGACTTCTCCACGGGCACCTCGGTCGAGCACTGCGCGGCACCCTGCCTGGGGCAGTCGTACCAGACCGACCGGCCGGTCCTGGACATCATCCTGACCAAGCTGCCCGTCAGCCTCTCGCTCGTCCTCGGGGCCATGGTGCTGTGGCTCGTCCTCGGCGTCGGCACCGGCGTGCTCTCCGCCTGGCGGCGCGGCCGGGTCAGCGAGCGCGTCCTGACCGCGATCACCCTGGCGGGCACGGCCACGCCCGTGTTCGTCATCGGGCTGGTCCTGATGATCGTCGTCTGCGGCGAACTGCGACTGCTGCCCTTCCCGCAGTACGTGAACCTCACCGACGACCCCGAACAGTGGGCGTGGAACCTGCTGCTGCCCTGGCTCTCGCTCGCCCTGATCGAGGCCGCGACCTTCGCCCGCCTCACCCGCGCCGCGATGCTGGAGACCCTCGCCGAGGACCACATCCGCACCTTCCGGGCGTACGGCGTCGGCGAGCGGGCCGTCGTCGGGCGGCACGCGCTGCGCGGCGCGTTCGCGCCCGTCATCGCGCTGAACGCCAACAACGTCGGCTCCGCCGTCGGCGGCGCCGTCCTCACCGAGACCCTCTTCGGACTGCCCGGCATCGGCCAGGAGCTGGTGCACGCCGTGAAGGTCGTCGACCTGCCGGTGGTCGTCGGCATGGTCCTGGTCATCGGCTTCTTCGTGGTCCTCGCCAACGCCGTCGCGGACGTGCTGTACGCGGTGGCCGACCGACGGGTGGTACTGGCATGAGCCTGGTGGAAGTCTCCGACCTGAGTGTCGAGTTCGGCTCCCTGCGGGCCGTGGACGGCCTCTCCTTCACGCTGGCGAAGGGCGCCGCCCTCGCCCTCGTCGGCGAGTCCGGCTCCGGCAAGTCGACGGTCGCGGGCGCCCTGCTGGGCCTGCACCGGGGCACCGGGGCCAGGGTCACCGGCTCGGTCCGCGTCGCCGGGACCGACGTCCAGGAGGCCTCCGAGGAGGAGCTGCGGCGGCTGCGCGGCGCCAAGGCCGCCATGGTCTTCCAGGACCCGCTGTCCTCGCTCGACCCCTACTACGCGATCGGCGACCAGATCGCCGAGGTCCACCGCGTCCACACGCGCGTGTCACGCCGGGCCGCACGCGCGCGTGCCGTGGAGGTGCTGGACCGGGTGGGAATCCCGGACGCGGTACGGCGCTCCCGCTCCCGCCCGCACGAGTTCAGCGGCGGCATGCGCCAGCGTGCCCTCATCGCCATGGCCCTCGCCTGCGAACCGGAGTTGCTGATCGCCGACGAGCCGACCACCGCCCTCGACGTCACCGTCCAGGCCCAGATCCTCGATCTGCTGCACACGCTGCGCGAGGAGACCGGCATGGGCCTGCTGCTCGTCACCCACGACGTGGGCGTCGCCGCCGAGAGTGTGGACGACGTCCTGGTCATGCGGCACGGCAGGGCCGTCGAACACGGAACGGTCGGCGCGGTCCTCGCCGCGCCCGCGCGGGCGTACACCCGCGAGCTCCTCGACGCCGTCCCGCGCGTGGACGCCCGGCGTACCGGCTCCCGCGTCCTCGACGAGGTCGTGCTGGAGACCCGGGGCGTGCGGCGCGAGTTCGGGCGCGGCAAGCGGGCGCTCGCCGCCGTCGAGGACGTCTCGCTGACCGTCCGCCGCGGCGAGACCCTCGGCGTGGTCGGGGAGAGCGGCAGCGGCAAGACCACGCTCGGCCGCATGCTGGTCGGGCTGCTGGAGCCGACCGCGGGCGAGATCCGCTACGCGGGGCGCCCGCACACCGGTGTGAACCCGGCCGTCCAGATGGTCTTCCAGGACCCCGTCTCCTCCCTCAATCCCCGCCGCAGCGTGGGCGAGTCCATCGCCGACCCGCTCCGCGCGCGGGGCGGACACGACGAGGCGGGCATCCGGGGGCGCGTGCGGGAACTTCTGGAGCGCGTGGGGCTCGAAGGGGCGCACTACGACCGCTACCCGCACGAGTTCAGCGGTGGTCAGCGGCAGCGCATCGGCATCGCCCGGGCGCTCGCCGCCGAACCGCGCGCCATCGTCTGCGACGAGCCCGTCTCCGCGCTCGACGTCACCACGCAGGCCCAGGTGGTGGCCCTGCTCGGCGAGCTGCAGCGGGAACTCGGCCTGGCGCTGGTCTTCATCGCGCACGACCTCGCCGTCGTCCGCCAGGTCAGCGACCGGGTCGCGGTGATGCGCCGGGGCCGGCTCGTCGAGTACGGGCCGGCCGACGAGGTCTACGACAGCCCGCGCGAGGCGTACACCAGGCAGTTGCTGGCCGCCGTACCCGCGCTCGATCCGGAGCTGGCGGCCCGGCGGCGCGCGGCCCGGCGCGAACCCGCCGCCGTGTGACGTTCGGTGAGCCACTGATCACCGTGTGATCCCTTAGCGCGACTGAACGCGGTCCGCACGCGAAAGTTACGACCGTTCACCCCTTTTGGTGGCGCGATGGACAACCGTCCGTCGCGCCACCGCCTTGTCCGCTTACGTTCGTCCCGCTGCGAGCCGTCGGGCAACGGCGGCTCCCCAGACGGGAGATCGGGGGTGCACACGTGCGCATCGGACTGTTGACAGAGGGTGGCCACCCGTTTGTGGGCGGTGACGCCGGACTCTGGTGCGACCGGCTCGTGCGCGGGCTCGAACAGCACGAGTTCGAGATCTACGCGCTCGGCCGCGACCGGCACCGGGAGGAAGAGGGCCCCGTCCCGCTCCCGCCGCAGGTCCGCCGGGTGCGTACGGCACCGCTGTGGATGCCCGCGGAAGACGGCTCCGGATACGGGCGGCGCGCGCGCCGGCGCTTCGCCGAGTACTACGGGGAGCTGGCCGGGGCGGTGTGCGCCGGAGCCGACGCGGAGCCCGGTCCCGGATCCGATGACCTGGCGGACCGTTTCGCCAGCGCGCTGTACGGGCTGGCAGAACTCGCCCGCGAGCAGGGCGGACTGGTCGGCGCCCTACGGTCCGACACCGCCGTACGCGCCCTGGAGCGCGCCTGCCGCGCCCCGGGCGCATTGCGCACGGCGCGCGAGGCGCGCGTACCGGATCTGCTCACCGTCGCCGCACACCTCGAACGCGCCCTGCGCCCCCTCTCCCTCGACTGGTACGACGACGACGGCCTCGCCGCGGCCGACCTGTGCCACGCCGCCGCGGGGGGCCCCACCGCCCTGCCCGGCCTGCTCGCCCGGCACCTGTGCGGCGTACCGCTGCTCGTCACCGAGTACGGCGTCCAGCTCCGCTCGCACTATCTGACGCTCGGCGCCGGCGCCGACACCCCCGCCGTCCGCACCCTCCTCGCCGCCTTCCACGGCCGGCTCGCCACCGAGATCTACCGCCGCGCCGAGATCCTCACCCCGGGCAATGCCCACGCCCGCCGCTGGCAGGAACGGTGCGGCGCCGACCGCGGCAGGATCCGCACGGTCTACCCGGGCCTGGAGGCCGACCGCTTCGCCGAGGCCGGCGAGGCCCCGGACCGCTCGGACCCCGACACGCTGGTCTGGCTCGGCCGGGTCGAGCCGGCCAAGGACCTGGTCTCCCTGCTGCACGCCTTCGCCGAGGTCCACAGGGAGGAGCCGAAGGCGCGTCTGCGGATCGTCGGCTCGCACGCCGGACCCGAGGGCGAGACCTATCTGCGCCACTGCCGGGCGCTCGCCGCGCAGCTCTTCCCGGACGAGGCGGAGGGCGCCCACGCCGTCGGCGACAACCCGGTCTCCTTCGAGGAGATCGGCGGACCGGAGGCCCCGACCCTGTCCGACGCGTACGCGGCCGGTGCCGTCGTCGTGCTGTCCAGCGTGGTGGAGGGATTCCCGATCAGCCTCATCGAGGCCATGCTCTGCGCCCGGGCGACGGTCTCCACGGACGTCGGCGCGGTGGTGGAGGTCATCGGCGGCACGGGTCTCGTCGTGCCACCCCGCAATCCACGGGCGCTCGCCGAGGCGTGCGTGGCACTGCTGCGCGACCCCGAGCGCCGTGCGCGGCTCGGTGCCGCCGCGCGCGCCCGGGCGCTCGAACTGTTCACCGTCGAGCAGAACATCGCGGCATTTCACGGCATTTACCTGGAGATCGTGTCGCACTGCCCGGTCCGCCGGGTCGTCCTCGACGAGGCCGGCGAGCTCCTGCCGTTCGCCGCTCCCGCCGAGTCCCAGGTCCCGGGCCACTGGACCGGCCCCACGGCCCGCGTCCTGCCCCGGAGTACCCCCGGCTGGGCCACGGGCGCGACGGTCCGCGCGACGGTCCGCGCGACGCCGTTGGCGGCTGCGGAGGGCGCGTGATGAACCCGTACGACGAGCAGCCCGGCGGCCGGAGCGACGCCGCGCTCGATGAGGGCAGTGGACCGTGTGCGAGTCATGTGCCCGGCGTGAGTCATGTGCCCGGCGTGAGGCCTTTGTCCGGTGAGACCGGCGGTGTGGACTGCCCGAGGACGCCCCGGGGCGCCGTTCCGTGGGACGCGCGGTCGGGGGAGTGGGTCTCGGGAGGGCCGGGCGGCGAGTCGGCCCCGGCGGAGGCCACCGCGGCGGCCTGGCGTGAGGAGGCCGAGGCCGGCCGTTCGACGGCCACGGACCTCGTGAGTGCCGCTGAACCTTCGATATCGATGGCTTCCATCGGCGTTTCGGGCTTCCCGGCGCCGCGCGGGCCCGAAAGAGACACGCCTGCCCCGGTGACCGCCGCCACGCGCCCCGCGTTCTCGTCGGCGTGCGGCTTCGATGAGGCGGGCTTCGCCGAGCGCGGTGGTGGGCGGGGCGGCAGGGAGCCCGGCGCGGACGTCGTGCCGGAGCCGAAGCCCGGACCGAGACGTGCCCCCGCCTCCCGGCGTGGGGCCGGGGACCCCGTCAAGGCCCTGCTGCACCGGCACCGCGAGCTGTGTGAACGGGCCGTGGACCCGCTGGAGATCGCCGCCGGCCTGGAGGCGCACGGGGTCACCGACCGGGCCGCCGCCCGCTTCCGGCACCGGGACGTCTTCTCGCTCGCCGAGGAGCTCTACGCGCGCGTGCCCCGAGGCGCGGGGCCCCGCCCGGAGTCCCGGAGCCAGGCCCTGCCCGTGCCGCGCGTCCGCGTCGGCTGGGTCCTGCTCACCCTTCTGCCCGGTCTCCTCGGCGCGATCACCGCAGGCGCACTGCGGTCCACCCACGGGCACCCTCGCGCGCTGGTGGCCCTCGGCGGCGCCCTCACCGTAGCGCTCGCCACGCGCGCGGCCCTGCGCCACGGCCCCCTCGCGAGCCCGCCCGGCACGCGCGCCCGGCGCGCGGCGAGCGGTACGCGCGCCAGCACGCTCTGGCTGCTGGGCTACGCCCTCCTCGGCGACGGCCTGCTCCACGCCGTCGTGACCGGTGGCCCCCACGCCTGGCCCACCGGCGCCGCCCACGGCTCCTGGCCCACGGCCGCCGCGCCCCTGCCGGCCCTGACGCTGGCCTGCGCTCCGGCGGCGTGGTGCGCCCATCTGCTCACCGCCGGCGCCCGCCGCAGGCTCGCCGGCAGCCGGGGCCTGGAGGACTTCACCTCCGCCGCGAAACCCCTCCTACTCGGCACGTTCACGCTGTTCCTCGGCGCACTCGCGGCACTGCTCGCGCTGTGCGGCACCGCGCTGCGCGAACCCTCGGCCTACCCCGGGACACTCGCCCTGGGCGCCCTGCTCCTGCTCGCCCGTCTGCTGATCGTGCACCACCGCCGGCACGCGCCCGCCGTCGCCCTCGGTGCCGCGGCCACGACGGAGGCGGCCGTCCTGCTGCTGCCCCTGGCCGCCCGACTGCCCGGCTGCGCCGCCCTCGCCGCCCCCACGCGGTTCCTCGTGCACGCCTGGGGCGCCGCCGCCGCCCCGGCCCTCGCCTGCGGCGCCGCCGCCCTCGCCCTGCTGCTGCACGCCGTCCGCACCCTCACCCAGGCCTCGGCCCACGTGCCCACGGGAGCAGCCGAGTGAACCTTCCGCCACCGGACCGAACCGAGCCCCACGCCGACCGCCCGGGAGCGCCCGGCAACAGGGGGCGACGGCAACCGGCGGCGCCCGGCCCACGCCGGAGGCACCCGCACCACCCCTTTGAAGGAGACCACCAGATGACCACCTCCCGACCCGGAGCGCCCACAGCCCCCGGATTCGCCGGATTCGCGGGAAGCGCCGGAAGCGCCGGAGCGGCCGGAGCGCCCGCGGAGGCCTTCGCACCGGCCCGTTCCACCGGCGAGCTCACCACGGGGGGCGCCCGATGAGGGTCCTGCTGATCGGAGCCAACGGATACCTCGGCCGCTTCGTCGCCGACCGCCTCCTCGCCGACCCGGCCGTCCAGCTCACCGCGCTCGGCCGCGGCGACGACGCCGACGTCCGCTTCGACCTCGCCACCGGCAGCCCGGGCGCGCTCACCCGCTTCCTCGACGCGGTGCACCCCGGGGTCGTCGTCAACTGCTCCGGCACCACCCGGGGCGGCGCCCGCGAACTCACCCGGCACAACACCGTCGCCGTCGCCACCGTCTGCGAGGCCCTGCGGCGCAGCGGCTGCGGCGCCCGCCTGGTGCAGCTCGGCTGCGGCTCCGAGTACGGCCCGAGCCAGCCCGGTTCCTCCACGGCGGAGGACGCCGTGCCGCGCCCCGGCGGACCGTACGGCGTCAGCAAGCTCGCCGCCACCGAACTGGTCCTCGGCTCCGGCCTCGACGCCGTCGTCCTGCGCGTCTTCTCGCCCGCCGGCCCCGGCACCCCGGCCGGCTCCCCGCTCGGCCGCCTCGCCGAGGCCATGCGCCGCGCCATGCAGTCCGGTGACGGCGAACTCAAGCTCGGCGGGCTCGGCGTCCAGCGCGACTTCGTGGACGTACGCGACATCGCCCGCGCCGTGCACGCCGCCTCGCTCTCCGCCGCGCAGGGCGTCATCAACATCGGCTCCGGCCGTGCCGTCCGCCTCCGCGACGCCGCGGCCGTCCTCGCGCGCGTGGCCGGATACGGCGGCTCCCTGCACGAACTCGATGCCCCGCCCGGCCCCCTGCGCGCCGCCATCGGCCACCCGCGACCCGACTCCGACCACGCCGGCCAGCCCGCGTACCCGTACCCCGACGGCTGCGGCAGCTGGCAGCAGGCCGACGTGCGCACCGCCCGCGACCGGCTCGGCTGGCGGCCCCGGATCAACCTCGAGGAATCCCTGGCGGACATCTGGATGGAGGCGGCATGCCGCATCTGACCCGCGGCACCGGGAGCACCACGAGCACCGGTGTGCGCACCGCCCTCGGCATCCCCGGATACGCCCACCCCTTGGTCGCACCCGCCCAGTGGGCGGAACTGGCCCGCCCGGGCACCCCGCTGGACTGGGTCGTCCTCGACGTGGCCGCGGGACCCGGCAGCCGGCCCGACCCGCACTGCCTGGAAGCCGTGGTCCGGCTGCGCGCCGCGGGCGTCCGCGTCCTCGGCCACCTCGACCTCACCTACGGCGCGCGCACCCTGGCCGACCTCCTCTCCGACGCCCACCGCCACCTCGACTGGTACCGGGTCGACGGCTTCCTGCTGGACCGCTGCCCCACCGAACGCGCCGAGCTCTTCGAGGTCCGCCGCGCCGTCGGCACGCTCCGGGCGATCAGCGAGACCGCGCACGTCGTCCTCGGCCACGGCAGCCACCCGCACCCGGGCTATGCCGAGACCGCCGACCAGCTCGTGACCTTCGCCGGCCCCTGGTCCGACTACCGCTGGTCGCAGGTGGCCGAGTGGACCGCCGACTACCCGCCCGACCGGTTCTGCCACTTCGTGCACGGCGTGCCCCTCGGCCACCTGGACGAGGCGCTGCGCATCGCCCGCTGGCAAGGAGCCGCCACGGTCTACTTCACGGACCGCACCGACGGAGGCGGCCGCACCAACCCCTGGGAGACCATGCCCGGCTACTGGGACGACATCGTCTCGCGGGTCGGAACAGGTGTCTCGGAATGAAGAAGCCCATGGCAGTGTTACGAGGAGTACATCTGTAGTGATCGACCGACCAACGGAGTTCCCGTGTCGCTGCCACCCCTGGTCGAGCCAGCTTCTGAGCTCACCGTAGACGAGGTCCGCCGGTACTCCCGCCACCTGATCATCCCGGACGTCGGGATGGCCGGGCAGAAGCGGCTGAAGAACGCCAAGGTGCTCTGTGTGGGCGCCGGCGGCCTGGGCTCGCCGGCGCTGATGTACCTGGCCGCGGCGGGCGTCGGCACGCTCGGCATCGTGGAGTTCGACGAGGTCGACGAGTCCAACCTGCAGCGCCAGATCATCCACAGCCAGGCCGACATCGGCCGGTCCAAGGCCGAGTCCGCGCGGGACAGCGTCAAGGGCATCAACCCGTACGTGAACGTGATCCTTCACGAGGAGCGGCTCGAGGCCGACAACGTGATGGACATCTTCAGCCAGTACGACCTGATCGTCGACGGTACCGACAACTTCGCGACCCGTTACCTGGTCAACGACGCCTGCGTGCTGCTGAACAAGCCGTACGTGTGGGGTTCGATCTACCGCTTCGACGGCCAGGCCTCCGTCTTCTGGTCCGAGCACGGCCCCTGCTACCGCTGCCTGTACCCGGAGCCCCCGCCCCCCGGCATGGTTCCCTCCTGTGCCGAGGGCGGCGTCCTGGGCGTGCTGTGCGCGTCCATCGGCTCCATCCAGGTCAACGAGGCCATCAAGCTCCTCACGGGCATCGGCGAGCCGCTGGTCGGCCGCCTGATGATCTACGACGCCCTGGAGATGCAGTACCGCCAGGTCAAGGTCCGCAAGGACCCGGACTGCGCGGTCTGCGGCGAGAACCCGACCGTCACCGAGCTCATCGACTACGAGGCCTTCTGCGGCGTCGTCTCCGAAGAGGCCCAGGCGGCGGCCGCCGGCTCCACGATCACTCCCAAGCAGCTCAAGGAGTGGATCGACGACGGCGAGAACATCGAGATCATCGACGTCCGCGAGCCGAACGAGTACGAGATCGTCTCCATCCCGGGCGCCAAGCTGATCCCGAAGAACGAGTTCCTCATGGGCTCCGCGCTGGAGGCCCTGCCGCAGGACAGGAAGATCGTCCTGCACTGCAAGACGGGTGTCCGCAGTGCGGAAGTCCTCGCCGTCCTGAAGTCCGCGGGATTCTCCGACGCCGTCCACGTCGGTGGCGGCGTCATCGGCTGGGTCAACCAGATCGAACCGGAGAAGCCGGTCTACTGATCCGGTGGCCCGGTGCGGGATTCGGGGGCTTCGGGTGCGTGCCGCGTCCGGAGCCCCCGCCCGCGTCAGGAGCAGACCGCTCCGTCCTTCGGCACCACACCCTTCAGTAGGTAGGCGTCCACCGTCGAGTCGACGCAGTCGCTGCCGTTGCCGTAGGCCCCGTGTCCCTCGCCCTTCCAGGTGAGTTCCACGCCGACACCTTTGCCCAGCTCGTCGGCCATCCTGCGGGCGCCCTCGTACGGAGTGGCCGGATCCCCGGTGTTGCCCACCAGCAGGATCGGCGCCGCTCCCGGAGCACTGACCTTCGGGGTGTCGGCCTGTCCCGGTATCGGCCAGTCGTGGCACCAGCCGGCCGTGTCCCAGCCCAGGAAGTCCCCGAACACCGGCGAGATCCGCTCGAACTCCGCCAGTCGCCGTTTCGTCTCGGCGGGCGTCGGCCGCTGCCTGTCGTCCAGACACGATATGGCCCGTTGGGCGTGGGACGTCGTGCCGTAACGGCCCGAGGCGTCGCGCTCGTCGTAGTCGTCGGCGAGGGCGAGCAGCGCCGAACCGTCGCCCTTCTCCGCCGACTCCAGCGCATCGGTCAGCGACGGCCAGCCGGCCTCGCTGTACAGCGGCAGGACGATCCCGGTGACCGCGAGCGACTGGGTCAGCTTCCGTCCGGACGATGTCGGCAGTGGCTTCGCGTCGAGCCGGTCGAGCAGGGCCGCGATCTTCCGTGAACCCCGCTTCGGGTCCTGGCCGGTGGACTTCAGGTAGTCGTCCAGCGCCCGCTGGAAGCCGCGGGCCTGGTTCTCGGCATGGCCGACCGTGTCCGCGGTCGGGTCCACCACCGCGTCGAGGATCATCCGGCCCACTCGCCCCGGGAACAAGTGGGCGTACACACCGCCGAGTTCGGTGCCGTACGAGATGCCGAAGTAGTGCAGCCTGGCGTCGCCGAGGACCTGGCGCATCAGGTCCATGTCGCGTGCGGTGTCGATGGTGGACACATGGGCCAGCAGCGGGCCGGCGGCCTTCCGGCAGCCCTGGCCGAAGTCGGCGGCGTCCTTCAGATACGCCTTCTCCTCGGCCGGGGTGTCCGGGGTGGCGTCCACGTCCTCGGCGGCCGCGATGTCCCGGTCGGTGCGGCAGCGGATGCCCCCGTCGGCGCCGACCCCCCGCGGATCCCAGCTCACCAGGTCGTAGCGTTTCCGCAGCGAGGAGACAGTGGCGGCGTAGGAGGGCATCGTCGAGACCCCCGAGCCGCCGGGGCCACCGAAGTTGAACAGCAACGAGCCGATGCGGTCGCCGCCGGTCGCCTGTGCGCGGATGAGGGCGAGGCGGATCGTCGCGCCGTCCGGTGCCGACCAGTCGAGCGGCACCTTGAGCGTCGCGCACCGCCAACCCTCGCCCGGCGCCGGCGCGTCACCGTCGGCCGCGCAGCGACGCCAGTCGAGGCGCTGGGAGGTGAGGGAGGCCGGGAGGTCTCCGCCGGACGCCGACGAGGCGCCACGGCCCGAGGACGCCGCCGGGGGAGCCGTGTCGGTCCCCTTGCCCCCGTTCCCGTCCGACGAGCCACCGCCGCAGCCGGCCATCAGCAGCGCCGCGGCCACGACGGCCGTCCGGCGCGGAAATCGCCACATGCGCACCCCCCTCACAGGCCCCTCGCGTCGTGCCGCGCAGGGCGTCCCCGCCATGTTAGGCGCACCGGCCCCAGCCCGTTACGGCCTGTGGATAACCCTCTGACCTGCGGCTTCAATGTGCCGTCGGGTACTTCCATGGAGTGTCGGGTCAGGGTGTCGGGCCGTCGGACCGTCGGCTGTGGTCATGGGCGACCGGACTCCAGCCGAGGTTCGTGGGGCCGGAGGCCGGGGGTCCGGGGGGTTGAGGTTCGTGGGGCCGAGGGGCCCGGTGCCGAGGTTCGTGGGGCCGGGGCCCGGGTGTCACGAGCAGACCGTCCCGGCCTTCGGGATCTTCCCGTTCAGCAGGTAGCCGTTCACCGCGTTCTGCACGCACTTGTTCTTGCTGTCGTACGCCCCGTGTCCCTGCCCCTTGTACGTCAGTTCCACCGCGACGCCCTTGCCGAGCGCGTCCACCATCTTCTTCGCGCCCTCGTACGGAGTGGCCGGGTCACCGGTGTTGCCGACGACGAGAATGGGCGCCGACCCGGGTGCGCTGACGTCGGGATGGTCGGCGGCGCCCGGCACGGCCCAGTCGGTGCAACTGATCATGCCCCAGGCCAGGTAGTCCCCGAAGAGCGGCGAAGCGGCCCGGAACTCGGGCACCTTCCCCTGCACGTAGTCCGCCGTGTACCGGGGCTTCTGGTCGGCGCAGTTGATCGCGATGTTCGCCGCGGTGATGTTGCTGTACTCCCCGCTCTCCTCGCGGCCGTTCATCGAGTCGGACAACAGCATGAGGATCTTGCCGTCGCCGTCGTAGGCCTCCTCGAGCCCTTCGGTGAGGTACTGCCAGAAGTCCTTCGAGTACAGGGACTGCGCGATGCCGTTGGTCGCCGCGGTCTGGGTGAGCTGGCGCGGGACGATGCCGGGGATCGGCTTCTTCTCCAGGTCGTTCAGCAGTTTCGCGATGCGGTTCTTCACGTCTTGCGCGGTGTCGCCGATCGGGCATTCGGTGGTCTTCGACGTGCAGTCCTCGGCGAAGTTGTCGAGTGCGAGCTGGAAGCCCTTGGCCTGCCCGAGCGCGCCCTGTTCGGGGTTCTGCGTGGGGTCGACCACACCGTCGAGGAGCGCCCGGCCCACGTGGTGGGGGAACAAGTGGGCGTACACACCGCCGAGTTCGGTGCCGTACGAGATGCCGAAGTAGTGCAGCTTGGCGTCGCCGAGGACCTGGCGCATCAGGTCCATGTCGCGGGCCGCGTCCGTGGTGCGCACGTGCGGCAGGACCTTCTTGGAGTTCTTCTCGCAGGCCGCGTTGAACTGCTTGGTGCGCTTGACGAGGTCGGCACGCTCGGCGCTGTCCTCGGGTGTCGCGTCCTGCTGGAAGTAGGCGTCCAGCTGGGCGTCGCTCTCACACTGGACCGGTGCGCTGCGGCCGACCCCGCGCGGGTCGAAGCTGACCAGGTCGTAACGGGTGCGCAGGGTGGCGTAGTCCGAGGCGAACGCCGGCAGGGTGGTGACGCCGCTGCCGCCGGGGCCACCGAAGTTGAACACGAGTGAGCCGATGCGCTTGTTCGCCGGCCCGCTGGCCTGGGCCCGGATCAGGGCGATGCCGATGGTGTCGCCCTTGGGCTTGGACCAGTCCAGGGGCGCCTTCATCGTGGCGCACTGCCACGAGGTCCCGTTCGGGAGCGGGGAGGGGGCACTTCCGCCGCCCTCCGCCTCGGACGGGGCCGGGCAGTCCTTCCAGTCGAGCTTCTGCTGGGTGACGTCCCCGTCCTTCGCGCTGTCCCCGCATCCGGCCAGCAGGACGGACAGCAGCACGACGGTGGTGGTCAGAGCGGCGGCGCGCAGCCGGGAGGGGTTCGCCATGCCTCCATCCTGGGGCCGCGCGGGCCGCCGCGCTCGGGCACGGGCCGTACGAGGTACGCCCCGCACGTCCACCACACCCGGTCCGCCTGGCTTCCCGCGCGGCCGCGGAGAGCCCACCGCGCGGAGCCGGCTTTCCGTCCCGGGGCCGGAGGCCTCCGTCCTGGGGCTGGAGGCCTCCGTCCCGGGGCTGGAGGTTTTCCGCCCGGGACTTTCACTCGGCCCTAGAGGGCTCCCTTGCGGGTCAGCTGGTTGAAGGCCAGCCAGCCCGGCAGCACCGGCAGCCACAGGGTCAGCAGCCGGAACAGCAGGACGGCCGGGGCGGCGACCTCCTTGGGCAGGCCGAAGGCGATCAGACCGAGCGTAAGGCTCGCCTCCACCGCGCCCACACCGCCCGGGGTGGGCGCCGCCGAGCCGAGCGCGTTGCCGGCGAGGAAGACGACCGCGACGCTGGCGATGCTCAGCGATGTCGAGCCGTCGCCGAACGCGCGGACGGAGGCGTCCAGGCACATCACGAAGCACGCGGTCAGCAGGAGCATGCCGCCGATGCCGGTGACGAGTTTCTGCGGCCGCTGGAGCACGTCGAGCATGCGCGGTACGACACCGGCGAACAGCGACCGCACGCGCGTGACGACGAATTTCCGCAGGAACGGCACCGAGGTCACCACGAGGACCAGCACCGCCACGGTCAGCAGGCCCGCGATGACCGTACGGGACGGCGACAGGGACGGAGTCTTCTCGGTACCGGTCAGATAGCCGAAGGACAGCAGCATCAGGATGTGGCAACCGAGCCCGAACAGCTGGGAGGCGCCGACACTCGCCACCGCGAGCCCCGGGCGCACGCCGGTGCGCTGCAGGAAGCGGGTGTTGAGGGCGACGCCACCGACGGCGGGCGGCGCCACGATCTTCACGAACGAGCCCGCGACCTGCGCCGCCACCGTCCTCAGGAAGGGAACGCGTTCCGGTACGAAGCCCAGCAGCGCCATCGCCGCGGCCACGTAGCTGAGCGCGGAGAACAGCACCGCGGCCGCCACCCAGCCCCACTGTGCCTGCGCGAACAGCGTGCCGAACTGGATGTGGGTGAGCTGCGTCAGCAGGTAGTACGCGCCGATCGCGCCCGCGATGAAGCTTATGAGCGTGCGTGGCCGCACCCGCTCCAGCCGGGCCGGTTCCACGGGAGCCTGCGGTCTGATCCGCAGCACCTGGTGCCGGATCTGGGTGAGCAGGTCTTCCTCGCGGGCCTCCTCACGGGCCTCTTCGAGGGCTTGGTCGATCGCCCGTCGCTCCGCGCGCTGCTCGGCGCGGACCGCTTTCTTGTCCGGCTTCTCGAGGTCGGCCGGTGCCGTCTCGGCCGCCTCCTCCAGCCGGGCCTGCTTGGCCTGGCGGGAGGCCTCCAGCAGGGCCTCGCGTTCCCGCTGGGCTCGTTCCCGCCCCAGCCGGCGCAGCGTCGCGCGCGTGGAGCGCGTCAGCGCGATCGGCTGGAGCATCGGCAGACAGTCGGCGACCGCGTCGGGGCCGAGCACTCCGACCGCCGAGGCCACCGCGCGTTCGGCGCCGACCCGCAGGGCGAGCGTGCTGACCAGCTGGGCGATGTCCATGCGCAGCAGCAGATCACCGGCCGCGATCTCACCGCCGCGCAGCTCGGCGAGGATCACCTTGCCGGAACGATCCACCAGGATCGCGTCCCCGGCCAGTCTGCGGTGCGCGATGCGGCGCGACTGCAGCGCCTGCACCTGGTGCCAGGCGTTGCGCAGCAACTCGTCGGTGATGTCCTCGTCGGGCAGCGAGTCCAGCGTGCGTCCACCGGTGTGCTCGTAGACGAGCATGACCGCGTCGGGGCCGAGTTCGGAGGTGGCGATCAGCTTGGGCGCGTGGGCGCCCGCCGCGATCGCGGCGTAGGCCAGCAGGGCCTCCTGCTCCAGCGCCTGCCGGAGCGACTGGAGGCTGGAGCGGGTGGCGAAGCCCCGCAGGGTCAGATTGCGCCACGCGCGGTAGAAGAAGCCCTGCGCCTGCTGTTCCCGGTCGACCACCGTGACGTCCAGCGGCGGGCCGTCCTCCAGGGTGACGAAGTAGCGCCGGCCACGGTCGCCGTTCTCCGTCTCGCCCGCGTCCTCGCGGGCCGCGCTGACGGGGTGGAAGCCGACGTGTCTGAGGCCCGCCATCAGGGTCTGCCCGGTGGGCCGGACGTTGGGGGAGCCGACCGCGTACAGGGTGCCGTAGGCGACGGTCCAGCCGATCAGCACCGTCAGGATGATCGAGAAGGGGGTGGTGTAGCCGGTGACGAGCATCGAGAACGCGTCGAGCAGCAGGACGATCCACAGCACCGCGCGCCATCTGGGGCGGCGGGACATGCCGACCGCCGTCATATAGGCGATGACCGGCGCCAGATAGCCGTGCACGGGGTCGGTCAGGGCGTGGATGTCGCCCGGCGAGGGCTGGGTGAGCGCCTCCTGGATCGAACCCGGGGCGGCCTGTGCGACCCACAGGTCGGTGGCGAGGGTCACCCCGTGGGCGAGGACGGCCGCCAGGACGCCGTCGGCGATGCGCAGCCCGTCCCGTTTGATCAGCCGTTCGATCGCGAAGGCGACCGGGACCAGAAGGATCGCGATGCTGGACGCGAGCCCCGCGATCTTGATGAGGAGGTCGGGTGCCTGGCCGGTGCCCTTGTTGATGTCCTGTTCGAGACCCGAGGTGGTGCCGTGCGCGAACGCGGCGATCGCGAACAGTACGACGATGGCGAGCAGGCCCACCAGGAGCCGCATGAGGTCGGAGGGGCGGTGCACGCGCGCGGGGAGCAGCGGTTCGTCGCCCTCGACCTCCTCCGCGTGGGGGTCGGCGTCGGCGCCCGGACCGCGGCCGGGGGGCTGGTTCTCCGGCACGTGCGCCCCCTCGCCTGCCTCGTTGTCGTCCTCACGCGCGCGTGAGCCTTGGTCGTCTCGGGCCGGGCGGCTGTCCTCACGGCCCTGCCGGCCGTCGGATCCGTCGGCCCCGCCGCCATCCTGCCGCGCGCGCGAGCCGTCGTCGCCTTCGCGCGTCTTGACGGGATCCCCCTCGCGTGGGGAGGGGTCCGCCCGGTGCGCGTCGGCCTCGCCCGCGCCGGCGGTGCCCGGGCGCGCGGCGGCGTCGGGGGTGCCCGCCGCGTCTCCGGGGTGCACGCCCTGCTGCTTCATCTTCTCTTCTCGGTCTCGTATCACCGGTCACCGCCCGCACGATGGTGGCATGCCCCACCGACACACACGGCCATCAGGGTGTGGATGCGCGGGCGCACAGTCTGCCGGAAGCGCCGTCCCGGGGCGAGGGGACCGCCGGGCACGGTCGCCGACCGGATGTCGGTGGGGTGCGGCAGGATGGGGTGGATGAGCGAGCACAGGCAGGCCGAGGAGGCCCACGAGGAGCACCCGGGCGCGCTGCCCGAGTACGCCGAGCGGGTCCTGGAGGTCGCCGAGCGGATCCCGCCCGGGCGGGTCATGGCGTACGGCGACGTCGCCGAGTGGCTGGCGGAGGGGGGTCCGCGTCAGGTCGGCCGGGTGATGGCCCTCTACGGGGGCGCCGTCCCGTGGTGGCGCGTGGTGCGTGCCGACGGCGTGCTGCTGCCGGGACACGAACTGCGCGCGCTCGGGCACTACCGCGCGGAGGGCACGCCGCTGAAGGACGCGGGCAGAAGCGCCGAGGGGCATCTGCCGCGGCTCGACATGCGGCGGGCCCGGTGGGACGGCGGCGCGGACGCGGAGGGTCACACCTGACAGCTTCCGCCATCGGATGCCACCGGGGAGAGGCTGTGGTCCGTACGGGGGACAGAGGGGACGTCCGTGGCATGACGTACGTTCGTGAGGTGAGGGACGCACGGGGCGGGACGCCCACGAGGGCCTCGAGAGCCGTAAGGGCCGGGAGGGCCGACCGGGTCGTGGGGGCCGCGAGGGTCGCCGGGGAAGAAGCGGAACGTCTACTTCCATCCGGAGTGGCGGCGTAGCGTCGGCCGCACGTGTCCCCCACACCCCACGGTCACCGTCTCGCACGCGCGACCGCCCGACCGCCGGCACAACCACCAGGATCCGCCAAGCACGTGAGCTCCTCTTCCTCCACCAGGCGCCTGCCGCACCACCCCCGGGTGGTACGGCAGGGGAGCCATGGCGCCTACCGACTGGTCCGCACCCCCGCGGCCCGGGTGGAACCGCCACGTCTGGACGCCGCGCAGCGCGCCGTGGTCGACCACCGCTCCGGGCCGCTGCTCGTCCTCGCCGGGCCCGGCACCGGCAAGACCACCACCCTGGTCGAGTCTGTGGCCGAGCGGATCGCCCGGGGCGGTGACCCGGAGCGGATCCTGGTGCTGACCTTCAGCCGCAAGGCCGCCGTCGACCTGCGCGACCGCATGGCCGCGCGCATGGGCGCGGCCCGCGCCCCCCGGGCGACCACGTTCCACTCGTACTGCTACGCCCTGGTGCGCGCCCACCACGACAGCGACCGGTTCGCCGAGCCGCTGCGCCTGCTCTCCGGCCCGGAGCAGGACGTCGCCGTCCGCGAGCTGCTCGCCGGTCAGCCCGCGCTGGAGCGTCTCGGGCTGACCCGGGTGCGCTGGCCGGACGAGCTGCGCGCCTGCCTGACAACGCGTGGCTTCGCCGACGAGGTTCGCGCGGTCCTCGCCCGCAGCCGCGAGCTGGGTCTCGGACCCGACGCCCTTGACGCCTTCGCGCGTCGCATCGGCCGCCCCGACTGGCGGGCAGCGGCCGCGTTCCTCGCCGAATACCTCGACGTCCTCGACTTGCAGGGCGTGATCGACTACGCCGAACTCGTCCACCGCGCGGTCCTGCTCGCCCGCCGTCCCGAGACGGCCGCGCGGCTCGCCGCCCAGTATGACGCCGTGTACGTCGACGAGTACCAGGACACCGACCCCGCCCAGGTACGGCTTCTGGACGCGCTGGCCGGCGGCGGGCGCACTCTGGTCGCCTTCGGCGACCCGGATCAGTCGATCTACGCCTTCCGGGGCGCCGACGTCAACGGCATCCTCGACTTCCCGGCTGCCTTCCCGCGCGCGGACGGCCGGCCCGCCCCCGTCGAGGTGCTGCGCACCTCCCGCCGCTCGGGTGCCGCCCTGCTGGCCGCGACCCGTCTGATCACCCAGCGCATGCCGCTGCCCCGGCTGCCCGCCGAGCGGGTGCGCGCCCACCGCGAGCCGGCCGCCGTGCGGGACGGCGGCCGGGCCGAGGTCTACACGTACCCGACGGCCGGCACCGAACAGGACAACATCGCGGACATCCTGCGCCGCGCGCACCTGGAGGACCAGGTCCCCTGGAGCGACATGGCCGTACTGGTCCGCGCCGGAGCCCGCTCCCTGCCCACCCTGCGCCGCGCCCTGACCTCGGCCGGCGTCCCGCTGCACATCGACGGCGACGACCTCCCCCTACGGCACGAACCGGCGGTGGCCCCGCTGCTGTCGGCCCTGCGGGCGGTGGCCACGGCGGAGACCCACCTCCGCGAGAAGGACCCGGCCGCGACCGCCGACGGCCCCGCGACCGACGATGCCGCGGAGCCGGTCGCCGCCACCCCCTGGCTCGACACCGAGACCGCCCTCGCCCTGCTCGCCTCCCCCCTCGCCGGCATGGACGCCGCAGATCTGCGCCGGCTCGGCCGGGCCCTGCGCGAGGAGGAGCGGGCCGCCGGCAACGCGCTGCCGCCCCCGTCCGACGAACTGCTCGCCCGCGCGCTCGCCGAGCCCGAGCGGCTCGCCGTGCACGACCCGGCCTACGCGCGCGGGGCGCAGCGCCTCGGCGCGCTGCTCCGCAAGGCCCGCGAGCGCCTCGCGGGCGGCGGCACGGCCGAGGAGGCGCTGTGGGACCTGTGGGAAGGCACCCCGTGGCCCACCCGCCTGGAGCGGGCCGCCCGGCGCGGCGGCGCGGCCGGCCGCAACGCCGACCGGGACCTGGACGCCGTGTGCGCGCTGTTCGCGACTGCCGCGCGCGCGGAGGAACGCACCGGCGGCCGCGGCACCCTGAACTTCCTGGCGGAGATCGAGGCCGAGGACATCGCCGCCGACACGCTCACGCGCCGCGCGGTACGCCCCGACGCCGTCCGCCTGATGACCGCGCACCGCGCCAAGGGCCTGGAGTGGCGGCTGGTCGTCGTCGCCGGCGTCCAGGAGGGGCTGTGGCCCGACCTGCGCCGCCGGGGCTCGCTGCTGGAGGCCGACCGCATCGGCCGCGACGGACTCGCCGAGCCGCTCACGCCGGGCGCGCTGCTCGCCGAGGAGCGCCGCCTGTTCTACGTGGCCGCCACGCGTGCGCGTGAGCGTCTCGTCGTCACCGCTGTGAAGGCACCGGCCGACGACGGCGACCAGCCCTCCCGGTTCCTGACGGAACTGGGCGTCGAGGCGAAGGACGTCACCGGGCGCCCCCGCCGCCCGCTGTCGGTCGCCGCGCTCGTCGCCGAGCTGCGCGCCACCACCGTCGACCCGCGCGCGTCCGCCGCCCTGCGCGAGGCCGCCGCCCGCCGCCTGGCCCGGCTCGCCGCGCTCACCGACGAGGACGGCCGCCCCCTGGTCCCCTCCGCGCACCCCTACCGCTGGTGGGGCATGTTCGAGCCGACCGAGAGCAAGGTGCCGCTGCGCCACCGCGACCAGCCGGTGGTGCTCTCCGGCAGCGCCCTCGACCAGCTCGCCAACACCTGCGCGCTGCAGTGGTTCCTGGGCCGCGAGGTGAAGGCCGACGCGCCCGCCACCACCGCGCAGGGCTTCGGCAACGTCGTCCACGTCCTCGCCGACGAGGTCGCCTCCGGCCGTACCCCGGCCGACCTCGACGTCCTGATGGAACGCCTGGACTCGGTGTGGAACGCGCTCGCCTTCGACGCCCCCTGGAAGTCGCAGCAGGAGAAGGCCAACGCGCGCGTGGCGCTCGAACGCTTCCTGAACTGGCACGTGCTGAACCGCACCGGCCGCACCCCGGTGGCCAGCGAGCAGGACTTCGACGTCACCCTCGAAGCGGGCGACTACGAGGTCCGCGTCCGCGGCCAGATGGACCGCGTGGAGAGGGACGGGGACGGCCGGGCCTACGTGGTCGACTTCAAGACCGGCAAGCAGGCACCCAGCGCCGCCGAGGTGGGCCGCCACCCCCAGCTCGCCGTCTACCAGCTCGCCGTCCGCGAGGGCGCCCTCGACCCGGCCTTCGACGGCGTGCGCCCCGAACCGGGCGGCGCCGAACTGGTGCACCTCAGGCAGGGCGCCGCCAAGCGCGACGGGGGCGAGAGCCTGCCCAAGGTGCAGACACAGGAGCCGCCGACGGGGGAGTGGGTCGGCGAGCTGCTGGCCAACGCCGCCGGAAAGGTCCTCGACGAACGGTTCACCCCCAGCGCCGGCCAGCACTGCGCGCACTGCGCGTTCCGCGCCTCGTGCAGCGCACGCCCCGAGGGACGCCACGTGGTCGAGTGAGAGGCCGGCGAGGCCGGGGTGACGTACGGCACCCCACCCGCTGACCTGCGGTTCTTCCCGGGCGGCCGGTCGACGCGGCCCCGACTGTCAGTCCCCGCCGCTAGCCTCTTGCGACATGCCCGCCCGTATCACCGACCCCGAGCAGCTCAAGGAGCTCCTCGGCATCCCGTTCACCCCGGAGCAGACGGCCTGCATCGTGGCGCCGCCCGCCCCGCAGGTCATCGTGGCCGGAGCCGGGTCGGGCAAGACCACCGTGATGGCCGCCCGCGTGGTCTGGCTGGTCGGCACCGGGCAGGTCGCCCCCGAACAGGTCCTCGGCCTGACCTTCACCAACAAGGCCGCCGGAGAGCTGGCCGAACGCGTCCGCAAGGCACTGATCAGGGCCGGCGTCACCGACCCCGACGTCATCGACCCGGACAACCCGCCCGGCGAGCCGGTCATCTCGACGTACCACGCCTTCGCTGGCCGGCTGCTGACCGACCACGGCCTGCGCCTGGGCCTCGAGCCCACCTCGCGGCTGCTGGCGGACGCCACCCGCTACCAGCTCGCCGCACGCGTGCTGCGCGAGGCGCCCGGCCCCTACCCGGCGCTCACCCGCTCCTTCGCCGACCTCGTCAGCGATCTGCTCGCCCTCGACTCCGAACTCGCCGAGCACCTGGTCGCCCCCGAGGAACTGACCGCCTGGGACACCGGTCTGCTGCGCACCCTGGAGGGCGCCAAGCTCACCAACGCCGATCTGCGCAAGGTCCCCGAGACGGCCGGGGCCCGCCGTGAACTCGCCGGACTCGTCCAGCGCTACCGGACCGCCAAACGCGAACGGGATCTGCTCGACTTCGGCGACCAGATCGCCCTGTCCGCCCGGCTCGCCCGCATCCCGGAGGTGGGGCGAGTGCTGCGCGAGGAGTTCCGCGTGGTGCTCCTGGACGAGTACCAGGACACCTCCGTCGCCCAGCGCGTGCTGCTCGCCGGCCTGTTCGGCGACGGCACCGGCCACCCCGTGACCGCCGTCGGCGACCCCTGCCAGGCCATCTACGGCTGGCGCGGCGCCTCCGTGGCCAACCTGGACGACTTCCCCACGCACTTCGCCCACGCCGACGGCCGGCCCGCCGCTCGGCAGGCACTCAGCGAGAACCGTCGCAGCGGCGGCCGCCTCCTCGACCTCGCCAACGGCCTGGCCGAGCCGCTGCGGGCCATGCACGCGGGCGTGGAGGCCCTCCGCCCGGCCCCCGGCGCCGAACACGACGGCAAGGTCCGCTGCGCCCTGCTGCCGACCCACGCCGAGGAGATCGACTGGATCGCGGACTCCCTCGCCCACCTCGTACGCACCGGCACCGCCCCCGGCGAGATCGCCGTACTGTGCCGCACCGCGACCGACTTCGCCGAGATCCAGGGCGCCCTGGTGGCCCGTGACGTCCCCGTCGAGGTGGTCGGCCTGTCCGGGCTGCTGCACCTGCCGGAGGTCGCCGACCTCGTCGCCGTCTGCGAGGTCCTGCAAGACCCGGGCGCCAACGCCTCCCTGGTACGGCTGCTGACCGGACCGCGCTGGCGCATCGGCCCCCGCGACCTCGCCCTCCTCGGCCGCCGCGCCCGTCTGCTGGTCGCCCACGCGCGCGTGGGCGACACCGACGACCCCGACCGCCGGCTCGCGGCGGCCGTCGAGGGAGTCGACCCGTCCGAGGTGATATCGCTCGCGGACGCCCTCGACACGTTCCTGGAATCCCCGCCGGCGGGGGACTTCGGGGAAGACGCCGACGACGGGCTGCCGTTCTCCCCCGACGCGCGTGTACGGTTCGCCCGCCTCGCCGCCGAACTGCGCGACCTGCGCCGCTCGCTGTCCGACCCGCTGATGGACGTCCTGCACCGCGTCCTCGCGGTCACCGGCCTGGAGGTGGAACTGTCGGCGTCCCCGCACGCCCTGGCCGCCCGCCGCCGCGAGACGCTGTCCAACTTCCTCGACGTCGCCGCGTCCTTCGCCGCGAGCGACGGCGAGGCCACCCTGCTGGCCTTCCTGGGCTTCCTGCGCACCGCCGCCCAGTACGAGAAGGGTCTCGACAACGCCCTGCCCGGCGGCGAGAACACCGTCAAGGTGCTCACCGCCCACAAGTCCAAGGGCCTGGAGTGGGACGTCGTGGCCGTCCCCGGACTCGTCCGCGGCACCTTCCCGAGCGCACAGGGCCGCGAGAAATGGACCGCGCAGGCCAAGGTCCTGCCGCACGCCCTGCGCGGGGACACCGACACCCTCCCGGACATCGACTCCTGGGACTCACGCGGCATGAAGGCCTTCCACGAGGCCATGAAGGACCACCAGCACACCGAGGAACTCCGCCTCGGCTACGTCACCTTCACCCGCCCCCGCTCCCTCCTGCTCGGCTCCGGCCACTGGTGGGGCCCCAGCCAGAAGAAGCCGCGCGGACCCTCCGACTTCCTCCAGGCCCTGTACGACCACTGCGCCGCCGGGCACGGCGAGATCGAGGCCTGGGCCGACGAGCCCGCCGAGGACGAGGAGAACCCGGCCCTGCACACGGCCGCCACCGATCACGTGTGGCCGCTCCCGCTGGACGACAGCGCCCTGGCCCGCCGCCGCGCGGCCGCCGACACCGTCCTCGCACACCTGGAGACCCTCGCCGCCCGGGACGCCGCCCGCCAGCCGGCCACCCCCGACCCCGCCGCCGTCGACGACCCCGACTGGCCCGCACCACCGGACGAAGACCCCTACGGCGAGGAGCCGTACGAGGACGACCTCCCCTACGAAGAGGATCCCTACGAAGAGGATCCCTTCGACGAGGATCCCTTCGACGAGGAGAGCCCGTACGAGGGGGACGCTCGAGGTACCGCCCGGCCGACGGTCCCGCACCAGTCCGCCGTACCGCCGGACGCCCCCCGGCCCGCCGCACCGCGATCGCCCCATACCGACCTCACCCCGGAGGAGAGCCGCGCCATCGCGTCCTGGGACCGTGACCTCGACGCGCTCACCGGCGAGCTGCTGCGCGCCCGGCGGACCGTCACGGACGTGGTGCTGCCCGCCACGCTCAGCGCGACGCAGCTGCTGCGACTGGTCGAGGATCCGGACGGGCTCGCGCGAGAACTAGCGCGCCCCATGCCGCGCCCACCGCAACCCGCCGCACGGCGGGGCACCCGGTTCCACGCCTGGGTCGAGGCACGCTTCGAGGAACTGACCCTGCCCCTGCTCGAACCGGACGACCTGCCCGGCGGCGACGCCGAGATCGCCGACGAACGCGACCTGGAGGCACTGAAGGAGGCCTTCGAACGCACCGAGTACGCCCGGCGCACCCCCTACCGCGTCGAGGTTCCCGTCCAGCTCACCCTCGCCGGCCGCGTGGTACGGGGCCGGATCGACGCCGTGTACAAGACCGGCGACGGCGACGGGACGACGTACGAGATCGTCGACTGGAAGACCAGCCGCACCCACGCCGCCGACCCCCTCCAGCTCGCCGTGTACCGGCTGGGCTGGGCCGAACAACAGGGCATATCGCCTGAATCGGTCACCGCCGCCTTCGTGTACGTGCGCAGCGGCGAGGTCGTGCGCCCCGAAGGCCTGCCGGACCGGGAGGCCCTGGAGAGGCTGCTCACGGACGAGCCGGACAGGGCCCGGGAGGTCACCTGAGAGTGGCGTGCGCGACAACCCGTATGTGACGAACCGCCGCCGAGGATGTCGGCGCGGACGGATAGGCTCGTGAGCATGAGCCAGACCCCGGACAACGCCGTCCGTTCGTACATCGAGCAGCACCGCGCCGCCTTCCTCGACGACCTCACCGCGTGGCTGCGCATCCCCTCCGTGTCGGCACAGCCCGACCACGCGCCCGATGTACGGCGCAGCGCCGACTGGCTCGCCGGGAAGCTCCGGGAGACCGGCTTCCCGACCGCCGAGGTCTGGCCGACCGCTGGCGCCCCGGCCGTCTACGCCGAGTGGCCCGCGGACGACCCCGAGGCGCCCACCGTCCTCGTCTACGGCCACCACGACGTACAGCCCGCCGCCCGCGAGGACGGCTGGGACAGCGAGCCCTTCGAGCCGGTCGTCCGGGGCAACCGGCTCTACGCGCGCGGGGCGGCCGACGACAAGGGCCAGGTGTTCTTCCACACACTCGGCGTCCGCGCCCACCTCGCCGCCACCGGCCGCACCGCCCCCGCGGTCCATCTGAAGTTGCTCGTCGAGGGGGAGGAGGAGTCCGGCTCGCCCCACTTCCGCGCCCTCGTGGAAGAGCGCGCGGGACGGCTCGCCGCGGACGCCGTGATCGTCTCCGACACCGGCATGTGGTCCGAGGACACCCCGACCGTGTGCACCGGTATGCGCGGCCTCGCCGAGTGCGAGATCCGTCTGTACGGCCCCGCCCAGGACATCCACTCCGGATCGTTCGGCGGCGCCGTGCCCAACCCCGCCACCGCCGCCGCCCGCCTGGTCGCCGCGCTGCACGACGAGCACGCGCGCGTGGCGGTCCCCGGCTTCTACGACGGTGTCGTCGAGCTCACCGACCGCGAGCGCGAGCTGTTCGCCGAGCTGCCCTTCGACGAGGAGCGCTGGCTGCGCACCGCCAAGTCGCACGCCACCCAGGGCGAGGCCGGGCACACCACCCTGGAGCGCATCTGGGCCCGCCCGACCGCCGAGGTCAACGGCATCGGCGGCGGCTACCAGGGCCCCGGCAGCAAGACGATCATCCCGTCCTCGGCGATGGTGAAACTGTCCTTCCGGCTGGTCGCCGGCCAGGACCCCGCCCACATCGAGAAGGTCGTCCGCGCCTGGACCGCCGACCAGGTGCCCGCCGGCGTGCGGTACGAGATCGAGTTCGCCTCCGCCACCCGCCCGTGCCTCACCCCGCTCGACCATCCGGCGCTGCGGTCCGTCGTCCGCGCCATGGGCCGCGCCTTCGGGAAACCGGTCCTCTTCACCCGTGAGGGCGGTTCCGGTCCCGCCGCCGACCTCCAGGACGTGCTCGGCGCCCCCGTGCTCTTCCTGGGCATCTCCGTCCCCTCCGACGGCTGGCACGCCCCGAACGAGAAGGTGGAACTCGATCTCCTTCTCAAGGGCGTCGAGACCAGCGCCTACCTGTGGGGCGAGCTGGCCGACACCTGGCGTCCCACGCCCTGAGGGCCGGCGCCGTACGGAGGGGCACCGCGCGCGGGGCACACTGGAGGGACCGCCCCGAACGCCCACCGCCGGCCCGCCGCCGCTCGGACCGGTGCCCTGCCGCCTTACGCCCTGCCGAACCGATCGCCGATACGAACCGCTGCACTGGGGGAGTTGGAACCACCCGTGACCACCTGGACCGACGACACAGCAGACCGACCCATCTCGCTGACCGCCCCGAGCGGCATCGACCGCGCCGCCCACCACCGGCTGGACGAGGCCTGGCTCGCGGCGGCGTGGAGCCACCCCACGACCCGCTGCTTCGTCGTCTCCGGCGGCCAGGTACTCATCGACGAGACCCCGGAGGGCCGGACGGAACTCGTCATGACCCCGTCCTTCGAGGCCCCGCTCACCGAGGCGCACCGCTACTTCCTCGGCACCGACGAGGACGGCGTCAGCTACTTCGCGCTCCAGAAGGACGCGCTGCCCGGCCGTATCGACCAGTCCGCCCGCCCGGCGGGCCTGCGCGAGGCGGGCCTGCTGCTGTCACCGCGCGACACCGGGCTCATGGTGCATGCCGTGGGCCTGGAGAACTGGCAGCGCACCCACCGCTTCTGCTCCCGCTGCGGTGAGCGCACGGTCATCGCGGCCGCCGGCCACATCCGCCGCTGCCCGGCCTGCGGCGCCGAGCACTACCCGCGCACCGACCCGGCCGTGATCATGGCGGTGACCGACGCCGACGACCGCATCCTGCTCGGCCGCCAGGTCCACTGGCCCGAGGGCCGCTTCTCCACGCTCGCCGGATTCGTCGAGCCGGGCGAGTCCATCGAGCAGGCGGTGCGCCGCGAGGTGTGCGAGGAGGTCGGCGTCACCGTCGGCCCCGTGGAGTACGTCGCCAGCCAGCCCTGGCCGTTCCCGTCCAGCCTGATGCTGGGCTTCATGGCCCGCGCGACGACGACCGAGATCGACGTCGACGGCGACGAGATCCACGAGGCCCGCTGGTTCTCCCGTGAGCAGCTCCACGAGGCCTTCGAGTCCGGCGAGGTGCTGCCGCCCTACGGCATCTCCATCGCGGCCCGCCTGATCGAGATGTGGTACGGAAAGCCACTGCCCACCCGCAGCTTCGTCTGAGGGCCACGGGTGGCCGGAAGCTCGCGGCCCGCGCGGAGACGGTCACCGGCGTGGACCGCTCACCGGAGCCTTGCCGGACCGGCTGATCAGCGGCTGCGGTGTGCCCGCGAGCCGGGTGTGCGCGCGTAACGCAGTGGGGTGGCCCTGAACGTTCAGGGCCACCCCACTGTTGTCCTCACCGCGCAAGCCCGCGGAGCGTCACGCGGCAAGCTTCTGCTTCACCTGGGCCAGCGACGGGTTGGTCAGCGTGCTGCCGTCGGTGAAGAGCACGGTCGGGACCGTCTGGTTTCCGCCGTTCGCCTTCTCCACGAACGCGGCGGACTCGGGGTCCTGCTCGATGTTGATCTCGGTGTAGGCGATGCCCTCCCGCTCCATCTGGCTCTTCAGCCGCCGGCAGTACCCGCACCAAGTCGTGCTGTACATCGTCACGGTGCCCTGCATGTCTCGCGCTCCTCAGGCAGCTCGGAAAGTCGTCCAGCACAAGAACGTAAGCGATCGGCCCGCCATTCCCCGCCCCGGAACGCACCCCCGCTGTGACTCCTGCCGCATTAATACGACCGCGGGGGCCCGCCTGTGGACAACCGGCACAGCGGTCTCCGGCGACCTGGCAGCATGGCGGTGTGACAGCAGCAACGCACTCCCCTCTCTTCCCGCAGGTACCGGACTCTGCCGACGCGGTGCTCGAAGGGCTCGATCCCGAGCAGCGCGAGGTGGCCACCGCCCTGCGCGGGCCGGTGTGCGTGCTGGCCGGAGCGGGGACGGGCAAGACGCGGGCGATCACCCACCGCATCGCCTACGGGGTGCGCGCCGGGATCCTGCAGCCCTCCAGCGTGCTCGCCGTCACCTTCACCAACCGTGCGGCCGGAGAGATGCGCGGCCGGCTGCGCCAGCTCGGCGCCCAGGGCGTCCAGGCCAGGACCTTCCACTCCGCCGCCCTGCGCCAGCTGCAGTACTTCTGGCCGAAAGCGATCGGTGGCGGCATGCCCCGGCTCATCGACCGCAAGGTCCAGCTCGTCGCCGACGCGGCGGCCGCCTGCGGCACCAGGCTCGACCGGGGCGAGCTGCGGGACGTCACCGCCGAGATCGAATGGGCCAAGGTCACCCAGACCGTCCCCGCCGACTATCCGTACGCGGCTGTGAAGGCCGGCCGCGAGGCACCACGCGACCCCGCCGAGATCGCCCATCTCTACGCCGCCTACGAGGACCTCAAGCGGGACCGCGCGGTGATCGACTTCGAGGATGTCCTGCTCCTGACCGTCGCCGTCCTCCAGGACCGAGGCGACATCGCCGACCAGGTCCGCTCGCAATATCAGCACTTCGTCGTCGACGAGTACCAGGACGTCAGCCCCCTCCAGCAGCGACTGCTGGACCTGTGGCTCGGCGACCGCGACAGCCTGTGCGTCGTCGGTGACGCCAGCCAGACCATCTACTCGTTCACAGGAGCAACGCCAGACCATCTGCTCGACTTCCGTGCCCGGCACCCCGGGGCCACCGTCGTGAAGCTGGTCCGTGACTACCGCTCCACCCCCCAGGTCGTCCGCCTGGCCAACGGGCTGCTCGCCCAGGCCCGGGGCCGTGCCGCCGACCACCGGCTGGAACTGGTCTCCCAGCGCGCTGCGGGACCCGAAGCCCTGTACATGGAGTACACCGACGAGCCGGCCGAGGCCGAGGGTGCCGCCCGCCGCATCCGGGAGCTGATCGACGCGGGCGTCCCGGCCGCCGAGATCGCCGTCCTGTTCCGCACCAACGCCCAGTCCGGGACCTACGAACAGGCCCTCGGCGACGCCGGTGTGCCCTACCAGTTGCGCGGTGCCGAGCGCTTCTTCGACCGGCCCGAGGTGCGCAAGGCCGGGGCCGCCCTGCGCGCCGCTGCCCGCTTCGGCGGCAACGACTCCCTGCTCGACGACATCGTGGACCTGCCCTCGCAGGTGCGCGCGGTGCTCTCGGGTGAGGGCTGGAGCGCCCAGCCCCCGGCCGGTTCCGGCGCCGTCCGAGAGCGCTGGGAATCGCTCGCCGCGCTGGTCAACCTCGCCCAGGACCTCGCCGCCGCCAAGCCCGGCGCCACCCTCGGCGACTTCGTGACGGAGTGGGACGAGCGGGTGGCCGCCCAGCACGCCCCCACCGTCCAGGGCGTCACCCTCGCCTCGCTGCATGCCGCCAAGGGCCTGGAATGGGACGCCGTCTTCCTGGTCGGCGTCGCCGAGGGCATGCTGCCGATCACCTACGCCCGGACGGACGAGCAGATCGAGGAAGAGCGCCGGCTTCTCTACGTCGGTGTGACCCGGGCCCGGGAGCGGCTCCACGTCTCCTGGGCCCTGTCCCGCTCACCGGGGGGCCGTCCCAACCGCCGCCCCAGCCGTTTCCTGGACGGTCTGCGCCCCGGTACCGCCGTCACCGCCGGCCCCACCGGCACCGGTGCGGGCGCGGGCGTGGAGCGCGGGGTGGCCGGGGTGAGCGTCGCCGTCCCCCGACGCACCCAGCGCACCCCGGCCCGCTGCCGGGTGTGCGGGCGCACGCTGACCGAGGCGGGCGAGATGAAGCTGATGCGCTGCGAGGACTGCCCCTCGGACATGGACGAGGGGCTCTACGAGCGGCTCCGCGAGTGGCGGGCGGTCCAGGCCGAGCGCAGCGGGCAGCCGGACTTCTGCGTGTTCACCGACCGGACCCTGATCGCCATCGCCGAGGCGCAGCCGGAGAGCCCCGCCGAACTCTCCCGCATCCCCGGTGTCCTCAGCCGCAAGCTGCGCAGCTACGGGGCCGATGTTCTGGCCATCTGCGCAGGCCAGGTGGCTGGTGAGGGCGGCGGAAGCGACTGATGCGAACTCGTCGGAAAAATAGTTTGCGCATGCCCCGGCAATCCCCATAGGTTCTAGGCACGGAAGCAGCGGCCTTCTAAAAGACCGCGGTTTCGTGTTGTACTTGCATACCCGAGTGGGCTGGTTCATCCCAGTCCCTGAGACGCCGAGAGGAGGCGAGTCCTGTGATCAGCATCAACTTCAGCACCATCAGCGCGGCCAAACTGACCGATCGCTCGACCGTCTCCACGTGCCTGCTCGGCGCCTCGAACCAGGGCACCGGTCTGTCCGGCATTCGTGCCGTCCGTCCGGCGTCCTCCCTGTCTCTCGCGGGTCTTCCGGTCCGTGAGCGCAATGAGCGACCGACCAAGGCACTGGAAGCGGTAACGGCACAGGCGCACGCCTATGCCTTTGCGGCGGCCGGTGCCGGATTCCGGAAGCAGGCGACGCAGCACCACCTGATGTGGGCCTTCCGTGGGCCAGAACCCTGGAGTGATCCAGCCTGATCGCCGATCAGGCAGGCGCCTTCAGGGCCGCGGAACCCCACCCGGGATCCGCGGCCCTTTTGTTTGCCCCGAACGGGGTGACGGAGCGAAGGGGCTTCGGGACAAGAAAAGAACCCGGTACCAAGCCGACACCCGGTCAACCGGCCGGAACGACCAGACGAGGAAAACAAACCGTGCAACTCGAAGCGCACGCCCCGTCCGTACCGCCTTCACAGACGTTCCCCCCGCCCGGCCTCACGGAGGACTCCACCTTGATCCCCCTCACCGCGCTCACCGCGCTCGACGACGCCATCGAGAACCTCGGCGTACCCGTCCCGTGCCGCTCCTACGACCCGGAGGTCTTCTTCGCCGAGTCGCCCGCGGACGTGGAGTACGCCAAGTCCCTCTGCCGTACCTGCCCCCTGGTCGAGGCCTGCCTCGCCGGCGCCAAGGAGCGGCGTGAGCCCTGGGGCGTCTGGGGCGGCGAGCTCTTCGTCCAGGGTGTCGTCGTCGCCCGGAAGCGGCCGCGTGGCCGCCCGCGTAAGAACCCGGTCACAGCATGAACATCGCAGGAACAATCGACCGCCCCCTCACGCACGACCCCAAGAAGCAGGCCCCGATGAAGCCGTCCACCAGCGAGCCCGCAGGCTCCGCGACCTCAGACTTCACCACCACCGGCGCTACCGAAGCGCGACAGAACAGGAACCGAGAGATGCAACTCATGCAAGAAGCCCTGGCTCGTGCGCATATGCACGAGCGACGGCACGAAGCCGAGCACGAACGCCGGGCCATGCGCCTGGCGGTGGCTCAGCGGATGCAGCGCCGGGCCGAGCGCGCCTCGATGCGCGCCCGCCGTGCGCTCGCCATGGCTGTCATGCAGTAATACGAACCCGCATGCAGTAATACGCACACCCGAGAAGCAGTGGCCTCCCGGCGCAGGGAGGCGATGTCCTCCCCGCGGGGGCCGGTCCGAGCGAACGGACCGGCCCCCGCGGGGCGTTGCGCGTGGGGATCCGCCGGTCGCGGGGCTATCGTCGCCCCATGACGAGTCTTCCCGGAGACAGTGACCAGGGCGGCTCCACGGCGAGACGCCGCACTCTCGTCTGCGCACGCTGCGGCGCCCCCGCCGACGGCACCCCGTCGGTCACCTGGACCTGTTCCGTGGAGAACGGCGTCCGTCAGTACTTCTGCGACACCTGTTCCCGGGAGAACCTGCGGGCGATCGAGGGCCGGCTGGACTCGTCCTGGTGGTGAGCCCGGCCCGGCGGGAACGCTCCGGCCGGGCCGGCGCCGACCACTCACCCGCCCGCGCCTCACCTCAACCGACCGCACCCAGCGCGCCCACCGCTCACGCGCCCGCCGACTCCTCCTCGGGCGGGTCGTTCTCGACCGCGAAGCCCGGCAGCCACTCCTCGAGTTCCCGTCGCAGTCCGACCGTGGCACCCAGCTGGCACAGCACACCGATTGTGCTGAGGGTCACCCGATGGATGAGCAGATAGGCCGGCGGCAGATTGAGCCGCTTGCCCAGCTGGTAGGCGGGCGAGCGGGGGTCACCCACGCGGGCGGCCTGGCCGCGCATCCAGGAGCGGGTGAAGGTGAACGCCTCGACCCGGGCCGGCTCGATGATCGGCAGCAGGTAGTCCAGAACCGCGTCCGGGTCCAGCTCTATGGACTCCTTGACGAAACCCTCCGCGCAGAGCAGTTCGTAGACCTTCTCGGCGTCCCCGTCCAGGGTCAGCCGCAGCGAGACCCCGATCGTCCGGGGCAGGCCGCCCGGGAGCCGGTCGACCGTACCGAAGTCGAGCACACCCAGACGCCAGTCGTCCTCGCCCGCCGGACCGCCGGGCAGCAGCCGGAAATTGCCCGGATGGGGGTCGGCGTGCAGCAGACCGGTGCGGGCCGGCCCCGAGAACAGGAAGCGGGCGAGCAACTGGCCGGCCCGGTCGCGCTGCTCCTGGGTGCCATCGGCGATGATCTCCGACAAGGGGATGCCGTCGATCCACTCGGTCACCAGGACCTGCTCGCACTGGTGCACCACCGCCGGGACCACCACGTCCGGGTCGTCTTCGAACTCCGCCGCGTGCGCGCTCTGGGCCTGGGCCTCCAGCCCGTAGTCCAGCTCCTCGGAGACGCGGTCCCTCAGTTCCGCGATCAGCGGCTTGATGTCCATGCCCGGGATCAGCGGGCCCAGCAGCTTCGCGAAGCGGCTCAGCTGACCGAGGTCGGACAGCAGGGCCTCGCCGGCGCCCGGGTACTGCACCTTGACGGCCACCTCGCGGCCGTCCTGCCACACCGCCCGGTGCACCTGGCCGATCGAGGCCGCCGCCGCCGGCTTGTCCTCGAACTCCTCGAACAGATCGCGCCAGTCCGGTCCGAGCCGCTGCTCCAGCACCCCGTGCACCGTACGGGTCGGCATCGGGGGTGCCGCCTCCTGGAGCTTGGTCAGGGCGGCGCGGTAGGGGCCGGCGATCTCCTCGGGCAGCGCGGACTCGAAGACGGACAGGGCCTGCCCGAACTTCATCGCGCCGCCCTTGAGCTCCCCGAGGACCTTGAAGAGCTGCTCGGCCGTGCGCTGCTGCAGCTCGCGGCCGACGATCTCCGCGGACTCGCCCACGATGCGCTTGCCCAGCCCCCAGGTCGCTCGGCCGGCGAAGCCGAGCGGGAGCGCGGCGAGCTTGGCGGTACGGGTGACCGCCTTGCGGGGAAGATCAGACATGCGCCCTCCAAGTCCCAGTCGGCCGCGCCGCGCCTGTCTCGCGTCGTCGCCCGGTCGGCGGCCGTTGCACCGCCATTGTCGCGCGTGACCGCCCGCCGGTTGAGGAGTGCCTCCCTTTAGCTCTCTCCACCGCGCCGCATCCGCATGCCGGATGTGGCCGCACAGGTCGGGAATGCCAGTTCAGAGCGGGTGCGGCCACTTCCCACCGGACGCCGACGGCCGACGGCGACCCGCCGTCGAGGAAGGCCAGGGCGTGCGCCGCGGCCAGTCCGGCCACCGCCGTGGCCAGTGCCAGATCGCAGGCCCCGACCCGGCGGGCCCGGCCGGACCGCCACTGGGAGATCAACCGGGGCCAGACCGGGTCCCGGTCCGTGCGCTCCTGGTGCAGACAGCTCGCGCAGCCCGACTCGCCGGGTAGGACCAGCGGGCCGACGACGCCAGTGCCCTCCACGACCCCGGCGTACAGATGAGGGGTTCCGGAGGCCATGAGCGGCTCGGCGCCGAGCGGATCGGGCGCGTGCACGGCCACGTCGTCCCGGGGGGTGAGGACCACCAGGGACAGTCCGGGGTCCTCGGCGCCGGAGCCGGGGGTGTGCGGGCGGCGCGGCGCGCGGTCCGGTGCCGCGCGGCGGACGGCGGCTCGCGCCGCCGCGTCCCGGCGCTCCCCGAGCGACTCGGCGGCAAGCCCGCCGGGCGCCACGTCCCAGGGCTCCACCCGGCCCACGTCCCGTACGTCCACCTCGCCGACCCCGGCGCCCGACAGCACCGACGCCAGCACGGCGCCGACCCGCCCGGCGCCGCGCACCTGCACTCTCAGTGATCGGCGGGCGGCGAGCCGGGCGAGTGCGTCACCCGGAGCCGCGGTGGTCAGGGTCAGCGCCGCGAGGTCGGGGCGCATCCGCCGCAGGACGTCCTCCTTCTCGCGCAGGGTGTCCGCGGCCGGCCCGCCGCCGCGCGCGTCGTCCACGAGGCCCGCCCGGGCCAGTCCTTCCACCAGCGCGTCGACGTGCCCGTCCGGCAGGTCCATGCGACGGCCCTCCTCGCGCAGCAACGGCAGTCCGCGCGTGCCGTCGAGGAGTTCCAGGAAGCTGCCCGTCGCCGTGTCCATCGGGCCGAGCGTCAGCGCGTGCGCCGGCGTCATACCGAACTGCACGGTGTTGAGATCACGCCAGCCGCGCCGCAGCGCCGGTTTCACCATCGGATGCATGACTGTCCCCCGTATCCGTCCAAACGTCGCGGAACATCCTTCGGTCGGCGGAACCGGTCACGCTCCGCCCACACCGGACAGCATGCACGGCCCGTGCGCCGGCCGTCGAAGGTTGTCCACAGGCAGGGGATTTTCATCATATGAACCAACCGGCGTGAGGCCGGAAGAGGCCGGAAGCGGCCAGAAGGGGTCGGAAGAGGTCTAAGGGGGCCGCGTGGATCCGGGGTGAATGGGTGTAAAGAGGGTGATCGGATCGATCGTACAAATCAAACGCATGGTGGGGGATCCGCATCGAACGGACTCGGAGCCGGGACTTGCCCCGGCCCAGCGGGTAACGTCGGGGCGTGCCCGCCGACCCACTGCACCGCGCCGGAAAACCACAGCGCAGCACGACGAGCCAGCCGCCCGTCGGCTCAAGGGCGAGCGCGATCGAGGTCCGCAGGAGTGCCCGGCGTCGCCGGACCGTCTCCGCGTACCGCGAGGGCGATCGCACCGTCGTGCTGATCCCTGCCAGGATGTCCAAGGCGGAGGAACAGCGCTGGGTGACCGTCATGCTCGACAAACTCGCCGCCCAGGAGAGCAAGCGGCGGCTGGGCGACGCCCAGCTGGCCGAACGCGCCGAGCGGCTGTCGGCCCAGTACTTCGACGGCCGGGCCCGGGCCGCCTCCGTGCGCTGGGTCACCAACCAGAACACCCGCTGGGGCTCGTGCACGCCGGCCGAGCGCAGCATCCGCCTCTCGCACCGGTTGCAGGGCATGCCGGAGTACGTCGTCGACTACGTGCTCTGCCACGAACTGGCGCATCTGCTGGTCCCCGGTCACGGGCCCGACTTCTGGCGCTTGCTGGAGGCCTATCCGCGCACCGAGCGGGCCCGCGGCTACCTCGAAGGGGTGGTCGCCGCGGAACGGCTGCCGCACCTGCCCGACACCGGCGAGGACTGAGCGCTCCGGCCGGCGTGCCCCGCGCCCCGGGCCGCGACCGGCGCGTCCGGGTGAGCGGTCGGGCGCGGTTGTGTACCGGGTGTGTACCGACCAGGCCCGGCCGGGGTCGATGTCGGCCGTTGCCGTTAGCCTGGCGCGACGCACTCGCATTCGGGATGGGGGACGGTCGTAACGCATGGCCAGGGAATTCCAACGCGGCCACAAGGCCAGGATCAGTGACCTCACGGCGGGCACGGATCTGTACGTAGGCGTGCAGATCTCCGGCCCCGGGCTGACCTTCGACATCAGCTGCTTCGGTCTGGACGCGGACGAGCGCCTCTCGGACGACCGGTACTTCGTCTTCTTCAACCAGCCGAAGTCCCCCGAGGAGTCCATCCAGCTGCTGGGTGCCCAGTCGGGCGACACGGAGTCCTTCCGGGTCACGCTCGACCGGATCCCCTCGCGGATCCGCAGGCTGTCCTTCACGGCGACCATCGACGGCCCCGGGCAGATGTCGCAGGTCGCTCCCGGCTATCTGCGGGTCGTGGCCGGTGGCGAGGAGGTCGCGCGGTACTCCTTCAGCGGGTCCGAGTTCTCCACCGAGCGGGCGGTGATGCTCGGTGACTTCTACTTCAAGGACGGCTGGCGGTTCGCCGCCGTCGGACAGGGCTTCGACGGCGGCCTGGAAGCGCTGCTGAAGAACTTCGGCGGCGAGGTGCTGGAGGAGGAGGCGTCCGACGCCCCGCAGCAGCCCCAGTCGGGTGCCGCGCCCGGCTTCGCCCCGCCCGCCCAGACCGGCGCCCCGCCCGCGTTCGGCGCGCCGGCCGCCCCCCTCCCGGCTCCCGCACCGCAGCCCGTCCCGGCGCCGCCGCCCACCCCGCAGGGCTATACGCCGGCGCCCACCCCGCAGGGCTATACGCCGCCGCCCGGCACCACCCCGCCTCCGCCGCCCGCGCCCGTAGCGAACATGCACGGCGCGCCGACCGTCATCGCCCCCCTGACGCCGCCCGTCGGCGGCACCCTCCCGCCGCCACCCCCGGCGCCGTCGCCCTACGGCCAGCCGCCGCAGCAGTCGTACGGCGGTCAGCCGAGCGCGCCGATGCCCCCGGGCTACGGTCACCAGCCGCCCGGCCACGGCGGCCCGCCCACCGCGCCCATGCCCCCGGGCTACGGCCAGGTGCCCGGCCAGCAGGCCGCGCCCTACGGAGTGCCCCAGGGGGCGCCGCGGGGCGGTGCCGGAGTGACCGCGGCGCTCCAGGCGTTCAAGGAGACGCCGACCGGGCAGCGCTGGACGCAGCAGAACAGCAAGCTGGTCCGCGTCGACCTCGGCATCGGCGGCCAGCCCGTGCTGGCCCGGCAGGGCAGCATGGTGCTCTACCAGGGCAAGGTCGACTTCGGCTACAAGGGCGCCGGGTTCGCCGGGCGACTCGTCGGCAACGCCACCGGCCAGGAGATGCAGCTGATGCGCTGCACCGGCCAGGGCCAGGTGTTCCTCGCCGAGAACTCCACCCATCTGCATCCCGTGGAGCTGCAGGGCGACGCGATCTGCGTCTCCGCCGAGAACGTCCTCGCCTTCGACGAGAGCCTCCAGTACGAGGTCCGCCGCATCGAGGGCCACGGCATCCCCGGCGGCGCGCTGTTCACCATGCAGTTCCAGGGCACCGGCACGATCGTGGTCAAGACGCACGGCACGCCCGTCGTCCTGCCCGTGACCCCGACGACGTTCGCCGACTGCAACGCGGTCGTCGCCTGGTCGGCGGCCTCCCAGGTGATCGTCTCCAGCCAGGTCCGCATGCGCCGCAACGCCTACCCGGGCGACACCGGGGAGAGCGTCAACCTGCAGTTCCGGGGCGCACCCGGCAACTTCATCGTCGTCCAGCCGTACGAGGTCTGAGGGAGCCCGTCATGAACCAGCCGCTCGCGGGCCATGCCCCCGCACCCGTCACCGCCCGCATGGAGAACCACGGCAACCACATGCTGAAGGTCGCCCTGCAGACCGGAAGCGACCTCCTCGCACGCGTGGGGTCGATGGTCGCCTACGAGGGCTTCATCCAGTACGAGCCCAATCCGCCGGCCGTCCGCCAGATCGCCCGTGACTGGATCACCGGCGAGGGCGCGCCCCTGATGAAGTGCTCCGGCGACGGTCTGCTCTACCTCGCCGACTACGGCGCCGACGTCGTCGTGATCAATCTCGACGGCGACGGCATCTCGGTGAACGCCACCAACCTGCTCGCCTTCGACGCCCACCTCACCTGGGGCGTGGAGCGGGTCAAGGGGCTCGCGAAGTTCGCCGGGCAGGGCCTGTGGAACACGAAGATCTCCGGACAGGGCTGGGTCGCGCTCACCTCCCGGGGCAAGCCGATCGTCGTGGACTGCGGCGGCGGCGAGGACGAGACGTACGTCGACCCGGACGCGCTCGTCGCCTGGTCCCCGAACCTGAAGGTGAAGGGCAAGCGCAGCTTCAAGGCGCAGTCGCTGATCGGCCGGGGCAGCGGCGAGGCCTACCAGATGGCCTTCTCCGGCCAGGGCATCGTCGTCGTCCAGCCCAGTGAGGACAGCACCGACCGCCTCCGGTTCCGGGGCTGAGGGGGAACCAGAACACCATGCAGAGTTCGCTTTTCGCGCACAACGACCTGCAGTCCCAGGAGCGCTGGAGCCTGCAGAACAAGCAGATGCTCCGCGTCACCCTGGACGGCCACGAGGACCTCCTCGCCCGCAAGGGCACCATGGTCGCCTATCAGGGCCTGGTCGAGTTCGACGCCGAGTACCGCAGCAACAACCAGGCACGCGCGCGCGCGTACACCGGCGAGGGCCTGGACCTGATGCGCTGCCACGGGCAGGGCACGGTCTACCTCGCCAACCTCGCCCAGCACGTGCACGTCATGGACGTCGAGCAGGACGGGCTGACCGTCGACAGCGGCTACGTGCTCGCCATGGACTCCTCGCTGCACCACGAGGTCATCGCCGTCGACAGCCTCTACGGCATCTCCGGCTCCGGGAAGTACCAGCTGAACATCACCGGGCGCGGCAAGGTGGCCCTGATGACCTCGGGCGCGCCGCTGCTGATGCAGGTCACGCCCGACAAGTACGTCAACTGCGACGCGGACGCGATCGTCGCCTGGTCCACCGGGCTGCGGGTGCAGATGCAGGCGCAGACCCATTCCTCCGGAGTGTGGCGCAGGCGCGGCAACACCGGCGAGGGGTGGGAGCTGAGCTTCCTGGGCTCCGGGTTCGCGCTCGTCCAGCCCAGCGAGCTGTTGCCGCCGCAGAACGCGCACATCGGGCAGGGTGTGGCCGCCCAGTTCGGCATGGGACAGCAGGGCGCGCGCGGACAGAACCAGGGGAACGTCTGGAGCTGACCTGCCCGTAAACAGAGGCAGAGGCAGAGGCAGAGGTGTGAGGGGCGGCCGCGTGTGCGGTCGCCCCTCACCGTTTCAGAGCCGGTCCCGGGTCGCCTGTACCAGCCGTACGACCGAGTCGTCCGCCACGTCGGCCACCTCGTCGTAGGCGAACCAGCGCAGGTCCAGGGATTCGTCGCTGATCGCCTCGACGGCACCGGCCGGGGCGAGCGCCGCGTACTGGACGTCGAGGTGCCAGGCGCACGGCGTGTGGTGGCGGTCCAGGCGCACCGGGCCGCCGGGCAGCAGGGTCAGCCCCGCGATGCCCGACTCCTCGGTCGCCTCGCGCTGGGCCGCCTCCTCCAGGGTGCCGTCGGCCGGCTCGCAGTGGCCGCCCATCTGCAGCCACATCCGCAACTTCTTGTGCAGGGTCAGCAGCACCCGGCCGCGCTCCGGGTCGATCACCAGGGCGCTCGCCGTGATGTGGCCGTCCCGGCAGGCCTTCCACATGCCGTCCGGGTGCGTCTCCAGATGACCCAGATAGACCTGGCGCAGGTCTTCCTGGCCCTCGTACTCCTTCAGGACGAGGACCGCGTCGTCGTGCAGGCTCACTCGGTGTCGTCGCCCTCCGCGTCGCCGTCGTCCTTCTTGCGCAGGTCGGGTCGGCCCTCGGAAGCGGTGCCGGAGACGCCGCCGGACGCCGCGCCGTCCGCCGCCTCACCGAGCATCCTGTCCAGCTCGGAGAAGTCCATCTGCTCGCGGTGGACGAAGCCGTCCGGGTCGTCCAGATCGCCGGCGGTGGGCAGCATGTCCGGGTGGTGCCACAGGGCGTCCCGGCCGTCGACCCCGCGCGCGTCCGTGAGCGAGGCCCACAGACGGGAGGCGTCGCGCAGCCGGCGCGGGCGCAGCTCCAGGCCGATCAGCGTGGCGAAGGTCTGCTCCGCCGGTCCACCGGTCGCCCGGCGGCGGCGCAGGGTCTCGCGCAGGGCGTCGGCCGACGACAGACGCGGCTTCGCGGCCGCGTGCACCACCGCGTCCACCCAGCCCTCGACCAGGGCCAGAGCGGTCTCCAGACGGGCCAGCGCGGCCTTCTGCTCGGGCGTGTCCTCCGGCTGGAACATGCCCTGCTGAAGGGCGTCCTGCAACTGCTCGGGGTTCTGCGGGTCGAACTGGCCGACCACGTCCTCCAGCTTGGCGGTGTCGACCTTGATGCCGCGCGCGTAGCCCTCGACCGCGCCGAACAGGTGCGAGCGCAGCCACGGCACATGTGCGAACAGGCGCTGGTGCGCGGCCTCGCGCAGCGCCAGGTACAGCCGCACCTCCTCCTGCGGGACACCGAGGTCCTTGCCGAAGGCCTCGACGTTGGCCGGGAGCAGCGCGGCCCTGCCGGCCGGGCCGAGCGGCAGGCCGACGTCCGAGGAGCCGACGACCTCGCCCGCGAGCACGCCGACGGCCTGCCCGATCTGCGTGCCGAACATGGCACCGCCCATCGAACGCATCATGCCGATCAGCGGGCCCGCCATGGCCTGCATCTCCTCCGGCAGGACGTCGCCCATGGCCGCGCCGACCCGCTCGGCGACCGGGTCGACCAGCTCCTGCCAGGCGGGCAGCGTCGCCTCGACCCACTCCGCGCGGGACCAGGCCACCGCGGAGGAGGAACCCGAGGGCAGGGATGTCGCGTCGTCCAGCCACAGGTCGGCCAGGCGGACGGACTCCTCGACCGACCTGCGCTCGGCCGGCCCCACGCTGGCGTCCTTCGTGCCGTCCGGGGCGCCCTGGGCGACCGTCTGGCGGGCGATCTGCTTGGCCATGTCCCAGTTCACCGGGCCGCCCTCGTAGGAGAGCATCTGGCCCAGCTGCTGGAACGCGGCGCCCAGGTCGGTGGGGTTCAGGGAACCGAACATGGCTGCGAGCGGATTGTCGGCGCCGGGGCCGCCAAAGCCCCCGGCTCCGGGGAGTCCGCCGAAACCGAACGGGTTGGCCGGTCCCTGCCCACCGCCGCTCTCCTGGTCCTTCTTCTTGCCCTCGTCGCCGTCGTCCGGCTCCTCCGGCGGAAGGCCGAATCCGAATGGGGTGTCACTCACGGGATTCCTCGGCTGGTAAGGCCACCGGTTCTCTCCGGCGGCGCGGCTGCCCGACGTCACCACCCAGCGTAGACACCCGGACCCGATCGGGCCTCGGTGCTTCGCCCACGGAAGGCCTGCGGCAGGATGGATGCACCTGGTACGCGCGCGTCACACGCGCTCGTACTGAAGACAACCGCTGGAGACGCCCGGTGAGTTCCCCAGATCCTCAGGTTCGCGCAGCGCGAAACCTCTCAACCCCTCCCGCCGTGCGCGGGCCCGTCGTCGCGGTCACCGGCGCCGCCACCGGGGTCGGCGCCCTGCTCACCGAGCGGCTCGCCGCCTCCAAGGAGATCAAACAGGTCGTCGCCATCGACGAGCGGCGCGGGGAGTGCGCGGACGCCGAGTGGCACATCCTCGACGTCCGCGACCCGGCGATCGCGGAGAAGCTGCGCGGCGCGGACGTGGTCGTCCACCTCGCCCTCGACCTCGATCTGGAGACCGATCCGGCGGCCCGCACCGCTTACAACGTCCGGGGGACCCAGACCGTGCTGACGGCCGCGGCGGCGGCCGGTGTGCACCGGGTGGTGCTGTGCACCTCGACGATGGTCTACGGCGCGCTGCCGGACAACGAGCTGCCCCTCTCGGAGGACGCCGAGCTGCGCGCGACGGCCGAGGCCACGGGCGTGGGGGACCTGCTGGAGATCGAGCGGCTGGCGCGGCGGGCTCCGCGGGCCCATCCCGGCCTGAACGTCACCGTCGTACGGCCGGCCGTCCTGGTCGGGGGCACGGACACCGCGCTGACGCGGTACTTCGAGTCGCCCCGGCTGCTGGTGGTGGCCGGGTCGCGGCCCGCCTGGCAGTTCTGCCACGTCGACGATCTCTGCGGGGCGCTGGAGTACGCCGTGCAGGAGAAGGTCGACGGGGAGCTGGCCGTCGGCTGCGACGGATGGCTGGAGCAGGAGGAGGTCGAGGAGCTGAGCGGGATCCGGCGGATGGAACTGCCCTCCGCGGTCGCGCTCGGCGCGGCGGCCCGGCTGCACCGGATCGGGCTCACCCCGTCCCCGGCGGGTGACCTGGCCTACACGATGTACCCCTGGGTGGTCAGCGGCAGCCGGCTGCACGAGGCGGGGTGGCGGCCGCGGTGGACCAACGAGGAAGTGCTCGCCGAGCTGCTGGAGGAGGTCGCCGGACGGCACACCGTCGCCGGACGGCGGCTGGGCCGCAAGGACGCGACCGCCGCGGGGGCGGCGGGGGCCACGGTGGCCCTGCTGGGCGCCGCCGCCGTGGTCCGCCGGGCCCGCAAGGCGCGCCGGCGCGTGTGAATCGTGGCTCCGCGCCCGCGCCCTGTCGTGCGCCCGCGCCCTGTCGTGCGCCCGCGCCCTGTCGCGCGTCGGCGCGTGTGAGCCGGAGTCGCCGCGCACTCCCGCGCCGGGGTCTGTCGGCCGGATCGCACGCCCCCAGTTCTTTGCCGGGGCCCCTGTCGGCCGGAACGCGCGCGCAGTTCCTTGCCGGGACCTGTCGGCCGGGATTCGCGCTCGCAGTTCTTCGCCGACGCGTGTGGGGCGGGGTTTGGCCCGCGCTTGCCGCGTCGGGCGTGTGAGTCGGGGTTTCGCCGCTGCCCGCCTCGCACCGACGCGCGCGGGCCGGGGTCCCGCTCGTGCTCCCCTCCTGTAGGAGGCTCCAAACGCCCCCGCGCGCGTGCCTGGTGAAAGTCGTATTCCGGGTTGTCGCAGGCGTGCGGCACCATGGGGGTCATGGCACAGGCGAACGAGCACCCGGGTGAGCACGCGGCTCAGGATCCCCTCAAGCTGATCGGGATCCGGGAGACCCCGCTGTCGGTGGACGAGGTGTTCCGGGCCGTCGGGGAGGCGGCGGCGGGAGGGATCGCGCTGTTCGTGGGGACCGTGCGGAACCACGACGGGGGCGCCGGCGTGGACGCGCTCGGCTACTCCTGCCACCCCAGCGCGGAGGAGGAGATACGGCGGGTCGCCGAGAAGGTCGTCGCGGACTATCCGGTGCGCGCGCTGGCCGCCGTCCACCGGGTGGGGGATCTGCGGGTCGGGGAGATCGCCGTGGTCGTCGCCGTCGCCTGCCCGCACCGGGCGGAAGCCTTCGAGGCCTGCCGCAGGCTGATCGACGACCTCAAGCACGAGGTGCCCATCTGGAAGCACCAGACCTTCTCCGACGGCACCGAGGAGTGGGTCGGCGCCTGCTGAGCCCGGCCGTCGGCCCGGCGTGCGGGTCACGTCCGGGGAACAGTCCGTTCGGGTTGCGTAACCGGCACCCTGGCGTGAGCGTTGTCATGGCGAATGGTTAATCTGCTGATCAGTCAGTTCGCGGACGCTCATGGGGTTGGGAGGTCGGCATGGCGGCGCTTGCCTGGTTGCTGATTCCGCTGGTGGCGGCGATAGCGGCCGGACTGTGGGGCACATGGGCCAACCGGACCCGCAAGGTCCGCAGTGACGGCCCGGAGCTGGACGGGTACGCCCGTTTCCGCGCGGCCATGGAGAAGACCGACTCCGGCGCGCGCGGTGCGTGACGCGGGTGCCCTGACAGTGCGCTGACAGAGCCGTCCCGTACTGTCGTGCCATGCCACGCCGCACCGCGACGATGCTCGCCTCCACCCTGATGCTGATCGCGCTCCTGTGCGCGGGAGTGCTCATCCCCGTGCCGTACTCGGAGATGTCCCCGGGCCCGACCGTGAACACCCTGGCGGAGCACGACGGCGAGCCGGTGCTGCAGATCTCCGGCCACAAGACCTACCCGGCCGACGGTCACCTGAACATGACCACCGTGCGTGTGACCAGCGCGGACTTCCGGATGAACCTGGTCGAGGCCGTCTACGGCTGGCTGGCGCACGACAGCAAGATCGTGCCGCACGACACGCTGTACCCGGACGGCAAGACCGAGCAGCAGTCCACCCAGGAGAATGCCGAGGAGTTCAGCCAGTCCCAGGAGAGCGCCAAGGTCTCCGCCCTGAGGGAGCTGGGCGTCCCGGTCAAGTCCTGGGTGATCGTCTCCACCGTCGTCAAGAACTCCCCGGCCGAGGGCCGACTGCACGCCGGTGACGTGATCAAGGCCGTGGACGGTACGGCGGTAAAGCAACCCACCGACGTGGCCAAGCTGGTCACCCGGCGCAAGCCCGGTCAGGACGTCGTCTTCACCGTGGTCCCCGCCAAGGAGCAGGCCGCCGCCGAGAAGGCGAACAAGGCGGCGACCAAGACCCGGGACGTCCGGATCAGGACCGCGACCTCGGACGACAGCGGCGCCAAGCGGGCCATCGTCGGGATCTCCGCGGGGACCGACCACACCTTCCCGTTCACCATCGACATCAAGCTCGCCGATGTCGGCGGCCCCAGCGCCGGTCTGATGTTCGCCCTCGGCATCTACGACAAGCTCACCCCGGGCGACCTCACCGGCGGCAAGTTCGTCGCGGGTACCGGGACCATCGACGACAACGGCACCGTCGGTCCGATCGGCGGCATCGAGATGAAGACCGTCGGCGCGCGCGACAAGGGCGCCCAGTACTTCCTGACGCCGGCCGAGAACTGCGCGGCGGCGGCCAAGGACACTCCGAGCGGGCTCACCCTGGTCAAGGTCAAGACGATCAAGGACGCGCTCGGCGCTCTGAAGGACATCCGCGGCGGGAACACCGCGGCACTGCCCAAGTGCACCACCAAGGGCTGAGAACACCACCCACGCGCCCGCGCGCAGCCTCGGCGGCCGGAGAAGCTGCCCGAAAAGCGACCGGAGAAGCGACCGGAGAAGCGGTCGGAGAAGCTGCCGGAGAAGCGGCCGAGAGCGGCCGGTGACACGGCTGGGGGCGCCCCGCTGAGCCGGGGCGCCCCCATCGCCGTACCCGCCGGGACTCAGTCCGCGAACGTCGCGACCAGGGCCTCCGCGAGGCCCGGTACCAGGGCCGGGCCGGTCAGGACCTCCGTCGCGGAGTCCTTCTCGCGCAGCCGCAGCGCCGACTCGCGGGTGCCGTCGCGCAGCACCGCGACCGTCATACGGACCTCCTGGCGCTCGGGGTGCTCGGCCACCCACTTGGCCAGCTTCGCCTCGCTCAGACCCTGCGGGACCTGTGCCTCGGCCGACGGCGGCAGCATCAGGCGCTCCACCGTGAGCGCGCAGCCGGCCACCGCGTCGGGCCAGGCGATGGTGCCGAGGAACTCGTCCAGTGGTTTGCCGGCCGGGATCTCGTCCTGCTCGATCGGGGTGAGACCGGTGGTCTCCGGCGCGTCCTGGAGGCCCAGCTGGGCCGCGAGCGCGGGTTCCTGGACCCGCAGCCGTGCGGTGTCGACGAGGGCGAAGAGGCGAGCGGGCTGGTCCCAGCCGAGGCCGGAGGCGTACTCGTCGATCTCGAGTACGGCCCGGGTGAGGGGGTTCGCTGCCATGGGAGTGTTGGACATGGTCACAATCCTGCCTCGTTCCCGGCCGATATCGGGAACCGAGTAAACCGTGAGTAAGTTGCATAGGTGTGGGCCCGCGATCACGGGGGGCCACGGAGGGCCCGCGAACACGAGGGCCTGACGGATCGACAGCGAACTTCGAGGGGCGCACCTTGGCTTTCCAGATGCCGGACCGCGGCGGAGGCCCGACGGGGCCGCGGATGAGGGCGGGCCGTCCGTCCCGGCGTGTCCGGGCCCTGCTCATGACACTGGGCGTGCTGGCCGTCCTCGGCATGGCGTTCACCATGTTCGCGGGCTTCTGGACGGACTGGCTGTGGTACCGCTCGGTGCACTACTCGTCCGTCTTCACCACCACCCTGTGGACGAAGATCGGGCTGTTCCTGGTCTTCGGTCTGCTGATGGCGGTGGCGGTCGGCGTCAACATCTGGCTCGCCCACCGGCTGCGGCCGCCGCTGAGCGCCATGTCCATGGAGCAGCAGAGCCTGGACCGCTACCGGATGGGCATCGCGCCGTACAAGAAGTGGCTGCTGCTCGCCGTCACCGCCCTCGTCGGCCTCATCGCCGGCGCGTCGGCGGCCGGCCAGTGGCGGACCTGGCTGATGTGGGTCAACGGCGTGCCCTTCCACCAGAAGGACCCGCAGTTCCACCTCGACGTGGCCTTCTACGCCTTCGACCTGCCCTGGTACCGCTTCCTGCTGGGCTTCGGCTTCGCCGCGGCCATCCTCGGCCTGATCGCCGCCGCGCTCACCCACTACCTGTACGGCGGGCTGCGGGTCACCAGCCCCGGCGCGCGCGCCACCGCCGCCGCGACCGGGCATCTGTCGGTGCTCCTCGGCATCTTCGTGGCGCTGAAGGCGGTCGCCTATTGGCTCGACCGGTACGGCCTGGCCGTGAAGTCCAGCGACTTCAAGGCGACCGACAACTGGACGGGCCTGCGTTACGTCGACGCCAACGCCTATCTGCCGGCCAAGACGATCCTGTTCTGCATCGCGGTCATCTGCGCCCTGCTGTTCTTCGCCACGCTGTGGCGGCGCACCTGGCAGCTGCCGGTCATCGGCTTCGGCCTGATGGTCCTCTCGGCGATCCTGATCGGCGGCCTCTACCCGGCGATCGTGCAGAAGTTCCAGGTCCAGCCGAACGAGCAGGCCAAGGAAGCCCCGTACGTCCAGAAGAACCTCACGGCGACCCGCGAGGCGTACGGCATCGACGACACCAAGGTCACCGAGTATCCGGGCAAGTCCACCACCACGGACAAGACCAGGCTCCGCGACGACGTGAACGACGCCGCCAGCCTGCGCATCATGGACCCGAACATCGTCTCGCCGACGTTCCAGCAGCTTCAGCAGATGAAGAACTACTACGGGTTCCCGACCAACCTCGACGTGGACCGTTACCCGACCAAGGACGGCAAGGACCAGGACACCGTCCTCGGGCTGCGCGAGCTGAACCTGGACGGCATCCCGAAGAACAACTGGATCAACGACCACTTCCGCTACACCCACGGCTACGGCGTCGTCGCCGCCAAGGGCACCGAGGCGAGCGGCAACGGCGAGCCGGTGTTCACCGAGTACGACCTGCCCTCGCGCGGCGACCTCGGCACGTACCAGCAGCGGATCTACTACGGCGAGAAGACCACCACCTACTCCATCGTCGGCGGTCCCCAGAAGGAGATCGACTACTCCGACGACAACGGTGAGAAGACCACCAGCTACGGCGGCAGGAGCGGGGTCAACCTCGACAACCCGGTCAACCGGGCCGCGTACGCGGTGGCGTTCAACGAGCCGCAGATCCTCTACTCGGGCGCGATCGGCAAGAACTCGCGGATCCTGTACAACCGCACCCCCAAGGAGCGGGTCGAGGCCGTCGCCCCCTGGCTGACCATCGACGGCGACGCCTACCCGGCGATCGTGAACCACCGCATCCAGTGGATCGTCGACGCGTACACGACCACCAACGGCTACCCGTACGCCTCCCGTACGACCCTCGGCGACACGACGGCCGACTCGCTGACCGCGACGAACAACTCGCGCGCGGTGGTGGCCCAGCAGAATCAGGTCAACTACATCCGCAACTCGGTGAAGGCGACCGTCGACGCGTACACCGGTGACGTCAAGCTGTACCAGTGGGACACCAAGGACCCGGTGCTGAAGACCTGGATGAAGGCCTTCCCGGGCACGGTGAAGCCGCGCGGCGACATCTCCCCGGACCTGATGGGCCATCTCCGGTACCCGCAGGACCTGTTCAAGGTCCAGCGCGAGCTGCTCACCCGCTACCACGTGACGGACGCGCAGACGTTCCTCACCGGCAGCGAGGTGTGGCAGGTGCCGGACGACCCGACGAACAAGTCGGGCGACGCGGTGCCGCCGTACTACCTGAGCATGAAGATGCCCGACCAGGCCAAGCAGGCCTTCTCGCTGTCGACGACGTTCACGCCCAACGGCCGCTACAACCTCAGCGCGTTCATGTCGGTGGACGCCGTGGCCGGCAGCGGCGACTACGGCAAGATCAGGATCCTGAAACTGCCGACCAGCACGACCGTCGACGGTCCCAGACAGGTACAGAGCCAGTTCAACTCCGAACAGGACATCGCCGCGGCGATCAAACTCCTCAAGGGCGGTGACTCGGAAGTCGAGTACGGCAACCTGCTGACCGTGCCACTGGACGGGGGACTGCTCTACGCGGAGCCGGTCTACGTACGCGGCGGCGGACTCAAGTACCCGTTGCTGCGCAAGGTATTGGTCACCTACGAGGGCAAGACCGCGTTCGAGAACACGCTCGACGAGGCGCTCGACAAGGTCTTCGGCGCGAAGGGCTCGACCGCCACACCGCCGGACACCGGGACCACCAAGCCGCCGCAGTCCGGCAACCCGACGGTCCGGCAGGCCCTGGACGACGCCCAGAAGGCCTTCGACGCCGGGCAGGAGGCGCTGAAGGGGCCGGACGGGCCGGACTGGGGCGCGTACGCCAAGGCGCAGCAGGACCTGCGGAACGCGCTCAAGCGGGCCGAGGACGCGCAGACCCAGGCCGGCAACGGCAAGAACGCCGACCATGGTGCCGCCGGGAACGGCGACAAGAACAGGAGTTGATCAAGCCGCCCCCGCGCCGTGGTACGGTTATGAGGCAACGGCGCGGGGTGGAGCAGCTCGGTAGCTCGCTGGGCTCATAACCCAGAGGTCGCAGGTTCAAATCCTGTCCCCGCTACTGCGATCGAAGGCCCGGATCCTACAAGGATCCGGGCCTTCGTGGTGTGCGAACTCATGTCCGGAGGGGAGGGATCGCCGCGCCGCCGTGGGGAGTTGGGGGGAACTGTGTTTGACTTGTCTCTCTGTGGGCATGTCGACAAAACGCTCAAGTGACCTCATGGGCTGCGGTATACCGGGTATACCCAGGTTGCAGGTGGTGCGACGATGGACGTTATGGGGGACAAGGCAACTCTGTACGGGACAGGGCGATTTGTGCGGTCTTCCGGCGAGGAGGCGTCCCGCGACGAACGGGATGACATGGGGGAAGCCGCCGAGGAGCTGCGTCTGCGGCTCGCCGCCGAGAGCGGTGACACCGAGGCCATGAGCGTCCTCGGATCCATGCTGCTGCGCCGTGGTGACCTCGACGGAGCCGAGCCCCATCTGCGTGCCGCCACGGCGAGCGGCGACCGGGCCGCCGCGAACAACCTCGGCGTCCTGCTGCACCAGCGCGGCTATGCCGACGAGGCCGCCGGCTGGTGGCGGATCGCCGCCGTCGCGGGGTCCGCCGCCGCCGCGCACGCGCTGGGCCGCCACCACCGCGAGCGCGGGGACGAGCCGGCCGCTGAGTACTGGCTGCGCCAGTCCGCCGAGCAGGGCCACGCCCTCGGCGCCTACGCGCTCGCCGACCTGCTGGAGCACCGGGGGGACGTCACCGCCGGGCACTGGATGCGGGCCGCGGCCGAGCGGGGGCACCGGGAGGCCGCCTACCGGCTGGCGCGCGCGGTCGACCGCAGGACCGGACACGAGGACGAGCCCGGTACCGACAACGCTGTCGAAGAGGCCGAACAGTGGTACCGGCAGGCGGCTGCCCGCGGCCATCGCAGGGCCGCGCTGCACCTCGGGGCGATCCTGGAGAAGCGCGGGGACCTGAAGGAGGCCGGACGCTGGTACCTGACCTCCGCCAAGGACGGCGAGGCGCGCGCCGCGTGCGCCCTCGGCTTCCTGCTGCGGGACGCGGGGGATTCCGACAGCGCGGCCGTGTGGTGGCTGCGCGCCGCCCAGGACGGTGACGGCAACGCGGCCAACGCGCTCGGCGCGCTGCATGCCGAGCGCGGGGAGACGCAGACCGCCGAGCGCTGGTACCGGGCCGCGCTGGACGCCGGCGACGACAACGGCGCCTACAACCTCGGGCTGCTCTGTGCCGAGCAGGGGCGTACCGCACAGGCCGAGCAGTGGTACCGGCGGGCCGCGTACGCCGGGCACCGGGAGGCGGCCAACGCGCTGGCGATCCTGCTGCTCCAGGGCGGCGACACGACCGGGGCCGAGCCCTGGTTCTCCAAGGCCGCCGAGGCCGGCAGCGTGGACGCCGCGTTCAACCTGGGCATCCTGTACGCCGGCCGCGGCGCCGAGGACATGGCGCTGCGGTGGTACGAGCGGGCGGCGGCCGCCGGGCACACCGAGGCGGCCCTGCAGGTGGGTATCGCCCGGCTGCGCGAGGGCGACGAGCGGGAGGCCGAGCGGCACCTGCGCTGCGCGGCGGGCGGCGGCAGCCCGGAGGCCGCATACCGGCTGGCCACCCTGCTCGACGCCCGGCGGCCGCCGGAGCCCGCGCACGAGCTGGGCGAGGTCGTCCACGAGAAGACCGAGTGCGAGGAGTGGTACGAGCGGGCCGCTTCCCAGGGACACCGGCGCGCGCAGGTGCGGGTGGGCATGCTGGCCGCAGCCCGGGGCGATGTGGTGGAGGCCGCCCGCTGGTACCGGGCGGCCGCGGAGGCCGGATCCCGCAACGGCGCCTTCAACCTCGGGCTGCTGCTGGCGCGTGAGGGAAGCGAGCCGGAGGCCGCCGTGTGGTGGACCAGGGCCGCCGATGCCGGGCACGGGCGGGCGGCGCTGCGGCTCGCCCTGGTCTACGCGCGTCGCGGCGAGCTGGCGGAGGGCCAGAAGTGGGCGCACAGGGCGGTCGCCCTCGGTCCGGCGGAGGTGGCCGAACGGGCGGGCAAGCTGCGGGACGCACTCCGCGAGGAACTGTCGGCGTGAGCCGTGAGGCGAAGCGATTTGCTTCTCGGCGCCTGCCTCGCGTAATGTCGTGTTCACCGACGCGGGGTGGAGCAGCTCGGTAGCTCGCTGGGCTCATAACCCAGAGGTCGCAGGTTCAAATCCTGTCCCCGCTACTGAAGGCCGAGGGCCGGAATCCAGAAATGGGTTCCGGCCCTCGGTTTTTGTGCGCAGAGGCCAAACGAGGAGCCCCGGAGCCGACAGGCGGCTTCGGGGCTCTTTCTCGTTCTCGTCGGCGAGAGGTCTTGACCTCAGGCGCTCGCGCAGTTCGGGCACAGCCCGCGGTACGTCACCTCGACGTCCGACACCGTGAAGCCGAAGCGCTCGGTGTCGGGGAGGTCGGCGAGCGGGTTGCCCGTGGGGTGGACGTCGCGGATCGAGCCGCACCGGGCGCAGACCAGGTGGTGGTGCGGCCGGTGCGCGTTCGGGTCGTACCGCTTGGCCCGGCGGTCCGTGCTGACTTCCAGCACCTCTCCGAGGGACACGAGCTCGCCCAGGGTGTTGTAGACGGTCGCCCGGGAGATCTCCGGCAGCTTCGCGACGGCCCGGGCGTGGACCTCGTCGGCCGTCAGATGCACGTGCTCGCCGTCCAGGACCTCGGCCACCACGCGCCGCTGCGAGGTCATCCGCCATCCGCGTCCACGCAGCCGTTCCAGAAGGTCACTCATACCACCAGCCTAGCAGCAGACGTGACCAGGTCGGGAATGGGTGTGAGATTAGATCGATATGCGCCTTAGACAAAGTCCATTGTAGGATCGAGTTCGGCTTTGGCCGCGCGACAGGAGTAGCAGGGATGACGCAGGAGGCGTACGTGACGCAGGGACCGCTCACCACGGAGGCCGGGGCCCCGGTCGCCGACAACCAGAACAGCGAGACCGCGGGCGTCGGCGGCCCCGTCCTCGTCCAGGACCAGCTGCTGCTGGAGAAGCTGGCCCACTTCAACCGCGAGCGGATCCCCGAGCGCGTGGTGCACGCCCGCGGCGCCGGCGCCTACGGCACCTTCACGGTGACCGCCGACGTCACGCCGTACACGCGTGCCGCGTTCCTGTCCGGGGTCGGCAAGGAGACCGAGGTCTTCCTGCGCTTCTCGACTGTGGCCGGCAACCTCGGCGCGGCGGACGCCGTCCGCGACCCGCGGGGCTTCGCGGTGAAGTTCTACACCGAGGAGGGCAACTACGACCTCGTCGGCAACAACACCCCGGTGTTCTTCATCCGGGACGCGATCAAGTTCCCGGACTTCATCCACACCCAGAAGCGCGACCCGTACACCGGCAGCCAGGAGGCGGAGAACGTCTGGGACTTCTGGGGTCTGAGCCCGGAGAGCACCCACCAGGTGACCTGGCTCTTCGGCGACCGCGGCATCCCGGCGTCCTACCGCCACATGGACGGCTTCGGCTCGCACACCTTCCAGTGGAACAACGCGGCCGGCGAGGTCTTCTGGGTCAAGTACCACTTCAAGACCGACCAGGGGATCAGGAACCTCACCGCCCGGCAGGCGGAGCTCCTCGCGGGCCAGGACCCCGACTCCCACCAGCGCGACCTGCGCGAGGCGATCGAGCGCGGCGAGTTCCCGAGCTGGACCGTGGGCGTGCAGATCATGCCGGCGGCCGACGCGGCGGCGTACCGCTTCAACCCGTTCGACCTGACCAAGGTGTGGTCGCACGCGGACTACCCGGTCGTCGAGATCGGCAGGCTGGAGCTGAACCGCAACCCGCGCAACGTCTTCGCCGAGGTCGAGCAGTCGATCTTCAGCCCCTCCCACTTCGTGCCGGGCATCGGTCCGTCGCCCGACAAGATGCTCCAGGGCCGGCTCTTCGCCTACGGCGACGCGCACCGCTACCGCGTCGGCATCAACGCCGACCACCTGCCGGTCAACCGGCCGCACGCCACCGAGTCGCGCACGAACGCGCGGGACGGGCAGCTCTACGACGGCCGCCACGGTGCCGCGAAGAACTACGAGCCGAACAGCTTCGGCGGCCCGCGGCAGACCGGCCGCCCGCTGTGGCAGCCGTTCGACGGCTTCACGGCCGCCACCGGCACCCACCCGACGCCGCGGCACGCCGAGGACGACGACTTCGTGCAGGCGGGCGACCTCTACCGGCTGATGTCGCCCGAGGAGCGGGAGCGGCTGATCGCCAACCTCGCGGGCGCGATCTCGCGGGTCTCGCGTCACGACATCGCCGAGCGCGCGATCGGCAACTTCCGCAACGCCGACGCCGACTTCGGCAAGCGCCTGGAGGTCGCGGTGCGGGAGCTGCGCGGCTGAGCCGGCCGCACTCGCGGCCGGGCGGGCCGGATCCCCAGGTGCTCGGGGGTCCGGCCCGCTCCGCGTCTCAGGGCACCGGCACGGGCGCGTGCTCGGGTGCCGGGAGCCAGCAGCGGATGATGTCGCGGACCGAGACGATCCCGGCCACCTCGCCCTCGTCGAGCACCACCAGGTGCCGGAAGCCGCCGTGGGACATGGCGCGGGCGGCCTCCTGCAGGCTCCAGGAGGGGGAGGCGAAGACGACCTCGGTGGTGGTGTGGGCGTGGGTGGGTTCGGTGTCGGGGTTCTGGCCGAGGCCGACGGAGTCGAGGATGTCGCGTTCGGTGAGGATGCCGATGCCGATGCCGTCCGGGTCCAGGACGACGGCGGCGCCGACGCGGCGTGCCGACATCAGGGCGGCTGCCTGGCGGAGGGTGTGGGCGGGGCCGACGGTGAGGATCACCGTGCTCATGGCGTCACGGACGAACATGGTGGGGCCACCTCCTGGGGGGTCTGTGAAGCTGTGCGGCCCGGCGCCGGAGGCACCTGTCCATGGCTCTTCACAAGTTCACAAGTGGGGGTGCACCCAGAATGGCAGGCAAAGGAAGAGTCAACAAGGGGGCGCGTGCGGCCCGTTGAGGGCGTGCGGAAGATCGGGAACGATGTCGACCGCGCGGGCCGTGCGACCGAGATGATCTTTCGATCGTCGCGATCACGTTCGACGGGGAACATGCCGGCCGGTGCCGGGAAGGCCCCCGGACCCGCTCACCCGCGTCCGCTCACTCGCGTCCGCCGAGATATCCCAGCAACTCGTCGTGCAGCAGGCCGTTGGACGCGGCCGCGTTGCCGCTGTGGGGGCCCGGGCGGCCGTCGAGGCCGGTGAAGGTGCCGCCCGCCTCGGTGACCACGATCGCGGTGGCCGCCATGTCCCACAGGGACAGCTCCGGCTCGGCGCAGAAGTCGACGGAACCCTCGGCGACCATCATGTACGGCCAGAAGTCGCCGTACGCGCGCGTGCGCCACACATGGCGGGACAAGTCGAGGAAGCCGTCGAGGCGGCCCTGCTCCTCCCAGCCGGTGAGCGAGGAGTACGCGAAGGAGGCGTCCGTGAGCCTGCCCACCCGGGAGACGTGGATGCGGCCGGCGGAGGTCAGGCTGCGGCCCGAGAAGGCGCCGTTGCCCTTCGCGGCCCACCAGCGGCGGCCGAGGGCGGGAGCGGACACGACGCCGACGACGGGCTGATAGCCGCCCTCGCCCGCCTCCATCAGCGAGATGAGCGTGGCCCAGACCGGCACACCGCGTACGTAGTTCTTGGTGCCGTCGATGGGGTCGATCACCCAGCGGCGGGGGCCGGTGCCCTCCACGCCGTACTCCTCGCCGAGGATCGCGTCCCGTGGACGGGCCCGCTGGAGGTGACCGCGGATCAGCTCTTCCGCCGCCTTGTCGGCCTCGCTCACCGGGGTCATGTCCGGCTTCGTCTCCACCTTCAGGTCGAGAGCCTTGAAGCGGTCCATGGTCGTGGCGTCGGCGGCGTCCGCGAGGACGTGGGCGAGGCGCAGGTCGTCGAGGTAGTCCGGCATGTGATGAACGGTATCGGTCGCCGCGGCCGCGGAGCCACAGGGGCGCCTCCCCGCGCGCGCCGGGCCCCGTGCCCTCGACGGCCGAAGTGCGCCGCCCCCGCGCCGCGAACCCTTGACAGTGCATACGGGCGAGTCAAATCTGGGCGCAGAGCCGCTCCGCCTCAGGGAGGCGACGATGCCCGCTGCCCGTGCATCACTTCTGGACGCCGCCGCCACGGCCCTCGCGCGCCGGCCGTGGTCGGCGGTGCGGATGGTCGACGTGGCCGCGGCGGCCGGGGTGTCCCGGCAGACGCTGTACAACGAGTTCGGCAGCAAGGACGGGCTGGCCCGGGCCCTGGTCCGGCGGGAGGCCGACGGCTACCTCGCCGGGGTGGAGCGGGCGCTCGGCAGCTCCGGCGAGCCGGGGGAGCGGCTCACCGCGACCGCCGAGTGGACGGCCGCCGCGGCCCGGGACAACGCGGTGGTCCGGGCCCTGCTCACCGGCTGCTGGAGCGAGCGGCTGCCGGTACCGGCACTCACCGGCGCCCCGTCCCCCTCCTCGGTGCCCGCCCAGCGTCGCGCCGACGAGCCGCTGCCGACGCCCGGCGACTTCCTCCGGGAGGTGCGGGACCGCGCGGTGAGCGCGCTCACCGCGCCCGCCCCGACCGCCGTCCTCCCCTCGGCCACGACCGCCCGCACGGCTGCCACCGCCCCCGGGCATACGACCGCCCGCGCGCCCACGGCCCGAGCCGATCGGTCCACGACCACGTCCGCGGCCGAGCTGACCCGCTCGTGCGAACTGGTCGTCCGCCTCGCCCTGTCCTGTGTCGCCGCGCCACCAGGGAAGGGCGGCATGGCGGAGCTGGTGCGGGCGGTGCTGCCGCGACGGACGGGATAGCCGTCGGCGAGAGGGTTCAGTGCGCGGATCCCGACAACTGCAGGCCGATCACCCCGACGATGACCAGGCTGATGGAGACGATCTTCAGGACGGACACCAGGTCGTCGAGGAAGATCATGCCGTAGATCGCGGTGCCGGCCGCGCCGATCCCGGTCCACACGGCGTAGGCGGGGCCGACGTCGAGCTTGCGCAGCGACAGGGTCAGCAGACCGAAGCTGCCGAGCGCGAACGAGGCGAACGCGATCGTCGGCCACAGCCGGGTGAACCCGTGCGAGAGCTTCAGACACACGGCGAAACCGGTCTCCAGGATCCCGGCCACTATCACCAGCAGCCACGCCATGCGCTGTCCTCCCGTTGGTCCGGATCTCCGGCTGGGTGCGATTATGCACTTACCGGCCTCCGGCCCCGGCAAACAACGCGGCGCTCAGTCGCCCTCGGTGCGCTCCCGGGTGGCCAGCAGCCGGCGCAGGGAGTACAGCCTGGCCGGGTCTGCGTGGCCCTCGGCGACCCAGGCGTCCAGCGCGCAGTCCGGCTCGTCGTGGCTGCACGCGCGCGGACAGCCCTCCGTACCCGGCACCAGGTCGGGGAAGGCATGGATCACACGGGACGGATCGACGTGCGCGAGCCCGAAGGAGCGCACGCCGGGAGTGTCGACGACCCAGCCGCCGCGGGCGCTCGCCAGCGGCAGGGCGAGGGCCGAGGTGGTGGTGTGGCGACCCCGGCCGGTCACCGCGTTCACATGCCCCGTCGTACGCCGGCGGTCCTTTGGCACCAGCGCGTTGACCAGGGTCGTCTTGCCCACGCCCGAGTGGCCCACGAAGGCGGTGATCCTGCCGTCCAGCTGGGCGCGCACCCGGTCCGCCGCGTCGCCGCTCTCCAGCTCCTCGCGGCTGGTGACGACGTACGGGATGTCGAGGGCGCCGTACAGCTCCAGCAGCTTGTCCGGCGACGCCAGGTCCGACTTGGTCATCACCAGCAGCGGTTCGAGCCCACCGTCGTAGGCCGCGACCAGACAGCGGTCGATCAGCCGGGGACGCGGCTCGGGGTCGGCCAGGGCGGTGACGATCGCCAGCTGGTCGGCGTTGGCGACGACCACCCGCTCGTAGGGATCGTCGTCGTCGGCCGTGCGCCGCAGGACCGAGCCGCGCTCCTCGATGCGCACGATCCGCGCGAGCGTGTCCTTCCTTCCGGACAGGTCGCCCACCAGCGCCACCCGGTCGCCGACGACGGCCGCCTTGCGGCCCAGCTCACGGGCCTTCATGGCCATCACGACCCGGTCCTCGACCAGGCAGGTCAGCCGCCCCCGGTCGACGGTGAGGACCATGGCCTCGGCCGCGTCCTCGTGCTTGGGCCGGGTGTGGGTGCGCGGCCGGTTGCCCTTGCGGTTGGGGCGGCTGCGGATGTCGTCCTCGTCGGTGTGCTTGCCGTAGCGGCGCATGGCGATACGTCCCTACTGCCCGAGCATCCCGGTCCACAACTCGGGGAAGTCCGGAAGGGTCTTCGCCGTCGTCGCCACGTTCTCGATCCGCACGCCCTCGACCGCCAGGCCGATGATCGCGCCGGCGGTCGCCATGCGGTGGTCCTCGTAGGTGTGGAAGGTGCCGCCGTGCAGCGGGCGCGGGCGGATGTGCAGGCCGTCGGCGGTCTCGGTCACGTCACCGCCCAGCTCGTTGATCTCCTTGGTGAGCGCGGCCAGCCGGTCCGTCTCGTGCAGCCGCAGATGGGCCACGCCCCGCAGGGTCGAGGGGGAGTCGGCCAGCGCGGCGACCGCCGCGACGCCCGGGGTCAGCTCGCCCACGTCGCCGAGGTCGACGTCGATGCCGTGGATCGCGCCCGAGCCGGTGAACACCAGCCCGTACTCGGTCAGTTCGCAGGAACCGCCCATCTCCGTGAAGATCTCCCGCAGCCGGTCGCCCGGCTGGGTGGTCCGGGCCGGCCAGTCCGGGATCAGCACCTTGCCGGCCGTGACCAGGGCCGCCGCCAGGAACGGCTGGGCGTTCGACAGGTCCGGCTCGACCGTCAGATCCCGGCCGAGCAGCGCGCCCGGCGTCACCCGCCACACGTTCGGCTCGCCGCCCGACTCCGGGGTGTCCACCTGGGCGCCGACCGCGCGCAGCATGTCCACCGTCATCCGGATGTGCGGCAGGGAGGGCAGGGTCGCGCCGGTGTGCCGGACCTCGACGCCCTGGTTGAAGCGCGGACCCGACAGCAGCAGCGCCGAGACGAACTGGGAGGACGAGGAGGCGTCGACGGAGACCGGGCCGCCGTCCAGGGCCCCGCCGCCGTGCACGGTCAGCGGCAGCGCGCCCCGGCCGTCGTCGTCGATCCGGGCGCCGAGCACGCGCAGCGCGTCGATCACGCCGTTCAGGGGGCGCTCGTAGGACCGGGGGTCCCCGTCGAAGCGGATCGGGCCGTCGGCGAGCGCGGCCACCGGGGGCAGGAACCGCATCACCGTGCCGGCGTTGCCGACGTCGACCGTGGCCGGGCCGCGCAGCCCGGTGGGCAGCACCCGCCAGGCCTCGCCGGTGCCGTCGGGGCCGACGCCCTCCTCGATCTCCACGCCCATGGCCCTGAGCGCGCCGGCCATGAGCAGGGTGTCGCGGGAGCGCAGCGGGCGGCGCAGCCAGCCGGGCTCCGAGGCCAGGGCGGCGAGTACGAGGGCGCGGTTGGTCACCGACTTGGACCCCGGCACGTGGACCGTCGCGTCGACGGCTCCGCTCGCGTGCGGGGCGGGCCAGAGGGCGGGTGGGGCGGTGTTCGGGGCCATGGGCCCACTGTATAAGGGTGTCCGGCCGTCAACCTTCCAGCAGCCAGCGGCCCCCGCCGATCAGCGAGCACAGCGACACGGCGTGGAAGAGGAACAGCCACAGCCCGGCCGGTACGTGCGCCAGCCGGGACAGCTGGTCCGCGTCCGAGTCCCCGGCCCCGCCCCGGGACCGCTTCAGCTGTAGCTCGAAGGGCGGCCGTACCCCGCCGAAGAGCAGGAACCACACCACCGCGTACGCGAACGCCGCCTGCACCTGGGGTCCCGCCATCCAGGACACCAGCAGGAAGGCGCCCCCCGTGAGCACCACGGTCAGCACGCCGTAGGCGTTGCGGATCATCACCAGCATCACGAGCAGCAGCGCGGTCGCCACCCACAGCAGCAGCGTGATCCGCCCTGCGGCCAGCAGGGCGGCCCCGCCCAGGCCCAGCAGCGAGGGCGCCGTGTATCCCGCGGCGGCCGTGAGGATCATGCCCAGGCCGTACGGCTTGCCCCGGCTGACCGTGAGGCCGCTGGTGTCGGAGTGCAGGCGGATGCCGGTCAGCTGCCGGCCGGTGAGCAGGGCGATCAGGCCGTGGCCGCCCTCGTGCGCGATGGTGACGGCGTTGCGCGATATGCGCCACAGGGGGTGGGGGACGACGACGGCGAGCGCGGCGGCCAGGGTGGCCAGCACCACCCACAGGTCGGGGTGGGGCTGGGTGCCGGTGAGACGGTCCCAGAGGTCGGGCAGCGCGAGGGCGGCGAAGCTGTCCATGTGTCCGAGTGGCTCCCTGCGGTGGTACGGAGTCTGGCAGTCTGGCACGTATGTGCGGACGGTATGCGTCGAGTCGTAGGCCCGAGGATCTCGCGGGGGTCTTCGGGATCGAGAAGTGGGAGCCCGAGGAGTCCCTCGAGCCGGATTACAACGTGGCTCCGACCAAGGAGGTCTACGCCGTCCTCGACCGTCCCCTGAAAGACGCGGACTCCGAGCGTCCGGTTCGCCAGCTGCGGAAGCTCAAGTGGGGTCTGGTGCCCTCCTGGGCCAAGACGCCCGAGGGCGGCGCGCGGATGATCAACGCCCGCGCGGAGACCGTGCACGAGAAGCCGTCCTACCGGCGGGCCTTCGCCACCCGCCGCTGCATCCTGCCCGCCGACGGCTACTTCGAGTGGGTCACCGGCGAGCAGGAGCGGGAGCTGGAGGTCGAGGGCAGGAAGAAGCGGCCGCGCAAGCAGCCGTATTTCGTGCTGCCCGCCGACGGCTCGGTGTTCGCGATGGCCGGGCTGTACGAGTTCTGGCGCGACGCGACCCTGCCCGACGACCATCCGCGGGCCTGGTGGGTCACCTGCTCGGTGATCACCACCGAGGCGGAGACGACCCCGCTGGCCGTCGCGCCCGCCGAGGGGCCGCGCTCCCTCGCCGAGATCCACCCCCGGATGCCGCTGATGCTCACCCCGGACCGCTGGGACGCGTGGCTGGACCCCGCCCGCACCGACCCCGACGGCCTGCGCGAGCTGCTGGCCCCGCCGCCGGCCGGCCTGATGCGCGCCTACCCGGTCTCCACGGCCGTCAGCAACGTCCGCAACAACGGCCCGGAGCTGCTCAAGGAGCTGACGGCCCCCGAGGAGGGCACACTCTTCTGACGTGAACGACGTGAACGACGTGGACGACGTGGACGACGTGAACGACGTGGACGACGTGAACGACGCGGATGACGCGAACACCGGGGACGACGTGAGTGCCGTGAACAGTGCCGATGCCGTGAGCAGCGCGGATACCGGGAACGGCGCGACCGCGCAGACGGTCGGGACGCCGGCCGGGGACGCCCGGATCACCTGGCACCGGGCGCCCGAGCCGCGGCTGGTGCTGGCCGTGAGCCATGGGGCGGGCGGCGGCGTCGAGGCCCGAGACCTCCAGGCGCTCGCCCGGACCCTGCCCGGACACGGGGTGACCGTCGCCCTGGTCGAGCAGCCCTGGAGAGTCGCGGGCAGGAAGATCGCGCCCGCGCCGAAGACGCTGGACACCGGGTGGCGCGGGGTGTGGCCCGCGCTCGCCGCGCCCGGCCTGCCGGTGATCTCCGGCGGGCGCAGTGCCGGCGCCCGGGTCGCCTGCCGTACGGCCGCCGAACTGGGCGCCCGGGCCGTGCTCGCGCTGAGCTTCCCGCTGCATCCGCCGGGCCGGCCGGAGAAGTCCCGGGCCGCGGAACTGCTGGGAACCGGGGTGCCCACCCTGGTGGTGCAGGGCGGGAACGACCCCTTCGGCAGGCCCGGGGAGTTCCCGGCGGGCGATTTCGAGCTGGCCGAGGTGCCCCACGGCGACCACGGTTTCGTCGTCCCCAAGCGCGCGGAGATCACCCAGGAGCGCGCCCTGGAGATCATCTGCGGCCGGGTCGCCGAATGGGCCGCGCCACTCGGGTGACCGCCGGGAATGCGGCGCGGTGGACCACTGTTGTGGCGAATGGAAGTGCTGAGGCCTCGGCACCGTCGTCGTAGGAGAGGAAGTCCGCCGCATGGGTTCGACCGTATGCCCGAGCCGTCAGCGCAGCGCTGACCTGGACTGGACGGTGCTGCACGCGGCCAGGACCGCTCCTATTCGAGCGGCGGCAGGCACGGGTCGTGTTCTATCCTCCGAAACGAGTGGGATCGGTTTCGGTCCCGCCCGAGACCTTGAGGAGGTGGGTCCGGTCACTGGGACCGACAACGGCCAGGCGGAGCTGCCCGAGGGCCAGGGCGCGCGTGCGGAGGACTCCTCCGAGTCCACCGCGCAGCGCAGTGCGCGCTTCGAGCGGGACGCGCTGGAATTCCTCGACCAGATGTACTCGGCCGCCCTGCGCATGACGCGCAACCCGGCCGACGCCGAGGACCTGGTGCAGGAGACGTATGCCAAGGCGTACGCGTCGTTCCACCAGTTCCGCGAGGGCACCAACCTCAAGGCGTGGCTGTACCGGATCCTCACCAACACCTTCATCAACTCCTACCGCAAGAAGCAGCGCGAACCCCAGCGCTCCGCCGCGGAGGAGATCGAGGACTGGCAGCTCGCCCGCGCCGAGTCGCACATGTCGACGGGCCTGCGCTCCGCCGAGTCGCAGGCGCTGGACCACCTGCCCGACTCGGACGTGAAGGCAGCGCTGCAGGCGATCCCCGAAGAGTTCCGCATCGCCGTCTACCTCGCCGATGTCGAGGGCTTTGCGTACAAGGAGATCGCGGACATCATGGGGACACCCATCGGAACGGTGATGTCCCGGCTGCACCGGGGCCGCCGTCAACTGCGCGGCATGCTGGAGGACTACGCCCGCGAGCGCGGACTGGTCCCGGCCGGCGCCGGAGAGTCGAACGAAGCGAAAGGCTCGGGCTCATGAGCTGCGGAGAGCCGCACGAGACGGACTGCAGTGAGGTCCTCGACCATTTGTATGAGTTCCTCGACAGGGAGGTGCCGGATGTCGATCGGGACAAGTTCCAGCACCACTTCGAGGAATGCTCGCCGTGCCTGGAGAAGTACGGCCTGGAGCAGGCCGTGAAGAAGCTGGTCAAGCGGTGCTGCGGGCATGACGACGTCCCCGCCGACCTGCGCGCCAAGGTCATGGGGAGGCTGGAGCTGATCCGCTCCGGCCAGGCCGTGCCCGAGCACGACGTGACCGCCAACGCTCCGGAGAACTGAGCGCCGGGCCGTCACCCGTATGTGCTAATCCTCAGCTCATAGACCCCACACCCCCGATCGGCCGCCCTAGGCTCCGAGCCTGGACAGGCATGGTCGGGGAGGGACGCGATGGAGGCGCTGCCGGCGAGAGCACGCGGCTATGTGGCCACGGTCGCCCTGCTGGCCGTCGTCTGCGTGGTGAGGCTCCCGGCGACCCGCGCCCCCTGGTGGCCGATCGTCCTGCTCGCCGCGCTCTACACCGCCTGCGAGGCCGTCGTACGCAGACGGCTCGGCGGCACCTTCTATCCGGTGCTGCTCGCCGGGGCGTTCCTGCTGCCGCCGCCGGCAGCGGCGCTCCTCCCGCTGGCCGCCGGACTCGTCTGCCCCGTCGAGCCCGCCTGCCGCGCCGCCTCACCGCGCCGTGTCTGGCGGGCCGCGCGGCCCGCGCTCGCCGTGTGGGGCGCAGGTGAGGTGCACTGGGCCCTCGGCGGCCGGAGCGCCGTGGTCGCCTGCGACTTCCCCTACGTCCTGCTGCCCGCCGGCGCGGCGGTGCTCGCCTTCTGCCTGATCCTGACCACCCTCGACGGCGGCCTGCGCGCGATCGCCGGGCAGGTGCCGCCGCGCCGGGCCTGGCACGGCCTGCTGTCCCGCTCCCTCGCGCCGGTGGCGGTCCACGGGCTCGCCGGGCTGATGATGGCCGTACTGTGGCGCAGCCCCTACGGCCCGGTCGCCGCGCTGTTGGTGCTGCTGCCGATGTACGTCTCCTGCTGGGTGTTCGCCCGGTACCACCGCGAACGCGCAGCCCACCAGGCCACCATCCGCGCCCTCGTCCAGGCCGTCGACATCAAGGACGGCTACACCCGCGGTCACAGCGAACGCGTCGGACAGGCCACCGTGCTGATCGCCCGCGAACTCGGCATGGACGACGAACGCGTGGAGACCCTGCGCTTCGCCGGCATCCTGCACGACGTGGGGAAACTGGGCGTGCCCACCCGGCTGCTGCGCAAGGACGGGCCGCTCACCCCGGAGGAACGGCGGATCATCGAGCTGCACCCCGAGTACGGCCACGAGATGGTCCGCGGGATCTCCTTCCTCGGCGAGGCCCGCGCGGCGATCCTGCACCACCACGAACGGCTCGACGGCAGCGGCTACCCGTACGGCCTGGCCGGCCGGCAGATCCCCGAGTGCGCCCGGGTGGTCGCCGTCGCCGACGCCTTCGACGCGATGACCTCCACCCGCTCCTACAGCCGGGCCCGCCCGGTCGAGGCGGCCGTCGCCGAGCTGGAGCGCTGCGCCGGCACCCACTTCGATCCCCGCATGGTCGACGCGCTCGTCCGCGCCCTGCGCGCCCACGGCTGGCACCCCGCGGTCACCGCCGACGAGCACGCTTACCGCCCGGCACCCGAGCAGCACCCGGTGCCGAGCACCCGGACGCCCCGATGACCGCGCTGCGGCTCATCCACGGCGCCGCCGCCCTCACCGCGGCCGGCTGCCTCGCCGCCGTCCTGTGGACGGGCCTGGCCGACCGGGGCGTCGCCCTGGCCTTCGGGGTGCTCATCGCCGTCGGCGAGCTGACCCGGTGGAGCGGAGCCGAGGACCGGCAGGCCGCGCCCCTCGCCGCCGCCGGATCACTGTCCTACGCCCTGCTGGGCGCCGACGCCGGGCGGCCGGCCGGCGTCGGCGCCGCCGAGGTCGTCACCGTCGTCCTCGTCGCGGCGCTGCTCGGCGGCGTCCCGCACATCTGGTCCGGCCGCACCTCCACCCTCGACCACCTGGCCCGCCGCGTCCTGACCGTGGCGTTCGTCGCCGTCTGCTTCCAACCGCTGTACAACCGGGGCGCGTTCGACTCCTGGGACGGCTCCGCCTACGCGCTGCTGCTGCTCGGCCTGCTCGGCCTGAGCGCCCTGTGCGACGCCGTACTGGCCGCCGCCCTCGGCCACTGCCGCACCCGCTGGCCGTTCGGCCCGCTGCTGCGCGAGGAACTGCGCGGACTGCTCGGCATCGGCACCGCGGTGTGCGCGACCGGCGCGGTGATGGCGCTCGCGGTCGCCGTCGCCGGACTGTGGGCGCTGCCCGTGTTCTGCCTGCCCCTGCTGCTCACCCAGTTCTCCGTCCGCCGTTACGCGGCCGTGCGCGCCACCTACCGGCAGACCATCGCCTCCCTCGCCCGCGCCACCGAGACGGCCGGATACACCCCCGCCGGTCACGCGCACCGCGTCGCCGCGCTGAGCCTCGCGGTCGGCCGGGACCTCGGCCTGAGCGCACCCGAGCTGACCGTGCTGGAATACGCCGCCCTCATGCACGACATCGGGCAGCTCAGCCTGGTCGACCCGGTCCCGGCGGGCGCGACCGCCGTGCTGCCCCGCGCGGAGCAGCGGCGCATCGCCCTGCTCGGCGGGGCCGTCGTCCGTCAGACCGGCGTGGCCGCGGCCGTCGCCGTGGTCGTCGAGCGGCAGGCCGACCCGGTGGCCGAGCAGCCGGTCGCGGCGCGGATCGTGCGGGCCGTGAACGCCTATGAGGAGAAGACGCGGGAAACCGGACCCGAGGGCCCTCTGCGCGCGCTGGAGGAGCTGCGCCTCGGCACCGCCGGGGACTACGCTCCCGAGGTCGTGGAGTCGCTCGCCCGGGTGCTGGCCCGGCCCGGCGGACGGCACGAGGACGTGCGGTCCGTGAGCGGTGGGAGACGGACGGCACTGTCTGACCCGGCCCCCGGCTGGGTAACCCATGGGTAATGAGCGCCTTTCCCACCGTACGTGGTTGGATGCGAGGGAGAGGGTGTCCGGGGGCACAAGCCAGCCCACTATGCGGAAATGGAACTGGCAGGCGGGAATCGTGAGGATCTTCGGCAAGGCACGGCACCGGCCCTCCGCCTCCTGGCGGCAGGCCACCGACCGGGCGTTCACGCTGATCGGCGACGGTCGGTACGAGGACGCGGGCGAGTTGCTCACCCGGGCCGCCGATCTGGAACCCTGGCTGGCGGAGTCCTGGTTCAACCTCGCGCTGCTGCACAAGTTCCGGCACGACTGGGAGCAGGCCCGCGCGGCCGGACTGCGCGCCGTGGCCCTGCTGGACCGCGAGGCCGGCGCCCCGGACTGGTGGAACGTCGGCATCGCCGCGACCGCCCTGCAGGACTGGCCGCTGGCCCGCCGGGCCTGGCAGGCGTACGGGCTGAAGGTCCCCGGCGGTGCCAACGCGTCCGCGGCACCCGTCGGCATGGAACTCGGCAGCGCGGCCGTGCGGCTCTCCCCGGAGGGCGAGGCCGAGGTGGTGTGGGGCCGCAGGCTCGATCCGGCGCGGATAGAGGTGCTCTCCATCCCGCTGCCCTCCTCCGGCCGGCGCTGGGGCGAGGTCGTCCTGCACGACGGCGTCCCGCACGGCGAGCGCACGACGTCCACCGGGCACTCCTACCCGGTCTTCGACGAGATCGAGCTGTGGGCGCCGTCGCCCGTCCCCACCTGGGTGGTTCTGCTGGAGGCGGCCACCGAGGCCGACCGGGACGCGCTGGAGCAGCTGGCCGCCGACGCCGGGTTCGCCGCGGAGGACTGGTCGTCCTCGGTGCGCCTGCTGTGCCGGATGTGTTCGGAGTCCCGGATGCCGTCGGACGAGGGGGACGGCATGCACCTGGACCCCCATGACCACAGCGAGCCGGGGCACCCCGGCCCGCTGGGCCACCGCACCGACGGGCAGCTGTGGGTGCCGGAGCGCGAGTGCGGGCTGGCCGCGCCGGCCTCGCTGGTGCGCGGACTGCTGGACGGCTGGGTCGCGGACAGTCCCGACTCCCGGGACTGGCGGGACCTGGAAGAGGTTTGCTGAGCAGCGGGTGACCGGCCCCCTTTAGGCTGTACCCGCAGAATGTTCCGGGCTTGAGGAAGGCGTACGTCGGTCATGGCGCAGCAGGACACCGATCAGCAGCACGCGGGCGTGCTCCCCGTCGACGACGAGGGCTATGTCGTCGACACGGAGGACTGCGAGGAGCGTGAGACGGCCTACCGCGAGCGCGGGACCTCGCGCCCGATCACGGTCGTCGGCAACCCGGTGCTGCACAAGGAGTGCAGGGACGTCACCGAGTTCGGCGAGGAACTGCAACGGCTGGTCGACGACATGTTCGCCAGCCAGCACACCGCCGAGGGCGTGGGCCTGGCCGCCAACCAGATCGGCGTCGACCAGAAGGTCTTCGTCTACGACTGCCCCGACGACGAGGGCGTCCGGCACGTGGGCGTGGTGTGCAACCCGGTCCTCGTCGAACTGCCCGCCGACCGGCGCCGGCTGGACGACAGCAACGAGGGCTGCCTGTCGGTGCCGACCGCGTACGCGCCGCTGCCCCGTCCCGACTTCGCCGAGGTGACCGGCCAGGACGAGAAGGGCAACCCGATCAAGGTCCGCGGCACCGGCTACTTCGCACGCTGTTTGCAGCACGAGACCGACCACCTCTACGGCTACCTCTACATCGACCGCCTGTCCAAGCGGGACCGCAAGGACGCGCTGCGGCAGATGGCCGAGAACGAGCCACGCTATCCCGTCGTCGCCAACGACTAGACGAGCCGGCGCGGTCAGGGCGCCCGGCGGGGATCACTCCCGGTCGGGCGCCCTTCGCATGCCCGGCGTTCGCTCGCGCGTGCGTCGTACATCCGATCCCTTGTGTGCCCCTGGTGATCCCTAACCAGTCAGGCAAGGGGGGATTCTCAGCATCCCGGGGTAGTGAATGGAGCAAATCCGTTCCCACGGCGGTCAGTTGTGGTGCTGAATGGGAAGTGCGGGGATACGCAACGGCGCACGCCCGGCACAACGGGAGGGGTGTGCGCTCCTGGCGGCTGAGAGGGGTTTGTTCCGTGCAAGCTTTCCCACACGGCACCACAGCGACGCCGACGGCAGTCGTGGTCCCACCCTCACTGGCTCTGCCGGTGATCGAGTCCGCCTTTTCCCGGAAGCTGCACCCCTATTGGCCGCGGCTCCAGGAGAAGACGCGGCTGTGGCTGCTGGAAAAGCGGCTCATGCCGGCGGACAAGGTGCGGGAATATGCCGATGGACTGTGCTATACGGACCTGATGGCGGGCTACTACGCAGGCGCCTCCGACGAGGTCCTGCAGGCCATAGCCGACTACAGTGCCTGGTTCTTCGTCTGGGACGACCGCCACGACCGCTGCGTCGTGCACGGCCGGACCGGCGACTGGCGGCGGCTGAGGTACGGCCTGCACGCGGCACTCGACGCACCCAGGCACCATCTGGAGCACCCCGACCCGCTGGTCGCGGGTTTCGCCGACAGCGTCCTGCGGCTGTACGGCTTCCTGCCGCACACCTGGAACCAGCGGTTCGCCCGGCACTTCCACGCGGTGATCGAGGCCTACGACCGCGAGTTCCGCAACCGCATCGAGGGATACGTGCCCGGCGTCGAGGAGTACCTGGCCCTGCGTCGGCACACCTTCGCCCACTGGATATGGACGGACCTGCTGGAGGCGAGTGCCGGGTGCGAACTCCCGGACAGCGTAAGGAAAAACCCGGCCTATCGGCGGGCCGCGCTACTGAGCCAGGAATTCGCCGCCTGGTACAACGACCTGTGTTCGCTGCCGAAGGAGATAGCGGGCGACGAGGTCCACAATCTCGGAATCAGTCTCATCAGTCATGAGGGACTCACCCTCGAAGAAGCCGTCGACGAAGTGAGGCGACGCGTCGAGGAATGCGTCAGTGAATTCCTCGAAGCCGAGGAGGGCGTCCTGCGGTTCGCCGACGAGCTCGACGACGGAACGCCCCGCGGAAAGGAATTGAGTGCCGCCGTGCGCATCTGCGTCGGCAATATGCGCAACTGGTTCAGCTCCGTCTACTGGTTCCACCACGAGTCCGGCCGGTACATGGTCGACAACTGGGACGACCGGTCCACGCCCCCGTACGTCACCAACGAAGCGGCAGGTGAGAAATGACCGTCGAGTCTGTGCGGCCCGCGACACCCGAGACAGCCGAACTGCGCGAACCGCCCCTGGCCGGGGGCGCCGTGCCGGGCCTCGGGCACGGCCTGAAACTGGTCCGCGACCCGCTCGCCTTCATGTCCGGGCTGGGCGAGCACGGCGACGTCGTGCGCCTCAAGCTCGGTCCCAAGACGGTGTACGCCGTCACCACACCGGCGCTCACCGGCGCACTGGCCCTGAGCCCCGACTTCAAGATCGACGGCCCGCTGTGGGAGTCCCTGGAGGGGCTGCTCGGCAAGGAGGGCGTGGCCACCGCCAACGGCCCCCGTCACCGGCGTCAACGACGCACCATCCAGCCCGCGTTCCGGCTGGACGCGATACCGGACTACGGGCCGGTCATGGAGGAGGAGGCGCACGCGCTCACCGAGCGCTGGCGGCCCGGCGAGACCGTCGACTGCACCTCCGAGTCCTTCCGGGTCGCCGTCCGCATCGCCGCCCGCTGCCTGCTGCGCGGCGAGTACATGGACGAGCGCGCCGAGCGGCTGAGCGTCGACCTCGCCACCGTCTTCCGCGGGATGTACCGCAGGATGGTGATCCCGCTCGGACCGCTGTACCGGCTGCCGCTTCCGGCCAACCGGGAATTCAACCGGGCCTTGGCCGATTTGCATCTGCTGGTCGACGAGATCATCGCCGAGCGCAGGGCATCTGGTCAAAAGCCGGACGATTTGCTGACGGCATTGCTGGAGGCGAAGGACGACAATGGCGACCCCATCGGGGAACAGGAGATCCACGACCAGGTCGTCGCGATACTCACCCCCGGAAGCGAAACTGTCGCCTCCACGATCATGTGGCTGCTGCAGGTCCTGGCGGAACATCCGGAACACGCCGAGAAGGTGCGCGCCGAAGTGGAATCCGTGACCGGCGGACGGCCCGTCGGATTCGAGCACGTTCGCGCGCTCCGGCACACCAACAATGTCGTCGTCGAGGCCATGCGGCTCAGGCCCGCCGTATGGATATTGACGCGGCGCGCGGTGACCGACACCTCGCTCGGCGGCTATCGCATTCCGGCCGGGGCGGACATCGTCTACAGCCCGTACGCCATCCAGCGCGACGCCCGCTCCTACGCCCGCCATCTCGACTTCGACCCCGACCGCTGGCTGCCCGAGCGGTCCAAGGAGGTCCCGAAGTACGCCATGAGCCCCTTCAGCGTGGGCAATCGCAAGTGCCCCAGCGACCACTTCTCCATGGCCCAGCTGAGCCTGATCACCGCGGCGATCTCGGCGAAGTACCGCTTCGAGCAGGCCGGCGGATCGAACGACGCGACCCGGGTGGGCATCACGCTGCGGCCGCACGACCTGCTGCTGCGGCCGATGCCCTGGTGAGCCGGCTGTCACCGGCGCGCGCTCAGGCGGCCCGCGGGCCCCGGAACGCGCGCCGGTAGGCGTTCGGTGTCGTCCCGAGCGCGCGCACGAACTGGTGCCGCAGCGCGGCCGCCGTGCCGAATCCGGCGCGCCAGGCGATCGCGTCCATGGTCTCGTCCGTGCGCTCCAGCAACTCCTGTGCCAACAGGACCCGTTGGCGCAGGATCCACCGGTAGGGGGTGGTGCCGGTCTCCTGCTGGAAGCGCCGGGCGAAGGTGCGCGGCGACATGAGCGCGCGGGCGGCGAGCTGCTCGACGGTCACCTCCTGGTCGAGGTGGGCCTCCATCCACGCCAGGACGTCCCCGACGGTGTCGCAGGAGGCCCTCGGCAGCGGCCGTTCGATGTACTGCGCCTGCCCGCCGTCCCGGTGCGGCGGCACCACCATCCGACGGGCGATCTTGTTGGCGACCTCGGGGCCCTGTTCCTTGCGCACGAGGTGCAGACAGGCGTCGATGCCGGCGGCGGTGCCCGCGGAGGTGATCACCGGATCCTCGTCCACGTAGAGCACGTCCGGCTCGACCCGGAGCCGGGGGTAGCGCCGGGCGAGCTGGTCGGCGTCGTGCCAGTGCACCGTGCACCGCCGTCCGTCCAGCAGCCCCGCGGCCGCCAGCACGAAGACCCCGGAGCAGACGCTGAGCACGCGCGCGCCCCGGTCCACCGCCCGCCGCAGCGCCGCCAGCAGCTCCTCGGGGTACGCGCGCTCGGTATAGGTCTCGCCCGCCGGTACGGCGATCAGGTCCGCCTCCTCCAGCCGCTCCAGCCCGTGCGGCGTCGAGACGGTGAACCCGCAGTGGGTGGCGAGGTCGGGACCCTCGGCCGAGACCACGGCGAAGTCGTACACGGGAAGTCCCTCGTCACTGCGGTCGATGCCGAACACCTCGCACACGACACCCAGCTCGAAGGGGTGCACCCCGTCCAGCAGCACGGCGGCCACATTCGTCAGCATGCCGTCAGTGTGCCCCGTCAGTGGCAGGAAATCGAGGTCCTATGGCAGTCCTGCCACTGACGGTAAGGAGTGTCCGGCGCGACAGTGGTGTCCATGAACGGAAACCAGATCGAAGGCCTCATCGGAATGCTCGTCACCCTCGGGATCCTGGTCCTGATGATCCTGCCGTCCGCCATCGGCGCGATCCACGACCGGCGCGTCGATCGCCGGCTCGCGGAGGCGGAGCGGGGCGACACCCGCGCGCGCCACGGCACGGCCCGCACCGCCTGACGAAACACCCGGCCGCAGAGGCGGACCCCGGAAAGCGGACGGCGCCGCCCACCCGCACGACCGAGACGGTGTGGGGGCGGGCGGCGCCGCGAGGCGAGGGTCGCTCAGAAGTCCTCGTCCAGGTCCACGGTGCCCTCCACCGCGACCTGGTACGCCGACGGGCGGCGCTCGAAGAAGTTGGTCAGCTCCTGGACGCCCTGCAACTCCATGAAGGAGAAGGGGTTCTCGGAGCCGTAGACCGGCGCGAAGCCCAGGCGGGACAGGCGCTGGTCGGCCACGCACTCCAGGTACTGCCGCATCGACTCGGTGTTCATGCCCGGCAGGCCGTCACCGCACAGGTCGCGGGCGAACTGCAGCTCGGCCTCGACGGCCTCCTTGAGCATGTCCTTGACCTGCTGCTCCAGCTGGTCGTCGAAGAGGTCCGGCTCCTCCTTGCGGACGGTGTCGACCACGTCGAAGGCGAAGGACATGTGCATCGTCTCGTCACGGAACACCCAGTTGGTGCCGGTCGCGAGGCCGTGCAGCAGACCGCGGCTGCGGAACCAGTAGACGTAGGCGAAGGCGCCGTAGAAGAACAGCCCCTCGATGCACGCGGCGAAGCAGATCAGGTTCAGCAGGAAGCGCCGCCGGTCCGCCCTGGACTCCAGCCGGTCCAGCTTCTCCACCGAGTCCATCCACTTGAAGCAGAACTCGGCCTTCTCGCGGATGGACTGGATGTTCTCCACGGCCGCGAAGGCGGCGTTGCGGTCCTCCGGGTCGGGCAGATAGGTGTCGAGCAGCGTCAGATAGAACTGGACGTGCACGGCCTCCTCGAACAGCTGGCGCGACAGGTACAGGCGCGCCTCCGGGGAGTTGATGTGCTTGTACAGCGTCAGCACCAGGTTGTTCGCGACGATCGAGTCGCCCGTGGCGAAGAACGCCACCAGACGGCCGATCAGGTGCTGCTCCGACGGCGTCAGCTTCGCGAGGTCGGCGACGTCCGAGTGGAGGTCGACCTCCTCCACGGTCCAGGTGTTCTTGATGGCGTCCCGGTAGCGCTCGTAGAAGTCGGGGTAGCGCATCGGTCGGAGAGTCAGCTCGAAGCCCGGGTCGAGCAGGTTGGTGTTACGGGACATCACTGGCAGGCCTCGCAGGACTCGGGGTTCTCAAGGGAGCAGGCGACGGCGTCGGGGTCGTTCACCTGCTGGACGGGGATGGACGGCTGCGCCTGCGCCTGCGCCTGCGCCGGCGCCTGGGCCTGGGCGGCACGGGCGATACGCGTCGCCGGGCGGGAGCGCAGGTAGTACGTCGTCTTCAGGCCCGACTTCCAGGCGTACGCGTACATCGAGGAGAGCTTGCCGATCGTCGGCGTCTCCAGGAACAGGTTCAGCGACTGCGCCTGGTCCAGGAACGGGGTGCGCGCCGCGGCCATGTCGATCAGGCCGCGCTGCGGGATCTCCCATGCCGTGCGGTACAGCGCCCGTACGTCGTCGGGGATCCAGGCGAAGTCCTGCACCGAGCCGTTGGACTCGCGCAGCGCCTCCCGGGTGCGCGCGTCCCAGACGCCCAGGTTCTTCAGCTCCCGCACCAGGTACGAGTTGACCTGGAGGAACTCGCCGGACAGCGTCTCGCGCTTGAACAGGTTGGACACCTGCGGCTCGATGCACTCGTACACGCCCGCGATGGAGGCGATGGTGGCGGTCGGGGCGATGGCGAGCAGCAGCGAGTTGCGCATGCCGGTGGTCGCGATCCGCTCCCGCAGCGCGGCCCAGCGCTCCGGCCAGGTGAACTCGACGCCGTAGTGGTCGGGGTGCAGCACACCCTGGGCGGTACGGGTCTTCTCCCAGGCCGGCAGCGGGCCGTTGCGCTCGGCGAGGTCGGCGGAGGCCTCGTACGCGGCGAGCATGATGCGCTCGGCGATCCGCGTGGACAGGGCCTTGGCCTCGGGGGAGTCGAAGGGCAGGCGCAGCTTGAAGAAGACGTCCTGCAGACCCATCGCGCCCAGGCCGACGGGACGCCACTTGGCGTTGGAGCGGCCCGCCTGCTCGGTCGGGTAGAAGTTGATGTCCACCACGCGGTCGAGGAAGGTGACGGCCGTGCGGACCGTCTCGTCCAGCCGCTCCCAGTCGATGCCGTCGGCGGTCACGAAGGCGCCGAGGTTGACCGAGCCCAGGTTGCAGACCGCGGTCTCGCCGTCGTCGGTGACCTCCAGGATCTCCGTGCAGAGGTTGGAGGAGTGGACGACATGGCCCGCGGTCGCCGTCTGGTTGGCGGTGCGGTTGGCGGCGTCCTTGAAGGTCATCCAGCCGTTGCCGGTCTGCGCCAGGGTGCGCATCATGCGGCCGTACAGCTCACGCGCCGCGATCGTCTTCTTCGCCAGGCCCTTCGCCTCGGCCTCGCGGTAGGCGGCGTCGAACTCCTCGCCCCACAGGTCCACCAGCTCCGGCACGTCCGCGGGGGAGAACAGCGACCACGACGCGTCCGCGTTGACCCGGCGCATGAACTCGTCCGGGATCCAGTGCGCCAGGTTGAGGTTGTGCGTACGCCGGGCGTCCTCACCGGTGTTGTCGCGCAGCTCCAGGAACTCCTCGATGTCGGAGTGCCAGGTCTCCAGGTACACCGCGGCCGCGCCCTTGCGCCGGCCGCCCTGGTTCACGGCGGCCACCGAGGCGTCCAGGGTCTTCAGGAACGGCACGATGCCGTTGGAGTGCCCGTTGGTGCCGCGGATCAGCGAACCCCGGCTGCGGATGCGGGAGTAGGACAGGCCGATGCCGCCGGCGTGCTTGGAGAGGCGGGCGACCTGGTGGTAGCGGTCGTAGATGGAGTCCAGCTCGTCCAGCGGGGAGTCGAGGAGGTAGCAGGACGACATCTGCGGGTGCCGCGTACCGGAGTTGAAGAGCGTGGGGGAGGACGGCAGATAGTCGAGGCGGCTCATGAGCCCGTAGAGCGCCGCGACCTCGTCCACCGAGCGGGCGGTGTCGTCCTCGGCCAGGCCGGCGGCGACGCGCAGCATGAAGTGCTGGGGCGTCTCGACGACCTTGCGGGTGATGGGGTGCCGCAGCAGGTAGCGGCTGTGCAGGGTGCGCAGGCCGAAGTAGCCGAAGCGGTCGTCGGCGTCGACGTCGATCAGCGCGTCGAGCCGCGCGGCGTGCTGCCGGACGAACTCGGCGGTCCGGTCGGCGACGAGCCCCTCGCGGTGCCCCACGGCGACGGAGTCCGTGAAGGAGGTGACGCCCTGTGAGGCGGCCTCCTCACGGATGGAGAGGGTCAGCAGGCGGGCGGCCAGCCGGGAGTAGGCGGGGTCCTCGGCGATCAGTCCGGCGGCCGCCTCGGTCGCCAGCTCGCGCAACTCGGCTGTGATTTCGGAGGCAGTCCGTGCAGACCGGCCACGCAGCGCGGAGGCGGCGACCCGGCCGGGGTCGGCGTCGGGGAGGTCGACGGTCAGCTCGGTCAGGGTCCGCAGCAGCGCGGCACCGGGACCGTCGGTCTCCAGCTCGCTGACTGAAGCCGGTTCGGCTGGCGCGATGGTCACGTGGGGCTCTCCCTCGCTCGGCACGGGGACCTGGCGGAGGGCAGGGGGCAGCCACGAACGCGTACGGCGTGGCGTCCTCCGGCCCGCTCCACGAGGCCCGGACGTCTCAAGGCACCCGAACCGGACGGCCGGGTGCGCTGTCGGCAGGTCCTCGGACTGGCCAGGCGTGCGCTTACACGCAAGTACACCGTTGCGGGACAGTTCCGGATTCGCACCGGATTCCCCTGCGACGACAGCGAGGACGAGCATACATCTAGTGCCGGGCTGTCGTGGCACCCCCACATGTAGTGTCTGTTGCGTGTTGCGGTGGTATCGGAGCGTCAACTCGAGGCAGCACGGCGGGCCGCCGGGAATCCACTTCCCGGCGGCCCGCCGTGGGTGTCGTGCGCTGTGCCGAGGGCGGCTCAGTGGGCGTCCGCCGCGGTCACCGGCGGAAGCTCCACCTGGACCCCGGGGTCGCCCGCGTCGGCCGTGTAGTCCTCCGGCCGGGTCTCGTCGACGCCCTCCGGCGCCTTCAGGGCCCGCAGGACGAAGGTGAGGACGACGGTGACGACGACGTTCAGGACGAACGCCGTCAGGCCGATGTAGCCGATCTCGCCGATGCCGGGGATCTCCTTGGCGGAGCCACCGAAGTGAGCCTGCGTCGGCGAGGCCACCCCGTACGCGGCGAGCGTGCCGTACACCATGCCGACCGCCCAGCCGGCCAGCAGCGCCCAGCGGTGGAACCAGCGGGTGAACAGGCCGCCGACCAGGGCCGGGAAGGTCTGCAGGATCCAGATGCCGCCCAGCAGCTGGAAGTTGATGGCGACCGTCTTGTCCATGGTGAGGACGAAGACCAGCGCGCCCACCTTCACCAGCAGGGACACGACCTTGGAGACCTGGGCCTCCTGCTTCGGCGTGGCGTCCGGCTTGATGAAGTCCTTGTAGATGTTGCGGGTGAAGAGGTTCGCCGCCGCGATGGACATGATCGCCGCCGGGACGAGCGCCCCGATGCCGATCGCCGCGAAGGCCACGCCCGCGAACCAGTCCGGGAACATGTCCTCGAACAGCTGGGGGATGGCCAGCTGGCCGTTGGTGACCTTCACCCCGGCCGCGATGGCCATGAAGCCCAGCAGCGCCAGCAGGCCCAGCATGAGCGAGTACAGCGGCAGGATGGTGGTGTTGCGGCGGATCACCTCGCGGCTCCTGGAGGACAGGGTCGCGGTGATGGAGTGCGGGTACATGAACAGCGCCAGCGCCGAACCCAGCGCCAGCGTGGCGTAGGTCCACTGGGCCGCCTCCGGCGGGACGAGCGCGCCGCGCGGCTTGTGGGTGGCCGGGTTGATCTGGCCGAACGCGTCGCCCGCCTTGGCGAAGATGTCGTCGAAGCCGCCCAGCTTGATCGGGATGTAGATGATCGCCACCGCGATGACGATGTAGATCAGCGCGTCCTTCACGAACGCGATCAGCGCGGGCGCCCGCAGACCGGAGGAGTAGGTGTAGGCCGCCAGCACACCGAAGGCGATGAGCAGCGGCAGGTCCTTCACGAACCAGTTCGTGTTCTCGCCGCCGCCGACGCCCATCACGTCCAGCACCGCCTGGATGCCCACGAGCTGGAGCGCGATGTACGGCATCGTCGCCAGGATGCCGGTGACCGCCACCGCCAGCGACAGACTCTTGGAGCCGAACCGGCCGCGCACGAAGTCCGAGGTGGTCACATAGCCGTGCGTGTGCGAGACCGACCACAGCCGGGGCAGGAACGTGAAGATCAGCGGGTACACCAGGATCGTGTACGGCACCGCGAAGAAGCCGGACGCGCCCGCCGCGTAGATCGCCGCCGGTACGGCGACGAAGGTGTACGCCGTGTACAGATCACCGCCGAGCAGGAACCAGGTGACCCAGGTGCCGAACGACCGTCCGCCCAGACCCCATTCGTCCAGCGAGTGCTCGTTCTCGGCCTTGCGCCAGCGCGCGGCCAGGAAGCCCATGACCGTGACGGCCAGGAAGAAGAAGATGAAGACGCCGAGCGCGACGCCGTTGACGCCGTCCTTCACTTCGCGCCACCCCCCTGCGCGTTCCCGCGGGAGCGCTGGTCGCGCCGCCACAGGCTGTACGCGGTCATCGTGAGCACCGTGGAGACCAGCACCCAGAGCATCTGGTACCAGTAGAAGAACGGGATCCCGATGAACGCGGGATCCGTCTTGGCGTACGAGCCGACCCACAGCATCGCCACGAAGGGCGCGACGAGACACAGGCCGATGACCACCCGGGTCGGTGTGACGACCGGTGGTCTCACTTCAGGTGTTTCCGACATGCCATGGCTCCGTCCCCTCGCTGATCACCTGTAATGCGCAGGCAATCTAGGTGACGGCGTCAGGGCACGGGAAGACCTCGTCCGTATATCGGTCCGCCGGTTCTCGGACGCGGTGTGCGGGCCGGGTGGGGAAGCCCGGCCGCCCTCAGTCCTGCGGCCGCTTCAGGCGGGCCACGAACTTGTACCGGTCGCCCCGGTACACCGAGCGCACCCACTCCACCGGCTGGCCCGCGCGGTCCAGGGAGTGCCGGGAGAGCATCAGCATCGGCAGGCCCACGTCGGTGCCGAGCAGGCCCGCCTCGCGGGGGGTGGCCAGAGAGGTCTCGATGGTCTCCTCGGCCTCGGCGAGATGGATGTCGTAGACCTCGGCGAGCGCGGTGTACAGGGACGTGTACTTCGCCAGCGACCGGCGCAGCGCCGGGAAGCGCTTGGCGCTCAGATGGGTGGTCTCGATCGCCATGGGCTCGCCGTTGGCCATGCGCAGCCGCTCGATGCGCAGCACGCGGCCGCCGGCGGTGATGTCGAGCAGGCCGGCGAGCCGGTCGTCGGCGGTGATGTAGCCGATGTCCAGCAGCTGCGAGGTCGGCTCCAGACCCTGGGCGCGCATGTCCTCGGTGTAGGAGGTGAGCTGCAGCGCCTGGGAGACCTTGGGCTTGGCGACGAAGGTGCCCTTGCCCTGGATGCGTTCGAGCCGGCCCTCCACGACCAGCTCCTGCAGGGCCTGGCGGACGGTGGTGCGGGAGGTGTCGAACTCGGCGGCCAGGGTGCGCTCGGGCGGCACCGGGGTGCCCGGTGCCTGCGTCTCCGTCATGTCGAGCAGGTGCTTCTTCAAGCGGTAGTACTTGGGCACGCGCGCGGTACGGACGGTCGTGCCGGCCTCGTTCTCCGCACTGCTGACGTCGGTGCTCATGCTCTGCCTTCCCGGCTCCGGATGCCGAAAGCGGCCGACCTGGCATCGGCCGCGGCTCACATCGTGGCACGGCTTCGGGTGCCAGGCGCCCACCCGCACGCTCCGTGATCTCCTCTGTATACCGGCGCGCCCGCTGTTGGTCTAGTCCAACGAGCCGCAGAGCGTGCGGCGGCGGCGCGCCGGGCGCTCAGATGCCCTGCCAGTCGGGCTTGTGGGCGTAGGTGTGCCGGAAGTAGTCGGCCAGCTTGAGCTTGCCGGCCGCCGCCTCGTCGACGACCACCGTCGCGTGCGGGTGCAGCTGGAGCGCGGAGGCGGGACAGACCGCCGCGACCGGTCCCTCCACGGTCGCGGCGACCGCGTCCGCCTTGCCCTCGCCGGTCGCCAGCAGCACCAGGTGCCGGGCCTCCAGGATGGTGCCGATGCCCTGGGTGATGACGTGGTGCGGGACCTGCTCGACGGCACCGTCGAAGAAGCGGGCGTTGTCGATCCGCGTCTGCTCGGTCAGGGTCTTGATCCGGGTGCGCGAGGCGAGCGAGGAGCACGGTTCGTTGAACCCGATGTGCCCGTCGGTCCCGATGCCGAGCAGCTGGAGGTCGACCCCGCCGGCCTCCGCGAGCGCGCGGTCGTACGCCTCGCATGCCGCCTGTAGGTCCGCGGCCGTCCCGTCCGGGCCCAGGAACGCGTCCATGCCGATGCCGAGCGGCTCCAGCACCTCCCGGCGCAGCACCGAGCGGTAGGACTCGGGGTGGTCGGCGGGCAGCCCCACGTACTCGTCGAGCTGCGCGATCCGTGCCCGCGAGGTGTCCGCGGCGCCGGAGCGCACCTTGGTGGTCAGCGCCTGGTAGATGGGCAGCGGGGTGGAGCCGGTGGCCACGCCGAGCAGGGCGTCGGGCTTGCGTCGCAGCAGCTGGGCCATTGCCTCGGCGATCAGCTCGCCGCCCGCCGCGGCGTCCGGAACGATGACAACTTCCACGCTGGGCCTGCCGTTCTGAAGAGGGCTCTGTGCGTCTCTGTGGTTTAGACCAATCTAACAGAATCGGTGTTCGACGGAGGGGTGCACGCAGAGTTCGCGCCGCCTCGCCGGCCGGGGTCGATGCCCGGGCGGGAGGACGGTCGCTCGTGGAAATTGCCCCGTCCATCCGGCCCCACGACCGACCGGCGCGGGCTAGGCTGCGTGGCATCGCGTGCCATTCCTCGATGTCACCGTCGCGGTGACTGTCGCACCATGGACACGCCTACGTGGTCTAGTCCACAATCCAACTGAACAAGCCTCCGTCTTCCCCGCACAGGAAGGCGGACCGAGGATCCGGAGCTCTCTGCCCTGACTGCCCCGGCTCCTCGACCTTCGGCCGGACGGGACCGCACACCCCGCGGCCGATGATGCTCCGGGCTGCGGTGCCGGGAGGGCTGAGGGTCCCTTCCAGGCGCCGCGGCCCGCGGGTGTTTTTCGGCCACCCGCAAGGCCCCGGGTACGCTCGCACACGTGCCCTCCATGAACGAACTCGTACGCCAGCACACGGCTCTCGACGACTCCGACCTCGAGTGGCTCCACCTGCTGGTCTCGGAGTGGCAGCTGCTCTCCGACCTCTCCTTCGCCGACCTGGTCCTGTGGGTCCCCACCCGCGACGGCACCCGGTACGTCTCGGTGGCGCAGATGCGCCCCAACACCGGCCCGACGTCCTACCAGGACGACATGGTCGGCCATCTCGTCCCGCGCGGCCGCCGGCCGATGCTGGACGCGGCGCTGGACGAGGGCCGGATCGTGCGCGAGGGCGATCCGGAGTGGCGCGAGGAGGTCCCCGTACGGGTCGAGTCCATCCCCGTCCGGCGTGAGGGCCGCGTCCTCGGCGTGATTGCCCGCAACACCAACCTGCTCACCGTCCGTACCCCGAGCCGGCTGGAGCTCACCTATCTGCAGAGCGCCTCGGACCTCGCGCAGATGATCGCGGCCGGCTCCTTCCCCCTTCCCGACCAGCAGGTGGACATGGACGCCTCGCCGCGCGCCGGCGACGGTCTGATCCGGCTGGACGCGGACGGCATCGTCCAGTACGCCTCCCCGAACGCGCTGTCCGCCTACCACCGCCTCGGCCTCGCCGCCGACCTGGTCGGCCACCACCTCGGGCAGACGACGGCCGAACTGGCCCCGACCCGGGGCCCGGTGGACGAGGCGCTCGCCAAGGTGGCCAGCGGCTGGGCGCCGCGCGAGTTCGAGATCGAGGCCCACGACGGGGTGATCCAGTTCCGGACCATCCCGCTCAAGCCCAAGGGCACCCGCATCGGTTCGCTGGTGCTGTGCCGGGACGTGACCGAACTGCGGCGCCGGGAACGCGAACTGATCACCAAGGACGCGACCATCCGGGAGATCCACCACCGGGTGAAGAACAACCTTCAGACGGTCGCCGCCCTGCTGCGGCTGCAAGCCCGGCGCATCGATTCCGAGCGCGGCCGAGAGGCGCTGGAGGAGGCCGTGCGCCGGGTCGGCTCGATCGCGATCGTGCATGAGACGCTGTCTCAGAACCTGGACGAGCGCGTGGAGTTCGACGACATCGCCGACCGGGTGCTGGCGATGGTCGCGGAGATCTCGCCGGGCAAGGTGACCGGCCGGCGCACCGGGCGGTTCGGGATACTCGACGCCGAGGTCGCCACCCCGTTGTCGATGGTCCTCACCGAGGTGCTGCAGAACGCGCTGGAGCACGGCTTTCGCGAGGGCGACACCGGTACGGTCGAGGTCTGCGCGGTCCGCGGCGGCACCGCGAAGGAGAACCGCCTCCTGGTCACCGTCCAGGACGACGGCGTCGGCCTGCCCGAGGGCTTCGACCCGCACCGCTCGGGCAACCTCGGCCTGCAGATCGTACGGACGCTGGTGGAGGGCGAGTTGGGCGGCACGTTCGACATGGTCCCGGCGCCCGGGCGGGGGACCCGGGTGGTTCTGGACCTTCCGGTGCGGGCGCAGAAGTAGGCGCGCCCGGAGCGGGCCCGGTACGGATCCCGCCCCGGACAGCATTGAGCCCCGGACCACTCGGTGGTCCGGGGCTCACACTCGAAGCTATGCGCATCGGGGGTACTGCGCGCTGCGACTCGGGGGCGGGAGATGCGTACTCGCTGTCCACGAAGTAATGCCGTGAGGCACACGCGCCGCCAAGCTCAGGCCGTCAACAACAGGGGTGGGACTGTCAGGCGGAGGCCTGGCGAGCCCGGTTGCGGGCGGCACGGCGCTTCATCGCGCGACGCTCGTCCTCGCTGAGACCACCCCAGACGCCGGAGTCCTGACCGGACTCGAGCGCCCACTGCAGACACTGCTCGATCACCGGGCAGCGACGGCAGACGGCCTTGGCTTCCTCGATCTGCAGCAGCGCAGGACCGGTGTTGCCGATGGGGAAGAAGAGCTCGGGGTCTTCCTCGCGGCAAACGGCGTTGTGACGCCAGTCCATGGCTGCTACCTCTCCTTGGTATTACGTGCAAGTTGCTTGTGAATGTGAACGCTTTCACGAATCCCTCAACAAGTGAAGGGCCGACCGCCGAGTCTTCCCCGGCGTGGTCCTTGGTTTGAAGAGGGGTTCTGGTGATCAGTGGATGCCGGTGTTGCGGGCTGTCCCGATCGCCACGTAGAGACTCGCAAACCTCAGCGGCGGATACAACCCCTTCCGGAAAGTTTTTTTTGATTCCTCGGTGTCGACTGGGTCACAGCCGTACTTCCATGGGGTGGATCCTGGCCTAAACGTTCGAGTGAAAGGAGTTTGGCCCGTTCCGCTCACACAATCACACGCAGTGCGCGGCGTACGCCTGTGAACGTCACGCTGGTTCGCAGCCCCAGGTGGTCACCGTCCATCTGAAGGGGGAGAGGCGCCTTCGAATGCAAGGTGAACCGGTCCAGATCGTGCAGGGAGAGGGCATGCCTGCCCTGGGGTCCGCGCTCGGGGGACGAAGTGAGCAACTGGGTGCCATACCGGGCAGCAGCGGCGGTCGACAGACGGCTGAGACCGAGCACGTCGATGCCGGTATCGAACGAGGCCTTAGGTGACGTGTACATAGGGCGATTGCCGAGATACGTCCAGGGGGACGTGTTCGAGACTATGGCCACCACGAGGTCCTCGACCGGGTCCGCGCCGGGCCGCTCCAACGTGATGCCGCCGTGCCGGCGGTTCGGCTCGCCGAGGAACTGCCGGATCACCTGCCGTACATACAGCGCGTGCGTCGACTTCCTGCCGCGCTCGCGCTGCTGCTCGACCCGGCCCACCACCCCCGCGTCGAAGCCGAGCCCGGCGTTGAAGGTGAACCAGCGGTCGGGAACCGCCTCGTCCTCGGTGCCGGGCGTCCCGGAGGTCAGTCCCAGTCCGACGACCCGCTCCCGGCCCTCGCGCAGGGCGTCCAGCAGGGCGCCGGTCGCCTCGACGGGGTCGTTGGGCAAGCCCAGGGCCCGGGCGAAGACGTTCGTGGAACCACCGGGGACGACGGCGAGGCCGGGCAGCCGCTCCGGGGCGGGGCCGGCGTGCAGGAGGCCGTTGACCACCTCGTTGACCGTGCCGTCCCCGCCGAGCGCCACCACCATGTCGATGTCGTCGCTCTCCGCCGCCTGCCGGCCCAGATCGCGCGCGTGGCCGCGGTACTCGGTGGTGACCGCCTCCAGCTTCATCTCGCTCGCCAGCGCGTGGGTCAGGACGTCACGCCTGCGTGCGCTTGTGGTGGTTGCCGCTGGGTTGACCACGAGGAGTGCACGCATGCATGGCAGCGTACCTACTGGGTGGTACCCGGCCCAGACCGAGGTAGGGATCCGGTAAGAGAGGCGGGCGTGAGCCTGGACACGCGCGGACACCGGGGTCCGGGGCACGGGCGGGGGCCCCGGCGGCCGAGAGCTACCCTGCTGGGGTGAGCAGCGAGCAGAACCACGCCCAGGACTCCGCGGACGGCGCAGAGACGGCCACCGCCGCGCCGCGCCCCCGGCGGCTGACGTACGCGGCCGCGCTCGCCGGGATCGAGGGACTCGCCCTGCTGGCCGGCGGCCTGTGGGTGCTCGTCCTCGGCGTCGCCGGCGACCCCGACGACCGGCAGCAGGCCGTGACCCTGGGCATCACGCTGGTCGTGCTCGCGCTGCTGCCGCTGCTCGCCGCGCGCGGGCTGCTGCTGCGCCGCGGCTGGAGCCGTGGTCCGGCCGTGATCACTCAGCTCATGGCCCTGCCGGTGGCCTACAACCTGCTCCAGGCCGACAGCATGGCGATCCCGGCCGGAATCGCGCTGGGGGTGGTCGCCGTGGCGGCGCTGGTGCTCCTCGTCAACGGCGAGACGACCCGGGCCCTCGGGATCAAGGGACCGGGCCGGGCCCGGTAGGGCTCACTCCTCGACGAGGAGTTTCTCGCGCAGCTGGGCCAGCGTGCGGGCGAGCAGCCGCGAGACGTGCATCTGCGAGATGCCGACCTCCTGCGCGATCTGCGACTGGGTCATGTTCCCGAAGAAACGCAGCAACAGGATCCGCTTCTCGCGCGGCGGCAGATCCTCCAGCAGCGGCTTGAGGGACTCGCGGTACTCCACGCCCTCCAGCGCCTCGTCCTCGGCGCCGAGGGTGTCGGCGACCGCCGGAGACTCGTCGTCGGTGTCGGGGACGTCCAGCGACAGGGTGGAGTACGCGTTCGCGGACTCCAGGCCCTCCAGGACCTCCTCCTCGGAGATGGCGAGCTTCTCGGCCAGCTCGTGGACCGTGGGGGAGCGGCCGTGCAGCTGGGACAGCTCGGCCGTCGCCGTGGTCAGCGCGAGCCGCAGCTCCTGCAGCCGGCGCGGCACGCGGACCGCCCAGCCCTTGTCCCGGAAGTGCCGCTTGATCTCGCCGACGACGGTCGGGGTGGCGTACGTGGAGAACTCCACGCCACGCTCCGGGTCGAAGCGGTCGACGGACTTGATGAGTCCGATCGTGGCGACCTGGGTGAGGTCGTCCAGCGGCTCGCCGCGGTTGCGGAAACGGCGTGCCAGGTGCTCGACGAGCGGCAGATGCATACGGACCAGCTGGTTGCGCAGTTCCGCGTACTGCGCGCTGCCCGCGTTCAGCTTGCGCAGCTCGACGAACATCGCCCGCGCCCCACTGCGGTCGTGCGGGGTGTGCACTGCCCGCACGACCTCCTTGGCCGGCGCGTCGTCCTCCGCGTTGCGCTCGTGCTCGCTCATCGTCCCGCCCGTAGCCCTTCCCCGCGCCCCCGCGTCGGCGCGGCCGGCGGGAGCGGCCCCCTCGCGCCCCGGCGAAGGAGTGCCCCGCACGGCACTCTCGGTGCCGTCCCCCGCGGGGTCGCCCTCGGGGTGTGGCCTGGCCTGCTCGGGGATGCCGTCGATGCCGTCCGCCATGCGCCGGGAACCGTCCAGGGGGGCTTCCCCGGACGCCTCGGCTCCGGACCAGGGGGCTCCCCCGTCCCCGGTCGGCAGCTCGCGTGTGCCACGCTCTTCGTCCCGCACCGGACCGTCCCCGTTCCTCACGCCGGCCCGGGGCCCGCGCCGCGCTGTTTGTAGAGGCTGATCGACACGGTCTTGTCCTCGTCTACGGCGGACGAGACCTTGCCCGCGAGGGCCGACAGCACGGTCCACGCGAAGGTGTCCCGCGAGGGCGCGTGGCCGTCGGTGGTCGGCGCCGACACCGTGACCTCCAGCGAGTCGTCGACAAGCCGGAAGACACAGCTGAGCACGGAGCCGGGCACCGCCTGCTGAAGCAGGATCGCGCAGGCCTCGTCGACGGCGATGCGCAGGTCCTCGATCTCGTCCAGGGTGAAGTCCAAGCGGGCCGCAAGACCGGCCGTGGCCGTCCGCAGCACCGACAGGTAGGCACCCGCGGCCGGAAGCCGGACTTCCACGAAGTCCTGGTTCGTCGCGGGCTCGCCTGCGATCTGGGACACCCTCACCTCCATGGTGGTACAAGCTCTACGGGGCCGAGGGTCGCCCCCCGGGGTAACGCGTATGTGGTTCCGCGGTGACGCTATCGCGCCCCGGACGTTCCTGTCCTAGGGCCCCCGACCCCCTGGCGTCACTCACAGTAAAGCTGTGGATACGCTCCGTGTCTAGAGGTTCCGCGGGCCCAAATGGGAAGAGCGCGCGCCGGGTTGACGTACCCAGCCGTCGGATGCTCGAACCGTCCCGCCACGGCGGCCACTTGCGGTGTCGGCGGCGGCCACTTGCAGTGTCACACGAAAACACCGCGGGCGGGAGCGTGGGACGAGCGGGCGGCGGCGCGGGCCGGTCGCGGGCGTGCCCGGACCACGGCGAGTCGGCGGCCGGCGTGCTCATCCGGCGGCGTGGTCATCCGCCCGGGTGCTCGAGCGGGCGTCCCCATCCGGTCGCCTGCTCAGACAAGGACATGGTCGACGAAGCACCACCGCCAGTCCTCGCCCGGCTCGTAGGTCCGCATCACCGGGTGACCGGACACCGCGTGGTGCTCCGTGGCGTGCCGCCCCGGCGAGGAGTCGCAGCAGCCGACATGGCCGCAGGACAGACAGAGCCGCAGCTGCACGGGGTGTGTGCCGTCCCGCAGGCACTCCGGGCAGGTCTCGTTCAGCGGGTCCGGCTCCGGGTGCGGCAGCGCGTCGGCATGCGTGCACTGTTTCATGATTGCCAGATTACGACGGGTGTGCGGGTGGCCGCGCGAAAAACGAGGGTGGGAGAAAACGATGGACGTGATGCCGCTGCTGTTGCTGGTGGCGGGCAGCGCCGCGGTCGCGGGGGCGGCCCGGCGCAGCCCCGTCCCCGCACCGCTGCTCCTGGTCGCGGTCGGCCTGGTGGTCGCCTACGTGCCCGGGATCCCCGACTACACCCTCGACCCCGAAGTGGTCCTGCCGCTGCTGCTGCCGCCGCTGCTCTACACCTCGGCCAGCGACAGCTCCTACCTCGACCTGCGGGCCCAGCTGAGACCGGTGGCACTGCTGTCGGTTGGCTATGTGCTCTTCGCGACGTTCGCCGTCGGCTGGGCCGCCTATCTGATCATCCCCGGGATGCCGCTGACCGCCGCGCTGGTGCTGGGCGCGGTCGTGGCGCCCCCGGACGCGGTGGCCGCGACGGCGATCGCGCGCCGGGTCGGACTGCCGTCCCGCATCACCACCATCCTGCAGGGCGAGTCGCTGCTGAACGACGCCACCGCGATCACCGCGTACAAGGTGGCCCTGGCCGCCGCCGTCGGCGAGGGCGCGACCTGGGCGGGCGGCATCCGCGAGTTCCTGATCGCCGCGGTCGGCGGCGTCGGCGTCGGGCTCGTCCTCATGGCGCCCCTGCACTGGCTGCGTACGCATCTGAGGGAACCGCTCCTGCAGAACACCCTCTCCCTGCTCATCCCGTTCGTCGCCTACGGAGTCGCCGAGCAGTTGCACGCCTCCGGAGTCCTCGCGGTCGTGGTCGTCGCCCTGTACCTGGGCCACCGCGCGTGGGAGGTCGACTTCGCCACCCGACTCCAGGAGGAAGCGGTGTGGAAGATGGTCGCCTTCATCCTGGAGTCGGCGGTCTTCGCCCTGATCGGCCTGCAACTGCCTGTCGTCCTCAAGGGCCTCGGCGCGCACGAGGTCGCGGCGGCCGTCGGGTACGCCGTCGTGCTCTTCGTGGTCGTCGTCCTGACCCGGTTCATCTGGGTCTATCCCGCGGCCTTCCTGCCCCGGCTGCTGTCCAAGCGCATCCGGGAACGCGAGGACAACCCGACCTGGCGGGGTGCGATGGTGACCGGCTGGGCCGGGATGCGGGGCGTGGTCTCCCTGGCCATCGCCTTCTCCATCCCGCTCACCGTGCACGGCGGCCGGCCCTTCCCGCAGCACAGTCTGATCCTGTTCCTGACCTTCACCACCGTCATCGGCACGCTGGTCGTCCAGGGACTGAGCCTGCCCCCGCTGATCCGCCTGCTGCGCTTCCCCGGCCGCGACCGGCAGGCCGAGACGCTCGCCGAGGCCAACGCCCAGGCCCAGGCCTCCCGGGCCGCCGACACCCGCCTCGACGAACTCCTCTCCGACGAGCGCAACGACCTGCCCCCGCCGCTCGCCGACCGGCTGCGCCAGGCCCTGGAGCGCCGCCGCAACGCCGTCTGGGAGCGCCTCGGCCAGACCAACCCGGTCACCGGGGAGTCCGTGGACGACACCTACCGCCGGCTGTCCCGCGAGATGATCAGCGCCGAACGCGAGGTCTTCGTCAGACTGCGCGACCACCGCTACATCGACGACGAGATGCTGCGCGTCCTGCTGCGCCGGCTGGACCTGGAGGAGGCGGCGGCGTACCGGGAGGCTGGATAGGAGGCGGGATAGTCGGGGCTAGGGGAACGGCCGGCCCGTGAGGACCGCGGCGATCGTCGTCCCGCGCGCGAAGGCACCCTCCGCCGCGAGGGTGGTCAGCGCGTAGAGCAGCTTGGCGACATAGAGACGCTCGACGGGCAGACCGTGGCGTCCTTCGAAGTCCTGTGCGAACGCCTCGAGTTCGGGGGGCGTACGGGCGTAGCCGCCGAAGTGGAAGCGGTCGTCGAGGGACCAGGAGCCGGTGCGGGCACCGAAGGCACGTTCTTGCAGGGACCGGGTGTCCGCCTCCAGGAAGCCGCCCTTGAGCACCGGGACGCCGAGGGCGCGCTGCTCGGCGCGGAGGCCCGCGGCCAGGCCCGCGAGCGTGCCGCCGGTGCCACAGGCGACGGCGACGACGTCGGCGTGGTCGCGCAACTCCTCGCCCAGGGCGCGGCAGCCGTGCACGGCCGCGGTGTTGCTGCCGCCCTCCGGGACGACGTACGCCTCCTCGGCGCCGGCCGAGCGCAGCACGGCGGCCAGCGTCCCGGGCTCGCTCTTGCGGCGGTACGTCGACCTGTCGACGAAGCACAGGCGCATGCCGTCGGCCACGCACCGGGCGAGGGAGGAGTTCAGCGGGCGGTCGGCCAGCTCCTGGCCGCGCACCACACCGACCGTCGGGAAGCCGAGCAGACGACCCGCGGCGGCGGTGGCCCGCAGATGGTTGGAGTACGCCCCGCCGAAGGTGAGGAGAGGGCGCCCGGCGGCCGCCTCGATGTTCGGCGCCAGCTTGCGCCACTTGTTGCCGATCAGCTCCGGGTGGATCAGATCGTCCCGCTTGAGCAGCAGACGCAGACCACGACGGTCGAAGCGGTCGTCGCACACCTCCTGAAGGGGGGAGGGGAGCCGGGGGAGGAGCCGGGCGGCACTGCACACCCCTCCATTGTCCCCCGCACGCCCGGCCGTCGTCCCTCGCCCCGGCGGCCGTCTCCGGGAGGCCGCTTCGAGCGCCGCACAGGGAGGAAGCGGCGGCCTGGCCGTCCCGCGGTCGACGCCGTCTCCGTGGGCCGCTCGCCGGCCGTTACCCCTTCAGGCGTTCCGCGATGCGGTGCCGTAGCCATGCCATCGTGAACCCCCGCGGATCCACCTTGCCCGGCTGCCATTCCAGGTGCCCGATGACCGACCGCTGCGTCCACCCGTGGAGGCGGCACACCGCGGCGGCGGCCCGCTCGATCGCGTCCAGCTGCGCCTCGGGCCAGGGGTCCTCGCCGTCGCCCAGGTTCTCGCACTCGAAGCCGTAGAAGTGCCGGTTGCCGTCGGTGTTCGCCTCGTTGTCCGACGGCAGCCCCTTCTCGGCGATGACCGCGCGCAGGACCTCGTCGTCGCCCAGGCCGGCGTGGTTGGCGCGGCCGTAGCCGACCAGGTGGACCGTGCCGTCCTTGGTGATCACGCCGTGGCACAGCGGGCCGGGCAGATCCGGCCGCCCATCCCGGCAGACCTCCACCGTGGGCGCGCCGCCCCTGGTCGCCGTGTGATGGATCATCACTCCGTGGACGGGCCCCCAGGGCCCCTTGTGGTTGCGGTTGTGGTGCCGCCAGTCGCCGACCTCGACGACCGTGGCGCCCTCCGTCCGGAGCGCGTCCAGGAACTCACTCGCGGACATGGGTGGGGCCATGACCGACTCCTTCGTGCCGTGCCGTGCCGACGACCGCCGATCGCGGCCCTCTCGTACCGCTGCTTCCTACCGAAAACGGACGTGTCGGACCACATTGTTCGCACGTTGTGCGAGCCGATCCGGACAGGTCGGACGACCGGGGTGCCCTGGAACAAGTCCCTCTTTCTGCCCAGTCGTGTGATGATCCATTCCCGCTCGTTCGGGTAATGGTGTGCGCACGTTCCGTGATGGAAGGCTTGGTCGCGAGACCGGTGTGTGATGCGGCACCGGCAAACATGGGAGGGCGTTTCCTTATGTCGGTAGGCGAAGAGGTCCGCACGGAGCAGGGCAAGGCGCAGCAGTCCCTCGGGACGGCGGCGGCGCGGAACCTGGCCACCACCACCAAGTCCGTTCCGCAGATGCAGGAGATCAGCTCCCGCTGGCTGCTGCGCTCACTCCCCTGGGTGGACGTCCAGGGCGGCACGTACCGGGTGAACCGGCGCCTGACGTACGCCGTCGGTGACGGCCGCATCACCTTCGTGAAGACCGGGGACCAGGTGGAGGTCATCCCGGCCGAACTCGGTGAGCTGCCGGCCCTGCGGTCCTACGAGGACGAGGAGGTGCTGACGGAGCTGGCCCGGCGCTGCCGCCAGCGCGACTTCGCGCCGGGCGAGGTGATCGCCGACTTCGGAAACCAGACCGACGAGGTGTACCTGCTCGCCCACGGAAGGGTGGAGAAGGTCGGCACGGGCCCGTACGGGGACGACGCGGTCCTCGGAGTCCTGGCCGACGGCGCCTACTTCGGCGAGCAGTCGCTGATCGACCCGGACGCCATCTGGGAGTTCACCGCCCGCGCGGACACCGCGACCACCGTGCTGATCCTCAGCCGGCAGGACTTCGAGCAGGTGGCGGAGCGGTCGGACTCGCTGCGGGAACACCTCGAGCAGGTGCGCGCGATCCCCGAGCAGCGGACCAACAAGTACGGCGAGAAGGAAGTCGCCCTGGCCGCCGGTCACTCCGGCGAGCCCGACATCCCGCACACCTTCGTGGACTACGAGCCCCGGCCGCGTGAGTACGAACTGAGCATCGCCCAGACCGTCCTGCGCATCCACTCGCGCGTAGCCGACCTGTACAACCAGCCGATGAACCAGACCGAGCAGCAGTTGCGGCTCACGGTCGAGGCGCTCAAGGAGCGCCAGGAGCACGAGCTGGTGAACAACCGGGAGTTCGGTCTCCTCAACAACTGCGAGTACGACCAGCGGATCCAGCCGCACGACGGCGTGCCCAGCCCGGACGACCTGGACGAGCTGCTCAGCCGCCGCCGGGGTACCAAGCTGCTTCTGGCCCACCCGCGCGCCATCTCCGCGATCGGCCGCGAGCTGAACAAGCGGGGCCTGGTCCCGGAGACGGTCGACGTGGCCGGCAACCGCATCCCCACCTGGCGCGGTGTGCCGATCTACCCGTGCAACAAGATCCCGATCAGCGAGGCCCGCACGACCTCCATCATCGCCATGCGTACCGGCGAGGCGGAGCAGGGTGTCATCGGCCTCAGGCAGTCCGGCATCCCGGACGAGATCGAACCGAGCCTGTCCGTCCGGTTCATGGGCATCAACGAGCAGGCGATCATCAAGTACCTGGTGACGGCCTACTACTCCGCCGCCGTCCTGGTGCCGGATGCGCTCGGTGTGCTGGAGAACGTGGAGATCGGCCGGTGGAGGTGACGTTTCCACACGTCACGGCCGCGTTCTTGCCCGCCGGGGCCGGTCCGACCCCGGGGTGCTCGGCCGGCCGGTCCGAGAACGCCGGCGTCCGCGGACCCGGCGAGGGGGAGGCATGGCCGAGTTCATGACGGAGACGGGGCCACCGACGACGAAGGCGGGACAGCGAGCCCCCGCCGTGCCGCGCCCCGGCACGGCGGGGGACCGGGGAAAGGGGGCAGGAGACGGTGGCGCCGGCCCGCTCGACGGGACGGAGGCGGCGGCACTGCTGGAGCGCACGCGTGCCCTGGTCGACCCGGAGCTGCGCGCCGCGATCGAGTCGCTGCCTCCCTCGATGCGCCGGGTCGCGCTCTACCACTTCGGCTGGCTGCACGCGGACGGCACCGCGGCGACCGCCAACGCCGGCAAGGCGATACGGCCCGCGCTGGTCCTTGCCGCCGCCACCGCGCTGGGTGGCCCTCCGGCCCGGGCGGCGGCCGTCCGGGCCGCGGCGGCGGTCGAACTGGTCCACAACTTCACCTTGTTGCACGACGACGTGATGGACCGGGACACCTCCCGACGGCACCGGCCCACGGCCTGGACCGTGTTCGGCGACCCCGACGCGATCCTCTCCGGGGACGCCATGCAGGCGCTCGCCCTCCGGCTGCTCGCCGAGGATCCGCACCCGGCCTCCCGCCCTGCGGCGGTCCGGCTCACGGCCTGCGTCATGGAGCTGTGCGCCGGCCAGCACACCGACACGGCCCTGGAGACCCGCCTCCCGGGCGAGGTCGCCCTCGACGAGGTGCTCGTCATGGCCGAGGCCAAGACCGGGGCGCTGCTGGGCTGCGCCTGTGCCCTCGGCGGGCTGTACGCGGGCGCCGGTGACGAGGAGGTCGCCGCGCTGGACGGCTTCGGCCGGCAGGCGGGGCTCGCCTTCCAGCTGATCGACGACGTCATCGGCATATGGGGGGACTCGCGGCACACCGGCAAGCCGGTCGGCGCGGATCTCGCGGCCCGCAAGAAGTCCCTGCCGGTGGTGGCGGCGCTCACCTCCGGCACCCCGGCGGCGGCCGAACTGGCCGAGCTGTACGCCAAGCCCTACCGGAAGGAAGAGGCGGACGCGGCCGGGGAGATCGCCCGCACGGCACAGGCCGTGGAGCGGGCCGGCGGCCGGGACTGGGCGCAGGCCGAAGCCGCCGACCGGATGGCCCGCGCCATGCAGGAACTGGCCTGCGCGGTCCCCGACCCCGAGGCGGCGGGCGGCCTGCTGGCGCTCGCCGAGTTCGTGACCCGGCGCAGCGGCTGAGCGCTGCCGGCCGGTGGCGGAGCGGGCCCCGCACCGTCCCACAGGGTGCGGGGCCCACCGCCGGGCCGGCCGAGCGTCGGGATCGTCGTCGACGGCCTGTCCCCGTCGAGGCCGTGCGCGGACGTGAACGGGAAAGCGCCGAGCGTGCCGCGGCGGATGCCGGCGAGCACCGACCCCGTGACCGCTCTACGCTGGGGGCATGGACAGGGAGGAATCCGTCTGTCCCGGTTGTGGACAGCCCGTCGAAACGGTGGTCCGGCGGCACAAGACCCTCGGCGCCTGGGTACCGGTCTGGGGCCCCGGCCCCTGCCGCAACCCGGCCTGCGCGACCCGAGCGGACCGCGAGGCGCCCGCAGCCCCGGTGCACGCCGACCCCCCGGTCCCCCCGGCCACGGGGCCACGGCCCGGGCATCCCGACTGACACGGGGACCGACACCGGGCCGACGGCCGGCCCATGTCGAGAAAGCGCCGCAGCCGGTCCGCTCCGCCCGGCCGGCGTCGTAGCGTGGCCGCATGCCGAAACTACCCCGCATCTTCCATGTCACCGAACGCGCCCTGTGGGAGGCGGCACGCGAGCGCGGCGCCTACGAGATATCGACACGCGGCCGCACCCTTCAGGAGGAGGGGTTCATCCACTTCTCCACCCGTGAGCAGCTCCCGCGGATCGCCGCTCTCCTGTACGGCGACTACGCGGGGCCGGACGAACTGGTCGTCCTCGTCGTCGACCCGGCCAGGGTCGGGGTCCCGGTGAAGTACGAGGCGCTGCGGCCGGGCGGGGAGGAGTTCCCGCACGTGTACGGGCCGGTGCCGGTGGACGCCGTGGTGGAAGTGGAACCCTGGGGATGACCGGGGCGGCGGGTGCGCGCCGCCGCGGGTGGTGGCGCTGGGCGGTGACGGCGTGGGTGGTGGCCGTCTCCGCCGGGGGAGCACTCACGCTGGTGCTCCAGGAGGACGCCCGGCCCAAGGGCCCGTACGTCTGGCGGGACGCGAATGGTACGTCGCCCCGGCCGGACCTGATCGGCGAGCCTCGGCCACCGGAGCGCCCCGGCTGTCCGCCGCGCCCGACGGCGGGGATCGGGGAACCGTCCGCCGGACCGGCGCCTCAGTGCGCCGAGGCGTCGGTGTCGCCCTGATCGCCGTCCCGTAGGACACCCGTCTCCGGGTCCCGGCCGGTGAGGCAGTACGTGCCGCCGGCCGGATCGCGCAGTACCGTCCAGTGCGGGCCACCGCCCACCGCGACCGCCCCGAGCCGCTCGTGGGCGCGGCGGACCGCCGGGATGTCCGCGCAGGCGAGGTCGAGATGCGCGCGGGCCGGACGCTCCTCGTCGAGGCGTTGCAGCAGCAGCCGTACGGGCAGCCCGGCGGGCGGCTTCAGCACGGTGAACTCCGGCCGGGAGCCCACCAGCCGCTCCCACCCGGTGAGCCGGGCCCAGAACGCGGTCTCGGCGTCGTAGCGGGACGGTGGGATGTCGAGACACACCTGGTCCAGGCGACTGCCCGCGACCACCGGCGGCCGGCCCCTCTCCCCCTGCCAGGGCACGGCGCAGAACAACTCGCCCGCCGGTGAGCGCAGTACGGCCCAGTCGCCGTGGTCCGTCACGAGGTCGGCGCCCAGTTCGCGGGCACCCTGGACCAGCCCTCGCACATCCTCGGCGCAGAGGTCGACATGCGCGCCGCCCTCTCCCTCGGCGACGCCTTGCAGCTTGACGCAGGCGTCCGCCCCGCCGGTCGCGTCGGGCAGCAGTGTCACGAACTCACCCGCGTCGCCGCGGGGTTCGGACACCCGGGTGCCGGTGACGGCCGTCCAGAACGCGCGCGCCTCGGCCAGCGTCGCGGCGGGCCGGTCGATGAAGGCATGGGTCCAGCGAATGATCACGCCGGGAAGTGTAGGCGCGAAGTCACCCCAGGCCGTGGGGACTTCACCGGGCGGGCCGCTGGAGGAAGCGCAACTGGTTGCCCGCCGGGTCCCGGAAGGCGCAGTCGCGCACTCCGTACGGCTGGTCCGTCGGCTCCTGCAACACGTCCGCGCCCGACTCCCGTACCCGCTCGAAGAGCGCGTCGCAGTCCGCGGTGGTGAAGATGACGCCGCGCAGCATGCCCTTGGCGAGCAGTTCGGCCATCATCTGCCGGTCGGCGGGCGAGGCGTCCGGGTTCGCGCCGGGCGGCTCCAGCACGATCTCCACGTCCGGCTGGAGTGGCGAGCCCAGGGTCACCCACCGCATGTTCTCGAAGCCCACGTCGTTGCGGACCTCCAGGCCGAGCACGTCACGATAGAAGGCCAGGGCCTTGTCATGGTCGTCCACCGCGATGAAACACTGCTTGAGTTTCACGTCCATGGGGCCACGCTAGGCCGCCGCGGGCCACCTTGCGCAACGGTCGGACGCGAGGGTCGGACGCGAAGGTCGGGCGCGACGGGCCGGCAACGGTCGCAGCGGTCGGTCTCGAGGAGGCGCGGCGGTCAGTACGGACGCCGGCGCGGGCGGGTGAAGGTTCGGGCCACACAGGACGGGATCACCGCGCTCGCCTCGTGGTCGCGGGCCCGGTAGGCGCTCGGTGTCTCGCCGACCAGCTCGGTGAAGCGTGAGCTGAAGGAGCCGAGGGAGGTACAGCCGACGGCGAGGCAGACCTCGGTCACGGTGAGGTCGCCCCGGCGCAGCAGCGCCTTGGCCCGCTCGATCCGCCGGGTCATCAGATAGGTGTACGGGGTTTCGCCGAAGGCCTTGCGGAAGCTGCGCTGGAAGTGGCCGGGGGACATCAGGGCGTCGCGGGCCAGCTCGCTCATGTCGAGCGGTTCGGCGTACTCGCGGTCCATGCGGTCGCGCACCCGGCGCAGCCGTCTGAGGTCCTCCAGGACGGTCATTCCGCCAGCTTCGCACAGCGCCGCACGACACGACCTCCCCGGGTCGCCCCGGTTCCGTCCCCGGGCGAAAAGGCCCGCACCCGGCCCTTCGGTACGCCGTTCTCGGCGAGCTGGGGACCGGGTGCGGGCAGGGAGACGCCGCGGTCAAGGAAGCCGCGGGTCAGAAGGCGCGCGGAAAGATCACGCCTTCTTGGTCTCCCAGAAGATCTTGTCGATCTGGGCGATGTAGTCCAGCGCCTTCTGGCCCGTCGCCGGGTCGGTGGACGCCTTGGCGGCCGAGAGGGCCTTCAGGGTGTCGTTGACCAGCTGGTGCAGTTCGGGGTACTTCTCGAAGTGCGGGGGCTTGAAGTAGTCGCTCCAGAGCACGGAGACGTGGTGCTTGGCGAGCTCCGCGCGCTGCTCCTTGATGACAGTGGCACGCGCCTGGAAGTGCGGGTCGTCGTTGCCGGCCATCTTTTCCTGGACGGCCTTGACCGAGTCCGCCTCGATGCGGGCCTGGGCCGGGTCGTACACGCCGCAGGGCAGGTCGCAGTGGGCGCTGACCTTGACTGTGGGGGCAAACAGGCGGGAAAGCATGGAGCATTCCTTCCTCGTGATCGTCTTCTCGGGTGCGACATTACTCCCTGAGGAAGGCGTTTTCTCGGGTGCCCCCTAGGGCTTAGGGCAAAAGTCCAGGGTCAGACTGAGACTGGTGGAGGAACGGACCGGGGAGGTGCCGGTGATGCCGGAGCCGTCGCAGGAGACCGAGGGGGGCAGGGCCGTGGCGCCCTTGGGGCTGGCCGAGGTGACGGGACCGTCCATGGTTCCCACGCTCCGGCACGGCGACCGGCTGCTGCTGCGGTACGGCGCGGTCGTCCGGCCGGGGGACATCGTGGTCCTGCGCCATCCGTTCCAGCAGGACCTGCTGGTCGTCAAGCGGGCCGTGGAGCGGCGCGAGGGCGGTTGGTGGGTGCTCGGGGACAACCCGTACGCGGGCGGGGACAGCACCGACTACGGGGTGGTGCCGGACGAACTCGTCCTGGGCAGGGCGTGGCTCAGGTACCGGCCCCGGCCGGCCGGTCAGCGCTCGCCGCTGACGCTGGCGCGCTGGGCGCTGTCGGCCGCGCGGCCGCTGTTCTGCGACCCGTCGGCCTCCAGGCGTTTGCGGGCCCGGTAGGCGGCCACGTTGGCGCGGGTGGCGCAGCGGTCGGAGCAGTAGCGCCGGGAGCGGTTGGTGGAGGTGTCGAGGTAGGCGTTGCGGCACGGGGACGCCTCGCACAGGCCGAGGCGGTCCACGCCGTGCGAGGTCAGGTGGAAGGCGAGGCCCATCGCGGCGATCGCCGCGTAGCCCGCGGTGGCGTTGGAGGGGTGGTCGGCCAGGTGCATGTGCCACAGCGGGCGGCCGTCCTCGTCCCGGTGGTCGTGCCCGGAGATCTGCGGGCTCACCGGGAACTCCAGCAGCAGTGAGTTCAACAGGTCCACGGCGAGGGTCTCGTCGCTCTTGTCGGCCGCCTCGAAGACCGCGCGCAGCCGGGCCCGGACCGAACGGAACCGCGTGACGTCGGAGTCGGTGGCGCGCCGGGCCGCCGACGCGTTGGCGCCGAAGAGGTCGCGGACGGCCTCGACCGAGGTCAGGGAGTCCTTGCCCCGGGCCGGCTCCTCGCTGTTGACGAGGCGGACGGCGTAATCCGAGTAATAGGCCAGTTCCACTTGTAGTCCTTACGGTGGCGCTCTATGGTCATGTCTGCGGTCGGGTAACAGCCGGTCGTGCATACAGGGTATTACGCGGAGCAAGCGGAGAGGGGGGTTCCATGACCACGGGGACCACACGCACCACGAGCACCGGAACCGACTGGGCGGCCTGGCAGCGGAGCTGGGACCGTCAGCAGGAGTGGTACATGCCGGACCGCGAGGAGCGCTTCCGGATCATGCTCGACATGGTCGAGGCGCTCGTCGGCACCGCCCCGCGCGTGCTCGACCTGGCGTGCGGCACCGGCAGCATCACCGCCCGGCTGCTCGCCCGTTTCCCCGGGGCCACCAGCACCGGCGTCGACCTCGACCCGGCGCTGCTCGCCATCGCGCGCGGCACCTTCGACGGCGACGACCGCGTCTCCTTCGTCACCGCCGACCTGAAGGACCCCGACTGGCCGGCCGGTCTGCCGTACGACTCCTACGACGCCGTGCTGACCGCCACGGCCCTGCACTGGCTGCACAGCGACCCCCTCGCCGGCCTCTACGGCCAGGTCGCGCGGCTCGTCCGGGACGGCGGCGTCTTCATGAACGCCGACCACATGATCGACGAGAGCACACCGCGGATCAACGCGGCGGAGCGCGCCCAGCGGCACGCGCGCATGGACCAGGCCAAGCGGGGCGGCGCCCTGGACTGGGCCGAGTGGTGGCGGGTCGCCGCCGAGGACCCGGTACTGGCCGCGCCGACGGCCCGCCGCTTCGAGATCTACGGCGAGCACGCCGACGGTGACATGCCCTCGGCGGCGTGGCACGCCCGGGTGCTGCGGGAGAAGGGCTTCGGCGAGGCCCGCCCGGTGTGGTGCTCGCCGTCGGACACCTTGCTGCTGGCGGTGAAGTAGGCAGGGGCGCGCGTACCCCGGCGGCGCGTCCGGCGGACACGTGGAAGGGCGGTACGGGAGTCCCGTACCGCCCTTCCACGCCGTACCGTCACCGCGGCGGAGACCTCGGCGCGACCGAGGCCTCACCGCGGCCGGAGCCTCACAGCACCTTGGACAGGAAGGACTGCGTCCGCTCGTGCTGGGGGTTGGTCAGGACGTCCCGGGGGCGGCCGGACTCGACCACCACACCGCCGTCCATGAACACCAGGCTGTCGCCCACCTCGCGGGCGAAACCCATCTCGTGGGTGACGACGACCATGGTCATACCGGACTCGGCGAGGTCGCGCATGACGTCCAGGACGTCACCGACCAGCTCCGGGTCGAGCGCCGAGGTCGGCTCGTCGAACAGCATCAGCTTCGGGTCCATCGCGAGGGCCCGGGCGATCGCCACCCGCTGCTGCTGCCCGCCGGAGAGCTGCGAGGGGTAGTTACCGGCCTTGTCGGACAGGCCGACCCGCTCCAGCAGCTGCATCGCGCGCTCCCTGGCCTGGGCCCGGCTGACGCCCTTGACCTGGACCGGCGCCTCGATGACGTTCTCGGCGGCCGTCATGTGCGGGAACAGGTTGAAGCGCTGGAAGACCATGCCGATGTCCCGGCGCTTGCGGGCGACCTCGCTGTCCTTCAGCTCGTAGAGCTTCTCGCCCTTCTGCCGGTAGCCGACCAGCTCCCCGTCGACGTACAGCCGGCCCGCGTTGACCTTCTCCAGGTGGTTGATGCACCGCAGGAAGGTCGACTTGCCGGAGCCGGAGGGGCCGATGAGGCAGAACACCTCGCCCGGCTTCACCTCCAGGTCGATGCCCTTGAGCACCTCGACGTGGCCGAAGGACTTGTGGACGCCCTCCGCCTTCACCATCGGGACGGCCCCCTTCGCCGGGGCGTCCTGCGTCGTGTTCGGCTTGTCGGTCATGCCGTGACCTTCCTGCTCGAGAAGGTCGTCAGATGCGCCCTTATCTTCTGCCACGGGGTGGGCGGCAGGCTCCGGCTGGAGCCCCGGGCGTAGTACCGCTCGACGTAGTACTGGCCCACGCTCAGCACCGAGGTCATGATCAGGTACCAGGCGGCGGCGAGGAAGTACATCTCCACCGGCGCCCCGGAGTTCTGGCCGATGTCCTGGGCGTAGCGGAACAGCTCGGGATACTGGACCACCGACACCAGCGAGGTGGTCTTCAGCATGTTGATGACCTCGTTGCCGGTCGGCGGCACGATCACCCGCATGGCCTGCGGGATGACGATCCGGCGCAGCGTCTTGCCGTGGCTCATGCCCAGCGCGTGGGCGGCCTCGGTCTGTCCCTCGTCGACGGCGAGCAGACCGGCACGGCAGATCTCCGCCATGTACGCGGCCTCGTTCAGGCCGAGGCCGAGCAGCGCGGTCAGCAGCGGGGTCATGAAGTCCGACCACTGGTCCTTGTAGACCGGGCCGAGGTTGATGTACTGGAAGACCAGGCCGAGGTTGAACCAGACGACCAGCTGGACCAGGACCGGGGTGCCGCGGAAGAACCAGATGTAGAACCAGGCGATCGAGGAGGTCACCGGGTTCTTGGACAGCCGCATCACCGCGAGGACGATGCCGCCGACGATACCGATCAGCATCGACAGGACCGTCAGCAGGAGGGTCTTGCCGACACCGGTCAGGATCCGGTGGTCGAAGAAGTAGTCCGGTACCGCGTTCCAGTTGATCTGGCCCTGGCTGAACGCGTAGACGATCGCGGCGAGGAGCGCGATGGCGATGACGGCGGAAACGTATCGCCCGTAGTGCCGGACGGGGATGGCCTTGATGGCCTCCGGCCCGGCCGGGGGAGTGCCCGGCCCCCCGGCCGTCTTGTGGATGTCAGTCACGGGTGTTGCCTCTCAGTGGCCGCTCGAAAGGTCAGCGGGTCACTTGCCGCCGTTGATCACGGACTTCTTGACGGCGCCGTCCTGGGCGCCCCACTTCTCGAGGATCTTCTGGTACTCGCCGTTGGCGATGATCGCGTCCATCGCGGCCCGCAGCGCGTCCCGCAGCTGGGTGTCCTTCTTGGCCACGGCGATGCCGTACGGCGCCGCCTCGACCTGGTGACCGACGGTCTCGAAGTCCTTGCCACCGCCGGAGGTCTTCACCGCGTAGGCGGCCACCGGGAAGTCCGAGGAGGCCGCGTCCACACCGCCCGAGCGCAGCCGGGTCTGGGACTGCTGGTCGTCGTCGAAGGCCTCGATGTTGATCTTCTTGCCGCCCGGACACTTCTTGCTCTCCTGCTTGGCCAGGTCCTCCGAGACCGTGCCGCGCTCGACGGCGAGCTTCTTGCCGCACAGGTCCGACCAGCCCTGGATGCCCCGGGTGTCGCCCTTGCGGGTGTAGATGGAGACACCGGCGGTCAGGTAGTCGACGAAGTCGACACCCTCGCCGACCTTCTTGCCCGTGTCGGGGTCGACGCCCTCCTGACGGTTCTTGTTGTCGGTCATCGCCGACATCGCCAGGTCGTAGCGGCCCGAGCGCAGACCGGTGAGCAGGGCGTCGAAGGTGCCGTTGTCGAACTGGAACGTGACGCCGAGCTGCTTGCCCATGGCCGCCGCGAGGTCCGGGTCCAGGCCGGCCACCTTGCCGGAGGAGTCCTTGAACTCCACCGGCGCGTAGGCGATGTCCGAACCGACCTTGATCGTGCCCTTGTCGCGGATCTCCTTGGGGAGCTTGTCGGCCAGCGGGGCGCTGCCCGCGGACGCGCTGCCGGAGCCGTTGTCCTTGGTCTGGTCACCGCAGCCGGTGAGCAGCAGGGCGCCTGCGACCGCGATCGCACCGACCGCGGCAAGACGGGAGTGCGCGGCGGTGGTACGACGGGTGGAGCTTGCGGTCATCGTGGTTCCTCCGGCGGATGGGAAGAGTTGCCGATGGGTCGACGGAAACACACACCTTCGGGTGTCGCGACCTCGTGGGTTTACGGCATCTTGCCATTCGGGCTACGCCATTCAGGGGCGTCGTCATGTCAAAATCGGATAACGGGTGACCCCCGAACCGCATCAGGTCGGTACATCCCCGGTCCATCACCACCGAACCATCTTCGGTAATCCAGCTCAAGTGCCGGAAAATCTTCATCCCGTCTCACGATGTGATCATCGGGCTCTGTCCCCTCACCCCCGGACGGGCCCGGCGCGCCGCCGCCCACGCGTCATCGCCGCGTGGGTTTCCGGCGCCGGGATGTGACCTTGCGCCTATTGGACTCGTCGTGGGCGCCGTCCGTCCGGTAAGAAGGTTCTTTACACCCCTCATCCGGGGCTCAGGGCGCGTGTGCGGCGCGCCCGTCGCGTATGTGCTCGTACGTATCCGCAATCGAGCCTTGCGCGGTGCCCGCCCGCTCCTCACCAGGAGTGGTCGACCCTCAAACCATGCATAGCTAAGGGGTAATACAAAGTGGCAGCGGAGATCGTCAATCCTCGCAGCGACAGCAGTACGGATCAGGACGGCGGGGCCGAGCCCCTCGATTCCTTCGACCCGGCGTTCGCGTTGCACCGCGGCGGCAAGATGGCCGTGCAGGCCACCGTGCCGATCCGCGACAAGGACGACCTTTCCCTGGCGTACACGCCCGGCGTCGCGCGCGTGTGCACCGCGATCGCCGAGCAGCCGGAGCTGGTCAACGACTACACGTGGAAGTCCTCGGTGGTCGCCGTCGTGACCGACGGGACCGCCGTGCTCGGACTCGGGGACATCGGTCCCGAGGCCTCCCTCCCGGTGATGGAGGGCAAGGCGATCCTGTTCAAGCAGTTCGGTGGCGTCGACGCGGTGCCGATCGCGCTCGCGTGCACCGACGTGGACGACATCATCGAGACCGTCGTCCGGCTGGCTCCCTCCTTCGGCGGAGTCAACCTGGAGGACATCTCGGCGCCCCGGTGCTTCGAGATCGAGCGCCGGCTGCAGGAGCGCCTCGACATCCCGGTCTTCCACGACGACCAGCACGGCACGGCCGTCGTGACGCTCGCGGCGCTGCGTAACGCGGCGCGCCTGAGCGGACGCGAGATCGGGCAGCTGCGGGCCGTCATCTCGGGCGCCGGAGCGGCCGGAGTGGCCATCGCCAGGATGCTGATCGAAGCCGGCATCGGGGATGTGGCCGTGGCGGACCGCAAGGGCGTCGTGTCGGCCGGCCGGGGGGACCTGACTCCGGTCAAGCAGGAGCTGGCCTCCTTCACCAACAAGGCCGGCCTCAGCGGCTCCCTGGAGGACGCGCTCGCGGGCGCGGACGTCTTCATCGGCGTCTCCGGCGGTACGGTCGCGGAGGAGGCCGTGGCCTCCATGGCGGAGGGCGCCTTCGTCTTCGCCATGGCCAACCCCAACCCGGAGATCCACCCCGAGGTGGCCCACAAGTACGCGGCCGTCGTCGCGACCGGGCGCTCCGACTTCCCCAACCAGATCAACAACGTGCTGGCCTTCCCCGGCATCTTCGCCGGCGCGCTGCAGGTGCGGGCCACACGGATCACCGAGGGAATGAAGATCGCCGCGGCGGAGGCGCTGGCCGCGGTCGTCGGTGACGATCTCGCCGCCGACTACGTGATCCCCTCGCCGTTCGACGAGCGGGTCGCTCCCGCCGTGACCGCGGCGGTGGCCGCGGCCGCTCGTGCGGCGGGCGTCGCGCGTCGCTGACGTCGACCCCCGAATGGCCCCGTCCCCCGGGACGGGGCCATTCGCCTGTCCGGCTCCTGCCCGGCTCCCGCCCGATCGGGTGACGAGCGTGGCTGACGGCGCGTGGGCCGAGCGGGTGCCGTCGCGCAAGAGGGCATGTGTCACAGTCCTCCACGGTTCCGCCGGCCGGGCGGCGCACCTATCGTCGAGCCCATGTTCGCTGTCTACGCCGCCCGCATCGACCGCGACCAGCCGCTTTCCGGCCTGGAGTTGGGAGAGCGCCCGGCTCCCGAGGCCCGTCCCGGCTGGAGCACCGTCACCGTGCGGGCCGCTTCCCTCAATCACCACGACCTCTGGTCGCTGCGCGGCGTCGGGCTCCCCCAGGAGCGGCTGCCGATGATCCTCGGCTGCGACGCCGCCGGCATCGACGAGGACGGCAACGAGGTCGTACTGCACTCCGTCATCGGCCAGAGTGGCCACGGCGTCGGCCCGGACGAGCCGCGCTCCATCCTCACCGAGCGCTACCAGGGCACCTTCGCCGAACGGGTCGCCGTGCCGACCTGGAACGTGCTGCCCAAGCCCAGGGAGCTGTCCTTCGCCGAGGCCGCCTGTCTGCCGACCGCGTGGCTGACGGCGTACCGGATGCTGTTCACCAACGCCGGGGTACGCCCCGGGGACTCGGTCCTCGTCCAGGGCGCGGGCGGCGGAGTCGCCACGGCCGCGATCGTGCTCGGCAAGGCCGCGGGGCTGCGGGTCTTCGCCAGCAGCCGGGACGAGGCGCGGCGCAAGCGGGCCCTGGAACTCGGCGCGGTGGAGGCCGTGGAGCCGGGGGCTCGGCTGCCGCAGCGGGTGGACGCCGTCATCGAGACCGTGGGCGCGGCCACCTGGTCCCACTCGGTGAAGTCCCTGCGGCCCGGCGGCACCCTCGTCATCTCCGGTGCCACCAGCGGGGACCGGCCCTCCCATGCCGAGCTGACCCGGATCTTCTTCCTCGAACTGAAGATCGTCGGCTCCACCATGGGCACCAAGGACGAGCTTGAGGACCTGCTCTCCTTCTGCGCAGCGACCGGTGTGCGGCCTGTCATCGACGAGGAGCTGCCGCTCGACCGGGCCCGCGAGGGCTTCGAACGGCTCGCCGCGGGGGAGCAGTTCGGAAAGATCGTGCTCACCAACTCCTGAACAGCGGTCCCCGTGAGCGGGGGTCGCCGGGCGGGCCCGGAGCGCCGGGCCCGCCTTTTTCCTGCCCGACCTGTCAACTGGGATTGACAGCAGCGCCCCTGTCAATCTAAGTTGACATCATGACGGAGGCAACCGAACTCGCCGAGCGTGCCGGCGACCGTGACCCGCGAGTCGGGCTGCGGGCCGTGGCCGCGCTGCGCAGGCTGCTGGAGCAGCTGGAGGCGGTACAGGTGCGCAGTGCGCGCAATCAGGGCTGGTCGTGGCAGGAGATCGCCGCGGAGCTCGGTGTCAGCAGGCAGGCCGTGCACAAGAAGTACGGGAGGCGTTGATGTTCGAACGGTTCACGAAGGATGCCCGGGCCCTGGTCCAGGGTGCGTTCGCACAGGCCGAGGAGGACGGCGCCCGGTCGGTCGGCGCCGGGCATCTGCTGCTCGCCCTGCTCGACACGGAGGGCGGCCGGGCGTCCCGCGCACTGTCCGCCCTCGGACTCGCCGAGCGCCGGGACTCGATACGGCGCGCCCTCGGCGAGGCGCGGAGGCGGGCGGGACTGAGCCGCGCCGACACCGACGCGCTGGCCGGGCTGGGGATCGACGTGTCGGAGATCATCGCCCGGGTGGAGGAGGCGCACGGCGTCGGGGCGATGTCCGAGAGTTCGCGGGTCATCGGCCGACGTGACGGACGCCGGCCGGTTTTCGGCCGGGACGCGAAGGGCGTGCTGGAGCGGGCCCTGCGGGCGGCGGTGGGGCACGGGGACCGGCACATCGGCGCTGAACACCTCCTGCTGGCGCTGACGGTCACGCCGGGGGCGGCCGCCGAGGTGCTGGCCGAGCACGGGGCGACGTACGAGGCGGTGAGGAGGGTGCTGTACGGAGTGACGGCGGAGGCGGAGTAGGACCTGTCGTCGCATTCCCGTCGTCGCCCCAAGGGCGGACGGGAATGCGACGACAGGCCATGGTTCCCGCCGCGCGGCGGTCGGTGTCAGGGGCCCGGCCGGCGGAGCAGGGCCGTGATGTGGGCCGCCGCCGTCGACAGATGGTGACGGGCGTCGTGGAGCTGGTCGGGGCCGATGCCGTTGTCCCTGGCCGCGTCGCGGATGTCGTCGCGGAAGCGGTCCAGCAGACGGTCGAGGTCGCGCGGCGGATCGCCGGTGAAGTCCTCGTGCGCCCATGAGGGTTCGTACGCGGCCGGGAAGTCCTCCGGGGTGGTGGAGTAGTGGGGTCCGGACGCCGGCGCCGACCCTGCCGTACCGGCGGAGGCGCGGCCGAAGGGGCCCCGGTCCTTGACGAAGTCCTTCCCGAAGTCCTTGCCGAACTCGCTGAACTCCTTCGCCAGTTCGGACAGGCCCTCACGCACTCCGGTCGGCCAGTCCCCGCGGGTGAAGTGGTCCTGTACGCGGTCCTGGACCTGCCGGGCGATCCGCTGCATCTCCTCCTGTGCCTGCGCCCGCGCCCGCGACTGGGCCTCCTGGGCCTGGCGGCGGGCCTGCTGGGCCTCCTCGCGGGCCCGGCGGCTCTCGTCCTTGGCGCGGCGGGCCTGCTCCTTCCACTCCTGCCGGGCCCGGCGCATCTCCTCCTTGGCGGCGCGCCAGGACTCCTTGTCGCCGAAGTCGCCGTACTCCCCGAAGGGTCCGGTCGCGCCGCCCGACGCCTTGCCGTCCCGCCGGGCCTCGGTGGCCGCCGCCCGCATCTCGCGGCGCAGGTCGCCCGCGGCGCCGCGCACGTCGGCCTTCATCTCGGCGGCCAGTTCCGCGACCGACTCCCGGATCTCCAGCTCCAGATCGGCCAACTCGCCGCCGCGGTCCGCCAGTTCGGCGCGGCCCGCGTCCGTGATGGAGTACACCTTGCGGCCGCCCTCGGTGGTGTGCCGGACCAGGCCCTCGGCCTCCAGCTTGGCCAGACGGGGGTAGACCGTGCCGGCCGAGGGGGCGTACAACCCCTGGAAGCGCTCCTCCAGGAGCCGGATCACCTCGTAGCCGTGGCGCGGGGCCTCGTCGAGCAGCTTGAGCAGGTAAAGGCGCAGGCGGCCGTGGGCGAAGACGGGGGGCATGTCAGAGCACCTTCTTGTCGGTCGAGCCGTCGGCCGGGGCGGGAACGGTGCCGGCGCCGCTGTCCGTGTCGCGCGGGGTCCCGGCCTCCCAGGGGGCGCTCTCCTCGTCCCGCGGCGGACGGCGCAGCAGGGCGATCGAACCCGAGACGGTGGTGGCGCGGAGCTTGCCGGTGCCCGCGCCGAGCCGACCGGTGACCTTGTGGGCGCCCCACTGGCCGTGCACCCGCAGCCCGTCGAAGGCGTTGGAGATCGTGCCGCTCGCCGTGTTGGCCTCCACCTCGGCGTCCGCCGGGTGCGGCAGCCGGACGGCGATCTCGCCGGAGACGCTGGCGAGGCTGACCTCCGTCGGCCCCTCCGGGTCCAGGGCGACCATCATGGAGCCGCTGACGGAGTCGGCGCGGACGGAGGGGCCGGAGCCCTCGACCACGGTGAGGTCCCCGGAGACCGACTTGAACCGCAGGGTGCCGGTGACCGCCTGGGCCTCCAGGTTCCCCGAGACGGTGTCCGCCTGGACCGGGCCCGAGACGCCGACCAGGGTGGTGTCACCGGTCACGCCCTTGATCGTGGCCTGGCCGCGGATGCCGGAGACGACCGCACCGGCGCCGACCACGCCCACCTCCACGCGGGTGCCGGTCGGGACCGCGAGGGTGACGACGGCGCTGCGGTTCCAGCCCTTGCGGTCGAGCCACTTCAGGAAGCCCTTCCAGGGCAGGTCCTCGTAGGCCACGGTGAGGGTGCCGCGCCGCTCGGTCACGAGCAGGGGCGGACCCTCGATCTCCGAGACCTCCAGCCGGGCGGGACCCTCGTCCGTGCCCACGATGTTCACCGTGCCGTTGACGACGCGGACGCGCAGCTCGCGCACCTCGGTGTCGAAGGTCAGCTTCTGCGGCTCGGCGACGGACCACTCGGACATGGGACCTCCTGGGCAGCACGGATGACGGGACGGATCGCGACACGCCATATCGCGTTCTCTGAGAAACACGATATATCGTGGACGAGGGAAGTCAAGACACCGTCACTCGCCCGTGGGACACAGCGCCCGACTCGTGCAAGAGCGCGCCAGGGCGCCCGGCTCGTGGAAGCGCCCTGCTCGTCCGAGCCGTCCGGTCGGCAGGCGGTGTGGGCGGACTACTCGTCGTCCTCGTCGTCCAGGCGGGCGAGCCAGGTCGCCAGACGCTCCACCGGGACCTCGAAGTCGGGGTTCAGGTCGACGAACGCGCGCAGCTGCTCGGCGAGCCACTCGAAGCTGATCTCCTCCTCACCTCGCCGCTTCTGCAGTTCTTCGATGCCTCGGTCGGTGAAGTACACGGGTGCTCTCCTGTGAGTCGGCCAGGGCCGGAGGCCGGGGGTCGATGCACTCCAGGGTATGCGGCGCCCCGCGCCGGAAGAGCCGAAGGGCCCGGCCCCGGTCCGTGCGGACCGGGGCCGGGCCCCTCGTGTGCGTGCCGGAGGCCTAGGCCTCGAACACCTCGCGCATCAGCTGTTCCTGCTCGGCCTGGTGGCGCTTGGCGGAGCCCACCGCCGGGGACGAGCCGTGCGGACGCGAGATGCGCCGCAGCCGCTCGCCCGCCGGGATGTCCGCGCCGACCGCCAGGTCCAGGTGGTCGATCAGGTTGAGCGCGATGAACGGCCAGGCACCCTGGTTCGCCGGCTCCTCCTGCGTCCACAGGTACTTCTCGGCGTTCGGGTACTTGTTGACCTCCGCCTGGAGCTCGGCACCCGGCAGCGGGTACAGGCGCTCGATGCGGATGATCGCCGTGTCCGTGGCGCCGCGCTTGCGCCGCTCGGCCTCCAGGTCGTAGTAGACCTTGCCGGCGCAGAAGACGACCTTGCGGACGGAGGCCGGGTCGACCGTGCTGTCACCGATGACGGGACGGAACTCGCCCGTGGTGAACTCCTCCGCCTTCGAGGCCGCGGCCTTCAGACGCAGCATCGACTTCGGGGTGAAGACGACCAGCGGCTTGTGGTGCGGGTTGTGCACCTGCCACCGCAGGAGGTGGAAGTAGTTCGACGGCAGCGTGGGCATCGCGACCGTCATGTTGTTCTGGGCGCAGAGCTGGAGGAACCGCTCGGGACGCGCGGACGAGTGGTCCGGGCCCTGGCCCTCGTAGCCGTGCGGCAGCAGCAGGGTGACGCCGGAGGTCTGGCCCCACTTCTGCTCCGCCGAGGAGATGAACTCGTCCACGACCGTCTGCGCGCCGTTGACGAAGTCGCCGAACTGGGCCTCCCACATCACCAGCGCGTCCGGGCGGGCCAGCGAGTAGCCGTACTCGAAGCCCATCGCCGCGTACTCGGACAGCAGCGAGTTGTAGACGTTCAGGCGGGCCTGGTCCTCGGAGAGGTACTGCAGCGGGGTGTACTCCTCGCCGGTCTCCCGGTCGATGAGCACCGCGTGCCGCTGGCCGAAGGTGCCGCGCTGGGAGTCCTGGCCCGCCAGGCGGACCGGGGTGCCGTCCAGCAGCAGGGAGCCGATGGCGAGGGTCTCGCCCATGCCCCAGTCGATCGTGCCGTCCTCGACCATCGCCGCACGGCGCTGCAGCTGGGGGAGCAGACGCGGGTGGACGGTGATGTGGTCGGGGACGTTGACCTGGGACTCGGCGATCCGCTTGACGACCTCCGCGGAGATCGCGGTCGGGACCGCGACCGGGAAGCCGTCCTGCGGCGCCTGGGTGTCGTCGGCGGCCGGCTGCGAGGTGGCCTCGCGGACCTCGGTGAAGACCTTCTCCAGCTGGCCCTGGTAGTCCTGCAGGGCCTGCTCGGCCTCTTCCAGGGTGATGTCGCCCCGGCCGATCAGCGACTCGGTGTAGAGCTTGCGCACCGAGCGCTTCTTGTCGATCAGGTCGTACATCAGCGGCTGGGTGAAGGCCGGGTTGTCGGACTCGTTGTGACCGCGGCGGCGGTAGCAGATGAGGTCGATCACCACGTCCTTGTTGAACGCCTGGCGGAACTCGAAGGCCAGACGCGCGACCCGGACGACGGCCTCGGGGTCGTCGCCGTTCACGTGGAAGATCGGGGCCTCGATCATGCGCGCCACGTCCGTGGCGTACATCGACGAACGCGAGGACTCGGGAGCCGCGGTGAAGCCGACCTGGTTGTTGATGACGATGTGCACGGTGCCGCCGGTGCGGTAGCCGCGCAGCTGCGACATGTTCAGGGTCTCGGCCACCACGCCCTGGCCCGCGAAGGCCGCGTCGCCGTGGATCGCCACCGGCAGGACCGTGAAGTCCGTGCCGCCCTTGTTGATGATGTCCTGCTTGGCGCGGGCGACACCCTCCAGGACCGGGTCGACGGCCTCCAGATGGGAGGGGTTCGCGACCAGGCTGACCTTGATCTGCTCGCCGTCCAGGCCGGTGAAGGTGCCTTCGGCGCCCAGGTGGTACTTCACGTCGCCGGAGCCGTGCATCGACTTCGGGTCGAGGTTGCCCTCGAACTCGCGGAAGATCTGCGCGTACGACTTGCCGACGATGTTCGCCAGGACGTTCAGCCGGCCGCGGTGGGCCATGCCGATGACGACCTCGTCCAGCCGCGACTCGGCCGCGGAGTCGATCACCGCGTCCAGCAGCGGGATGACGGACTCGCCGCCCTCCAGCGAGAAGCGCTTCTGGCCGACGTACTTCGTCTGCAGGAAGGTCTCGAAGGCCTCGGCCGCGTTCAGCCGGCGCAGGATGCGCAGCTGCTCCTCGCGCTCCGGCTTGGAGTGCGGGCGCTCGACGCGGTCCTGGATCCACTTGCGCTGCTTGGGGTCCTGGATGTGCATGAACTCGATGCCGGTGGTGCGGCAGTACGAGTCACGGAGCACGCCGAGGATGTCGCGCAGCTTCATCATCGACTTGCCGGCGAAGCCGCCGACGGCGAACTCGCGCTCCAGGTCCCACAGGGTGAGGCCGTGCTCGGTGATGTCCAGGTCGGGGTGCTTGCGCTGCTGGTACTCCAGCGGGTCGGTGTCGGCCATGACGTGGCCGCGGACCCGGTAGGAGTGGATCAGCTCGAAGACGCGGGCGGCCTTGGTGACGTCGTCGTCGTGGCTGGCGTCGATGTCCTTGAGCCAGCGGACCGGCTCGTAGGGGATGCGCAGCGCCTCGAAGATGTCGTCGTAGAAGCCGTTCTCGCCGAGCAGCAGGTTGGCGACCTGGCGCAGGAACTCGCCGGAGGCGGCGCCCTGGATCACCCGGTGGTCGTAGGTCGACGTGAGCGTCATGACCTTCGAGATGCCGAGCTTGTTCAGGGTGTCCTGGCTGGTGCCCTGGAACTCCGCCGGGTAGTCCATGGAGCCCACGCCCATGATCACCGACTGGCCGGGCATCAGCCGCGGCACGGAGTGGACGGTGCCGAGGCCGCCGGGGTTGGTCAGGGAGACCGTCACGCCGGTGAAGTCGTCCATCGTCAGCTTGCCGTCGCGGGCGCGGCGGACGATGTCCTCGTAGGCCTGCCAGAACTCGAAGAAGTTCAGCGTCTCGGCCTTCTTGATGGCGGCCACGACGAGCTGGCGGTCACCGTTCGGCTTGACCAGGTCGATGGCCAGGCCGAGGTTGACGTGCGCCGGCTTGATCAGCGTCGGCTTGCCGTCCTTCTCGCCGAAGGCGTGGTTCATCGCCGGCATGGCCTTGATGGCCTGCACCATCGCGTACCCGATGAGGTGCGTGAAGGAGATCTTCCCGCCGCGGGCGCGCTTGAGGTGGTTGTTGATGACGATGCGGTTGTCGAACAGCAGCTTCACCGGGACCGCGCGCACCGACGTGGCGGTCGGCAGCTCCAGCGAGGCGTTCATGTTCTTCGCGACGGCGGCCGACGGGCCACGCAGCGTCACGTACTCGGGGCCCTCGGGGGCCTCCGCGGCGGGAGCGGCCTTGGCCTTCGGCTGAGCGGGCGCCTGTGCGGGTTGCGCCGGCTTGGCCGGGGCGGCGGGAGCCGCGGTCGCGGCGGGCTTCGCCGCCGCGGGGGCCGGGGCGGCGGCCTGGGGGGCCGCGGGCTGCGCCGGCGGGGCCGGGGGCCGGGACGCCGGAGCCGCGGGCTGCGCCTGCGGAGCCGATGGGGTGGTCCCTGCGGCCCCCGCGGCCGCAGTACCCGCCGGAGCCGGGGTGGCAGGAGCACCCGGCTTGTAATCGGCGAAGAAGTCCCACCAGGCGCGGTCGACCGAATTCGGGTCCTGGAGGTACTGCTGATAGATCTCGTCGACGAGCCACTCGTTGGGACCGAACGCCGCTGCGGGGTTCTTCCCGGTGGCTTGGTCCTCGGTCGAGACGCTCGGGTTACTGGGGGACTGTGGCGACACGGCGGCAACCGCCCTCTTCCGCTTCACAAGGTGATGGACAGCGGGAATAAAGGCTACGCCTCCCAGACCGGGAAGGTCAGGTCGGGCCCGTTCATCGTCGTGTAAGTCACATCAGAAATCTTGTTTCAGGGCTTGATATGGCGGGAAACAAGTGTGGTTCCGCATACGGAAGAGTGCACCGGCACCGGCCCTGCGCGCCTTCGTTCGACGGGTGGCGCGGGCCTGTCCCTGATCACACGTGCCGAGCTGCGCTAAGACGGCGGCGACTGCCGTGGATCTTGTGCTTCCGGTTCGAACTTTACGTCAACTTGAAGCGGAGGGCAGACCCGGAAGGGTGACGATGATCCGACAGCCTCGTTCGGATTCGGCCACACCGATCCGGCCGCCGTGCAGATCCACCGCCCACCGGGCGATCGCCAGCCCGAGTCCCGTACCGCCGTCGCTGCCCGGTCCGTGCGGTCGGGTCACCGCGCCGCGGTTGAACCGCTCGAACACCCGGTGCCACTCCGACCTGGGGATTCCGGGACCCTCGTCCAGGACCTCCAGCTCCAGGGACCGGGGCTGCGGCCCGCGCCGCGCCCGCACCGTCACCCGGCCGTGCGGCGGGCTGTGCTTGACCGCGTTGTCGATCAGGTTGGCGACGACCTGGTGGATGCGCTCCGGGTCGGCGTGCGCCGTCAGCTCCGGCGGGGAGACGTCGAGGTGCAGATGGACGTCCGTACGCGTGTGACCGCCCGAGCCGGAGGCGATCCCCGCGCGCGCGGAGGCGACCATGTTGGCCTCCTTCAGCACGCCCGACAGATACGGCCACACCTCGAACCGCCGCGTCTTCAGCGGTACGACTCCGTTGTCGAGTCGGGAGAGGTCCAGCAGCGTCTCCACCAGCCGGCCGAGCCGCTCGGTCTGCCCCAGCGCCGTGCGCATGGTCTCCGGGTCGGCCTCGGTGACGCCGTCCACGATGTTCTCCAGCACCGCGCGCAGACCGGCGATCGGGGTCCGCAGCTCGTGCGAGACGTTCGCCACCAGCTCCTTGCGCTGCCGGTCCTGGGCCTCCAGCTCGTCGGCCATGAGATTGATCGTCCCGGCCAGGTCGCCCAGCTCGTCCCGGCGGTTGTCGCGCACGCGGCGGGTGTAGTCGCCCTGCGAGATGGACCGGGCGACCGTGTTCATCTCGTCCAGCGGCATGGTGAGCGAATGCGCCACGAACTGCGTGATCAGCAGTGTGGCGATCATCGAGAAGACCGTGATGAAGCGCAGCTCCGTCTTGGTGTGCACCGCGATCATCGACAGACCGGTGGTGATCAGCACCGAGATGACGACCAGCGCGCCCAGCTTGGTCTTGATCGAGAACGGGCGTACGCCGCCCCAGGGGTCCACCCGAGGGCTCCTCCGCGTGGCCTGGCGCCCGCCGCCGCTCATGGTGTCGGCGTCTCCAGCGCGTAGCCCACGCCGTGCACCGTGCGGATCCGCTCGGCGCCGATCTTGCGGCGCAGTGCCTTGATGTGGCTGTCGACCGTGCGGGTGCCCGAGGCGTCCGCCCAGTCCCACACCTCGGCCAGCAGCTGCTCCCGGGAGAGCACCGCGCGCGGGGTGTTCGCCAGGCACACCAGCAGGTCGAACTCGGTGGGCGTCAGATGCACGTCCTCCGACTTCACCCGCACCCGGCGCTGCGCGTGGTCGATCTCCAGCTCGCCGAGGCGCAGGATGCCCGAGCGGGGCGTGGAGGCGGCGATGGTCGCCCGCTCCACGCGGCGCAGCAGCACGTGCACACGGGCCGCCAGCTCCCGCATCGAGAACGGCTTGGTCATGTAGTCGTCGGCGCCGACCCCGAGCCCGACCAGCATGTCGGTCTCGTCGTCCCGCGCGGTGAGCATCAGCACCGGCACCGGCCGCTGCGCCTGCACCCGCCGGCAGACCTCGAGCCCGTCGAAGCCCGGCAGCATGATGTCGAGGATCAGCAGGTCGGGCTGCCAGGCCTCGGCCGTGTCGACGGCGGCGGGACCGTCGCCCGCGGTCTGCACGAGAAATCCCTCGGCACGGAGCCTGGCCGCGATGGCGTCGACGATCGTGGGGTCGTCCTCGACCACCAGCACCCGGCGCTGGGCACCGGGGGTCGTCGTGGCCGCGCCGCTCTGGGAGGTGTGTGTCTGCTCCATCGCCCGCCCCTGTTGTTGCTTTCCGGAATCCGTGGGGTGATCCCATGACTGCGATTGACGCTTGAATGATCTGCGTCAGGGCAGCACATTACGGGGACTCACCGCGCTGTCGCTATCCAGGCCGGACGGCGAGATGAACGACGTCGGGAACGCCCCGGGCAACGGGCACCTCTTCGGTACGCACCTGTCGGAACCCGGCATTCCGCAAGGTTCCTTCAAATTCCGGAGAGGGTCGCGCCGACCACACCGCCAGTATGCCGCCGGGTCTCAACACCCTTGCGCAGGACGCGAGTCCGGCCGCCGTGTAGAGGTCGTCGTTGCCCTCCGTGACGGTCCATCCCGGCCCGTTGTCGATGTCCAGACACAGCGCGTCGAACGTGTCCGAAGTCTCATTGACGTACCTCACGAGATCCGCTTCCACGATCTCGGAGCGCGGGTCGGCGAGCGCGGCGGCGGACAGTCCGGCCAGCGGGCCGTCGCGGTGCCAGTCGACGATGGCGGGCTCGCGCTCCACGACCACGATCCGTCCCCAGCGTGCGTCGGCGGCCGCATGTGCGAGTGAGAATCCCACGCCGAGGCCGCCCAGCAGCACGTCCGGCGCCGGGCGTCCGTCCAGCGCGGCGTGCGCGGCGTCCACCAGCAGGCGCTCCGAGCGGCCGTCGGAAGTGTCCATCAGGAAACAGCCGTTGGCGATGATCTGGAGCAGCGCGCCGTGCCTGCGCAGCACCACCTCGCCGTAGGGGCCGTGGCGCCGGTCGAGGATCACGGGGGAGTCGTGCACGGCGGTCATGGGCCCATCCTGCTTCAACAAGGCCTGGCGTTCACGGGAATTACGGATGACCAGCCGTTCGGCGGAGGCCTCCCGGACGGGGCCCGGACGCAGCCGGAGCGTGAGAGGTTGCTGTGAATCCGCTCTCGGGTGGCGTCGGTCATAGACAGCGGCCCGATGATCGCCAAGGGTGGAGCGCGACGGAAGGAGCGCCTCACCGTGGAACGGATCGCGACGGGCCCCGCGACGGCCATGTCCCCGCCGGGCGCGCCCCTTTCCGGCGCCCCCGCCGCCTTTCCCGCACCGGCGGTCCCCGGACTGCTGGACGGCATGCCGCGCCAGCGCGGCCCGGCGCCCGCCGCCGAGCCGGCCGGCACCGCCCCGGCCGCGCGCTGGTGGCGCCTGCTGCCCATCCCGGCCGGCGCCCCGTTCACCTTCGCCTACGCCGCCCTCCTGGCCGTCACCTCCGTGGTCGCGGCGCTGGCCGACCCTGCCGTCGTGCACGCCCTGCACCAGGACTCCAGCACGGACGTGGCCCATCTGCTGAGCGCCCCCGTGCCGGTGCTGCTGGCGAGCGCGGTGTGGATCGCGGGCGGGGTCGTCTCGCCGTACGCGCTGGCCTTCCTGGTCGTGCTCACCGCGCTGGAGCGGCGGATAGGGGGGACGCGTACGGCCTGTGTGTTCCTCGCCGGGCATGTCCTGGCCACGCTCGCCACCGAGGTCCCGGTGGGCATCGCGGTCCTGTGCGGGCACCTTCCGGGGACCTCCCTGCACCGCCTCGACTACGGCATCAGCTTCGGCGTCGCGGGCAGCGTCGGCGCCCTGGCCGGGCTGCTCGGGCCCTGGCTGCGCTGGCCCCTGCTCACGCTGGTGGGCGGGACGCTCCTGAACGACCTGATCGTCTTCGCGGACCCGATGACCAACTGGGGCCACCTCATCGCCCTCGCGACCGGTGTCGCCGCCTGGCCGCTGGTCCGCCGCTGGCAGCGGACCCCCGCACCGGCGCTCGCCGTAGCCGTACCCCGGTAGACCTCCGCCGGCCGCCGGCGCGACACACCCCGGGGTGGGGCCCGGGCCGGTGGCTTGGTCGGTCCGCGAGCCTTGATCGCCGCCGAGCGCGCTGGTTGTCTGGCCGGCATGATCGAACTCGGACCCGTCGCCTGGCCACCCGCCCCGATCAGGACCCGGAGGCTCGTGATCCGTGAGCCCGAGGCCCGGGACCGCGCGGCGTTCATCGACCTCCTTGCGTCGCCGGAGGTGCACACCTACCTCGGCGGCCCACGCGCGCGTGACGAGCTCGAGCGCGAGATGCCCGAGGTGCCCGAGCGGTGGCCCGGCAGTTTCGTCGTCGATCTCGATGGGGCGATGATCGGCCACATCCTGCTCAGAAGAGCGCACGGGAACCGTCGCCCGGCTGCCGCGGGGAAGGTCGATCTCGGCTACCTGTTCCTGCCGCGCGCGTGGGGACTCGGATACGCCGCCGAGGCCTGCGAGGCGGCCCTGCGCTGGTTCGACGGCGTCCTTCCCGGCGAGCCGGTCGTGCTCCACACCCAGACCGCCAACGTCGGCTCCATGCGCCTCGCGGCGAAGCTGGGATTCACCGAGGTGGAGCGGTTCCGGGCCTGGGACGCCGAGCAGTGGCTCGGCCTGCGATCACCCGGCACGAACTCCGCTCGAGTGCCGGGTCCACCCGCGTAGGGCAATCGACTGTCAGCGACCGATCGCTCAGAGCGAACAGCGGTCTGGGAACAATCATGGGCTCCCCAGCATTGAGTCGGCATAGCTCAAGTTGACTGCCTAAGGGGAGATCATGGCTGCTGAGTCCACGGCGTTCACGCTCGTCCTGCCCGTGCTGCCGCTCGACGACGAGGTCGTGCTGCCCGGGATGGTGGTTCCGCTGGACCTGAGCGACGCCGAGGTACGGGCCGCGGTGGAGGCCGCCCAGGCCGCCGCCCGGTCGGAGCCCGGGAAGCCCAGGGTCCTGCTGGTGCCGCGCATCGACGGGACGTACGCGAAGACCGGTGTGCTGGGCACCGTCGAACAGGTCGGCCGGCTGGCCGACGGCGACCCCGGGGCGCTGATCCGTGGCCGCAGCCGGGTGAGCATCGGCGCCGGCACCACCGGTCCCGGTGCCGCGCTCTGGGTGGAGGGCACCCGCGTCGAGGAGACCGTGCCCGACCCGCTGCCCGGCCAGACCGTCGAACTCGTCAAGGAGTACAAGGCGCTCGCCACCGCCTGGCTGAAGAAGCGCGGCGCCTGGCAGGTCGTGGACCGCGTCCAGGCCATCGACGACGTCTCCGCGCTCGCCGACAACTCCGGTTACTCACCGTTCCTGACCATCGAGCAGAAGGTCGAGCTGCTGGAGACCGCCGACCCGGTGGCCCGGCTGAAGCTCGCCGCGCAGCAGCTGCGTCACCACCTCGCCGAGCAGGACGTGGCGGAGACCATCGCCAAGGACGTCCAGGAGGGCGTCGACAAGCAGCAGCGCGAGTTCCTGCTGCGCCGGCAGCTGGAGGCGGTCCGCAAGGAGCTGCGCGAGCTGAACGGCGAGCAGGAGGGCGAGGAGTCCGACGACTACCGCACCCGCGTGGAGGCGGCCGACCTGCCCGAGAAGGTCCGCGAGGCCGCCCTGAAGGAGGTCGACAAGCTGGAGCGATCCTCCGACCAGTCGCCCGAGGGCTCGTGGATCCGGACCTGGCTGGACACCGTCCTGGAGCTGCCGTGGAACGAGCGGACCGAGGACGCGTACGACATCCAGGGCGCCCAGGCCGTGCTCGACGCCGAGCACGCCGGGCTGGAGGACGTGAAGGAGCGCATCACCGAGTACCTGGCGGTGCGCAAGCGGCGCGGCGACCGGGGTCTCGGTGTGGTCGGCGGGCGGCGCGGCGGTGCGGTGCTCGCCCTGGTGGGCCCGCCCGGCGTCGGCAAGACCAGCCTGGGCGAGAGCGTCGCCCACGCGATGGGGCGCAAGTTCGTCCGGGTCGCGCTCGGTGGCGTCCGCGACGAGGCCGAGATCCGCGGCCACCGCCGTACCTACGTCGGCGCGCTGCCCGGCCGGATCGTGCGGGCCGTCAAGGAGGCCGGGTCCATGAACCCGGTGGTCCTGCTGGACGAGATCGACAAGGTGGGCTCGGACTTCCGGGGCGACCCGGCAGCGGCCCTGCTGGAGGTCCTGGACCCGGCCCAGAACCACACCTTCCGTGACCACTACCTGGAGGTCGAGCTCGACCTGTCGGACGTGGTCTTCCTCGCCACCGCCAACGTCCTGGAAGCCATCCCGGAGGCGCTCGCCGACCGTATGGAGATCGTCCGCCTGGACGGTTACACCGAGGACGAGAAGATCGTCATCGCCCGCGACCACCTGCTCCCGCGCCAGCTGGAGCGGGCCGGCCTCGCCGACGACGAGGTGACGATCGACGAGGGCGCGCTGCGCAAGCTCGCCGGCGAGTACACGCGCGAGGCGGGCGTGCGCAACCTGGAGCGGTCGGTCGCCCGACTGCTGCGCAAGGTCGCCGCACAGCACGAACTCGGCGAGCGCGAGCTGCCGTTCACCGTGCGGGACGAGGACCTGCGGGGCCTGATCGGGCGCCCGCACCACGTGCCCGAGTCCGCTCAGGACCCGGCCGAGCGCCGCACCGCCGTCCCCGGCGTGGCGACCGGCCTGGCGGTCACCGGCGCGGGCGGCGACGTGCTCTTCGTGGAGGCGTCCCTGGCCGACCCGGAGACCGGCGCGGCCGGTCTGACCCTGACCGGCCAGCTGGGCGACGTGATGAAGGAGTCCGCGCGGATCGCGCTGAGCTTCCTGCGCAGCCACGGCGCCGAACTGGAACTGCCCGTGGGCGACCTGAAGGACCGGGGTGTGCACATCCACTTCCCGGCGGGCGCGGTCCCGAAGGACGGTCCGAGCGCCGGCGTCACCATGACGACGGCCCTCGCGTCCCTGCTCTCCGGCCGCCTGGTCCGCACGGACGTGGCCATGACCGGCGAGGTCTCGCTGACCGGCCGGGTGCTGCCCATCGGCGGCGTCAAGCAGAAGCTGCTGGCCGCCCACCGCGCCGGGGTGACCACCGTGATCATCCCCAAGCGCAACGAGCCCGACCTGGACGACGTCCCGGCCGAGGTGCTGGACAAGCTCGACGTCCACGCCGTGACCGACGTGCGCCAGGTCCTGGAGCTGGCGCTCGCGCCCGCCGGGAGCGGGGCGAAGCCGGAGGTTCCCGTGGCGGCGTGACGGACGTCATGGGACGGATGGAGGCCCGGGTTCCGTGAGGACCCGGGCCTTCGCCATGCCGGAGCCCGGTCGGGTCCGGGGGCGGTTCGCCCCCGGACGGGCGGGATTCCCGCGGTGGGCGCTAGCCGTTGGCGAGGGCCTGTACGCGGTCCAGGGCGCCGTTGAACTTGTCGTGGTCGCCGACGGTCGGACCGGAGGAGGTGTACTGCCACATCGTGTAGTACGACCAGCCGGCCGGCAGCGCGCCGGGGTCCGCGGCGTACCGGGCGATCCACAGCGGGTCGTTCGCGGCGAAGCCGGCGTAGTCGCCGGTGCACTGGGTCCACCAGCTGGCGGCGGTGTAGATCACCGGGTAGCGGCCGGTGCGCGCCCTGTAGGTGTTGACGAAGTCCGCGATCCAGCTGGTCATCTGGCTCGCGGTCTTGCCGTAGCAGGCGGCGCCGTAGGGGTTCCACTCGATGTCGAGGGTGCCGGGCAGGGTCTTGCCGTCCCGGGACCAGCCGCCGCCGTGGTCGACGAAGTAGTTGGCCTGGGTCGCGCCGCTGGTGGTGTCCGGGGTCGCGAAGTGGTAGGCGCCGCGGATCATGCCGACGTTGTAGGCGCCGTTGTACTGCTGCGCGAAGTACGGGTTCGTGTAGTACGTGCCTTCGGAGCCCTTCGTGTACGCCCAGCGCACCCCGCTGTTCCACAGGGTCGACCAGGCGACGTTGCCCTGGTAGGCGGAGACGTCCACGCCCTCGGTCTGGGTGGCGTCGCCGGTGCTGGGCGCGGAGCCGTGGCCGTCGTGCGCGAGGACGCCCATCCCCAGGTAGGCGGAGCCGCGGCTGGGCGTGGTCGCGGCCTGGGCGGAGGTGAGGGGCAGCGTGAGGGCGAGCGCCGCGAGCAGGGCCGTGACGAGGGCGGCGAGGGGGCGTGGGTGGGCGGGACCGGGTCTGTGCACGGGCATGACGTGCCTCCGGGTAACGAGGTGGGGGGACCGTGGCGGTGACCGATGCGTGGGGAGTCGTACCACTGGCGTGGGCATGCCATTGGTTGCCTGATAAAGAAGCTACGCACGTAGATGTCGGCGTGGGAAGGGGGTCCGGGCGCCGCCGTTGGTCTACGCCTGCGAAATACTGACCGAGCTGGGGCGATGACGACGCATGACAGAAACTTTCAGGACCGCGAAACCGATCAGGGGTACCGACGTGCACGAGGACGCGAACGGCGACGCGGGAAGCGTCTTGGGCGAGGTGACGCCGAGGGGCCCGGACCAGGAGTTCCTGACGCTGGAGCGCGAGTTGACCGTGCTGCTCCGGCGCGCCCGGGCCAACCAGGGCGAGATGGCCCGCGAGGTCCATCCCGACCTGGAGTCCGCCGCGTACGGGCTGCTCATCCGGCTGGACGAGCTGGGCGGACAGCGGGCCACCGAACTCGCCGCCTACATCGGCGTGGGCAAGGCCACCATGTCCCGCCAGCTACGCGCCCTGGAGGAGCTGGGGCTGATCACCCGCCAGCCCGACCCGGCCGACGGCCGCGCCTGGCTGGTCACCCTCACCGACGAGGGCCGCCGCCGGGTCGGCACGGTACGCGAGGCCCGCCGCGCCCGTTACGTCAGCCAGCTCGCCCACTGGGACCGCCGTGAGGTCGCGGAACTGGCCCGCCTGCTGCACCAGTTGAACGGCGTCATGGAGAGATAGCCCACCGCCCCCCGGGCGACTGGGACGCCCACCGTCTCCCGTCCGGTGCCGGCTCAGGCGTCCCACGGTCCCCCGAGTGACTGGGACGCCCGCCGTCTCCCGTCCGGTGCCGGCTCAGGCGACCATGGCGCGAAGCACCCGACCGGCCCGCCCGAGCCGACACCCCGCGGGCCCCGCGGCCCGCCCCCGGCGCGGATCCGGCCCCCACGGTGCGGCGACCAGCCCCGCCCGGCCCCGGGCCGAGGGGCGCTCGGCCGCCGGACGCCTGGGGCCGTCGTACAGAGCGACGAGCCCGGCCCGCCCCCGGACGCCGCCCTGTCCTGCCCGTCCGGTGACGGCTCAAACGACCAAGGCGCGCAGCGCCTCACCGGACGAGAACCGTCCCGCCCGAGCCGACATCGCGCGGGAATCCTGCCCGCCCCGGTGCGGATCCGGGCCGCCACCGAGCGGCGACCAGCCCCGCCCGGTCCCGGACGTAGAGCGACCAGCTGAGCGCCCCCGATTCGGGTCGCCGGTGCGGCGAGCACGCAGGTTCGACCCGGTACGACTCCGGCCACCACCGCGTATGCGTAGACCTTCCCGGGCCAGCCGGGACCTCCCCGACCCCGCCCGACCCGCCTGGGCTCCACCCGACCCCGCTTGGGACCCGCCGGGACCCACCGGCCCCGCCCGGAACCCACCGGCCCCGCCGGAACCCACCGGCCCCGCCGCCAGGCGCCGCCCGGGCCCACCACACCCCCACCCGGGCCCCCAGGCCCAGGACCCCTCCGGCACGCCAGGCCGCCACCCCGGCTCACAGCTCCACGTACGTCGCCGTCGCGTCGTCGTGGGTCTTGGCGGGGCCGAGGAACGTCCGCTCCTCCTGGTCGGCCGTCTCCAGTTCGCGGACGCGTTCGATCAGCGAGCGGGCGCCGCACTTGGCGACCAGGTCGAACAGGGCCGTCCAGTCGCCCTCGTGGAACGTCTCCGTCCAGCGGGTCGCGCCGTCCGTCAGCGCGGCCAGCGCGCGGACCTCGCGCCGGGGGAGGGTGCCGGTGACGGCGCGGGCCGCCACCGAGGGATCGGCGGCGGCCGTGAAGAAGCCGCCCTCCTTGTTGCGCAGGGTCGCGTCCACCAGGGCGTCGGTGGCCAGGGCGGAGCGGGGCAGCAGGTCGAGCCGGTCGTCCAGCACCGGCGTGACCGTGCCGTCGGGGCCCTGGAGCAGCAAGGCCGAGTCGGAGAGCACCAGATACTCGAACACGGCGGCGGACCACCGGGCCAGGACGACGGTTGCCTGCGGGGTTCGCGGGTGAGAAAGGTCACAGGCGTCCGCGTGCCCCTCGGCGGTGCGGGTGATCGCCTGTGCGAGTACCTCCGACAGCGTCAGATCTCGGCCGGAAACGGACAGTTCGAGCAGCGCGCCGCCGAGCCGCGCGGTGTACCAGGGAACGGAATGCAGACATCCCGTGCCGCCGCTGGGCGGAGTGACCCCGTCCAGGACGATCACGCAACCTCCCTGTCCGGAGGCGGTTAGTCCGACACCGGCGAAGTCCTCGTTGGGGCGAGTGGCGGCGCCGGGTTCCGAGACGAGATCAGTTCGCATCCGGCCAGTCTGCACGAGGCCTTCACAGCTTCCGCGAAAGGCCTGCAAGCGCCGTCGAAACGGGATGCCCCCGCAGGTCAGGCGCCTGATTTGGGAGAAAATGATCTACTCCGGGAAGGCGTGGTGGCGAATACTGCCAAAGCCCGCCGCGCGCGTCCAACCGGCCCGCCGCGCATGGGCCTTCCGGGCACCGCCGGAACTTGCTCGTCAACTCCCCTCCGATGTTCACTCCTTCAGGTGGCGGGTCAGGTGATGCGCGACCACTGCCCACCGGCGCTGGGAGGGTCGGGAACCGTACGAATCGGGTGCACGCACCATGTGGCACCAAGATGACGGGGCGCCACCCGGGCCCTTGGGTATACGAGTTCAGGAATGCGAGCACCGGTGCAGAAAAAGCGGCCTCGGCGCACAGGCAGGCAGACGGCGGCCCCCACGGGGACCGCCCAGCAGACTTCCGTGGGCACCGGCCGCCCCACCCATGTGCGCAACCGGCTCATCGTCGCCGTCGCCGTGGTGGCCGCCGCCGTCGCGGGGGCCGGCGCACCCGCCCTGCTGAGCGCCTCCGCGGACGTCAGCGACTCCCAGCAACTGGTGACGCTGGCCGAACGAACCCAGGACGCGCTGTCCCTCGCGCACGCCCTCTCCGACGAGCGTGACCAGGTCACCAGCTACATCGCGGCCGGCCGCCCCAAGTCCAAGGCGCCCACCGAGGACCGCAGCGCACGGGTGGACCGGCAGGTCGAGGAGCTCCGCGCGCACACCGATACCCCGGCGGCCCTGCGCACCGACCTCGACGGCATCGCCGCCGTCCGCCGGTCCGCGCTCACCGGCAAGAGCACCGCGCTCCAGGCCCACCAGGCCTACTCGCAGACCATCACCGAGCTGCACCGGCTCGCCGGACGGCTGGCCGAGCAGATGCCCCCGAGGGCCGGCTCCGGCGCCTACGCGCTCGCCGAGCTGGACACCGCCGTCCAGCAGTCCGCTGCCGCGCGCGGCCTGCTGCTGGCCGCGCTGAACGTCCCGTCGAACACCCGGACGGTGATCAGCCCCACCACCGGCCTGCCCACCACGGCCAATACCGCGACGGACGCGGACAGGAAGCAGCGCGACGCCCTCACGGCCGCCGCCCAGCAGGCACGGCTGCGGGCCGACGCGAGCCTCGCCGACTTCCGCGCGACCGCCCCCGAGGCGGCCGTCGGCTCCTACGACTCCACGGTCACCGGTCCCGAGGTCAACTCCGCCGAGAAGTACCTCGCCACGCTCACCGACCAGCCGACGCTGGCCGACAGCGAGCTGACCACCAGCACCAAGAAGCTGGACGCGGCCCTGTCCTCCCGTGTCGACCTGATGCGCGGCGCCGAGTCCGCGCTCTACGACCACCGGGTCAAGGACCTCGCCAAGCTGCGGGACGACGACGTCACCGCCCTGGAGATCCGCGTCGCCGTGCTCGGCGCCCTGATGCTGCTGACCATCGGCATCGCCACGGCCATGGCCCGCACCCTCACCCGCCCCCTGTCGGTCCTGCGCCGCGGCTCGGCCCGGCTGGCGCAGGCCGAGGACCCGGCGGCCCAGGAACCCATCGCCTTCACCGGCCGCAACGACGAGTTCGCCCAGGTCGTCCGCTCGGTCAACGCCCTGCACGCCCACGCGGCCGCCCTGCACGAGCGCGTGGCCACCCTGGAGACCGACCGCAAGCACCTGGTCGGTCAGCGGCAGAAGATGGCCGACGCCCGCGAGGCCCTGCGCGCCGAACTCGCCGACTCCGCCGCCCAGCTGGACCGGCTGCGCACCAGCATCGGCTCCACCTTCGTCAACCTCGCCCTGCGCACCCTGGGCCTGGTCGAACGTCAGCTCGCGGTCATCGAGGGCCTGGAGGAGCGCGAGCAGGACCCCGAGCGCCTCGCCACCCTGTTCAAGCTGGACCACTTCGCCACGGTCATGCGCCGGCACAGCGAGAACCTCCTGGTCCTCGCCGGCGCCGAGCACGTCCAGCAGCACCACAACCCGGTCCCGCTGGTGGACGTGGTCCGCGCGGCGGTCAGCGAGATCGAACGCTACGAACGCGTCCGCATCGCCGCCCTCCCCCCGCACGCCCATGTCGCGGGCTTCGCCGCGGACGACCTCTCCCACCTCCTGGCCGAGCTGATGGAGAACGCCACCGCGTTCTCCCCGCCGGACCTGCCCGTCGAGGTCTCCGGCTGGCTGCTGGAATCCGGCGAGGTCATGCTGTCCGTCCAGGACGAGGGCATCGGCATGGCGGGGGAGCGCCTCGGCCGTCTCAACGCGCGCCTCGCCGAGTTCGACCCGCAGTCCCCGTACGACCAGGAGGGCGAGGACGGCCTCGGGCTCGGCCTCTACGTCGTGGCCCGCCTCGCGCATCGGCACGGCACCCGCGTCCAGCTGCGCGAGCAGAAGCAGGGCGGCATCGCCGCGGTCGTGGTGCTGCCCGCCCCGCTGCTCGCCGACGCCCCGCAGGCCGGGCTCCCGGCCCAGGCCACGGCGGCGGGCGGCACGGGCACCTTCTCCCTGCCCGGCGCCGACGCCGAGGCCAACTCCAACGTCCTGCACGCCCGCACCAAGGAGGGCGACGTCCTGGTCGCCCTGGCGGAGAAGGCGGTACGCGACGCCTCCGGCCACCCGGCCGAGGCAGACCGCGAGCACACCCCCGCCGACCCGGCGGAACCGCACGAGCACGCCTGCGCCGACCCGGCCGAGGAGCACCACGAGCGCACCTCCGGCGCCCCCGCGGAGCACGCGGTCCACGAGCAGCACGAGCAGGCGGGCCCGGCGGCCCCCCACCCGGAGACCGGCCCGGACAGCCGTCCGAAGGTCCCGGAGGAGACGCTCGCCGAGACGACGATGGAGCTGCTGCTGCCGGACCTGTCGGCGGCCGAGGCACCGGGCGGGACCCACGCCCCGGCGGCCCCCGGCGGCGGCGACCCCGCGACCGGCGCGGCCGGAGCGGCGACGCAGGAGACGGTGCCGCAGGAGACGGCGACGGAAGACCCCGTCACCAGCAAGGGCCTTCCCAAGCGCACACCCAAGATCACCGCACCGGCCGCACCGCCCCGCCAGCGCAGCACGAGCGTCGACGCCGACGCCCTGCGCCGCCGGCTCGGCGGCTTCCGCCGCGGCGCGGAGGCCGGCTACCGCGATGTGGAGGCGGAGGTCGCCGACCGTACGGCCGGCCACCAGCGGCCGGCCAGCTATGCACACGCCGAAGAAGCCACGGGGGGCACAGCCGAGGAGGCAAGCAGTTGACCGCGCCCAGTACCTACGGACTGAGCAGTGAAGCACGCAACCTGCATTGGCTGCTGACCAACCTGGTCGAGGAAGTACCCGGCATCCAGTCCGTCGCCGTGGTCTCCTCCGACGGTCTGCTCCTGCTCTCGTCCGACCCGGAGCACACGGAGGAGGCCCGCCAGGCCCGCGCCGCCCAGCGCGGCGGCCCGAAAGGCTCCGCCGCCGACCTCGCCACCATCGTCTCCGGCATCGGCAGCCTCACCGTCGGCGCCGCGAAGCTGATGGACTCCGGCGCGGTCAAGCACACGATGGTCGCGATGGAGGAGGGCAGCCTGTTCGTCATGACGATCAGCGACGGCTCGCTGCTCGGTGTCCACGGCTCCGCCGAGTGCGACATGAGCGTCGTGGCGTACCACATGGCCCTGTTCGTGGGCCGGGCCGGCCACGTCCTGACCCCCGAACTACGCTCCGAGCTGAGGCAGTCGCTGGAATCGTCCGAGGGCGCGACGACCGGAGGCGCCCGATGAACGGCACCTCCAGGCTCCCCGTCCGCGGCGGCGACCGCAAACCCGCCCGGGTCCGCCCCTACTCGCTCACCGGCGGCCGTACCCGCTTCGGCCACGTCCTCCTCGTGGAGACGTTCGTGGCCGCGCTGGAGGCCCCCGAGGAGCGCAAGGAACTGACGAACGGCAACCTCGCCACCCGGGTCATGCCGGAGATGCGGGCCATCGTCGAACTGTGCCGCCGTATGCGAACGGTGGCCGAGATCGCCGCGCTGCTGAAGATGCCGCTCGGTGTGGTCCGCGTGCTCCTGAGCGACCTCGCGGACCAGGGAAAGATCCGTGTGTACGGCACCGGAACCGGTCACGGCACCGGCCGCCCGGACCGCGCTCTGCTGGAAAGGGTGCTGAGTGGACTCCGCCGTCTCTGACGCCGCCGCCTCCGCCGTCGGAGGCAACCCCCTCGCCGTCGGACATCTCGAGCCCGACGAGGACCCGAGGTCCTGGCAGACGGACCGCACCCGGGCCCCCATCGCCACGAAGATAGTGGTGGCCGGGGGCTTCGGCGTCGGCAAGACCACCCTGGTCACCTCCGTCTCGGAGATCACGCCCCTGCAGACCGAGGCGCTGATGACCGAGGCCAGCGAGGACACCGACGACCTGTCCGCCACGCCGGGCAAGCTCACCACCACCGTGGCCATGGACTTCGGCCGCATCACGCTCGACGACGACCTGGTGCTCTACCTGTTCGGCACGCCTGGCCAGCAGCGGTTCTGGTTCATGTGGGACGACCTGGTGCGTGGCGCGATCGGCGCCGTCGTCCTGGCCGACACCCGCCGGCTGAAGGACTCCTTCCCGGCGCTGGACTACTTCGAGAGCTGCGGACTGCCGTACGTCGTCGCGGTCAACCACTTCGACGGCAGCGAGCGGTTCGATCCGGAGGACGTGCGGGAGGCGCTGACGATACCCGCGCACATCCCTGTCATGATCATGGATGCGCGGCGGCGAATCTCGGCCATCGAAACCCTCCTGGCCCTGGTCGCCCACGCGCTGGACGAAACCCCCGAGTAGTCCTCACCCGTAGGAGAACCACCCGCATGCGGAAGATACTCGTCGTCGGAGCCGGCCAGTCCGGACTCCAGCTCGCCCTCGGCCTCCAGTCGCACGGCTACGAGGTCACTTTGATGTCGAACCGGACCGCGGACGAGATCCGTTCCGGCCGCGTCATGTCGACGCAGTGCATGTTCGACACCGCCCTGCGGCACGAGCGCGATCTCCAGCTGAACTTCTGGGAGTCCCAGGCCCCGAAGATCGAGGGGCTCGGCGTCTCGGTCGCGGCCCCCGGCTCGCACGACCCGGGCCCCACCCAGCGGGCGATCGACTGGGTGGGCAGGCTGGACGGGTACGCGCAGTCGGTCGACCAGCGGGTGAAGATGGCCGGCTGGATGGAGACCTTCGCCCAGCGCGGCGGCCAGCTGGTCATCCACGGCGCGGCCGTCGGCGACCTCGACTACTTCTCCCGCACCTACGACCTGGTGCTGGTCGCGGCCGGCAAGGGCGAGCTGGTGTCGATGTTCGCCCGCGACCCGGAGCGCTCCCCCTACGCCGAGCCGCAGCGCGCCCTCGCGGTGGCCTACGTCCACGGGCTGGGCCCGCGCCCGGAGCACCCCGACTTCGACGCGGTCCGCTGCAACCTTGTCCCCGGCGTCGGCGAGCTGTTCATCATGCCGACGTTCACCACCTCCGGCCGTGCCGACATCCTGTTCTGGGAGGGCATACCCGGCGGCCCGCTCGACGCCTTCCGCGGCGTGAAGGACCCGGCGGAGCACCTCTCCCTGACCCTGGAACTCATGGAGAAGTTCACACCCTGGGAGTACGCGCGGGCGACGAAGGTCGAGCTGACGGACGCGGGCGGCACGCTGGCGGGCCGTTACGCCCCCACCGTCCGCAACCCCGTCGGCCGTCTCCCCTCCGGCGGCCTGGTCCTCGGAGTCGCCGACGTCGTCGTCGCCAACGACCCGATCACCGGACAGGGCTCCAACTCGGCCTCCAAGTGCGCGGCCGCCTACCTCGCGTCCATCCTGGAGCGGGGGGACCAGCCGTTCGACGAGGCGTGGATGCGCGCCACGTTCGACCGGTACTGGGCCACCGCCCAGCACGTCACCAAGTGGACCAACGCCATGCTGGCGCCGCCGCCGGAGCACGTCCTGAACCTCATCGGGGCGGCCGGCCAACTGCAGCCCGTGGCGGACCGGTTCGCCAACGCCTTCAACGACCCGGCCGACTTCGATAACTTCTTCTACGACCCGGAGAAGACCGGCGCCTACCTGGCCTCGGTGACCGGAGCCTGACACCCCTCTGACCTGGCCTGCGACCGTCGTCGTCGGTCGCCTTCGCACGGCCCACGGACGGCCCCGGCATGCGCCGGGGCCGTCTTCCGGTTGCCGGGAGGCCGTCCTCAGTCTCCGTCGCCGGCGGGACGGGTCCTGGCGAACGCTCCGGCCCGGATCTGAAGCACCGCACCGAGCACGACGAGTCCCAGGGCAACGGCGGAAACAACCAGCCCCACACCGGAGGAGACGCCGAGAAGTCTGGTTCCGCCGTCCAGGACGAAGCCGCCCCCCATCGCGATCCGACCCCAACCGGACCTGCGTGAACGCGCGTGCGGTGCGACTCCCCGGCCGGTCAAGGCCAACACGCCGACGACCACCGCAAAGCAGCCGGCTCCCAAAATGATCCACGCGACCATGGCACCCCTCCGCGGGGAGGCTACTGCACGGGCGTGGCCCGCGGCCCGGCGGTGCCGTAAAACACCAGCCGGGGCGCCCTCGCCATCGCGGAGCCCGAGCGCCGCCGCCGGAGGCCTCGCTCCCGGCGTGGCCGCTCTCCACGGTGGTCGACTCGTGGTCCGGCTAGCCTCGTGGGCGCGTGTCGTCCGGACGGACCGCGCCGAGCACCGGGTAGGACGCCAGAGGGGAGACCTGCACCCTCTCGCCGGGTCTCGGCGCCTGGACGACCTTGCCGTCGCCCACGTACATCGCCACGTGCGTCGCCTCCGGGAAGTAGACCACGAGGTCGCCGGGGCGCAGCTGTCTCAGCGGGACGCGTTCCAGCTGCCGCCACTGCTCCTGGCTGGTGCGCGGGATCGGTGTGCCCGCCCGCTCCCAGGCCCGCGAGGTCAGGCCCGAGCAGTCGTAGGCCGCGGGGCCCTGCGCGCCCCACTGGTAGGGCTTGCCGAGCTGGTCCAGGGCATAGCTGACGGCGCGGTCGCCCGCGGGGGAGGCGGGGCGGTCCTCGGGGAGGGCGCCGGCGGTGCCGAGCCGCTGCTGGGCCTCGGAGACGCCCTGCTCCTCAAGGCGTGACACCGCGGCGAGCTGGGCGGGGGTGAGGGAGGCCAGCAGGCGTTCGACCTCGTCCAGGCCGGCCCGGACGTCGTCGCGTGCCCTGCGTTGCCGGCCGGCGAGGGTCAGCTGGGTGTCGAGCGCCTCGCGGGCCTCCCGGGCGAGGACGTCCTTGCGCTTCTCCGCCGTGGTCAGCCGGGCCACCGTACGGGCCCGCTGGCGGGACAGCTCGCCGATGACATGGCCCTCGTCCAGCGCGTGCTGCGGGTCCGGGGCCAGGAGCACGCGGACGTAGGGGCCGAGGCCGCCGCTGCTCTGGTACTGCTGCCGGGCCAGCCGGCCGGCGTCGGTCCGGCTGCCCCGCAGCGCGAGGCGGGCGCGGGCCAGCTCGCCGTCGAGGCGGGCCACCTCGGCCCGCTGCCGCCGCAGCTGCTCGGCGGTGGCGTTGTAGGACTCGGTGGCCTGCTCGGTCTGCCGGTACAGCCGCTGGAGATCCGTCAGCAGCTGGGAGACCGACCGCTCGGGTGCCGGCGCGGCCACCGCCGGCACGGGCGCGAGGACGGCCTGGGCCACCACCGCGGCCGTACAGGCCAGGCGCAGAAGTCTTCCTGACACGTCATCACCTCCGATGCGGGGGAAGCGGACGGTCCGCCTCTCGTCGCAAGGTGATAATCAGACGTGTCGGTCGATCACGGGGTAAGTCTGCGCCACATGGCGCAGCGGTTTCACCCGTCGGGGTCGTCCGGCTTGCCGGACGGCGCGCTGTGTGGCTTGGTGGCCGGTTTCGTCCAGGGCCACTTGAGGCCGCCGCCGGAGACGTCGTCCGGGTCGTAGCGGTACTTCCATCCCTTGATCAGTCCCAGCCGCCTGGTGTGCCCCCTCGGCTCGCGGCGGTAGACCAGCACCGTGGGCGGGCCGCCGTCGGCGCCGGGGACGGGGATGCGGTACGTCTTCGGCGGGTGCCCGGTCGGACCGAGCAGCACGGGCAGCACACGGCCGTCCATCGGGCCGCCCTCGAAGGGGGTGTCCTGGCTCTTCACGGCTCCAGTGTCAGCCTTCCTCGGCCAGCGCGCCGACGACGGCCGCCGTCTGCGGGTCACGGCCGGCGGTGACCGCGAGGACGGCCACGAACTGCTCCACCAGCCAGTCCCGCAGCTCCTCGACCGGCGGCAGCTTGTCCTCGTCCAGCCAGATCAGCGAGGCCGCCTCCACGGCCGTGATCCACGTCCGGACCGTCATCCGCAGCCGCGGACCGGGGTCGGGGACTCCCAGATGGCTGTAGATGTGCTCGGCGGCGGCCCGGCGCACCCCGTCCACGATGGCGGTCGTCCGGGACGTCTCCACCACGCTGCCGCCCTGCAACAGCGCGCTGAAACCGGTGCCGTGCCCGTCCACGAAGGCCAGATAGCGGTCGAGCGCGTGGGACAGCCGGGGCAGCAGCGGGCCCTCGCGGGGCTCGTCGAAGCACTGCCGCAGCTCCTCGGCGGCGGACCGCAGGGCGGCCTCGTACAGCTGCTGCTTGCCACCGGGGAAGTACCGGTACACCAGCGGGCGCGAGACCCCGGCCGCCTCCGCCACGTCGTCCAGGGACACGTCCTCGGGCGCGCGGTGCGCGAAGAGGGACAGGGCGGCGTCGAGGAGCTGGCTGCGCCGCTCCTCGACGCTCAGGCGGCGGTAGGCGGGGGTGGCGGCCGGGGTCATGACCGGCAGCCTAATCGCCGCGGGGGCGCGGCACGGCGGCCACGCGTCCACTCCGGCCACCCGCGACCACCCGGGGCCGGGGTCAGGCCAGCAGCCCCGAGGACCTCCACAGCCGCCGCCCCACGCCCCGCAGCACCCCGATGTCGTCCAGGAAGTCCGTCAGCCGCTTCGCGCCCGTCTGCATGACCTCCCGGCGGTGCCCGCTCGCCTTCACCTGGGCCATCGCCTCCCGCTTGTCCAGGCCGACGTTCGCGTACACGTCCGGGTTCACGAAGGCGACCGAGAACACCCGCGCGAACTCCCCGGAGGTGACCCGGGTGAACTCCTGCGACCACTTGGGGGCGGTCACCATCTGGCGCCGCAGCTCCTCACGGGCGTACCGGACATGGCGCGCCTCCTCCACGACGTGGATCCGCGTGACGCCCCGGACCAGGGGCTGCACCCGCTCGTCGGGGAAGGTCAGCCGCTGCATCCAGTCCAGGATCTCCTCGCCGAGCAGCGTGGCCGTGAAGGAGCCGGGGGTCGTCGAGACGGTCTTGAACACCCGGCCGAGGTTCAGGTGCGCCCGGCTCACCGGGTACCAGGGCGTGTCGCCCCGCGAGATCAGCCGCGCGAACATCTTCGAGTGCCGGCACTCGTCCTCGATCTCGGTGAGCGCGTAGCGCACGTGCGCGCTCGTCGCCGCCTTGTCGTAGATGTGCCGGACGAGCAGCTGCATCAGGATGATCTCGAACCAGATGCCGAGCGAGGCGAGGGCCGCGGCTTCGTGCTGGGAGAGCAGGATGCGCTGTTCCTCGCTCATCCGCTTCCACATCGGGGTGCCGTACAGCGACACCAGCTCCGGCGGCCAGAACCACTTGCCCGGCTCGAAGGGCGCCTCCCAGTCCAGCTCCTCGTCCGGGTCGAAGGAGTGCTTGGCGGAGGAGGCCAGCAGCCGTTCGGCCACCTGCTCCCGGTCCTTGAGCAGGCCGAGCGCGTCGCGCAGGCCGTCCAGCGCGTCCGCTTCCGTCAGGGTCGTCATGGCTCCCTCACCTCGTTACCCGGGGGTACGTCGTCCGCCTCTTATGAGACTGCCTGTCAGCAAGGCCGTCAATCCCCTGTGCGCGACTTGTTGACGACGCGTCGGGGCGCCGGACCGGGGTCCGTGTGTCACCCGGGTGCAGTAGCGTGCTGGCGTGTCCATGCCTCCGCCGCAGCAGCCGCGGCATCCGAACCAGCCGCAGCAGCAACCGAACCAGCCGCAGCCCGCCTACGGTGAGCAGCCCGCGTACGGCCAGCAGCCTCCCTACGGCCAGCAGCCCGGGTACGGCCAACAGCCCCCGCAGGGCCAGCAGCCCCCGCAGGGCCAGCAGCCCGGGTACGGTCAGGTGCCGCCGCAGCCCGCCCCGGGCCCGTACGGCTCCCCCTACCCCCAGCAGCAGCCGTACCCCGGCCAGCCCCAGCAGCCGTACCCCGGGTGGGGTGGTACGCCGCCCATGGCCCCGCCTCCCAAGAAGCGCCGGGTCGGTCTGGTGCTCGGGATCGTGGGCGGTGTCATCGCGGCGGTCGTCGCCGTGCTCGTCGTGCTCGGCACGGTCGCCGAGAGCGGCTTCCCCGAGGCCAAGAACAAGCTCACCCTGCCCAGGACGCTGCTGGACGGGCAGTACCAGCTCGGCCGCGACATGTCCGCCTCCGAGGGCAAGAAGATCGAGAACGAGGCCGACGGCGCCTGGGACGCCAAGGACATGCGCGGCGTGGTCGGCAGCTACACCCTGGGCGGCGACCAGTCCAAGGGCACCCTGGTGGTCTCGGGCATGTACGGCCGGTTCAAGAACTCCGACGCGGCCCGGCACAACATGATGAAGGGCGCCGCCCAGAGCGACAGCGCGACCGTCGCCGTCCCGGCGAAGGACTTCGACCTGGACGTCACGATCAGCTGCCAGGTGCTGACCCAGAACCAGCTCGGCACGAAGATCACCCTGCCCATGTGCGCCTGGGCCGACGGCAACACGGGTGCCACGATCGCCGAGGTGACCACGGCCGGCGTCTCGCAGAACCCGTCGGACGTGGACCTCGCGGCGCTCGCGAAGAAGACGCTCCGGATCCGCTCCGAGACGGTCAAGCCGATCGACTGACCGCCCCCGGGTCGGTCCACACGCTGAGGGCGCACGGCATCGGGCCGTGCGCCCTCATACGTCGGATCCGACAGCGGGCCCACCGGGAGCCCACCGCTGGACGGTGGCCGAAGGGTGGAGGCCGTGGGGGCCGTCGCCGCCCGGAGAGCCGCTCACAGTCCGAGAACCGCGCGCATCACATCCCGGGCGATGGGCGCCGCGTCCCCGCCGCCGCTGATCTCGCCCCGGTCCGCCGAGGCGTCCTCCACGACCACGGCGACCGCCACCCCCGGCTCCACGGCGTCGTCGGCCTGCGCCCAGGAGACGAACCACGCGTACGGCACACCGGAGTTGCCGACCCCGTGCTGGGCGGTGCCGGTCTTGCCGCCGACCGTGGCGCCGGGGATCGCCGCCTGGGTGCCCGTGCCCTCCTCGACCACGTCGGTCATCAACTCCTTCAGCCGCTCGGCCGTGGACAGCCGCATCACCTGGCGAACCGGCCGCGGCCCGGCCCCGGCGACCGTCTCGCCGCCCTTGCGGGTGGTCCGCTCCACCAGATACGGCGAGCGCAACTGACCGTCGTTCGCGACGGCCGACGCGACCATCGCCATCTGCAACGGCGTGGCCCGCGTGTTGTACTGCCCGATCGAGGACAGCGCCAGCTGCGCCTTGTCCACGTGCCGGTCGAAAGTGCTGGGCGAGACGGAGAACGGAATGCGCACACCTGTGTCGTTGAACCCGAACCCCTCGGCCGTCGACACCATGCCCTCCGCCCCCACGTCCACACCGAGCTTGGCGAACACGGTGTTGCAGGACCACTCGAAGGCCGTCCGCAGCGAGGCGTCCCGGCAGCCGTCGGCCTCGTTGGTCAGCCGGGTCGTGGTGCCCGGCAGCCGGTAGGGATCGGGGGAGCGCGTCCGCGCGTCCAGGTCCGTGATCACCCCGGCGTCCAGCGCCGCCGCCGCCGTGACCACCTTGAACGTCGAGCCCGGCGGATACGTCTGCCGTACCGCCCGGTTGAGCATCGGCTTCTCCGGATCGTGGTTGAGTCGCGCCCACGCCGACGTCACCGCCTCGCCGTTGCCCGACAGCGCCGCGGGGTCGTACGACGGGCTGGTCACCAGCGCCAGGACACGGCCCGTCGCCGGCTCGATCGCGGCCACCGCGCCCTTGCGCCCGGCGAGACCCCGGTACGCCGCTTCCTGGGCCCGCCGGTTCAGGGTGGTCACGACGTCACCGCCCGGACTGGGCTTGCGCGTCACGTCGTTCCACAGCGGGAGCGCGGACAGCATCGGATCGGTGCCGGCGAGCACCCCGTCCTCGGCGTGCTCCAGGAAGGTGGTGCCGTACAGCTGCGAGGCGAAGCCGGTGACCGGGGCGAACAACGGCCCGTTGCGGTAGGTGCGTTCGTAACGGAGCTGCTCACCGGTGTCCAGGGACCCGGTGACCGGCTCGCCCCCGACCAGGATGTCACCGCGCGGCTGCTGGTAACGGGCGATCGAGGGACGGCGGTTGGCGGGATTGTCGTCGTAGACGCGGGACTGAACCAGTTGCACCCGGGCGGCGTTGACCAGCAGGGCCGCCAGCAGCAGGGTGCAGAACGCGCAGGCGTGCCGGATGTAGCGGGCCATCGGGCGGCCGCCGGTGTGCTCGGTCACGGGGCCTCCCGGCCGTCGTACTGGCTGCGCGCCGAGTCGCTCACCCGGATCAGCAGCGCCACGATCGCCCAGTTGGTGACCACCGAGGAGCCGCCCTGGGCGAGGAACGGCATCGCCATGCCGGTCAGCGGGATCAGGCCGGTGACCCCGCCCGCGATCACGAACACCTGGAGCGCGAGGATCGAGGCCAGCCCGACCGCGAGGAGCCGGCCGAACGGCTCGCGCAGGGCGAGCCCCGCCCGGTAGCCGCGCTCCACGAGCAGCGCGTACAGCAGGATGATCGCCGCGAGTCCCGCCAGGCCCAGTTCCTCGCCCGCCGTGGCCAGGATGAAGTCCGACTTGGTGGCGAAGCCGATGAGGACGGAGTGCCCGAGCCCGAGGCCGGTGCCGAGGAACCCGCCCGCCGCGAAGGCGAACAGGGACTGGGCGAGCTGGTTGGGGCCCTGCCCGGCCTCGATGGTGGCGAAGGGGTGCAGCCAGTCCTCGAACCGGCCGTTCACATGCGGTTCGAGCCGGCCGACGGCGACGGCGCCGAGCACCGCCAGCGTCAGCCCGACCGCGATCCAGCCGGTGCGGCCGGTGGCGACGTAGAGCAGCACCACGAACAGGCCGAAGAACAGCAGTGAGGTGCCGAGGTCGCGTTCCAGGACCAGCACGCCGACGCTCAGCAGCCAGATCGTCACGATGGGGCCGAGCACCCGCCCGGTCGGGAACTGCATCCGCCACACCCGGCGGCCCGTGTACGCGAGGGCGTTGCGGTTGGCGGCCAGATAGGCGGCGAAGAACACCGCGAGCAGCACCTTCGCGAACTCGCCCGGCTGGATGGAGAATCCGGCGATCCGGATCCAGATGCGGGCGCCGTTGACGGCCGGGAAGAGGATCGGCAGCAACAGCAGGGCCAGGGCAGCGACCACGCACACGTAGGAGTAGCGCTGGAGCACCCGGTGGTCGCGCAGTACCAGGACGACGGCGATGAACAGGCTCACCCCCAGCGTGGACCACACCAGTTGGGTGGGAGCCGCCCGGTCGCCCGGGGTCTCCAGGTCCAGTCGGTAGATCAGCACCAGCCCGAGGCCGTTGAGCAGCACACCGATCGGCAGCGGCAGCGGATCGGCGTACGGCGCCCGGATGCGGACCGCGATATGCGCGCACAGGGCGAGCACACCGAGCCCGGCCCCGTATCCCGCGGCACCGGGCGGCACGGTGCCGGTCCGTGCCAGCCCCACCGCGCAGTAGCCGTACACGGAGAGCAGGACGGCCAGCACGATCAGCGCGAGTTCGATGCCGCGGCGCCGGGGGAGGCGCACGGCGGGCGCGGGAGCCTGGGCCGCCGCCAGAGTGGTTCCGGCCTTCATCATGCCCGGAACCTACCCAAACAGGACGACTCCCGCCCCAAGCCACCCACCCCGCGTGGCGAACCCCCACACCGGCTTCCCCGTTTCCCGGGGGCCGCGACCAGCGACGGCCACGTTCCGGCACCGCTCACCGCAGCCCCCTCGGGGGCGCGGGGAACTGCGCGCTTGGCCCAATCGGTCCCACACCCGGACCACGAGCCGCGCTCCCCGCAAGGGGGCCGACGGGCGGGGTCGGTCGAAGGCCGCGCCCACGGCGTCCAAGAGGTGGTTCAGGGCGCCCCGCGAGAGGCGCACCGAGCCGGTGAACGAGAGGAACCCGTGGACGGCTCCCGCGACGGGGAGGTGCTGGGCCGGGACGCCGGCGGCGGCCGGCTCGCGGGCGTAGCGGCCGCCCTCACGGCCGCGAGGCGCACCGCAGGCTCGCGAGGCCCACCACCCGCACGACGTGGCGAGCGCGCGCCGACGCGTCCTTGCCCGCACCCCCTCCCTCGGCCGAACCGCTCCGCCCCGGGAGAGGCGGCCACCTTCCGGCACCGCTCACCGCGGCTTCGCCAGGGCCGCGGGGAACTGCGGGTTCAGCCGGATCGGGTCCGCAACCACACACCGCGAGCCGCACCACCCCTCACCCCTCACCGCCCTCCGCACAGGGCAACACCAGCCGCGCCACCGCCCCACCCTCGTCCGCGTCGAGGAACGTCAGTCGCGCGCCCAGCACCTCCGCCTGCCCCAGCGCAATGGTCAGACCGAGCCCGTGCCCCTTGGCCCCACCCTCCGTACGGAACCGCTGCGGCCCATGAGCCAGCAGGTACTCCGGATACCCACCCCCGTGATCCCGTACGGTCACCACCGGGCCGTCCACCGTCAGCACCACCGGCGGAGCACCATGCTTGTGCGCGTTGGTCACCAGATTCCCCAGCACCCGCTCCAGCCGCCGCCGGTCGCTCTCCACCCGCACGTCCCGCACGATCCGTACCTCGGTGTCCGTACCGGACGCCCGCACCACCCGCCGGGCCAGCGCCCCCAGCTCCTCGGTGTCGACCTCGAGCCGCTCCCGGCCGGTGTCCAGCCGGGAGATCTCCAGCAGATCCTCGGTGAGCGTGCGCAGTGCCGCCACCCGGTCCCGCACCAGCTCCGTCGGCCGGCCCGGCGGCAGCAGCTCGGCCGCGGCGTGCAGGCCGGTCAGCGGGGTACGCAGCTCGTGCGCCACGTCCGCGGTGAAGCGCTGCTCGCTCTGGAGCTTGCCCTGAAGGGACGACGCCATGGAGTCCAGCGCCGCCGCCACCACGGCCACCTCGTCCTGCGACCGGGACGGATTCTGCGTACGCGGGTCGTTCACCCGGGCGTCCAGATCACCGGCGCTGATCCGCCGCGCCACCCGCGCGGTGCCGTGCAGCCGCCGGGTCACCCGCGTCACCGCGAACACGCCGACCAGCACGGTGGCCCCGATCGCGAGCCCGGACGACCACAGGATCGCGTTGTCGAGCCCGGCGATGGTCCCCGACTGCTGCGAGTAGTCGACCTCCACCGCGAGCGCCCGGTGCCCGGCGGCCGGACCCGCCGCCCACATCGAGGGGTGCCCCCGGTGCGTCGAGACCATCGTGCCGCGCCGACCGCCCGCCGCCAGGTTCCGCAGCGGCGCGGGCAGCCCTTCGGGGTCCACCCCGGCGCCCGGCAGCAGCCGGTCCCCGGCCTCGTAGGCCTCGGTGGCGTCCGCGAGCCGGGACAGCGCGAGGTCGCGGGCCTGGCCCACGGTCTGGTTGGTCACCGAGACGTGCACCAGCACGCCGAGCAGCGCGGCCAGCGCACAGCACATCACCGTGATGAACGCGGCCGCCTTCACGGCGAGCGGACCGGCCCACCGGGGCAGCGCCAACCTCATCGCGCGCTCGCGTACGAATCGGCGGCCGGCGAAGACGGCGAAGACGGCGAAGACGGCGAAGACGGCGAAGACGGCGAAGACGGCGAAGACGGCGAAGACGGCGAAGACAGGGAAGACGACGAGGACGGAGCCGGCGACGGCGAGGGAGACGCGGACGGCTTCTTGCTGTGCCGCCCCCCACCGGTGTGCAGATACTCGTCACGGGAGAACGTCATCGCCCGCTGCCCCGGATCCCACACCCAGGTGGTGCGGTACTCGTACCCGGAGATGTCCGCCGGCGAGCGTTCGATCAGCGCCCGCCCGGCCAGCTCGACCCCGAGGATCGCGTCGTTGTCGGCCAGCACCTGCACCAGCCGGTGGTTCTCGACGGTGTACACGCGCACCGCCGTCTGATTGGTCGGGTAGAGCCGGAAGCCGAGCGTCAGATCGGCCCGCCCGTCGCCCGTGAGATCCCGGTAGTACGGCTTCAGCAGCGGGCAGCGCGCCTTGTCCCCACCCGGCCGGCACTCCTTCATCCGGTCCACGGTCGCGTGGTAGGCGCCCTTGGAGCCGTAGTCGTCGGGATGCGCCGCGATCTCCGCCTCGACGACGTCCACCGGGTCGACGCGGCGGATGTCGTCACCGGGCACCGCCACTCCCTTGACGACCGCCCGGGTCGCGACGTCGTACGGGTAGGCCGGGCTGGCGGCCGGCCTGAGGTCGGGCCAGAGCCTCGCGGGACTGACGGCGGTCGGGGTGGCCCCGGAGCCCTGCAAACCGCCGGTGTCCCCGCAGGCCGTCGCGGTCGCCGACAGCAGGGCGACGGCGACCGCGGCGAGGGCGGTGCGGGTGGGACGGCGGGCTGGCACGGTGCTCCTGGGGCGTCGGGGTCGGGAGGGAGACCCCGTACACCTTAATTCGTAGAATCGTAGATTCGTGCGGAAGTGGTATCAGATCACAATGGAAGTCCGATTTGTACACCGCGTCCCGCCGCTGGTCACGGTGCCGGTCACTATGCCGGACATGGTGCGGGTCGCGGTGCTGGACATGGTGCGGGTCACGGTGCCGGTCACTGTGCGGGTCGCGGTGCTGGGAGGAAGGCTACTCGGCCAGCTCCTCCAGCAACCGCGCGGTGGAAAGGCCCGCCCGCAGGTACTCGACGAACAGCTCGTTGTGCAGCGCCCACGCCGAGCGCCGGGCGCGGATCAGCCGGATCGCCTCCTCGGCCGAGTGCCCGCGTCGCGTGAGAGCGTGCCCGATGACCAGACCGGACCGGTTGTAACCATGGTGGCAGCGCACGAGTACCCGCCGGCCGGCGTCCAGCGACTCGTCCACCGCGCGGGCCAGCCGCATCACCCCGGCGAGCTGCGTCCCGTCCAGCGGACCGTCCGGGATCGGCCACACATGATGCTCCACGCCCGGATCCGGCCCGTACCCCGCCACCCGCAGCAGCGACTGCACCACGTCGAACTCGTCGCGCACCACGACGCGCTCCAGGCGCCCCGGACGGACCAGGTACTCCTGGCCGCCCATCCACAGGCCGGGCACGATCTCGCTCCACGGGCGCTCCGGCGCCGGCGGTATGCCGGGCTGCCTTCCCTGGGTACGCACCGGCGCCTCCCCAACTCCCCCGCACAGGGCCGTCATCCACGGTAACCGGTCTTGCCCCGGGAGCACCCCGCCTGTTCCCATGGTCGAGGGGTGATGGCGCATGAGCGGACTGCGCGTGGTGCCGGCATTCCGGCACCACCGGGAACGGCTGTACGTCTGCCGCCCGGACGGCGGCAACGTCGCCTGGTACGACCGTGAGGCCGGCCGGGTCAACCTGCTCGGCGAGGACAGCCGCGACGAGGTGCTCGCGGTCCTCAAGCCGTTCCTGACCGGCCCGGTGACCGTGGGCCCGCCACCGGTCCCGACCCCGGCGGAACTGGCCCGGCTGACCCTGCACCCGGACGACGACCTGGCGCCCAACCGCCCCGGCGAGGCCCTGCTCGTCGCCATCGATCGCGACCCGGGCCCCGGCCGCCGGCTGCGCCCCGACCCGCGCCGGCGCGCCCTGGCTGCCGAGGAGACCGTCGGGAAGGTTCTGGACGGGCTGGAGGGCGCGGGCTGGCACACCCTGCACTCGGTGCCGCTCCCCGGCGGCGCCCGCATCCACCACCTGCTGATCGGCCCCGGCGGCGTGTTCGCCGTCCACGCCCTGTACGCCCGCAAGACCCGGGTCCTGGTCGCCGGCCCGATGGTCACCCTGGGCCGCCGCGAGGCCGAGCCGCTGCTGCGCGGGCTGCGCGCCGACGCCGACCGCGCCTCGTACGCCCTGACGGCCGAGGTCCGTCCGGTGCTGGCCCTGGCGGGCCCGGCCCGGCTGACCGTGACCGCCGAGCCCCGGGGGATGCGGATCCTCCAGGATCCGGAGCTGGGCACCCTGGCCGGCCTGGGCGGGGTGCTGAAACCGGCGGACGTGGAGGCGCTGCACGCGATGGCCCGGGACCGGAACACGTGGGGGAGGGTTTAGCCCCCCGGAAACAGCCCTTCGGAAGGGGTGACGGCGCCGGCGCGAGGGGCGCGGGTCAGGGCAGCGCTGCCGCCCGCCCGCGCTCCAGCAGCGGGGCCATCAGATCCCCCAGGTCCCGCAGGCGCGGGGCGATGTCCTCGGCCTGGAATTCCAGCCGGCCGGGATCGTCGCACTCCTCGACCTCCGCCCAGGTCACCGGCGTGGACACCAGGGGAGCGTGACGGGCGCGCACGGTGTAGGGCGTGGCCGTGGTCTTGCGGGCCGCGTTCTGGCTCCAGTCGACGAACACCTTCCCCGGCCGCAGGCTCTTCGTCATCCGGTGCACCACCAGATCGGGCATCGCCCGTTCCGCCTCCACCGCCAGCGCCTTGGCGTACTCGGACGTCCGTTCGGGGGAACTCCCGCGCACCGCGGCCAGCAGGTGCAGCCCCTTCGACCCGGCGGTCTTCGGGTACGCCTCGATCCCGTCCGCCGCGAGCCGCTCGCGAAGCCACAGGGCCACCTCGCAGCACTCGACGACGGTCGCCGGAGCGCCCGGGTCCAGGTCGAACACCAGCCGGTCGGCCTCCTCCGGGTTCTGCACCAGCCACTGGTGGGTGTGGAACTCGGCGACCAGGTTCGCCGCCCAGACCAGACTCGGCAGGTCCTGCACCAGCACCATCCGGGCCGGTCCCTCCGTCGACGACCGCAGGACCTCGGCGGTCGTGACCCAGTCGGGCGTACCCGGCGGCACGTTCTTGGTGAAGAACCGCTGCCCCTGCGGGCCGTCCGGATAGCGCAGGAAGGACACCGCGCGATCGCGCAGATGCGGCAACAGGACATCGGCGCTGGTCGCGTAGTAGTGCAGCAGCTCTCCCTTGGTGAAGCCGGTCTCCGGATAGAGCACCTTCTCCAGGTTGCTGAGCGCGACGCGCCGCCCCTCCACCTCCGTGATAGGCGTCATAGGATGACAATCCCAGATCGACCGGACAAAACGGTAAAGGAAGGGTGCGGCACGTGCGATCGATATGGAACGGCGCCATCTCCTTCGGTCTCGTCAGCATCCCGATCAAACTGGTGAACGCGACCGAGAGCCACTCGATCGCCTTCCGCCAGATCCACACCGAGGACAACGGCCGCATCCGCTACCGCAAGGTGTGCGAACTGGAGGACCGCGAGGTCACCCAGGCCGAGATCGGCAAGGCGTACGAGGACGCGGACGGCACGATGATCCCGATCACCGACGACGACCTCACCCACCTGCCCATCCCCACCGCCCGCACGATCGAGATCGTCGCCTTCGTGCCGGGCGACCGGATCGACCCGCTCCAGATGGGCTCCGCCTACTACCTGGCGGCCGGCGGGGCCCCGGCCGCCAAGCCGTACACCCTCCTGCGGGAGGCCCTTAAACGCAGCAACAAGGTCGCCATCGCCAAGTTCGCGCTGCGCGGCCGGGAGCGCCTGGGCATGCTGCGGGTGGTCGGCGACGCCATCGCCATGCACGGCCTGCTCTGGCCGGACGAGGTGCGCGCGCCCGAGGGCGTGGCCCCGGACGCCGACGTCACCATCCGCGACAAGGAACTCGATCTCGCCGACGCCCTCATGGACACGCTCGGCGAGGTCGACCTGACGGACCTGCACGACGAGTACCGCGAGGCGCTGGAGGAGGTCATCGCCGCGAAGGCCTCCGGCGAGGCCCCGCCCGGGATGCCCGAACCGGCGACCGGGGGCAAGGTCCTGGATCTGATGGCGGCGCTGGAGAACAGTGTGCGGGCGGCCCGGGAGTCGCGGGGCGCGGAGCCGTCTCCCGGCGGCGAGGCCGAGGTCAGGCCGCTGTCACGGGGCCGGGCCGCGCCCAAGGAGACCGGGGGCAAGAAGTCGACGTCCACGGCGAAGAAGACGGCCGCCGCCAAGAAGCCGGCGGCCACCCGGAAGTCGACCTCCAAGACCGCGCAGGGCACGAGGAAGACGACGACGGCGAAGAGCACGACGACGAAGACTGCTACGGCGAAGAACGCGACGACGAAGAACGCGACGACGAAGAACGGGATCGCAAAGAGCACGACGGCGAGGAGCGGGGCGTCCGCGAAGAAGACGGCGGCGAAGAAGACGGCGTCACGCAAGCGCTCGGCTTGAGAGCGGTAGGCGGCCCCTGCCGTCGGATGGGCCGCCTACCGCTGGACGTCCCTGCCGCCGGACGTCCCGACCGCCGGGCGGCCCGTACGATCGACGGTCGGAGTCGTACGGGAAGTTCACGGAGGGAGCCACAGTTGGCCTCGAACCGGTCCGCCGGCGCGGACGCGAGGCGGGAGGCCAGACGGGCACCCCGCCCTCTGCCGACCCCTGTCTCGGCCCCCGCCCCGACCTCCGTGTCGGCCCTCCTCCCGGCCCCCGTTTCGCCGTCGGAGGCGCTGCCGGGCACGCTGCCGGATCCGTTGCCGGAGCCGGCCGTCGAGGACCTCCGCCTGGAGACGGTACTGGGCGCGCTCAGCGACCCCTTGCGGCTGCGGATCGTACGCAAGCTGCTCCTGGAGTCCGAGGAGTACGACCACACCTGCGGCTGGTTCGGCCTGGACCGCCCCAAGTCCTCGCTGACCCACCACTTCAAGGCGCTGCGCGAGGCGGGGATCACCCGGCAGCGCCAGTACGGCCTGGAGCGCCGGAGTCAGATCCGGATCACCGACCTGGACGCGCGCTTCCCGGGCTTGCTGAACCTGGTGGCCACCTGGACCCCACCGGCCACCCCCTGACCGACAAAGAGATCGATAAAAAGATCCACAAAGGATCCATATAAAGATCCATACAAAGATCGACAAGATCGACAAAAAGGGGGTCTTCCCTTTCACCCTTCGGCGGGGGTAGGTTCCGCTTACCCCGCGAGCGCGTCCCAAAAGACGCCGGCCCACCAGTTCCGGACGGCAGGCCACGCGGGGGCCAACTACCGGCGCGCGACAGCGGCCGGGTTCACCGCGGCGGCGTCACAGGCGCGAAGGCCTGCGCCGGTGGCGGCGGCTCAGCTGAGCCGCCGCCCCAGCTTCGCGGACTGCCGGTTGTGCCCCTTGGTGTCCCACCACTCCTCCAGGTGCGCGTGGACGAGGTGCACGAGCTGCCGCAGTCGGTCGGGAGGCGGCGCGGGCGAGGTGAGCACGTCCACCCAGGATCTGTCGTCCCAGGGCAGGGCGACCACCCAACGCTCATCCGGGTGGCCCTGGCGGCCCACGGTCAGCCGGTACGTCAACGTCACGCCGCGGTTCGGCTGGTGCTCGACCGTCATCTCGCTGACGTCGAAACGGAGCCCGTCAGCAGCGACGTACGACCGACTCAGGGCCTCCTCGGCTGGCGTCTTCTCCGGCACGGGAGTCACCCATCCTTTCGCCTCGGCCCACGCCTCGACAGGCCGTATGGCCACATGACCGTCTGACCGTCTAGCAGGCCGCGACACCGGCGACGGCCGGCTGATCGACCTTGTAGGCCGTCAGGAGGTCGTTGTTACCGCCCGGAGTGCCGAGGATGGTGCGGAACTTCTCCACCCGCGGGCACTGGTTGAGGTAGGTGGAGTAGCCACCGCGCCCGTTGGGGGATCCGGTCCCGATGGCCGCGGCTATCTTCCGGTCCATGGTGCTGTTCCAGCCGTGCCGCAGCTTAATGTGCTTCCAGCCCCAGGTCTTCGTGCCACAGCGCAGGGTGTAGAAGGTGGGAGGCCCGACGGGCACCTGGCGGTAGTACTTCTTCAGGACGTAGGTGCGGCTGTGGCTCCTGCACTTGGAGTCGAAACTGGCGGCCGCGGCTACCGAGACGCTCCCTCCGGACCCGGAGGCGGCCGCCACGGAGGTGGCGGAGGCGGTGGCGGAGCCGGAGGTGGCGGACGCGGAGCCGGCTGCCGGGATCAGCAGGGCCGACATGGCGGCAGCAAGAGAGAGCCCCGCCTTGACGGAGACGTTGAGACGCACGTGTTCCCCCTAAATCCCCGTGGTCAACGGGGAGTTGACGTACAGCGCCACATCGGCGACGCGGGCTCATTGTTCCGCCGCGGGCCGCACGTCGGTCAACTCAATTACATGCCTGGTTGAGGCCGGCTCGAAGCCCCCCGGAGGACAGCCGACCCTATGGCCGGACACCGTCGGCATCCGGCGCGACCGCCTCTCCGCCCACCCTGAACCCGGCATCCTGAAGTACACGGAATACGGTCCCCCGGCGGTGTTCCACCGACCTCGGCGCTGGTCACCCTCTCGGTCACGGCAGCGGACATTCGGCCGGCGTATGGCTGAGCCCTCCTGCTGAGACGTCCGGCGCGGAGCCATGAGAGGCATGGACTACCGTCTGCGAACGCATTCCGCTCACGGTCGAGTCTCTTGCGCGGACCCTCCGCACTTGGTATCGGTCGGCGGGTCCGTTGGGACCCACGCCTGCGGCCGGCACGATCACGCACTGGCCCCGAGGAACCCGTAGGGAAGGCTCTGGGCCACTATGCGCGGCATCGACGTGGGGTCGGCGAAGACCATCGTCCCCGGGGTCTCGGCGTCGAGGCGAGATCGATATTGCCAGCACCGGGATGAAAGGTTAGCCTGCCCTAAGCTACTTTGTCGGGTGATTCCAGGGTTTGGGGATGTCGATGGTCTCAGCGCAGCTGAGTGCGAGTCAGAAGCGCGACTCGTCCGTGCTGGTGGACTCCGCACCGGCCGGCCGACTGGCCGACCTGCGACCCGGGATGAGTGGCGAGGTGATCGACATCGACGAGTCGGTCGAGCCGAGCACCGCGCGACGGCTGTTCGACCTGGGGTTCGCCCCCGGCGCCGAGGTCACCGTGCTGCGAAAAGCGCCGCTCGGCGACCCTGTCGTCCTCCGGATCGCGGAGTACGAGGTGGCGCTGCGCAAAGCACAGACCGCCGGCATCCGTGTACGACGCACCGTATGAGCTCGCACTGCGGTCCGGTAGCCAAGACGGTCACCGGTGAAACCCGCCTGGCTCTGGTCGGCAGCCCGAACTCGGGCAAGAGCACGCTCTTCAATGCCCTGACCGGCCTGCGGACCAAGACCGGCAACTATCCCGGAGTGACCGTCGCTCGCTATGAGGGGGTGGCGCGGGTCGACGGCCATGAGGTGGTCATCGAGGACCTGCCCGGCACCTACAGTCTCGATCCGATCAGCCCCGACGAGCAGGTCGTCGCTGATGTGCTCAACCCGGACAACCCGGACCTCGACACACCCGACGGCATCCTTGTCACGATCGACGCGACGACGCTGCGCCGCTCCCTCGGGCTGCTCGCCCAGGCCATGCAGACCGGCCTGCCGATCTGCGTGGTGCTCACCTTCCGCGACGAGCTGGCCCGGCGCGGCGGGACACTCGATATCTCGGCCCTCCGCCGTGCGCTGGGTGTGCCGGTCGTCGGGGTGACGAGCGGGTCACGCAACGAACTGGCGCAGTTGCAGTCCATGCTGAGCCACGCCGCATGGGAGCGGCCGGTCGTCCCGCCACCCACCGACCCGTTGCAGCGGCGGGCCTGGGTGGAGTCTCTGCTACAGAGCGCGGGTTACGAGGTGCCCGAGGTCGACCGCCGCACGCGGCGCATCGATGCCGTGCTGCTGCACCCGCTGTGGGGCACCCTCATCTTTTTCGCGACCATGCTCGCGTTCTTCGAGATCATCTTCACCGTCGCGGCACCGCTGCAGGATGCGGTGCAGAGCGTCTTCGACTGGCTCGGCACGCTGGTCACCGAGCACGTCTCGAATCCGCTGCTCTCCGGCTTCCTCGGCAACGCCCTTATCGGCGGCGTGGGTGGCGTGGTGGTCTTCCTGCCGCAGATCGCCCTGCTGTTCCTCATGATCTCGTTGCTGGAAGGCAGCGGCTACCTCTCCCGCGCGGCATTCCTGATGGACCGGCTCATGGCCAGGGCCGGGCTGGAGGGCCGGGCGTTCGTCGCCCTGCTCTCCAGCCTCGCCTGCGCCATCCCGGGCATCATGGCCACCCGCTCCCTTCCGTCGGCAAGGGACCGCTTTGCGACCATGATGGGCGCGCCGCTGATGACCTGCTCGGCGCGCCTGCCGGTCTACGTGCTGCTGATCGGCCTGCTGGTGAGTCCCGACACCAGGGTCGGTCCCTTCGGTGCCCAGGGCGTCGTCATGTTCGCCCTGTACATCGTCGGTGCGCTCTCGGCCATGGTGACGGCCTGGGTCTTCAAACGGTTCAGCAGCCGAGGCGGCCCGGCGCTGCCGTTCTACATGGAGATGCCGTCCTATCGGCTGCCGCGTCCGCGGTCGGTGGCCGACGCCATCTGGAGCGCCTGCAAGGGCTTCTTGCAGAAGGTCGGCCGGATCATCCTGCTCGTCACCGTCGGGCTGTGGCTGCTGCTCAGCCTGCCCATGCACAGCGACGCGCAGCTGCGCTCCGCCGGGATCGATCCGGTCGACCAGACCGCGGTCTCGGCCTATACGGTCAATCACAGTTACGCCGCCGACATCGGTCACGCCATCGAGCCCGTCTTCGAACCCCTGGGCTTCGACTGGCAGATCAACATCGGTGTGCTGGGGTCGCTGTCCGCCCGCGAGGTGTTCGTCGCCACCCTCGGCCAGGTCGCTGCCGCCCAGAACCCTGATGAGCCGACCAAGGCGCTGACGCACATGACCTACACCGACGGGCCGCACAAGGGACAGAAGCTCTTCACTCCGGCCACGACGGCCGCCTTGATGGTCTTCTTCCTCTATGCGCTGCAGTGCATGTCGACCATCGGGACCATGCGCCGTGAGACCGGCTCGTGGAGATGGCCCGCGATCGCCTTCGGCTACATGTTCGTACTGGCCTGGACCATGTCCTTCCTGACGCACACCGTCGTGGGACTGCTGGCATGAGCGTCGTTCCCATGCACCCTGAGGCCACGGCCGACCCGCAGACCGTCCGCTGGGTGATCCCCGTTGGCACGCTGCCGGTCGTCGGGGAGGTCGCCGAGGCACCGGACGAGCTCGGGGAGATGCTCCACTCCGGAGACGTCGCCTGCATCGAGGTGGAGACACAGGCCGTGACGATCCGGCTCGCCGACGGCCGGAGCTGGTCTGGTAGGGGAGCGCGGGTGCGAGACGCGCTCAGTGCGGCACTGCAGCACCCTCGGCGGTGGCGGCCGGCCGACGTGGTCACCGAGGACGACGTGCTGCGCGCCGCACTGCGGGACGTCCTGGACGGATCCGTCGGTGACTACATCCGCTCCCACGGCGGCGAAGTGACGATCGTGTCCGCCCACGACCGGCGCGCGGAGGTGCGAATGGCGGGCACCTGCTCGCACTGCCCGGCCGCGGGATCCACCCTGCACTCCCGCCTCGAGTCGGCGCTGCGTGCCCGATTCCCCGACCTGGTGGAACTGCGGGCAACGGAGGAGCCCGGCAAGACGGCAAGGCGCACATGGCTCACCATGCGCCGCCGCGGCGCCTGACTACCGCGGCCCCCTGTACTCCTCCAGGCTCCGTCCCTTTCGCCGAGCCTGACCTGGGCCGCAGAAAGGGCTGGGCCGCAGGGACAGAGCCCGCCCGCCGGGTGGAGCGGGGCGGAGACAGGAGCGCAGGCCCGGCCGGGGGCCGGGCCGTGCGCGGGGAGTGGAGCGAGCCGCCTGAACCCGTAGAGAAGGTTGTAACTCAGTCGGCCGCATGGGGCTTGTCCGATCCCGGTTCATGCTTGACGTTGTCTTCAACGGCTGCCGCAGAGCTGATCTCGATCGTGGCCCACGCCTCGGATATGAAGGACGGTTGGGGCCTCAGTTGCAGGTGCCGTTGCCGGAGTCGCCGTACTGCAGCGCTGTGGAGTCGAAGCCGGGGCCGGGCAGGGCGGGCTTGTAGTCCCAGTTGTAGCTGTGGGGCTTGAGGGTGAGCTTCATGACGCCGAAGGCGCTGGCCTGGGCGGTGACCACGTTGGGGTTGTCGTAGTTGCCGGGCGAGCCGGCGAGGGTGTCGAGGGCCTCGCCGCCGGAGCCGACGATGAACTCCGGGATGCCGTGGGTCGGGTCGTACTGGCCGGCGGGGTTCATCGGGCGCAGCCGGGCGTATGCGTGCTCGTGACCGTTGAGGATGAGCGTGGCGTGGTGCTGGTAGAGGAGCTTCCACCACGCGTCGGTCGCCGCACCCTCGGCGCCGCCGGCTCCCGGCGCGGATGCGGGCACCGTGGCGGTCGAGGCCGTCGTGGCGCTGAAGGTCGCCTGGTGCCAGTACGCGATTGTGCACTGACGCTTGTTGGCGGCCAGGTCGTTCGAGAGCCACTGGGTCTCCCGGCCCAGGAGGCCGCTGTCCGTCGTGGAGCAGTCGTGGTTGAACGTGTCGGAGTTGCACTCGGCGTTGAGCGAGATGATGTGCCAGTTGCCGAGGTTGTAGGAGTACCACCCCTGCTTGTCGGCGGTGTCGTCGCCGGCCTGGCCCTGGGTCTCCGGCGTGCCGGCCTGGTCGTGGCCGTTGAAGTAGCCGAAGTAGCCGGCGCCGTTCTGGCCTGCCTCGTTGTCGCCCTTCTTGGTGTACGGGTAGTACTCGTGGTTGCCCGGCGCCGGACGTTCGAGCATCCTCAGGCCGCCCCATGCCTGCTCGAAGGACTGCTCGAAGTCGGTCAGCTTGCCAACCTGGTACTGCTCGTCACCCAGCAGTGCCACGGCATCGGGGTGCATGCCCGTGGCCTGCTTGGCGGTGGCGAACTCGGCGCTTATGCCGCCCAGAGTGGGGCTGCCGCACTTGAGCGACGCCGGGGTGGCGGCGTTTTCGGCGTCGTCGGGCTCGCAGGCGATGTCGCCGACGGCCGCCAGGGTGTACGAGGCCGCCCTGTGGTGGGCGTAGGGCCAGTCGTTGTCGCTCTGGTTCGCGACGGCGACAGCGGTGCCGGTGACCGCGAGGACGGCCAGGCCGACAGCTGCGGAGGAGATCTTGGTGACGCGTCTCATGTGCGGTGTCCTTCCAGGGCGGGAGTAGCCAACGCACGTTAGGCAGTCGATCTATCAGTTGACACAAACACGTTCCAACGGTTCGGTGAACTCCCTTCGTGACAGGGCGACCAGGGCATCCCTGCTGTGGACGGCTGCAAGGTGGCCGTCTGGCCGGCCTGCCAACGCTGTTGCCCCGCACGCTGCGCAGATCGTCGAGCGGCCCGTCGGCGTCGGCGGCTTCGTGGTCGCCGGACAACGCAACCAGCTTGGCCGCGGCTATGCCCGCCAGGGCGTCACCGTCCACCTGAGCGAGGACAAGATCTACGTCTTGCGCCGGTCATGAAGTCGTATGCGGAAGAGGCACCAGCGACTCTCCATGTCGAAACCCTCGTCGACGGGGAGCAAGGTGGCCCGTGGGGGACCTTAAAACGGCTCCCCCCGAGCCGGCGGACACGCTCCCGAAGGGCAGCGGCACCCGCATCACCGGCTTCCGCCTGTCTTTGGTCAAGAGCATGGGAAGCAGCCGCGGCAACGCCGAGTCCGGCTTTATCCGCAGCGTCGACGACGCGGTGCACCGCTTCTACTCCACTGTGGTGGAGTCAGCCATCTGCGGCTGAATCCGACAAGCCAAGTGTCGCTCCTGCCGATAGAGCGCTCCCAGGGGCACGCCATGGCTGGGGCGGTCTAGCTCCTGCACCAGCTATGGCGCGCTGCGCCGACACAGGGGCGCATCTCACCGGGGCCGTGACCGGGGACGCGGCGCAGGGTGCTGTCAGAGACCGGCCGCGGGAACGCCGGGCGCCACATGGAGATGTCGGGCCTCCAGCATGAGGTCGAGGCATCCTGCACGGCGAGGGCAGCGGGCAACGCCTGACCCAGGGACGGGCCTGGGACCTGCGGCGACTCCGCCTTCAATCCTGGGCTAACTTTTCAGCGGCAGTGATCGTCGCTACGGTGCAACTCACAGGGAGTGAGTCCTCGGCACCGGGTCTTCTGGGGGATGTGATGGGCAGACGTCGCGGTTTCTTCGCGGAGCTGAACTACCAGGCGCAGCAGGCGGAGAAGCGTCGACGCCAGCAGGAGGCCGCCGCCCATCGCGCTCATCTTGCAGCGCAGCGCGAAGCCGAACGAGCCAGGAAGGCACACGAGCGCGCGTGGGCGGCGGCGGCACGAGCCTCTGCCACCGAGAAGAAGGCCGCGGAGCGTGAGGCCGCGCGGCTCCATGTCGAGTCCCGGCTCGCCGAGGTCGAGTCCATGAACACCGATCTGGCCAGCGACCTCGCCGATATCGACAGTATGCTCGCCTGGACCTTGGACATAGACGACCACGTCGATCTCGAATCATTGAAGATCTCGGAGGTTGAGCACCCTCCGTTCAAGCCAGGTCGCCTGGCTGTCCCTACGCCCGAGGTTGTGGAGCCGAAGTACGCCCCTGAGCCCGTGTATCAAGAGCCGACTGCGCCCAGCGGACTCTCAGCCGTGCTTGGCGGGAAGAAGCGGCACCAACGGGCCATCGAGGAGGCCAGGGCTGCTTTTGAGAAGGCGCATGGCGACTGGGAACTCTCCAGAAAGGCTCTCCACAGCGGCTACGCCAAGGCAGTGACCCAGCGTGAGAAGCTGGAATCCAGGCGCGTGGCGAAGCTATCTGCCGCCGAGAAGAAGTACAAGCAGGAATGCGAGAAGCGTGAGGCTGAAGCGTCAGCTCACAACGCCCAGCTCACCAAGCTCATCAACGACCTAGCTTTTGATGTCGAATCCGCCATCGAGGAGTACGTCGGCATCGTCCTGTCCAACTCGGTCTATCCCGAGGCTTTCCCGGTCGAGCACGACCATGCGTTCAATCTCGCATCTCGAGAACTCGCGCTTACAGTCAGTGTTCCCGAGCCCTCAACTATGCCTTCAGTGAAGGGATACCGGTACGTGAAGGCGAAGGACGAGATAACGTCAACTGCCCTGCCCGTTCGCGAAAAGAAGGAGCGTTACGCGAACGCGGTCTGGCAGGTCGCGGTTCGCAGTCTGCACGAAGTCTTTGAGGCCGACCGTGCTGGCAAAATCCACTCGATCGCGCTAACGGTCGGCGTCAATACAGTCGACCCTGCCACCGGGCTCCCGACTACCGTTCCTCTTGCCGTCGTCGCTGCGGACCGCGAGACCTTCAACGGGTTCGATCTGGCAAAAGTTGTCCCGCAGGCCACTTTGCAGCACCTCGGTGCCGCAATGTCGAAGTCACCATTCGACCTGGTACCAGCAGACACTAGTCGCGGCATCCGCGTTCGAGGAAAGTGAAGATGCGGTTCAACCCACCGCCAGGGTGGCCGACGCCGCCCGAGGGCTGGACTCCTCCGCCAGGGTGGAAGCCCGACCCGGCTTGGCCAGCCCCGCCACTTGGCTGGCACCTCTTCGTGTCCGACGACGAGTCCGAATCGGACCACGACGTCGGCGAGTCCGCCACCGCGTCAACCGTCGAAGCCCCCACCGGCGCGGCGCAAGGGGCACCGGGAACTAGGCCAGACCAGACACTTGCTGGCCCCCGTACTGCACTACCGTTGGGCGGGGTCGACCCCGCGCCGCTGTTGGCCCGTATCGCCGATCTCGAAGCCGCGCTCGCCACCGCACAAAGTGGCGCCGATGTGATCGATCTCAGCGACCAACGCGCCTTGCAGGACGTCGGCATCTATCGCTACCACCATCCTCTTGAGAGCGCGGCGGCTTACAAGGACCGGCTCCGCAACCTCGACGGCCAGATCGATGACGTCATCAAGAGCGGTCGTGCGATCCTCACCGCCGACCTGTTCACCTTCGATGGATCTCTGGCACGAGGGCGGAAACTGACTGGGGATCTGTCCAAGCTGATGCTACGGGCTTACAACGCGGAGGCCGAAAATTGTGTGCGCTCGCTGAGGTCAGGGAACGTGCGCACCGCGCAGAAGCGGCTGGAGTCGGCGGTCACCGCGATTGAGAAGCTTGGGGCGATCATGGAGATGCGGATCAACCCCGAGTATCACGCTCTGCGAATCGCTGAGCTCGAACTGACTGCCGACTTCCAGATGAAGGTTCAGGAAGAGCGCGAGCGCGCCCGTCAGGAGCGCCAACTTCTGCGCGAGCAGCGCCGGGCTGAGCAGGAATTGGCCGCCGAGAAGGAGCGACTCGAGAAAGAGCGAGCGCACTACATCAGCGTCCTGGACTCGCTCCGCGCCAAAGGTGACGACGTCGCTGCCACCGAACTCTCCCGTCGCCTCGCGGACATCGAAAATGCCATCGCAGCCAACGATTACCGCATTGCCAACATCCGCGCCGGCTATGTATACGTCATCTCCAACATTGGCGCATTCGGCCCGAACATCGTCAAGATCGGCATGACCCGCCGCCTTGAACCGATGGACCGCGTCAGAGAGCTCGGCGATGCTTCAGTACCGTTCCGGTACGACGTCCATGCCATGTTCTTTTCCGAGGACGCGGTGACACTGGAGTCCGAGCTCCATAAGGCGTTCGCCGATCGACGCGTCAACTTCGTAAACCAGCGACGCGAATTCTTCTTCGCCACACCATCCGAGGTTCGAGCACTCTTGGCAGACAAAGTAGGCGGCCTGCTTGAGTTCACGGAGGAACCCGCGGCTCTCGAGTACTTCCAGAGCCGTAACCGCTGGCCGGAGCAGAGCTGAATGCGGATCCCGTTAGAGGCTCGGGCGCAGCGCCAGCGGTATCGGCATCCTCCGAGCCAGGCAACCCATCAGCGCGCGACGGTCCAGCAGCGAGGGCGCAGCTGGCCGGGCCCCGATCATTCACGTGTGCGCGCCGAGATGAGCGGATCGACTGGGCTGTCCGGTTTCTGTTGGTTTGCTCTGCGGCGTGATCGCTGCGGGGCAGGCCGGTATGCCGGGTCTCGTCGCGGTGGGCGTCGGCTTCCACCGGCCGAGGGTGCTGTGGTCCCTCCTTCCCGGGGCAGCGGCGGGGCGAGTGGGCCGGCTCAGGACCGGTGCCAGCCGGTGTGACCGCCGGTGACCGGTCCCGCGTGAAGCGCGTCTGGCCTGAGTCGGTGCGTCTCAGCGAGGTGTCGGCCTTCCCTGCGTGGACTGTGGGTGGTTTCCAGGGTGTGACCGTCGTCGGGGCGGGGCCCTGTCGGTGCCCTCTCGTACGCTCCGCTCTTGAACAAGCAGTTCGAGTGGAGAGGGGACGCGGATGGGTGGCAACGCGTGGAGACACACGGGCCCGTATCAGCGTGATCTGGCGGCCGCGTTCCGGCAGGAGCAGGAAGACGAGCTGGCGCGGGACAACCACGGCTTCGAGGGGCGGTCCGTCGAGGAGCTGTGGCGCGACCCCGAGTGGCATGAGTACATCTTCACCGGCGGCACGAGCTCCGTGTTGGACTTCCCTCTCATGATCGAGGCCGCGGACACCGACGACGGTCCGTTCATGCGGCCGCTGACCGATGACCAGGTGCGAGCATGGGCTCCTCACAGCCGGCCCACCTACGAGGAGTGGCACGCCGCACTCGGCTCTGAACAGTTGGACTTCCCAGGCCGCGGCCGGGGGAACTGCACAGTGCTCTACCGCGACGGTAGGCCCGCGCAGATCGCCTACTGGGGCGTCACCGCCGACTAGGGGAGTCGGTACCGCCTTGCGCTGTGGCCCCACACCTGTCCCGGGTCCGGGGCCACATCGTTTTGCGGGGCTCACGTGGGAGAACGCTTCAAGCTCCCGCCCACGCCTCGTCCACAGACCGCGTCATAGGGCCGCTCCGCGCCGCACACGTGCACATACGCGAAGACCCCGGCCTCAGCGTTTCCGCTGGTGACGGGGTCTTTGGGTACCTCATGCCGGGTGCCCCCGGCAGGATTCGAACCTCCGGAGGCCCCTTGCATGTTGCGAGATTCGGCTGGTTAGAGCGTTCTGCGCCTTGCGGTAGCCAGTCTCATCTCGCGAACCCGCCGGGGGTGCCCCCGGCAGCCGCTGCCGCAGTGATCACTGGAAGGGGCAGCCGGGGTTCGGCGCATCCTCCGAGAACGGGGCGCCGTGCGGCAGGACGTAGAGCACGTCCAGGACGAGGGGTGTGTCACCCATGTTGCGGCCGATGTGGACGTGGCCGGCTCCGGCCGGTTCCTGAATGGCGCTGCCTGGGGGGTACACGCCGTCGGAGGCGCAGGTGGAATCGAAGTGGCTGAGGGTGCCCTGCTTGACGATGCCGTACAGCGGGCCGTCGTGGTAGTGCCAGCCTGTGCTCTGCCCGGGCGGGACGGTGATCTCCCGCAGGGTGTAGTCGGTGCCGTTCACGGTGGTCTGACGGATCACGCGGGCGGTGACCCCCGGTCCCGGAGGCGTTGCCTGGGCGGTGCCGCAGACCAGGACGGTGGCAGCGGTCACCACCCCTGTTATGGCGGTACGGAGAGCGTGGCGCATGCGGGGCCTCCTGCAGGTACGAGAGCCGATACCGCCGTGAACATAAGGCCAGACAAGGGCTGTTGGGGCCGGAACCCACTCTTTCGCAGCCGACCTCGGGCGGTGGCGCCTCATGAGGGAGGAGGATTGCCCGGTCCGTCACTGCTCGCCGCTCTCCTCGGCAGCCTGCGGCGTCGGTGTCTGGGTGGGGGATCAGAGCGCGTTCATGGTGTATCCCCACCAAGGGGCGCGCTCACCATCCCAGGTGACCCGGCCACTGTCAGGGCTCACCCATTCACGCTTCGCGGTGGAGAGGTTGTAGAGCGCCCGCTGGTAATCGTCCCAGGTGCCTTCCCACCCGCCTGCAGGTGTGTCGTTGTAGCCCGACGCTGCCGTCCAGATGTGGTTGTTGTCGTACCACGTCGGCACGAGGCCGTTGACCCCGATCGCGCCGTAGTCGTGTGCGTTGCTGAACCCGTCGGCGTCGGTGATGACGGTGTGCAGGGAGTTGTCGGGCTGCGGGGCGTAGCGGGCGATACGCGTACCGTCCGGGGAGGCTGACAACACTGCCGGGGCCGCTACGCGGCTGGGGTCCGATGGGTTCCCCGGTGTACCGACATAGTCTGCAATGGCGCTATTGGGGGTCAGGGCGCCGGTGTCCAGGTGGTAGATCCACTGCCCGTTCGGTGCCTCATTGCTTGTGTTGCCTCCGTAGACCGCTACTTCATCACCTGCAGGGTCCGGGACTGGCAGGTTCTCCGGTTCCACGCCCCACCCGTTGAGGGTGTTCGCGCTGTTTGGGAGCGTCGGGTAGGTCGCCGCTGCGGTGTCCGGGTTGTAGAAGACGCGACCCACGCCGCCGTAAGCGCCGATGACACGGGCGGTCACCAGGTGACTGACCGAGCCGGCGTTCACGGGAGTCGGCAGGAAGACGATGTTGACGAAGGCGTCTCCATCCTGCTGGCCGGTGAGGGCCTTAGCCGGCGCGGTGCCCGTCAGGTTCTGCACGTGGATGGTCTGGGTGTTGGTGCCCTGGTAGGGACTGGCCAACGGCACGGTTCCCCAGGCTGCCCAGGTGGCGTCGTCGTTGAGCGCAACCTCGGTGACGCGGCTGGTGGACGGAACTGTGGCCAGCGTGCGCACTGCCTGCCCGGGGCGTTTGGCTTTGACCTGCCACGAGTGGTCCTGCCTCTGTTCGCTCCACAGCATGGTGCCGTCGGGGCCTGCGGCGTGGGCCCTGATGGTCGTGCCATAGCCGGAGGCGGTGTACAGAGTGCGGGTCGCTCCTCCGGAGGGGGAGTACGCCACGATGCGGGCCGTGTTGGCGGTGTCGATGCCGAATACATACGGGGCGGTGAACGGCCCGGTGACGGTCTGCTTGACCGTCGCGCTGCTGGCTGCGCGCGCGTAGCCCGCGGCGGGAGCCACGACTCGATAGGAGGTCGTGCCGCGGGATGAGGTGTCCAGGGAGAAGTCGTGCTTCCCGCCGGACGAGGTAGTGGCATTCACGAGGGTCTTCCAGGCACCGCCGGAATAGCGTTGCAGAGTGACCGGCCTGACCGCAGCAGGAGAGAGGGCGACGGTCAGGGTGGCCGGCGCCGCCAACTCGACCGTCGGCGCACTGAGACGCGCGGTAGCCGTGGTCTTCGCATACGCGGTCCACGAGACGGGGCTGGAGGTTGCCGAGGCGTACCTCGACGTTTTCAGCGCGAACAGGCGAGCGGAGTGACGTCCGGCGGTGGTGTTCTTCTGGCTGAAGTAGGCATCGCCGTGGGAGTTGGTCTTCCCGGAAGCGACCTTCACCCAGTGCCCGGAAACGAGCTCCTGCCACTGGTAGGCACGGCCGATCGACGGGGAGATGTGTCCGCGCAGGCTCACCTTTCCCCCGACCGACGTGGACAGTGACGAGGAGGTGATGGTGGCAGTGGACTTGGTGGCCGCCTCTGCTGGCGCGGTCACTACGACGGTTGCTGCTACCGCCATCACGGCAGTAGCAGCAAGGCGGCGTACGGGCACGGAGTCTCCTGGTTGATAGAGCGATGACATAGCCACTCTCTACGGCGTGGGCCAAGGTACTGGCATATGCCAAGCCAGTTGACGTCGCCCCTCGGATTCCTGAAGTGGTCCCGCGCGCACAGCCACCGCGAGCGGTCGGCAGCACCGGGCCGTCCAGCGCGCATGCACTCTTCCGAGCCGGGGCGGGGTCGGGTGTCGAGGCCCTGCCGAGTCGCTACGCCACGTGGGTCGACGGTCGACAGCAGGCCGCCGATCGGAAGATCGAAGAGTTGTTGCGCGAGTACGAGTGATCACAGCTGGCGGGCATCGACCTCCGGGTGGCCACCAGCCTCTCGTCGTGTGACCACCTCAGGGCAGAACTGTCCGCGCTTCCGTAGAACAGCTCACCGAGCGGGGAAGGTGAGTCGCAGAACGATCTCGCCGTCGTCGATCTCCCCGGTGGGTTCGAACCCGAACTTCTGGTAGAAGGGCCACGGCTCGCCGTCGCCGGGCTCGTAGCTGGTCAGCAGCTCGGTGGCGCCGTCCGCGCGCACCAGGGCGGCGACCTGCGTGAGCGCCTCTCGGCCGATCCCTCGCCCCTGGTACCGCTTGTCGACCAGGAGGCGCCAGAGGAAGTGTCGCCCTTCGTAAAGACCGGCCGGCGGTTTCCACGACAGCATCACGAAGCCAACTGGCTCATCGCCGCGGTACACGGCGCGGTACCAGGGATTGGCCTCCGGTTTCTTCGCCGCCTCCTTGAGGGAGTGGGACACGGAGGCGACGAATTGCTTCTGGTCACGTCGGACGCGGAGGGCACGGACGGCATCGCGGTTGTCGTCGGTGATCTCCCGTAGGTGCACGCTCGGGGATCTCATGCCACACCCCTTCCGCATCCGGCAGCTGCGCCGTCCCGGCCTGCGTGAGGAGCCGCTACCGGACGGCATTCCCGCGCATCGGCGTTGTCGTGGCCGCCAGGTCGGACGTCTTCGCAGCGTATTCGACCCAGGCGATCTGGAGCGGGACTGGCACGCCGGGCCGTGACCGCGCCCAGAGGCAGCTCCTAGGAGAGCGACCTGGCCTGACGCGGCGATGCGCATGCGCAGGCCCCTTCGTCAGTTGGATGGGCTGACCTGGGCAATCGCTCGGCCGCGACCGGCTCCCCGTCGACCCGCGGACGAGCCGGATGCCGCAGTCGAAGGTGATCGCGGGAGGTTTCCTTCGAAACTTATTGAAAAGCTATTGACTTATGGCATCTGGCGCGCATCGTGATTAGTAGGCCATAACACCGAAAGAGTTGCTAAGTCGATCAGGACGTCTAGTCGGCGTAGTGACCTGGACAGGATGTGGTCCAGGCCCCCAGCAAGCCGGCGCGATACCGAGACAACAGTGACGACTGAAGCTTCAGGACACGAGCAGTACTACTGGGGACTGTTTTCTGCCCTCAAGGCGCGGCCACTGCACTGTGCTCTACCGCGACGGTTAGCCGACCGAGATCGGCCACTGCGGGGCACCGCCGATGAACCGACCCTCAGGCCCCTGGACTAGTCCGGGGGCCCTGCCGTCTGCCGGGGCTGACCTGGGCAGACGCCCCAAGATCCCGTCCACGCCTCGTCCACGGACCCCGGCATACGCCCGCTCCGGGCGGCACATGCCTGCACATACGCGAAGACCCCGGCCTCAGCGTTTCCGCTGGTGACGGGGTCTTTGGGCACCTCATGCTGGGTGCCCCCGGCAGGATTCGAACCTGCGCACACGGCTCCGGAGGCCGTTGCTCTATCCCCTGAGCTACGGGGGCGTGTCGGGCGCTGAGCTGCTCGCTCGCGGCGACGGATAGAACACTAGCAGGTCCGGAGGGGTGATCAGGAACCCGTTTCCCCGGGTGGGGCGGCGGGTGGTCGCCTGTAGGGGGTGGAAGTGGGGAAAACCCGGACGCGGTGGCCGGTCCGGACCTACTCTCGAGTTGTGCCAGGCGCGTCGGGACGGGTGCTTGTTGTGGACGACAACAAGGTCATCCGGCAGCTGATCAGGGTCAACCTTGAGCTTGAAGGGCTCGAGGTCGTGACCGCGGCCGATGGTGCCGAGTGTCTGGATGTCGTGCACCAGGTGCGGCCCGATGTCGTCACGCTCGACGTCGTCATGCCCCGGCTGGACGGTCTGCGCACCGCCGCCCGGCTCCGCGCCGACCCCCGTACGCGCCACCTCCCGCTCGCCATCATCAGCGCGTGTACGCAGTTCGAGGTCGAGGCCGGCCTCGATGTCGGCGTCGACGCCTTCCTCGCCAAGCCCTTCGAACCGGCCGAACTCGTCCGCCTCGTCACGCGTCTGATCGAGCACCGCCCCCCGGGCGGAGGCGACGGCCACGGCGGAGAAGGGCGCGGGGGAGTGGGCTCCGGGTCGGAACCGGACGAGGGCGGTGACAGCGGCGGGGGCGGTGACACCGATGGTGATGGCGAGGGTGGCGGTAACGGCGATGACGACGGGGTCGCCGACGGCGTGTCCGGCGGGGTCTCCTTCGGCTCATAGGCGTACTCGGCCTACGGGGAGATACGTAGTACGGAGGCGGAGGGGTCGGCATCGGCGGGATGGCTTCCTCTGGCTTCCCCGGCATCAGGGACCGCTGCGCCACCCCCGCCCTCCCCGTCCCGCAGGCTGAAACCGCCTCGCGTCCCCACCCCCCTCCTCCCCTACGCTTGTCCCGTGACCCCCGTCGAGCTCTCCCGCACCGTGCTGCACGCCGTGCGTCGTGCTGTCGTCGACGGGGAGCTGAGGGTGGACGTGCCCGAGCGCGCCGTGGTGACCGAGCCGGGGCCCGGTGGATGCGGGGACTACTCCACCAACATCGCCCTCCAGCTCGCCCGCCCGGCCGGGCTGCCCCCGCGGCGCGTCGCCGAGGTTCTGCGAGCCCGGCTCCTCGACGCGGACGGTATCCAGGACGTCGTCGTCACCGGACCCGGGTTCCTCAACCTCCGCCTCGACCCGCGCAGCGACCTCGTCGGTGACCTGGTCCGGGAGATCCGGGGCCGGGGCTCGGCCTACGGGCACGGCGACTCGCTGGCCGGGCAGGTCGTCGTCCTGCGCGTGCCCCACGAGGTCCGCGCCGAGGCCGTCGCCCACGCGGTGGCCCGCATCGTGGCCACACAAGGCGGACGGGTCACCGTCGAGCACGGCGAGCCCGCCGATCTGCGGCCCGTGCCGGCGCCCGGGGACCCCGCCCCGCTCGGCCCCGACGCCGCCCAGTGGGCCCTCCTCCACCCCGCCCCGCACGACCGGCCCCGGATCTCCGCCGACCACCTGGTCCAGCGGGAGAGCAACCCCCTCTTCCGCGTCCGGTACGCCCACGCCCGCATCCGGTCCCTCGGCCGCAACGCCGTCCGCCTGGGGTTCAGCGCCGAGCCCGGCCCCGTCGACGGCGGCCAAGGCCAAGCCCCCGCGTCCGGCCCGGTCCCTGCCGACCCCCTGGGGTTCAGCGCCGAGCCCGGCCCCGTCGACAGCGGCCAAGGCCAAGCTCCCCTCCACAGCGGCCAAGGCCAAGCCCTCGTCGCCAACGGCCAAGGCCAAGCTCCCGTCGCCAACGGCCAAGGCCAAGCCCCCGCGTCCCGCCCGGCCCCTGCCGACCCCCCGGGACTGAGCGCCGAACCCGGCCTGCTCAAGAGCGGTCAAGGCCACCCCTCCGACCCCGACCCCGACCCCGGCCCCGACCCCGACCCCGACCCCGGCCTCGCCGCCCTCCTCCCCCCTCTCCTCACCCCCCTGGCCGACTACCCCCGCATCCTCGCCGCGGCCGCCACCCACCGTGCCCCGGACCGGCTCGCACGGCATCTGGTGACCCTTGCCGATGCCGTGCTGCCCCTTCTGCCCTCCGTGCTTCCCGTCGGGGAGGAGAAACCCTCGGCCGCCCACCGGGCCCGGCTGGCTCTCGCCGAAGCCGCCGGGACGGTGTTGGCCGGTGGCCTCTCCCTGCTCGGCATCGACGCACCCGAACACCTCTGAGGGCCGGAGAAGACATGCGCCCCGGAGAGACACAGAGAGTCTGAGAGTCACGTCATGAGCCGTTCCGCGCACCCCGCCGGGCCCCGTCACGCCGACGTCCTGACCGAGGGGCACTACTCCGCGCCGCCCACGGACCTCAACGCCCTCGACCGCAAGGTGTGGGCCCAGACGGTGACGCGGAACGCCGACGGCGTCGTCACCGTCGGCGGGATCGAGGTCACCCGGCTCGCCGAGGAGTTCGGCACCCCCGCGTACATCCTCGACGAGAGCGACTTCCGGGCCCGGGCGCGCGCCTGGCGCACCGCCTTCGGCGCCGACGCCGACGTGTTCTACGCCGGCAAGGCGTTCCTCTCGCGCGCCGTCGTACGGTGGCTGGACGAGGAGGGTCTGAACCTGGACGTATGCTCCGGCGGCGAACTGGCCACCGCGCTGTCCGCCGGGATGCCCGCCGAGCGGATCGCCTTCCACGGCAACAACAAGTCCGCCGAGGAGATCGAGCGGGCCGTCGGCGCCGGGGTCGGGCGGATCGTCCTCGACTCCTTCCAGGAGATCGTGCGGGTCGCCCACATCGCGCAGTCCCTCGGCAAGCGGCAGAAGGTCCAGATCCGGATCACCGTCGGCGTCGAGGCGCACACGCACGAGTTCATCGCCACCGCGCACGAGGACCAGAAGTTCGGGATCCCGCTCGCCGGCGGACAGGCCGCCGAGGCCGTGCGGCGCGCCCTGGGGCTCGACGGGCTGGAGCTGATCGGCATCCACAGCCACATCGGGTCGCAGATCTTCGACATGTCCGGTTTCGAGGTGGCCGCCCACCGCGTGGTCGGGCTGCTGAAGGACATCCGGGACGAGCACGGGGTGGAACTGCCCGAGATCGACCTCGGGGGCGGCCTCGGCATCGCCTACACGAGCGACGACGACCCGCGTGAGCCGCACGAGATCGCCAAGGCGCTCACCGAGATCGTCGGCCGGGAGTGCGAGGCCGCCCGGCTGAGCACGCCCCGCATCTCCGTCGAGCCCGGGCGCGCCATCGTCGGGCCGACCGCCTTCACCCTGTACGAGGTCGGCACCGTCAAGCCGCTGGAGGGGCTGCGCACCTACGTCTCCGTCGACGGTGGCATGTCCGACAACATCCGCACCGCGCTGTACGACGCCGAGTACAGCGTCGCCCTCGTCTCCCGGGCCTCCGACGCCGAGCCCATGCTCGCGCGCGTCGTCGGCAAGCACTGCGAGAGCGGGGACATCGTGGTCAAGGACGCGTTCCTGCCCGCCGACCTGGCACCCGGTGACCTCGTCGCCGTACCGGCGACCGGCGCGTACTGCCGGTCCATGGCCAGCAACTACAACCATGTGCTCAGGCCGCCCGTCGTCGCCGTGCGGGACGGGGAGGCGCGGGTCGTCGTCCGGCGCGAGACGGAGGAGGACCTCCTGCGTCTCGATGTCGGGTGAGACGAAGCCCCGCGGTCGGCGCCCTACAGCCGCCCCCGCGGCGGTGGTCCGGGCCCTGCGGTCGCCCCCGCGGCGGTGATCCGGGCCCTGCGGTCGCCCCCGCGGCGGTGGTCCGGGCCCTGCGGTCGCCCCGGCGGCGGTGGTCCGGGCCCTACGGCCGCCCCGGCGGCGGTGATCCGGCTCCGCGGTCGTCCCGGTGGCGGTGATGCGAAGCCCCGCGGCCGCTGCGTGTCCTGTCTTTCGGTCACCCGATCGGTCGCCGAAAGCCGCAGGTGGAAGATCTTCGGTCGGCCACCCCACCACAAATGAAATAGATGTCTCACGATCCGGACGAAGGGTAGAAACTCCCGTCCGGTGAGTGAGACTGGTCCAACCGTAACCGGTATGAGGAAACGAGGTCGGATGATGCGTACGCGTCCGCTGAAGGTGGCGCTGCTGGGCTGTGGAGTGGTCGGCTCAGAGGTGGCGCGCATCATGACGACGCACGCCGACGACCTCGCCGCCCGGATCGGCGCCCCGCTCGAACTCGCCGGCGTGGCCGTGCGGCGTCCGGGCAAGGTGCGCGAGGGCATCGATCCCGCACTCGTCACCACCGACGCCACCGCCCTGGTCAAACGCGGCGACATCGACGTGGTCGTCGAGGTCATCGGCGGGATCGAGCCCGCCAGGTCGCTGATCACCACCGCCTTCGCGCACGGCGCCTCCGTCGTCTCCGCCAACAAGGCGCTGCTCGCCCAGGACGGGGCCGCGCTGCACGCCGCCGCCGGGGAGCACGGCCGCGACCTCTACTACGAGGCCGCCGTCGCCGGTGCCATCCCGCTGATCCGGCCGCTGCGCGAGTCCCTCGCCGGGGACAAGGTGAACCGGGTGCTCGGCATCGTCAACGGCACCACGAACTTCATCCTCGACAAGATGGACTCCACGGGAGCGGGATACCAGGAGGCCCTCGACGAGGCCACCGCCCTCGGATACGCGGAGGCCGACCCGACCGCCGACGTCGAGGGGTTCGACGCCGCCGCCAAGGCCGCCATCCTCGCCGGGATCGCCTTCCACACGCGCGTACGGCTCGACGACGTCTACCGCGAGGGCATGACCGAGGTCACCGCCGCCGACTTCCGCTCGGCCACGCAGATGGGCTGCACCATCAAGCTGCTCGCCATCTGCGAGCGCGCCGAGGACGGCGGGTCGGTCACCGCGCGCGTGCACCCGGCGATGATCCCGCTCAGCCATCCGCTCGCCTCGGTGCGCGGCGCGTACAACGCCGTCTTCGTGGAGTCCGACGCGGCCGGGCAGCTGATGTTCTACGGCCCCGGCGCCGGCGGTTCGCCGACCGCGTCCGCCGTGCTCGGCGACCTGGTCGCCGTCTGCCGCAACCGGGTGAACGGCACGACCGGGCCCGGCGAGTCGGCGTACGCGGACCTGACCGTCTCCCCGATGGGCGACGTCGTCACCCGCTACCACATCAGCCTCGACGTCGCGGACAAGCCGGGTGTGCTCGCCCAGGTCGCGACGGTGTTCGCCGAACACGGGGTGTCGATCGACACCGTTCGGCAGTCGGGCAAGGACGGCGAGGCCTCCCTCGTCGTCGTCACCCACCGGGCCCTCGACGCCTCCCTGTCCGGGACCGTCGAGGCGCTGCGCAAGCTCGACACCGTGCGGGGTGTCGCCAGCATCATGCGGGTTGAAGGAGAGTAACCAGCAATGACCCACCAATGGCGCGGAATCATCGAGGAGTACCGGGACAGGCTCCCGGTATCCGCCACCACGCCGGTCGTGACGCTCCGCGAGGGCGGCACGCCCCTCGTACCCGCGCAGGTGCTCTCCGAGCGCACGGGCTGCGAGGTCCACCTGAAGGTGGAGGGGGCCAACCCCACCGGGTCCTTCAAGGACCGGGGCATGACCATGGCCATCTCCAAGGCCAAGGAGGAGGGGGCGAAGGCCGTCATCTGCGCCTCCACCGGAAACACCTCGGCCTCCGCCGCCGCGTACGCCGTACGCGCCGGCATGGTCTCCGCCGTGCTCGTGCCGCAGGGCAAGATCGCCCTCGGCAAGATGGGCCAGGCCCTCGTGCACGGCGCGAAGATCCTCCAGGTCGACGGCAACTTCGACGACTGCCTCACGCTCGCCCGGGAACTGAGCGAGAACTACCCCGTGGCGCTGGTGAATTCCGTCAACCCGGTCCGGATCGAGGGCCAGAAGACGGCCGCCTTCGAGATCGTGGACATGCTCGGCGACGCGCCCGACATCCATGTCCTCCCGGTCGGCAACGCGGGCAACATTACCGCCTACTGGAAGGGCTACACGGAGTACGCCGCGGACGGCATCGCCGCCGGCACCCCGCGCATGTGGGGCTTCCAGGCCTCCGGCAGTGCCCCGATCGTGCGCGGCGAGGTGGTCAAGGACCCCTCGACCATCGCCACCGCCATCCGCATCGGCAATCCGGCCTCCTGGAACTACGCGCTGGCCGCGCGGGACGAGTCCGGCGGTGTCATCGACGAGGTGACGGACCGTGAGATCCTGCGGGCCTACCGGCTGTTGGCCGCCCAGGAGGGTGTCTTCGTGGAGCCCGCCTCCGCCGCCTCCGTGGCCGGTCTGCTCAAGGCCGCCGAGCAGGGCAAGGTCGACCCGGGCCAGCGCATCGTGTGCACCGTCACCGGCAACGGTCTGAAGGACCCCGACTGGGCCGTCGCCGGCGCCCCGCAGCCGGTCACCGTCCCCGTCGACGCGGCCACCGCCGCCGAGCGCCTCGGCCTCGCCTGACGGACGGCACCGGCCTCCGGACCAGGAGGCCGGGGCCACCCCTGCCGACGGCCGCCTCCGCTCGGAATCCGGGCGGTGTCCGGGGCTCCCCGACCACGGGAGCCCCGGGGCCGTCCGGCCCCGCTGACCAGGAGCACGAAGGGCCTACGACACGCATCGTGCGCCTCCTGTGCGCCCTATGTCGCCACAGAACCTTCCTTCGATAGGCTGTACGTAACCCGCCTACCGCATATGCCCCCGCGTGTGGCAGGGCGCCGCGTTGTTCTTGCGGCCCGACGGGTCTTCGTACGTCATCGGATGTCCACCGAACATCGGTCGCATGTCCATCGAGTCCATCGAGCGTCATTCGACCGTCACGCAGCTCAAGGAGAGTCAACGAGCGATGGCCGGTCCAGCGTTCCGCGCCGCCGCCGTCCGGGTGCGCACTCCCGCCACCAGCGCCAACATCGGTCCGGGCTTCGACGCCCTGGGCCTCGCGCTGGGGCTCTACGACGACGTCGTCGTCCGGGTGGCCGACTCCGGGCTGCACATCGACATCGCGGGCGAGGGCGGCGAGACCCTGCCGCGGGACGAACGGCACCTGCTCGTCCGTTCCCTGCGCACCGCCTTCGACCTGCTGGGCGGACAGCCCCGCGGTCTGGAGATCGTCTGCGCCAACCGCATCCCGCACGGCCGTGGTCTGGGCTCCTCCTCGGCCGCCATCTGCGCCGGGATCGTGGCCGCGCGTGCCGTGACCATAGGCGGAGAGGCCCGGCTGGACGATGCCGCGCTGCTGGAGCTGGCCACCGAGATCGAAGGCCACCCGGACAACGTGGCGGCCTGTCTGCTGGGCGGTTTCACGCTGTCCTGGATGGAGTCGGGCGCCGCCCGGGCCATCAGGATGGAGCCGCACGATTCCATCGTTCCGGTGGTTTTCGTACCCGGTAAACCGGTCCTGACCGAGACCGCGCGCGGGCTGCTCCCGCGCACCGTGCCGCATGTCGACGCCGCCGCCAACGCGGGCCGTGCCGCCCTGCTCGTCGAGGCCCTCACCCGGCGCCCCGAGCTGCTGCTGCCCGCCACCGAGGACCGCCTCCACCAGGAGTACCGCGCCCCCGCCATGCCGGAGAGCGCGGCGCTGGTGGAGCGGCTGCGGGCCGACGGCGTCCCGGCCGTGATCTCGGGCGCCGGACCCACCGTCATGGCCCTCGCCGACGCCGGCACCGCCGACAAGGTCGAGGCGCTGGCCGGCACCGAGTGGGCCGCCAACCGGCTGAGCCTGGACATGCGGGGAGCGAGCGTGCTGCCGCTTGCGCCCTGACACACGGTTGCCGGATTTGGAGAGGGGGAATGTTTGTTGGATCCGGTAGTGTTAACCTCAAGTCTGCACCCGACCCCACCATGGCGAGGTGCCTCGTGTCCCCGTCCGGGACAGACATTCTTCCGGGAGCCTCCCACGCCACTCCGTGTTCCTTGCGCCGTACCTGGGCAGTACGTCGTATGCGAGCGCTGAGCGGGCCGCCGGGCACGCTCCGGAATCGGTGCTACCACGCCACGTGACACCGCGTGTCACGGCTCGCGGAAGCGCCATCACCAGCAAATCTCTTTCCGCCGCTTTGGCGGACCACCGCCCCGGCACGGTTCGCAGAAGACAGGACCGTAGCCGGACAGCACAACCGGTCGCCGAGCCAGACAGGCCGACGTCCGCTCCAGGGAAGGACCCTTCGTGAGCGACACCACCGATCTGATGGGCGCACGTGTCGAGGAGACCGCTGCCGCGCCCGCCACGGACGCCTCCGCGCCTGCCACCGGTGCCGGCTCCCGGCGGCGCCGCGGTACCGGCCTCGAGGGCATGGTGCTGGCCGAGCTGCAGCAGGTCGCCTCGGGCCTCGGTATCAGGGGCACGGCGCGGATGCGCAAGAGCCAGCTGATCGAGGTCATCAAGGAGGCGCAGGCCGGGGGAGGAGCCCCCAAGGCCGAGGCCGCCACCGAGACCAAGCCCAAGCGCCGGGCCACCTCCAAGGCCCGCACCGGCGAGGCCGCCGACGGCGAGAAGAAGGCCGCGGCCAAGAGCGAGGCCGCCGCCGAGAAGGCCGTGGCCCAGCAGCAGATCGAGATTCCCGGCCAGCCGGCCGGGGGCACCGCCCCGCTCGACCGGAGCCGGGAGAACGGCACGGACGACGCGCCGACCGAGCGCCGTCGTCGTCGCGCCACCGCGGAGGCGGGCAGCCCCGCCGGGAACGGCACCGAGACCGTCGCCGCCGAGGCGAAGGGCGAGGCCAAGGCCGAGACGCAGGCCCAGCAGCAGGGCGAGGCCAAGGGCGACGCCGGTGACGGTGACGGCCGTGGCCGCCGCGACCGCCGCGAGCGCGGCCGCGACCGCGACCGCCGCAACAAGGGTGACGAGCAGCAGGGCCAGGGCGGCCGCCAGGACCGCACCGACCGGCAGGACCGCCCCGACCGCCAGGACCGGCAGGAGCGGCAGGACCGTCAGCAGCAGGGTCAGCAGAGCGGTGGCCGGCAGGACCGCAACACCGGCCCGCAGGACGACGACGACTTCGACGGCGGCCGCCGGGGCCGTCGCGGCCGCTACCGCGACCGCCGTGGCCGCCGTGGCCGCGACGAGATCGCCGAGCCGCAGGTCACCGACGACGACGTCCTGATCCCCGTCGCCGGCATCCTGGACATCCTGGACAACTACGCGTTCATCCGGACCTCCGGCTACCTGCCCGGCCCGAACGACGTGTACGTCTCCCTCGCCCAGGTCCGCAAGAACGGCCTGCGCAAGGGCGACCACCTCACGGGTGCGGTCCGCCAGCCCAAGGAGGGCGAGCGCCGCGAGAAGTTCAACGCGCTGGTCCGCCTCGACTCCGTCAACGGCATGGCGCCCGAACACGGCCGTGGCCGCCCGGAGTTCAACAAGCTGACCCCGCTCTACCCGCAGGACCGCCTCCGCCTGGAGACCGACCCGGGCGTGCTGACGACCCGGATCATCGACCTCGTCGCGCCGATCGGCAAGGGCCAGCGCGGTCTGATCGTGGCTCCGCCGAAGACCGGCAAGACCATGATCATGCAGGCGATCGCCAACGCGATCACGCACAACAACCCCGAGTGCCACCTGATGGTCGTCCTCGTCGACGAGCGTCCGGAAGAGGTCACCGACATGCAGCGGTCGGTGAAGGGCGAGGTCATCTCCTCGACCTTCGACCGCCCGGCCGAGGACCACACCACGGTCGCCGAGCTGGCCATCGAGCGCGCCAAGCGCCTGGTGGAGCTGGGTCACGACGTCGTCGTGCTGCTCGACTCGATCACGCGTCTGGGCCGTGCGTACAACCTGGCCGCCCCGGCCTCCGGCCGCATCCTGTCCGGTGGTGTCGACTCGACGGCCCTCTACCCGCCGAAGCGCTTCTTCGGTGCGGCCCGCAACATCGAGGACGGCGGCTCGCTCACCATCCTCGCCACCGCGCTGGTGGACACGGGCTCCCGCATGGACGAGGTCATCTTCGAGGAGTTCAAGGGCACCGGCAACGCCGAGCTCAAGCTCGACCGGAAGCTCGCGGACAAGCGCATCTTCCCGGCGGTGGACGTCGACGCGTCCGGTACCCGTAAGGAAGAGATCCTGCTCGGCAACGAGGAGCTGGCCGTCACCTGGAAGCTGCGCCGGGTGCTGCACGCGCTGGACCAGCAGCAGGCCATCGAACTGCTGCTGGACAAGATGAAGCAGACGAAGTCGAACGGCGAGTTCCTGATGCAGATCCAGAAGACGACGCCGACCCCCGGCAACGGTGACTGAGCGCCCTTGAGGTGACCCTCGTCGAGACGGTCGCGACCGCCCCCTGTCCTTCGGTGACAGGGGGCGGTCCGCTGTTTGCGGGGGCACCCATGGCGAGACCTTTGCCACAGCCCGGCCGGCCGGCGGGAAGCGCGGGCATGTCCGCCGGGGCGACGAAAACCGCAGGTGAGCGCGGGCCGGAGGAAACACGGTAGCCACGCTGCGTGTCCGTGGGCGCACGGTCCGAAGACTTCGCGTCGTGCAACCCTTTCCCGAGTTTCTCCGTCTGACCGGACGGGGCGACGATGGAGCGGTGACGACCGCGCCTGACCCTGAGAGCAGGGGGTAATCGACCGACGAGACCTAGGAGCGATGTGTCCGCCGACAGCACGCCGGAGCCCGGCATACCGGATCCGGCCCAGACCGGCCCCAGCCGCCGTGGCAAGGGCCGCCGCCGCAAGCCCCAGGGCAGGAGCCGCAAGGCCCTGCTGGTCACGGCCTGGACGGCCGCGGGCGTGGTCGTGCTGGGCGGGGTCGGCGCGGGGTACGTGTACTTCAAGCTCAACGGCAACCTCAAAAGCGTCGACATCGACCAGGCCCTCGGCAACGACCGGCCCACGAAGATCGACAACGGCTCGGAGAACATCCTGGTCCTCGGGTCCGACACACGCGCCGGCAAGAACAGGAAGCTCGGCGGCGGCACCGACGACGGCAGCGCCCGCTCCGACACGGCGATGATCGTCCACGTCTACGAGGGCCACAGGAAGGCCGACGTGGTCTCGATCCCGCGGGACACGCTCGTCGACCGCCCGCAGTGCACCGACACCAAGGGCACCGCGCACCCCGCGGCGTCCGGCGTGATGTTCAACGAGGCCTACTCCACCGGAGGCGCGGCCTGCGCGGTCAAGACCGTCGAGTCGATCAGCGGCATCCGCATGGACCACTACCTGGAGGTCGACTTCGAGGGCTTCCAGAAGCTCGTCGACGACCTCGGCGGGGTCCAGGTCAGCACGACCAGGGCCATCGCCGACCCGCAGAGCCATCTGCACCTCAAGGCCGGCACCCACACCCTCGACGGACAGCAGGCGCTCGGCCTGGTCCGCACCCGGCACGGCGTTGGCGACGGCTCCGACCTGGGCCGCATCCAGCTCCAGCAGGCGTTCGTCAAGGCGCTGATGGACCAGGTCAAGCACGTCGGCGTCTTCTCGAACCCCAAGAAGCTCTACGACCTCGGCGACACCGCGACCAAGTCCGTCACCACCGACTCCGACCTCGGCTCGGTCGACTCCCTGATCGACTTCGCGAACGGCCTCAAGGGCATCAGCTCGTCGCACATGAAGATGGTCACGATGCCGGTCCGCTACGACCCGGCCGACCCCAACCGGGTCCTGTTGGAGAAGTCCAAGGCCCAGCTGGTGTGGAACGCCCTGAAGAACGACAAGCCGATCCCCCGGTCGGCCACCGAGGGAACCGCGACCGGCGAGGCCAAGGGCGTGGTCAACGCCCCGTAAGGGGTTGTCCGCCCCCGCTGGAATAGAACAACCGCACCCCCGGTTTGGGTGGATGGCCCCAGTCCTGGCAGACTGGTACGTCGGCTCCGGTTCACGCACCCGCACCCCGCGGCGGCGACCCGGCGCCCTCCCGGAACCTAGGAGACACCTTGAAGCGCGACATCCACCCCGAGTACGTCGAGACGCAGGTCAGCTGCACCTGTGGCGCGTCGTTCACCACCCGCAGCACCATCGACTCCGGCACCATCCGGGCCGAGGTGTGCTCCGAGTGCCACCCGTTCTACACGGGCAAGCAGAAGATCCTCGACACCGGTGGCCGTGTGGCCCGCTTCGAGGCCCGCTTCGGCAAGGCTGCCGCCGGCTCCAAGAAGTAGCGAGCCCGATTTCGCCGGTCCACGGCCATGCCCTTTCGGGGGTGTGCTGGGGACCGGCGTTTTTGGTCGCCGCCCTACCCTTCACCGCAGTACAGGAGCCGAAAGATGTTCGAGGCCGTCGAGGAACTCGTCGCCGAGCACGCCGATCTGGAGAAGAAGCTCGCCGATCCCTCGGTCCACTCCGACCAGGCGAACGCGCGCAAGCTCAACAAGCGTTACGCCGAGCTGACCCCGATCGTCGCCACGTACCGCTCCTGGAAGCAGACCGGTGACGACATCGAGACCGCGCGCGAGTTCGCCGCCGACGACCCCGACTTCGTGGCCGAGGTCAAGGACCTGGAGAAGCAGCGCGAGGAGCTGACCGAGAAGCTGCGCCTGCTGCTCGTCCCGCGTGACCCCAGTGACGACAAGGACGTCATCCTGGAGATCAAGGCGGGCGCCGGCGGCGACGAGTCGGCGCTGTTCGCGGGCGACCTGCTGCGGATGTACCTGCGCTACGCCGAGCGCGTCGGCTGGAAGACCGAGATCATCGACGCCACCGAGTCCGAGCTGGGCGGCTACAAGGACGTCCAGGTCGCCGTGAAGACCAAGGGCGGTCAGGGCGCCACCGAGCCCGGCCAGGGCGTGTGGGCCCGGCTGAAGTACGAGGGCGGCGTGCACCGCGTGCAGCGCGTGCCGGCCACCGAGTCCCAGGGCCGCATCCACACCTCCGCCGCCGGCGTCCTCGTGACCCCGGAGGCCGAGGAGATCGACGTCGAGATCAACCCCAACGACCTGCGGATCGACGTCTACCGGTCCTCCGGCCCGGGCGGCCAGTCCGTCAACACCACCGACTCCGCCGTGCGCATCACGCACCTTCCCACCGGAGTCGTGGCCTCCTGCCAGAACGAGAAGAGCCAGCTGCAGAACAAGGAGCAGGCCATGCGTATCCTGCGCTCCAGGCTGCTCGCGGCCGCGCAGGAGGAGGCCGAGCGGGAGGCGGCGGACGCCCGCCGCAGCCAGGTGCGCACCGTCGACCGCTCCGAGAAGATCCGCACCTACAACTACCCGGAGAACCGCATTTCCGACCACCGCGTCGGCTTCAAGGCGTACAACCTGGACCAGGTCCTGGACGGCGACCTCGACGCGATGATCCAGGCCTGCGTCGACGCCGACTCGGCGGCGAAGCTGGCGGCCGCGTAAGAGGCGTCCGCACGCACGAGTACGACACGGAGGACTTGCGTGAACCTGCTGCTCGCGGAGGTGGCCCAGGCCACCCAGCGGCTGGCCGACGCCGGCGTGCCCTCGCCGCGCAACGACGCGGAGGAGCTCGCCGCGTTCGTGCACGGGGTGAAGCGCGGCGAACTGCACTCCGTGAAGAACGCGGACTTCGACGCCCGGTACTGGGAGGTCATCGCCCGGCGTGAGCAGCGCGAGCCGCTGCAGCACATCACCGGCCGGGCCTACTTCCGGTATCTGGAGCTCCAGGTCGGGCCGGGCGTCTTCGTGCCCCGGCCCGAGACCGAGTCCGTGGTCGGCTGGGCCATAGACGCCGTACGCGCCATGGACGTCGTCGAGCCGTGCATCGTCGACCTGTGCACCGGCTCCGGCGCCATCGCGCTCGCGCTCGCGCAGGAGGTCCCGCGCTCGCGCGTGCACGCCGTGGAGCTGTCCGAGGACGCCCTGGTGTGGACCCGCAAGAACGTGGCGGGCTCCAGGGTCGACCTGCGCCAGGGCGACGCGCTGAGCGCGTTCCCCGACCTCGACGGCCAGGTCGACCTGGTGATCTCCAACCCGCCGTACATCCCGCTCACCGAGTGGGAGTACGTGGCGCCCGAGGCCCGCGACTACGACCCGGAGCTGGCGCTCTTCTCCGGCGAGGACGGACTCGACCTGATCCGCGGCATCGAGCGCACCGCGCACCGGCTGCTGCGCCCGGGCGGGGTCGTCGTCATCGAGCACGCCGACACCCAGGGCGGACAGGTGCCGTGGATCTTCACAGAGGAGCGGGGTTGGGCCGACGCGGCCGACCACCCCGACCTCAACAACCGTCCCCGCTTCGCCACCGCCCGCAAGGCGCTGCCGTGAGCACCCACGAGACTCTCATCCCGCAGTACGTGTACGAGGAGGCCCGCTAGTTATGGCACGGCGATACGACACCAACGACGCGACCGACCGCGTGACGGGTCTGCGTGAAGCCGCGTCCGCCGTCCGCCGGGGCGAGCTGGTGGTGCTGCCGACCGACACGGTGTACGGCATCGGCGCCGACGCGTTCTCCGCGGAGGCCGTCGCCGACCTGCTCGCCGCCAAGGGCCGGGGCCGCAACATGCCCACCCCCGTCCTCATCGGCTCCCCGAACACCCTGCACGGGCTCGTCACGGACTTCTCCGAGATGGCCTGGGAGCTGGTCGACGCGTTCTGGCCGGGCGCGCTGACCCTGGTCGCCCGGCACCAGCCCTCGCTCCAGTGGGACCTCGGCGACACCCGGGGCACGGTCGCGGTGCGCATGCCGCTGCACCCGGTCGCCATCGAGCTGCTGACCGAGGTCGGCCCCATGGCCGTCTCCTCGGCGAACCTCACCGGCCACCCGGCGCCGGAGGACTGCGACGCAGCCCAGCGGATGCTCGGCGACTCCGTCTCCGTCTACCTCGACGGCGGCCCCACGCCGGGCAACGTGCCGTCCTCCATCGTGGACGTCTCCCGCGAGGTGCCGCTGCTGCTGCGCGAGGGCGCCATCTCCCCGGAGGAGCTGCGCAAGGTCGTACCCGACCTCGAGGTGGCGAATTGACGGCCCCTGAGGCGGGGCGTGGCATAGGCACCGGGGAACGTGCCGCGGAGGAGACGACCACCTTCGGCTTTCCGCGCGACACCTTCCGCATCCTCCATGTCAGCACCGGCAACGTGTGCCGCTCGCCCATCACCGAGCGGCTGACCCGCCATTTCCTGGCGGAGCGGCTCGGCGTGCTCGGCGGCGGGCTGATCGTGGAGAGCGCGGGCACCTGGGGCCACGAGGGCGCCCCCATGGAGGCCAACGCGGAGACGGTGCTGGCCGACTTCGGCGCGGACGCCTCCGGGTTCACCGGCCGGGAGCTGCTGGACGACCACGTCATCACGGCCGACCTCGTGCTGACCGCCACCCGCGACCACCGCTCCCAGGTCATCTCCATGGGCCACTCGGCGGGCCTGCGCACCTTCACCCTGAAGGAGTTCACCCGCCTGGTCCGGGCCATAGACCCGACCACGCTGCCGCCGCTGGAGGAGGGCGTGGTCATGCGGGCCCGTGCCCTGGTGCGTGCCGCGGCCGCGCTGCGCGGATGGCTGCTGGCCCCGACCGCCGAGGCGGACGAGGTCTTCGACCCCTACGGTGCCCCGCTGCCGTTCTTCCGGTCCATCGGCGACGAGATACACCAGGCGCTGGACCCGGTGGTGACGGCGCTGACCGGGGTGCCCGCGCGCACCTGAGACACACCGGCAATCCGGACGGGTGTGAGACCGCGCGTCCCCCGCACCCCGGGCCTACATTGGGGATACGTCACCGTCGACCGCCCGGAGCCCGCCATGTCGGTCACCACCCTCCACGAGACCGAGGCCCTGCGGCGGCAGGACCCGGAGCTGGCCGAGATCCTCCTCGGGGAGGCGCGGCGGCAGTCGACGACGCTCCAGCTCATCGCCGCGGAGAACTTCACCTCGCCCGCCGTGCTGACCGCTCTCGGCTCGCCGCTCGCCAACAAGTACGCCGAGGGCTACCCCGGCGCCCGGCACCACGGCGGCTGTGAGCTGGTGGACGTCGCCGAGCGGCTCGCCATCGAGCGCGCCAAGGCGCTGTTCGGCGCCGAACACGCCAACGTCCAGTCCCACTCGGGCTCTTCGGCCGTTCTGGCCGCCTACGCGGCCCTGCTGCGTCCCGGCGACACCGTCCTCGCGCTCGGCCTGCCCCACGGCGGCCACCTCACCCATGGCTCGCCGGCGAACTTCTCCGGCCGATGGTTCGACTTCGTCGGATACGGCGTCGACGCCGAGACCGGGCTCGTCGACCACGACCAGGTGCGCCATCTGGCCCGCAACCACCGGCCCAAGGCCATCGTCTTCGGCTCCATCGCCTACCCCCGCCACTTCGACCACGCGTTCTTCCGCGAGGTCGCCGACGAGGTCGGGGCCTATCTCATCGCGGACGCGGCGCACCCGATGGGCCTGGTCGCCGGTGGCGCGGCGCCGAGCCCGGTGCCGTACGCGGACATCGTGTGCGCCACCACACACAAGGTGCTGCGCGGTCCGCGCGGCGGGATGATCCTGTGCGGGGCCGAGCTGGCCGAGCGGGTGGACCGGGCCGTCTTCCCGTTCACCCAGGGGGGTGCGCAGATGCACACCATCGCCGCCAAGGCCGTCGCGTTCGGTGAGGCGGCGACCCCGGCGTTCGCGGCGTACGCCCATCAGGTCGTCGCCAACGCGCGGGTGCTCGCCGGTCATCTGGCCGCGGAGGGGCTCGCCGTCATCACCGGTGGCACCGACACGCATCTGATCACCGCCGACCCGGCTCCGCTGGGCGTGGACGGCCGCACCGCCCGCGGCCGGCTGCTCGCCGCCGGTCTGGTGCTGGACACGTGCGCGCTGCCGCACGGCGACGGCCGCGGCCTGCGGCTGGGTACGGCCGCCGTGACCACCCAGGGCATGGGGGAGCCTGAGATGGTGCGGATCGCCGCGCTGCTCGCCTCCGTGCTGCGCGGCGGGACGGAACCGGCGGGGGCGCGGGAGGAGGTGCGCGAGCTCACCGGTAGATTTCCCCCCTACCCCGGCTGAACGCGGCGGGGCGCGGTGCCGTAGACCCTGGTGTGCCCGGCCCGGAACCGAGGCGTACAGCCTCACGTGCAACCATCGTCGCTACCCGGAAGTCCTCATCCATATGCGTCCCTCGCTAGGGTGTGGGGCTGTGATGGCCAGCGAGACCTGTGGGGAAGCCCGTGCGTGAATACCTGCTGACGCTCTGCATCACGGCCGCGGTGACGTACCTGCTGACGGGGCCGGTACGGAAGTTCGCGATCGTGGCCGGGGCGATGCCGGAGATCAGGGCCCGTGACGTGCACCGGGAACCCACTCCGCGGCTCGGCGGTATCGCCATGTTCTTCGGGCTGTGCGCGGGTCTGCTGGTCGCCGATCACCTGGCCAACCTGAACGAGGTCTTCGAGAAGTCGAACGAGCCGCGCGCCCTGCTCTCGGGGGCCGCGCTGATCTGGCTGATCGGGGTCCTCGACGACAAGTTCGAGATCGACGCGCTGATCAAGCTGGGCGGCCAGATGATCGCCGCCGGTGTGATGGTCATGCAGGGTCTGACGATCCTGTGGCTGCCCATCCCCGGCGTCGGCAACGTGGCGCTGACCCAGTGGCAGGGCACACTGCTCACGGTCGCCCTGGTCGTCATCACGATCAACGCCGTGAACTTCGTGGACGGTCTCGACGGCCTCGCGGCGGGCATGGTGTGCATCGCGGCGGCGGCGTTCTTCCTGTACTCGTACCGGATCTGGTACTCCTACGGCATCGAGGCGGCGGCCCCGGCGACGCTGTTCGCGGCGATCCTGATGGGCATGTGCCTGGGCTTCCTGCCGCACAACATGCACCCCGCGCGGATCTTCATGGGCGACTCGGGCTCGATGCTGATCGGGCTGGTGCTGGCCGCCGGCGCGATCTCCGTCACCGGACAGGTCGACCCGGACCAGTTGTTCGACACGTCCGAGCGCAGCACCGTGCACCAGATGGTGCCCGTCTACATCCCGCTGCTGATGCCGCTCACGATCATCGCCGTGCCGGCCGCCGACCTGGTGCTGGCGATCGTCCGGCGTACCTGGCGCGGCCAGTCCCCGTTCGCGGCGGACCGCGGGCACCTGCACCACCGTCTGCTGGAGATCGGCCACTCGCACAGCCGGGCGGTGCTGATCATGTACTTCTGGTCGGCGCTGATCGGCTTCGGGGCGCTGGCGTACTCGGTCAACTCCGCGTCGATGTGGATCGTGCTGGGTGTGGTCTTCCTCAGCGCGATCGGCCTGGTCCTGCTGCTGCTCCCGCGCTTCACCCCGCGGGTGCCGGTGTGGGCGCAGCGGTTCGTGCCGCCGCGCTACCGCAGGAGGCGGCGTCTCGCCGAGGAGGAGATCGCGGCGGACGGCGTCGCGCCCGACGAGGGCGACGGGGTGGCCGAGCCGGCCGAGGCCGAGGCCGGGGAGAGCGGGGAGCGGGCCCCCGTGGTCGCCGGTGTCTCGGGCGTCAACGGGGCGACGGCGATCGGCCCCCGTTCGCGTTTCCTCGACCGCCGCTGAGACGGTCAAGGTAAGAATCTGACTAGAGCATTGCCATCTCGTGGGGGAGCAAAGCCCCCTAATACCAGACAAGTGGGCCCGGTTTTTGCGCAGACGTGCACAGTCACTCTCATGTGTGACAGCAAGCACACCAAGCAGGTAAAGACCTCATCAAATAGTTTGTGATACGGTTCACGAGAACCCCGGAGAGAGCCGAAGGACCCAGTGCGACGGTCCATCGGTGTGAGGTCTCGACCGCCTCGGCCCGGGACTACGCTCGTCCATGACGACACCTGCCCCCCTGTGAAAGCGGAGTTGCCGCCATGCCGTCCAATGACGTCCGGATCCTGACCCAGGCCGCCGTGCCCACGGCTGCCGTCGGCGCGATCGCAGCCGTCGTCAGCGGTGTGGTCGCGGGTGGCAAGGGGGCGATCGGGGCCGTCGTCGCGACGGTGATCGTGATCTTGTTCATGGGGCTCGGTCTCTACGTGCTGCAGCGCACCGCCAAATCGCTTCCGCATCTTTTCCAGGCCATGGGTCTGCTGCTCTACGCGGCGCAGATCCTGCTGCTCTTCGTGTTCATGGCCGCGTTCAAGCACACGACGTTGTTCCACCCCAAGGCTTTCGCGTTCACGCTCCTCGCCGGCACCCTCACCTGGATCGCCGCGCAGACACGAGCGCACATGAAGTCGAAGATTCTCTACGTCGAACCCGAACCGACCTCTTCCACCGCCGAAAAGTCCCACAAGTCGGGGCACTCGTCGTGAGCGGTAGGGCCGGGATAAAGACACATGAGAGACCCTGCTATCGTCCGGTGCCAACTGCGGCATCGCGGGCGCGGGCATCCGAGCTGACGCCTGTTCCATCGCGAGGCGAGATGCCCCACAGCCGCCCCCACATCCGTAACACCAGTCCCGTGCCGAACCGCGGCCGTGCGCCGCGCCGACACAACGAGGTTGCCGTACCTATGCGCCACGCTGAAGGAGCCCGCGGTGAGTGCTGACCCGACGCAGGTGCTCGCCTTCGAGACCGACTGCCACATCTTCAACGGCTGTGGCTTCCCGGCTCCCGGCCTGCACTCGTTCCTGTTCAAGCCCCTGTGGGGCGACGGCGACAGCAACGTGTACTTCAACAAGACCATGCTGCTGGCGCTGCTGGGCTCGATCATCATCGTCGCCTTCTTCTGGGCCGCCTTCCGTAAGCCGAAGGTCGTCCCGGGCAAGCTGCAGATGGTCGCCGAGTCCGGCTACGACTTCATCCGTCGGGGAGTCGTCTACGAGACCATCGGCAAGAAGGAAGGCGAGAAGTACGTCCCGCTGGTCGTCTCGCTGTTCTTCTTCATCTGGATGATGAACCTCTGGTCGGTCATTCCGGTCGCCCAGTTCCCGGTGACGTCGATCATCTCGTACCCGCTCGTCCTCGCGCTGATCGTGTACGTCCTGTGGATCTCGCTGACGTTCAAGCGCCACGGTTTCGTCGGCTTCTTCAAGAACGTCACCGGCTACGACAAGTCGCTCGGCGCGGTACTGCCGCTCGCCATGACCATCGAGTTCTTCTCGAACCTGCTGGTGCGGCCCTTCACCCACGCGGTGCGACTGTTCGCGAACATGTTCGCGGGCCACACCCTGCTGCTGCTCTTCACGATCGCCAGCTGGTACCTGCTGAACGGCATCGGCATCGCCTACGCCGGCGTCAGCTTCATCATGACCATCGTGATGACGGCCTTCGAGCTCTTCATCCAGGCACTGCAGGCGTACGTCTTCGTCCTCCTGACGTGCACCTACATTCAGGGCGCCCTCGCCGAGCACCACTGAGTGCCGCCCCACCCACCCCTGATCGTCCGGTGGCCAACCCCCACCGGTCCGTAAAGAAGAAGGAAGAATCGGCATGTCCGCTCTGCAGACCCTTGCTGCCGCCGGCGTCCACGGCTCCCTCGGTTCCATCGGCTACGGCCTCGCGGCCATCGGCCCCGGCGTCGGCGTCGGCATCATCTTCGGTAACGGCACCCAGGCCCTGGCCCGCCAGCCCGAGGCTGCCGGTCTGATCCGCGCCAACCAGATCCTTGGTTTCGCCTTCTGTGAGGCGCTCGCCCTGATCGGTCTGGTCATGCCGTTCGTCTACGGCACCTGATCCACCGATCAGCGAAAGCCCCCTAGACGAAAGGCACTGACATGAGCCAGCTGCTCATCACGGCGGCCGAGAGCGGGGAAAACCCCCTCATCCCGCCGATCCCCGAGCTTGTCATCGGCCTGCTCGCCTTCGTCATCGTCTTCGGCTTCCTCGCCAAGAAGCTCCTCCCGAACATCAACAAGGTTCTGGAAGAGCGTCGCGAGGCCATCGAGGGCGGTATCGAAAAGGCCGAGGCCGCGCAGACCGAGGCCCAGAGCGTCCTTGAGCAGTACAAGGCCCAGCTCGCCGAGGCCCGGCACGAGGCCGCGCGCCTGCGCCAGGAGGCGCAGGAGCAGGGTGCCGCGCTCATCGCGGAGATGCGGGCCGAGGGCCAGCGTCAGCGCGAGGAGATCATCACCGCCGGCCACGCGCAGATCGAGGCCGACCGCAAGGCCGCCGCGACGGCGCTGCGTCAGGACGTGGGCAAGCTCGCCACCGAACTGGCCGGCAAGCTCGTCGGTGAGTCCCTCGAGGACCACGCCCGGCAGAGCCGTGTGATCGACCGCTTCCTCGGCGAGCTCGAGGAGAAGGCCGAGGCCACGCGATGAACGGAGCGAGCCGCGAGGCACTGGCAGCCGCACGTGAGCGCCTCGACGCGCTGACGGACTCCACGTCCGTGGACGCCGCGCAGCTCGCCGACGAGCTGGCGGCCGTCGCCGCGCTGCTCGACCGCGAGGCCGGCCTGCGCCGGGTCCTCACCGACCCGGCCCAGGCCGGGGAGGCGAAGGCGCAGCTGGTCCAGCGTCTGATCGGTGGCCAGGTCAGCGGCGCGACCGCCGACCTGGTGTCCGGGCTGGCACGGTCCCGCTGGTCGCAGTCCCGCGACCTGGTGGACGCGCTGGAGGAACTGGCGAACATCGCCGACCTCACGGCCGCGGAGAAGACGGGCACGCTCGACGACGTCGAGGACGAGCTGTTCCGGTTCGGCCGGATCGTCACCTCCAGCACCGAGCTGCGCGCCGCGCTGACCGACCGTGCCGCCGGCGCGCAGGCCAAGTCCGAGCTGCTGCACCGGCTGCTCGGCGGACGGGCCAAGCCGGCCACGGAGCGTCTGGTGACGCGCCTGGTGACCGCGCCGCGTGGTCGTAGCCTGGAAGCGGGACTGGAGTCCCTCTCCAAGCTCGCCGCGGAGCGCCGGGACCGCGTGGTCGCCGTCGTCACCTCGGCGGTGCCGCTGAGCGACGGACAGAAGCAGCGCCTCGGCGCGGCCCTGACCAAGCTCTACGGTCGCCGGATCCACCTCAACCTCGACGTCGACCCCGAGGTCGTCGGCGGAGTCCGGGTGCAGGTCGGTGACGAGGTCATCAACGGTTCCCTCGCGGACCGGCTGGAGGACGCGGCCCGCCGCATGGCGAGCTAGCGGAACTCGAGCACTCGACAAGAAGCAGTACGTACTTACGGCCCATGTTGGGCCGTGCAGAGGATTCACCTCTTTCAGGGGGGAGTCCCCATCCCCCCAAAGTGAAACTTCGGGCCCAACAAGGAGAGCAGGGAACCCAGATGGCGGAGCTCACGATCCGGCCGGAGGAGATCCGGGACGCACTGGAGAACTTCGTCCAGTCGTACAAGCCGGACGCGGCCTCGCGCGAGGAGGTCGGTACGGTCACCGTCGCCGGCGACGGTATCGCCAAGATCGAGGGTCTGCCCTCGGCCATGGCGAACGAGCTGCTGAAGTTCGAGGACGGCACCCTCGGTCTCGCGTTGAACCTGGAAGAGCGCGAGATCGGTGCCGTCGTCCTCGGTGAGTTCAGCGGTATCGAGGAGGGTCAGCCGGTCACGCGCACCGGTGAGGTCCTCTCCGTCGCGGTAGGCGAGGGCTACCTCGGCCGCGTCGTCGACCCGCTCGGCCAGCCGATCGACGGCCTCGGCGAGATCGAGACGTCCGGCCGCCGCGCCCTCGAGCTGCAGGCCCCCACGGTCATGCAGCGCAAGTCGGTGCACGAGCCGATGGAGACGGGCTACAAGGCCGTCGACGCGATGACCCCGATCGGCCGTGGTCAGCGTCAGCTGATCATCGGTGACCGCCAGACCGGCAAGACCGCCCTGGCCGTCGACACGATCATCAACCAGCGCGACAACTGGCGCACCGGCGACCCGAAGAAGCAGGTCCGCTGCATCTACGTCGCCATCGGCCAGAAGGGCTCCACCATCGCCGGCGTGCGCCGCGCGCTGGAGGAGAACGGCGCCCTGGAGTACACGACCATCGTCGCCGCCCCGGCGTCCGACCCGGCCGGCTTCAAGTACCTCGCGCCGTACACCGGTTCGGCCATCGGTCAGCAGTGGATGTACGAGGGCAAGCACGTCCTCATCATCTTCGACGACCTGTCGAAGCAGGCCGACGCCTACCGTGCCGTGTCGCTGCTGCTGCGCCGCCCGCCGGGCCGTGAGGCCTACCCGGGTGACGTCTTCTACCTGCACTCCCGCCTGCTGGAGCGCTGCGCCAAGCTCTCCGACGACATGGGTGCCGGTTCGATGACCGGTCTGCCGATCGTCGAGACCAAGGCCAATGACGTCTCGGCGTTCATCCCGACCAACGTCATCTCCATCACCGACGGCCAGTGCTTCCTGGAGTCGGACCTGTTCAACGCCGGTCAGCGCCCCGCGCTGAACGTCGGTATCTCCGTCTCCCGAGTCGGTGGTTCCGCGCAGCACAAGGCGATGCGCCAGGTCTCCGGCCGTCTGCGTGTCGACCTCGCCCAGTTCCGTGAGCTGGAGGCGTTCGCCGCCTTCGGTTCCGACCTGGACGCCGCGTCGAAGTCGCAGCTGGAGCGCGGTCAGCGCATGGTCGAGCTGCTGAAGCAGGACCAGTACCAGCCGATGGCCACCGAGGACCAGGTCGTCTCCGTCTGGGCCGGCACCAACGGCCGTATGGACGACGTCCCGGTCGCCGACATCCGCCGCTTCGAGCGGGAGCTGCTGGACTTCCTGCACCGGAAGTACCAGGGCCTGCTCACCTCCATCCGGGAGGGCGCCAAGATGTCGGACGACACGATCCAGGCCATCGACGACGCGATCGCGGAGTTCAAGAAGCAGTTCGAGACCTCGGACGGGAAGCTGCTCGGCGAGGACACTCCTGCCGCCGCTTCCAAGTGACGTAAGGAAGGGACCTGACTCATGGGAGCCCAGCTCCGGGTCTACAAGCGTCGCATCCGATCCGTCACCGCGACCAAGAAGATCACCAAGGCGATGGAGATGATCGCCGCCTCGCGTGTCGTCAAGGCGCAGCGCAAGGTGGCGGCCTCCACGCCGTACGCGACCGAGCTCACGCGTGCGGTCACGGCGGTCGGCACGGGTTCGAACACCAAGCACCCGCTCACCACGGAGGCGGAGAACCCGGCCCGTGCCGCGGTCCTGCTCCTCACGAGCGACCGCGGTCTGGCCGGTGCCTTCAACTCCAACTCCATCAAGGCCGCGGAGCAGCTGACCGCGCGCCTGGAGCGCGAGGGCAAGCAGGTCGAAACGTTCATCGTCGGCCGGCGCGGTGTCGCCCACTACAACTTCCGCGAGCGCAAGATCTCGGAGTCGTGGACGGGCTTCACCGACGAGCCGTCGTACGCGGACGCCAAGAAGGTCGCGGCGCCTCTGATCGAGGCCATCGAGAAGGAGACGGCGGACGGCGGCGTGGACGAGCTCCACATCGTCTACACCGAGTTCGTCTCGATGATGACGCAGACCGCGCTCGACGCCCGGCTGCTGCCGCTGCGGCTCGAAGAGGTCGCCGAGGAGGCCTCGCCCAAGGGCGAGATCCTCCCGCTGTACGACTTCGAGCCGTCGGCGGAGGACGTCCTCGACGCCCTGCTGCCGCGCTATGTCGAGAGCCGGATCTACAACGCGCTGCTCCAGTCGGCCGCTTCGAAGCACGCCGCCACGCGGCGCGCGATGAAGTCGGCCACCGACAACGCGGGCGAGCTGATCAACACGCTCTCCCGTCTTGCCAATGCGGCCCGCCAGGCCGAAATCACCCAGGAAATCAGCGAGATCGTCGGTGGCGCCAGCGCCTTGGCCGACGCGACCGCGGGGAGTGACCGCTAATGACCACCACTGTTGAGACCGCGACGGCTACGGGCCGCGTCGCCCGGGTCATCGGCCCGGTCGTCGACGTGGAGTTCCCCGTCGACGCGATGCCGGACATCTACAACGCGCTGCACGTCGAGGTGGCCGACCCGGCCAACGCCGGCGAGAAGAAGACGCTGACCCTGGAGGTCGCCCAGCACCTGGGTGACGGCCTGGTCCGCACCATCTCCATGCAGCCCACCGACGGTCTGGTCCGCCAGGCCGCGGTCACCGACACCGGCAACTCCATCACGGTGCCAGTCGGCGACTTCACCAAGGGCAAGGTGTTCAACACCCTCGGTGAGGTGCTGAACGTCGACGAGCAGTACACCGGTGAGCGCTGGGGCATCCACCGCAAGGCGCCGAACTTCGACGAGCTCGAGTCGAAGACCGAGATGTTCGAGACCGGCGTCAAGGTCATCGACCTGCTGACCCCGTACGTCAAGGGCGGCAAGATCGGTCTGTTCGGTGGTGCCGGCGTCGGCAAGACGGTGCTCATCCAGGAGATGATCTACCGCGTCGCCAACAACCACGACGGTGTCTCCGTGTTCGCCGGTGTCGGTGAGCGCACCCGTGAGGGCAACGACCTCATCGAGGAGATGTCGGACTCGGGCGTCATCGACAAGACCGCGCTGGTCTTCGGTCAGATGGACGAGCCCCCGGGCACCCGTCTGCGCGTCGCGCTGGCCGGCCTCACCATGGCCGAGTACTTCCGTGACGTCCAGAAGCAGGACGTGCTGTTCTTCATCGACAACATCTTCCGCTTCACGCAGGCCGGTTCCGAGGTCTCCACGCTGCTCGGCCGTATGCCCTCCGCGGTGGGCTACCAGCCGAACCTGGCCGACGAGATGGGTCTCCTCCAGGAGCGCATCACCTCGACCCGTGGTCACTCGATCACCTCGATGCAGGCGATCTACGTCCCCGCGGACGACCTGACCGACCCGGCCCCGGCCACCACCTTCGCCCACCTCGACGCGACGACGGTGCTCTCCCGTCCGATCTCGGAGAAGGGCATCTACCCGGCCGTGGACCCGCTGGACTCCACGTCCCGCATCCTGGACCCGCGCTACATCGCCGCGGACCACTACAACGCGGCCATGCGGGTGAAGTCGGTACTGCAGAAGTACAAGGACCTCCAGGACATCATCGCGATCCTCGGTATCGACGAGCTGGGCGAAGAGGACAAGCTCGTCGTCCACCGGGCCCGTCGTGTGGAGCGCTTCCTGTCCCAGAACACCCACGTCGCCAAGCAGTTCACCGGCGTCGACGGGTCGGACGTCCCGCTGGACGAGTCGATCGCGGCCTTCAACGCGATCATCGACGGCGAGTACGACCACTTCCCGGAGCAGGCGTTCTTCATGTGCGGTGGCATTGAGGACCTCAAGGCCAACGCCAAGGAGCTGGGCGTCTCCTGAGCCTCGTGCTCGGCTGAGGGGGCGGGCCGCGTCCCGCCCCCTCAGCCACGCCCCTTAGAATTGACCCCAACACCCGGCACTACCGCCGGGTGGTGACCCGAGGAGCCACCCTTGGCTGCTGAGCTGCACGTCGAGCTGGTCGCCGCCGACCGCCAGGTCTGGTCCGGCGAGGCCACCCTGGTCGTGGCGCGTACCACGTCCGGCGACATCGGCGTCATGCCCGGTCACCAGCCGCTGCTCGGTGTGCTGGAGTCGGGCCCGGTGACCATCCGTACGAGTGATGGTGGAACGGTCGTCGCCGCGGTGCACGGCGGTTTCATCTCGTTCGCGGACGACAAGCTGTCGCTGCTGGCGGAGATCGCGGAGCTGTCGGACGAGATCGATGTCCAGCGCACGGAGCGGGAGCTGGAGCGTGCGAAGGCGGAGGGCGACGCCGCCGCCGAGCGCCGCGCGGACGTCCGTCTCCGTGCGGCGACGGGGCGCTGACCCAGTCGCCCTGTACGTTGACGTCACTCAGCCGCGGCCGGCCCGGAGTAATCCGGTGCCGGTCGCGGCTGAGGTAGATGTGGGTGTTTTTTCCGTTTCATTACTCAGTCGCAGAAGCAGTTCCCCTACCTAGGAGACGAGGAGGTCGGTGCCGATGGTCCTCGCTCTGACTGTGTGCGGGATCGTGGTCGCGCTCGTGGTGGTGGGACTGTTCCTGTTCGGGCTGCGGCGCAGACTGATCCAGCGTTCCGGCGGGACCTTCGACTGTTCCCTGCGCTGGGACACGGCCGGGAAAGCCGACGGCGGCGGCAAGGGCTGGAGCTACGGCGTCGCCCGCTACAACGGCGACCGCATCGAGTGGTACCGCGTCTTCTCCTACGCCTACCGCCCCCGCCGGGTGCTGGAGCGTGCGCAGATCGAGGTGGCCGGCCGCCGGCTGCCCGAGGGCGAGGAGGAGCTGGCGCTGCTCTCCGACGCGGTGGTCCTGGCCTGTGTGCACCGGGGTACGAGCCTCGAACTCGCCATGAGCGAAGACGCGCTGACCGGATTCCTCGCGTGGCTGGAGGCAGCCCCGCCCGGTCAGCGCGTCAATGTGGCTTAGCGCCGTACTGCGGAGATTTCCGCAGCTTGTTACAGGTTGTTGCTGATGGCGCTCACCAGTTCACCGTTGGTGGTGTCACCGCTGAACTCCCAGAAGAACGCTCCGCCGAGGCCCTGGCTCTTGGCCCAGGCCATCTTGCTCGCGATGGTGGCCGGGGTGTCGTAGGACCACCAGTTGCTGCCGCAGTGCGCGTAGGCCGTGCCGGCGACGGTGCCGGTGGCCGGGCAGGACGACTTCAGGACCTTGTAGTCCTCGATGCCCTGCTCGTAGGTGCCCGCCGCCGGGCCCGTGGCCGTGCCGCCCGGGGCGTCCTGGGTGACGCCGGTCCAGCCGCGGCCGTAGAAGCCGATGCCGATCAGCAGCTTCTTGGCGGGGACGCCGACCGCCTTGTACTTGGCCAGCGCGTCGGCGGTGGTGAAGCCGTCCTTCGGGATGCCGCTGTACGAGTTCAGCGGGGAGTGCGGGGCGGTCGGGCCCTTGGCGTCCCAGGCGCCGAAGAAGTCGTACGTCATCACGTTGTACCAGTCGACGTACTGGGCGGCGCCCGCGTAGTCGGCGGCCTCGATCTTGCCGCCGGCCGAGCCGTCGGCCGTGGTGGCCGCGGTGACCAGGTTGCCGGAGCCGAACTTGGCGCGCAGGGCGGCCATCACGTTCTTGAAGGCGGCCGCGCCACTGGTGTCGCAGGTCAGCCCGCAGGCGTTCGGGTACTCCCAGTCGATGTCGATGCCGTCGAAGACATCGGCCCAGCGCGGGTCCTCGACCAGGTTGTAGCAGGACTGGGCGAAGGCGGTGGGGTTGGCCGCCGCCTGTGCGAAGCCGCCGGACCAGGTCCAGCCGCCGAAGGACCACAGCACCTTGAGGCCGGGGTACTTGGCCTTCAGCTCGCGCAACTGGTTGAAGTTGCCGCGCAGCGGCTGGTCCCAGGTGTCGGCGACGCCGCTGACGGACTGGTCGGCGGTGAACGCCTTGTCGTAGTCGGCGTAGGAGTCGCCGATCGCGCACTGGCCGTTCGTCACGTTGCCGAAGGCGTAGTTGATGTGCGTGATCTTCGACGCGGAGCCGGACGTCACCAGGTTCTTGACGTTGTAGTTGCGGCCGTAGATGCCCCACTCGGTGAAGTAGCCGAGCTTGACCTTGTCACCGGTGGGCGGGGGAGTGGTGCCGCCGCCGGTGGTGTGCACGGCGACCGCGCCGCTGACCGGGCCGGTCTGGTTGGCGGTGTCCCGGGCCTGCACGGTGTAGGAGTAGTCGGTGCCGGCGGTCAGGCCGGTGTCGGTGTACGACGTCGTCGTCACCGTGGAGACGACCTTGCCGTCGCGCAGGACGTCGTAGTTCTTGATGCCCTTGTCGTCGGTGGCCGCGCCCCAGGCGAGCTTCACCGAGGTGTCGGTGACGCCGGAGGCGGTCGGGGTGCCGGGGGCGGAGGGCGCCGCGTCACCGGGGACGGTCGTGCCGTCGCAGCTGTCGCCGTTCAGCTTGCAGTTGGACGGCGAGCCGGGGCCCGCGCCGTTGAAGCCGAAGGAGACCGAGGCGCCGGGGGCGAGGGTGCCGTTGTAGGACTTGTTCTTGGCGGTCCAGTGGTTGCCCGAGCTGGTGACGTCCGCGTCCCACGCCGAGCTGACGGACGTACCGGAGGGGAAGTCCCACTCGACGGTCCAGGAACTGATGCTGGAGCTGCCGGTGTTCTTGATGGTCCACTGGCCGCCGAAGCCGGTTCCCCAGTCGCTGGTCTTGGTGAAGCCGGCCGTCGCGTTGGCCGCGGCCTGGGCGGGGCTCGCGAGGCCGACCAGGCCGGCCAGGGGGAGCAACAGGGTCGCGAACCCTGCCGCGGCTCTGTGTCTGAAACGCATGCTGCGCCTCCCTCTTCATCGGGGGTGTCACGGGCATGACTGAGCCTCCACGCCCGTCAGTGCTGCGAGAGTAGAAAGGTCTGGACCACAGGTCAATAGGTCTGGACCAGTTGCTCCCGCTCCCCTCGGGACCCCCAACTCCAGTGCCGGTACGGCGGCTTGGTCCCTGCTGCGCCGTTCCGGCGGGACCGGTGGACGGCTGACGTGCGTCTTCACCGTGCCCCGCGCCCTCCACCCGCCGCCCGCGCGACCCTCGTCGAACGAGGGGTCGTACCCTGACCGGCGACGAGGAGGGCGCATGGGTGACGTGACAGGCTCCGGCACGGTCCTGGTCGTGGACGACGACGCCGCGATCCGCCGCTCCCTGGAGCGCGGACTGAGGCTGAACGGCTTCGCGGTGCGGACCGCGGCCGGCGGTGCCGAAGCGCTCGATCTGATCGAGGGTGCCTCGCCGGACGTCCTCGTGCTGGACGTGTCGATGCCGGGGATGAGCGGTATCGAGCTGTGCGCGCGGCTCCGGGGCGCGGGCAGCGACCTGCCGGTGCTCATGCTCTCCGCGCTCGACGAGACCGCCGACCGTATCGCCGGACTCCAGGCGGGCGGCGATGACTACCTGGTCAAACCGTTCGCGCTGCGGGAACTGGTGCTGCGGCTGCACGCCCTGCTGCGCCGTCGGCCCCCGGCCGGCCGGGAAGTGCTGCGGGTCGCGGGACTGGTGATCGATCCGGCGGCCCGTACCGCCGAGCTGGACGGCCGCCCGCTGGAGCTGACCCGCCGCGAGTTCGAACTGCTGGAGGTGCTCGCCCGCAACGCGGGGCTGGTGCTCACCCGAGACCAGCTGCTGGAGCGGGTTTGGGGCTACGACTTCGACGTGCGTACCGACGCCGTCGACACCTTCGTCAGCTATCTGCGGCGCAAGCTGGAGGCGGACGGGAGCGGCCGGCTGGTCCACACGGTACGCGGGGTCGGTTTCGTGCTCCGGGAAGCACGGGGCGCCCGGTGAGACTCTCCACCCGCGTCGGCCTCACCGTCGGCTGCACCGTCCCGCTGCTGGTCCTGGCCTCCGGCTGGCTGCTGCTGCACCTGGTCGCCCGCGACCTGCACCGCGCCGAGGACCAGCACCTCAGGCAGCGGGCCACGGCCCTCGCCCCGGACGCCCGGTCCCTGCTGCGGGCCTCGGCGAACGGCCGTCCCAAGGCCGCCGACACCAGGGAACGGCGGCTGTTCAGCGCGGCCCTCGACGTCGGCGTACGGGTCGTCGGACCGGACGCCGACTTCAGCGGCGGGCCCCAGCCCGGCCGCTCGGCGGTCCTGCCCGCCCCCACCGACGGACCGGTCACCGTCCGCGACGGCGGCCGGAGCTGGCGCGCCCTTGCCCGGCCGGTGCGGGGCGCCACCGCGTCCGGCACGCTGTGGGTCTTCGCCACCGACACCGCCGACCGTTCCCAACTCGGACTCGTGCGGCGCCGGGTGGCGTTCACCGCGCTGCTCGCCGCGCCCCTGTCCGGTCTGCTCGCCTGGGGCCTGGCCGCCGGTGCGAGCGCCCCGCTGCGGCGGCTGACGCGGCGTACCGCGGGCCTCGACCCGCGCGCCAGCAGTGCCCGGCTCGACCACCGGCGCACCGGGGTGACGGAGGTCGACGAGCTGGCGGCGACCGTACGGACCGTCCTCGCCCGGTACGACGAACAGGCCGCCCGCACCGCCGAGGCGTTGGAGACCGCCCGCTCCTTCTCCTCGGCCGCCGCGCACGAACTGCGCACGCCGCTGATGAGCATGGGCACCAATCTCGACATCCTCGCCGGCCACCCCACTCTGCCCGAACCGGACCGTGCCGAGGTCGTCACCGATCTGCTGCGCGAACACGCCCGGCTGCTCGGCCTGTTGGTGATGCTCCGCGAGCTGGGGCGCGGCGACCTGGTGGAGGCCGACGCCCTGCGGACCGTCGACCTGTCCGAGGTGGCCGAGGCCGCCGTCGCCGAGGCGCGCCGCGGCGCACCGGACGCCGACGTCCGCCTGGACGCCACGCCCGGGCTCACCGTGCACGGCTGGGAGCCCGGGCTGCGGATGCTGCTGGACAACCTGGTCGGCAACGCGCTCGCCCATGGCCGCGACAGCGGGGGCCGGGCCAGGGTGCGGGTGGGGGTGCGCGGTCTGCCGGGCCAGCTGCTGATCACCGTCGACGATCACGGACCCGGTGTGCCCCCCGAGGCCCGCGGGCGCGTCTTCGAGCGGTTCCGGCGCGGCCCGGACAGCGCGGGCTCAGGGCTCGGCCTCACCCTCGTCGCCCAGCAGACGGCGCTGCACCGGGGCAGCGTCACCGTGCTGGACGGCCCGGACGGCGTGGGAGCCCGCTTCGAGGTACGGCTGCCCTCGGACGGCGGCGGCCCGCCCGGCCGGCGGAACTGGCTGATCGGCACGGCCGGGGCGAACCGGTCACAGAGTTTCCCCAAAGAGCTTCCCTAGCCTGTCGTCGCGACGGACGGCCGGCCGTGGCCGTCGGGGAAGTGAACGGAGAGGCAGATGCACATACGACGACACACGCGGACACTGCTCGCGGGGCTCGCCGCGACGGCCGTCCTGGCGGGCACGGCGGGGACGGCGGCCGCGGACGCCGGCACGCCCTCGGCCGCGCCGGCCGGGGACGGGGCGAAGGCGCTCTGCAAGCGGGTACCGAAGATCGACCGGCGTATCGAACGGGCCCTGAGGCGACTGGACGCCAAGGCGGGCACGCGCGGCTCGGTGGCTCGGCTGCGAAAGCGCGTCGACAACGCGAAGAAGGCGGGGCACACCGAGATCGCCACCTACCTGCAGAACCGGCTGACCACCCGCGAGTCCCTGCGCACCGATCTGCGGCAGCGGCAGAAGGATCTGACCGCCGTCAAGACGTGGTGCCAGGACCACGACGGCGGGAAGGCGGCGAGCTGATGCGAACCCGGCGGCCGGTGCCCGCGCTCGCGGCGGCCGCCGTCCTCGCGGCCCTGGTCACGGGCTGCGCCCACCAGGACGGCGCCTCCTCGCATCCGGCATCCGGTGCCTCGACGGCGCCTTCCGGCACGCCCTCGGGGTACGCGGAGATGAAGAGGAAGGTCGACGCGGCCGAGTCCGCGGCGGCCGCCGCGGACCGGGACGCGACCGGCGCGGCGGATCGGTGAGCGGGGTGGCGGGCCGCGTTCAGCGCTCGCCGCCCGGCACCCACAGGACGTCCCCGGTCTCCTTGTTCGCGTTGCGGGCCAGGATGAACAGCAGGTCGGAGAGGCGGTTGAGGTAGGTCGCGGTGAGCGGGTTCATCGTCTCGCCGTGGGCCTCCAGCGCCGACCAGGTGGAGCGCTCGGCACGGCGTACCACCGTGCACGCCTGGTGCAGGAGGGCCGCGCCCGGGGTGCCGGCCGGGAGGATGAAGGAGCGCAGTTTCTCCAGCCGCTCGTTGAAGCGGTCGCAGTCCGCCTCCAGCTTGTCGATGTAGAACTGCTCGACCCTCAGCGGCGGGAACCGCGGATCCTCCACCACCGGCGTCGACAGGTCCGCGCCCACGTCGAACAGGTCGTTCTGGACGCGGGTGAGGACCTGGACGACCTCCGGGTCCAGGTCGCCCAGCGCGATCGCGGTGCCGATCACCGCGTTGGCCTCGTTGGCGTCCGCGTACGCGGAGATCCTGAGGTCCGTCTTGGGCACCCGGCTCATGTCCCCGAGGCTGGTGGTGCCCTTGTCGCCGGTCCTGGTGTAGATGCGCGTCAGATTGACCATGCGACCAGCGTAGTTACGCCCCGGCGGTGCGGAAGACCCGTGTGCCCACTGTCACGGCGAGTGCCGCGAAACCCACGGCGACGAGGACGCCGTAGAGCATGTGTGTGCTGGTGTACTGCCCGACGTAGGCGTCGCGCACCGCGTCCACCAGATAGCGGAACGGCATGAAGTGCGAGAGCAGGTCCAGCCAGCCCGGGGCGAGGGACATCGGCAGCATCAGGCCGGACAGCAGCATCGACGGCATCGACACCGCGTTGATCAGCGGGCCGAACTCCTGCGGGGTGCGGACCTTCATCCCCAGCGCGTACGACAGCGAGGCCAGCGAGAGCGTGAGCAGCGCGACGAAGGCGAAGCCGATCAGGATGCCCGCGAGCGGTGCGCGCAGCCCCATCACCAGCGCGGCCAGCACCAGCAGCACCGCCTGGAAGACGAAGACCGTGGCGTCGCGCAGCACCCGGCCCAGCAGCAGGGCGAGCCGGCTCACCGGCGTCACCCGCATCCGCTCCAGCACCCCCTGCCCGTTCTCCATGATGACCGCAAAGCCGGCGAACAGCGCGCCGAACAGGCCGAGTTGCAGCAGCAGCCCGGGGACGAGCAGTTGCCAGGAGCTGCCCGTACCGCCCAGCGGCAGCCGGGTGAGCAGCGGGCCGAAGAAGACCAGGTACAGCAGGGGGGTCAGTACCCCGAAGAGCAGGGCGAAGCGGGAACGCAGGGACTGGCGCGCGTAACGGCCGTAGACGAGGGCCGTGTCGTGAAGAAGCATGTGCGGGGGTCCTGTACGGATCGGGGCCGTCATACGGCGAGGGGTGCGGTGCCGGCCGCCGGGGCGGGGGCGCGGCCGGTGACGGCGAGGAAGGTGTCCTGCAGCGTGGCGTCTGCCGAGCCGCCGTACTCCAGCTTGAGCGCGGCCGGTGTGCCCTCGGCGGCGACCACGCCCCGGTCCACGATCACCAGGCGGTCGGCCAGGGCGTCGGCCTCGTCCAGGTAGTGGGTGGTCAGGAAGACGGTGGTGCCGTCTGTGTCGCGCAGCCGGCGGACCAGGTCCCACAGGTCGGCGCGGCTGCCGGGGTCCAGGCCGGTGGTCGGCTCGTCGAGGAAGAGCACCTTCGGGCGGTGGGTGAGCGCCATCGCGATGTCCAGCCGGCGCCGCTGGCCACCGGAGAGGGCGCCGGTCCTGCGGTCGAGCAGCCCGGTCAGATCCAGCTCGCGGGCGAGTTCCGCGGCCCGCCGCGCCGCCTCGGTCCTCGTCAGGCGGTACAGCCGGCCCTGGGTGACCAGTTCCTCCCGCACGGTGATCCGCGGATCGACCCCGCCCGACTGGGCGACGTAGCCGATCGTCCGGCGCACCCCGGCCGGATCGGTCGCCAGGTCGTGTCCGGCGACGGTGGCGGCGCCGCCTGTGGGTCGGAGCAGGGTGGTGAGCATCCGCAGGGTGGTCGTCTTGCCGGCGCCGTTGGGCCCGAGGAAGCCGAGGATCTCGCCCTCCCGCACGGTGAGGTCGACGCATCTGACGGCCTCGACGGGCCCGGCCTTGGTGGGAAAGGTGCGGGCGAGGCCCGCCGCGCTGATGACTGCTGCTGGCATGCCCCCAGAAAAACAGAGTCCCTGCAATTTTGCAATGACTCCAAGTTTTGTGCGTACCCAGCGAAGTTAGGATGCGGGCATGGCAGAGGGGCTCAGGGAGCGCAAGAAGCGGCAGACCCGGCAGTACATCTCGGACGTCGCCACGGGACTGTTCCTGGAGCGCGGCTTCGAGGCGGTGACCGTCGCCGAGATCGCCGAGGCCGCCAACGTCTCCGTCAACACCGTCTACAACTATTTCCCGGCCAAGGAGGACCTCTTCTTCGACCGCTCGGCCGGCATCACCGACCGGCTCGCGCGCTGGGTCCGCGGCAGGCCCGAGGGCGAGTCGGCCGCCGCGGCGGTTTTGCGTGAATTGCGCGAGGAGGTCGCGGCCGTCTCCCCCCGGGTCGGCCTGCTGCCCGGGTACGCGGACTTCATGAAGGTCATCGAGGAGGCGCCCGCGCTGCGCTCCCGGCTGTGGGCGATCGCCCAGGAGGTGCAGGCCAACCTGGAACAGGTCCTGCGCGAGGAGACCGGCGCGGCCGAGGATGACGAACTGCCTCATCTGATGGCGGGTCAGATCGGCTGGGTGCACAGCACGGTCACCGCCGTCATCGGGCGCGAGATGGTCAAGGGCCGCGAACCGGGCGAAGTGTCACGAGAGGTGCTCGCCCTCCTCGACCAAATCGAGGACCTGTTGAGCGAGCGGGTCCTCAACTACGCCGTGCGTGCCACGCCCTGAGCGCGTGACGGGACCGCCGCGACAAGACGTGACCGGTGTCTCACGCCCTGAGACCGTGACACGCGTTACTTACCGCTCACACGGCACCGCCGGAGCGCTAGGGTCCGCCGGAGAAACAGACTTGGAGAGCGTTCTAGGGAGTCGGAGTGGCACGGAAGCTCGCTGTCATCGGGGCCGGTCTCATGGGGTCCGGTATCGCCCAGGTCGCCGCGCAGGCGGGCTGGGACGTCGTCCTGCGTGACGTCACCGACGAGGCGCTGAGGCGTGGCACGGACGGCATCAAGGCCTCGTACGACAAGTTCGTGAGCAAGGGCAAGCTGGCGGCGGACGCCGCCGAGGCCGCCCTGGGCCGGATCACCGCGACCACCGATCTGGACGCGGCCGCCGACGCCGACATCGTCGTCGAGGCCGTCTTCGAGAAGCTGGAGGTCAAGCACGAGATCTTCCGCGCGCTCGACAAGCTGGTGCGCGAGGACGCCGTACTCGCCTCCAACACCTCCGCCATCCCGATCACCAAGATCGCGGCGGCCACCGAGCACCCCGAGCGGGTCGTCGGCGTGCACTTCTTCTCGCCGGTGCCGATGATGCAGCTCGTCGAGCTGGTCCGCGGCTACAAGACCAGCGACGAAACCCTCGCCACCGCCCGGGAGTTCGCCGAGTCCGTCGGCAAGACCTGCATCGTCGTCAACCGGGACGTCGCCGGCTTCGTCACCACCCGGCTGATCTCCGCCCTCGTCGTCGAGGCGACCAAGCTCTACGAGTCGGGCGTCGCGACCGCCGAGGACATCGACCTCGCCTGCAAGCTGGGCTTCGGCCACGCCATGGGACCGCTCGCCACCGCGGACCTCACCGGCGTCGACATCCTGCTGCACGCGACCGGCAACATCTACACCGAGTCCCAGGACGAGAAGTTCGCGCCGCCGGAGCTGATGCGCCGGATGGTGGACGCCGGTGACATCGGCCGCAAGAGCGGGCAGGGCTTCTACACCTACTGAGAAGCATCGCTTCGTCGTACCCGGACCCGTCGGTACGAGGGAGCGGAACCCAGCCGTACGCACGTACGCCGGACATTCACCCCGGGGGCATCACCCCTGGGGGTGAATTCGGTATCGGTTCGCTTACAAGCAGCAACCGCACCGCCACTCACACAGTCAGACGGTGCACAGCACCGTCACGGAATACGCCAACCGCACTCAACGGGGAGCGCATATGTATATCAGGGGCGACCATGCCGAGCTGGTCGTCGGGGGCCGCCTCGACGTCCGCAGCGCGGCGGACGCCCGTACGGCCCTGCACGCGGCCGTCGACCACGGTGTCGGTGACCTGGTGCTCGACCTGTCCGCACTGGACTCCTGGGACGCCACCGGCCTCGGGGTGATCATGGGCGCCCACCGCCGGGCCGGCCGCTGCGGCCGCCGCCTGGTGCTGCGCGACGTACCCGCCCAGATGCAGCGCCTGCTGGTCGCCACCCGGCTGCACCGCATCCTCGCCGTCGAGGGCGGCATCGGCGTGGAGTCGCTGCCCAGGGTGTGACAACCCCGGCCCGGTGCCCGCCGGGCGACGGGGAAGAGGGGGGAGCGGCGGCCGCGGCGCGCGCCGCCGGCAATCCTCACAAGACCGTGACCTCTCGGAGCGCACGGCACCCCACCCTGTCGGAGAGACTGAACGAAGGTTTAGTGTTCGGTCGCCCGCCGCCTCGCGGGCCCTCGACCGAGCGGGCCCGGATCGGAAGCGACGGCGCGGTGTGCGGCAGGCCGGGACGGGCCGGACACGGGCACACGAACGCTTTTGGGGGGCTTGAACCCATGGACCCGAACATCCCGGGACCCGAGGAGCACGGACCGGCGTACAGTCGCCGGCCGCCCCGGGAATCCCTCACCTCCGACTTCGTCCCGAGCGTGCCCGCGCCCGCCCGTACGGCACAGCTCGTCTGCGGCGACCTGCTGCTGACCGTCAACCCGGTCGACGGAAGCGAGATAGAGCCCTGTCCGCCCGCCGACCGGCCCGGCCGCCCACGCAAGCGCACCCCGGCCGAGCGCGCCGACGCCGAACGCGCCGCCCGCCCGCCGGTGCCGCCCGGCCCCACACAGCCGGTGTACTCCCTGCTGGAGCGCCAGGACGAACGCGAGCGCCTGGTCCGGCTGCTGACCCGGGGCCGCTCGGTGCGGCTGACCGGCCCCGGCGGCTCCGGCCGCACCGCCCTCCTCGACCTGGTCGCCGAGGACTGCCAGGACCTCGCCCCCGACGGCGTGGTCCGTCTGAACGGCTTCAACCGCACGGCCGACGAGGTCGCGTCCGACCTCTTCCACATCGTCTACGACGCCCCACGGCACCGCCCGGACGCCGACGAGATGGCCGCCTTGCTGGGGGAGATCGGCGCGGTCGTCGTCCTGGACGACATCGAGTTCGGCGGCGGTGCCCTGGACGAGCTGCTCGACGCCACCCCCGAGTGCGCGTATCTGCTCGGTGCCACCCCCGATGTCCCCGCGCCGTCCGCCGAGGCGGAGATCGAGGAGGTCTTCCTCGGCGGCCTCGACCGCGCCGCGGGCGTGGAGATCCTGGAGCGGACCATCGGCCGTGTCCTCACCGAGGAGGAGGCCAACTGGGCGGGCGACCTCTGGTTCGAGTCCGAGGGGCTGCCGCTGCGCTTCGTCCAGGCCGGCGCCCTGCTGCGGCAGCGCGAGGAACAGCGGGTCAGCACCGGCGCGGTGGACGAGTACGGCGTCTTCGAGGACCTGCGTCCGGCGGCGGACATACCCGTCGACCTGGAGGAGGACATCCCGCTGCCCTCTCTCGGCGAGGCCGCGGCCCCCGCCCCGCTGCTCGCCTCCCGGCTCAGCGGCTGGGCCCGCGCCACCCTGCGCTTCGCCGTCGCCCTCGGCGGCGAACTGCCCCACCAGGCACACCTTCCGGCCCTTGTCGGCGACACCCACGCCGACGCCGCCCTCGCCGAACTGGCGGGCTGCGGACTGATCTCCCCGGTCGGCCCGCGATACCGCCTCGCCGCCGGGGTGCGGACCCAGCTGGAGGCCGCCGGATTCGCCGACGACGCCGAGGCCCGGGCCCTCGCCGCCGCCCAGCACTACACCTGGTGGGCCGGCCACCCCTCGGTCACACCCGAGCGGGTGTGCGCGGAGGCCGACGCGGTGCTGGCCGCGCTCGCCGCCGCCGTGCCGCAGACGTCCCCGGCCGCCGAGGGCGAGGAGGCCCCCGCCGTACGGCTCGCCCGGACGGCGGCGCCCGCGTTCGCCGCCGGGCTGCACTGGAGCGCCTGGGAACGGGCCCTGCGCTCCGGCTCGCAGGCTTCCCGCACGGCCGGTGAGACATCCGAACAGGCCTATTTCCACCACGAGTTGGGTGTCCTCGCGCTCTGCTGCGGACAGTTCGAACGGGCCCGCACCGAGCTGGAGGCCTCCATCGGGCTGCGCGGGGCGCTCGCCGACAAGCGGGGCACCGTGGCCGGCCGACGGGCGCTGGCGCTGGTCGCCGACCGCTCGGGCGAGGTGCCCGAACGCGCGGTCATGCAGGGCGAGGACGTGCCGGAGGTGGGGCGCGAGGACGCGGTGCCGCCGCTCCCCGGCCTCCCCGGCGACACCCTGGTCACCCGGCGGGCCCCCGCTGTCACCCCGTACGGCGGGCTCAGGCGGCTGGCCCGGCGCAACCTGGTGGCGGCCGGCTCCGGCGCGCTGCTCGCCGTCGTGCTCGGTACGGTCGTCACCCTCGGCATGACGTCCCACGAGAACGCGGGCGACAACCCGGCCGGCAAGGTCGACGTCAACCCGTCGGAGAGCCAGGACACGGACGACGGCGGCCTGGGCACGACGCCGCGCCGGCCCGCCGGCGACCACACCGGGACGGCGTCGGCCCGCACCACGGCACCGGGCCCCGGCGGCGCCCACGGCGCGACCGACGACCCGGCACCGCGTATCACGGTGACTCCGTCCACCGGACCGGGGTGGACGAAGGGGCCACGGCCCGGCAGTACGTCACCGAGGCCGTCCAAGCCGGAGACGACGAAGCCGGGTTCACCGTCCCCCACCAAGGAGCCGACCTCGCCCCCGCCGTCCTCGTCGCCGCCCCCCTCCGGCACCCCCACGCAGACGCCGTCCTCGACGGGCTCGTCCACCCCGTCCACGACGGACTCCGCGAGCGGCCCGGTGGCATCCGGCACCTCCGCCCCGACGGACGCGTAGAAGAGGACGACGGGGGTTCGCCTGCACGGCGATCCGGCCCGGCCGCCCCCCACAGGACACCACCGCTCCCGCCACCCGGGCCCAGTGCCGGGGTGGCGGGGGAGCGGGGTGTGCGGCGTCGCGAGGGGTGTTCGACGTCCGCGGGGCGGGAGAAGGGCGGTCGCTCCGCCTGCCCCGCCACCCCGGCGCACGCTAGCTGTATCGGTGGCGGGCGGCGCCGGGCCGTCCCGAGGCCCGCGGGGGCGCCGCCGTCCCGGCGCCCGGGCCGGGGAGGGTCAGAAGAGGCGGAGTTTGTCGTCCTCGATGCCGCGGAGGGCGTTGTAGTCCAGGATCGTGCAGCTGATGCCGCGGTCGGTGGCGAGGACGCGGGCCTGGGGCTTGATCTCCTGGGCCGCGAAGACGCCGCGCACCGGCGCGAGATGCGGGTCGCGGTTCAACAGCTCCAGATAGCGCGTGAGTTGCTCCACGCCGTCGATCTCACCCCGCCGCTTGATCTCGACCGCGACGGTCTGGCCGTCGGCGTCCCGGCAGAGGATGTCCACCGGGCCGATCGCCGTCATGTACTCGCGGCGGATCAGCGTGTAGCCGTCGCCGAGCGTCTCGATGCGGTCGGCGAGCAGTTCCTGGAGGTGCGCTTCCACGCCGTCCTTGATCAGACCCGGGTCCACGCCGAGTTCGTGCGAGGAGTCGTGGAGGATCTCCTCCATCGTGATGATCAGTTTCTCGCCCGCCTTGTTGACGACCGTCCACACACCCTCGTCCTCGCCCGCGCCCTCCTTCAGCGCGCAGGGCGGCGACATCCAGTTGAGGGGCTTGTAGGCCCGGTCGTCGGCGTGGATGGAGACGCTGCCGTCCGCCTTGACCAGGATCAGGCGGGGCGCCGAGGGCAGGTGGGCGGTGAGCCGGCCGGCATAGTCGACCGAGCACCGGGCAATGACGAGACGCATGGTCGGCAACGCTACTCGACGCCCGTCGGTGCGCGCGATCCGCCCGTCCCGCTCCCTGCCGATCGCACCAATTGTCCCTGGAAACTCTTGTTCATCCCTGGCCGATTGTGGGCGTAACGGGACCGTTCTATATACGCATTCTGCTGGTGTGGTCACCGACCGTTGCCTACCGTAGTGAACGGGAGGTCGCGGCGTAGGCACTGAGCGTGTTCGAACGTGCGCACTCCCTTTTCTGTCCGGCAACCCCCGCTGTTCGGGGGTGCGAGAGGAGAACCCATGTCGCTCGACGTCTCACCGGCCCTACTCGAACAGGCCGAGCGAGGCGAGGTCGACGAAGCAGCATTCGTCGACTGCGTCCGGACCTCCCTGCCTTACGCATGGGAGATGATCAGCTCCCTGGTGGCCCAGCTGAAGGTCGACGGCGGTCCCTTCGCCGACAACCAGACGCCCCCGCCGAACGAGCAGGCACGCGGTCAGCTGCTGCGCGCACTCGCGAGTGACGCCATCCGAGGCGCGCTGCAGCGGCACTTCGGGGTGCGGCTGGCCTTCCAGAACTGCCACCGGGTGGCCGTGTTCCCGCTGGACGCCTCGGTGGACGAGACGTTGGCACGCTTCACCTCGGCGCGCAATCAGTTGCTCAACCAGTCGCCGGAGCTCCGGGACTGCTGACGCGCGGCGTGGCCACGGCCGAGGTACGGCCGCCACATTCGAGCCGTTTGCTTGCCGCTCCACCCGCGGGAGGTGCCATCAGTACTGGGGCGGCAAGCCCCCCGGCCGGCTCGCGCGCCTCGGTCAGCGCAACCGGGGCAGCACCTCGGTGCCGAGACGCCGTAGGTTCTCCTCCGTGGCCGCGAGGTCGCCCGAGCCCTCCGTGAGGAGGGCGAAGCGGGAGATGCCGGTGCGTTCGGCGGTGGCCGCGAGCCGGTCGGCGGCGAGGCGCGGGGTGCCCACCGGGTGCAGCCCGCAGAGCAGTTCCGTGTACGCGTGCGGGTCGCGCATCGAGCGCGCCCGTCCGTCCACCGTCACATGGGCGTCCAGCCCCTGCTTCAGCCAGCCCGGCATCGCCTTGAGCAGGCTCTCCACGGCGTCCGGGCCCCGGTCGGCGAGCTGGCAGACCCCGGCCGACACATGGGCGGCCCCCGCGATCTCCTCGGCCGGCCGGCCCGCCGCGCGGGCGCAGCGCTGCCACAGGCCGACCATCTCGGCCTTCTCCTCGTCCCCGACGTGCATCCCGAGCAGCATGGGAAGCCCCTGTTCGGCCGCCAGCCGCACGCTCGCCGGAGAGGTGCACGCGATCACCACCTCGGGGCCCGGGGCGTCCGTCAGCGCCTCCGACGGACGGGGCACGACCGGCACCTCGCGGAAGGAGTACCGCTCGCCGGAGGCCGACACGGACGGCTCGCGCAGCCAGCGCAGCAGCAGATCGAGTGATTCGGGGAATCCTTGTTCGTAGGCCTCGAGGCCCGCCCCGAAGACCTCCAGGTCCACCCAGGGGCCGCCGCGGCCCACCCCCAGCGTGAACCGCCCGCCGCTCGTCACGTGCAGCAGCGCGGCCTGCTCGCCGAGGGCGACCGGGTGCGCGGTGGGCAGTACGCTGACCGCCGTACCGACGCGGATGCGCCGGGTCCGGCCGAGCAGCAGGGCGGCCAGGGTGACCGCCGACGGACAGGTGCCGTAGGGCACGAAGTGGTGCTCGGCCAGCCAGACGGCGTCCAGCCCGGCCTCCTCCGCGACCTCCGCCGAGCGCACCGCCCGGTACAGGGCCTCCCCCTGACCCTGGCCCGGGAACTGGGCGGCCAGCACAAAAGTTCCTACGCGCATCGCTCTTCCTGCTTCCTTGGCTCCGGCTCGGAGCTCCCCCACCGGGCATAACCGTCTGACACGTGCCCAGGACACGGCTTCGGCGAGGAGATTTGCGGATTGTCTGCAGAATGGGTCGCCCGGGAGGGGGACTTGTACGGTTTGGTGCCGTACGCGTATCCCTCGCGGCGGCGCGTAGGCTGGATGCAGCCCGTGCTCCCTGTATAGCCCCGAGAGGTGTCCCGTGTCCCCGCGTCGCAATCGACCGAAGGCAGCCGGAACGTCGGGCCGGAGCGCCGAGGACGACCAGGCCGGCCGGTACGGCGGCTGGCAGTCCACCGAGAGCTGGGGGGGCGAGGAGTGGAGTGTGCGCCATGTCGCCGGCGCCAGCGCCCAGGGCAAGACCTATCGCTGCCCGGGCTGCGACCAGATGATCGCCTCCGGCGTCCCGCACGTGGTGGCCTGGCCGGAGCACGTGGGCGTCGACGACCGCCGGCACTGGCACAAGGCGTGCTGGAACGCGAAGGACCGCCGCACCACGCGGGTGCAGCGGTCCCGTAACGCGCCCAGGTTCTGAGCCGGAGCCCCGGCCCCGGCCTGCCGGGCTGTCCGGCGCGGCTAGACGTCGCGGCTGTGGAGCAGGGCGTAGGCCCCTCCGTACGCGGCGGCCGTCACGACCAGCATGATCCACAGCGGGTCCCAGCCCGACGGGCCGGACTGGGTCAGCGAGTTGGCGTAGAAGACGCTCAGCTGGTTCGGGATCGAGTACTCGAACAGCCACTCCCGGAGCTTGCTGAGGGAGTCCGTGGCCATGAACAGCGCGAGCACCAGCGGGGCGAGCACCACGCCGATCATGATGGTGATGGCGCCCGCCGAATGCCGGATCACCGAGCCCATGAGGAGCGAGAACAGTCCGAGCAGCGCGATGTAGAGGCTGATGCCGACGGTGGCCTTGAGCCAGTCCCCGGCGCCGGGGGTCCGGGCGGCGGTGCCGTCCAGCAGGGACGCCTGGACCACGGCCACGAAGCCGGAGGTCACGAGGGTGACGACGAAGGCCAGGGCGACGAAGACGATCGACTTCGCGGCGAGCACCCGGGCCCGGCTGGGGCACGCCGTCATCGTCGTACGGATCATGCCGGTGCCGTACTCCGAGGCCGTGGTCAGCACGCCGAGCGTGATGATGCAGATGCTGCCGAGGAGCAGTCCGAAGAACCCGAACGACAGGGGGTTCTCACCGTTCAGGCTCGACGCGTCGGAGTGGGCCTCGACCAGCGTGCCGGCCAGCAGGCCGATGCCGACGACGAGCACCACGAAGACGCCGAGCGTCCACATCGTCGACCGCACCGACTTGATCTTCGTCCACTCGGAGGCCAGCGCGTGCCCGAGGTGGGTGCGCACCACGGGGATCGGCGAGGTGTACCCGGGGTACGGGCCGCCGGGCGCCGCCTGCCAGTCGGGCGCGGCTGCGGGGGCCTGCGGCATCGGGGGCTGGTGGGTGCTCATCGGGCGTCCTCGGGCTGGATGGTGTCGGAGGGGGCGGGAGCGGGGGTGGCGGCCGGGGGAGCGGCGGGCGCCTGCTGCGGCGCGGCCGGGGCGGCGACCGGCTGCTCCTGCGCGGGCTGCGCCGACTGGGGCGACTGCGCGGGCTGTGCCGACGGGGGCGACTGCGCGGGCTGCGCGGCCGACTGGGGCTGCGGCGTCTGCGGAGCCGGAGCGCTCTGCTGCGCGGCCTGGGCGGCCTGCTGGGCGTACGGGTTGGGGGCCGGGGCGCCGGGAGCGCCGTACGCGCCCGCCGGGGCGCCGCCGTACGGGCCCGTGGGCGCCGGGGACATCGTGAACGGCCGGCCGCCCTGCTGGGGCGGCGGCGGGGCGTACCAGCCCGGCTGGCCCTGGCCGGGCACCGGCATGGGCGGCTGGGCGCCGGGCGGCAGCGGCTGCTGGAGGCCCGCCTTCTGGTCGACGGTCGAGCGGTAGTCGACGGCGCCCTGCGTCATCCGCATGTACGCCTCCTCCAGCGAGGCCTGGTGCGGCGACAGCTCCCACAGCCGGACGCCCGCCTCGTGCGCGAGGTCGCTGATCCGGGGCAGCGGCAGCCCGGTCACGCGCAGGGCGCCGTCCTGCTCCGGCAGGACGTGGCCACCGGCCTCGGTGAGCGAGGAGGACAGCTTCTCGCGCAGCTGCGGCTCGGTGTCCGGCGTACGCACACGGGCGAAGTCCGCCGAGTTCGCCGAGATGAAGTCCCGCACGCTCATGTCGGCGAGCAGTTGCCCGCGCCCGATCACGATCAGGTGGTCGGCGGTCAGGGCCATCTCGCTCATCAGGTGCGAGGAGACGAAGACCGTACGGCCCTCGGCCGCGAGGGCCTTCATCAGGTTGCGGACCCAGTGGATGCCCTCGGGGTCGAGGCCGTTGACCGGCTCGTCGAACAGCAGCACCTGCGGATCGCCGAGCAGCGCGGCGGCGATGCCCAGACGCTGTCCCATGCCGAGGGAGAAGCCCTTGGAGCGCCTCTTCGCCACTTCCTGGAGGCCGACGACCCCGAGCACCTCGTCCACCCGGCGGGCCGGGATGCCCGACAGCTGGGCGAGGCTCAGCAGGTGGTTGCGGGCGCTCCGGCCGCCGTGCACGGCCTTGGCGTCGAGCAGCGCGCCGACCTGCCGCGGGGCGTTGGGCAGCCTGCGGTAGGGATAGCCGCCGATGGTCACCGAGCCGGACGTGGGGTTGTCCAGCCCGAGGATCATCCGCATCGTCGTCGACTTGCCCGAGCCGTTGGGCCCGAGGAAGCCGGTGACGGCTCCCGGCCGCACTTGGAAGGAAAGGTTGTACACGGCGGTCTTGTCGCCGTAGCGCTTGGTCAGGCCTACAGCCTCGATCATGCTCCGCACCCATCGAAAGGTTCAGGACAGCGGGGCACACGCCCCCGTAAGGGTTAGGAGGATATCGAGGCGCTGACGGTTCCGCCCAAAGGAAGGTAAAGCCCAAAGCACTACGGGGTGTGACGTGGGCCTCTACTGGGCGTCCCGCCTCTTGAGGAGGACGTAACCGCCCGCGAGCGCCGCGACCACCCACAGTGCCATGATCCCGAGGCCGCCCCAGGGACCGTACGGGGTGTCGTCGCCGACCCTGGGCACCACCTGCATGATCCGGCTGCCCGCCTGGTCCGGCAGGAACCGGCCGATCTTCTTCGTGGCGTCGACGTTGCCGAGGATGTTGGAGATCAGGAAGAAGAACGGCATCAGGATGCCGAGCGACAGCAGCGGCGAGCGCAGCATCGCGGCGATCCCCATGGAGAACATCGCGATCAGGGCCATGTACAGACCGCCGCCGAACACCGCGCGCAGCACGCCGGGGTCGTCGATCGCGGTCCGGTAGGGGCCGAGCATCGCCTGGCCGAGGAAGAACGCGGCGAAGCTCGTCACCATCCCGACGGCCAGCGCGAGCGCGGTGGCCACCGCGATCTTGCCGAACAGGAAGGTGGCGCGCTGCGGCACGGCGGCCAGCGAGACCCGGATCATTCCGGTGCTGTACTCGTTCGAGACGACCAGCACGCCGAAGACGATCATCGCGAGCTGGCCGAGGGTCATGCCCGCGAAGCTGACGACCGTGGGATCGAAGGAGAGCCGGTCCCGCACGGGCATGTCGTCGTACTGGCTCCTCGACAGCGCGGAGATCAGCATCCCGAGGACGACGGTGACGACCACGGCCAGCGACAGCGTCCACAGTGTGGACGCCACCGACCGAATCTTGGTCCACTCGGACCGGATGACCTGTGCGGCCGCCATGCCTCACGCCCCTTTCCAGCCGGCGCCCCAGTCCGGTGCGGCGGGGCCGTCCGGGCCGGCGCCGGGCCCGGGACCGGAGTGCGCGTGGTACTCCACCGACCCCGCCGTCAGCTGCATGAACGCCTCCTCCAGCGAGGCCTGCCGGGGACTCAGCTCGTGCAGCACGAGTCCGCTGCGTGCCGCCAGTTCGCCGATCCGCTCGGCCTTGCCGCCCTCCACCTCCAGGGCTTCGCCGCCCGTCTCCACCACCGTGATCCCGGCCTGGTGGAGCACGTCGAGCAGGCGTTCGCGCTGCGGGGAGCGGATGCGGACGTACGCCCGCGAGTTCTGCCGGATGAAGTCGGCCATGGAGGTGTCCGCGAGCAGCCGGCCCTGGCCGATGACGACCAGGTGATCCGCCGTCAGTGCCATCTCGCTCATCAGATGGCTGGAGACGAAGACCGTCCGCCCCTGGGCGGCCAGCGACTTCATCAGGTTGCGGATCCAGTGGATGCCCTCCGGGTCGAGCCCGTTGACCGGCTCGTCGAACATCAGGATCCGCGGGTCGCCGAGCAGCGCCCCGGCGATCCCGAGCCGCTGTCCCATGCCCAGCGAGAACCCCTTGGCCTTCTTCCGCGCCACCGCCGTCAGCCCGACGGTGTCCAGCACCTCCGCCACCCTCCGCCGCGGGATCCCGTTGCTCTGGGCGAGGCACAGCAGGTGGTTGTAGGCGCTCCGGCCGCCGTGCACGGCCTTGGCGTCCAGCAGGGCGCCGACGTACGTCAGCGGGTCCCTGAGCCGGTCGTAGTGGGTGCCGTCGATCCGTACGTCGCCGGCGGTGGGATGGTCGAGCCCGAGGATCATCCGCATGGTCGTGGACTTACCGGCGCCGTTGGGCCCGAGGAACCCGGTCACGATGCCCGGTCTGACCGTGAACGTCAGGTGGTCGACGGCCACCTTGTCGCCGTACCGCTTGGTCAGCCCCGTCAACTCGATCATGCGGCCACGCTAGGACGGGCCCCGGGGCCCTGCCACTCGGGCGCCGGGCGGTCGCGTCAGCCCGTACGCCGGATCCGGATCGGACCCCGGGCCGTGTCCGGGTCCACGGGGGAGCCGTGTTGGGTGATCTCCACCAGCCCCCGAGCGGCGAGCCGGGCCGCGGCCCGCCGCACCGGCTCCATCAGCTCCCGCCAGCCCTCACCCGCCGACGGGTCCACCGCGCGGGCCACGTCGGAGGGGCAGACGGACTTACCCGGTGCCCTCTGGTCGAGCAGCCCCAGAACGGCATCCTCGAGATCCCGATCACCAACGGACACCACGACCCCTTCCCCACGACGCCCCCCGCCCAAGCGCCCCGGCCCCCTCCATCCAGGCTAAGCGCCCCAGCGCCCTGGCGGCCTCGCCCGGGACGCCCGCTCGGTAAGCCGTTCAGCCAGCCGGAAGGGGCGGCGGGAGCAGGTCCCGTCGCCCCTTCCGGCGTCGTCCGGCCGGCGGAGGTTACCGGGTCTGCTGCGCCGGGACGCCTCGGGAGATCGGCTCGTCGTCGGTGGACGTGCCGGCCGCGGCCACCGCGGCGCCGGTCAGCGTGGCGAGCATCTCGCGGACGTTCGTCAGCTGGGCGTTGATGGAGTCGCGGCGGTTGGTGAGGGCGGCCAGCTCGCGCTCGGATTCCGAACGGATGCGGTCGGCCTTGGCGTTGGCGTCGGCCACGATGTCCTCGGCCTGGCGCTGGGCCGTCTCCACCGTCTGGCGGGCGCGGCGCTCGGCGTCCGTGCGCAGCTTCTCCGCCTCCAGGCGCAGCTGCTCGGCCCGGTGCTCGATCTCGGCGAGACGCTTCTCGGCCTTCTGCTGACGCGAGGCCAGGTCGCGCTCGGACTGCTCGCGGCGCTTGGCCAGGTTCGTCTCGAAGTCGGCGGCGGCCTGCGCGGCCTTGGCGCGGGTCTCCTCGAAGAGGGCGTCCGCCTCCTCGCGCTTGGACTGCGCGTCCTTCTGCGCCTCGGAACGCAGCTGCGAGGCGTCGGCCTTGGCCTTCTCGACGATCCGGACGCCCTCGTCCTCGGACTTGGCCTTCCGCTCGGCCGCGTAGGTCTCGGCGTCGTTGCGGACCTGCTGGGCCGCCGACTCGGCGAGGTCCCGGTGCTGCTCGGCCGCCCGACGGGCCTCCTCACGCAGCTCCTTGGCCTCTTCCTCGGCCAGGCGCAGGATCTTCTCGACCCGCGCGCCGAGACCCGCGTACGACGGCTCGGCGTCGGTGACCTGGGCCTGGGCGTTCTGCGTCTCGAGGTGCAGCTCCTCGATGCGCTTTTCCAGGGCGGTGATACGGGCGAGAGCACTGTCACGGTCGGAGACGAGCTTGGAGATACGTTCGTCCACCTGAGCGCGGTCGTACCCACGCCGCACAAGCTCGAAGCCGTAGGGGGAAGTGTCGCTCATGGGATTCCTGTCGAATGAGACCGGTGAGGTGATAGGTGGAATCCTAGGGGCCGAAGCGGTGTGTCATCGAGCGGATACGTGTTTGATCTGGAGAATGACACCTCTTTTGAGTGGCTGACGGGCGCACGGCTTGCCAAGGACCCGGGCAAAGCCCCCAGAAGACACCGGAACGCCTCTTTCGCGCTAGCCGTCTGACGACTTGCCACCCGATCGAGGGGCGCCCACGGTCGCGCCCGCCTTGACACCGCCGTCCTTGCCGCCACCCGGGGCCTCGAAGGACTCCAGCGCCTCCAGGACGTCCTGCACCCGGGAGATCTCGGCGTTGATGTCCTCGCGCCGGCGCACCAGGACCTCCAGCTCGCGCTTGCCCTCCTCGACCGTGCGCCGCGCCTCGCGGATCGCCTCGGCCTTCAGCTCCTCGGCCTCCTTGACGAGGCTGGCCTTCTTCAGCTCGGCCTCCTTGAGCAGACCCTCCGCCTTCTTCACCGCGGCGATACGCACCTTGCCCGCCTCGGAGTCGGCGTCGGACAGCACCTCCTTGGCCTTGGCCTGCGCCTTGGCGTGCTGTTCCTCGGCGGCCTTGATGAGCGCGTCGCAGCGGTCGCCGGCGGTCCTCATGGTCTCGGCGGCCTCCCGGCGCGCCCGCTCGTGCAACTCCTCGACCTCGCCGGTGATGCGGTCGCGCAGCTCCTCCGCCCGCTCCCTTATCGCCGTGGCGTCCCGGCGCGCACCGACCAGCAGCTCGTCGGCGTCCGTACGGGCCCGCTCCACCAGGGAGTTGCCCTCGACGGTCGCCTCGGAGACGATCCGGTCGGCCTCGCTGCGGGCCGCGCCCACCATCGTGTCGGCCTGCGACTCGGCGTCCGCGGTGGTCTTCAGCGCCTGCTGCCGCGCCTCGCTGAGCAGCTTGTCCGCCTCGGCCGCGGTCTCCGTGATGAGCGTGTCGACCTGCTCCGCCGCCTCCGAGCGCCGCTTGTTGGCGTCCTTGCGGGCCTCGTCCAGGGTCCGCTCGGCCTCCTCGCGCGCGGAGTTGACGAGCCGTTCGGCCTCCGCCTCCGAGTCCGCCTTGAGCCGGTCGGCGTCCGCGCGCACCCGCTCGGCGTGCTGCTGGGCCGAGCCGACCGTCTCGGCGGCCTCGGCACGCAGCCGCTCGGCGTCCCCGGTGGCGTCCCCGATCAGCTGCTCGGCGGTCGCCACCGCCTCCGCACGGACCCGGTCCGCCTCGCCGAGCGCCTCGGTGCGCACGCGCTCGGCCTCGGCCGCGGTCTCCGCGCGCAGCCGCTCGGCCTCCGCGACCGTCTCGTTCTGCAGCCGCTCGGCCTCGCTGCGGGCCTCGGTGATCAGGGTGTCGGCCTGGGTCGCCGCGTCGGAGCGGATCCGGTTGGCGTCCTCGCGGGCGTCCGCCCGGGTACGGGCCGCGGCCTGGTCGGCCTCGGCGAGCGCGTCGGACGCCTCGGTGCGCACCCGCTGGGCGTACTCGGAGGCGTCCGAGCGCAGCCGCTCGGCCTCCGTGATCGCCTCCGTGACCGTCCGCTCGGCCAGCGCCTTCGCGGCCTCGGACTCCTCGTTCGCCTCGTGCCGGATACGGCCGGCGTCCTCGCTGGCCCGCTCCCGCTCGGCGTAGGCGTCGGCGCGGACCCGGTCCGCCTCCTCCTCGGCCTCGCGGCGGGTACGGTCCGCCACGTGCTCGGCGGCCGAGCGCAGTCCGGCGATCTCCTCCTGCGCCTGCTCGTGCAGCCCGGCGACGGAGTCCCGCACCTGCTGGGCGTGCTGCTCGGCGGCGGAGACCATCTCGCCGGCGCGCCGGTCGGCCTCCTCCACCAGGCGGATCGCCTCGGCCTGCGCCTCCTCCACGCGCCTGCGGGCGGACGCCAGCAGCTCCTCGCTCTGCTCGCGGGCGCGCTGACGCTCCTGGTCGGCCTCCTCGCGGGCGCCGCCGAGGAGTTCCTCGGCCTCGCGGCGCCGCCGTGCGGCCTCCTCCTGCGCGGCGGCCAGCGTCTCGGACGCCTCGGTGCCCAGCCGTTCGGCGGCGGCCTGCGCCTCCGCGCGGACCCGGTCGGCGCTCTCCTGTGCCTCCGTCTTCAGCCGCTCGGCCTCGGCGGCGGCCTCCGAGCGCAGCCGTACGGCGACGGTCTCGCCCTCGGCGCGCGCGGCGGACGCGTCGGACGCGGCCTCGTCGCGCAGCCGGTCCGCCTCCGCCGCGGCCTGCTGCTGGAGCGTGCGGATCCGTTCGGCGGACTCCGCGCGCAGGCGCTCGGTCTCCTCGGCGGCCTCCCGGCGGATCCGGGAGGCCTCCTCGCGGGCGTCGGTGAGCGCCTGCTCGGCGGAGGCCAGCCGCTCCTGGCTCTCCGTCTGCAGCCGCGTCAGCTCCTCGGCGGCCTCGGCGCGGCGGGCCTCGACGGCACGCTCGGTCTCCTCGCGCAGCTCGCGCGCGGCCCGCTCGGCGTCCGCCCCGACCGCCTCGGCGCGCTCGGCGGCCTCGTCGCGCAGCCGCTCGGCCTCCTTGCGGGTGCGCTCCAGGGTCTCCTCGGCCTGCCGGCGCAGTGCCGTGGCGCGCTCGATGGCCTCGGTGCGGACCTTCTCGCTGTCGGCGGTCGCCTTCTGCCGCAGCTCGTCGGCGTCCGCCTTGGCCTTGGCCAGCAGTTCCTCGGCGGACTTGGCCGCCTCCTCGATCTGCGCCACCGCCTCCCGGCGGGCCTCGGCGCGGATCGACTCGCCCTCGGCGACCGCGTCCGCGCGCAGCTGCTCGGCCTCGCCGCGCAGCCGCCGGGCCTCCTCCTGGAGTTCGACCGTCTTGGCGCGGTACTCCTTGGTGTCGTCCTTCGCCGCGCCCTTGAGCTGCTCGGCGATGTCGTGCGCCTCGGCCCGCAGCCGGTCCGCCTCGGCCTCGGCCTCGGTGCGGATCCGCTCGGCCTCCTCGGCGGCGGCCCTGGTGGTCTTCTGGGCGTCCTCGGACGCCTTGTTCAGCACGTCCTCGGCGGTCCGGGCCGCCTTCGACAGCTGGCTGGCCGTCTCCTCGGCGGTGATCGAGCGGGCCTTCTCGGCGGCCTCGGCGACGATCTTCTCGGCCTCGGCCCGCGCGTCGGCGACCAGGTGCTCGGCCTCGGACTTGGTGTTCTCGGCCTCCTTGGTGGCCTCCTCGACCAGCCGGGCGACCTGCTCCTTGGCCGTGCGGGTACGGGTCTCGTTGGCGGACTCGGCGCTCGCGAGGGCCTTGGCGGCGGCCTCCTTCGCCTCGGTGACCACCTTCTCGGCCTCGGCCTGCGCCTTGCGCAGCGCCTCCTCGGCCGCCGTCATCCGCTCCTCGGCGGCCCGGCTCAGCTCGGCGGCCTGCCGACGGGCGCTGTCCGACTCGCTGACGGTTGCGGTGCGCAGCTGCTCTGCGTGGTCGGTGGCCTCCTGCGCCTGGGTGGAGGCGGCGTTCAGCAGCCGCTCGGCGTCCGTGCGGGCGCGGCGCAGGATCTGCTCGGCCTCGGCGCGGGCGGCCTCGGCATCGCTCTGCAGCCGCTCCCGGGCCTCCCGGGTGAGCCGCTCGGCCTCCGCGCGGGCGGCGGCCATGGCCTGCTCGGCCTCGGCGCGCGACTCGTCCAGCAGCCGGCGCGCCTGCTGCTCGGTGCGGGCGCGCAACTGCTCCGCCCAGGCCACGTTCTCGTTGACGTGCGACTCGACGGTGGAGCGGCGCTCGGCCAGCTCCTGGTCGAGCTGCTGGCGCCGGGTCACGGCCTCCTGGTGCAGCTCCGCCTGGAGACGGGCGGCCTGTTCGGCGTGCTCCTGCAGGATGCGCTGGGTCTGCGCGCGGGCCTGGCTCAGCTCCCGCTCGGCGTCCTGGCGCAGCTGCTCCGCCTGCATCTGGGCGTTGCGGAGCAACTGCTCGGCCTGGTAGCCGATGTCACCGCCGTCGTAGGCGGGCCGGGTCATGAGGGTGCGGCGCGCCTCGTGCAGCTTGGCGCGCAGCACCTCGACCTGGTAGCCGAGGTCCTCGGCGTGCTGGATCGCCTTTTCCCGCTCGGTCTTCAGCCGCTTCATCTCGGCCTCGAACCGAGAGAGGTGGTCGACGTCAGCCGCCGGCTCTCGCTCCTGGCTCTCGTAGCCCCGCACTGCGCGGTCCCATCCGTCCCCTGGTCAGCTTCTTCGACGAGCTCCGTCCATCCGCCGAACGGGGCCCCCGGGGAATGGTGTCAGATCAACGGCGGAGCACGGGCTGCCGCCCCGACGCTCGTCCCCCGAAACCCGGACCCCGGCATGCGGTCGCCCCCGCGTTCAGGGACGACCGCCCCCAACCCTACCGGCCCATATGTACGCGGGTCAGTGCTCGGGCGACTCAACCGGGGCCGAAGTGACCAGTTCGGTGAGAACACCGTGGCAATCCTTGGGGTGCAGGAAGGTGATCCGGGACCCCATGGAACCGCGGCGCGGCTCGTCGTACAGGACGCGTACGCCCTTGCCGCGGACGGCGTCGGCGTCGGCGTCGACATCCGCCGTACCGAAGGCGATGTGGTGCACGCCCTCCCCGTTCTTGGCCAGCCACTTGCCGACCGCCGAGTCCTCGCGGGTCGGTTCGAGCAGTTGGAGGTAGGAGGCGCCGCCGTCCGAGGTCTCGTTGATCTTGAGCATGGCCTCGCGCACGCCCTGCTCCTCGTTGACCTCGGTGTGGAACACCTCGAAGCCGTAGGTGGCCCGGTAGAACTCGACGGTCGCGTCGAGGTCGTGGCAGGCGATCCCGATGTGGTCGATTCGCGTCAGCATGGGTTCAGTGCAGCGCTCCTCGGGTGGTTACGCAACGTGCGCGCGATCACACCGGCGGGCCGATGACGGCGTGCTCTACCGCTCAGTACATTCGAAGTAAACCCTCGTTCACTCCTCGGCCTCGCAGGCCGGTAAGGGGATCGCAGCTCATGCCTTCTGGAACGACCAGTTCGGTGATCGTCGCAGGCGCCCGTACCCCCATGGGACGGTTGCTGGGCTCGCTCAAGTCCTTCTCCGGAGCCGACCTCGGCGGCTTCGCGATCAAGGCCGCTCTCGACCGTGCGGGGATCGGCGGCGACCAGGTGCAGTACGTGATCATGGGCCAGGTGCTGCAGGCCGGGGCCGGGCAGATCCCCGCGCGCCAGGCCGCGGTCAAGGCCGGTATCCCGATGAGCGTCCCGGCGCTCACCATCAACAAGGTCTGCCTGTCCGGCCTCGACGCGATCGCGCTGGCCGACCAGCTGATCCGGGCCGGCGAGTTCGACATCGTCGTGGCCGGCGGCCAGGAGTCCATGACCAACGCCCCGCATCTGCTGCCGAAGTCCCGCGAGGGCTTCAAGTACGGCGCGGTCCAGATGCTCGACGCGATGGCCTACGACGGTCTGACCGACTCCTTCGAGGGCGTCGCCATGGGCGAGTCCACGGAGAAGCACAACACGCGCCTCGGCATCGACCGCGCGGCGCAGGACGAGATCGCCGCCCTGTCCCACCAGCGGGCCGCGGCCGCGCAGAAGAACGGCGTCTTCGAGGCCGAGATCACCCCGGTGGAGATCCCGCAGCGCAAGGGCGAGCCGGTCGTCTTCAGCAAGGACGAGGGCATCCGCGGCGACACCACCGTGGAGTCGCTGGGCAGGCTGCGCCCGGCCTTCGCCAAGGACGGCACGATCACCGCCGGATCCTCCTCGCAGATCTCGGACGGCGCCGCGGCCGTGGTCGTGATGAGCAAGGCCAAGGCCGAGGAGCTGGGCCTGGAGTGGCTCGCCGAGATCGGCGCCCACGGCAATGTGGCGGGCCCGGACAACTCCCTGCAGTCCCAGCCGTCCAACGCCATCCGGCATGCCCTGGGGAAGGAGGGCCTGGAGGTCGCCGACCTCGACCTCGTCGAGATCAACGAGGCCTTCGCCGCCGTCGCCGTGCAGTCAATGAAGGACCTCGGCGTGTCCACGGAAAAGGTGAACGTCAACGGCGGCGCCATCGCGCTGGGTCACCCGATCGGCATGTCCGGCGCTCGGCTCGTGCTCCACTTGGCGCTGGAGCTCAAGCGGCGCGGCGGCGGCGTCGGCGCGGCCGCGCTGTGCGGCGGCGGCGGTCAGGGTGACGCGCTGATCGTGCGGGTCCCGAAGGCCTGAGTCGGACTTTCCTCAAGCGAACGGAGCTGTGATGCAGGACGTCTCCTCTCTGGTGGCCCAGGCCAGGGACGGCCGGCCGCGGGCCGTGGCCCGGCTGATCTCCCTGGTGGAGGGGGCGTCCTCGCAGCTCAGGGAGGTCATGGCGGCCCTGGCCCCGCTGACCGGCAATGCCTGGGTGGTGGGTCTCACCGGCTCGCCCGGCGTCGGCAAGTCCACCTCGACCTCCGCCCTCGTGACCGCGTACCGCAAACAGGGCAAGCGGGTCGGTGTCCTGGCCGTCGACCCGTCGTCCCCGTTCTCGGGGGGCGCGCTGCTCGGCGACCGCGTGCGGATGTCGGACCACGCCTCCGACCCCGGTGTCTACATCCGCTCGATGGCCACCCGGGGGCACCTGGGCGGCCTGGCCTGGGCGGCGCCGCAGGCGATCCGGGTGCTGGACGCGGCCGGCTGCGACGTGATCCTGGTCGAGACCGTCGGCGTCGGCCAGTCGGAGGTGGAGATCGCCTCCCAGGCGGACACCTCCGTCGTCCTGCTGGCTCCCGGCATGGGCGACGGCATCCAGGCGGCCAAGGCCGGCATCCTGGAGATCGGCGACGTCTACGTCGTCAACAAGGCCGACCGCGACGGGGCCGACGCCACGGCCCGCGAACTGAACCACATGCTGGGCCTGGGCGAGTCCCGCGGGCCCGGCGACTGGCGCCCGCCGATCGTGAAGACGGTCGCCGCCCGCGCCGAGGGCGTGGACGAGGTCGTCGAGGCACTGGAGAAGCACCGCGCCTGGATGGAGGAGCACGGCGTCCTCGCCGAGCGCCGCCGGGCCCGCGCGTCCCGGGAGGTGGAGACCATCGCGGTCACCGCGCTGCGCGCGCGCATCGCCGATCTGCACGGCGACCGCCGCCTCAGCGCCCTCGCCGAGCGCATCGTCGCCGGCGAGCTGGACCCCTACCGCGCGGCGGACGAGTTGGTGGCGGGCCTGACCGAGGGCTGACCCCTGGTCGGCTCCGGCGCCGCGCTGCTAGCGTGACCGGCATGTTCCTCCTCCTGGCGTAGAGCACACCCCGGACGCGGGGCCCTCTGGGGCCTGTCGTCACTCCCGTCCGCCCCCTTCGGGTGACGGCGAGGACATGACGACAGGCCTGGGAGAGGCCGCCGCGTCCTTCGGTGTCCCCTCTTCCCGCCTCCGCAGAGGAACCTCAGCGTGTCCACGCACCCTGCGCGGCCCTCGTACGCCGCCGTCCTGCGCGTCCCGCACGCGCGCCGCACCTTCGCCGCCGCCCTGACCGCCCGCCTGTCCTACGGCACGGTCGCGCTCGCGGTCATGCTCTCCGTCACCCGGGCGACCGGGTCCTACGCCGTCTGTGGCGCCGTGATGTCGTTGTTCGGCGCCACCACCGTCTTCCTGATGCCCCTGCGGGCGTCCCTGATCGACCGGTTCGGCCCGCGCCGCGCCCTGCCGCCCATGGCGTCGCTCTACGGCGCCCTGCTGTGTGCCCTGGCCGCTCTCACCTGGCATTCCGGGGCGCCGGCCGCGCTGGTCGCCACGACCGCCGCCCTGGCCGGTGCCTGCGCGCCGCCGCTCGGCCCCACCATGCGTGCCCTGTGGAGCGAACTCGTCGAGGACCGGGCGCTGCTCCAGCGCGCCTACGGACTGGACGGCGTCGCCGAGGAACTGCTCTACGTGTCCGGTCCGGCGCTGGTCGGCCTGCTGGCCGGCTTCGCGCCGCCGGCGGCCGGCGTCCTGCTCAGCGCCGTGCTGGTCGTCGCCGGCACCGGTGCCTTCGTCACCTCCCCGGCGATGACCGGACCCCGTCCGGCTTCCCGGGGCACCGCGTCCGGCCGAATGGGTGATCTGCTGCCCGCGGTGGCCGTGGCGGCCGGCGCCGGTCTGGCGCTCAGCGGGGTGGATCTGCTGGTGGTGGCCTTCGCCGGTGAGCGGTCCTACGACCCCGCGCTGGTGCCCTGGGTGCTGGGCGCGCTGAGCCTGGGCAGCGCGGTGGGCGGTCTGGTCAACGGAGCGATCCGGTGGCGTACGGCCACACGGGTGCGATTGTGCCGGTTCGCCGTCGCCCTCGGCCTGATGATCGCGGTGGCGGGCCTGGCGCCCGGCCTGTGGACGCTCACCGCGGCGCTCGCCTGCGCGGGCGCGTTCCTCGCCCCGGCCCTGACGACGGCGTATCTGCTCGCCGACGAGACGGCGGCGCGGGAGGCCCGCACCCGGGCCGGGGCCTGGGTGAACGCCGCTGTCAACGCGGGCGGTTCCAGCGGCGCGCTGCTGACCGGGCTGCTGCTCGGCGCGGTGCCGCTCGGCGGGTGCTTCCTGCTCGCGGGCGCTGCGGCCATGTCGGCCGGGCTGCTCGCGGCCCCCCGCCCCCGGGCGGGGGCCTCCAGGGCCCGGTGTGTGCTCCGGCGCCCTGGAGGATCGGCCGAGGTCAGGGACGCCCGCGCTGCCCCCGCAGATGCTCCGCGATCGGCTTGAGCGCCTTGTCGAGTTCTATCAGGGCCTCCGGCTCCAGCAGGTCGATGAAGTGCCGCCGCACCGACGCCACATGGTGCGGCGCCACCTTCTTCATCGTCTCCATGCCATGCTCGGTGAGCACGGCGTAGAGGCCCCGCCGGTCGGACTCGCAGTTCTCGCGGCGCACCAGGTTCGCGTTCTCCATCCGCGTGATCTGGTGCGAGAGCCGGCTCTTGGACTGCAGGGTCGCGGAGGCGAGATCACTCATCCGCATCCGTACGTCGTCCGACTCGGACAAATTCACCAGGATCTCGTAGTCGTTCATCGTCAGGCCGAACGGCTGAAGATCCTTTTCGAGCTGATACGTCAACAGCCTGTTGACCTCCAGGTGGGTGCGCCAGGCGCACTGCTCCGCATCGGTCAGCCAGCGCGTGGCCGTCTCGGTCTCCATGAATGAAGTCTACCTAAGAAGTTGAATGGCGAACTACTTCGGGTGGTGTGACTGTGCGCACGCGTTCGACGTCACACTCCGCAGACTACCGCTCACAGCCCGAAGCGACGCTGGAGGTCGCCCAGCTGTCCGGGAAGGCGCGGTGCGCCCGACGATTGCGGACCGTGCCCGAGTGGCGCCGTTCCGCCACCGCCCGGCACCCCTGGTTCGGACGGGAGGGCCCCCGTGGCCGACTCGGCCATGAGGGCCTCCGACGACTGCAGCAGGACCGTCCCGGCGCCCACGAACTCGAACTGGTGCTCCTCGCCGGAAACCCCGCCGAGGCCAGTCATCGCACGCAGTCCGCCCAGTACACCCGTCAGGTACCCATGGTCGTAGTGATGGCACGGAGACGGGCAGTCGGCCCACCCGACGAGGGCCTGTGGGTCGACCCTGATCGGGGGTTCGACGAACACCACCGGACCGTTTGATGCGGCTACGAACTTCCCGGTTCCGATCAGCGTCAGGAAACCCGGCACGATCGATTGTTTGAGCGCGAGACTTGGCTGAAAAGCGAGCAGATTGCCCGCGCGAATGGTCAAGTTCCCGTCGTCCAGGTCATAGGAGTTGACGTCGAAGGCCCGGTCGGCCAGCAGCATCTTGCCCGAGCCCTCCGCCACGACCCAGTCGCTCGCGTGCAGTGGCGAATGGAACGAGGTGCGCACGAGCCGGTCGAGTCGGCCGTGCCCGACGCCGTTGAACTCGATCGCCCCGTAGTAGGCGATCATCTTTCCCTTCTGCAGGAACCACTGGCCGCTCTTGAGCTCGACGCAGAAGGTGTACGCGTTCAGGTTGTCGTCGGCGGGCAGCGTCATCGGGTCGTACACGACCGGGCCACCCGGGGGTCCGTACGCGCTCACAGCTTCTCCTCCGAGGCCTGGACGAACACCGTGCCGTGACCGCTCAGCTCCAGCTGGAAGGCCTCGCCGGAGCCGCGGCCCACCATGTCCCGCCAGCCGAGCGCGGTGGACAGTCTGTTGCGCAGCTCGCCGCGGTGGGCGACATAGGCCTGGGGGTCGACATGGACCGAACGCTGGGGGGTGACCGGGACCTCGAAGACGCCGCCGTGCGCCATCACCGCGACCGAGCCGTGCCCCTGGAGCGTGGTGGTGAACAGCCCCTGACCCGTGACCTGGCCCCGGACCAGTCCCATGACCCCGCCCTGCGAACCCATGAACATCGTGCCCTGCCGCAGGGTGCCCTCGAAGGCGAGCAGCCGGTCGGCCTCGACGTGCAGGGTGTCGCCGGAGAGGGTGACGACGTGCGCGTGGTGGCCGCCGTGCCCGAAGAAGACGGTGCCGCTGCCCTCGACCGACATGAGCGGGGTCGCCTCGCCGGCCACCCGCCGCCCGATCATGGACATCACCCCGCCCTGCCCGCCCTGGACGCTCGGGGTGAAGGACACCTCTCCCCGGTAGGCGAGCATCGCCCCGCGCTGGCTGAACAGCCGCTGCCCGGGCGCCACCGTCGCCTCGACCATCTTGGAGTTGATCTCCCGGAAGGCCATCACAGATCACCCGCGATCGTGTTCCGCTCGCTCGGCTGCACGTACACGAGCCCGTCACCCTCGAAACGGATCTGGAAGGCCTCCCCGCCACCCTCCCCGAGAAGCGTGCGGAACGTCACACCCGACTGGAAGGACTGCCGCACATCGCCCTGGTGGGCCACATAGGCGCCCGGATCCACGATCAGCGGATATTGCGGAGTGACCCGCAGCACCACCGCCGGCCCGTCGGACATGATCGCCGCCTGACCGTGCCCCTCGACGGTCGTCGTGAACAGGCCGTTGCCCTGCGAGGCGCCGCGCAGCCCCGTGAACGTCGTGCCCGTTCTGAGCCCCGCGTCGGTCGCGAGCAGATTGCCGGCCTCGACATGGAGTCTGTCCCCCTGGAGAGCGACCAGATTGATCTCGGCGGCCCGGTCCGCGAACCAGCAGGTTCCCCGCCCCCTCACCTCCATCACCGTCATCTGCTCGCCGGTGAGCCGCCGGGTCACCATCCCGCGCAGCCCCTCGCCGCCACCGCTCAGCTTCTTGAAGGCCATCTCCCCGTCGTACGCGACCATCGAGCCGTTCTTCGCCTTGACGGCGTCCCCGGTCATGTCGACGGCGAGCACCTTGCTCCCTTGGAGTCGGAACATCGCCACGCAGCGAAAGTAACGGCGACCCGGGTGGACGGAACAGGGCCCACGGGTGGACGTCGACCCTGAGCGCACCCCTAGGGTCACCGTTTGCCACAATGGACGAACGCTTGTGCTTCCGTTCACAAAGCGGCTTGACGAAGTGACCGCGCCCTCAGCGACTCTCACCCGAAGGTGACCCGTGGACCTCAAGACAGCCTCCGCCATCCGCCGTCTCCGTCTGATCTCCGTCCCGGAGGGCATCTCCTGGATCGTGCTCGCGGCCTGCACGATCATCAAGTACACGGTGGACTCCGGCTTCGACGTCGCCCCGGTCCTCGGCCCGATCCACGGCGTGCTGTTCGTCCTCTACGTGCTCTTCTGGGCCGACGCCTGGAACCGCACCAAGTGGAACAAGGGCAAGGCCGCCCTCTACCTCGCGTACTCGGTCATCCCCGGTGGCGGCTTCATCATCGAGCGCAAGCTGCGCCGCGAGGCCGAGGACGCCGTCATCGCCGCCCGCGCCCGCAAGGAAGGCGTGGTGAACGCGTGATCGTCGCCTTCTCCGTGACGCCGCTCGGCGTCGGCGAGGACGTCGGGGAGTACGTCGCCGACGCCGTCCGGGTGGTCCGCGAGTCGGGCCTGCCGAACCGTACGGACGCCATGTTCACCTCCGTCGAGGGCGAGTGGGACGAGGTCATGGACGTCGTCAGGCGCGCCGTCGCGGCCGTCGAGGCGCGCGCGCCCCGGGTCTCGCTCGTCCTCAAGGCGGACATCCGGCCCGGCGTGACCGACGGGCTCACCTCCAAGGTCGAGACGGTCGAGCGGCATCTGGAGCGGCAGCCCCGGTAGCACCCGGCCGGGGGGCCTCGGCCGCCGCCGTCAGGGCCATGCCCGGCGGCGTCCGCTCGTATACAGCGCCTGATGTCCGTACCGGCGCGCGGTCGGCAGCCCCGCGGCGGCCGGTTGCGCCCCAGCAGCCGGGCCGGCGCCCCGGGGGATCCGCTCGGCGGGGTCGCTCCACGGGCCGCCGATGCCGCGCGCGGGGGCAGATGAGGGCCGGCTGCCACGGGGGAGCCCTGCTTCGGCTACGCCCTGCGTCCCGGGCTCGCCGCCTCGCTGCTGCTCCTGCTGCTGCCGGGGGCCGGGCCGGCGTACAAGTGGTTCGTGCGCGCCGCCGGAGGATCCGCGCGGGCGGCCCATGGCCCTGCCGAGCGCGGGGCTGATGACGGCGCAGGGCGTCGGGACGGCGCCGGCCGGGGTGGCCGCGTAGCCGGTCGGGGCGCGCAGGGCCGTGGTGGGGGCGGGCGTGGCGGGGGTCGTGTGCGTTTGCGCGCCGGCCCTGGCCGTGCGGGCGACCGAAAGCCGAGACGGGGCTGCCCCGCATATGACCGACGGGTAGGGTCTGCTGACGTGCCGAAGCCACTCAGCCTCTCGTTCGACCCCATCGCCCGAGCCGACGAACTCTGGAAGCAGCGCTGGGGGAACGTGCCCTCCATGGCCGCGATCACCTCGATCATGCGCGCCCAGCAGATCCTGCTCGCCGAGGTGGACGCGGTGGTCAAGCCGTACGGGCTGACGTTCGCCCGGTACGAGGCGCTGGTGCTGCTCACCTTTTCCAAGGCCGGTGAGCTGCCGATGTCCAAGATCGGTGAGCGGCTGATGGTGCATCCCACGTCCGTGACGAACACGGTGGACCGCCTGGTGAGGTCCGGTCTGGTGGCCAAGCGCCCCAACCCCAACGACGGGCGCGGCACCCTCGCCGTCATCACCGCCAAGGGCCGCGAGGTGGTCGAGGCCGCCACCCGCGACCTCATGGGGATGGACTTCGGGCTCGGGGCGTACGACGCGGAGGAGTGCCAGGAGATCTTCGCGATGCTCCGGCCGCTGCGGATCTCGGCACACGACTTCGAGGAGTGACCCGGGGCAAGATCTCCCGGAACGGGTGGTTACGCTCGGCTCCATGAAAAAGAGCGTGCTGACCCGCTACCGGGTCATGGCCTACGTCACCGGTGTGCTGCTGGTGCTGCTGACCCTCGGCTGCATCGCCAAGTACGGCCTGGACATGGACGGCGCCGCCGACTTCACCCGGGTCGTCGCCATCGCCCACGGCTGGCTGTACGTCGTCTACCTGATCTTCGCCTTCGACCTGGGCTCCAAGGCGAAGTGGCCGGTCGGCAAGCAGCTGTGGGTGCTGCTCGCGGGGACGATCCCGACCGCCGCCTTCTTCGTCGAGCGGAGGATCAGCCGCGAGCTGGAGGCCCGGTCAACCGAGCAGGCCCCGGCCGTCGCCAAGGCCTGAGGCCGCGCGCCCGCACCGCCGTACGAGTGCCGTACGGCGGTCCCCCATCGACATTTACTAGGACGTCCAAGTAAATTCATGGGTATGGACGCTGACGCCATCGAGGAGGGCCGCCGACGCTGGCAGGCCCGTTACGACGCCGCGAGCAAGCGCGACGCAGACTTCACCACGCTCTCCGGTGATCCGGTGGAGCCGGTGTACGGGCCCAGGCCGGGTGACACGTACGAGGGATTCGAGCGCATCGGCTGGCCGGGGGAGTACCCCTTCACCCGCGGACTGCACCCGACCGGCTACCGGGGGCGCACCTGGACCATCCGGCAGTTCGCCGGGTTCGGCAACGCCGAGCAGACCAACGAGCGCTACAAGATGATCCTCGCCGCCGGCGGCGGGGGCCTGTCCGTCGCCTTCGACATGCCGACACTGATGGGGCGCGACTCCGACGACGCCCGCGCGCTCGGCGAGGTCGGGCACTGCGGGGTCGCCATCGACTCGGCCGCCGACATGGAGGTCCTGTTCAAGGACATCCCGCTGGGCGACGTCACCACCTCCATGACGATCAGCGGGCCGGCCGTGCCCGTGTTCTGCATGTACCTGGTCGCCGCCGAGCGCCAGGGCGTGGACCCGGGCGTGCTCAACGGCACCCTGCAGACCGACATCTTCAAGGAGTACATCGCGCAGAAGGAGTGGCTCTTCCAGCCCGAACCGCATCTGCGCCTGATCGGCGACCTGATGGAGCACTGCGCCGCCGGCATCCCCGCCTACAAGCCGCTGTCGGTCTCCGGCTACCACATCCGCGAGGCCGGGGCCACGGCCGCGCAGGAGCTGGCCTACACGCTCGCCGACGGCTTCGGCTACGTCGAGCTGGGGCTCAGCCGGGGACTGGACGTGGACGTCTTCGCGCCCGGACTCTCCTTCTTCTTCGACGCGCACGTGGACTTCTTCGAGGAGATCGCCAAGTTCCGGGCGGCGCGCCGGATCTGGGCCCGCTGGATGCGGGACGTCTACGGCGCGAAGAGCGACAAGGCGCAGTGGCTGCGCTTCCACACGCAGACCGCCGGGGTCTCCCTGACCGCGCAGCAGCCGTACAACAACGTCGTGCGCACCGCCGTGGAGGCGCTGGCCGCGGTGCTCGGCGGCACCAACTCGCTGCACACCAACGCCCTGGACGAGACCCTCGCACTGCCGAGCGAGCGGGCCGCCGAGATCGCGCTGCGCACGCAGCAGGTGCTGATGGAGGAGACCGGGGTCGCGAGCGTGGCCGACCCGCTGGGCGGTTCCTGGTACATCGAGCAGCTGACGGACCGGATCGAGGCCGACGCGGAGAAGATCTTCGAACAGATCAAGGAGCGGGGCCTGCGGGCCCACCCCGACGGGCGGCACCCGATCGGCCCCATCACCTCGGGAATCCTGCGCGGGATCGAGGACGGCTGGTTCACCGGCGAGATCGCCGAGTCGGCCTTCCGCTACCAGCGGTCCCTGGAGAAGGGGGAGAAGCGGGTCGTGGGCGTCAACGTCCACACCGGCTCCGTCACCGGCGACCTGGAGATCCTGCGGGTCAGCCACGAGGTGGAGCGCGAGCAGGTGCGGGTGCTCGCCGAGCGGAAGGCGGCACGCGACGAGGCCGCGGTGCGCACCGCCCTGGACGGCATGCTGGCCGCCGCGCGCGACGGTTCCAACATGATCGAGCCCATGCTGGAGGCGGTACGCGCCGAGGCGACCCTGGGCGAGATCTGCGGGGTGCTGCGCGACGAGTGGGGGATCTACACCGAGCCGGCCGGTTTCTAGGAGCCGTCAGCCGTCAGCCGTCAGCCGCCCGTCATCCGGTCCAGTGGGCCGGGGGCGGGCGGTCCGGTCACCCGGTCACCCGGCCGGCCGGTCGGCGGCCGTACCCGTGGACGCGGCCAGCCCCAGCAGCAGCACGCGCGTGAAGTCGCGCACCCACTCCTCGTCCGCCGCCTTGCCGCTGACCAGGGTGCGGTGCACCACCGCGCCCGCCACCACGTCGAAGATCAGGTCCACCGTGCGGGCGGACTCCTCCGGATCGGGTTCGGGCGCGAGTTCGCCCCGCCGCTGCGCCCGTGCGCGGCCCTCCAGGACCAGACACATCTGACGCTCCACGATCGAGGCGCGGATCCGCTCGCGCAGCGCGTCGTCGCGGGTCGACTCCGCGATCACCGCCATCAGACCGCTCTTGGCCTCCGGGCGGGCCAGGATGGCCGCGAACTGCAGCACCACGCCCTCGATGTCGGCGGCCAGGCTGCCCCGGTCGGGCAGTTCCAGCTCGTCGAACAGCTCCGCCACCGCGTCGACGACCAGTTCGTTCTTGCCCGCCCAGCGGCGGTACAGGGTGGTCTTGGCGACCCCGGCGCGCGTCGCGACGTCCCCCAGCGTGAGCTTGGACCAGCCCAGCTCCACCAGCGCCTCCCGTGTCGCGGCCAGGATCGCGGCGTCCGCCGCGGCGCTGCGCGGGCGTCCGGCACGGCTGACGGGGGTGCGGCTCTGCATCCCACGACCATAACCGGCGGGTCGTGTGGCGTCGTGAGGGAGATCACCGGGGCGGGGTGTCGCGCGGTGTCCCGATGGCATTACGCTACGACTCGTAGCGAAAGCTCGCGATGGACGTTCGCGAGCCGTGATCCCGGCGCGGGGTGGGGACCCGGCGCCGATCACCCCGATTTTTTTCATTCCGGCGCGCGAACAGGGGAGGATAGACGCATGCAGCCACGGAACATGTCCATGAGCGGCGTCGTCGACCTCGCCGCGGTCAAGGCGGCCCAGGAGGCCAAGGCCAAGGCCGAGCAGGCGCGCGCCGAAGCCGCCCGGCAGGGCGGGACGGGGGCCGTTTCCCCGGCCGATCTCGTCATCGACGTCGATGAGGCCGGATTCGAGCGGGATGTCCTGCAGCGATCCGCCGAAGTGCCCGTCGTCATCGACTTCTGGGCCGAGTGGTGTCAGCCCTGCAAGCAGCTGAGCCCGGTCCTGGAGCGCCTGGCCGTCGAGTACGGCGGACGCTTCCTCCTCGCCAAGATCGACGTCGACGCCAACCAGATGCTGATGCAGCAGTTCGGGGTGCAGGGCATCCCGGCCGTGTTCGCCGTCGTCGCCGGCCAGGCCCTGCCGCTCTTCCAGGGGGCGGCCGACGAACAGCAGATCCGGCAGACCCTGGACCAGCTGGTCCAGGTGGCCGAGGAGCGGTTCGGCCTGACCGGTCTGACCGTCGACCCGGACGCCGAGCCGGGCGGCGCCGTCGCCGCGCCGGTGGAGGGGCCGTACGAGGTGTCGCTGAACGCCGCGGCGCGGGCCTTGGACGCCGGCGACCTGGGCGGTGCCATCCAGGCCTACCGCAACGTGCTCGCCGACGACCCGGCCCACCCGGAGGCGAAGCTCGGCCTCGCGCAGGCCGAATTGCTCCAGCGGGTGCAGAACCTCGACCCGCAGAAGGTCCGCCAGGAGGCCGCCGAGAAGCCGGCCGACGCGGACGCCCAGATCGCCGCCGCCGACCTGGATCTGGTGGGCGGTCACGTCGAGGACGCCTTCGGGCGGCTCATCGACACCGTGCGCGGCACGGTGGGTGACGAGCGGGACGCGGTACGGCGTCGGTTGCTGGAGCTGTTCGAGCTCGTCGGCCCCGAGGACCCCCGGGTGGTGGGGGCGCGCCGAGCGCTGGCGCGCGCCCTGTACTGACCTGTCCTTAAACGCCGCGGCTTGTGATGCCGGGGTGAAAGATTGGCCGACGCGCTGCCCTGGCGGCCGCGCTTTACCAAATCTTGGTAATCGCGGCCGCTGTTACTCGGAGTAAATCACCGCCGTTGATCTGTCTGGTTTCGTCCAGGGATCAACGGCTTTGCTCTGCCCTTCGATGCCACCGAGCGTCGCGCTCCGAGACCGGCTGGTCGTCCTCCGGTTATCCGGCCGTTACTAGCCAGTAACGAACCCCCTTGTGTCCGGGCCGAGAATGCACCACGATCGGCGACGCTCGGTCCATTCCCTTCACCCCGGCAACCGGTCGGGACGCGGGAGACTCTGGGTCCCCACCGAGCAGGGCCGGCGGCAGTGACGCCGGCTCTTGGGCAGGGGGGTCTTCGCCGTACGGCGGAGCCTGTCCAGCAAGGTTGTGCGTGATGTGTGTCAGGCGCGACCAGTGGTTGTCGCTCGGGGGTGATCGCCGGTGATTCGGGCGCTGTTCGCGCCTCCGAGCGCGGGCGCTCTCCTTACCGAGGACGTAGCACTTCTCCCATCCCTGCCCGGCTGAGCCGCCGATGGGGGCGAGTCAGGGCCGGAGATGTACGTCCGAGAAGGAGGAAATATGGAGTCCCAGGTGCGTGGCGGGACCAGATGGAAGCGGTTCGCTGTGGTCATGGTGCCCAGCGTCGCCGCCACGGCGTGTATAGGTGTGGCCCTCGCGCAGGGCGCTCTTGCCGCTTCGTTCAGCGTTTCCGGTCAGGAGTTCAAGGTCACGGCCGATGAGCTCCACGGTAAGGGCTTCGCCCAGTACGGGGCTATCGACAGCGGCTACACGCTCGACGGGAAGAAGACGGCCCACGCCGTCGCCGTCTCGTCGTTCAACACCGCGACCATCACCAACATGTGCCAGTCCGTGGTCACGCCCGACGTGCCGGTGCTCGGGTCGATCACCCTCCGCCTGGAGGCGGGCGGCCCGGGGCACGAGCAGGTGCAGGCCGAGCGTCTGTACATCGACGTCGACGACCTCCAGGCCGACGCCACCTTCCACGGCATCGACATCGGTGTGGCCGCCAAGGACGCCAGCAAGGGTCCGGGCATGAAGGGCAACGGCGAGCAGGCCAACCCCTACGGCTTCGCCCAGCAGGCGGACTCGGCGGACCTGTCCGGCGTGAAGCAGACGGCGTGGGCGACCACCGCCGGAACCTTCAAGCTCAGCGGTCTGCACATGTCGCTCCACAGGGGCGACGGCAAGGGAATCGAGTGCTACTGAGCACTCGGTGACGGGCGGGGGAGCCGACGGCGCCCCCGCCCGTTCCACCTTCGGCCGCGTCTTCACGCGCGGCACACCTCACCACCACAGCAACGCCGCACCAGGGAGCTGTTTTCCATGAGCGCCGAGACTCCTGCCGCCGCATCCGGCCAGTTCACCCGCCGTAGGCTGCAGTTCCGCGCCTGGCGGGGCACGCGTCCGTTCTGGGCTGGTCTGTTCGTCTTGCTCAGCGGTCTTCCGATCATGTACTTCCCGTACTTCCATCTCCAGCTCGGTCATCTGACGCTGGCGATGGCGACCACGGCCGGGGCCGGCTCTCTGATCATCGGCGTGCTGCTCGTCGTACTGGGCATCAGCCTCTGGTTCCAGAAGCACGTGCGGACGTTCGCGGGTGTGGCCGCGATCCTGCTCGCGCTGGTGTCCCTGCCCGTCTCCAACTTCGGCGGCTTCGTCATGGGCTTCCTGCTCGCCCTCGTGGGCGGGGCGATGGCCGTGGCCTGGGCGCCGGGCGCGCCCGAGCAGCCGCCGGCCGAGGCCGCGCCGGACGAGGCGACCGCCCCCGCGGCGGCCCCGCTGCCGCACCAGGGCATGGGCCCGGTGAGCGAGTCGAACGACCTGTCAGGAACGAGCCCGGCCAACGGGGCGAACGGGAGGCACAGTGCCGGCTGACGAGGTGACCCGAGGGACCGAGGAGCAGGGGTCCCGCGCGAGAACCGGGCCCCGCCACGCGGCACCCAGGAGGCCGCTGTTCACCAGGTTCCACATGCCGGCCGGCAAGGCGATAGCCTCCGTGGCGATGCCGACCGCGGTGATCGTGGGCATGGGCTTCACGTCCACGCTCGCCCTCGCCGACAACAACGGCAGCCCGTCCCCGTCGACGTCGGCCAAGAGCCTGACGGCCGACGAGTACAAGGACTGCGTCAAGGCGCTGGGCGACGACAAGAACGCCTCCGGGACGCCGTCGCCGTCCGCCTCCGACAGTGGGTCCCCGGACACCAGGACGCCTTCGCCGGACGACGCCGGCAAGGACGCCAAGGGCACGGGAGACGCCAACGGCACCGGAGACGCCAAGGGCACCGGGGGCGGCCAGGACGCGAAGGACTCGGGCAAGACCTCTTCGCCGGATTCAGGTTCCGACGACAAGGCGACGCCCAAGCCGACCGCGACCTCCGGCTCCTCGGGTTCCGGCTCCTCGGACCCGGCTCCGGGCTCCGGCGGGGACACCACCACGCCCGCCACGCCCGCCCCCACCGAGTCCAAGGCCGGTGGCGGTCTGCTGGACACCATCGGGGACAAGCTGGGCGACCTCCTCACCGGCGGCAAGAAGGACGACTCCGGCACCTCCTCCGCGACCCCGGCGCCGTCCGCCTCCCCGTCCTCCGGCGCGCCCTCGGCCCCCACGGCCGGCGCCGGCACGCCGACGACCGGTCCCACGGCCTCCACCTCCGTCAAGGACACCGCGTCCAAGGCGGGCAAGACGGTCGAGGACACGGTCAAGAACACCACCGACAAGGTGACCCGGGCGGCCGGGGACGCCGGCAAGGCGGCCGGGGACGCGACCGCCTCGGCGACCCCGGACCCGACGCCGTCCGCGTCCGCGAGCACCTCCGCCGCCAAGGACTGCCCGGCGGCGACCGACGACGAGAGCGGCGTCGACAACAAGACCCCGGTGGCGGACGACCCCTGGTACCTCGATGCCAGCTCGCTGCTCCTCAAGGGCGCCGACTACCAGGGCATCGTCGAGGTGAAGACGGCCAACGGCACCAAGAAGAAGGTGCTGAAGTACGTCATCTCCAGCGGTACGGACATCGGCGACCTGCACCAGACCGTGCAGGACAAGCAGGCGAACAAGACGTACCACGTGCAGGCGTCCAAGGGCTCGACGTCCACCATCACCGACGGCGACACCGTCATGTACACCGAGAGCATCTCGGGCAACCTGTTCGGTCTGATCCCGGTGACGTTCAGCCCGGACAGCCCGCCCCCGCTGAACATCCCGCTGATCTACTTCACCCATGTGAAGGTGGTCCAGGCGGCGCAGTTCGGCGGCACCCTGCACATACCCGGCATGCACGTGTACACCACCGACTGAGCGGCGGCACAGGCCCGTTCGGGAGCCGCGACACAGCCGAGGGCGCCCCCTGTCACAGGGGGCGCCCTCGATGCCGTAACGGACCCGCGGAGGTCAGTTGCCGCCACCCAGGTGGTGGACGCGGATCATGTTGGTGGTGCCGGGGACGCCGGGAGGCGAGCCGGCGGTGATGATGACCGTCTCACCGGAGCCGAAGCGGCCCAGCTTGGCGATCTCCTGGTCCACCAGGTCGACCATCTCGTCCGTGGTGTTCACGAACGGCACGATGTGCGACTCCACGCCCCAGCTGAGGGTGAGCTGGTTGCGGGTGGCCTCGTCCGTGGTGAAGGCGATGATCGGCTGGCAGGCGCGGTACCGGGACAGCCGGCGCGCGGTGTCGCCGGACTGGGTGAAGGCGACCAGGCCCTTGGCCCCCAGGAAGTCGGCGATCTCGGCGGCCGCGCGGGCCACCGAACCGCCCTGCGTACGCGGCTTCTTGCCCGGCACCAGCGGCTGCAGGCCCTTGGACAGCAGCTCCTGCTCGGCCGCCTGGACGATCTTCGACATGGTCTTGACCGTCTCGATCGGGTACGCGCCCACGCTCGACTCCGCCGAGAGCATGACCGCGTCGGCGCCGTCCAGGATCGCGTTGGCCACGTCGGAGGCCTCGGCGCGGGTCGGACGGGAGTTGGTGATCATCGACTCCATCATCTGGGTCGCCACGATCACCGGCTTGGCGTTGCGCCGGCACAGCTCGATCAGGCGCTTCTGCACCATGGGGACCTTCTCGAGCGGGTACTCGACGGCGAGGTCGCCACGGGCGACCATCACACCGTCGAACGCCATCACGACGGCCTCCATGTTGTCCACCGCCTGCGGCTTCTCCACCTTGGCGATGACCGGGACCCGGCGGCCCTCCTCGTCCATCACGCGGTGGACGTCCTGGACGTCCTTGGCGTCCCGGACGAAGGACAGGGCGACCAGGTCGCAGCCCATGCGGAGGGCGAAGCGCAGGTCCTCGATGTCCTTCTCGCTCAGCGCGGGCACGTTGACGGCCGCGCCGGGCAGGTTGATGCCCTTGTGGTCGGAGACGACACCGCCCTCGATGACGATGGTCTTCACCCGGGGGCCCTCGACGTCCACGACCTTCAGCTCGACGTTGCCGTCGTTGATCAGGATCTGGTCGCCGCGCGAGACGTCGCCCGGCAGCCCCTTGTACGTCGTACCGCAGATGTGCTTGTCACCCGGCACGTCCTCGGTCGTGATGACGAACTCGTCACCGCGCTGCAGCTCGACCGGCCCCTCGGCGAAGGTCTCCAGGCGGATCTTCGGGCCCTGCAGGTCGGCGAGGACACCGATGGCCCGGCCGGTCTCCTTGGACGCGGCACGGACGCGGTCGTACCGGGCCTGGTGCTCGGCCTGGGAGCCGTGGCTGAAGTTGAACCGGGCCACGTTCATGCCCGCCTCGATCATGGCGACGAGCATCTCGTGGGAGTCGACCGCGGGGCCGAGAGTACAGACGATTTTCGAACGGCGCATGGAGCGATCCTATCGGTTTGTTTCGCTACGGAATATTCCGTCTGGCGGAAGATACAAATGAGTGCCGCACCGCTCAGGTGCTATTCAGTTGTTCTTTCCCACCAGTGCGTAGGTCTGCGTCGCGATCTCCAGTTCCTCGTCCGTCGGCACCACCGCCACGGCCACCCGTGCCGACGCCGGCGAAATCAGCCGTGCCTCCCCGGAGCGCACGGCGTTCAGCTCCGGGTCGACCGCGAGGCCTAGCCCTTCCAGGCCCGCGATCGCGGCCTGGCGCACCGGTGCGGCGTTCTCCCCGACCCCGGCGGTGAAGGCGACGGCGTCCACCTGTCCGAGAACGGCGTAATAGGCGCCGATGTACTTCCTGATCCGGTGAATGTAAATGTCGAAGGCGAGGGCGGCCCCTTCGTCGCCCTCGTCGATCCGGCGGCGGATCTCCCGCATGTCGTTGTCACCGCACAGTCCGAACAGACCGCTCCTCTTGTTGAGCAGAGTGTCGATCTCGTCCATGGACATTCCACCGACACGCGCCAAATGGAAGATGACGGCCGGGTCCAGATCTCCGGATCGCGTACCCATCACGAGCCCCTCCAAAGGCGTCAGTCCCATGGAGGTGTCCACGCACCTGCCCCCGCGCACCGCCGACGCCGAGGCGCCGTTGCCCAGGTGCAGCACGATGACGTTGGCCTCGGCGGGGTCCTTGCCCAGCAGCCGCGCGGTCTCCCGCGAGACGTAGGCGTGCGAGGTGCCGTGGAAGCCGTAGCGGCGGATGCGGTGGCGGTCGGCGATCCTCGGGTCGATCGCGTACCGGGCCGCGGACTCCGGCATCGTCGTGTGGAACGCGGTGTCGAAGACGGCGACCTGGGGCAGGTCGGGGCGCAGCGCCTGGGCGGTGCGGATGCCGGTGAGGTTGGCCGGGTTGTGCAGCGGCGCGACCGGGATCAGCCGCTCGATCTCGGTGAGCACCTCGTCGTCGACGACGGTGGGCTCGGTGAAGAACATCCCGCCGTGCACCACCCGGTGGCCGATGGCGGCCAGTTCCGGCGAGTCCAGGCCGAGCCCGTCGCGGCCCAGCTCCTCGGCGACCGCCTTGAGGGCGGCGTCGTGGTCGGCGATCGGCCCGCCGTGCTCGCGGGTCGCATCGGTGGCGACGCAGGTGTGCTTGAGCCGGGAGGTCTGTTCGCCGATGCGCTCCACCAGGCCGGCGGCGAGCCGGCTCGCGTCGCGCATGTCGAGGAGCTGGTACTTCAACGACGAGGAGCCGGAGTTCAGGACGAGGACGCGGCTCGCCGCGGGATTTTCGGTCACGGTGAATCGAACGCTCTCTGTGCTCAGGTGGCGGGGGTCTGGGCCTGGATCGCCGTGATGGCGACGGTGTTGACGATGTCCTGGACGAGGGCGCCCCGCGACAGGTCGTTCACCGGCTTGCGCAGCCCCTGCAGGACCGGGCCGACGGCGATCGCGCCGGCCGACCGCTGCACGGCCTTGTAGGTGTTGTTGCCGGTGTTGAGGTCGGGGAAGATCAGCACGCTGGCCTGGCCCGCGACCTCGGAGCCGGGCAGCTTGGTGGCGGCGACGGACGGCTCCACGGCCGCGTCGTACTGGATCGGTCCCTCGATCTTCAGGTCCGTGCGCCGGGCGCGCGCCAGTTCGGTGGCCTCGCGTACCTTCTCGACGTCGGCGCCCGAGCCGGAGGTGCCGGTGGAGTAGGACAGCATCGCGATCCGGGGCTCCACGCCGAACCGGGCCGCCGTGCCCGCCGACTGGATGGCGATGTCCGCCAGCTGCTCGGCGTCGGGGTCCGGGTTGACCGCGCAGTCGCCGTAGACCAGCACCTTGTCGGCCAGGCACATGAAGAACACGGACGAGACGATCGAGGACTCCGGCCGGGTCTTGATGATCTCGAAGGCCGGCCGGATGGTGGCCGCCGTGGAGTGCACCGAGCCGGAGACCATGCCGTCGGCCAGCCCCTCCTGGACCATCAGCGTGCCGAAGTAGTTCACGTCGGAGACCACGTCGTACGCCAGCTCGACCGTGACGCCCTTGTGGGCGCGCAGCTGCGCGTACTTCTCGGCGAAGGTGTCGCGCAGGTCGGAGGTCGCAGGATCGATCAGCTCGCTGTCGCCGAGGTCGATGCCGAGGTCGGCGGCCTTCTTGCGGATCCGGTCGACCGGCCCGAGCAGGGTCAGGTCGCACACCCCCCGGCGCAGCAGCACCTCGGCCGCGTGCAGCACCCGCTCCTCGGTGCCCTCGGGCAGGACGACCCGCCGCTTGTCGGAGCGGGCCTGCTCCAGCAGCTTGTGCTCGAACATCATCGGGGTGACCCGGTCGCTGCTCGGCGCCGAGACCCGGCGGGCCAGGTCGGCGGTGTCGGCGTACCGCTCGAACAGGCCGAGCGCGGTCTCCGCCTTGCGCGGGGTGGCCGCCGTCATCTTCCCCTCCAGCGAGAACAGCTGCTCGGCGGTGGGGAAGCTGTTGCCGCTCACCGAGAGCACCGGGGTGCCCGGGGCGAGGCGGGCGGCGAGGGTGAGGACCTCGTCGCTCGGCACCTCGTTCAGGGTGAGCAGCACACCGGCTATCGGCGGGGTGCCGGCGCTGTGCGCGGCCAGCGAGCCGACGACCAGGTCGGCGCGGTCGCCCGGGGTCACGACCAGGCAGCCCGGGGTCAGGGCGCCCAGGAAGTTGGGCAGCATCGCACCGCCGAAGACGAAGCCCAGCGCGTCCCGGGCGAGCCCCGAGTCGTCGCCCAGCAGCACCCGCGCGCCGAGGGTCTGGCCGATCTGCGCGACCGTCGGCGCGGACAGCGCCGGCTCGTCGGGCACGACGTAGCAGGGCACCGGCAGCCGGTTCGCGAGCCGCTCGGCGATCGGGTCGCGGTCCTCGCGGGCGACCCGGTTGGTGACCATCGCGAGCACGTCACAGCCGAGGCCGTCGTAGGCGCGGTAGGCGTTGCGGGTCTCGGCCAGCACCGACTCGGCGGTCTGCCGGCGGCCGCCGACCACCGGGATCACGGAGGCGCCGAACTCGTTGGCGAGGCGGGCGTTGAGGGACAGCTCGTCCGGCAGCTGGGTGTCGGCGAAGTCGGTGCCGAGGACGAGGACGACGTCGTAGTCCCGGGCCACCAGGTGGAAGCGGTCGACGAGCGCGGAGACCAGTTCGTCGGTGCCCTGCTCGGCCTGGAGCGCGGACGCCTCGTGGTAGTCCATGCCGTAGACGGTCGCCGGGTCCTGCGAGAGGCGGTAGCGCGCCCGCAGCAACTCGAACAGCCGATCGGGACCGTCGTGGACGAGGGGACGGAAGACTCCCACCCGGTCGACCTGCCGGGTCAGGAGTTCCATGACCCCCAGCTCCACCACCTGGCGGCCGTCACCGCGGTCGATCCCGGTCACGTACACGCTGCGCGTCACGTGTCCACTCCGTTCCTCATGCTCGTGCGTCCAGTTCGTTGTGTCTTCGGCATAAAAATCGCCCACCGAGGTGAGCGGAACCCTCTTGACAATACCCATGCTGCCGGATAAAGCGCCCGTCAAGACTTCACCTGCCCGGCGGACGTGAAACAATCGGCACTGGCTCACCGGTACACGACAGCGAGCAGGAGACACAGCACGATGCGCATCGGAGTTCTCACCGCAGGCGGCGACTGCCCCGGCCTGAACGCCGTGATCCGGTCGATCGTGCACCGCGCGGTGGCGCAGTACGGCGACGAGGTCATCGGCTTCGAGGACGGCTACCGCGGTCTACTCGACCGCCACTACCGCGCCCTCGACCTGGACGCGGTCAGCGGCATCCTGGCCCGCGGCGGCACCATCCTCGGCTCTTCCCGGCTGGAGCGCGACCGGCTGCGCGAGGCCTGCGAGGGCGCCGCCGACATGGTCGAGGAGTTCGGCATCGACGCGCTGATCCCGATCGGCGGCGAGGGCACGCTGACCGCGGCGCGCATGCTCTCCGACGCCGGCCTGCCGGTGGTCGGCGTCCCCAAGACCATCGACAACGACATCTCCTCCACCGACCGCACCTTCGGCTTCGACACGGCCGTCGGCGTCGCGGCGGAGGCGATGGACCGGCTGAAGACCACCGCCGAGTCCCACCAGCGCGTGATGGTCGTCGAGGTCATGGGCCGGCACGCCGGCTGGATCGCGCTGGAGTCCGGCATGGCCGCCGGCGCGCACGGCATCTGTCTGCCCGAGCGCCCCTTCGACCCCGCCGACCTGGTCAAGATGGTCGAGGAGCGCTTCGCCCGCGGCAAGAAGTTCGCCGTCATCTGCGTCGCCGAGGGAGCGCACCCCGCCGAGGGCTCCATGGAGTACGGCAAGGGTGACATCGACCAGTACGGCCACGAGCGCTTCCAGGGCATCGGCACCGCCCTGGCCTTCGAGCTGGAGCGGCGCCTGGGCAAGGAGGCCAAGCCGGTCATCCTCGGTCACGTCCAGCGCGGTGGCGTCCCCACCCCCTACGACCGCGTCCTCGCCACCCGCTTCGGCTGGCACGCCGTCGAGGCCGCGCACCAGGGAGAGTTCGGCCGGATGACCGCGCTGCGCGGCACCGACATCGTGATGGTGCCGCTCGCCGAGGCGGTCACCGAGCTGAAGACCGTACCGAAGGACCGGATGGACGAGGCGGAGTCGGTGTTCTAGGACGCCCCCCCCCTCCCGCCCGGCGAGCCCACCGCCCGCCGGTCAGGCGGTCCGGTCCGTCACCCCGTGCCAGAAGTTGTCGACGATCCGGTCGAGGAACTCCTGGCCGGACGCGCTGGCGCCCTTGCCGCCGCCACCCCAGCTGAGGGTGGCGGCCATGTGCCCCTGGTAGTCCTGGTGCAGTTCCTGCAGGACCGCCTCCAGGACGCCCTTGTCCAGGGGGGCCAGCTTCATTACCGGCCGGACATACGCCTGCCAGCGGGTGGTCACCGCGCTGTGCAGCAGCTCGGCGAGCCTCGCCTCCCGGCCGGTGACGGCCACGAAGTCGGGCAGCGCGAGGTCCAGCACCCGGGCCAGCGCGGCCGACTGGCGCTCGTTGCCCCGCCAGTCGTCGTGCTCCTCCATCCGCAGGTATCCGCGCAGGTCCAGGCCGACGGCGTGGGCGACGTCCTCGGGCGCCAGCGCCCGGGCGATCCGATGCTCGCGCAAGGTCCGCGGCCGGCCGATGAGTTCACCCGGCGAACACCACAACACCCCTGCCAGCGCGGCGAGTTCGGGGTGGCTCGGGGTGGCGGTACCGCGTTCCCAGGCGATCACGAGATCCGGGGTGACGTAGGGCAGCCCGTACGAGACGCGCATCCCGTGGGCGGCATGTTCGGGCCCCATGCCCAGGGCCGCGCGGAGCCTGCGGGCGGCCGGGGCGTTGAACGGCGGGGCGGGAGGTCCGGACTGAGGTGAGGGTTGGCGCACCCCGCACAAGGTAGGGCTGCGCGAAGGTGTTGACTACGGTCGGTTCGGACAAGATCACGCATCGTAGATTCGTACGTCTTCGTCGCGGCCGGCGCCGTGGCATCCGGTGCCACCCCGTGGGCCGGTCCCCGCGCCGGGCGCGGCTCACCGTCGCTGCGGGACCCAGCGGTACATCAGCTCCGGCCGGCCCACCTGCCCGTACAGCGGGCTGCGGTCCGCCCGGCCCGCGTCGACGAGGTGCTCCAGATAGCGGCGCGCGGTGATCCGGGAGATGCCCACCACCTCCGCGACACCGGCCGCGGTGAGACCCCCCGGGGTGTCGCGCAGCGCGCCGGTGACCCGCTCCAGCGTGGGCCCGCTCAGCCCCTTCGGCAGGGCCGCAGGTGACGGGGTGCGGAGCACGGCCAGGGCCCGGTCCACCTCGTCCTGGCCACTCGCCTCGCCGGCCGCCGCGTGGAACTCGGCGTAGCGCACCAGGCGGTCCCGGAGCGTCGCGAAGGTGAACGGCTTCAGCACGTACTGGACGACCCCCAGCGAGACGCCCTCGCGGACCACGGCCAGATCCCGGGCCGACGTCACCGCTATGACGTCCGCGTGGTGCCCGGCCGCGCGCAGCGAGCGGGCGAACTGCAGGCCGTGCACGTCCGGGAGGTGGAGGTCGAGCAGGAGCAGGTCCACCGGGGTGCGGTCCAGCACGCGGCGGGCCTCGGCGCCCGTGTGGGCCTTGCCGACCGCGACGAAGCCCGGCACCCGGCCCACGTACAGCACGTGCGCGTCGGCGGCCACCGGGTCGTCCTCGACCACCAGGACCCTGATCGGCCCGTCGTCCGTCATGCCCGGCCGCCTTCCGCCAGGGATGCGGCGCCGGCCGTCGCGGTGCGCAGCGGTAGCCGCGCCTCGAACACCGCCCCGCCCTGGCCGTCCGCGCCGGACTCCGCCACCGTCAGGGTGCCCTCGTGCCGGGTCACCGCCTGCCGGACCAGGGCGAGCCCGAGGCCCCGCCCGCCGGGCCCGGCCGGTTTCGTCGAGAACCCCCGCTGGAACACCAGGTCCGCGTGGGCGGGGTCGACGCCGGGGCCGGTGTCCGTCACCCGCAGGACCAGTTCGGCCCGCGACGCCTGCGCCGTCACCGTCACCCGTGCCCCCGCGCTGCCCTGTGCCGCGTCCACCGCGTTGTCGATCAGGTTGCCGAGGATGCTCACGAGGTCGCGCGCGGGCAGGCTCTCGGGGAGCAGGCCGTCGTCCAGGCGGCTGTCCGGCGACACCACCAGTTCCACGCCCCGCTCGTTGGCCTGGGCGGTCTTGCCCAGCAGCAGGGCGGCCAGCACCGGTTCGCCCACCGCCGCGACCACCTGGTCGGTCAGCGCCTGCGCCAGCTCCAGTTCGGCCGTGGCGAAGGCCACCGCTTCCTCCGCCCGGCCCAGTTCGATCAGCGACACCACCGTGTGCAGCCGGTTGGCCGCCTCGTGCGCCTGCGAGCGCAGCGCCTGGGTGAAGCCGCGCTCGGAGTCCAGCTCGCCCATCAGCGACTGTAGTTCGGTCACGTCCCGGAGGGTGGCGACCGTGCCGCGCCGCTCTCCGCCCGACACGGGGGAGGTGTTCACGACCAGGATCCGGGTCGCCGTCGGATGGACCTCGTCCACCCGGGGCTCGGACGCCAGCAGCGCGCCCGTGAGCGTGGCCGGCAGGCCGAGGTCGGCCACCGAGCGGCCGACCACGTCCTCCTCGTGGCCCACGCCCAGCAGCTCGCGCCCGCCGTCGTTGATCAGCGCGACCCGGTACCGGCCGTCCAGCATCAGCAGGCCCTCGCGGACCGCGTGCAGGGCCGCCTGGTGGTAGTCGTGCATCCGGCTCAGCTCGGTGGCGTTCATGCCGTGGGTGTGGCGGCGCAGCCGGGCGTTGACGACATAGGTGCCGACCGCGCCCAGCAGCAGGGTCCCGCCGGCCACCCCGAGCAGGGCGGCGACCTGTCCCCGGACCCGCGCGCTGATCGCCTCCACCTTGATCCCGGCGCTGACCAGCCCGATGACGCGGCCGTTCTCCCGCACCGGGGTCACCGCGCGGACGGACGGACCGAGCGTGCCGGTGTAGGTCTCGGTGAAGGTGCGGCCCTGCCGGGCGGGGGCGGTGCGGCCGAGGAAGCGTTTGCCGATCTGTCGCCGGTCGGGGTGGGTCCAGCGGATGCCGTCCGGGCTCATGATCGTGACGAAGTCGACGCCGGCGTCCCGCGTGACCAGCAGCGCGTACGGCTCCAGCTCGGCCGTCGGGTCGGGGGCGTGGATCGCCGGGCGCACCGAGGGGGCGTCCGCGACCGAGCGGGCCACCGCCGTGACCTGGCGGACCGCCGCGTCCTCGGCCTGCCGCCGGTCGCTGACGTAGGTGAACAGCGCGTACCCGGCCACGACCACCGCTATCAGCACGGCCTGCATGGCGAACAGCTGGCCCGCCAGGCTGCGGGGCCGGGGGAGGGAGGGGACGCGCATGCCAGCAGTGTGCCTCCCGGCCGGGGCGTGAACTAAATGAACGGAAGGGTGACCGCCCTCACAGTCCGGGAGATAGTCACGGCATTCCCCAACAACGCCCGGACGTGAGCCGCACGCCGGTTGTTCGCCGACGAAGACGTCAAGGAGGGCAGTCGTGGCCGCCAGCACCCCCGAAACGGCACCTGCCGCAGCCCGTGTGAAGCGGGACCGGACCCACTATCTGTACATCGCGGTCATCGTGGCGGTCGCGCTCGGTATCGCCGTGGGGCTGATCTGGCCCGATGCCGCCGTCGAGCTCAAGCCGCTGGGCACCGGCTTCGTGAACCTGATCAAGATGATGATCTCGCCGATCATCTTCTGCACGATCGTGCTCGGGATCGGGTCCGTACGGAAGGCGGCCAAGGTCGGTGCCGTCGGCGGTATCGCCCTCGGCTACTTCCTGGTGATGTCGCTCGTCGCACTCGCCATCGGCCTCGTCGTCGGCAACGTGCTGCACCCGGGCGAGGGGCTGCATCTGACCGAGGCCCTGCGCCAGAGCGGGCACGCCCAGGTCTCCAGCGAGGCGCTGCCCCCCGTCGACTTCGTGCTGTCGATCATCCCGACCACGTTCGTCTCGGCCTTCACCGAGGGCCAGGTCCTGCAGACGCTGCTGGTCGCCCTGCTCGCCGGGTTCGCGTTGCAGGCCCTCGGGTCGGCCGGGCAGCCGGTGCTGCGCGGCGTCGAGCACGTCCAGCGGCTCGTCTTCCGCGTTCTGTCCATGGTCATGTGGGCGGCGCCGGTCGGCGCGTTCGGCGCCATCGCGGCGGTGGTGGGCTCCGCCGGTCTGGACGCCCTGAAGAGCCTCGCCGTGCTGATGCTCGGCTTCTACCTCACCTGCGTCCTGTTCGTCTTCGTCGTGCTCGGCGCGCTGCTGCGGATCGTCGCCGGCCTGAACGTCTTCTCCCTGTGCAGGTACCTCGCCCGGGAGTTCCTGCTGATCCTGTCGACCTCCTCCTCCGAGTCCGCGCTGCCGCGGCTGATCGCCAAGATGGAGCACCTGGGCGTCAGCAAGCCGGTCGTCGGGATCACCGTGCCGACCGGCTACTCCTTCAATCTCGACGGCACCATGATCTACATGACGATGGCGTCGCTGTACATCGCCGACGCGCTGGGGACGCCGATGTCGGTCGGGGAGCAGATCCCGCTGCTGCTGTTCCTGCTGCTGGCGTCCAAGGGGGCGGCCGGGGTCAGCGGCGCGGGCCTGGCGACCCTGGCCGGAGGGCTGCAGTCGCACAAGCCGGCGCTGGTCGACGGGGTCGGGCTGATCGTGGGCATCGACCGGTTCATGAGCGAGGCCCGGGCGTTGACCAACTTCGCGGGCAACGCGGTCGCCACGGTGCTGGTGGGGACCTGGACCAAGGAGATCGACCAGGACCGTGTGCGGCGGGTCCTCGCGGGGGAGCTGCCGTTCGACGAGACGACACTGCTCGACGAGGGCCGGGTCGCGGTCGACGACACCGAGCCGGGGGAGACGCGGGAAGCACGAGGACCGCGGGAGCCACGAGAGAATGACGAGGAACTGGCCAAGGCCTAGTTCCCGGTCCCCCTAGTTCCCGGTCCCCGACCTTCCGGCCCCCGACCGACTCCGGACGCCCGGCCCCGCCTGAACCGGGGCCGGGCGTCCGGTCGTCCGGCTGTCTCGCCCTACGACTCCTCGCTCACCCGGGCCACCAGCGCGGTGGCCGTCGGGGCGGGTACGCCCGCCGCGGTCAGGACGGCGACCGTGGCCGAGGGGCCCGCCTCCCGCGCGGCCACCAGCCCGTCGTTGACCGCCTCCATCACCGCGAACAGCATCTGCTCGTGCACGTACGCCAGCGCCGGCGCGGGCAGCGCCGACTCGAACACGCCCTCGTCCAGGCCCCGCCGCAGCAGCCGGGCCTTGTTCTCGCGCAGTGGCGCGAGGCGTTCGCGGATGCCCTGCACGGTCACCGTGCGCTGGGCCAGCGCGATCAGCAGCCGGTAGCGGTCGGCGATCTCCCAGATCGCGAGGACCGAGCGTGCCACCGCCTCCGCCGGGTCGGACACCGCCCCTCGGGCCCGGGCGTCCGCGTCCGTCAGTGCCGCGACGGCCTCGTCCACCAGCGTGCTGATCAGTGCCTCCCGGCTGGGGAAGTGCCCGTACACCGTCCGCCGTACGACGCCCGCCGCGCGCGCGATCTGGTCCATGGAGGCATCGGGGTCGCGGAGCAGTTCGGCGAGGGCGACGTCGAGGATGCGGCGCCGGTTGGTGTCGGCGCGGCTGGTGTTACCCGTGGTCATGGCGGCCATTGTGCCCTCCTCGACTCGACTTGCACAGCACTGTGCAGAGACGTAGATTGCACATCGTTGTGCAATTGCACGGCACTGTGCAAGTAGCGTGCGCGCCGATGCGTACGTCCCGTCGCGGATCCGAGGAAGGCGACCCCTGCCATGCGACTCGTCATGACCGAACCGGTCGAGAGGATGGACCGGCCCTACGCCCGGCGCTGGTGGGCCCTGCTGGTGCTCTGCCTGAGCCTGCTGGTCATCGTGATGGCGAACACCGCCCTCACGGTCGCGGCGCCCGACATGACGAAGGACCTCGGGCTCTCCAGCGCCGACCTGCAATGGGTGATCGACGGCTACACCGTCCCGTACGCGGCGCTGATGCTGCTGCTCGGCGCGATCGGTGACAAGTACAGCCGGCGCGGGGCGCTCGTGCTGGGACTCGCCGTGTTCGGCGGCGGAGCCGTCTTCGGCTACCTCGCCGACAGCTCCACCACCGTCATCGCGGCCCGCGCCGTGATGGGTGTCGGCGCCGCGCTGATCATGCCGGCCACCCTTTCGCTGCTCGCCGCGACCTTCCCGCGCGCCGAGCGGGCCAAGGCCATCGTGCTGTGGACGGCGACCGCCGGCCTCGCCATCGCCGCCGGACCGGTGGTCGCGGGCGCCCTGCTGCGCGACCACGGCTGGTCCTCGACCTTCCTGATCAACGTGCCCGTCGCCGTGGTCGCGATCGCCGCGGCCTTCGTCCTCGTCCCGCCGTCCCGGGCCGGTCACCACGACCGCATCGACTACGTCGGCGGACTGCTCTCCGTGCTCTGGACCGGCTCGCTGGTCTACATGATCATCGAGGGCCCGCACTTCGGCTGGGGCGTCAAGGCCGTCACCGCCGCGGTCGTCGCCGGCGTCGCCCTGGTCGCCTTCGTCCTGTGGGAGCTGCGCCACCCGCGCCCCATCCTGGACGTGCGCCGCTTCGCCCACCGCCGCTTCGCGGGCTCCAACCTCGCCGTCGCCCTGTTCTTCCTCGCCGTCTTCGGCGCCTTCTACTACCTCACCCAGCACCTGCAGTTCGTCCTCGGCTACGACGCCCTGGAGACCGGCGTACGCATGCTGCCGCTGGCCGGTGCCGTCTTCGTCGGCTCCGCCCTGACCGGCTACCTCACCCCGCGCCTCGGCATGAAGTGGACCGTCGGCGCCGGCATGGTCGGCGGCACCACCGCCCTCGCCCTGCTGACCCGGGTCGACGCGAGCTCCACCTACGGCGACTTCGTGGCACCGCTGGTCATCCTGGGCCTCGCCATCGGCCTCGCCCTCTCGCCCTGCACCGACGCCATCATGGGCGCCTTCCCCGAGTCCGAGCTGGGCGTCGGCGGCGCCGTCAACGACACCTCGCTGGAACTGGGCGGCTCGCTCGGCATCGCCATCCTCGGCTCGCTGCTCGCGACCTCCTACGGCGACCACCTCACCGACGCCACCGCCGGCAGCAGGCTCCCGGCGAGCGCCCTGGACACCGCGCGGGACTCGGTCGGCGCCGGGTACGCCGTCGCGCAGGGCATCGGTGAAAAGGCACACCGGGTGGCGGCCCAGGCGGCGGCCGCGAAGGACCCGCAGCAGGCCGCGCAGCTCAAGCAGCAGGCGACCGAACTGGCGGGCGGCGCCCGGCAGATGGCCGACGCGGTCGGCTCCGCCTTCTCCGACGCCGTGGCCCACACCAGCCTGGTCGGCGCGATCGTCCTGGGCGTCGGCACCGTCCTGGTGGCCGTCCTGCTGCCGCGCCGCGAGGCCGTGGCGGCCGAGGTGGCGCAAGAGGAGAGGGAACTGGCGAACAGCACGGCCGACTGACCACCGCGCGCCTTCTTCCACTAACGTGCCGACCCGGATCAACCGGGACGGCACGTTCGCGCGTGGCGTCGGCAACTGTACGGAGGCACGGGGGATGAAGATCGACTGGGACCGGCGGACCTGCGCGCGCAAGGGCCATGTGACCTACGCGCCCGACGAGCCCGCGCTGCGGGAACGGCTGCACGCCCACACCGCGCACGGCGACGTGTGGCGCTGCCTGCGCTGCGGCGACTTCGCGCTCGGCGAGCCGCACGGCACGGGAGCGGCCTCGAACGCCCCACTGGTCCCGCGCGGCAAGGTGCTGCGGGACCTGTTCATCCTGCGCTTCCTGGCGATCGAGCGGGCCGTGCGCGGTGTGTTCATCGTGCTCGTCGCCGTCGCGGTGTGGAAGTTCAGCAACAGCCAGGACGCGGTGCGTCGGCTCTTCCACGAGTACCTGGACGTCTTCCGCCCGGTGTTCCGGCACTTCCACTACGACCTCGACCACTCGCCGGTGGTCGGCTCCATCCAGAAGGCCTTCGGTTACAAGCACTCCACGCTGCTGCTGGTGGCCGTCCTCCTGGTCGCCTACGCGCTGATCGAACTCGTCGAGGCGGTCGGGCTGTGGTACGCCAAGCGCTGGGCGGAATACCTGACGGTGGTCGCCACCGCCGCCTTCCTGCCGCTGGAGATCTGGGAACTCACCGAGCAGATCAGCTGGCTGAAGATCGCCACGCTCGTCCTCAACATCCTCGCGGTTCTCTACATCGCCCTGGCCAAGCGCCTGTTCGGGCTGCGTGGCGGCCGCCGCGCGTTCGAGGAGGAGCGGCACAGCGCATCGCTGCTGGAGGTGGAGGAGTCGGCCGGGGCGACCGTGTGACCGGCCGCCCTTGACTTGACGCCGACGTCAACGCCTACGGTCCTGGACATGCGAATCGGCGAGCTGGCCGCCCGGGCCCGCACCACCACCCGCACCCTGCGCTACTACGAGGCGCGGGGGCTGCTGACCGCCCGGCGCGACGACAAGGGGCACCGCACCTACGACGAGGACGACCTGCGGTTGCTGCGGCAGATCCGGACGCTGCGGGACTTCGGGTTCGACCTGGAGGAGACGCGGCCGTTCGTGGAGTGCCTGCGCGCCGGGCACCCCGCCGGCGACTCCTGCCCGGCCTCGCTCGCGGTCTACCGCCGCAAGCTGGACGAGCTGGACGCGCTCATGGGGCAGCTCGCGACGGTGCGGGAGAGCGTCGCGGGGCAGCTGCGCCGGGCCGAGCGGGCGCGGGACGCGCTGGCCGCCGATTCGCTGGTTCCGGGAGGCCCGGAACCCGGGTGCGAGCTGGGAGGGCTGACGCGATGAGCGTGACGAGCGGGCTGGCCGAGGTGTCGGACGACGACTTCGGGGCGGAGGTGCTCGGCGCCGATCTGCCGGTGCTGGTGCAATTCACGGCCGACTGGTGCGGACCGTGCCGGCAGCTGGGGCCGGTGCTGCGGGACATCGCCTTCGAGGAGGGCGACCGGCTGAAGATCGTCCAGCTGGACGTCGACCGCAATCCGGATACGACGGTCGCCTACGGCGTGCTGGCCACACCCACGCTGATGGTGTTCCGGGACGGTGAGCCGGTGCGCTCGATGGTGGGAGCGCGCCCCAAGCGGCGCCTGCTGGAGGAACTGGCGGACCTGCTGTAAGGCGCCCGTCCCGAGCACGAAAAAATCCCCTGAGCAATTGCGCTCGGGGGATTTTCGTGCGTATATTCAGTGGTTCACGACTTCGATTCGACGGGTCGCGAAGAACTTCACTGAGCAGAGTATATCCGGGCGGGAGCGGAATTGTCAAACACCGAATTTCCGGACGATGAATTGCGACACGAGCAGGAATTCATCGACGGACTGTACGCACGGGTGGACGTGCTGCGCGGTGCGGCCGAGACCTCGGTCGCGGACGCGCTCGCCCAGGGCGACAAGCCCATGCAGGCCCGGCTGGAACGGGACATCCTGGTCGCCGAGCGCTCGGGGCTGCTCGCCGCCCTGAACGCCGTGGACGGCTCGCTCTGCTTCGGCCGGATCGACCTCGCCGACGGCACCACGCACCACATCGGCCGCATCGGACTGCGCGAGGAGGACACCGAGCGCACCCCGGTCCTGATCGACTGGCGGGCCGACGTCGCCCGTCCCTTCTACCTGGCCACCGGTCACACCCCGATGGGCCTGCGCCGCCGCCGGCACATCGCCACCGAGGACCGGACCGTGACCGCCCTGCACGACGAGATCCTCGACCTCGGCGACACCGTCCGCACCGGCCACGAGGACCCCAGCGGGGACGCCGTGCTGCTGGCCGCGCTGAACTCGGCGCGCACCGGCCGCATGAGCGACATCGTGCAGACCATCCAGGCCGAACAGGACGAGATCATCCGGGCGCCCCACCGCGGCGTCCTGGTCGTCGAGGGCGGCCCCGGCACCGGCAAGACCGCGGTCGCCCTGCACCGCGCGGCCTACCTCCTCTACGAGCACCGGGAGCTGCTGGCGCGCCGGGCCGTCCTGATCGTCGGCCCCAACCCGGCCTTCCTCGGCTACATCGGCGAGGTGCTGCCCTCCCTCGGCGAGACCGGGGTGCTGCTGGCCACCGTCGGCGAACTGTTCCCCGGCGTGCACGCCACCGCCACCGACACCCCCGAGGCGGCCGCGGTGAAGGGCCGCGCCGGCATGGCCGACGTGCTCGCCGCCGTCGTACGCGACCGGCAGGCGCTGCCCGACCCCGTCATCGCCATCGAGCACGACCGCGAGGTGCTGATGCTCGACGACGGCCTGGTGAGCGTCGCCCGTGAGCGCACCCGCGCGGCCAAGCTGCCACACAACGCGGCCCGTGAGCACTTCGAGGGGCACATCCTCAACACCCTCACCGAGCTGTACGCCGAGCGCGTGGGCACCGACCCCTACGACGGCGGCAGCCTGCTCGACGCCTCGGACGTCACCCAGATCCGCGACGAACTCGCCGAGAACCCCGAAGTGTGGTCGGCCGTGGACCGGTTGTGGCCCCGGATCACGCCGCGGCGGCTGGTCGCCGACTTCCTCGCGGAGCCGGACGGCTACCTCGACGAGGCGGACGCCGACGCCGTCCGCCGCCCGGTGACCCGCGCCTGGACCGTGGCCGACGTCCCCCTGCTGGACGAGGCCGCCGAACTCCTCGGCGAGGACGACCGGCTGACCAGGGCGCGGGCGGAGCGCGAGCGCGAGACCCAGATCGCCTACGCGCAGGGCGTCCTGGACGTCTCCTACGCCTCCCGGAGCTATGAGTTCGAGGACAAGGAGGACGGCGACCCGGACGCCTCGGAGGTGCTCTCGGCGCACGACATCATCGACGCCGAGCGGTTCGCCGAGCGGCAGGAGGAGGCGGACCACCGCAGCGCCGCCGAGCGGGCGGCCGCCGACCGCGGCTGGGCGTTCGGCCACATCATCGTCGACGAGGCGCAGGAGTTGTCGCCGATGGCCTGGCGGCTGCTCATGCGGCGCAGCCCGACCCGCTCGATGACCCTGGTCGGAGACCCCGCGCAGACCGCCGAGGCGGCCGGTGTCGGCTCCTGGGCGGAGATCCTCGCCCCGTACGTCGAGGACCGCTGGGAGCACACCCGTCTCGGTGTCAACTACCGCACCCCGTCCGAGATCATGGACCTGGCGGCGGCCGTGGTCCGCGCCGAGCAGCCCGGCTTCCAGCCGCCCAGCTCGGTCCGCTCCACGGGGGTGCGGCCCTGGGTGCGGCGCGCGGCCGGGGACCTGCCCGGCGCGGTCGCCGAGGCGGTCGCCGAACTCACCCCGGCCGAGGGCCGGCTGGCGGTGATCGCCCCGCGCGGGCTGCACCGGCGGCTGGCCGCCCGGCTGGACGGGGTCACGGCCGGCGCCGAGCCCGACCTGACCGGGACCGTCGTCCTCCTCGACCCCCGGCAGGCCAAGGGCCTGGAGTTCGACTCGGTCCTGGTGGTCGAACCCTCCGCCTACGGCACGAGCGACCTGTACGTCGCCCTCACCCGGGCCACGCAGCGGCTCGGGGTGCTGTACACCGAGGAGCTGCCGAAGGCGCTGGCCGGATAGGCCGAAGCCCGGGCCCCCGGCGAGCGGGGGCCCGGGGGAGGGCGGCGCCCCGGGCGGGGGCGGGCGGGACTCGCGGCGACAGGCCCTACGCCGGCCGTAGCCACACCGTCGCCAGGGGCGGCAGCGTCAGCCGGATGCTGGCCGGGCGGCCGTGCCAGGGCTGGGGCTCGGGCTTGACGGCGTCCGGGTTGGTGACGTCGCCGCCGCCGTAGCCGCCCGCGTCGGTGTTCAGCACCTCCAGCCAGGCGGGCACGTCGTCGGGGACCCCGAGGCGGTAGTCGTGGCGGACCACCGGGGCCAGGTGGGAGACCGCGAGCAGGGGGGTGCCGTCGGCGTCGAGGCGCAGGAACGCGAAGACGTTGTCGTCGGCCGCGTCGCCCGTGATCCACTGGAAGCCCGCCGGATCGGTGTCCCGCTGCCACAGCGCGGGCGTGGCCCGGTAGTGGGCGTTCAGATCGCGGACGAGGTCGCGTACCCCCCGGTGGTCGGCCTCGGCGCCGTAGGACGGGTCGAGCAGCCACCAGTCGGGGCCGTGGGCCTCCGACCACTCCGCGCCCTGGGCGAACTCCTGGCCCATGAACAGCAGTTGCTTGCCCGGATGGGCCCACATATAGCCGAGGTAGGCGCGGTGGGCGGCCCGCTGCTGCCACCAGTCGCCCGGCATCTTCGACACCAGCGACCGCTTGCCGTGCACCACCTCGTCGTGGGAGATGGGCAGCACGTAGTTCTCGCTGTACGCGTACACCATCGAGAACGTCATCTCGTGGTGGTGGTACCTGCGGTGCACGGGATCGTGGCTCATGTACTGGAGCGAGTCGTGCATCCAGCCCATGTTCCACTTCAGTCCGAAGCCGAGCCCGCCGAAGCCGCTCGGGCCCTGGTGGTCGGTGGGCCGCGTGACACCGTCCCAGGCCGTGGACTCCTCGGCGATGGTCACCACGCCGGGGCAGCGCCGGTAGACGGTGGCGTTCATCTCCTGGAGGAACGCCACCGCGTCCAGGTTCTCCCGGCCGCCGTGCTCGTTCGGCGTCCACTGGCCCGGCTCGCGCGAGTAGTCCAGGTAGAGCATGGAGGCGACGGCGTCCACGCGCAGCCCGTCGATGTGGAACTCCTCGCACCAGTACACGGCGTTGGCGACGAGGAAGTTGCGTACCTCGCGCCGGCCGAAGTCGAACTCCAGCGTGCCCCAGTCCGGATGCGCGGCCCGCAGCGGGTCGTGGTGCTCGTACAGCGGACGCCCGTCGAAGGCGGCGAGCGCCCACTCGTCGCGCGGGAAGTGGGCCGGCACCCAGTCCATCAGCACACCGATGCCGGCCTGGTGCAGCCGGTCCACCAGGTACTTGAAGTCGTCGGGGGTGCCGAGCCGGGCCGTCGGCGCGTAGAAGCCGGTGACCTGGTATCCCCAGGAGCCGCCGAAGGGGTGCTCGGCGACCGGCATCAGCTCCACATGCGTGAAGCCCATCTCCGTGACATACGCCGTCAGTTGCTCGGCCAGCTGGCGGTAGGTCAGACCGGGTCGCCACGAGGGCAGGTGCACCTCGTAGACGGAGAAGGGCGCCTCGTGCGCCGGGGTCTTCGCGCGCTCGGACATCCACGCCTCGTCCCCCCACTCGTGGCGGGAGACGTGCACGATCGAGGACGTGGCGGGCGGCACCTCGGTACGGCGGGCCAGCGGGTCGGCGCGCAGGGTGCGCGAGCCGTCCGGGCGGGTGATCTCGAACTTGTACAGCTCGCCCTCGCCGACCCCCGGTACGAACAGCTCCCAGACGCCGGTGGAGCCGAGCGAGCGCATCGGCAGGGCGGAGCCGTCCCAGTAGCTGAAGCTCCCCGTGACCCGCACGCCCCGCGCGTTCGGCGCCCATACCGCGAACCGGGTGCCGGTCACGCCCTGGTGGGTCGTGACGTGCGCGCCGAGCGCCTGCCACAGCTGCTCGTGCCGGCCCTCGCCGATCAGATGCAGGTCGAGGTCGCCGAGCGTGGGCAGGAAGCGGTAGGCGTCCTCGGTCTCGTGCACGGCGCCGTCGTACGCCACGAGCAGCCGGTAGACCGGGACCTCGGACAGCGGGAGCAGTCCGGAGAAGAAACCGTCACCGTCGTCGTGCAGTTCGGCGCGCAGGTCGCCCGAGACCACGGTGACGGCCCGCGCGCCGGGCCGGAAGGCCCGGAAGGCGACGCCGCCGGGGACCGGGTGGGCGCCGAGTACGGCGTGCGGATCGTGGTGGGTGCCGTGCAGCAGCCGCCCGCGGTCGTCGGCGTCGACGGCGGGGGAGACGGCGGCCTCCAGCACGGGCGGCGCCGCCTGCGGTGGCACCTGCGGCACCTGCGGCACCTGCGGCGCCTGGGTCTCCTTGGCCTTCCTCTCCCCCTTCGGCTTGCCTGTCTTGTTCCTGGTGGCTGACTTCTTGGACGTCACGAGCGAGTCTCCCGGGCGAGGATCAGATCGGTTCGGACGCGGCGAGGCGACGGATCGCCGACATCGGTACGGGGAGCCAGTCGGGGCGGTGCCGGGCCTCGTAGACCACCTCGTAGACCGCCTTGTCGGTCTCGTAGGCCCGCAACAGCACCGGATCGGTGCGCGGATCGCGGCCGCTCACCTCCGCGTACCCCGAGCAGTAGGCGGCCCGGCAGGAGTGCGCCCAGTCCGGGGCCGCCGAAGCCGCCGAGTGGGCGGCGTAGTCGAAGGAGCGCAGCATCCCCGCGATGTCCCGCACCGGCGGCTGGGGCATCCGCCGCTCGGCCAGCGGCCGGGCCGGCTCGCCCTCGAAGTCGATCAGCGACCACCGGCCCGACGGCGAGCGCAGACACTGTCCGAGGTGCAGATCGCCGTGCACGCGCTGGGCCGTCCAGGTGCGGCCCTCGGCGGCGAGGGCGGCCAGCGCCTCGTAGGCCGACCGCAGGCCGGGCGCGTACGGCAGCAGCGCCGGCACCGCCCGTACGGCCGCCTCCAGCCGCTCGGTCATGCCGTCGACCAGCTGCTCCAGCTGGGCACGGCCGAGGGTGACCGTCGGCAGGGCGCGGGCGAGAGCGGTGTGCACCTCGGCGGTGGCCCGGCCGAGGGCCCGCGCCTCGGCGACGAAGTCCTCGCCCTTGGCCAGCTCGCGCAGCGCCAGCTCCCAGCCGTCGCTGGCCCCGCTGACGAAGGGCTGGAGCACGGCCAGGACGTAGGACCCGTCGGGCTCGTCCCGTGGCCCGGCATGCAGCCAAGCCGTCGGCGGGGGCACCCGGGGGCAGCCCTCGCCGGCCAGGGCGAGCGGTAGCTCCAGATCGGGGTTGACGCCGGGGACGACCCGGCGCAGCAACTTGAGAATGAACGTATCTCCGTAGACCACCGACGAGTTGGACTGCTCGGCGGTCATCAGCCGGGCCACCAGGCCGTCGCGGATCTCCTGGCGCGGGTCGCGCCCGAAACGCAGGTCGCCGATGCGGGCCCCGTTGCGCAGGGCCTCCAGGAGCACCTCGGCGGGCCGGGGGTCGTACAGGGCGTCGTACACCGTGCGGCCGGCGAACGGGCCGTCCGTGGCATGTCCGATCAGCGCGGGCGCCAGCCGGGGCGGCAACGCCTCGCGCACGCCTATGAGGAGCTGGTAGCAGTCGCCGGGGTGCGGCGCCGCGCCCGGCGCGGGCGGCTGGTCGACGCGCACCAGCAGGTGGTACAGGCCCAGCCGGCCGTCCGGCGGCAGCAGTTCGGTGGCGGCCACCGGGATGAGACCGGTGATCGGGCGCCCCTTGCCCGCGAACCAGCGCTGTCGCGGCAGCCATGCGCGCAACAAGGGGTCCAGCGAGGTGAGGAGGTGACTCGTGGGACCGGTGGTGCCAAGAGGGGTGACCGTTTCCGCCATCAGGCGTCACGTCCTTTCCCCGGGTCGTCGGGGTGTTACTGATGCGTGCCCCGGGTGGGGCGGTGGAAACGCCCCACCGCCCCACCCGGTGGGCTCAGACCGCGTCCCGGCGCAGCCGGAACCAGTAGAAGCCGTGTCCCGCGAGGGTGAGCAGGTACGGCAGTTCACCGATCGCGGGGAAGCGCACCCCGCCGAACAGCTCGACCGGGTGCCGTCCGCCGAAGAGGCTGAGGTCCAGCTCCGTGGGCTGCGCGAAGCGGGAGAAGTTGTGGACACACAGCACGAGATCGTCCTCGTACTCGCGCAGGAAGGCGATCACCGCCGGGTTGGAGGAGGGCAGTTCGGTGTAGGTGCCCAGTCCGAAGGCGGGGTTCTGCTTGCGGATCTCGATCATGCGGCGCGTCCAGTGCAGCAGGCTGGACGGCGAGGACATGGAGGCTTCCACGTTGGTGACCTGGTAGCCGTGGACCGGGTCCATGATCGTGGGCAGGAAGAGCCGTCCCGGGTCACAGGACGAGAAGCCGGCGTTGCGGTCGGGGGTCCACTGCATGGGGGTGCGGACGGCGTCGCGGTCGCCGAGCCAGATGTTGTCGCCCATGCCGATCTCGTCGCCGTAGTAGAGGATCGGTGAGCCGGGCAGGGACAGCAGCAGGGCGGTGAACAGCTCGATCTGGTTGCGGTCGTTGTCGAGCAGGGGGGCGAGCCGGCGGCGGATGCCGATGTTGGCGCGCATCCGTGGGTCCTTGGCGTACTCGGCCCACATGTAGTCGCGTTCCTCGTCGGTGACCATCTCCAGGGTCAGCTCGTCGTGGTTGCGCAGGAAGATGCCCCACTGGCAGCCGGAGGGGATCGCGGGGGTCTTGGCGAGGATCTCGGAGACCGGGTAGCGCGATTCGCGCCGTACGGCCATGAAGATGCGCGGCATGACGGGGAAGTGGAACGCCATGTGGCACTCGTCGCCGCCGGAGGTGTAGTCGCCGAAGTAGTCGACGACGTCCTCGGGCCACTGGTTGGCCTCCGCCAGCAGCACGGTGTCCGGGTACTGGGCGTCGATCTCCTTGCGGACCCGCCTGAGGAACGCGTGGGTGGCGGGCAGGTTCTCGCAGTTGGTGCCCTCCTGCTGGTACAGGTACGGCACCGCGTCCAGCCGGAACCCGTCGATGCCGAGATCCAGCCAGAACTTCAGCGCGGAGATCATCTCCTCCTGCACGGCCGGGTTCTCGTAGTTGAGGTCCGGCTGGTGCGAGAAGAAGCGATGCCAGTAGTACTGCTTGCGTACCGGGTCGTACGTCCAGTTGGAGGCCTCGGTGTCGACGAAGATGATGCGAGCGTCCTGGTACTGCTTGTCGTCGTCGGCCCAGACGTAGTAGTCCCCGTACGGACCGTCCGGGTCGCGCCTCGACTCCTGGAACCACGGGTGCTGGTCGCTGGTGTGGTTCATGACGAAGTCGATGATCACGCGCATGCCGCGCTGGTGGGCGGCGTCGACGAACTCCACGAAGTCGGCGAGGTCGCCGAACTCGGGCAGTACGGCGGTGTAGTCGGAGACGTCGTAACCGCCGTCACGCAGCGGTGACTTGAAGAACGGCGGCAGCCAGAGGCAGTCGACGCCGAGCCACTGCAGGTAGTCCAGTTTGGCGGTCAGGCCCTTCAGGTCGCCGACGCCGTCTCCGTTGCTGTCCTGGAAGGAGCGGACGAGGACCTCGTAGAAGACGGCTCGCTTGAACCAATCGGGATTCCGGTCCTTGGCGGGTGTGTCCTCGAACGTGTCCGGAACGGGCTCGTTGACGATCATATGGCGGGTGACCCTCCGATCTGCGGGTTGGACGGTCGCAGGACGGTGAAGACATGCGCGGGCCTGTGACCCGGTTCGAGGCGCACGTAGTTGGCCCTGCCCCAGTAGTAGGTCTCGCCGGTGAGCTCGTCGCGCACCGGCACGGACTCGTGCCATTCCAGGCCGAGTTGCGGCATGTCCAACGAGACCGTGGCTTCCTGGGTGTGGTGGGGGTCGAGGTTGGCGACCACGAGAACCGTGTTCGATCCGCTCCGCTTCGAGTAGGCGATCACCGCGTCCTGGTCGGTGTGGTGGAAGTGGAGATCACGCAGCTGCCGCAGGGCCGGGCTGCGGCGGCGGATGTCGTTCAGTGTGGTGATCAGGGGTGCGATGGTGCGTCCCTCGCGGGCGGCGGCTTCCCAGTCGCGTGGTGTGAGCTGGTATTTCTCCGAGTCGAGGTATTCCTCGCCGCCTTCCCGGAAGGGGGTGTTCTCGCACAGTTCGTAGCCGCTGTAGATGCCCCAGGCGGGGGAGAGGGTCGCGGCGAGCACGGCCCGGACCTCGAAGGCGGGGCGGCCGCCGTGCTGGAGGTAGCCGGGCAGGATGTCGGGGGTGTTGGGGAAGAGGTTGGGCCGCATGTAGGCCGCCGCCTCGCCCGACAGTTCCGTCAGGTACTCGGTGAGTTCCTGCTTGGTGTTGCGCCAGGTGAAGTAGGTGTAGGACTGCTGGAAGCCGATCTGGGCGAGGGTGTGCATCATCGCGGGCCGGGTGAACGCCTCGGCGAGGAAGATCACGTCGGGGTCCCGGCGGCCCACCTCGGCGATGACCCGTTCCCAGAACACCACGGGCTTGGTGTGGGGGTTGTCCACGCGGAAGATCCGCACCCCGTGTTCCATCCAGTGGCGCAGGATCCGCACGCTCTCCTCGACGAGGCCGTCCATGTCGGCGTCGAAGGCGATGGGGTAGATGTCCTG
>NZ_JBITEB010000004.1:0-464409 GCF_044454765.1 Streptomyces sp. NPDC051452
GTTGATTTTTGGCACGCTGTTGAGTTCTCAAGGAACGGTCGCTTCCTTTGTACTCACCCTCTCGGGCTTTCCTCCGGGCTTCCCTTCGGTGTTTCCGACTCTATCAGATCTTTTCTCGATCCGATTTCCTCGGTGCTTTCCAGGTTCCCGCTTTCGCGTTTCCCTTTCCGGCGGTTCCGACTCTATCAGACCCTTTCGGCGTCCGATTCCCGGTCGGCGGGATTGTCTGGGGCTTTGGACTTTCGCCTGTCGGCCTTTCGACATTCACTACGTTAGCCGATTCCCCCGGCGACTCATAATCGAGTCTCGCGAGTTCGAATTCGAGCGCGCGGGCGCGCCGAAATCGACCCCGGTGAAGGGGTTGAGCTAGGTAGTGGGTTGGCCGCTCCGGCTGCAGGCGATCGCCGTACCCGGTTCAGCGGCTCCGGATACATTACGCACCTTCCACGGGCGCGTCAACTTCGTCGGCGCCGCGGCACATGGGCCCGGTAGGGGCTCACGGTCGGGTCGCCGGCCACCCAGAAGCGCCAGGGATGCAGGTCGCCGCTGCCGCCTTCGCCGGCGACGCCGGTGCGTGGACCGCTCAGGACCTGGTCGGAGGGGATGGCCGTGCCCGTCAGTATCCGCAAGGGGGTCTCGTCGGAGCCGCAGGCGTCGGTGCCGTCCAGGGCCCGGTCGACCTCCAGAGCCGTGGCCAGACGGGCGGGCCCCTTGGCCAGTTCCTTGTCATTGCGGGCCGAAATCCGTCGTTTGCGGGCGAGTTCGACGCCCTCCACGACCTCTCCGGCGCGGAGCAGGACGGCGCTCGCCCGGCCCTCCGGACCGCAGACGAGGTTCATGCAGTGCCACATGCCATAGGTGAAGTAGACGTACACATGTCCGGGCGGCCCGAACATCACCGCGTTCCGGGCCGTCGGGCCACGGTAGGCGTGCGAGCCGGGGTCTTTCGCGCCGTCGTACGCCTCCACCTCTGTGAGGCGGAGCGCGATGGGGCCGTCGGGTGTCGTCCGGACCAGGACGCGCCCCAGGAGGTCGGGCGCTACCTCGAGGACCGGTCGGTCGAAGAACTCGCGGGGCAGTGGCGTACGGTCCGGGGGCGCGATCATGCCGTCCGAGGGTAGTCCAGACGGGGCACCGTCCCCGCGGAACCGGCCGGGGACGGATCGCGTTGGTACGGGTCGAGGGTCCAATCGTCAAGGGAGAGTCAATGGCGTTCAAGAAGCTGCTCGCGAGCCTCGGGGCCGGTGGTGCCTCGGTCGAGACGGTGCTCACCGAGGTCAACGTCGTGCCGGGTGGCGTCGTCCAGGGCGAGGTGCGGATCCAGGGCGGGTCCGTGAACCAGGACATCGAGGGCCTGTCGGTGGGTCTGCAGGCCAAGGTCGAGGTGGAGAGCGGCGACGAGGAGTACAAGCAGGACATCGAGTTCACCAAGGTGCGGCTCGGCGGTGCCTTCGAGCTGGCGGCGGGCGCCGTGCACGCGGTGCCGTTCGGGCTCGAGATCCCCTGGGAGACGCCGATCACCATGATCGACGGGCAGTCCCTGCGCGGTATGCACATCGGTGTGACCACGGAGCTCGCGATCGCGCGGGCCATCGACTCCGGCGACCTCGACCCGGTCAACGTGCACCCGATGCCGGCGCAGAAGGCGATCCTGGACGCCTTCATCCAGCTGGGCTTCCGGTTCAAGAGCGCGGACATGGAGCGCGGCCACATCCGCGGTACCCGGCAGCGGCTGCCCTTCTACCAGGAGATCGAGTTCTTCCCGCCGTCGCAGTACCGGGGTCTGAACCAGGTCGAGCTGAGCTTCGTCGCCGACGAGCACGCCATGGACGTCGTCCTGGAGATGGACAAGAAGGCGGGGCTCTTCAGCGAGGGTTCGGACACCTTCCGGTCGTTCCAGGTGGGTCTGAACGACTGGCAGGGGACCGACTGGGCGGCTTACCTCAACCAGTGGCTGTCCGAGGTCGGCAGCAAGCGCAACTGGTTCTAGGCTCGGGAACCGCTGATTCACGTCTTCGACGCAGGAGGTACCGAGGTGACCGAGCTCAAGCGGCGGCCGCTGCCCCACGACTTCCATCCGCCCGTGCCGTCGTTCACGGTGACGAGCGAGGACATCGAGGAGGGTGCGACGCTCAAGGCCGACCAGGTCAAGTCCGAGGGCGACACCTCGCCGCAGCTTCGGTGGACGGGTTTCCCCGCGGAGACCAAGAGTTTCGCCGTGACCTGCTACGACCCCGACGCGCCGACCGGCAGCGGGTTCTGGCACTGGGTGCTGTTCGACATCCCGGCCTCGGTGACGGAGTTGCCGGCGGGTGCGGGCGGCGGCAAGTTCGAGGGGCTGCCCGAGGGCGCTGTGCACGCGCGGAACGACTACGGGTCGAAGGACTTCGGGGGTGCCGCTCCCCCGCCCGGCGACGGCCCGCACCGTTACGTCTTCACGGTGTACGCGGTGGACCAGGAGAAGCTCGGCCCGGACGCGGACGCCTCTCCGGCCGTCGTGGGCTTCAACCTGCGGTTCCACACGATCGCGCGCGCCCAGCTCGTCGGGGAGTACGAGATCGCCGCCGAGGGCTGACGGCGCGCCGACTCAGCCGAGCGTTCACGCAAGGTTTGCCCGCCTCCGGTCTTGGAAGTGATCGGAGGCGGGCATTTTTTATTGCGTTGTCCATCCCGGCCCGCCCGTCCAGAGTTGATCCGGGCCCGCCGGGGGGTGGGCAGGTGCACACGGGAGGTGGGCTGGATGCGGGACACGCTGGTTCTGAACGCGAGCTTCGAGCCGCTGTCGACGGTGACTCTCAACCGCGCCGTCGTTCTGGTGCTTCAGGACAAGGCCGTCGTGGAGCAGGCCCACGCCGAACTGCGTATGCGCGGCGCGGATGTGGACATACCCGCGCCCCGGGTGATCAGGCTGTGCCGCTATGTGAGAGTGCCGTTCCGAAGACAAGCGCCCTGGTCGAGGCGGGGGGTGCTGGTCCGGGATCGGCACCGGTGCGCGTACTGCGGGCGCAGGGCCACGACGGTGGACCATGTGCTGCCGCGGTCGCAGGGCGGTCAGGACACCTGGTTGAACACCGTCGCCGCGTGCGCGGAGGACAATCACCGCAAGGCGAACCGGACTCCGGAGGAGGCCGGGATGGCGATGCTGAGGGAGCCCTTCGAGCCGACGCCCGCGGACGCGATGCTGCTGTCCCTGGGGACGGAGGACTTCGCCGCGCTTCCCGAGTGGCTCGCCGGGGAAGCGGCCTGACGGTCCTGTCGCGCGCGGTTCGGACGATGCCGCCAGTCACCGGTTGTTCCGTCCGGTCGTTCGTGGTCGTCCATGGTTGTCCGCGCGGTTCTCCGCGCCCCGGGAGGGCGCGGAGAGGACCCCGGCGTGGTCCGGGCGCCGTCAGTCGATGTCGGGCCGCTCCCGGCGTTCCGTGGCGCCCTTGCTCTGGGGCGGGACCGAACCTGAGCCGTTGCCCTGGCCACCGCCGCCGAAGGGGCCGAAGTTGCCCATGGCGCCGGACAGGCCCTTGAGGGCGTCGCCGATCTCGCTGGGGACGATCCAGAGCTTGTTGGCGTCGCCTTCGGCGATCTTGGGGAGCATCTGCAGGTACTGGTAGGACAGGAGCTTCTGGTCCGGGTCGCCGGCGTGGATGGCCTCGAAGACGGTGCGGACGGCCTGGGCCTCGCCCTCTGCGCGCAGGGCGGCCGCCTTGGCCTCACCCTCGGCGCGCAGGATCTGCGACTGCTTCTCGCCCTCCGCGGTGAGGATGGCCGCCTGCCGCGTACCTTCGGCGGTGAGGATCGCGGCGCGCTTGTCACGGTCGGCGCGCATCTGCTTCTCCATCGAGTCCTGGATGGAGGTGGGCGGTTCGATGGCCTTGAGCTCGACGCGGTTGACGCGGATGCCCCACTTGCCGGTGGCCTCGTCGAGGACGCCGCGCAGGGCCGCGTTGATCTCCTCGCGGGAGGTCAGGGTCCGTTCGAGGTCCATGCCGCCGATGATGTTGCGCAGTGTGGTGACGGTGAGCTGCTCGATCGCCTGGATGTAGCTGGCGACCTCGTAGGTGGCGGCCCGCGCGTCGGTCACCTGGTAGTAGATGACGGTGTCGATGTTCACGACCAGGTTGTCCTGGGTGATCACCGGCTGGGGCGGGAACGGTACGACCTGTTCGCGCAGGTCGATGCGGTTGCGGATGGTGTCTATGAACGGGACCACGATGTTCAGGCCCGCGTTGAGGGTGCGTGTGTAGCGGCCGAAGCGCTCGACGATGGCGGCGCTGGCCTGTGGGATGACCTGGATGGTCTTGATCAGGGCGATGAAGACCAACACCACCAGAATGACCAGGACGATGATGACCGGTTCCATCGTGTTCCCCGTACCCCTCTCCGCCTCGGCACCTTCGGCAGATCTCGCGGATGCCGAAGATCTTGCTGGTCGAGTCTGACAGACCGTCGCCCGGCGCGTGGCCGGATGCCTCAGATGACGATCGCGGTGGCTCCTTCGATGTCCACGACGTCCACCTCCTGGCCCACTTCGTAGGCCCGGCCGCCGTCGAGGGCGCGGGCCGACCACATCTCCCCGGCGAGCTTGATACGGCCGCCCGAGCCGTCGACCCGTTCGAGCACGACGGCCTGTTTACCCTTCAAGGCGTCGATGCCGGTGGCGTGTTGGGGCCGCTGTCTGCTGTGGCGGGCCGCGATGGGCCGGACCACGGCGATGAGGGCGACGGAGACGGCGACGAACACGAGTACCTGGGGCACGGTGTCGAAGCCGAGGCCCGCGGTGACCGCGGCGGCGACGGCTCCCACCGCGAGCATGCCGAACTCCGGCATCGCGGTGACCACGAGCGGGATTCCGAGCGCCGCCGCGCCGACGAGCCACCAGACCCATGCGTCTATGTCGTTCACGTGGTCATGGTAGGACCGGGACCGGGCGGCGGACAGGGCGCGAAGGGGGCGGGGCGGGAGCGGACCGATCGGCGGCGGATACCGGCCGGGGTCAGGACAGGGGCAGGCCCTGGGCGGTCCAGCGGTCGCCGACCCGCTCGACGACGAGCGGGAGACCGAAGCAGAGGGAGAGGTTGCGGGAGGACAGTTCCAGCTCGATGGGGCCCGCGGCGAGGACCTTGCCCTGGCGGATCATGAGGACGTGGGTGAAGCCGGGGGCGATCTCCTCGACGTGGTGCGTGACCATGATCATCGAGGGGGCGATGGGGTCGCGGGCGAGGCGGCCGAGCCGGCGGACGAGGTCCTCGCGGCCGCCGAGGTCGAGGCCGGCGGCGGGCTCGTCGAGGAGGAGCAGCTCGGGGTCGGTCATCAGGGCGCGGGCGATCAGGGTGCGCTTGCGCTCGCCCTCGGAGAGGGTGCCGAACTTCCGGTCGAGGTAGTCGCTCATGCCGAGGCGGTCGAGGAAGGCGCGGGCCCGCTGCTCGTCTACGTCCTCGTACTCCTCCTGCCAGCCGGCGGTCATGCCGTAGGCGGCGGTGAGGACGGTCTGCAGGACGCTCTGGCGCTTGGGGAGCTTGTCGGCGAGGGCGATGCCGGCCATGCCGACGCGGGGGCGCAGCTCGAAGACGTCGGTGCCGGGCTTGCCGAGGGTCTCGCCGAGGATGGTGGCGGTGCCCTTGCTGGGGTAGAGGTAGCTGGAGGCGACGTTCAGGAGGGTGGTCTTGCCGGCGCCGTTCGGGCCGAGGATGACCCAGCGTTCGCCCTCCTTCACCGACCAGGAGACCTGGTCCACCAGAGCCCGGCCCTCGCGGACCACGGATACGTCCTGAAGCTCCAGAACATCGCTCATGAGCGCGTTGTCTCCCCTTGCAGTGTGGCCGGTCTCGGCTGTCGCGTACGCCTGTGGCTCGGTCCGCCGCGCCTGCGGGCGCAGCCCATATGAAATCTACGCCACGAGTGCCCCGCCCCATTCCATCGGTCCTGTCCTTAGGGTGGGGGCATGCTCTCGGAACCACGTTCAGGACGCCTTGCCGCTTGGGGAAATGCCCTATTGGCCGGATTTGCCTCTCCGGACGACGCCGCGCTCGCCATTGTGGGCGAGGACACGGTGCACAGGGTCGAGGGGCTGCCCGGGGAGACCGCGCCGGTCGGGCTCACGCTCGCGCTGGGCCGGTTGCGGGCGCTCGGAGTGAGCGGTCTGCGGGTCGCGCTGCCGGCGTCCGGTCATCCGCTGGGGCTGAGCGGGCCACCGGAGTTCAACGCGCGGGCCCTGGAGGCGGGGGAGGCGGTGGTCTGTCACGGCGCCGCGTTCGGGCTGGTGCCGGAGGTGTACGAGGCGGGGCCCGAGGGCGATGTGCATGCCGAGGTGGTCTGGCGCGTGCTGCCTGTGCGAGAGGCGCCGCCGGCCGACGTGCCCTCGCTGGGCGAGGCGGAGCGGGAGCTGGCGGAGGCGCTGCGGGAGGCGACCGAGGTGCTGGCGAAGCTGGATGTCGCCGGATCGGGTCCGGTGGCGGATGCGGCGATCGACGCGTACCGGGCGCGGGCGGAGCGCGGACGGGAGGCGCTGGCGCCCGGTTATCCACCGCGCGCTGTGCGGGTGTTGGAGCTGGCTCAGCGGGTGGGGTTGCTGGTGTCGCTGGCGTCCGCCCATGGTCCCGGGGGCGCGGTGAGCGCTTCCGAGATGGCGGCGCGGGGGGCGGCGCTGCGGCCGGTGGAGCGGACGGCCCGGCGTGCGCAGGTGGCGGCCTACAACGCGATCGTGGAGGAACGGGAGCGGGGAGCGCGCTGAGCGTCGGGCTCGCCGCGGCCCCCGGACGGAGGCCCGCCGGACGGGAGCGCACCGGATAGGAGCGCACCGGACGGGCCGCGCCTGGAGTGCTTCCGTCGTCGCGGTCTCCTCGGGGCGTCCCGGCCGGCCGTCGCCTCGCCGTCGTCCCGGAGGCGCCGTGCCGTCGGGGGCGCCTGCGGAGCGCGCTTGCCGTCGCCTCGCCGTCTTCCGGTGACCGCCCGGCGGCCGTCCCCGTCGGCGCTGTCTGCGAGGAGCGTCGCCCGGTCCGGCCCGTCAGTCGGGGGCGGTCGTGTCGCCGTGCGTCGCTCCTGGCCGGCCGGGCCGTATATGACGCCTTGTCACCTACCGGCGCCGCCGCCGTGGTGACAGCCGGACAGGCCTTCCGGGAACCCGGAAGGCCTGGGGTCGTCGTCGGCGCGGCCTCAGTGGTTGAGGCCGAGGTTGCCGAACGCCGGGTTCAGCACGCCGATGACGCTCACGCTGTTGCCGACCGCGTTCACCGGCACGTGCACCGGGGCCTGGACGACGTTCCCCGAGACGACGCCCGGGGAGCCGTGGGCCTCGCCGGCGGCCCAGGCACCGTTCGCGGCGGAGGCCATGCCCGCTCCGGCGGCCACCAGGCCACCCGCCACCATCGTCACGGCCGCTGCCTTCTTCAGGTTCTGCACTTTCAACCCCTCCTGGACGTTCACCACGGCGGTTCTCCGCGGCACGCACTGGAGAACGGCGGAGATCGCCGGAGGATGCGCCATCCGGGTGACATTCCCACGACGGTATGAATCCCGGTCCGGAGCGATACCCCCGGATAGCCGTGCGTGATCCTCTGGCGAGGGCGTTTCAGCTGGTCATGCCGTGGCGTACGGCCCAGAGGGCGGCCTGGGTGCGGTCGGCGAGGTCGAGCTTCATCAGGATGTTGGAGACGTGCGTCTTGACGGTCTTCTCGGACAGGACGAGGGCCCGGGCTATCTCCCGGTTGGAGCGGCCGTCCGCGATCAGGCCCAGTACCTGGCGCTCCCGCTCGGTGAGCGATCCCCCTCTGCCCTGGCCGGTGCCGGGCTCCTCCTGGGAGAGCAGGGCGCCGGCGACCTCGGGCTGGAGCAGGACGTGCCCGGCGTGCACGGAGCGGATGGCACCGGCGAGGGCGTCGGGGTCGATGTCCTTGTAGACGTACCCGGCGGCGCCCGCGCGCAGCGCCGGGACGACCGTGCGCTGCTCCGTGAAGCTGGTGACGATCAGCACGCGCGCGGGGTTGGCGAGTTCCCGGAGCTTGCGCAGGGCCTCGATGCCGTCGGTGCCCGGCATCTTGACGTCCATGAGGACGACGTCGGGCCGCAGTTCCTCGGCCCGGGCGACCCCTTCGGCGCCGTCGGCGGCCTCGCCGACGACCTCGATGTCGTCCTGCACCTCCAGGAAGGTGCGCAGTCCCCGGCGGACGACCTGGTGGTCGTCGACCAGGAGCACCTTGATCGTCTCACCCACCGGGGACCTCCATCTCGATCGTGGTGCCCTTCCCGGGCGCCGATTCCACGGTCAGGGCGCCGCCGGCCCCGCTCGCCCGGTCCCGCATGGAGACCAGGCCCAGGTGGCGTCCGGCCCGGCGGACCGCACCGGGATCGAAGCCGCCGCCGTCGTCGGTGACGCGCAGCACGGCCCCGCGCCCGCGCCGCTCGACACTCACGTCGACATGAGCGGCGCCCGAGTGGCGCAGGGCGTTGTGCAGGGCTTCCTGGGCGACCCGCAGGAGGGCCTCCTCCTGGGCGGCGGGCAGGGCGCGGAAGCCGTCGCCGGTGAAGGTCACGCGCGCGTTGTGGGCACGGTCCAGGACGCGGGTGTGGGTGCGCAGGGTGGCGATCAGCCCGTCCTCGTCCAGGGCGGCGGGCCGCAACTCCACGACGGCGGCGCGCAGTTCGTCGGCGGCCTCGGCGGCGAGCACGGCGACCTGGTGCAGTTCGTCCTTGGCGCGGGCGGGGTCGCGGTCGACGAGCGCGGCCGCCGCCTGGGCGGTCAGGCGCAGGGAGAAGAGCTTCTGGCTGACGGCGTCGTGCAGTTCGTGGGCGAGGCGGGAGCGTTCCTCGGCGATGGTCAGTTCGCGGCTGCGCTCGTACAGGCGGGCGTTGGTGAGCGCGATGGCGGCGTGCTGGGCGAGGGTGGCGAGCAGTTCCTCGTCCTCTTGTGTGAAGCCGCAGCCGCCGTCCGTCCCGGAGTCCTCGGGGTGTCCGTGCCCGGGGCGCACCTTGTTGGCCAGGAACAGCGCGCCGAGGACCTCGTCGCCGTCGCGGATGGGCAGTCCCAGGAAGTCGACCAGGTCGGGGTGGGCGTCCGGCCAGCCCTCGAAGCGGGGGTCCTCGCGCACGTCGGCGAGGCGTTCGGGCCGGGCGTCCCGCAGCATCGCGGCGAGGATGCCGTGCTGGCGGGGCAGCGGGCCGATCGCCTTCCACTGGGCGTCGCTGACGCCGTCCACGACGAACTGGGCGAAGCCGCCGTGGTCGTCGGGCACGCCCAGGGCGGCGTAGCGCGCGTCGAGCAGTTCGCGGGCGGAGGCGACGATCGTCTTGAGGACGTCGCGCACCTCCAGGTGCCTGCTCATGGCCAGCAGAGCGGAGCTGACCGCCGCGAGGCCGGACCGGGGGCCTTGACTCATGTTCCTCACGGTACCGGCGGGCACTGACAGGGCGGATCGGCCCTGTGGTGGCCGGGGCCGGTCCGCTGGGCCTAGGCCGGGTGGTCTAGGTCCCTCGTCCCCGGCCCGCACGAGCGCGTGGTGGTGCACTTGCCCACGCGCGGGGACGACGGGCGATGGGGGCGGAGCCGAGGGGTCCGGACGGACGGGGTGCTACGCGCGCGTGCGGGGCGCGCGAGGACAGAGGTGTGGGTGCGAGGCAGGGACCGGCTGGTGCCGGAGGGGCACCGAGGGCGGGCGGGGAGCGGTTGTGGTGGGCGTGGGCGTCAGGTGAGAGCTTCCCGTGCTGCGGGAGCACGGGCGGGGGCGGTCAGCGCGGGGATGCCGGGCGCGGCGCGGCCCTTCACCGGGCGGACGGGTGGTGGAGCCGGTGAGCCGCCCAAGTGTGCGGCAGCACCGGCGCGGACGGGTTACTTACTGGGCTGCACGCCCGAGGCCTCGGATCCGCTGATGCCGGAGGCGGTCGCCGGGCGGCCGGCGGTGGGCCTGTCTACGACGAGGCGGGGCGGGGCTCTACCTGTGGCACGAGTTCGGCGACGTCCACCTCGTCCGCCAGGAGGAGGGCCCTCACATAGAGCATTGCGATGGCAACTCGCTGTGAGATCGGCGTGTGCTCGATGTGAGCCCGCGCATAGGGCGCACATCACGTACGAAAGGGCATAGGAGATAAACAGCCCCATATGAACGGGGCAGACAGCCCAGTCTGTCCCGTTTTGCCCTTCCCTGATCCACTACCGGGGATCGTACGTCACACCTTTGCCACGGCATTTTGCGGCCGCTAAGAATTGCTCTCGTCGCTCAGCGCCGTGGGTTTACGGCCCGCGGCGTTCGTGTGGGAGGAACCGAGATGCCCCCGGCGGACGTAGGAGCGACCTCCGCGCTACAGAAGAGGTCCAACGCCATGCCTAAGAACATCTTCAACCGAGCTCATAGTCGCCTGACCAAGCAGCACAAGGTCGCCGTCGCCGGCGTCGCCGCCCTCGGCACCGCCGCCATCGCCTTCTCGGCCGTTCCCAGCAGCGCCCAGACGGTCACCACCGGCGCCCCGGCCACGACCGCCCAGGTCGCCACCAGCACCGCGCTGCACAACGTCAAGGGCACGGTCACCGACCAGCTCGCCACGCAGAGCGTCAAGCTCGACACCTTCGCGGCCCAGAAGAAGGCCGCCGACGAGGCCGCCGCGAAGAAGGCCGCCATCGACGCCGCGGTCAAGAAGGCCGCGCAGGAGCGCGCCGCCAAGGCCGCCGCGAGCCGTTCCGCCCAGCGGACGCCGATGCAGCCGGTCGCCGCGAAGACCTACACGAACAACCTGGACGGCTGGATCCGCCAGGCCCTGGACATCATGAAGTCCAAGGGCATCCCGGGCAGCTACCACGGCCTGCACAAGAACATCATGCGTGAGTCCTCCGGCAACCCGAAGGCCATCAACGACTGGGACGTCAACGCCGTCAACGGCATCCCGTCGAAGGGTCTGCTGCAGGTCATCCCGCCGACCTTCGCCGCGTACCACGTCACCGGCACGTCGTGGAACATCTACGACCCGGTCGCCAACATCACCGCCGCCGCCAACTACGCGGCCGACAAGTACGGCTCGATCGACAACGTCAACAGCGCGTACTGAGGTCGGCGCGGACCTCTGAGCAGCGCGGAAGGGCGGCACCTCTCGGGGTGCCGCCCTTCGCGACGTCCAGGCGCGGCCACGCGCGCGGAGTGCGGCTACTTCCGCATGACCTCCGGCTCGTGCCGGCGCAGGAAACGGGCCACGAGGAAGCCGCAGACCACACCGAGCGCGATCAGCGCGAGCATGTCCACGGTCCAGGCCGAGGCCGTGTGGTCCCACAGCGGATCGGTGCTCGTCGGATCGTCGGTGTTGGGCGCGATCTTGTTGAGATCCAGCGTGGTGCCGGCCGCGGCCACCGCCCAGCGGGACGGCATCAGATACGAGAACTCGTTCACACCGAGCGTGCCGTGCAGGGTGAACAGACAGCCGGTGAAGACGACCTGGATGATCGCGAACATCACCAGCAGCGGCATGGTCTTCTCCGCGGTCTTCACCAGCGAGGAGATCACCAGGCCGAACATCATCGAGGTGAAGCCGAGCGCCATGATCGGCAGGCACAGCTCGAACAGGGTCGAGCCGCCCAGGACGAGCCCCTCGCCGGGGATCTCCCGGCTGGCGAAGCCGATCAGCCCCACCAGCAGGCCCTGCAGCACCGTGACGGCGCCGAGCACGACCACCTTGGACATCAGATACGCCGAGCGGGACAGGCCGGTCGCGCGCTCCCGCTCGTAGATGACCCGTTCCTTGATCAGCTCGCGGACCGAGTTCGCGGCACCCGCGAAGCAGGCGCCGACGGCGAGGATCAGCAGCACGGTGGTGGCCGTGCCGTTCGGGACGTGGAGGCCGGTCCTCGGATTGACCGCCGGATTCACCAGCAGGCCCTTGTCGCTGTCGATCAGCAGACTGACCGCGCCGAGGACCGCGGGCAGGATCACCGTCAGCGCCAGGAAGCCCTTGTCCGAGACGATGACCGACACATAGCGCCGGATCAGGGTCAGCAGCTGCGACCCCCAGCCCTGCGGCTTGGGCGGCCTGATCGCCTGCGGCGGCGGCATGTGTACGGACTGCGGGGCGACCGCGTCGATGTCCGCGGCGTACATCTGGTAGTGCTGCGAGCCCTTCCAGCGGCCGGCCCAGTCGTAGTCGCGGTAGTTCTCGAAGGCGGAGAAGACGTCGGCCCAGCTGTCGTAACCGAAGAAGTTCAGCGCCTCCTCCGGCGGCCCGAAGTAGGCCACCGCACCGCCCGGTGCCATCACCAGCAGCTTGTCGCACAGCGCCAGCTCGGCCACCGAGTGGGTCACCACCAGGACCGTACGGCCGTCGTCGGCGAGACCGCGCAGCAGCTGCATGACGTCACGGTCCATCCCCGGATCGAGGCCCGAGGTCGGCTCGTCCAGGAAGATCAGCGACGGCTTGGTGAGCAGCTCCAGGGCCACCGAGACCCGCTTGCGCTGGCCACCGGAGAGGGACGTGACCTTCTTGTCCTTGTGCACGTCCAGCTTCAGCTCGCGCAGCACCTCGTCGATCCGGGCGTCGCGCTCCTGACCGGTGGTGTCGGCCGGGAAGCGCAGCTTGGCCGCGTACTTCAGGGCCTTCTTGACGGTCAGCTCCTTGTGCAGGATGTCGTCCTGCGGGACCAGGCCTATGCGCTGGCGCAGCTCGGCGAACTGCTTGTACAGGTTCCGGTTGTCGTACAGCACCTCGCCCTCGTTGGCGGGCCGGTAGCCGGTGAGCGCCTTGAGCAGCGTCGACTTGCCGGATCCGGACGGGCCGATGACCGCGATCAGCGACTTCTCCGGGACGCCGAAGGAGACGTCCCGCAGGATCTGCTTGCCGCCGTCGACCGTGACGGTCAGATGACGCGCGGAGAAGGAGACCTCACCGGTGTCGACGAACTCCTCGAGGCGGTCGCCGACGATCCGGAAGGTGGAGTGGCCCACGCCGACGATGTCGCTCGGGCCGAGCAGCGCCGAGCCGCCCTTGGCGATCGGCTGACCGTTGACGTAGGTGCCGTTGTGCGAGCCGAGGTCGCGGATCTCGAAGCGGCCGTCGGGCGTGGCGTGGAACTCGGCGTGGTTGCGGGAGACCTGCAGGTCGGAGACGACCAGCTCGTTCTCCAGGGCACGGCCGATACGCATCACACGCCCGAGCGAGAACTGGTGGAACGTGGTCGGGCTGCGGTCGCCGTGGGCCGGCTGCGCCCCCTCGTCACCACCGGGGGTGTGCTGCGCGTACGGATCACCGGGGCCGGCCTGCTGCGGGAACGCGGGCGCCTGCCGCGGCTGCTCCGCCTGCTGCCAGCCGGGCTGCGGCGGCTGCTGGGCGGCGGGCTGCTGGTGTACGGGCGGCGGCTGAGTCGCGGCCTGCTGCTGCGCCCAGGCGGGAGCGCCGGCCCCCTGGGCCGCGTACGGCGCGGCGGCCGCGGAGAGGTTCAGCCGCGGCCCGTCCGTCGCGTTGCCGAGGTGCAGCGATGAACCGGGTCCGATCTCCATCTGCTGGATCCGGCGGCCCTGTTCGAACGTGCCGTTGGTGCTGCCGTGGTCCTCGATGACCCAACCGCGGCCGTTGAAGCTGACGGTGGCGTGCCGCCAGGAGACCCTTGCGTCGTCGAAGACGACGTCCCCCTGCGGATCGCGGCCCAAGGTGTAAGGCCTGGACGGATCGAGCGTCCAGGTACGTCCATTTGATTCCAGTACGAGTTCCGGCACTCCATGCCCCACTGAGTTGTCCCCCGAATTTCCCCCATCGCAGGGAGTCTAGGGATGTCGAACATCGTGGGGAACTATTTCAGGCTCGGCCCTCTGACCGAAACCCGGGCCTTGCCAACTTCGCCCGCGCGCGCTCCGACTCGCCCCGTTGACGCGGTTGAAACCGGGCAGGACAGTGGTAACCCCCGCGAGAGGGGACAAGCGCGGTGGTGACGGCCGCGCCGCGGATCGGGGGGTCTGCCATGAGCGCTGCCACGGGCGTCGACACCGCCCGACACGGTACGAGGTTGCCCTGGACGGACATCCTGTTGTCGGCGATGGCCGCGGTGAGCTGGGCGTTGATCGGGATGGCGGCGGTCGCCGCGCTCGGTCTGCACCTGCTGCGGGCCGACGCCTCGGGCTCACTTGGGCCCATGACGGCGGCAGTCGTGGCGCTCGCTGCCGGTGGTTCGGTGACGCCGTCGGGCGATGTGACGGCGTTCGGCCTCAAGGGGGCCGAGGCCCACACCGCCCTCCAGATCACGCCACTCGGGGTGAGCCTGGCCGGTGCCCTGCTGCTGTCCTGGGTCTTCCTACGGTCCCTGCGCCGGGCCGGAGTTGTCGTCGCGTCCGCCGAACTCCTCGCGCGGGCGGGCACGGTGACGGTGCTGTTCGTGGCGATGCTGGGCGGTCTCGCCTGGGCGGGGCACGACGTCATCACCATCGACGGCGGCGCGCTCGGCATGGACGCGGTGCCCGGCGCGGGCGGCAAGGGGGGCGGCGGCCTGAGCCTCCCGGGCCTCGGTGAGGTGGGCGGCCTGCTGCCGCACCGGATCGGCGACCTGATCGACGCCAAGGCGGCGGTCGGATTCACCGTGGACACCCCGGCCACGCTGCTCGGCGGACTCGGCTGGTGCGCCGGAGTCCTGGTGATCGCGCTGCTCGCCGGCCGCCGCGCCCCCCTGCCGCCGGGCTGGGCCGTCGTACACCGGGCGGTCCGGCCGGCTGTCTCCGCGCTCGTCACGGTCGTGCTGCTGACCGTGGCGGCCGGGGCGGCGGCCGCGGTGTACGCGGCGGCCGGCGACGACCACCCACGCCGGATCGCGGGCGCCGCGCTGCTCGGCGCGCCGAACGGGACCTGGCTCGGTCTCCCGCTCGGCCTGTTCGTCCCCTGGGACGGCCGCGCCACCGGTGTTCTCGTCGACGTCCTGCCCCATCCCGTGGACCAGCTCCTCGGCACGCCGTCCGACCGGCCGGTGACGCTGGGCCGGATGGCCGGACTGGACGGGCGGGTATGGCTGCTGGCGGTGGCGGCCGTGGTCACGATGCTGCTGGCGGGCGTGCTGACCGCGGTGCGCACGCCCGCGACCCGGGCCGCCGACAGCGTCCCGCGCCTGGCCGGCCGGTGCGCGCTGCGACTGGGGGTCGCCACCGCGCTCGCCCTGCCCCTGCTCGCCTGGCTGACGGACGTGTCCGTGGACGCCTCCCTGTCCGTCCTCGGCATCGACACCTCCGCCGCCGGTCTCACCCTGCACGCCCACCTCGGCACGGCACTCCTCCTGGGCGCGGCCTGGGGAGCGGGGGCGGGAGCGACGGGAGCATGGGCGGCGGGGGCGCGAGGAGCGGTGGGGGCGCGGGCGACCGGGGTGGCGCGGTCATCGGTGACCGGGGTGGCGGGGCCACCGGCGGCCGGGGTGGCGGGGCCGGTGGCCTGGGCTGGTGGGGCAGGTGCCGCGGGAACGACGGTGCCGTGGACGGCCGGGGCGGCAGAGGGTGCCGGGTACGGCGAGCGGGCAGGCGCCGGGGGTGGCGGGGGCCGGGCGTACGGCGACGCCCCGGGGGCCGGCGGACCGGGACGCGCCGGGGTTGGAGGGGGGCCGGACGGTGAGGGTGCCCGGGATCCCGGCCGGAATGATGCCCCGGGTGGTGCGGCCGGGGATCGGGGTGTCGGGCCGTATGCGTCGAGGGCGTCGTACCGGCCGCCCAACCCCGGGACCAACCCCTATCTCCGGGTGCCCGAGGAGGTGCGGGACGCGCCTCCTCGCCCGGACGGCGACGCCGTGTACGACGCCCCCACCATCGCCGGGCAACTCGACCCCGCTCCCCCGCCGCCCCCAGGCCGCCGCACCCGGCGATCGCGTGGCCGCCCGCCGGGTCCGGACGGTGGCTCCGGGTGGCCGCCGCCCCCTCCCCCGCCTCCCCCTCCGCCGGTCAACCCGACGCGTGAGTGAAGGCGTGAGTGAAGGAGGGGGCCGCCGGGGCGGCGGGCGCCTGTCGAACCCGTAGTCCCTCGACCTGCTCGCCGGGGCGTCCCGTGGCAGAGTCGTGGTGGAACCGGGGGCAGCGCGCGCCGGTGTTCGCGCCGTCTTCAGGCGGCAAGATCCCCGACACCGGCCCGACACCCATTGTTCCGTGTCCGTCAGACGGACCTCCACGGCGGCAGGCACTGGGTGCCGGATACGGTGGTGACACCATGAGCGCTTCGCAGACCTCCGAGGTCCCCACTCTCCTCGTCAAGATTTTCGGCAAGGACAGGCCGGGCATCACGGCCGGCCTCTTCGACACCCTCGCCGCCTACTCCGTCGACGTGGTCGATATCGAGCAGGTCGTCACCCGGGGCCGCCTGGTGCTGTGCGCACTGGTCACACCGCCGGCGGCCGGGTTGGAGGGCGACCTGCGGTCCACCGTGCACAGCTGGGCCGAGTCGATGAAGATACAGGCGGAGATCATCTCGGGACGCGGTGACAACCGGCCGCGTGGCCTCGGACGGTCCCTGGTCACCGTTCTCGGCCATCCGTTGACCGCCGAGTCGACGGCCGCCATCGCCGCCCGCATCGCGAAGGCCGGCGGCAACATCGACCGCATCTTCCGGCTGGCCAAGTACCCGGTGACCGCCGTGGAGTTCGCGGTCTCCGGGGTGGAGACCGAGCCGCTGCGCACGGCGCTGGCCCTGGACGCGGCGGCACTGGGTGTCGACATCGCGGTCGTCGCGGCGGGCCTGCACCGGCGCGCCCAGCGGCTGGTGGTCATGGACGTGGACTCCACGCTCATCCAGGACGAGGTCATCGAACTGTTCGCGGCGCACGCCGGCTGCGAGGACGAGGTCGCCGAGGTGACGGCGTCGGCGATGCGCGGTGAGCTGGACTTCGAGCAGTCGCTGCACGCGCGCGTGGCGCTGCTGAAGGGGCTGGACGTCTCGGTGGTGGAGAAGGTACGCGAAGAGGTCCGGCTGACCCCGGGCGCCCGCACCCTGATCCGCACCCTGAAGCGGCTCGGCTACCAGGTGGGGGTCGTCTCCGGTGGCTTCACCCAGGTCACGGACGATCTCAAGGAGCGGCTGGGGCTCGACTTCGCCCAGGCCAACACGCTGGAGATCGTCGACGGCAAGCTGACGGGACGGGTCACCGGGGAGATCGTGGACCGCGCGGGCAAGGCGCGACTGCTGCGCCGGTTCGCCGCGGAGGCGGGGGTGCCGCTGGTACAGACGGTGGCGATCGGCGACGGCGCCAACGATCTGGACATGCTGAACGCGGCGGGGCTGGGCGTCGCCTTCAACGCCAAGCCGGTGGTCCGCGAGGCGGCGCACACGGCGGTGAACTTCCCCTTCCTCGACACGGTCCTGTATCTGCTCGGCATCACCCGTGAAGAGGTCGAGGCGGCCGACACACACGACGAGGACTGAGCGGGACGAGCCTGAGCGGGACGAGCCTGAGCGGGACGAGTGGGTCCCGGGCCCGGAGGGCCCGGACCGGTCCGCCCGGGCCCCGGGTAAGGCCGTGCGAGGCCGGCGCCCCGCCCGCTGCCCGCCCTCCTGTTCCCGGCGGCCACCGCCGCCGACGCCACCGTAACGCCGCACGGCCACCGCACCGCGCCCCACGGCGACCGCCTCACAGGCAGGTCATCAGGGGCAGGTCGCTACGGGCAGGTCACTCTGCGGGAGCCCAGTAGTCGCTGAGCGTGGCCACGCCCGGTTCCAGTCCCTTCCAGGGGCCCTCGAAGGACAGCAGGGCGAAAGCCGCCGCCGGGAAGCCCCGGCGGTTCATCCGGTCGCGGGCGTCGCCCTCGGCGGCGCCGGCCAGGATGTCGGCCAAGCCGTGCACGCCCGGGTTGTGGCCGATCATGATCACGTTCCGCACGTCGTCCGGGATCTCGTTGAGCACGGCGATCAGCTCGCCGGGCGAGGCCTCGTAGACCCGCTCCTCGTAGACGGTCTTCGGCCGGTGCGCCAGTTCATGGACGGCGAGCTTCCAGGTCTCGCGGGTCCGGACCGCGGTGGAGCACAGGGCCAGGTCGAAGGTGATGCCGGTGTCGGCCAGCCTGCGTCCGGCGACCGCGGCGTCCTTGCGGCCCCTCTCGGCGAGCGGACGCTCATGGTCGGACACCTGGGGCCAGTCTGCTTTCGCATGCCGGAAGAGGACGACACTGCGAGGTTCTGCGGCGCTCATGCGTTCCAGCTTCGCATGAAACAGGCCAGGCGGCGCAGGGAGTTGACATGCGGATTCACCGAGCGAGGCGACCGGGTGTCAGCGGGTGACCAGATGCTGGGCGTGCTCGAAGAGGTGGGCTATCGCCGGATCGCCACCGGCCGCGTGGGCGTCCGACGGATTGAGTATCAGCGCGAGCAGCACGGTGAAGGCGAGCGCGGGCAGGGCGAGGGCCCACCAGGGCAGCCGGAGATCGACGCCGCCCGTGGTCGCCGGGTGGGGCCGGGAGGGGGTGCGGGCGGACATGATCGCCTCCGAGGTCTTCGAGCGGGTCCGTGACCGCCTCGTGCGGTCACATCTCGAAGTTACGGAGTCGGGGGCCGCCAACCCATCCGGAAGTCCACCCAGTTGACCCTGACCCTGGCCCCCTAGGGGATGGTGGGGCCAGCCCCACCATCCACCCGCGGGGCGGCCGTCACGGGGACGCGATGGTCGCGATGACGGCGATGATCACGAAGATGGCGAAGAACGAGCCGAAGACGAGCAGCATCTTCTTCTGGCCGTTCTTGGGGTTCGGGTCGAGGACAGGCTCCATGTGCCCAGTTTCGCACCCCTCGTCCGGTGGACCGCGCCGGGGTCGACCGGTCGGCCTATCGATCCGTCGGCCGATCCCCCCGTATGCCGGACGGCCCGCGCACCAGGCGGCGCCCCTGTGCCGGACGATCGCTCAGGCGGTGGCCGCCTCGTCCTCCACGGTGCGGTCGCGGCCCGCCAGGTAACCCACGGCCAGCTGGGGCAGCATCAGGGCCGCCATGAGGGCGATCGGCAGCCCCCAGCCGCCGCTCTGCTGGTAGAGCACGCCGACCAGCAGCGGGCCGGGGATGGAGATCAGATAGCCGGTGCTCTGCGCGAACGCGGACAGCTGGGCCACGCCCGGGCCGCTGCGCGCCCGCATGCCGACCATCGTGAGCGCCAGCGGGAACGCGCAGTTGGACACGCCCAGCAGCAGGGCCCAGGCCCAGGCGCCGCCGGCCGGCGCGAAGTAGAGACCGGCGTAACCGGCGAGGCCGCAGACGCCCAGTACGAGGACGATCGGCCCCTGGTGGGGAAGCCGAGTGGCGACCCTGGGGATGACGAAGGCCAGCGGCACGCCCATCGCCATGGTGACCGCGAGCAGCACGCCCGCGGTGCTCGCCGGGACTCCGGCGTCCCGGAAGATCTGCGGCATCCAGCCCATGGTGATGTAGGCGGCGGTGGCCTGCAGGCCGAAGAAGACGGCCAGTGCCCACGCGGTGCGACTGCGGGTGATGCGCAGGGTGGCCTGCTGTTCCGCCGCCGCGGGCGCCGCGGTGGAAGTCCGCTCCGGCCGCGGCGCGGTGGCCGGGCCCCGGTGGCGCACCAGCGGCAGCCAGGGCAGGACGGCGGCCGCGGCGATGATCGCCCAGACGGCGAGGCCCGACCGCCAGCTGCCGCCCATCGCGTCGGTCAGCGGGACGGTCACCGCGGCGGCGAGGGAGGTGCCGAGGGCGAGGGACATCGAGTACAGGCCGGTCATGGAGCCGACCCGGTCGGGGAACCAGCGCTTGACGATGACGGGCATCAGGACGTTGCTGACGGCGATGCCCATGAGGGCCAGAGCGCTGCCGGCCAGGAATCCGGCCGTACCGCCGACGAACGGACGTATCACCAGTCCCGTGGCGATCGCGGCCATGCCGGCGCACACCACGGCGGCCGGGCCGAACCGGCGGGCCAGGCGGGGCGCGGTGACGCCGAAGACGGCGAAGCACAGCGGGGGCACGGAGGTGAGCAGGCCGGCCACGCTGCCGCTCATGCCGAGTCCGTCGCGGACCTCCTCCAGCAGGGCGCCGAGGCTGGTGATGGCCGGGCGGAGGTTGAGCGCGGACAGCACGATGCCGACGACGACCAGCCGTACCGCCCACGCGCGCGGGCGACCCGCGCCGGAGGTCGGCCCGGTCGCGCTCGCCGCGACGGCCGTGCCGTGTTCGCCGGGTGACATCGCCGTAGGGGCATCCGCGGTCCGGGCGCCCCCGGCGTCCCCCGTCCGGGTTGCCGTTGTCCGTGTTTCCTCGCTCACCATGAGGCCCATCATAGAATCATGGGATGATTGGTTGTCCATTCCCGCGGTGCTTCCGCTTCCGCTCGTCGTGCGAAGGTGTGCCATGCCCCTGAGCCACCCGCGCCGGTCGGCGCTGTCCGAACAGGTCATCTCCGAACTGCGCAACCAGATCACCGCCGGTGAGTGGCCGGTCGGCTCGCGCATTCCGACCGAGCCGGAACTGGTCGAGCAGCTCGGTGTCGCCCGCAACACCGTCCGCGAGGCGGTCCGCGCGCTCGCGCACAACGGGCTGCTGGACATCCGCCAGGGTTCCGGCACCTATGTGGTGGCGACGAGCGAACTGGCCGGTGTGATGCACCGCCGCTTCGCCGACGCCGATCCCCGGCACATCGCGGAGCTGCGTTCCACCCTGGAGTCGGCGGCGGCGAAGCTGGCCGCCGAGCGGCGCACCGAGCGGGACCTCAGGCAGCTGGACACGCTGCTGGCGCGGCGTGAGGAGGCGTGGCGCGCCGGGGAGGCGGAGGCCTTCGTGACGGCCGACGCGACCTTCCACCTGGCCGTCGTGGCGGCCTCGCACAACGACGTCATGGTGGCCATGTACGCGGACCTGGGGGAAGTGCTGCGGGACTGGCTGCGCGCGGATGTCGGCGCCGAACTGACGCCGGAGACGCACATGGACCACACCCGGCTGGTGGAGGCGATCCGCGCGGGGGACGCGCAGGCGGCGGCGGCCGAGGCCGCGAGCTATCCGTTCCTGTGCCGGCCGGACCGGTTCAGCGTTCCCTCTGGTGGCTGATCCAGGCCGATGCGACGTCGCTCCAGCACCGGCCGGTGAGCCGTACGGTCATGGCGGCCCCGGCGTCCACCGGGTCCGTGTCGGTGTCGATGTCCCACCAGCGGGCGCACTCGATGTGCAGTCGGACACGGTCCGTGTCGACATAGGGATTGTGGCAGTAGGCCACCACGTGGGAGCCGCTCACGGTCGTGCGGCACGCGGCGCCGAACAGGTTCGGCGCGGGGGGTTTTCCGTCACCCGCGCGCGGGTGCGACATCGCGTCGTACGGCAGCGAGAGCACGAGGGCCACGGCCAGCGTCAGCGGGGCCAGGCTGCGGAACAGGCGCACAAGGGGACCTCCTCGGCCGGGCTGCGGAGGGAAATCGCGCGGTGAGAGTCCTGGGGTGAGGTCGTGGGGGGAAGGTGAGTCCAGGATCCGCCGTCGGGGCGGCGGCGGCCCGGCCGGTGAGCCGAACGGGTGACAGCAGCGCGGCCGCCCCGATGACGGCGAAGGCCCGCGTCCCCGAGGGGGCGCGGGCCTTCGCCGCAGGTCGAAGCCGTGGTGGCGGTCAGGCGCCGATGGCGTGCAGACCACCGTCGACGTGGATGATCTCGCCCGTGGTCTTCGGGAACCAGTCGCTCAGCAGGGCGACGACGCCCTTGCCGGCCGGCTCCGGGTCCTTCAGGTCCCACTCCAGCGGGGCGCGGCTGTCCCACACCGAGGCCAGCTCGCCGAAGCCCGGGATGGACTTGGCGGCCATGGAGCCGATCGGGCCCGCCGAGACCAGGTTGCAGCGGATGTTCTGCTTGCCGAGGTCACGCGCCATGTAGCGGCTGGTGGCCTCCAGGGCGGCCTTGGCCGGGCCCATCCAGTCGTACTGCGGCCAGGCGAACGAGGCGTCGAAGGTGAGGCCGACGACCGAGCCGCCGTTCTGCATCAGCGGCAGGCAGGCCATGGTCAGCGACTTCAGCGAGAACGCCGAGACGTGCATGGCGGTGGCCACCGACTCGAACGGCGTGTTGAGGAAGTTGCCGCCGAGGGCGTCCTGCGGGGCGAAGCCGATGGAGTGGACGATGCCGTCGAGGCCGCCCAGCTCCTCGCCGACGACGTCGGCCAGCCGCGCGAGGTGCTCCTCGTTCGTCACGTCCAGCTCGATGACCTTGGTCGGCTTCGGCAGCTTCTTGGCGATGCGCTCGGTCAGCGTCGGCCGCGGGAAAGCGGTCAGGATGATCTCGGCACCCTGCTCCTGGGCGAGCTTGGCGACGTGGAAGGCGATGGAGGACTCCATCAGCACACCCGTGACCAGGATGCGCTTGCCCTCGAGAATTCCGCTCATGGTGATCAGTGACCCATTCCCAGTCCGCCGTCAACAGGAATGACGGCTCCAGTGATGTACGAGGCGTCGTCAGAGGCGAGGAACCGCACCGCCGCGGCGACCTCCTCCGGCTGCGCGTACCGGCCGAGCGGCACCTGCGACACGATGTTCCCGCGCTGCTCGTCGGTGAGCGCCTTGGTCATGTCGGTGTCGACGAAGCCGGGCGCGACGACGTTGAAGGTGAGGTTGCGCGAGCCCAGCTCACGGGCGAGGGAGCGCGCGAAGCCGACCAGGGCGGCCTTGGAGGCGGCGTAGTTCGCCTGTCCCGCGGAGCCGAGCAGGCCGACCACCGACGAGATGAGGATGACGCGGCCCTTCTTGGCCCGCAGCATGCCGCGGTTGGCGCGCTTGACGACGCGGAAGGTGCCCGTGAGGTTGGTGTCGATGACCGAGGTGAAGTCCTCCTCGGACATGCGCATCAGGAGCTGGTCCTTGGTGACACCGGCGTTGGCGATCAGGACCTCGACCGGGCCGTGCTGGTCCTCGATCTCCTTGTAGGCCTGCTCCACCTGCTCCGGGTCGGTGATGTCGCACTTGACGGCGAGGAAGCCGGCCGGCGGCTCACCCGAGCGGTACGTGATCGCGACCTTGTCGCCGGCGTCGGCGAACGCGCGGGCGATGGCGAGGCCGATGCCCCGGTTGCCTCCGGTGACGAGAACCGAGCGGCTCAACGGATCACCCTTTCGATTGCGGTCTGATGCGGTCGGACGACCCGCCCGAACAGCAGGGTGACAGGCGGGTTCATCGAAAACCTATCGGTCGAGCCGCTGCCGCGGGCAATCGGGCACCGACAGTGGCGCGGGAGCGTCGCTGTCGGGTCCCTACAGAAAGGGCCCGGTCCGGCAGGGAAAGGTGTGGTCCGCCGGGCCGCTCCCGCGACATGATCGGACGCTACAGGCCACGACAGCAGGGAGACCTCGGTGCCTCATTCCATCGACGAAGCCTTCACGGCGCTTCCCCTACGGGCCCTCGCCGACGCCGCGCTCGCCCGCGCGCGTGCGCTGGGGGCCGAGCACGCGGACTTCCGGTTCGAGCGGGTGCGCAGCGCGTCCTGGCGGCTCAGGGACGCCAGGCCCGCCGGGTCGTCGGACACCACCGACCTCGGGTACGCGGTGCGGGTCGTGCACGACGGTGCGTGGGGCTTCGCGTCCGGGGTGGATCTGACCATGGACGCCGCCGCGCGGGTCGCCTCGCAGGCGGTGGCGATGGCCAAGCTGTCCGCCCAGGTGATCAAGGCGGCCGGGTCGGACGTGGGGGCGTCTCCCACGCCCTTCGGGCAGTGGGGGAGGGTGGAGCTGGCCGACGAGCCGGTGCACGCCGACCGGACGTGGGTCTCGTCGTACGAGATCGACCCGTTCTCGGTGCCGGACGAGGAGAAGTCGGCGCTGCTGGCGGACTGGAGCGCCCGGCTGCTGGCCGCGAACGGCGTCGACCACGTGGACGCCTCGCTGCTCACGGTGCACGAGAACAAGTTCTACGCGGACACCGCCGGGACCGTGACGACCCAGCAGCGGGTGCGGCTGCATCCGCAACTGACGGCCGTGTCGGTGGACGGGTCCAGCGGCGAGTTCGACTCGATGCGCACCATCGCGCCACCGGTCGGCCGCGGCTGGGAGTACCTGCAGGGGACCGGCTGGGACTGGGACGGCGAACTGGAGCGGATCCCGGAGCTGCTGGCCGAGAAGATGCGCGCGCCGAGCGTGGAGCCGGGCCTGTACGACCTGGTGGTCGACCCGTCCAATCTGTGGCTGACCATCCACGAGTCGATCGGCCACGCCACCGAGCTGGACCGCGCCCTCGGCTACGAGGCCGCCTACGCCGGCACCTCCTTCGCCACCTTCGACCAGCTGGGCAGGTTGCGCTACGGCTCGGAGCGGATGAACGTCACCGGCGACCGCACCGCCGAGCACGGCCTGGCCACCATCGGCTACGACGACGAGGGCGTCCAGGCGCAGTCCTGGGACCTGGTGAAGGACGGCACGCTGGTGGGCTACCAGCTGGACCGGCGGATCGCCCGGCTGACCGGGTTCGAGCGGTCCAACGGGTGCGCGTACGCCGACTCCCCCGGGCACGTGCCGGTGCAGCGGATGGCCAACGTCTCGCTGCTGCCGGATCCGGCGGGGCTGTCCACGGAGGACCTGATCGGCGGGGTCGACCGGGGGATCTACGTGGTCGGCGACCGGTCCTGGTCGATCGACATGCAGCGCTACAACTTCCAGTTCACCGGGCAGCGCTTCTTCCGGATCGAGAACGGGCGGATCACCGGCCAGCTGAAGGACGTCGCCTACCAGGCGACGACCACCGACTTCTGGGGGTCCATGGCGGCCGTGGGCGGTCCCCAGACCTATGTCCTGGGCGGCGCGTTCAACTGCGGCAAGGCCCAGCCCGGGCAGGTCGCCGCCGTCTCACACGGATGCCCCTCGGCCCTGTTCAAGGGCGTCAACATCCTCAACACCACGCAGGAGGCCGGTCGATGAGCGCCCGCACCAACAAGCCGCACGAGGTCGTCGAGCAGGCCCTCGCGCTGTCCCGGGCCGACGGCTGTGTCGTCATCGCCGACGAGCACTCCACCGCCAACCTGCGCTGGGCCCGCAACGCGCTCACCACGAACGGCGTGACCCGCGGCCGTACCCTCACCGTGATCGCGACCGTGGACGGCAAGGAGGGCACCGCCTCCGGTGTCGTCTCGCGCTCCGCGGTCACCGCCGACGAGCTGGAGCCGCTGGTGCGGGCCGCCGAGGCGGCCGCGCGCGGGGCCGGCCCCGCCGAGGACGCGCGGCCCCTGGTCTCCGGTGTGCCGCGGTCCCCGGACTTCACGGACGCGCCCGCCGAGACCTCCTCGGCGGTGTTCGCCGACTTCGCCCCGGCGCTCGGCGATTCGTTCGCCCGCGCGCGTGCGGGCGAACGGGAGCTGTACGGGTTCGCCAACCACGAACTGGTCTCGACCTATCTGGGCACGTCCACGGGGCTGCGGCTGCGCCACGACCAGCCGACCGGGACGCTGGAGCTGAACGCCAAGTCCCCGGACGGTACGCGCTCGGCGTGGGCCGGCCGCTCCACGCGGGACTTCAAGGACGTCGATCCGGGGGCGCTCGACGCCGAGCTGGCCGTACGGCTGGGCTGGGCCGAGCGGCGCGTGGAGCTGCCCGCGGGACGGTACGAGACGCTGCTCCCGCCGACCGCGGTCGCCGACCTGCTGATCTACCAGCTGTGGTCGGCCTCGGGCCGGGACGCGGCCGAGGGGCGGACGGTCTTCTCCCGGCCGGGCGGGGGCACGCGGGTCGGCGACAGGCTCACCGAGCTGCCGCTGACCCTGCGCAGCGACCCGAACGAGCCCGGTCTGGAGTGCTCGCCCTTCGTGATCGCGCACTCCTCGGGCGGCGACCAGTCGGTCTTCGACAACGGACTGCCGGCCCGGCCCACCGACTGGATGGGCGAGGGCGTGCTCAAGCACCTGACGACCACCCGGCACAGCGCGGACCTGACCGGACTGCCGGTCGCGCCGGCGCTCGGCAATCTGATCCTGGACGGCGGGGACGACCGCTCCCTGGAGGAGATGGTCGCGGACACCCGGCGCGGGCTGCTGCTGACCTGCCTGTGGTACATCCGCGAGGTGGACCCCGCGACGCTGCTGCTCACGGGGCTGACCCGGGACGGCGTCTATCTGGTAGAGGACGGCGAGGTGACCGGCCAGGTGAACAACTTCCGGTTCAACGAGTCGCCGGTGGATCTGCTGGGCCGCGCCACGCAGGCCGGGCGGACCGAGAAGACGCTGCCGCGGGAATGGAGCGACTGGTTCACCCGGGCCGCGATGCCCGCGCTGCGGGTCCCCGATTTCAATATGAGCTCTGTCAGTCAGGGCGTATAACCTCGTAGTCGGCTGTCACCCGACTGCCCCATGATCTTCGAGGAGACACGAGAACCGTGACGGACATCGTCGACGAGCTGAAGTGGCGCGGGCTGCTGGCCCTCTCCACTGACGAGGACGCATTGCGCAAGGCGTTCGCGGACGGTCCCGTCACGTTCTATTGCGGTTTCGACCCGACCGCGCCGTCCCTGCACATCGGGCACCTGGTGCAGGTGCTCACCGTGCGCCGGCTCCAGCGGGCCGGCCACCGGCCGCTGGCGCTGGTGGGCGGCGCCACGGGCCTGATCGGCGACCCGCGCCCGACCGCCGAGCGCACGCTGAACGACCCGGAGACGGTGGCCGGCTGGGTGGACAAGCTGCGCTCCCAGATCGAGCCGTTCCTCTCCTTCGAGGGCGAGAACGCGGCCGTCATGGTCAACAACCTCGACTGGACCGCGAACCTCTCCGCGATCGAGTTCCTCCGGGACATCGGCAAGCACTTCCGCGTCAACAAGATGCTGACGAAGGACTCCGTGGCCCGTCGCCTGGAGTCCGACCAGGGCATCAGCTACACCGAGTTCAGCTACCAGATCCTTCAGGGCATGGACTTCCTGCAGCTGTTCCGGCGGTACGGCTGCACGCTCCAGCAGGGTGGCAGCGACCAGTGGGGCAACCTCACGGCCGGGCTCGACCTGATCCACCGGCTGGAGCCGGGCGCCTCGGTGCACGCCCTGGCCACGCCGCTGATGACCAAGGCGGACGGCACCAAGTTCGGCAAGACCGAGGGCGGCGCCGTCTGGCTCGACCCGGAGATGACGACGCCGTACGCGTTCTACCAGTTCTGGCTGAACGTGGACGACCGCGACGTCTCCCGGTACCTGCGGATCCTTTCCTTCAGGTCCCGCGAGAAGCTGGAGGAGCTGGAGCGGCAGACCGAGGAGCGTCCGCAGGCCCGGGCGGCGCAGCGCGCGCTCGCCGAGGAGCTGACGACGCTGGTGCACGGCGCCGGGCAGACGGCCGCGGTGATCGCCGCGTCCAAGGCGCTGTTCGGTCAGGGCGAGCTGGCGGAGCTGGACGGCGGGACGCTGGCGGCGGCGCTGTCCGAGGTGCCGCACATCCAGGTCACCGAGCTGAAGCCGGTGGTCGACCTGTTCGCCGAGGTCGGGCTCGTGGCCAGCAAGTCCGCCGCGCGGCGGACGGTGAAGGAGGGCGGTGCCTACGTGAACAACGTGAAGGTCGCCGCCGAGGATGCCGTCCCGGCCAAGGACGACCTGCTGGACGGGCGGTGGCTGGTGCTGCGTCGGGGCAAGAAGAACCTGGCCGCGGTGGAGGTCGTGTCCGGCTAGCGGCTCGGGGGCGTGGGCTTCGCCGCGGTCGGCCGGTCGCGGTACGGCGGTCGGTACGGCCGGTACGTCGTGGCTCGTCGCGCGGTTGCCCGCGTCCCTCCCCCGCGCCCCTGTGCCCATGCCCCACCGCCCGCGCCCCGCGCGGGAAGCTCAGGCCCGCTGGTACTTCCTCTTGCCCAGCGTCGCCATGTAGAGGGCGTCCACCGCGGCGACGATGATGATCGCGGCCACGAGCTGGAAGATGTGCCGGCTCCAGTCGATGCCGCGGGTGGCCCCTACCCCGACCGCGCGGGCGATGGCGTTGCCCACGATGGCGCCGAGCATGCCGCAGATGGTGGTCAGCCACAGGGGGCTGTGCTGCTTGCCCGGAATGATCGCCTTGGCGATCAGGCCCAGCACGAACCCCACGATGATCGCCCACAACCAGCCCATGGCTGCCTCCTCTTACGGCTCTACGTGAGCATTACGGTCAGTCTGGGTCGGGCCGCCACACGGCGCATGTCGGGTTCCCCCGTACGCGCGGCTGGACGGCGTCGTGCCAGGCAGCGGGCGTACCGGTCCGGCGCCCCGGTCTCGTGGCCGGCGAAGGCCCGGCGTACCGTGGGAGGTGTCCCGGCCCGGTTCCCCGCAGGGCGTGGACAGCGGTGCGGGCCGGCGGGAGAGTCCGATGCGGGCGGATGGTGAGAGTGTGATGCGGAAGCAGCACGGCGGCGTCCAGGTGTTCCGGATCACCGGTGCCCGGTCCGGGCTCGCCGAAGACGTACGGGGCCGACAACGGCGGTACGTCATCTCGATGACGATCCGTACCCTGTCGGTGATCCTCGCGGTGACCTTGTGGAACGTCGAACGGTACGTCGCGATCGTGGCGCTGGTGGCGGGTGCGCTCCTGCCCTATATCGCCGTGGTCGTCGCGAACGCCGGCCGGGAGCGGCCGCAGTCCCTGCCCTCGACGTTCGTCACCGTGCCGACGCGCCCGATGATCATGCCGCCCCGGGCCGAGGACGAACCGGCGGACTCCGGGCCGAAGGACGTGCCGACGAACCCGGCGGCATGACCGGGCGCCCGCGCCGGAAGCGGAATGCGACCGCGCGCCCAGGCTCAAGAAATGCTCAGATCAATCATGCAGTTCCAGTGCCGGGCGACGGGCGACCCGTGACATACTTCGTACGCGCTCCGCATCCCCCGTCGGAGCGACAGACCGACGCCGGGCAGCTCCCCCCGTGGCTGCTCGGCGTCGCCTTGTTCGCGACCGTTTCCGAGAGACGAACGCGAGACGAACCTGTGAGTGGCGAGAATCCGTGAGTGACGAGACCCCGATCTGCTCCGCCAAGGGCTGCCGCGCCGCCGCCGAGTGGGTGCTGGCCTGGAACAACCCGAAGATCCACCAGCCGGAGCGGCGCAAGACCTGGCTGGCCTGCGAGGAGCATCGCGAGTATCTGTCGCGGTTCCTCGGGGTGCGGGGCTTCCTGAAGGACGTGGTGGCGTTCGCGGACTGGCGGGAACGGGAAGCGTCCTAGCCGCCGATCGCCGACATGGGCCGGTCCGGCTGCACGAACGACGGATCGTCCAGGCCGGCGCCCGCCTTCTTGCCCCACATCGCCAGCCGCCAGATCCGGGCGATCTCCTCGTCGGGGGCGCCCGAGCGCAGGGCGGCGCGCAGGTCGGTCTCCTCGGTGGCGAACAGACAGGTCCGTATCTGACCGTCGGCGGTCAGCCGGGTGCGGTCGCAGGCCGCGCAGAACGGGCGGGTGACCGAGGCGATCACGCCGACCCGGTGCGGGCCGCCGTCCACCACCCAGCGCTCCGCCGGAGCCGACCCGCGCTCGTCCGCGCCCTCGGCGGTGAGGTCGAAGCGGGTGCGCAGGGAGGCGAGGATGTCGCCCGCGGTGACCATGCCCTCGCGCTTCCAGCCGTGCTGGGCGTCCAACGGCATCTGCTCGATGAACCGCAGCTCGTAGTCGTGCTCGACGGCCCAGGCGAGCAGGTCGGGGGCCTCGTCCTCGTTCAGGCCCGGCATCAGGACCGTGTTGACCTTGACCGGGGTGAGCCCCGCCTCGCGGGCGGCCTGGAGGCCGTCGAGGACGTCCTGGTGGCGGTCGCGGCGGGTGAGGGTCTTGAAGACGTCGGGGCGCAGGGTGTCGAGGGAGACGTTGACCCGGTCCAGGCCCGCCGCCTTCAGGGCGGTCGCCGTGCGCTTGAGGCCGATGCCGTTCGTCGTCAGGGACATCCGGGGGCGCGGGCCGAGGGCGGCGACGCGCTCGACGATACCGACCAGCCCGGGGCGGAGCAGGGGCTCGCCGCCGGTGAACCGGACTTCCTCGACGCCGAGCACGCGCACCGCGATGTCGATGAGGCGGACGATCTCGTCGTCGGTGAGCAGGTCGGGCTTCGCCAGCCACTGCAGGCCTTCCTCGGGCATGCAGTAGGTGCAGCGCAGATTGCACCGGTCGGTCAGCGAGACCCTCAGGTCGGTGGCGACTCGGCCATAGGTGTCGATGAGCACGGGGCCCCCTCCCTCTCCGGTACACACGTCGCGGGCTCCGGTGGTTCGTCCACCGGTGTGTCCTGCGTCATCTGCGAGCCTACGTGACACCACCGACATAGACAGCGGCCCGATCCCACGAGGTGCGCCACGGCCGCGTCGTAGGACCGTACAGTCCCGGGCGACGCGGCCGTCCGTAGGAAGCTGGAAGAGGTCAGTGTGCTCCGGTGCCGGTCAGGGACCGCACCTCCAGTTCCGCGTACTTGCCGGCGTCCGGGGTCTCCTTCGACAGCAGGGTGCCCAGAACGCCGAGCAGGAACCCGACCGGGATGGAGATGATCCCGGGGTTCTCCAGCGGGAACCAGTGGAAGTCGACCTCGGGGAACATCGAGGTGGGCCCGCCGGAGACCACCGGGGAGAACAGGACCAGGCCGACGGCGGTGACCAGGCCGCCGTAGATCGACCACAGGGCGCCCGAGGTGGTGAACCGCTTCCAGAACAGGCTGTAGAGGATGGTCGGCAGGTTGGCGGAGGCCGCGACCGCGAAGGCGAGGGCCACGAGACCGGCCACGTTGAGGTCGCGGGCGAGGGCGCCGAGGACGATGGAGACCGCGCCGATGCCGACGGTCGCCCAGCGGGCGGCGCCCAGCTCCTGCTTCTCGGTGGCCTGTCCCCTCTTGATGACGTTCGCGTAGATGTCGTGCGCGAAGGAGGAGGACGAGGCCAGGGTGAGGCCGGCGACGACCGCGAGGATCGTGGCGAAGGCCACGGCCGAGATGGTGGCGAGCAGCACGGCGCCCCAGTTGGAGTCCACTCCCCCGAGATGGAGGGCGAGGAGCGGGGCGGCGGTGTTGCCCGCCTTGTTGGAGGCGATGATCTCGTCCGGTTTGATCAGCGCGGCGGCGCCGAACCCGAGGGCGAGGGTCATCAGATAGAAGGCGCCGATCAGGCCGATCGCCCAGAGCACGGACTTACGGGCGGCCTTGGCGGTGGGCACGGTGTAGAAGCGGATGAGGATGTGCGGAAGGCCCGCGGTGCCGAGCACCAGGGCAATGCCGAGCGAGAGGAAGTCGAGTTTCGTGGTGCCCGTGGCGCCGTACTTCAGGCCGGGCTCCAGGAACGCCGAGCCCTTTCCGCTGTTGTCGGCGGCCCTGCCGAGGAGTTCCGAGACGTTGAAGTCGAACTTGACCAGGACCATGAAGGTCAGCAGCAGGGCGCCGATGATCAGCAGCACCGCCTTGACCATCTGAACCCAGGTGGTGCCCTTCATGCCGCCGATGGTGACGTACACGATCATCAGGACGCCGACCAGGGCGACGATGCCGATCTTGCCGCCGTCGCTGGTGATGCCCAGCAGCAGGGAGACGAGGACACCGGCGCCGGCCATCTGGGCCAGCAGGTAGAAGATCGAGACGACGATCGTGGAGACGCCGGCGGCCGTGCGGACGGGCCGCTGACGCATCCGGTAGGCCAGCACGTCACCCATGGTGTAGCGGCCGGAGTTGCGCAGCGGTTCGGCGACCAGGAGGAGGGCGACGAGCCAGGCGACGAGGAAGCCGATGGAGTACAGGAAGCCGTCGTAGCCGAACAGGGCGATGGCGCCGGCGATGCCGAGGAAGGACGCGGCGGACATGTAGTCGCCGGAGACGGCGAGGCCGTTCTGGAAGCCGGTGAACTGACGTCCGCCGGCGTAGAAGTCGGCGGCGTCCTTCGTCTGGCGACCCGCCCAGACGGTGATGACGAGTGTCGCGGCGACGAACACCGCGAACAGCGTGATGATCAGCGTGCGGTGCTGGCTCGCCTCGCCGGCGGCCAGCAGGGTGTGCTGTGCGGGGCTCATGCTCCGCCCTCCATCCGGGACTTGATGGCCTCGGCCTCGGGGTCGAGCCTGGCCGCGGCGTGCCGCGCGTACCACCAGGCGATGAGGAAGGTGGTGAGGAACTGTGCGAGGCCCAGGACGAGGGCCATGTTGACGTTGCCCGCGACCTTGGTGCCCATGAAGCCGCCCGCGTAGTTGGACAGCAGGACGTAGAGCAGGTACCAGGCGATGAAGCCGACGGTCAGCGGGAAGACGAAGGTGCGGTGGGAGCGGCGCAGTGCAGCGAACTCCGCGCCGTGCTGCACCTCGATGAACTCGTCGGTGGAGGGAAGCGGGGGCCCCGGTGTGACGGGGGGTGGTGTGTCGGTGGCCACGGAGTCTCCTCGGGTGACGGGCATGCGCGTTTCTGGCCTCGCGGAGCAGGAATCCCGTGACCGGAGTCGGAGCCGGGTCCGGTACGTGATTCCGGGGAGGCCACGATCCTGCTGGGCCCCCTGTCCACGGTCACGGCGCCACGCTCGGGGCGGTTCAAGTCCGGCGTGCTCTTTCGCGGACGGGGCGCGGCAGATAGCTTCACCCTGCACCACTTGCCATGTACCTGCCCGAGCGCTACCCGTGTCTCGGGCGGTTCCGTATCCGGATTGATGTGGAGATCCCATGGTTCGACTGCGCCCCAGACGCCGGCTCGCGCTCGCCGTACCGGTCGTGCTGTCGCTGACCGCCTCGCTCGGTTTCCTGCCGGCGGCGGCCTCGGCGACCCCCGCCACGGCGACCGGGGCGGCGCGGGCGGCGGCCGATGGACCGAACCTCTCGTACGTGGTGAACACCCGGACGGACCACCGCACGATCAGGTCCGTCCAGCGGGAGATCACGCGTGCGGGCGCCACGATCGTGACCAGTTACGACCGGATCGGTGTGATCGTCGTCCACTCGGCCGACCCGGACTTCGCCACGCGCATCCGCGCCGTCCGCGGAGTCGACTCGGCCGGAGCCACCCGCCACGCGCCGCTGCCCGCCCAGTCCACCACCGACGTGGGTACGCCGAAGGTCCTGAGCGCCGCGCAGGTCGCCGGTGCCCGGGCGGCCGACGGCCAGGACCCGCTGGAACCGCTGCAGTGGGACCTGCCCGCCATCAAGGCGGACAAGGCGCACGAGAAGACCCTGGGCAGCCGGCGGGTGACGGTCGCGGTCATCGACACCGGCGTGGACGACACCCACCCGGACATCGCGCCCAACTTCGACCGCGCGGCCTCCGCCAACTGTGTGTCGGGCAAGCCGGACACGACGGACGGGGCCTGGCGGCCGAGCGCCTCGGAGAGCCCGCACGGCACGCACGTGGCGGGCGAGATCGCCGCCGCGAAGAACGGCGTGGGTGTCACGGGTGTGGCGCCGGGTGTGAAGGTGGCGGGCATCAAGGTCGCCAACCCGGACGGGTTCTTCTACACCGAGGCCGTGGTCTGCGGCTTTGTGTGGGCCGCCGAGCACCACGTCGACGTGACCAACAACAGCTACTACACGGACCCGTGGTACTTCAACTGCACCGACGACCCGGACCAGCGGGCGCTCGTGGACGCCATCACCCGGGCCTCGCGGTACGCGGAGAAGAAGGGCACGGTCAACGTCGCCGCGGCGGGCAACGAGAGCTACGACCTCGCGTCCCACTCCATCACCGACCCGGTCTCCCCCAATGACGGCACCCCGTCGGACCGGGTGATCGACCCGCACAAGTGCTACGACATCCCGACCCAGCTGCCGGGTGTGGTCACGGTCGCGTCCACCGGCGCCAAGGGCCTGAAGTCGTCCTTCTCCAACTACGGCCTCGGGGTGATCGACATCGCCGCGCCCGGTGGTGACTCGACGGCCTACCAGAAGCCGCAGCCACCGGCGACCAGCGGTCTCATCCTGGGCCCGCTGCCGGGCGGCAAGTGGGGCTACATGGCCGGTACGTCGATGGCGACCCCGCATGTGGTGGGCGTTGCCGCATTGATCAAGTCAACCCATCCGCACGCCTCCGCCGCCCTGGTGAAGGCACTGCTGTACGCGGAGGCCGACGCCACGCCGTGCACGGACCCCTATGACATCGACGGTGACGGCAAGGTCGACGCCGTGTGCGAGGGGTCCAAGAACCACAACGGCTTCTACGGCTGGGGTACGGCGGACGCACTGGCCGCGGTGACCAGGTAGCCGCCAGCCCAATAGGTTGATTGCATCAATACTGCATAGTGCAGTCATGACTGCTGTCAACTACGCGTGGTCCGCCGTGGGCGGCGACCCCGCTCATCTCGCCCGGCTCACCTCCGTGGTGCGGGAGGGCGCGCTCCGGGCGCGTCTTCCCGTCCGGGAGCTGGCAAGGGCCTGTGTCGGCGCGTGCGCGCTGGCGGCCGCGGAACTGGCGGGCCGCCGAGCCGGGCTGGACCCGGTCCCCGCTGTCCGGCTCGACGACGCGGCGGTCGCCGCCGCCTTCCACAGCGAGCGGCTGCTGCGCATCGACGGGCGCGCGCCGGTCGCCTTCGCACCGCTGTCCCGGTTCTGGCGGACCGCCGACGGCTGGGTGCGCACCCACGCCAACTATCCGCACCACCGGGCCCGGTTGCTCGACGCGCTGGGCCTGCCGGCGGAGTCCTCGGTGCCGGAGGTGGCCGCGCGGTTCGCCGCGCTGACGGCCCTGGAGGCGGAGGAGAGCGTCTACGGCGCCGGCGGCCTCGCCGTCGCCCTGCGCACCCCGGCACGCTGGCGGGCGCACGAGCAGGCCGCCGAGGTGGCCGCCCGGCCGCTGGTCGAGCGCGAGCTGCTGGACGGGGTCCGCGCGAGCGGGCTCGCGCCGCTGGACGCCGACGCCGCCGCGCTGCTGCCCGCCGCCGGAGTGCGCGTCCTCGATCTGACCCGGGTGCTGGCCGGCCCGGTGGCCACGCGCACCCTCGCCCTGCTCGGCGCCGACGTGCTGCGCCTGGACGCCCCGTGGCTGCCCGAACTGCCCGACCAGCACGCCGACACGGGCTTCGGCAAACGCTCGGCGACCCTCGACCTCACCGCCGGCCGGGACCGGTTCGAGGAGCTGCTGCGCTCGGCGGACGTCGTGGTCACCGGCTACCGGCCGGGCGCCCTCGACCGGTTCGGGCTCTCTCCCGGCGCACTGTCGGCGCGGCGGCCGGGCCTGATCGTGGCGCAGGTCTCGGCGTGGGGCGGCTACGGGCCCTGGGGCGGCCGGCGCGGTTTCGACAGCCTGGTGCAGGTCGCGACCGGCATCGCGGTGACCGAGGGCTCGGCCGGGGAGCCGGGCGCGCTGCCGGCCCAGGCCCTGGACCACGGCAGCGGGTATCTGCTGGCGGCGGCCGTGCTGCGGGCGCTGACCGAGCGGTCGTACGACGGACGCGGGCGCGGCGTTCGGCTGGCGCTCGCCCGGACCGCGCACTGGCTGACGGAAGGGATCCGGCCGGAACCGGACGCGGGGGCGCCGTACGAGGGCCCGGACGCCCGGCTGGCGGAGACGGACGGTCCCCTGGGCCGGCTGCGGTACGCGCTGCCGCCCGTGTCCTTCACGGGCGGCCCCGCGCACTGGTCACGGCCGCCGGAGCCCTGGGGCTCGTCCCCGGCCCGCTGGAGTGCCTGATCCGCCGTCGGCCCGCGGCCCCGGCCGGTCAACGGTGGTTGGTGACCATCACCTTGAGGGCGGTGCGCTCGTCCATCGCCTTGTAGCCGTCGGGTACACCCTCGATGCCGACGGTCATGTCGAACACCGGCGAGGGGTCGATCGTGCCGTCCAGGACGTCGGGCAGCAGGTCGGGGATGTAGGCGCGGACCGGGGCCACCCCGCCGCGCAGGGCGATGTTCCGGTCGAACATGACACCGAGGTCCAGGCCGGTGCCGCTGCCGTGCGGCACGCCCACGAAGCCGATCGCGCCGCCGTCCCGGGTGATGTCGACGGCCGTCCGCATCGACTGCTCGGTGCCGACCGCCTCGACGACGGCGTGCGCGCCCTGGCCGCGGGTGAGTGCGCGGACGGCCTCGACGGCCGCGTCGCCGCGCTCGGCGACCACGTCGGTGGCGCCGAAGCGGCGGGCGATGTCGGTGCGGGCCTCGTGCCGGCCCAGCGCGATGATCCGCTCGGCGCCCAGCCGCTTGGCGGCCAGCACCGCGCACAGCCCGACGGCGCCGTCGCCGACCACGGCGACCGTGGCGCCGGGGCGGACGCCCGCGCCGAGGGCGGCGTGGTGTCCGGTGCCGAGGACGTCGGAGAGGGTCAGCAGCGCGGACAGCAGATGGTCGTCGGAGGCGGCGTCCTTGGGCAGCGTGACGAGGGTGCCGTCGGCGAACGGCACACGCACCGCCTCGCCCTGGCCGCCGTCGTAGCCGACCGAGCCCCAGAAGCCGCCGTGCTCGCAGGAGGTCGTCAGGCCCTCGCGGCAGTAGTCGCAGACGCCGTCGGACCACATGAAGGGGGCGACCACCAGGTCACCGCGCCGGACGGCGGACACCTCGGAGCCGGTCTCCTCGACGATGCCGAGGAACTCGTGGCCGATGCGCTGTCCCGGCTGCCGGGCCGCCTCGCCGCGGTACGCCCACAGGTCGCTGCCGCATATGCAGGCGCGCAGCACCCGCACCACGGCGTCGGTGGGCAGCTGCACCATGGGCTCGGGGACGTCCTCCACGCGCATGTCGAACGGGGCGTGGATGGTGGTGGCGCGCATGGCGAGGATCCTTCTCGTGCGGGGCGTGCGGGGTGTCGTGCGATGCGCTCGGGGGGTGGTCGAGCGCGCACTTCACGGTACGCCGTGGCCGCGCCGGGAGGCGCGCCGAGGTGCCTTCCAGGTGCTCGCGCACCGGTGCCGCGAGCCGGGGCGGGGGGCCCCCCGGCGGGGGGGGCCCCCCCCCCCCCCCCCCCGCCCCCCACCCCCCCGCCCCCCCCCCCGGGGGGCCCCCCGGGGGGGGCCGCCGGGCGGGGGCGGGCGGGGGGGGGGGGGGGGCGGGCCGGGCGGGGGGGGGGGGGCCGGGCCCCCGCGGGGGGGGGGGGGGGGGGCCCGCCGGGGGGGGGGGGCCCCCCCCCGCCGGCCTCCCGTTCTCACCACACCCGCAGTGACGCCCCCGGGGCGAACGCCGGGCTGGTCGCGGCGGCGGGTGGTGTGGTCAGGGGGGTGGCGACCTCTTCCACGGTGGGGCCCACCTTCGCCGCGACGGTGTCCAGGAGGCCGAGGTCGAAGCCGTAGACGCGGGCCGCGTTGCCGCCGAGCATGGCCGCGGCCTCCGCGCGCGGGACGTCGGCGTAGGCGAGACGCAAAGCTTCCCGGGTGTAGGGGAAGGTGCCCTCGTCGTGCGGGTAGTCGCTACCCCACATGATCTTGTCGACGCCGATGGCCTCTCGCAGCGGAACCTCGTGGGGACGCATGAAACTGGCGCCGACGAAGCAGTTCTCGCGCCACACCTCGGAGGGCGGCGCGCCCATGCCGGCCGCCAGACCGGCACCGAAGCGGGCCTCCGCGGTGGCGGCGCCGGACGGCTGCCCGGCGGCCGCAACGAGCCGGCCGTGGTAGTAGTCGAGCATGCCCAGTACCCCGGGGATCCAGCCGGAGCCCTGCTCGGTCAGGACCAGGGTGAGGTCCGGGTGCCGACGGAAGGCACCGCCGAAGACCAGGTGCCACAGGGCCCGGTGGGAGAACCAGGTCGTCTCCACCATGAACACCGCGCGGGCGGCCGGTTCCTCGCCGAGCGGCGGTGAGGCGGAGCCGGCGTGGTGGTTGAGGGGGACGCCGAGTTCGGCGCAGGCGGCCCAGATCGGGTCGTAGGTCCGCGAGTACAGCTCGGGCAGGCCGGATCCGGGCGGGGTGCCGGGCAGCATCAGACCGCCCTTGAGGCCTGCCGAGGCGGCCCAGCGGATCTCCTTGACGGCCTCCTCGACGTCGCCCAGGAGGATCTGGAAGACGCCCGCCCGGCGGCCCGGCGCGGCGGCGCAGAAGTCGGCGAGCCAGCGGTTGTGGGCGCGCAGGCCCGCCCAGCGGCGCCGGAACTCCTCGGCGTTCGGCGGCGGGGCCATGAGCGAGCCGGACGGGAAGAACGGCGGGATGGTGTTGGGGAAGATCACCTCGGCGACGATCCCGTCCGCCTCCAGCTCCGCCAGGCGCCGCCCGGAGTTCCAGTTCCGGTCGGCGCAGTCGGCGAGGAGGTCCTCGTGCGGATTGACGTAGGTGGCCGCCCACAGGTCGAAGTCGTCGTGGTGGCGCTTGTCGAGGTAGGGCTTGTAGTCGAGCAGGTCCGCGCCGGCGTGGCAGTCGGCGGAGATCACGGTGTAGCGGTCGTCACTCATCGGTCCTCACCCCCAGTACCGGGAAGTCCTCGCCGGTCAGCCAGTGCCGGCCGGTCTCGCGCGAGCGGGCCCAGGACGCCTCCACCGCCGTCTGGTCGGCCGGCTGGCCGAGATCGGCGGGGGTCGGCCCGATGCGGCGGGCCACGGGCGCCAGTGCGGCGGTGTCGAAGCCGAAGGCGTCGGCCGCCGCGAGGCCCAGCATGCGGCGGGTCTCGGCGACGGGGATGTCGTGGAAGGTGCGGCGCAGCCACGCGCGCGTGTCGGGCCAGGTGCCCTCGGGGTGCGGGAAGTCGCTGCCCCACAGGATGTTGTCGACGCCGATCTCGTAGCGCTGGGCCAGTTCGCGCCGTTTGGTGTTGGTGGCGCAGATGAAGACCTGCCGGTCCAGGTACTCGTGCGGCGGGCGCCTCAGCTCCGCGAAGGGCGAGAGCTTCTTGCCGCCGTGCGCGCCGAGGTAGAGGCGGTCCATGAACCACAGCAGGTTCGGCAGCCACCAACAGCCCGACTCGGCGATGCCGAAGCGCAGCCCCGGGTGGCGTTCGAAGACGCCGGACCACAGCAGGAACCACAGCGGCCGGGCCGGCCACCAGGTGACCTCACTGACGTAGATGCCGAGGTGGTCGCCGTACTCGTGGCGCGGGGCGGCACCGGAGTGGGTGAGCACCGGCATCGCGTACTCGGCGGCGGCCGCCCACACCGGGTCGTAACGGCGGTCGTGGTAGGGCGCCTGACCGGCCCACATGGCCGGGATCAGCAGGGCGCCGAGGCCGGACTCCCGGGCCCGGTGGATCTCGGCGACCACCCGGTCGACCGGTGCGGTGACCGGCAGCAGCGCGACGCCGCAGTGCCGTTCGGGGTGGGCCGAGACGAAGTCGGCGAGCCAGCGGTTGTGCGCCTGGGCGCCGGCCATGCCCAGTTCGGGGTCCTGGTCGCCGGAGAGGCCGAGGCCCACGCCGAAGGGGGCGGCGGTGCTGCTGTCGACCGCGTCGGCGTCCGGGAAGACGACCTCGGCGGCCACGCCGTCGCCGTCCAGCTCCTTCAGGCGCCGCGCGCTGTCCCAGCCGCCGCGCAGGCCCTCCTCGTGGTCGTGGAACCAGCGGTCGGCGAACGCCTCGTTGCGGACGCCGAGCCGGGTCATCTCCTCGCGGCGCCGGTCGCGGCCCGCGAGGAACGCGTCGAAGTCGCGGTGGAAGCGGGAGGCGAGGTAGGGCCGGTAGCGCTCGGTGGGCAGTCCTGCGTGGCAGTCGGAGGAGATGATCAGGTAGGGGTCGTCCTGTGGGCTCACCGGAGGCCTCCTCTCAGTCCAGGACGAATGTCTCGAGGTACGACGGGTTCGCGCGGTCCAGCATCGAGCGCGCCCGCGCGCGGATCCGGGCGTCGCTGTGCTCGCCGGCCGGAAGCATCCAGAAGCGGTCCTCGCGGATGCCGGCCACGACGTGTTCGGCGACCTCCTCGACGGGCGTGTAGCGGATCTCCCGGCCGGCCGCGCGCATCGCCGTCTCCCACTGGTCGAGGCTGCGGTAGGGAGCCTTGCGCGGGCGTTGCTTGGCGTAGCGGGCGGGGCGGTTGCGGTAGGACTCCCACAGGCCGGTGCGCAGCATGTGCGGGCCCGGGAAGAGCACGGAGGCGCCCACGCGCGCGTGTTCGTCCCTCAGCTGGGCGTACAGCGACTCGGTCAGGGTGACGACGGCCGCCTTGGTGACGGCGTACACGGAGGCGGTCGGCAGCGGCGCGATGCCGCCGTCGGTCGACGACGTGTTGACGACATGACCGGGCCGGCCCGAATCGATCATCCGGGGCACGAAGGCCTGGATGCCGTGGAAGACCCCCCACACGTTGACGGCGAAGGCCCAGCGCCAGTCGTTCGGCTCGTGCTCCCACATGCGGCCCTCGGCGCCCGAGCCGACGCCCGCGTTGTTGCACAGGACGTGCACGGCCCCGTAGGTGGAGTACGTCGACTCGGCCAGCTCCATGACCTGTTCGCGCTCGCCGACGTCGACCACGCGCGCGTGCACGTCGGCGCCCCGCGCGCGCAGGCCGGCCGCGGCTCGTTCCAGGGCGGCCGCCTCGACGTCGGCCATGACCACCTTCAGGCCCTCGGCCGCGAAGCGGTGGGTGAGCGCGAGCCCGATGCCGCTCGCCGCGCCGGTGACGACGGCGACCTGTCCCGCTTCCAGGTCCATCAGCGGCTCCGCTCGGGCGGCGCGTCGAGGACTTGGCGCGGATCGTCGTAGCGCTGGTGGATGTACGGCAGCAGCGCCCGGGGGTCGACACGTTCGACGATCCGGCCGCGCTGCTCGCTGGTCTTCTCGCCGAGGGTGATCTCCCGCGGGCGCAGCACCGGAAGGTCGGCCACGGGGTCGTGGGGCGACTCGCGCAGGACGACCTCCCCGGCGACCCGCCGCAGCCGGCGGACCTTCTCGTGGCGCACGCAGTGCACCAGGACCGGGTCCGCGTCGAAGCCGTGACCGTCCACCGCGGGCAGGAACTTGAAGTAGAAGTCGGTCCTGGGCGCGGGCTTCGGCAGCGGCAGCTCGGCGGTGATCGTGCCGCGTATCTCGACGAAGGCGACACCGTGGCGCCTCATCGACGCGCTCAGGAGGGAGCCGTCGCGTTCGACGGTCACCTCGCCGAGCTTCTTGGGTTCCCCGAAGACCTCGCGCCCGCCGGTCAGGGCCCGCTCCTGGGTCATCGGCATGACCAGCGGGTACCAGCCCTCGACCGTGCCGTGGGCGGCGGCGACCGCGAACGAGCCCGCGCCGAGCGGCTGTCCGGGCAGGTCGACGATGCTGATGTTCACCCGCGCGAGGGGGCTGCCCGCGGGTTTCAGGGGTGGTGGCAGCACCGCGGCGACCGCGTCCGGGTCGGTCTCCCAGACGGCCACCACCCCGGTGGACCAGATCTCGGGGAGCCGTGCGCCCGCGGTGCGGGTGGCGGCGATCTCCTCCTCGGTCCGTGCGCCGTACCGTACGCGTGCCATACGCCGTACCGCCCTTCTTCTGACGGACCGTCATCTGTAACACTGTTACAGCAGTCGTCGCGAAGGGTAAAGACACACGCGGTGACGGGAGTTGGTGACGTATGCCGAGTGGACCGAGGACCGCGCTGACCCGCCGGGCGGTGTTGGACGCGGCCGCGGAAGTGGTGCGGCGGGGCGGCCCGGACGCCCTCACCATGCGCGGGCTCGCCGCCGAGTTGGGCACCGCCGTGACGTCGATCTACTGGCACGTGGGTGGGCGGGAGGCGCTGCTGGACGCCCTCGTCGAGCGGACGATGGCCGGCCTCGGCGAGATCCGTCCGTCCGGGCGCACGCCCGAACAGCGCGTGCTCGGCGTCGCGCGGGCCCTGCGCCGCCGGCTGCGCGATCATCCGCACCTGGTGGCCCTGGTGCACGAGCGGGGGCTGACCGAGCGGATGTTCCTGCCCGCCCAGCGTGCGCTGGTGGGGGAGGCGCACGCGGCCGGGCTGCGTGGCGCCCGGGCCGCCGAGTTCGTGCGGGCGGTGCAGTTCCAGGTCGTCGGGCACGTGCTGGTGGAGCGTCACCGCGAGCGGGCCCCGGCGCAGCGTCCCGGCGAGGAGGAACTGTGGGGCGCGGAGGACGCCGGGGGCGATCCCGCACTGGCCCGCGCGCTGGCCCGCCCGGCGGACACGGAACGGCTGTTCACGACGGCCGTACGGGCCCTGGTACGAGCCCTGCTGGCGCCGCACGTCGATCCGTGAGCCAAGGTGCGGCACGTGTACGCGTACCCCTGTACGACGGCCGAGCGGCCGACCGGGCCGGCGGGGGCCGGTCGGCACCTCAGGGACGGCACTGTCGGTCGTGGCCCGTATCCTCAGTGACCATGCTCGAAGACCGTGCGGCCGCAGTGCCCTCCCCCACCCGGTGGCCGACCGCGTATCCCCAGGGATATGCGGTCGTTGACGTGGAGACCACCGGCCTGGCCCGGGACGACCGGATCATCTCGGCGGCCGTGTACCGGCTGGACGCGCGCGGCGAGGTCGAGGACCACTGGTACACGCTCGTCAACCCGGAGCGCGATCCGGGGCCCGTGTGGATACACGGCCTGACGAGCGAGGTGCTCGCAGGGGCGCCGCTGTTCGGGGACGTCGCCGAGGAGTTCGCCGCCCGCCTGGCCGGCCGGGTCCTGGTGGCGCACAACGCGGTCTTCGACTGGCAGATGATCGCGCGCGAGTACGCGCGTGTGCGCAGCGAGGCGCCGGTGCGCCAGCGGCTGTGCACCATCGCGCTGTCGAAGGAACTGGGCCTGCCGCTGCCCAACTTCAAACTGGAGTCCCTGGCAGCGCATTTCGGGGTCGTGCAGCAGCGGGCGCACCACGCGCTGGACGACGCGCGCGTGCTGGCGGAGGCCTTCCGGCCCAGTCTGCTCGCGGCGGCGACGGGCGGGGTGCGGCTGCCCCTGCTGGAGTGCCGCCCGCTGACGGAGTGGTCGGACCGGCCCGTGCCCCGGCAGGCGTCGGGCGGCTACGGCGGTTACCGCCCCGGCGGTTGGCGCCCCTCCCGCAAGCGGCCCGCCTGCCCCCACCCCAACCCCGGCCGGTACGAAGAGGGCAAACGACTCAAGCAGGGCATGCGGGTGGCGTTCTCCGGCGACACCTCCACGGAGCGGGAGATGCTGGAGGACCGCGCGACGGACGCCGGGCTGCACGTGGCCACCAGCATTTCCCGGCTGACGAGTCTGCTGGTGACCAACGACCCCGACTCGGGCACGTCCAAGACGGTCAAGGCGCGGCAGTTCGGCACGCCGATCGTGGACGAGGCGGCCTTCGGGCAACTGCTCGCGGACGTGGAGCCCGCCGACGGGTGACCGCCCGAAGGCCCTCGGCGTGTCCGGCGAGGCCTCCGGCCCATCCGGCCGGACCGGACAGCTGATCGGACGAACGGGTGATTGGGCCACGACTCACCCGGCGGCCGCTCGCCCGCGCGTCGGCGACGGCTCACCCTGTGGCCCATGGCGACATGCGAAGTTTGCGGCAATGACTACGGAATGACCTTCGAGGTCCACGCGCAGGGCGCGGTACACGTGTTCGACTGCTTCTCCTGTGCGATCCATCGCATGGCCCCCATCTGCGAGCACTGCCGGGTGCAGATCATCGGGCAGGGTGTCGAGGCCGAGGGCCACTGGTACTGCGGCGCACACTGCGCCCGCGCGGAGGGAAGGACGGGAGTGGTCGACCGGGCCTGACGCGGTACCCCCCGCAGCGCACCCCCTGGCTCGGGGGTACCTTCGTGGGGTGCACCGCTACCGCTTCCTGTTGTCCCGCCAGTGGGTGATTCTCACACTCGTCGCGATCGCGCTGATACCGACGATGGTCAAGCTGGGCTTCTGGCAGCAGCACCGGTACCAGGAGCGCACCGCCCGCAACAACCTGGTCTCCTCCGCGCTGCACGCGCGGCCGGTCCCGGTCGAGCGGCTGACCTCTCCCGGGCACGTGGTGACCCGCACCGAGAAGTACCGCACGGTCACCGCCACCGGCACCTTCGACACCGCCAGGGAGGTCGTCGTCCGGCGCCGGACCAACGCCGACGACGAGGTCGGCTTCCACGTCCTCACCCCGCTGGTGCTCACCGACGGCAGGGTGGTCCTGGTCAACCGCGGCTGGATCCCCGCGAACGGCCTCCAGACCGCCTTCCCGAAGATCCCCGCCCCGCCGGCCGGCCGCACCACCATCACCGGGCGGCTGAAGGCGGACGAGACGACCGCCGCCAGCGGCATCAAGAACGTCAAGGGCCTGCCCGACCGGCAGATCATGCTGATCAACAGCGCGGAGGAGGCCCGGCGACTCGGCGCGCGGGTGCTCGGCGGTTACGTCGAGCAGACCGCGCCCGCGTCCAAGGGCGGCTCGCCGGAGCAGATCTCCGACCCCGGCAGCGAGGACGCCCCGCTGAACTACGCGTACATGATCCAGTGGTGGCTGTTCGCCGCCGCTGTCCCCTTCGGCTGGTGGTCCCTGGTGCGGCGCGAACTGCGCGACCGGGAGGAGGCCACGGCGGCACGGCAGCCGGAGGAGAGCGAACCGGCCCCCGTGTGACCGTCCCGGGCACGAGGGGCCCGCGCCTTGACACCACTCCCCCGGCGCACCACCTGATCGGCCCCTCGTCCCGCCGGGAAACCGGATCATGCGCCGCCACGCGACTTCCCGCAGGCGCTCGGCCACATCGCCCCGGTGACCACTCTCACGCTGTTCGGGGACGACGAGGCAGGATAGGGGCCATGGATCTTGGACTGAAGGACCGGGTGTACGTCGTCACCGGAGCGACGCGCGGGCTGGGCTACGCCGCCGCGCGGGAGCTCGTCGCCGACGGCGCGAAGGTGGTCGTCACCGGGCGCGATGAGCAGCGGGTCGCCGACGCGGCCGCCGAACTGGGACCGAACGCGGTGGGCCTGGCCGTGGACAACGCCGACGACCGGGCGCCCGAGCGGTTGATCGCGGCCGCCCGTGAGCACTTCGGCGGCTTCCACGGTGTGCTGGTGAGCGTGGGCGGGCCGCCGCCGGGGTTCGTCGCCGACAACACCGACGAGCAGTGGCGCGACGCCTTCGAGTCGGTGTTCCTCGGCGCGGTACGGCTCGCCCGCGCGGCGGCCGCCGAGCTGTCCGAGGGCGGTGTCATCGGGTTCGTGCTGTCGGGGTCGGTGCACGAGCCGATCCCGGCGCTGACCATCTCCAACGGGCTGCGGCCCGGACTCGCCGGGTTCGCCAAGTCCCTCGCGGACGAGCTGGGTCCGCGCGGGATCCGGGTGGTGGGGCTGCTGCCGGCGCGCATCGACACGGATCGTGTGCGTGAACTGGACGGGCTGTCGGCCGACCCGGAGGCGACCCGGGCGGCGAACGAGTCCCGGATCCCCCTGCGCCGGTACGGGACCCCGCAGGAGTTCGGCAAGGTGGCGGCCTTCCTGCTGTCACCGGCGGCGTCCTACCTCAGCGGAATCATGGTGCCGGTCGACGGCGGAATGCGCCACGGCTTCTGACACCGCCTCAGGCGACCGGACCAGCGGGGGCTCGGCACGCCATGCGGCACCCGTTCCGGGGCGCGGGGGTCCGTGCGCTGTCAGCTCACGCGTTCCGGGCGGTGTCTGCTCGAGGCCAGGCGTACCTCCGCCGGGAGTTTCGCCAGGCCCGCCGAGTCGCGTGCGTGGGTCAGCGGGCCGGACGTGAAGTCGGCCAGTGCGGTGGCCGGGTCGATGCCCGTCTCCAGCCGCAGCGAGGCCTGGATCGTCGGAGCGGAGCGTCGGCCGCGGAGGTGGACCCCGGCCCGCGCCACCCCCCGCTGTCCGGCGGCCTCCCGCGCCAGGACCGACTCCAGGGTCGCGCCGCGTACGAACGCCTCGTCGCCGTCGCCGGTGTCCACCAGGAGCTGGGTCAGCCGGCGTCGGCGCAGGATCGCGGTGAGCCACCACAGGGCGAACAGCGCGAGGAGGGCCAGGGCGGCGATGACCGCGGGCCACCACCAGCGGGCACCCCGCCAGCGCGTGCGTTCGGCCCGGCTGAGCAGGACGTCGTGGACGCCCGTGTGCAGCCACCAGTGCGGCGGCCGCACGCCGACGCCCACGGCCAGCACCGAGCCGCCCAACGCGAGCAGCAACAGCCCCGCGAGAGCGATCAGTACGCGGTTCACGCCACCGTTGCGCACTCGCCTCACCCCTTCCGTCCGGGCCGGCGGACACGCACCGACACCCCCGGCGGGTGGGCCAGCCCGAGCCCGCGGGCCGCGTCGGCGAGTACGGCGTCCAGGTCGGCGCGCACCTCGTCGAGGTCACGGAAGTGTGCGACCGCCCGGACGTCCGCCTTCCTGCGGCCCATCCGTACCCACGCGTCCCGCACACCGGAGACCTCCATGGCCCGGTCGCGCAGCGTCACGGCGGCCGCCTCGCGTCTCAGCGCGGCGCGGACCTCGGGGCGCGGGCGTCGCATCGGCAGCAGGTCGCGCAGGCCGGGGGTGACGGCCAGGCCGAGGAGCCACAGGCCGAGGGCGGTGGCGACACCGGCTCCGACCAGCACCCAGAAATCGTCGAGCGGACGCTCGGCGAGCTGCCGGGCCAGGACACGGCGCCAGCGCATCGCCGGGTAGCCGGCGCGCACGGCGACGATGTCGTACAGCAGGAGGCAGGAACCGGCCAGGACGAGCAGGGCGACGATGCCCGCGGGAATCCGGCGCGCCGACCAGAAGCGGCCACTGCTCTCGGGGAGCAGGAGCGGCGGACCGTCCGGGAAGGTGTCGTCCTGCGGGGGCTCGTCGAAGTCGTCCCGAGGAGCCTTGTCGAAGTCGAGGACCGGCGGCCGTCCGCCGTCGCTCTCGGGCGGCCGGGGCTCGCCGCTCATGACGTCCTCCGGCGCGACGCGCCGAGCACCGGTGCCGGATGCAGCCCCTCGACCCGGACGGCGACCTCCGGTGCCTCCATGTTCACCAGCGCCTCCAGCCGCTCCCGGACCCGCCGGCGCACGGCGCCGCAGCGGGCGCCGATGTCACAGGGGTACCCGAGGTCGACGCGGAGGCGGACACGGGCGGTCTCCTGGCGTACGACGACCGTGGCGTGCGGAGCGGCGGCGCCCGGGGGCAGCGGGGCGAGCGCCTCGCGTGCGGCCTGCGTGGCGATCTTCGCCACGACCCGGTCGTCGATCCGGGTGGCGCCGCGCTCGCCGGGCGCCACGAGGCCCGGGGGCGTCGCGGCGGACCGCGCGTGCACGGCGGTCACAGCTGCCGGTCGCGCCGGCGGTCACGGCCACGGAAGAAGTCACCCGGGTCCAGGTCCCCGTCCGCGAACCGCCCCACGACGAAGCCGACCGCGCCCAGGGCCGCCACCAGCACGAAGGCCCCGAAGCCGCCGAAGTACCCGGCGAAGCCCAGCGCCATCCCGGCGATCATGCCGACCACTGCCATGCTCATTCAGCGCTCCTCAGCTCGTCGGGCGGGCGCGGTCCGGCGCCCGGGGTCCGGGTCTCACTGGATCCGGGGCTCCGGCGGCTCCTCTTCCTCTTCCTCAGGCAGCTTGACGTCGCCTACCGCGATGTTGACCTCGACGACCTCGAGTCCGGTCATCCGTTCCACGGCAGCGATGACGTTCTCCCGCACGGCGTGGGCGACATCGGAGATCGAGACGCCGTACACCACGACGATCTCCAGGTCGAGGGCGGTCTGCACCTCGCCGACCTCGGCCTTGACCCCGCGGGTCACGGATTTGCCGCCGCCGGGCACCCGGTCGCGCATGGCTCCGAAGGTGCGGGAGAGTCCGCTACCCAGCGCGTGGACGCCGTAGACGTCGCGGGCGGCGAGCCCGGCGATCTTCTCCACGACGCCGTCGGCGATGGTGGTCCGGCCGCGGGTGGCCGGATCGCCGCCGCCGCGCCGGGTGGTCTTGCGGGTCGACACCTGCGGGTCCTGGTCGCCCTCGGGGGTCGTCGTCATATCGGTCATCGCCGCACGTCCCTTTCGGTGGTCGTCCTTGAACCACCGTACGCAGGGTTGCCGGACTCCGCGCCGTGGATGCGGCAGGCTGGAGGAATGACGGCGGACCGGTGGGCACAGGCGGTACGGCAGCAGGTGGGCCTCGGACGGCTGGTGCCGCTCGGCGGGCCACGCGACGGCGCGTGGATCGCGGAGGGCGCGGCGGGGGCGGTACTCGGACGGGCGGTGGCGCTCGGGATGCCGGGCGTACGGCTGGGCGCGCTGCGGATCGCGCTCGCCGATCCGGCGCAGGCGCACGAGCCCGTCGTACCGGCGCCGCCGAGCGCGCTACCGCCGGGTGCGCTGCGGGTGACGGCGGAGTTCGCGGCGACGGCGGCCGAGCCGCTGCCGGCGGTGGCCTCCCTGTTGCGGCTGACGCTGGCCACGGCCGCTGCCGAGCGGCTCGGCCTGGAGGTGACGGCGGTGGATCTGCGGGTGACGGACCTGCTGGACCCGGGTGGCGAGCCCGGCTCGGCGGTGCCCGCGCCGCACCCGGAACCGGCCCGGGAGGTCAAGGATCCGGACGAGGTCCGGGTGGCCGTGGCCGCGCTGTCCGTTCCCGGGGTGAGCGCGCTGACGGGGACGCTGGGCGGCATGGGCCGGGCGGTGCATCTGGAGATGCGCGCGGCGGATGCGGCGCTGCCGCACCGGCACGTGCGCGTGGAACTGGCCACGAGCGCGGACCACCGGGCCGTGGACGTGGCCCGGCGGGTCCGCGCCGTCGTACGCGAGGTGCTGGAGGACCGTCCGACGGTGGCGGTACTGGTCACGGCGGTGACCTAGTACAGGGCGGTCCGGGGCTCGGCGGTGCGGCCGGTCGCGGCGGGCCGGGGGGAGCTGGGAATTACTCGCCCGTGCCGGCCAGGTCGCGCAGGCGTCGGGCCTGGGCGGCGCGTTCCGCCGCACGCTGATCGTCGTACGTGCGGTCGAGGGCGCCGCGCAGCAGCGCCTTGGTCTCCACGACGGCGTCGCGGGGCGCGGCGAGCAGCGCGGCCGCCAGGTCGTGCGCGGCGGCGTCGAGTTCGTCCACGGGCACGGCGACGTTGGCCAGGCCGCAGGCCACCGCCTCCTGGGCGCCGACGAACCGCCCGGTCGCGCAGATCTCGAGCGCGCGGGCGTATCCGACGAGGCCGACCAGCGGATGCGTACCGGTCAGGTCGGGGACGATGCCGAGGCTGGTCTCGCGCATGGCGAACTGCACGTCGTCGGCGACGACGCGGAGGTCGCACGCGAGGGCCAGCTGGAATCCGGCGCCGATGGCGTGCCCCTGGACGGCGGCGATGGACACGATGTCGTTCCGTCGCCACCAGGTGAACGCCTCCTGGAACCCGGCGATGGCGGCGTCGAGCCCGGCGTCGTCACGGCGCGCGAGATCGGTGAAGGACGGCTCGCCCGGGATCCCCTCCGGGGTGAGCATCTGGCGGTCCAGCCCGGCGGAGAAGGACTTGCCCTCGCCGCGCAGCACCACGACCCGCACGGAGCCCGGCAGCGACCGTCCGGCCTCGGTGAGCGCCCGCCACAGAGCGGGGCTCTGCGCGTTGCGCTTGGCCGGGTTGGTCAGCGTCACCGTGGCGAGCGCGTCGTCGACGGTGAGCCGTACGCCGTCCTTGTCGAGTACAGCAGCGAGGTCCTGGGCGGGCGAAGCCATGGGGCGCCTCCGATGGGTGCGGTCAGCAACACGTGCCGTGGGCACGCTCGCGTGCGGGGGCACGCTTAAGTGACTGCACAGTAACCACCCGGCCGGTCTGTCCGCCGACCGGGTGGCCACCATCGAAGCCGATGGGCCGCCCGGAGTCAGGACGTCGCGGCCTTCTTGCCCCGAGTCGCTCCGCCACGCCCACGCAGGGTGACGCCCGACTCGCTGAGCATCCGGTGTACGAAGCCATACGAGCGGCCGGTCTCCTCGGCCAGCGCCCGGATGCTCGCACCGGAGTCGTACTTTTTCTTCAGGTCTGCCGCGAGCTTGTCGCGCGCGGCGCCGGTTACCCGGCTGCCCTTCTTCAGAGTCTCGGCCACCCGTGCCTCCTCATGGGAAGTGCGCTCTGGTCTCCTCATGATCACCCCTCCGGGCCCTGATGGCCACCCATTCGGCAAGGTCCGTGGGACATCGTTGTGACGACGGGAGCGCATCCCCACAAGGGGAACCGCGGATTCCGGAGTCTCGGAGCGAGGGGGCTGAACGGGTGGATCCACGAACGGCCAGGTCAGGGATGCGAAACGGCCGATCCCTTGACTGCCAAGGGATCGGCCGGAAAATCCGTGTAGGACACACCCTGCTACCAGGAGATCTCACACAGATGATGGATCACGGATCGGCCGAATGATCCATACGCCGTGGATCAGACTTTCGATCACGCCAGGGCGACGAGATCCGCGTAGTCGGAGCCCCACAGGTCCTCGACGCCGTCGGGCAGCAGGATGATCCGCTCCGGCTGGAGCGCCTCCACGGCGCCCTCGTCGTGGGTGACGAGGACCACCGCGCCCTTGTAGGTGCGCAGCGCGCCGAGGATCTCCTCGCGGCTCGCGGGGTCGAGGTTGTTGGTCGGCTCGTCGAGCAGGAGGACGTTGGCCGAGGAGACCACGAGGGTCGCCAGGGCGAGACGGGTCTTCTCGCCGCCGGACAGCACGCCCGCGGGCTTGTCCACGTCGTCGCCGGAGAACAGGAACGAGCCCAGCACCTTGCGGACCTCGACCAGGTCCATGTCGGGGGCGGCCGAGCGCATGTTCTCCAGGACCGAGCGCTCGGGGTCGAGGGTCTCGTGCTCCTGGGCGTAGTAGCCGAGCTTGAGGCCGTGACCGGGCACGACCTGACCGGTGTCGGGCTGTTCCACCCCGCCGAGCAGGCGCAGCAGGGTGGTCTTGCCGGCGCCGTTGAGGCCGAGGATGACCACCCGGGAGCCCTTGTCGATGGCGAGGTCGACGTCGGTGAAGATCTCCAGCGAGCCGTACGACTTCGACAGGCTCTCGGCGGTCAGCGGGGTCTTGCCGCAGGGGGCGGGCTCGGGGAAGCGGAGCTTGGCGACCTTGTCGGACTGTCGGACCGCCTCCAGGCCGGAGAGCAGCTTGTCGGCGCGGCGGGCCATGTTCTGCGCGGCGACCGTCTTGGTGGCCTTGGCGCGCATCTTGTCGGCCTGCGAATGCAGGGCGGCGGCCTTCTTCTCGGCGTTGGCGCGCTCGCGCTTGCGGCGCTTCTCGTCGGCCTCGCGCTGCTGCTGGTAGAGCTTCCAGCCCATGTTGTAGACGTCGATCTGGGACCGGTTGGCGTCCAGGTAGAACACCTTGTTGACGACCGTCTCGACGAGGTCGACGTCGTGGGAGATCACGATGAAGCCGCCGCGGTACGTCTTCAGGTAGTCCCGCAGCCAGACGATCGAGTCCGCGTCGAGGTGGTTGGTCGGCTCGTCGAGCAGCAGCGTGTCGGCGTCGGAGAACAGGATGCGGGCCAGCTCGATACGGCGCCGCTGGCCACCGGAGAGGGTGTGCAGCGGCTGGCCGAGCACGCGGTCGGGCAGGTTGAGCGCGGCGGCGATGGTGGCGGCCTCGGCCTCGGCGGCGTATCCGCCCTTGGTGAGGAACTCGGTCTCCTGGCGCTCGTACTGCCGCAGGGCCTTCTCGCGGGTGGCGCCGGCGCCGTTGGCGATGCGCTGCTCGTTCTCGCGCATCTTGCGGATCAGCACGTCCAGGCCGCGCGCGGACAGGACGCGGTCGCGGGCGAGCACGTCCAGGTCGCCGGTGCGGGGGTCCTGCGGCAGGTAGCCGACCTCGCCGGAGCGGGTGATCGTGCCGCCGGCGGGGACGCCCTCGCCGGCCAGGCACTTGGTCAGGGTGGTCTTGCCCGCGCCGTTGCGGCCGACGAGGCCGATGCGGTCACCCTTGGCGACACGGAAGGTGGCGTTCTCGATGAGGACGCGCGCACCGGCGCGCAGCTCGATACCGGAGGCGGAGATCAAGGACAGACTCCAGGGCGTACAGGGATTGGCGGGTGGGCGGCTGAGGACGTTCCCGCCGTCTAATGCGCGAGGAGAATGGCCATGGGCCAAGTCTAACGGGGTCGTGCAAGCGGTTTTCCTACGTCCGCGCGTTCGGGCCGTGACGCGGGAGTTCGTTGCCCAGCGGGGTGCGGTCGGGGGTTGATCCGGCCCAGGTCGTCCAGGGCCACGAGTTGGCCGGTCCAGGCGCCGTGCGCGCACGGCTGGGCGACGAGCAGGGCCGGCCCCCGGCGCAGGGCCCCTTCCGGGCGGAACGCGCAGCTCGGCCGGGCGGGGAGCATCCAGCGCAGGTCTCCGTCGGCGGTGCGGTACGCGGCGACGCGGCGCGGGGTGACGACCCCGAGGATGCCGCGCCCGAGTGGCCGCAGGACGCCGGTGCCGCCCAGGCCCCGGAGCCGGCCGGTGGCGTCGGGCAGCACGCGGTGCCAGCGCACCGAACGGCCGTCGGTGGCGGTGAGCAGGCCGTCGGTGGCGGTGAGCAGGCCGTCGTCTCAGAGCGCGATCACCTTCCCGCGCGCGGGAACCACCGCGACCGGCCGGCGCCCCAGGCGCTCGTACCGCCAGCGCGGCGCCCCGGTACGGGTGTCGTAGGCCACGACGGCGGCCCCCCGCGCGCGTTGTCCACGCGTCGGCCGGCGCCCCCGGTTCCCCGAGCAACCGGTCCCCGTAGGGCGCGGCCCGCGTGTGATGAGCCACACCGAGCAGACAGAGAAGACAGAGCAGGAGAAGCGGGCCGAGGGCACGGCGGAGGGCAGCCGGGGTGCCGCGCCGCGTGGGGGTGGGCTGCGGGGTGTCTGCGGCCGGTGACATTCGTGTGGCGGATGGGGTGTGCCGGGTGCGTGGGTCGAGGGAGGGTTGCGGGGCGAGCGGGGTCGCTGGGCCGAGCAGTCGCGGTGCCGGTGGGAAGCGGGGGGCTTCCGGGGACCGTGGGGGTGGTGGGGCGACCCCGGGGCGGTGCCCCTGTAGCGAGCGGGACGCGGGGGTCACCCGGCTCGCGACGGCGTCCCCCAGGGCACCGCCGGGTACGGCCGGTCGTGGCGGAAGGCGCTCGCCGCCGCGGCGGGGGTCGGGTGGCGATCCGGGTGGAGCGGGGCTCGGCGCTCACCGAACGGATGTCCGGGTGGGGGCAGGGCCGGAGGGAGGCGGATGCGGCGCCCGGGGAGTCGGTGCCGGGTGGCGGCACGGCGTCCGGATCCGGGCTCTGCGCGGCAGGGCGGGGGTGTGGGGTGGTTGGGCGGTGGGTTCGCCGGGGTGGAGCGGGCACCTGGTCCGGGCCCCCTTCGTCGTCCCTGGGCATGGGTCGGCCGCCGAGGCTAGCCATGCCCGGTCGGCGGGGTCGGGTGCCGGGCCGGGCTGGTCCCCCGTTCGGGTGCTCGTTCCGCGACGTCGGCGGTGGGGCGGGTAGGGATGACACCAGGCTCCGGACGCCGAGCGCGCCGGCGGGCAGAGGGCGGTGACGCGTGCAGTTCGACGACGACGCGAATCTGGACACCTCCGAGGTCCAGGACGTGCGCGGCAGCCGTGTCCCGGGGGGCCGGGCCACGATCGGCGGCGGCGTCGTCGGATTGATCGCCCTGCTGCTGGGCCTGTTCCTGGGCGTCGGCCCCGACCAGTTGGGGCTGTCCTCGGGCGGGGACGCGCCCCAGCCCACCGCCTCCTCGCTCCAGCAGGTCCAGCAGACCTGCCGTACCGGCCGGGACGCGAACACCAGGGACGACTGCCGGATCGTGGCGGTCGTCAACAGCGTGCAGGACTACTGGACGCAGGAGTTCGGGCGGCGCGGCGCGACCTACACCGGTTCGCCGACGGTGCTCTTCAGCGGCGGGATCGGCACGGCCTGCGGGGCGGCGACCTCGTCGGTCGGCCCGTTCTACTGCCCCGGGGACCGCAAGGTCTATCTGGACCTCGGCTTCTTCGACGAACTGCGCACGAAGTTCGGCTCCCGGGGCGGCCCCTTCGCGCAGGCGTACGTCGTCGCGCACGAGTACGGCCATCACGTGCAGGACCTGCTGGGCGTCCTCGACCGGTCCCAGGACGGGCTGACCGGGGCGAACAGCAACTCGGTGCGGACGGAGCTGCAGGCGGACTGCTACGCGGGCGTCTGGGCGCGGCACGCGACGACCACTCCGGACGAGTCCACCGGACGGCCGCTGATCACCAGCCTGACGACCGCCGACGTACGCGACGGCCTGGACGCCGCCGCGGCCGTGGGTGACGACCGGATCCAGGAGCGGTTCCAGGGCCGGGTGACGCCGGAGACGTGGACCCACGGGTCGGCGCAGCAGCGGCAGCAGTGGTTCCAGCAGGGGTACCGCACCGGCGACATGAAGCAGTGCGACACGTTCCGCTGAGGAGTGTCAGTGGCTGTCAGGGCTGTCGGTGGCTGCTGGAAGACTGAACGGCGGGCCACGGGAGCGGCGCGCGAAGGAGTGATCGGCATGACGGACACGGGTGCGGGACGGCCGAGCATGTACCCCTCGCTGCTGTACACGGACGCGAAGGCGGCGATCAGACAGTTGACCGAGGCCCTCGGGTTCACCGAGCTGTCGGTGTACGAGACCGAGGACGGCAAGGTGATGCACGCCGAGCTGGTCCAGGGCAACGGCGCGGTGATGCTGGGGTCCAGGGGCCGCGACGGCCGCTTCGACGCGGCGATGCGGGACGCGGGCCCCGCGGCGGTGTACGTCGTGGTGGACGACGTGGACGCCCACCACCGGCGAGCGGTGGAGCACGGGGTGGAGATCCTGACGCCCCCGACGGACCAGGAGTACGGCTCGCGCGACTACCTGGCCCGCGACGCCGAGGGCAACATCTGGAGCTTCGGCACCTACGCCCCCGAGATCGGGGCCTGAGGCCGCCCCGGGCCTCCGTGCGCCCGCTATCCCCCGGTGTGCACCTGGAAGGCGGCCCGGCGCACGGCCTTGGCCAGGGCCGGATCGGGGTGCGCGGCGGCCAGGGCGACCAGGACCTGCACGGTGCGCGGGTGGCCGACGGCGCGGACCTCGTCGAGCAGCTGGGGGACGGTGGGCTGCACCGCGGACTCCAGATGCCGGACCAGCATCGGCGCCTCGCCGTGGTCGGCGACGGCGGCGGCCGTGTCCACCCACAGCCAGGTGGCCTCCTCACGGGTGAGGGCCTCGTGGGCGTCCTCCGGGTCGACGCCGTCGTGTTCGGCGAGCCACAGCAGGGCGTACGGTCTGAGCGCCGGTTCGTCCACGACGGCCCGTACCTCGGGCTCGGCGGGGGCGCCGACGACCCGCAGCGCCTCGAAGGCCAGGCCGCGCGAGAGGGCGTCCTCGCCCCGGGCGGCCTCGATCAGCTCGGTGACGGCGCTGCCCACGGGGCGGGCGGCGAGCCAGGCGCGGTACTCGGCGCGGGCCGCGTTGGGGCGCAGCTGGGCACAGCCGCGCAGCATGTCCTCGGCGGACTGCTCGATGTTCCCGGCGGGGCTCTGCGCGGCCACGCAGATCTGCTCCAGCTTGACCCAGACCGCCCAGCTGCCCAGTGAGGTCAGCGTGGCCTGTCCCTCGCCGTAGGTCAGGGCGCCGACGGAGGCGAGCGCCCGCAGCGCCCAGTCGAGCAGGGGCGCGAGCGGGGCGTGAGCGGCGGGGGCGGCCAGGCCCGAGGGGCCGGTGGACCGCTCGGTGCCGGGCCCGTAGGGGACCTCGCAGCGCTCGGTGCGCAGTTCGGTGACCCGCTGCTGGAGCAGGTCGAGCAGCTGCTCGACCGGGACCGGCCCGGCGGACAGCTGGAGAAAGGAGAGCACCTGGGGCATGGCGGAGACGACCTCGGCGACCTCGGCCGCTTCATGGCCCCCGGGTTCGGGGTAGGCCAGCGACCAGGCGTCGAAGAGGGCGACCCAGCCGCGCAGTACGGCACTGTCGTCGCGGTCCCAGGCGCGCAGCCGCCAGCCGGGGCGCGCGCTGTCGCCGTGCACCTCGACGAGTCCGGCGAGCCGGGCGGTGTCCCAGTCCGCGCAGACCTGAGCGGCGCTCAGGCCGAGGTCGGCGGCGGCTCGTTCGGCGCTCGCCTCGGAGAGGGTGGCCTTGCCGTCGGCGGTGGCGCTGTCGCTTCCGGGGCCGAGGGCGGTGTCGGCCCAGCGGGCGACGCGGACCGGGCCGGCCAGGCGGGTGCGTGCCGTTCTGGCCAGTTCGGCGGGGGCGGGGGTGCCCTCCGGCGGCCGGGGTGCGGGGCGGCGCGGGCGCCGCTGGTTCACAGCTCTGGGGGCGGCGGCCAGGGGTCGCGGACGGACGAGTCGAAGCCTGGAGTCGCGCGGGATACGGGACGTCACGGGTGCAGTCTTCCGGTTGACGGTCCGAAAACCCAAACGGAATGTCACGGCGGGCGACGAGGCTGGCCAACGCACCGCCTCCGAAGCGGGCGCGGCAGGCGCGATCAGGCCGGCCGCGCGTCCTCGACCGGAACGGTCCGGGGCCCGGACCGGAACGGCGGGCGGGCGTGATCGAGACGGTGGGTGCGGCGGTGGCGGCGGTGAGGGCTGAGGGTGGACGACGGGCGGGCGACGGCTTGACGAACCCGGCCGGGAGGGCTGGGGAGGGCTGACGGAGACGGCGGGCGTTCGACAGGGACGAGTGACGCCCGGTCGGGTACGGCCCCGGCGCGGCAGCGGCTTCCGACGGGTGCGGTTACATCAGGGGCGTCAGGAAGCGGCGCAGGCGCTCCTCGTACTCCTTCGGGTCGGCGTTCCACATCGCCGCGTGCGGGGCGTCCGGGACGGTGTGCAGCGCCACCAGGTCGGGGCGGTGCCGGGCGAGCGCGCGCGAGTACTCCCACGGGGCCACCTGGTCGTCGGGGCCGTGGATGATCAGGGTGGGCACGGCGAGCCGGGCGGGGTCGGCGATCTCGGCGACCCGGTCGGGGTGCAGTCCGGCCCGGCCCTGGGCGGCCCGCACCGCGAGCGGCAGCAGCGACTGCGGGGTGTGGCGGGCCCGGGCGAGGGCGCGCAGCGTGGCCTCCCAGCTGAGCACCGGGGAGTCGAGGGCCAGTCCGGCGATGTGCTCGCGCACGGTGGAATGCTCGGCCGCGCGCAGCGCCATGGTGGCACCGGTGGACCAGCCGAGCAGGACGACCCGGCGGGCGCCCTGTCGGACGGCGTAGCGGATCGCCGCGTCCACGTCCCGCCACTCGGTCTCGCCGAGGTGGTTCAGCCCGTCCGGCGACCGGGGGGCGCCGAGGTCGCCGCGGTAGGCGAGCGCGAGGACGGGCAGGCGGCGGGAGTGCAGGAAGCCCATCACGTTCATGACCTGCTCGCGGGTGGTGCCCAGGCCGTGCACGGCGATCACCCAGGTGTCCCGTTGGCCCGGCAGGAACCAGGCGGGCAGGGTGCCCAGCTCGCCGGGCACGTCGACGTCGGCGTGGTCCAGGCCCAGGGCGGCGCGCGGATTGCCGACGTAGACGTTGGGGGTCAGCCACACCGCGTCGCCCGCGGCGAAGGTGCCGTGCGTGACGCGCTCCAGGCGGCGCACGACGGTGTCGGCGGTGTGCGGGGCCGAGTGCAGGACGGGCCCGACGACGGCGTGGGAGCCGTCTCCCGCGAGGCCGTAGGTGCCCGGGCGCAGGGACGCCAGGTCGCGGGTGAGCGTGATCCGGCCGGGGTCCGTGCCGTGCACGGTGAGCCGGGGCTCCGTGGGCAGCGGGCGCCCGGGAGGCGCCTTCAGCGCGGCATCGCTGGCCAGCCGCCCGGCGGCCACGGATGCCACGCCGGCGGCGAGGACGGCGGTGAGTGCGCTGGTGGTCGCTTTGGCTGGGCCCACGGCTCCAGTGTCCCGGTGGTTTTCGCCACCGGCCAGCGGAAGGGCGCCACGGAGCGCCGTACGGGTCGGCTTGCGTGGACGGGAGAGCCGGGACAGAGCGGGGAGACCGGAAAGCCCGGGCAGGCCGGACAGTCGGTCGAGGGCGCGTCGGGACACAGGACCGTGCAGCAATGGGTCACCTCCGTTGGCCGTATCCCTTCAAACGTGCCCCGGCTTCGGCCACTTGTGCCTCGGTCAGCAAGGAGGGCGTCAGCCCCGGTACCGAGGAGGCCGCCAGCCACAGACGGCACATCCATTCCAGCTGGGCGGTGCGGTCGTAGGCCTGGTCGAGGTCCGCGCCGTAGGTGATCGTGCCGTGGTTGCGCAGGAGGCACCCGGAGCGGCCGGCGAGGGCGCCGAGCATGTGGTCGGCGAGCTGCTCGCTGCCGTACGTCGCGTACGGGGCGACCCGGACGGTTCCGCCGAGGGCGCCCGCCATGTAGTGGACCGGCGGGAGTTCGGTCACGAGCGTGGAGACGGCGGTGGCGTGCACGGCGTGGGTGTGCACCACCGCGCGGGCGTCGGTGGTGCGGTAGACGGCGAGGTGCATGGGCAGTTCGCTGGTCGGCACCAGGCTGCCGAGCACCTGGCGTCCGGTGAGGTCGACGCCGGTGAGGTCGGCCGGGGTGAGCCGGTCGTAGGGCACGCCCGACGGGGTGACCAGCACGAGGTCCCCGACGCGCGCGGAGACGTTGCCGGAGGTGCCGACGACCAGTCCGTCGGCGACCGTCCTGCGCGCCGTCGCGACCAGCGCCTCCCAGACCGCCGCCACCTCCGCCACCGCGTCCGTGTCCGGCTGCGCCACCGCCTCCGCGTTCGTCTGCCCGGGGCCCGCCGTCCGGTCGCGGCCCGGTACCCCGCCCGGTTCGCGATCCGCCGCTTCCCCTGACGCGTCCCGCCGCTGATCAGCCATGCGGCGATCCTGCCAGCCGGACGGCACGGACGGCAGCCCGCGGCACCGCACGCCATCCGACGGATCCGCGACCCGCCGGTCCCGCAACCCGGAGGCGGCCGGACGGCTTACCGCCGAACGGATGGATGTCGTATGAATCACCGCATTCCGTCACCAATCCGGCATGCACCGGCCCTTGAATGATCTCTCTTGCCCGCCCGGCGATCCCTCGCCCGCCATCCCGGGGAGACCACATGGCCCGTGTACGCACTCTCGCCCGGCACCGCGCCGGTGTCCTCGTGGCGGCCACCGCGGCGCTCGCCGTCGCCCTGACCGGCCCCGCCACCGCCACCCCCGCCACCACCCCCGCCCCATCGGACTCGTCGGACCCGGGCGACCCCTACCCGAGCGACCCCGACGCGGGCATTCCCGTCGCCGGCGCTCTCGAGGCGGGCACCCCCGACGCGACCTCCGTCAAGGCGTTCACGCCGGCCCTGGCCGCACAACTGCCCCGGGGCCACGACGTGTCGTCCTACCAGGGGCGGGTCGACTGGACGGCCGCCCGGCGGAAGGGCGCGCGCTTCGTCTACGTCAAGGCCACCGAGTCCACGAGCTACCGCAACCCCCGCTTCTCACAGCAGTACGACGGCGCCCGCAAGGCCGGCCTGATCCGGGGCGCGTACCACTTCGCGCTGCCGGACAGGGCCTCCGGCACCCGGCAGGCGGCGTACTTCGTGCGGCACGGTGGCGGCTGGCGCGCGGACGGCTGGACCCTGCCGCCGGTGCTGGACATCGAGTACAACCCCTACAGCGAGAAGCACAAGTGCTACGGGCTGAGCGCGCAGCGGATGGTCCGCTGGATCCGCTCCTTCAGCGACGAGATCAAGCACGAGACCGGCCGCCGCCCGATGATCTACACGACCACCCAGTGGTGGAAGCTCTGCACCGGCAACAGCCGGTCCTTCTCCTCGTCCCATCCTCTCTGGGTGGCCCGGCACGGCACCGCGCGGCCCGGGACGCTGCCCGGCGGCTGGCGGTACTGGACGTTCTGGCAGTACAGCATCAAGGGCGGGCTGCCAGGTGACCAGGATCTCTTCAACGGGTCGCCGAGCCGGCTGCGGACCTTCGCCCGCGACCGGTAACCAAGGGACGCCTGGGCCGCCGATCGCCGCCGACCGTAAACGGAACCCCAAGCATGGATCCCGGTCACCACCACGCCCGTCCCAGTTCATCTTCCGTTCACCCAGGTTGCCTACGTTCATCCAGCCAACAACCTCGAACGATTGCCTGGGTAAATGGAAAGCTTCTCGCTGATCCTCGCGATTGTGGTCGTAACCGCACTCGCGTTCGATTTCACGAACGGTTTCCACGACACCGCGAACGCGATGGCGACCACCATCTCCACAGGCGCCCTGAAGCCCAAGATCGCGGTGGCCATGTCCGCCGCCCTCAATCTTGTGGGCGCCTTCCTCTCCGTGGAGGTCGCGAACACGATCTCCAAGGGTCTCGTCGACGAGACCGGCATCCGTCCCGAGGTCATCTTCGCCGCCCTGGTCGGCGCGATCCTCTGGAATCTGCTGACCTGGCTGGTGGGCCTGCCCTCCAGCTCCTCGCACGCCCTGATGGGCGGCCTGATCGGCGCCACCGTCGCCTCCGCGGGCTTCGGCGCCGTCCACGCCGACGCCCTGGTCACCAAGGTGCTGCTCCCGGCGGTCGCCGCGCCGATCGTGGCGGGTCTCGCGGCCATGCTGGCCACGCGCTTCTCCTACGGCATCGGCGACAAGGCCGAGAGCGAGGCCACCCGCAAGGGCTACCGCGCCGGCCAGATCGCCTCCGCCGGCCTGGTCTCCCTCGCCCACGGCACCAACGACGCCCAGAAGACGATGGGCATCATCACCCTCGCGCTGATCGCGGGCGGCGCCATCGCCCCGGGCTCGAACCCTCCCACCTGGGTGATCCTCTCCGCCGGTCTGGCGATCGCGCTCGGCACCTACATCGGCGGCTGGCGCATCATCCGCACCATGGGCAAGGGCCTGACCGACCTGGAGCCGCGCCAGGGCTTCGCCGCCCAGACCAGCGCCGCGACCGCGATCCTGGCCTCCGCCCACCTCGGCTTCTCCCTCTCCACCACCCACGTCGTCTCCGGCTCGGTGATGGGCGCCGGTCTGGGCCGCAAGGGCGGTGTGGTCCGCTGGTCCACCGCGACCCGCATGGTCGTCGCCTGGGTGCTGACGCTGCCGGCCGCCGCGCTGGTCGGCGCGGGCGCCGAATCGGTCACCGACCTCGGTGACTGGGGCACCGCCCTCGTCGCCGTCTTCCTGGTCGCCGCGAGCGCCGCGATCTGGAAGATCTCCCGCCGTGAGGTCGTCGACCACACGGACGTCGTCACCGAGACGGAGGAGCCGGCCGGGGTGGTGACCACCGCCATCGCCGCGGTGATCCCGCCTCCCACGGCCGCCGTCGCCGAGCAGTCGGCTCTCGCCTTCCCGCAGCAGGCCGCCGGCCCCGCGCAGCCCGCCGCCTCGGTCCCCGCTCCGGCGACCCCGCCGGCCGCCACGGTCTGACCCCGAGCCCTCAGGTACTGAAGGAAACATCATGACGATCGACTGGGCGGCCCTCGGCTCCGTCTTCGGCACCAGCCTGGTGTTCACGGTGGGCCTGGTGGCCCTGTTCACCCTCGGCATCAACGGCCTGTCGCGGCGCGAGAAGGCCGCGGCCCAGGGCGGCTCGGCCACCCTCGCGGTCACCGGCGCCTACGTCTGCTTCGCGGCCTGCGCGGCGGCGGTGGCGTACGGCATCTACCTGATCGTGGCCAAGGCCTGAACCGCCCGCCGATCGTGGCCGCGTCCTGATCGAACACGCCCGAGGCTCCCCTCCCGTCGCCCGGGAGGGGAGCCTCCGGCGTGTCCACGCCTGCCGGGGGCGGGCGTCGGCGCTCCCTCCCCCCGCAGGTCAACGGCTGGTCAACGGCAGGTTGACGGCTGTTCGGGGCGCATGGTGGACTGCCCGGGCCATGTACGGCGGCAAGAGAGGAAGCCGGTGCGAATCCGGCGCGGTCCCGCCACTGTCACCGGGAGGAGACTCCCGGGAAGCCAGGAACTCTCACCGCCGAATCTCGTCGAACCAGGGCGTGGACACCCTGAGTGAGGACCCGGATCGCCATGCTCGGCCGCCGAAGGACCAGTACCAGGCCCACCCCCCTACCCACGGCCGTCTGAGCCGATGGGTGCCGATCGCTCCTACGCGTACGGCGCCGCCGCCGGCCTGCTGGGTGACCTGATCCTGGGCGATCCGCGCCGGGGGCACCCGGTCGCCGCGTTCGGACGGGCCGCCGCCGCGGTGGAAGGCGCCTTGTGGCACGACCACCGGGGCTGGGGCGCCGTGCACACCGCGGTGTGCGCCGGCGGCGCCGTCGCGCTCGGCGCGCTGACCGCACGGGCCGTACGCCCCTCGCCTGCCGCGTCCGCCGCGCTGACCGCCGCCGCCACCTGGGCGGTCGTCGGCGGCACCTCGCTCGCCCGGGAGGCACTCGGCATCGGGCGCGCCCTGCGGGCCGGTGACGTCGAGGCGGCCCGGGCGCGGCTGCCCCATCTGTGCGGCCGGGACCCGCAGGCGCTGGACGCCGACGGGATCGCCCGGGCCGTGGTCGAGTCGGTGGCCGAGAACACCTCCGACGCCGTCGTGGGCGCGCTCGTCTGGGGCGCCGTGGGCGGAGTGCCCGGTCTGCTCGGGTTCCGGGCGGTCAACACCCTGGACGCGATGGTCGGTCACAAGTCGCCTCGTCTGCGCCGCTACGGCTGGGCCTCCGCCCGCCTGGACGACGTCGCCGGGTGGCCGGGGGCCCGGCTGACCGCCGTACTCGCCGCCGCGGCCGGGCCCGATCCGCGCGGCGCGCTGCGCGCCTGGAAGGCCGACGCGCGAAGGCATCCGAGCCCCAACGCCGGACCCGTGGAGGCCTCCTTCGCGGGCGCGCTCGGGGTACGCCTGGGCGGGACGCTCGCCTACGGCGGCCGGGTCGAGCACCGCCCGGTGCTCAACGGGGCGGCCGGGCGCCCCGTCCATGTCAACGACATCGAGCGGGCGGTACGGCTGTCCCGCCGGGTCGGCCTGCTCGCGTTCGGCGTCACACTCGCCGCGCGCCGACTCGTGAAGGGAGCGGGGAAGTGACCGGGGGTCTCCTCGTCGCCGGCACCACCTCCGACGCCGGCAAGAGCGTCGTGACGGCCGGAATCTGCCGGTGGCTGGTGCGCCAGGGCGTGAAGGTCGCGCCGTTCAAGGCGCAGAACATGTCGCTCAACTCCTTCGTGACCCGGGAGGGCGCGGAGATCGGGCGGGCCCAGGCCATGCAGGCCCAGGCGTGCCGGGTCGAGCCGACCGCGCTGATGAACCCGGTGCTGCTCAAGCCCGGCGGTGAGCGCAGCAGCCAGGTGGTGCTGCTGGGCAAGGCCGTGGGCGAGATGAGCGCGCGCGGCTATCACGGAGGTCGCCAACAGCGGCTGCTCGGCACGGTGCTGGACTGTCTGGCCGAGTTGCGGGGCACCTATGACGCGGTGATCTGCGAGGGGGCGGGAAGCCCGGCCGAGATCAATCTGCGGCGCACCGACATCGTCAACATGGGCATCGCCCGCAACGCGCGCCTGCCCGTGCTCGTCGTCGGCGACATCGACCGCGGCGGCGTCTTCGCCTCGTTCTTCGGCACCGTCGCCCTGCTCTCGCCGGAGGACCAGGAACTGGTCGCCGGGTTCCTGGTGAACAAGTTCCGGGGCGATGTCGGCCTGCTGGAGCCCGGGTTGGAGATGCTCCGGGGCCTGACCGGGCGGCGGACGTACGGTGTGCTGCCCTTCCGGCACGGACTCGGCATCGACGAGGAGGACGGGCTGCGGATGTCCCTGCGGGGCACCGTCCGGGAGTCCACCGTCGCTCCCCCCGTCGGCGAGGACGTGCTGCGGGTCGCGGTGTGCGCGGTCCCGCTGATGTCCAACTTCACGGACGTGGACGCGCTGGCGGCCGAACCGGGCGTCGTGGTGCGGTTCGTGGACCGTCCGGAGGAACTGGCGGACGCCGACCTCGTGATCGTCCCGGGCACCCGTGGGACCGTACGGGCGCTGCGGTGGCTGCGGGAGCGGGGGCTGGCGGACGCCCTCGCCCGAAGGGCCGCCCAGCACCGGCCGGTCCTCGGCGTCTGCGGCGGCTTCCAGCTCCTCGGCGAGCACATCGAGGACGACGTCGAGTCGCGCGCCGGTGAGGTGCCCGGGCTCGGCCTGCTGCCCGTACGGGTGCGGTTCGCCCGCGACAAGACCCTCGCCCGGCCGGCCGGAGAGGCCCTCGGCGAGCGGGTCGAGGGGTACGAGATCCATCACGGGGTCGCCGAGGTGACCGGGGGCGTCCCGTTCCTGGACGGCTGCCGGGTCGGCCAGACGTGGGGCACGCACTGGCACGGCTCCCTGGAGTCGGACGGTTTCCGGCGGGCCTTCCTGCGCGAGGTGGCCGCCGCGTCGGGCCGCCGCTTCGTGCCGGCCCCCGACACGTCCTTCGCCGCGCTCCGCGAGCAGCAGCTCGACCGGCTGGGCGACCTTGTCGAACAGCACGCGGACACCGACGCACTCTGGCGGCTGATCGAGTCCGGCGCGCCCCCGGGGCTGCCGTTCGTCCCACCGGGAGCACCCGCGTGAACGCCACTCGCGTGAACACCGGCCGTGTGCACGCCACTTACCTTGATCCGGAAGGCGACCTGGAGGGCGCTTCGTGACAACCCCCTTCCCATTCACGGCCGTTGTCGGTCAGGACGATCTGCGGCTCGCGCTGCTGCTGAACGCGGTCTCCCCGGCGGTCGGCGGCGTGCTGGTACGCGGCGAGAAGGGCACCGCCAAGTCCACGGCCGTGCGTGCCCTCTCGGCGCTGCTGCCCGCCGTGGACGTCGTCCCCGGATGCCGGTTCTCCTGCGATCCGGCGGCACCCGACCCGTCCTGCCCGGACGGCCCGCACGAGCCGGGTCCCGGTACGGCACGACCGTCCCGCATGGTCGAGCTGCCCGTCGGCGCCTCCGAGGACCGGCTGGTCGGCGCCCTCGACATCGAGCGGGCGCTCGCGGAGGGCGTGAAGGCGTTCGAGCCGGGCCTGCTGGCCGACGCGCACCGCGGCATCCTGTACGTGGACGAGGTCAACCTCCTCCACGACCACCTGGTCGACCTGCTGCTGGACGCGGCGGCGATGGGCGCCTCCTACGTGGAGCGCGAGGGCGTCTCGGTGCGGCACGCGGCCCGCTTCCTGCTCGTCGGCACCATGAACCCCGAGGAGGGCGAGCTGCGGCCGCAGTTGCTGGACCGGTTCGGACTGACCGTGGAGGTCGCCGCCTCCCGGGAGCCGGACCAGCGGGTGGAGGTCGTACGGCGCAGGCTGGCGTACGACGACGACCCCGCCGCCTTCGCCGCCCGGTGGGCCGCGGAGGAGGCGGACGTACGGCAACGGGTCGTGGCGGCGCGGGAGTTGCTGCCGCAGGTCCGGCTGGGTGACGCGGCGCTGCGGCAGATCGCGGCGACCTGCGCGGCCTTCGAGGTGGACGGCATGCGGGCCGACATCGTGATGGCGCGTACGGCGACCGCGCTGGCCGCGTGGGCCGGGCGCACCGACGTGCTCGCCGACGACGTGCGCCAGGCCGCGCTGCTCGCGCTGCCGCACCGGCGCCGGCGCAACCCGTTCGACGCGCCGGGGCTGGACGAGGACAAACTGGACGAGACGCTGGAGGAGTTCGCCGGCGACGACGACCCCGGCACGGGCGACGGCGGCCCCGACGGCGACGACGATCCCGGCCCGGGCGGCCCTGGCGGAGGCGGCGGAGGCGGCGGACGGCCCGAGCCGGACACCGGTCCGCGGGGCGGCGACGCCGCCGCCCGGCCGGAAGCCGGCGAGGGCGGCGAGCCACGGCCCGCGGGCGATGGCGAGCGGGCCCCCGCACGGGCCGCCGAGCCGTTCAGGACCAAGGTGCTGAGCGTGCCCGGCCTCGGGGAGGGTGCCGCCGGCCGGCGTTCGCGGGCCCGCACCGAACACGGGCGCACGACCGGGGCCCGGCGGCCCCGGGGCGCGCTGACCAAGCTCCACCTGGCGGCGACCGTGCACGCCGCCGCCCCGCACCAGCGGGCCCGCGGCCGGTCCGGGCCGGGGCTGGTGGTCCGCAGGGACGATCTGCGGCAGGCGACCAGGGAAGGGCGCGAGGGCAACCTCGTGCTGTTCGTGGTGGACGCCTCGGGTTCGATGGCGGCGCGGCGACGGATGAGCGCCGTGAAGGGCGCCGTGCTGTCGCTGCTGCTGGACGCCTACCAGCGCCGGGACAAGGTGGGTCTGGTGACCTTCCGGGGCACGGGAGCCGAGGTCGCGCTGCCGCCGACCTCGTCGGTCGACGCGGCCGCCGTACGGCTGGAGTCGCTGCCCACGGGCGGCCGGACACCGCTCGCGGCCGGGCTGCTGAAGGCCCACGAGGTGCTGCGGGTGGAGGGGCTGCGGGATCCGGCGCGGCGGGCGCTGGTCGTGGTGGTCACCGACGGGCGGGCCACCGGCGGCCCGGAGCCGGTCGCGTTCGCGGAGCGGGCCGCGCGCCTGTTCGCGGCCGCGCAGGTCGCCTCGGTGGTCGTGGACTGCGAGACGGGTCCGGTACGGCTCGGGCTCGCCGGACGGCTCGCGGGTGAGCTGGGCGGCACGGCCGTCACGCTGGACGAGCTGCGGGCCGACTCGATCGCCGGTCTGGTCAGGGATGTGCGGGAAACGTCTAGGAGGGCCGCGTAATGCCGCAGGGACAGCCGAGTGTCGTGCCGGAGGACGGACTGACGACCCGGCAGCGCCGCAACCGTCCGCTGGTGCTCGTGCACACCGGGGTCGGCAAGGGGAAGTCCACCGCCGCGTTCGGGCTCGCGCTGCGCGCCTGGAACCAGGGGTGGCCGATCGGGGTGTTCCAGTTCGTCAAGTCGGCGAAGTGGAAGGTCGGCGAGGAGAACGCGCTGCGCGTGCTCGGCGACTCCGGGCAGGGGGGCACCGTCGACTGGCACAAGATGGGCGAGGGCTGGTCCTGGGTCCAGCGCGATGACCAGCTGGACAACGAGGAGAAGGCCCGGGAGGGCTGGGAGCAGGTCAAGCGGGACCTGGCCGCCGAGACCTACCGGCTGTACGTGCTCGACGAGTTCGCCTATCCGCTGCACTGGGGGTGGGTGGACACCGACGAGGTGGTGGAGGTGCTGCGCGAGCGGCCCGGTACCCAGCACGTGGTGATCACCGGGCGGAACGCGCCGCCCAAGCTGCTCGACTTCGCCGACCTCGTCACCGACATGTCCAAGGTCAAGCACCCCATGGACGCGGGGCAGAAGGGCCAGAAGGGCATCGAGTGGTGATGTCGTCGATGCCCCGCCTGGTCGTCGCCGCGCCTTCCTCGGGCAGCGGCAAGACCACCGTCGCCACGGGGCTGATGGCCGCGTTCGCCGCGCGGGGGCTCGCCGTGTCCCCGCACAAGGTCGGCCCGGACTACATCGACCCCGGCTACCATGCGCTCGCGACCGGCCGGGTGGGGCGCAACCTCGACGCCTATCTGTGCGGGCCGGGGCTGGTCGCCCCGCTGTTCCTGCACGGGGCCCGGGGGTGCGACCTCGCCGTGGTCGAGGGGGTGATGGGGCTGTACGACGGGGCCGCCGGCGAGGGGGAACTCGCCTCCACGGCCCATGTCGCCAAGCTGCTGCGGGCGCCGGTGGTGCTCGTCGTGGACGCGTCGTCGCAGTCGCGGTCGGTGGCGGCGCTGGTGCACGGGTTCGCGTCCTGGGACCCCCAGGTGCGGATCGGGGGCGTGATCCTGAACAAGGTGGGCTCGGACCGCCACGAGTGGCTTCTGCGCGAGGCGCTGGAATCCTCCGGGGTGCCGGTGCTGGGCGTCGTACGGCGGGCGGCCCGGGTGGACACGCCCTCAAGGCACCTGGGGCTGGTGCCGGTCGCCGAACGGCACTCCGGCGCGGTCGACGCGGTGGCGGCGATGGCGGCGCAGATCTCCGCCGGGTGCGACCTGGACGCGCTGCTGGCGCTGGCCCGCGGTGCCGGGCCGCTGCCGGGCGCGGCCTGGGACGTGGCCGCCGAACTCGCCTCGGCCCAGCGTGGCAGCGGCACCGGCCGCGACGACGGTGCCGGCCGGCCGACCGGATCGGCCGGATCGGCCGGGGGGCGGGCGCCGGTGGTGGCCGTGGCCGGCGGGGCGGCGTTCACCTTCTCCTACGCCGAGCACACCGAGCTGCTCACCGCCGCCGGTGCCGAGGTCGTCACCTTCGACCCCCTGCGCGACGAGCGGCTGCCCGAGGGCACCTCGGGCCTGGTCATCGGCGGCGGGTTCCCGGAGGTGTACGCCGCCGAGCTGTCCGCCAACGAGGGCCTGCGCAAGTCCGTCGCCGAACTGGCGCTGAGCGGGGCCCCCGTCGCCGCCGAGTGCGCGGGGATGCTGTACCTGTGCCGGGAGCTGGACGGGCAGCCCATGTGCGGTGTGCTGGACGCGACCGCGCGGATGAGCGAGCGGCTGACCCTCGGCTACCGGGACGCCGTGGCCGTGGGTGACAGCGTGCTGGCGGTGGCGGGGACGCGGATGCGGGGGCACGAGTTCCATCGCACGGTCGTGGAGCCCGGCGCCGGTCCCGCGCCCGCCTGGGGGGTGCGGACCCCCGCCCGGCGCGTCGAGGGCTTTGTGTGGCGGGGCGTGCACGCGAGCTATCTGCACACGCACTGGGCGTCCGAGCCCGCTGTCGCCCGGCGGTTCGTGGAGAGCTGTCGGGGGTCATGAGCGGCGGGCCGGCCGGGGGCACCGGGGATCACGCGTGGCCGGGGCGGTCAGCCGCCGGAGATGCCGACCACCAGCCAGATGAAGGCCGCGCCGGCCACCGTGCACAGCAGGGTGGAGCGGGCGGGGTGTTCATGGTGGGCCTCGGGGAGGATCTCGGCCGCGGCGAGATACAGCAGGACACCGCCGAAGAGGCCGAGATAGCCGCCGAGCACCGGTTCCGGAATGTGGAAGAAGATCGTCGACAGCGCTCCCAGCAGGGGGGCGCAGGCATCGGCCACGAGCATGCCTATCGCCCGGCGGCGCGCGTTGCCGTACAGGCTCGTGAGGGTGAAGGTGTTGAAGCCGTCGGCGAAGTCGTGCGCGATCACCGCGAGCGCGACGGAGGTGCCCATGCCGCCGCCCACCTGGAAGGCCGCGCCGATCGCCACTCCGTCCATCGCACTGTGGCCGACCATCGCGGCGGCCGCCGTCAGGCCCACCTCGGGCGCCCGGTGGGTGTGCTCACCGGCGCCGTGCGCCGCCTGGCGGGCGGCGAGGAGACGTTCCACCAAGTGGGCCAGCAGGAAGCCGAGCACGAACAGCAGCAGCGCGGCGGGCACGCCGAACACCTCGCGGTCGGCCGCGTGCAGCGCCTCCGGCAGCAGGTCAAGGCCGACCACGCCCAGCATCAGGCCGCCGGCCAGTCCCAGGACGAGATGGCGACGGTCGGTAACCCGCTGTGCCGTCCAGCCGCCGGCCAGCGTCATCAGGAACGCGCCGAGCGCGACGAAGACCGCCATAGGCACTTGCTATCCGATGGAGCCGCCTTCGCGCACATCCGGCGCCGTCCACACCCGGGCAGACCTTGACATTTCACCCATCTCTTAGTCGCTTTCCCCTACGAGAGGACCTTCCCATGCCCGACGCCTCCACCGGTGGGGTGACGCCCGCCGTCGCCGGTCCGAGCGGGCCCCCGGGACGGCCGTCGCCCCTGGTGGTCGGGGTGGGTGCGGCCAGGGGCGCGTCGGCCGAGGAGGTGCTCGCCCTGATCGAGGAGGCGCTGCGCGAGGCCGGGCTCGCGCCGGAGTCCGTGGCCGAACTCGCCACCGTGGACGGCAGGGCCCGGGAGCCGGGTCTCCTCGCGGCCGCCGCGCGGATCGGGGTGCCCCTGGTGTCGTACGCCGCCGAGGAGTTGGCGGCCGTCGAGGTGCCCACCCCCTCCGGCGCGCCCCTCGCGGCCGTCGGCACCCCCTCGGTCGCGGAGGCCGCCGCGCTGCTCGGTGGCGGCGAGCTCCTCGTCCCGAAGCGGAAGTCGTCGGCGCGGCCCGCGAGGGTGACCTGTGCCGTCGTGCGGCGGCGGACCGAGGACCGGGGGGCGGCCACCACCGAGGACAGGTACAGGCACACGGACAGGGACACGAGCACGGACGCGGACATGGATACGGATATGGGCACGGACGCCGGGCACGACCTTCTTCGTCATCACGGGGACGCCGAGGTGCGCGACGACGGGGCCGCGCTGGTCGACCTCGCCGTCAACGTCCGGGCGAACACCCCTCCCCCGTGGCTGCGCGAGGAGATCGCCGCGTCCCTGGCGTCCCTCGCGGCCTACCCCGACGGTCGGGCCGCGCGGGCGGCGGTGGCGGCGCGGCACGGGCTGCCGGTGGAGCGGGTGCTGCTGACGGCGGGGGCGGCGGAGGCCTTCGTGCTTCTCGCGCGTGCGCTGCGGGTCCGGCGGCCGGTGGTCGTGCACCCGCAGTTCACCGAGCCCGAGGCGGCGCTGCGGGACGCCGGGCACCAGGTGCGGCGGGTGCTGTTGCGGGCGGAGGACGGTTTCCGGCTGGATCCGGCGGCGGTGCCGCAGGACGCGGACCTGGTGGTGATCGGGAATCCGACGAACCCGACGTCGGTGCTGCATCCGGCCGGGGTGCTCGCCGGGCTCGCGCGTCCGGGACGGGTGCTGGTGGTCGACGAGGCGTTCATGGACGCGGTGCCGGGTGAGCGGGAGGCGCTCGCCGAGCGGACGGATGTGCCGGGTCTGGTCGTGCTGCGCAGTCTGACGAAGACGTGGGGGCTCGCGGGGCTGCGCATCGGGTACGTGCTGGCCGACCCCACGGTCATCGCCTCGCTGGAGCGGGCCCAGCCGTTGTGGCCGGTGTCCACGCCCGCGCTGGCCGCCGCCGAGGCGTGTGTGGCGCCGAGGGCGCTGGCCGAGGCGGGGCACGCGGCGCATCGGATAGCGGCGGACCGGGGGCATCTGGTCGCGGGGCTGGCCGGGTACGCCGATCGTGGCGTGCGCGTGGTGGGGCCGTCGGAGGGGCCGTTCGTCCTGGTGCGGATGCCGGGTGCGGAGGGGGTACGACGACGGTTGCGCGAGCTTGGCTACGCCGTGCGGCGTGGGGACACGTTTCCCGGGCTCGGTGAGGAGTGGGTGCGGGTGGCGGTACGGGACCGAGCGACGGTGAGCGGATTCCTCCGGGCGCTGTCGACCGCGCTGGGGTAGCGGGGGCCCCGCCCTCCACCCGGACCGCCCTCACCCCCAACCGGTCGGCCGAGCAGTGCCCGAGGGGCGTCGCCGGACTGGGGCCCCGGACGACCGTCCCCCCGCCCCCCGGGGCCCACCGCCGCGGACCCGAGCCCTCCCCCGGGGAGCTCGGGTCCGCGGAAGCGGCGGGAGCCGGGGTCAGCTCTTGCGGCGGCGGGCGATCGTCACCGCTCCTCCGCCCGCCAGGAGCAGGGCGACGGCGCCGCCGGCGATGTACGGCGTCACCGGGCTGCCGCCGGTTTCCGCCAGGTCGGCCTTGGCGGGGGCGCCCTGGGGGCGGACGTCGGCGGCCGGGTCGTGGCTGGGCACGGGGTGCTTGGTGGGCGGGGCCACCGGCGTCTCGCAGGTGGCCTTGGCCAGCGTGACCGTGCCCTCGACGTCGGCCACGTTGAGCTTCAAGGGGTTGATGGAGACCTTGAGTTCGAGGGCGGTCGCGGCGGCCGTGCGGGTCGTGGTGCTGCGCCGGGAGAGGTCGAGCCGGACCTCGCCGACCCCGGGCACCTTCACCTCGACCGGGCCGCCCGCGGTCAGCGTGACGCGCTTGCCGAGGACGCTGACCGCGCCGAGGACGTTCGACGACGCGGCCGGTGCCTTGCCGGCCTCGCAGGTGGCCTTGGCGGTGACCGTGTCGGCCTCGACGAGGGACAGCAGGGGCAGACCGGGGACGTGCAGCCTGGCGTGGGCGAGCCGGACCGAGCCCTCGGCGCGGCGCCCGGTCACCGTGGCCTTCGCCGAGGCGACGTCCGCGTCGAGCACGCTGAACGGCTTGTCGCCGGCCACGCCGTCGAGCCGGGCGGACAGCGCGGTCCGGTCGGCGCTCCGCGGGGCCTGGACCTCGTCGAGGGAGACCGCGAGCGGGACGTGCACGCTGTTGTCGAGCAGGGAGACGTCGAGCCCGGTGCGCAGGACGACGGCGGAGGCGCGACCGTGGGCGCCGGTAGCGTGCGCGGCGCTCGCGCCCAGCACGGCGGGTGCCGCGCAGAGCGCGGTGACCGTCGCGACGGCCGCGAGACGGCGTGCGGGCATGCGGAAGTTGTTGCTGTTCAAGGCGGTGGGACCCCCAGACGAGACTTGCTTGGGACCCGTCAACCATTACGCACTGTGGGTGAACGGTCAGCGATCCTGAGTCACTTCACCCGATCGAGGTGTTTCAGCACGCCTCTTCGAATCACCGGGCACAGGCGTTCCCCTACTCGACCACGGCCCCGTTCAGCACCACCCTGCGCGGCGCCGCCAGCACCCGTACGTCGGCCCGCGGGTCGCCCTCGTAGACCACCAGGTCGGCCGGTGCGCCCTCCTCCAGGCCCGGTCGGCCGAGCCAGGCCCGCGCACCCCAGCTCGTCGCCGACACCGCCCGCACCGGTGGGATGCCGGCGGTGACCAGTTCCGCCACCTCCGCCGCGACGAGGCCGTGGGCCAGCGAGCCGCCGGCGTCGGTGCCGACGTAGACGGGGACGCCGGCGTCATAGGCGCCGCGCACGGTGTCGTAGCGGCGTTCGTGCAGCCGTCGCATATGGGCCGACCAGCGCGGGTAGCGGCTGTCGCCGCCGGCCGCGAGCCGCGGGAAGGTGGCGATGTTGACGAGGGTGGGGACGATCGCGACGCCCCGTTCGGCGAACAGCGGGACCAGGTCCTCGGTCAGGCCCGTGGCGTGCTCGACGCAGTCGATGCCCGCCTCGACGAGGTCGCGCAGCGAGTTCTCGGCGAAGCAGTGCGCGGTGACCCGGGCACCGAGCCGGTGGGCCTCGGCGATGGCGGCCTCGACCGCTTCACGGGGCCAGCAGGGGGCCAGGTCGCCGAGGTCGCGGTCGATCCAGTCGCCCACCAGCTTGACCCAGCCGTCCGAGCGCCGGGCCTCCTGGGCGACGTAGGCGACGAGGTCCTCCGGCTCGACCTCCCAGGCGTAGTTGCGGATGTAGCGGCGGGTGCGGGCGATGTGCCGGCCGGCCCGGATGATCTTCGGGAGGTCCTCGCGGTCGTCGATCCAGCGGGTGTCGGAGGGTGAGCCCGCGTCGCGGATCAGCAGGGTGCCGGCCTCCCGGTCGGTGAGCGCCTGCTTCTCGGCGGTGTCCGCGTCGACCGGGCCGTGGGCACCGAGGCCGACGTGGCAGTGCGCGTCGACCAGGCCGGGCAGCGCCCAGCCCTCGACGGTGGTGATATCGCGGGCCCCGGCGGGCCGGTCGTAGGAGATCCGCCCCCCGACCACCCACAGCTCGTCACGGACGTCCTCGGGGCCCACCAGTATCCGGCCCTTCACGTGCAGCACCGCGCCATCGCTCATGACACCGCACCTTAACGACCTACGGGGTGTCCCGGCCCGCCCGGTCGGTGCTCTCCTCCTCCACCTCGGCCATCGCGGGGTCGAGCAGCCGGGAGAGGAAGTGGCGGGTGCGCTCGTGCCGCGGGGCGCCGATCACCTGGTCCGGGGCGCCGTCCTCGACGACGACACCGCCGTCCATGAAGACGACCCGGTCGGCGACCTCGCGGGCGAAGGTCATCTCGTGGGTGACGACCATCATCGTCATGCCCTCCTGCGCGAGTCTGCGCATGACGGCGAGGACGTCCCCGACGAGTTCGGGGTCGAGGGCCGAGGTCGGCTCGTCGAAGAGCATCACCCTGGGTCCCATGGCGAGCGCGCGGGCGATGGCCACCCGCTGCTGCTGGCCGCCGGACAGGGAGGAGGGGTAGGCGTCCGCCTTCTCCGCGAGGCCGACGCGGGCGAGGTTCTCGGCGGCGGTCCTGGCGGCCGTCGCCTTGTCCCGCCGCAGGACCCGACGCTGCGGCAGTGTCAGGTTCTCGGTGACGCTCAGGTGCGGGAAGAGGTTGAACTGCTGGAAGACCATGCCGATACGGCGGCGTACGGCGTCGATGTCCACGTCGGGATCGGTCACCTCGGTGCCGCCGACGAAGACCCGGCCCTCGGTGGGCTCCTCCAGCAGGTTCACACAGCGCAGCAGTGTGGACTTGCCGGAGCCGGAGGGGCCGATGACGCAGACGACCTCGCCCTGGCCGATCTCCAGGTCGATGCCGCGCAGCACCTCGTTGTCGCCGAAGGACTTGTGCAGCCCCCGTACCTCGATCTCGGGGGGGTTCACCGGATCGCCTCCTGGGTCTTGGTCTCCATGCGGCGTACGACGAAGCTGAGCGGGATGGTGACCAGCAGATAGCACAGGCCCGCGACCAGGATCGGCGTGGAGTTGGCGGTCGTACTGGCCAGATCGCGGCCGAACTTGGACAGTTCCCGCTCCTCCAGCGTGACGCCGAGGAACAGCACCAGCGAGGAGTCCTTGAAGAGCAGGACGAGTTCGTTGGTGAGCGGCGGCAGGATGATGCGGAAGGCCTGCGGGGCGATGATCGAGATCATGGCCCTGGCCGGTGAGAAGCCGAGCGAACGCGCCGCCTCCATCTGCCCCTTGGGCACGGCCTGGATGCCGGCGCGGATGGTCTCCGCCATGTAGGCGGCGGAGACCAGGCCGAGCGCGATGGCGACCTTGCCGTAGGTGCCGCCGGGGATCTCGGTGCCGGGGAAGGCCAGGGGCACGGCGACGCCGACGAAGATGAAGATCAGCAGTGCGGGCAGGCCGCGGAAGATCTCGATGTAGATGCCGGCCAGCCAGCGGTAGGGGCCCACGGAGGACAGCCGCATCAGCGCGATGACCATGCCGAGGGCAAGCCCGACGACGAAGCCGGACACCGTGTACAGCATGGTGTTCTTCAGCGCCAGCGTGATGACCTCGGGGAACATCTGCTTGGCGATGTCGGCCTGGGCGAACTGGTTCTGCAGCCGGCCCCAGTCCGCCGTGACCGCGAAGGCGATCACGGCGGCGACGAAGACGGCGTACTGCGCGCCCCGGGACAACGACCGCCTCTGACGCCTGGTCAGTCCCTTTTTCCGCAGCGGGGGCCGGGTGTCCGTATCGGTCATGAGGCGGCGGGCGAGGCGACGGCGGCGTTGTACGGGCCGATCCACTTCTCGTAGATCTTCTTGTAGGTGCCGTCGGCCTTGGCGTCCTTGAGCGCCTTGTTGAGGGCGGCGAGGAGCGCCTTGTTGCCCTTCTTCACGGTGAAGCCGTACTGCTCACCGGTCTTGAGGTTCTCGACGACCTTGAACTTGCCGGCGTTGGCCTTGTCCTTGAGCCAGCCCTGGACGACCGGGTAGTCGATGACGACGGCCTGGACCTGGCCGGTGCGCAGACCGTTGAGGACCGCGTCGGAGGACTCGAAGGAGATCGGGTCGTAGCCCTTGCCCTTGACGTAGTCCTCGCCGGTGGTCTGCGCCTGGGCGCCGAGCTTCTTGCCCTTGGCCTTGACGTCGGCGAGGGAGCCGATGCCGCTGTTCTTGTCGACGAGGACGGCCTGGGTGGCCTCGAAGTAGGGGTCGGAGAAGTCGACGTTCTTCTTGCGCTCGGCGGTGATCGTCATACCGGCGGCGGCGAGGTCGCACTGGCCGGAGTTGAGGAAGGCGCCGGTCTTGAAGTTCTCGAACGGCGTGTCGAGGATCTGCTGCTTGACGCCGAGGTTCTTGGCGACGAGGTCGACCAGGGAGACGTCGAAGCCCTGCACCTTGCCGTCGATCTCCGACTGGAACGGCGGGTACGGCAGGTGGGTGCAGGTGGTCAGCCGGCCGGCCTTGGCCAGATGGACGCCCTTGACGGTGGTCTTGCCGCCCCCGGAGTCGCTGGAGGAGCAGCCTGCCGCGAGGAGGACCAGTCCGGTGGTCGCGGTGGTGGCGGCCAGGAGGCGGGTCCGGCGCCCGAGGAGCGTTTTCATGGGGGGATCTCCCTGGTGGCGGAATGAGGGTTCCGATTATAAGGAAATGTTTGGGTCTCTCAAATTAAACCGATGGCCACGGAGCCGTCCGGCCTGAGAAGTCGCCGGTCGTCGGGGGCCGTGGAGCGAGAGTTACTCTCGTCACCGTCGGCCGTCGGCCGACCTCGTGGACCCTCGTGAGCGAAGAGAGCACCGCCGTGACCCACCCCTTCCTCGACCTGCCCCCGCTGAGTGCCGAGGGCTTCGCCGCCATCGAGGACCGGGTGGCGCGACTGCTGGACACCCGGCAGGACGTGCTGATCACCCAGGGCGAGGCGCTGCTGCCGCTGGAGGGCGCGATCCGCGCGGCGGCCGGTCCGGGCACGGTGGCCCTGAACGTGATCACGGGCCCCTACGGGCAGACCTTCGGCGACTGGCTGCGGGACGCCGGCGCGACCGTGCACGACCTCTGCGTCCCCTTCCACACGGCCGTGACCGCCGAGCAGGTCCGGGAGGCGTTCGCCGAGCACCCGGAGATCGACTTCGTGTCGCTGGTGCACGCGGAGGCGGCGACCGGCAACACCAACCCGGTGGCGGCGGTCGGCGAGGTGGTGCGGGAGCACGGGGCGCTGTTCTACCTGGACGCCGTCGCCTCCGTGGGCGCCGAGCCGGTCCTGCCGGACGCGTGGGGCGTGGACCTGTGCGTGATCGGCGCGCAGAAGGCGATGGGCGGTCCGGCGGGCGTGTCGGCGATCTCGGTGAGCGAGCGGGCGTGGGCCCGGATGGCGGCGAATCCGCAGGCCCCGCGCCGCTCCTATCTGTCCCTGCTGGACTGGAAGGACCGCTGGATCGACGGCGGCCGCAAGGTGCTGCCGCACGCTCCCGCGCAGCTGGAGATGCTGGCGCTTCAGGCGTGCCTTGAGCGCATCGAGTCGGCGGGGCGGGACGCGGTGATGGCCCGGCACGCTCGCGCCGCGCGGGCGACACGGGCCGGCGCGGTGGCGCTGGGCGGGGGGCTCGAGCCCTACGTGACCGAGGAGCGCGACGCGGCGCCGGTGGCCACGACGCTGCGCGTGCCGACCGGCGTGGTGGCCTCGGAGCTGGTGGCGCGGGCGCTGGCGAGCGATCCGGCGCTGCCGCTGGCCGCGGGCGGCGGTGCACTGGCCCGGGAGATGATCCGGGTCAACCACTACGGGGCCGACGCGACGCCCGGTGCGGTGCAGGGATCCCTGGCTGCGCTGGGCGCGGCCCTCGCGGAGCAGGGGCGGCAGATCGATCCGATGGCCGCGCGCCGCGCCGCGGAGCGGGCCTGGCGCTGACGCCACCACCGGCACGGAAAATCGGCAGGACCGGCAGGACCGCTGCCATCGGTACGGCCCGCGCACACCGCGCGGGCCGTTGTCGTGTCCGCCGGTGTCGACGCCGTGGCCGCCGTACCCGCGCGGCACCTTTTCCCGGGAACGAATCACGGGACCAGCAGAGCGTGAATTGAATTCCCTTTCACGATTCTCTTCCATTCCCCAATTCCCTGGAGTGGGTTTCCCACCTTCTTCTGCCCGATTTTTGCAAAGCTAAACGGGAAAATTTTCCGGCAGATTTCAGACGGTTTCCGTGCTGTGACACACTCCACAACACTATACTTTTGTCCGTATTTTCCCTGGGTCAATTCGGGCATACCGCACTCGCCTCCTGGTCGCACCGAGACAGCGGCCGTGCATTTTCGAATTCGCCTCGCTAAATTCGTGCCGCATGACTGCCGCACCAGCAGACCTGCTCATCGACCGACCGGCGATGTCCGACGGAGCCGCCCTCTGGCGTCTCGCCAAGGACTCCAAAACCCTCGACCTGAACTCTTCGTACAGCTATCTGCTGTGGTGCCGGGACTTCGCCGACACCTCCGCGGTGGCGCGCGGCGCCGACGGGGAGCCGGTCGGCTTCGTCACCGGCTATGTGCGGCCGGACCGCCCCGGCACCCTGCTCGTCTGGCAGGTGGCCGTGGACTCCCGCCACCGCGGGCTCGGCATCGCCGCCGCGCTGCTGGACGGGCTGACCGCGCGGCTCACCGCCGAACGCGGCATCACCGACGTGGAGACGACCATCACCCCCGGCAACACCGCCTCCGAGCGCCTGTTCACCTCCTTCGCCGCCCGGCACGGAGCGCAGGTCGGCCGTGAGGTGCTGTTCCCCGCCGACCTCTTCCCGGACAGCCCGCACGACCCGGAAGTCCTGTACCGCATAGGCCCGCTGACCACCGCCCACTGAGGAGCCATCCACCGTGACCATCACCCAGCCCGACCTCAGCGTCTTCGAAACCGTCGAGTCCGAGGTGCGCAGCTACTGCCGCGGCTGGCCCACGGTCTTCGACCGCGCGCAGGGCAGCCGGATGTACGACGAGGACGGACACGCCTACCTCGACTTCTTCGCCGGTGCCGGCTCACTCAACTACGGCCACAACAATCCCGTGCTGAAACGGGCGCTGATCGACTACCTGTCCCGGGACGGGCTCACCCACGGCCTGGACATGTCGACCACGGCGAAACGTTCCTTCTTGCAGACGTTCCAGGATCTGGTGCTGCGCCCGCGCGACCTGCCGTACAAGGTCATGTTCCCGGGCCCGACGGGCACCAACGCCGTGGAGTCGGCGCTCAAGCTGGCCCGGAAAGTGAAGGGCCGCGAGGCGATCGTGTCGTTCACGAACGCCTTCCACGGGATGTCACTCGGCTCGCTCGCCGTCACCGGCAACGCCTTCAAGCGGGCCGGCGCCGGTATCCCGCTGGTGCACGGCACGCCCATGCCGTTCGACAACTACTTCGACGGCCAGGTCCCGGACTTCCTGTGGTTCGAGCGGCTGCTGGAGGACCAGGGCTCCGGCCTCAACAAGCCGGCCGCCGTGATCGTGGAGACCGTGCAGGGCGAGGGCGGCATCAACGTTGCCCGGCCCGAGTGGCTGCGCGCGCTCAAGGAGCTGTGCGAGCGGCAGGACATGCTGCTGATCGTCGACGACATCCAGATGGGCTGCGGACGCACCGGCGCCTTCTTCTCCTTCGAGGAGTCGGGGATCGTGCCCGACATCGTCACGGTGTCGAAGTCGATCAGCGGGTACGGGCTGCCCATGTCGCTGTGCCTGTTCAAGCCCGAGCTGGACGTCTGGGAGCCCGGCGAGCACAACGGCACCTTCCGCGGCAACAACCCCGCGTTCGTCACGGCCACCGCCGCCCTGGAGACGTACTGGACCGACGGCTCGGCCATGGAGAAGCAGACCCGCGCCCGGGGGGAGCAGGTCGAGCAGGCGCTGATCTCCATCACCGAGGAGAACCTCGCCGACGTGAAGGAGTACCGCGGCCGCGGTCTCGTGTGGGGTCTGGAGTTCCGTGACAAGGACCGGGCCTCACGGATCGCCAAGCGCGCGTTCGAACTGGGGCTCCTCATCGAGACGTCCGGCCCGGAGAGCGAGGTCGTCAAACTGCTGCCCGCCCTCACCATCACCCCCGACGAGCTGGACGAGGGGCTGAGCATCCTCGCCCGTGCCGTCCGGGAAACCGCCTGACCCCGCCCACCGACCAGGAGGAAGAGCACCACCGTGATCGTTCGTTCGTTCAAGGACATCGAAGGCACCGACCGGCACGTCAAGGCGAAGTCCGGCACCTGGGAGAGCAAGCGGATCGTCCTCGCCAAGGAGCGGGTCGGCTTCTCGGTGCACGAGACCATCCTGTACGCCGGGACCGAGACGTCGATGTGGTACGCCAACCACATCGAGGCCGTCGTCTGCACCAAGGGCGAGGCCGAACTCACCGACCACGAGGCCGGGAAGACGTACACGATCACTCCCGGCACCATGTACCTCCTCGACGGGCACGAGCGGCACACGCTGCGCGTCAAGGAGGACTTCCACTGCCTCTGCGTGTTCAACCCGCCGGTCACCGGACGGGAGGACCACGACGAGAACGGCGTCTACCCGCTGCTCACCGAGCCCGAGGAGGTGTGACATCCAGTGACCACCATGACCACCGTCACCGATCTGTACCCCACCCGCGGCACCACCGAGGTGACCGTCCCCCGCAAGGACCCGGTCGTCTGGGGCTCCCCGGACACGCCGGGGCCGATCCCGACCGCCGATCTGGGGGCGTTCGAGCGTGACGGTTTCCTCGCCGTCGACCAGCTGATCACCCCGGCCGAGGTCGAGGTGTACCGGGCCGAGCTGGACCGGCTGGTCACCGACCCCGCGATCCGCGCCGACGAGCGCTCCATCGTCGAGCCGCAGTCCAAGGAGATCCGCTCGGTCTTCGAGGTGCACAGGATCAGCGAGGTGTTCGCGAAGCTGGTGCGCGACCCACGCGTGGTCGGCCGGGCCCGGCAGATCCTCGGCTCGGACGTGTACGTCCACCAGTCCCGGATCAACGTCAAGCCGGGCTTCGGCGCGAGCGGCTTCTACTGGCACTCGGACTTCGAGACCTGGCACGCCGAGGACGGCCTGCCCAACATGCGCACGGTGTCCGTCTCGATCGCGCTGACCGAGAATCTCGACACCAACGGCGGACTCATGATCATGCCGGGTTCGCACCGGACGTTCCTCGGCTGCGCCGGGCAGACGCCCAAGGACAACTACAAGAAGTCGCTGCAGATGCAGGACGCGGGCACGCCGTCCGACGAGGCGCTGACCGCGCTGGCGGGCGAGCACGGCATCCGGCTGTTCACCGGCAAGGCCGGCTCGGCGACCTGGTTCGACTGCAACTGCATGCACGGCTCGGGCGACAACATCACGCCGTTCCCGCGCAGCAACGTCTTCATCGTGTTCAACAGTGTGGAGAACACGGCCGTCGAGCCGTTCGCGGCACCGGTGCGCCGGCCGGACTTCATCGGCGCGCGTGACTTCACTCCGGTGAGGTGACACCCCCCGAGCACCGGGCCGGGGCCTTCTCGTGTGGGACGGGAGGCCCCGGCCCGGTCGTGTCATCCCACCGGGCCGGGCCGGGTCACTCGGACAGCGCCGCCAGCAGGCGGTCCACGTCCGCGGCCGTGTTGTAGAGGTGGAAGGCGGCGCGCAGGTTGCCCGAGCGGTCCGAGACCTCGATGCCCGCCTCGCTCAGCGCGGCCTGCCGGTAGCCGAGGCCGGGCACCGAGACGATGGCCGAGCCGGGAGCGGGCAGCGGCTCGTGGCCGAGGCCGGCGAGCCCGGCGCGGAACCGGCCGGCGAGGCCGACGGCGTGCGCGTGCAGCGCGGGCGCCCCGAGTTCCTCGATCAGTTCCAGCGAGCGGCGCAGGCCGGCGTAGCTGAACAGGGCGTGGGTGAGGTCGAACCGGCGGGCGGAGTGGGCCAGTTCGGCTACCGGGCCGTAGCAGCTGTCCCAGGGGGCCTCGCCCGCGACCCAGCCCGCGAGGATCGGGACGAGGCCGCCGAAGTCCTCGGGGACGGTGAGGAAGGCCGCGCCGTGCGGGCCGAGCAGCCACTTGAAGGAGACGCAGGCGGTGAAGTCGTAGGCGCCGGCGTCCATCGGCAGCCAGCCGCCGGCCTGGGAGAAGTCGACGTAGGTGCGTGCGTCGTGCTCGCGGGCGGCCTCGCGCAGGGCGGTCAGGTCGGCGAGGCGGCCGTCGGCGGACTGGGCCGCGCTGATCGCGACGAGCGCGGTGCCGGGGCGGACGGACTCGGCGATCCGCTCCAGCGGGACCGCGCGGACCTTGAGGTCGCAGCGGACGTGGAACGGGTTGAGCACGGAGGTGAAGTCGTCCTCGGCGGTGAGGACTTCGGCGCCGGCCGGCAGCGAGGCGGCGATCACGCCGCTGTGCGCGGCGACGGAGGCCCCGGCCGCCACGCGGTCGGCGGGCACACCGGCCAGCCGGGCGTACCCGGCCCGGCATGCCTCCACGTCCTCGATCAGCGGGAGCAGCGGCCGGCCCTCCGCCCGCAGCAGCGCCGCCTCGTGCAGGGCCGTGACGGTACGGGCGGGCAGCAGACCGCTGCTCGCGGTGTTGAGGTAGGTGTTCCTCGGGTTGAACTCGGCGCGGACGCGGCTCTCGAACGTCTCCGTGGTGTCCATGGGACCACTTTGCGGCCCGGTGAAGTCGCCGTCCATCGCCGATTTTTACGTGGAACCGCTCAGCGTTGCTTATACATCCGCTCCGACCTGCGGTTTCAGTGGTGTCGCGGGACCGCGCACCCGTCCGGGCCGCAGGCCTCGGCGTCACCCTGGTCGACCAGCGTCAGCGGGGAGCGCTCGCCCCAGGCCTGGGTCAGCGCCCGGGTGAAGACCTCGGCGGGCTGGGCGCCGGAGACGCCGTAGGTGCGGTCGAGGACGAAGAAGGGCACCCCGTTCGCACCGAGCCGGGCGGCCTCGCTCTCGTCGGCCCGGACCTCCTCGGCGTACGCCTGCGGATCGGCGAGCACCGCGCGCACCCGGTCGGCGTCCAGTCCGGCCTCGACGGCCAGCTCCACGAGGCGTTCGTCGCCCTCGGTGAAGACCGACCGCTCCTCGGCGAAGTTGGCCCGGTAGAGGATCTGGACCAGCTCGTCCTGCCTGCCGTGCTCCTTGGCGAGGTGCAGCAGGCGGTGCATGTCGAAGGTGTTGCCGTGGTCGCGGTCCCGGGTGCGGTAGTCCAGACCCTCGGCGGCGGCCTGGGCGCCCAGGTTGTCCTCGCCGGCCTGGGCCTGCGCCTCGCTCATGCCGTACTTGCCGGTGAGCATGGTGATCACGGGCTGGACATCGCCCTTGGCGCGGCCGGGGTCCAGCTCGAAGGAGCGGTGCACCACTTCGACCTCGTCGCGGTGCGGGAAGGCTGCCAGCGCCTTCTCGAAGCGGGCCTTGCCCACATAGCACCAGGGGCAGGCGATGTCGCTCCAGATCTCGACGCGCATTCTTCGGCTCTCTTCGGGTCGTGCGGGTGCGGGGGCTCTCCCCGCGGGCTATATGTGAACGTTCAAGCAGCGGGTCTCATTCCCTCGTGCCCGTGCGCCGCCACCGGGGTCACGCCACCGCCCGGGGCCCGGTGCCGTGCCGGCTGAACTGGGCGCGGTAGGCGCTCGGAGTGAGGCCGGTGCGGCGGGTCAGATGGGTGCGCAGGGAGTCGGCGGTGCCGAGGCCGCAGGCGGTGGCCACCTGGTCCATGGGCAGGGTGGTGGTCTCCAGCAGTTCCTTGGCGCGCTCGATGCGCTGGTGCAGCAGCCACTGCAGCGGGCTGACCCCGCTCTCGGCGTGGAAGCGCCGGGTGAGGGTGCGGACCGAGACGCCGGCGTGCCGGGCGAGGTCGGTGAGGGTGAGCGGCTTGTCCAGGTTGCGCATGGCCCAGCCGCGGGTGTCGGCGCAGACGGTGCCGCGCTCGGGCGGCAGCGGGGTCTGGGTGAACTGGGTCTGGCCGCCGGGGCGGACCGGGGCGACCAGGGCCCGGCGGGCCACCTCGTTGGCGACGGCGGCGCCGTAGTCGGTGCGGATGACGTGCAGGCACAGGTCGATGCCGGCCGCGTAGCCGGAGGAGGTGAGGAACGGGCCGTCCTGCACGTACAGCACGTCTCCGCGCAGGTCGACCTGCGGGTAGCGCCGGCGCATCTCGTCGGCGTGCGCCCAGTAGGTGGTCGCCTTGCGGCCCTGGAGCAGGCCCGCCGCGGCCAGCTGGAAGGCGCCGGTGCAGATGGAGGCGACGCGCTTGCCCTCGGCGGCCGCCTCGCGAACGGCGGCCACGATCCGCGGGTCGGGTTCGAAGGGCGCACCCGTGCCGGCGACGACCACCGTGTCCGCGTCCCGGACGGCGTCGAGGCCGTGCGGGACGTACAGGTCCAGTCCGCCGGTCGTGGGCAGCGGGCCCGGCTCGGCCGTGCAGACGAGCACCTCGTAGCCGGGCCGGCCGTCCACCTCGACCTTGCCGAAGAGCAGTTCGGGCATCGCGAGGTTGAACAGGGAGACGGGGGACGGGGCGATGACGGTGACGCGGTGCGGGACGAGCCTGTCGGGCATGGCCAGAACCTCCGGGTGCATGGCGTTCGGGCCACTACTGTACGGCGCGGCGGCCCCGCAGCATGAGGGGCATGTCGACGAACCAGATACCGAAGGCTCCGCAACTCGCCCCGTCCCGGCCCCGACCGGAGTCCGCGAGGACCTCCTCCGCCCTCACCCTCACCGCCTCGCTGCTCGGCTTCGCGCTGATCTGCCTCGACGCGTCCGTGGTGAACGTGGCCCTGCCCGCCATCGGTTCCACCCTCGGGGCCGGCATGTCCGGCCTGCAGTGGGTGGTGGACGCCTACACGCTGGCCTTCGCCGCGCTGATGCTGTCCACCGGGGCCTTCTCCGACCGGGCCGGGGCGAGCCGGGCCTTCGCGCTCGGCACGGTGGTGTTCACGCTGTCCTCGGCGGCCTGTGGGCTGGCGCCGGACCTCGCCTCGCTGATCGGCGCCCGGGTGGTGCAGGGCGTGGCCGCGGCGGTCGTGCTCCCGGCCTCGCTGGCGCTGGTGCGGCAGGCGTACACCGATCCGGCGCGGCGGGCCCGGGCGGTGGCCGCGTGGGCGGCGGGCGGTTCGCTGGCGGTGGCGCTCGGCCCGGTGGCGGGCGGCGCGTTGACCACGGTGTGGGACTGGCGCGGCGTCTTCTTCGTCAACCTGCCGGTGGGCGCGGTGATCCTGGCGCTGCTCGTCCGGGCCCCGCGCTCACGGCCCCGCCCCGCCCCACTGGACCTGCCGGGCCAGCTGACGGCGGTGGTGGCGCTGACGGCGCTGACGTTCGCGGTGATCGAGGGCGGCGCCCTGGGCTGGGCCGCCCTGGTGGTGGCCGTCGTCGCGGGCGCCGCGTTCCTGCGTGTCGAGGGGCACCGGCCGCATCCGGTGGTGCCCCTCGGCCTCTTCCGGGAGCGGGCCGTGGCCACGGCGGTCGCGGCGGGCGCCGCGGTCAGTGTGGCCTTCTACAGCATGGTGTTCGTCTTCTCCCTCTTCTTCCAGCAGGTGCAGCGGCACTCCGCCCTGTACACGGGGCTGATGTTCCTGCCGATGACGGGCCTGATCGCGGTGACGAACGTGGTGGCGGGCAAGGTCGCCGGCCGCTACGGCCCGCGGCTGCCGATGCTCGTGGGCCAGCCCGTCGCCGTCGTCGGCCTGCTCGTGCTCCTGTACGTCGACGCCGACACGCCGCCGCTGCTGGTGGCCGCGCTGCTGATCCCGCTGGCGCTGGGCTGCGCGCTGACGGTGCCACCGCTGACCGCCGCCATGATGGACGCCGTACCGGCCGACCGCGCGGGTCTGGCGGCCGGGGTCCTCAACGCGGCCCGGCAGGTGTCCGGAGGGCTCGGCATCGCGGTGTTCGGGGCGCTGGTCGCCGACGGTTTCGAGGCCGGACTGCGGGTCAGCCTGGCCATCAGCGCGGCCCTGCTGACGGTGACGTTCGCCCTCAGCTTCCGTCTCGCAGGTCCTGCGGCCAGGCGGCCTTGAACTCGATGTGATCGTAGGTCACCACGCACCCCTCTCCCAGCGGCGACTGGGTCATGAACCCGACCAGCGCGGCGCCCGTCTCCTTCTCCTCGGCCAGGGTGAAGAGCCGGACGAACGTCCAGCGCGCACCGTCGCGCGAGGCGTGGAAGGCGAAGGCCCGCCCGGTCCGGCTGATCCGCAGCCACACCGAACTTCCCTCCACGGTGAAGGAGTTGGCGTCGTCGGAGTGTCCCCGGGTGACCACCGTGCAGACGGTGGCCACGTCCGGGGAGTACTCCAGACAGAGCTTGGCCCAGGCCCGCTCGCCGACATGGACGTAGAGCACGCCGGCGTCGAACGCGGCGCGGAACCCGACGGTGACCCGCGCGATCAGCTGGAAGTCCCCCTCGGGCGCCCCGAGCAGCCGGGGCGCGTCGGAGGCGGGGTCCAGCGCCTCCCCGGTGGGCGGCACGAAGCGGTCCTGCCGGGGGCCGGCCCAGCCGGTCAGCACACCGTCCTCGTGGCTCCAGTGACCGTCTGGTCCATACGTCCGCAACGGGAAAGGGAGTTCGGGAAGTTCCACGTCCATCGTCCGATTGTCGCAGGGCGGCCGGAGCCGGGACGCTACCGCTCCAGCACCCCGTCGAACCGGCGGGGAAGCCCCAGGGGGTTGTCGTCGCGCAGTTCCCTCGGCAGCAACGCCTGCGGCGCGTTCTGGTAGACGACCGGCCGCAGCCACCGTTCGATGGCGCTGCCGCCCACGGAGGTGGAGGTGGAGGTGGTCGCCGGGTACGGGCCGCCGTGATGCTGGGCCGGCGCCACGGCCACCCCCGTCGGCCACCCGTTCACCAGCACCCGGCCGGCCAGCGGGGTCAGCTCGGCGAGGATCTCCGCTCCCCGCCCCTTGCCGGCCGCCTCCTCGGCGGACAGGTGGACGGTCGCCGTCAGATTGCCGGGCAGCCGCGACAGCACCGCCTTCGCCTCGGCCTCGTCCGCGTAGCGGACCACGACGGTGACCGGCCCGAAGCACTCCTCCAGCAGCAGGTCGTGAGCGCCCTGCCCGACCAGTCGGCTCGCCGCCACCGTGAGGAATCCGGCGCCTACCGTGTGCGCGCCGTCCGCGCCCGGGACCACCGGGGCCTGCACGCCCTCCAGCCCGGCGCGCCGGGCCACCCCGGCGATGAAGTCGTCCCGCATGCGGTGGTCCAGCAGCACCCCGGCGCGGGTACCCGCGACCGCGTCGGCCAGGGACTTCACCAGCCGGTCGCCGCCCGCGCCGGACGGCACGAGCACGAGCCCCGGCTTGACGCAGAACTGGCCGGTGCCGAGCGTCATCGACCCGGCGAGCCCGCCGCCGATCTCCTCCGCGCGCTCGGCCGCGGCCGCCTCGGTGACCAGCACCGGGTTCAGCGAACCCAGTTCGCCGTGGAACGGGATCGGCACCGGGCGCGCGGCGGCCGCGTCGAAGAGGGCACGGCCGCCCCGTACGGAGCCGGTGAAGCCCGCGGCGGCGACCAGCGGGTGCCTGATCAGCTCGACGCCCGCCTCGAAGCCGTGGACGAGTCCGACGACGCCCTCGGGGATGCCGTGACCGGCGGCGGCCCGGCGCAGCACCCGCGCGACCTGCTCGGACAGCGCCGGGTGGTCGGGGTGGGCCTTGACGACGACCGGGCAGCCGGCGGCCAGCGCGCTCGCGGTGTCGCCGCCCGCGACGGAGAAGGCGAAGGGGAAGTTGGAGGCCGAGTAGACGGCGACGACACCGAGCGGGACCTTGTAGCGGCGCAGGTCCGGGACGGGCGGGGTCGCCGTGTCGTCGGGGTGGTCGATGATGACGTCGAGGAAGGCGCCCTCGTCGACGATGTCGGCGAAGGCCCGCAACTGGTAGGAGGTGCGGGCGAGTTCGCCGGTCAGCCGGACCGGCCCCAGCGCGCTCTCGGCGTCCGCGGTCTCCACCAGGCCGTCCCTGGCCGCGTCCAGGCCCTCGGCGGCCGAGCGCAGGAACGCCGAGCGGACCGCCCGGTCGGCCAGGGCGGCGCGGACGGCGTGAACCGCCCGGACCGCCTCGTCCACCTCCCGGGCTGTGGCTTCCACCGCAACCTGTTCCCGCTGCTTCCCGGTGCGCGGGTCGACACTCCAGACTGGTGCTGCTGCCACCGCGGGTTCCCTCCCAGTAAGGCCGCACTGTCTCGGTCATCCCTCAGCCGCGTTCTATATACTGAACGCCGTCTCTGATGATGAATACGCTGCTCGGAGACTATCCACCTGGGTCCTCAATATCCAGGTCCTCGTCGAACGAAGGAGTCAGGGGCGATGACGGCAGGCGACGCAGGGGGCGGGGCGCAGGTCAAGTCCGCGGTACGGACCGTTGAACTCCTGGAGTACTTCGCGGGCCGGCCCGGTATGCACTCGCTCGCGGCCGTCCAGGAGGCCGTGGGCTACCCCAAGTCCAGCCTGTACATGCTGCTGCGCACGCTCGTGGAGCTGGGCTGGGTGGAGACGGACGCGACGGGCACGCGGTACGGCATCGGGGTGCGGGCGCTGCTCGTGGGCACGTCGTACATCGACGGCGACGAGGTGGTGGCCGCCGCCCGCCCGACCCTGGACCGGTTGTCCGACGACACCACGGAGACCATCCACCTGGCCCGGCTGGACGGCGTCAACGTCGTCTACCTGGCCACCCGCCAGTCCCAGCACTACCTGCGCCCCTTCACCCGGGTAGGGCGCCGGCTGCCGGCCCACTCGACCTCGCTGGGCAAGGCGATCCTCGCCACGTACACCGACGAGCAGGTGCGCAAGCTGCTGCCGGAGACGCTGCCCGCGCTCACCGAGCACACCATCACCGACCGCGAGAAGCTCATCGGGGAACTCCACCAGGTCCGGGAGCAGGGCTTCGCGGTCGACCGCGAGGAGAACACGCTGGGTCTGCGCTGCTTCGGGGTGGCCATCCCCTACCGCACGCCCGCCCGCGACGCCATCAGCTGCTCGGTCCCCGTGGCCCGGCTGACCCCCGCCCACGAACAGCTGATCAGGGACGCCCTGTTCGACGCCCGCGACCGCCTCACCCTGGCCACCCGCCGCCTCTGACGAACCGGCCCGGTGGCCGCCGCCCGCCCCGAGCGCCTGGGCGCGGGGCCCTTGCGGAGACCCGCCGGGGGAAGGCCGTGGACCAGAGCCCGGCCGGATGGCGCACGCCCGGTCCCGACACGGCTGCCCCACGGCGCGGGGCACATCACGACCCCAGGCACACCCACCACCCACCACCCGGCCGCGAACACCCCGTCGGCGCCGCGCCGGTGGTCGCCGTACGCCCCGAGGCGGGTGGCTCGTCCGCTTCGACGGGGCGAGGCCGGGCATGGCGGCCGAGGGCGTCCGGGCGTGATGTCCGCGCGCAGGTCGGGGATCGCGCTCAGGCGCGGGCCGGGCGCCTCCCCGGCTGGGGCGGCGGGAGCGTGTGGGCGGGGGTGGGGGGTCGTAGGCTCGGGGGATGGAGATCGCTCTGCGGGCCGTGAAGGACGACGATCTGGCGCTGTTCTTCCGGCAGATGACCGACCCGGAGGCCGCGCGGATGGCCGCCTTCGGGCTGCCGGACGCGGCCGACCTGGACGCCTTCGAGGCCAGGTGGAAACGGCTGCGGACGTCCTGCGACGTCGTGCGCACGGTTCTCGCCGACGGGCGGGTGGCGGGCAGCGCGGCGGTCTACGGCGAGCCCGGCGAGCGCGAGGTGACGTACTGGATCGACCGCGCCTACTGGGGCCGGGGCGTGGCCACGGCGGCCCTGCGGGCGCTGCTCGCCGAGGTGCCCGAGCGGCCTCTGTACGCGCGGGCGGCGGCCGACAACGCGGCCTCGCTGCGCGTGCTGGACAAGTGCGGGTTCCGGGAGACGGCCCGCGCCCGGGGGTACGCGAACGGACGCGGCCGGACGATCGAGGAGGTCGTCCTGGTCCTGGCGGGCCGGCCCTCCCCGCCCCGGGGTTCCTGAGCGCTCCATGAGAAAGCGGGCGGGAGGGAACGATCACCCCCCTTCCGGTCGTCTTCCAGGCGGGATGAACAAGACGATCAGGCGGGCATCCGTCTTCGCGCTGCTGCTCGTGCTCGCCCTGCTGGTCAGGGCGACATGGGTGCAGTTCTACGACGGCACGGCCCTCGCGGACGACAAGGCCAACCGGCGGAACGCGATCGAGACGTACTCGCGGCCGCTCGGGAACATCATCGTGGCCGGAGAGGCGATCACCGGCTCCACGCGCACGAAGGGGGGTGACCTGGCGTACAAGCGGACGTACAAGGACGGCGAGCTCTACGCCGCGGTGACCGGTTACGCGTCGCAGGCCTACGCGCCCACCCAGTTGGAGGGCATCTACGCGGACCTGCTCAACGGCACGGACACCCGGCTGAAGACCGTGATGGACACCGTCACCAACCGCCGCGCCGATCCCGGCGAGGTCCTGACGACGATCGACCCGGACGTGCAGAAGGCGGCGTACCGCGCGCTGGGCGACAAGAAGGGCGCCGCCGTCGCGATCGACCCCAGGACCGGCAAGATCCTCGCGGCGGTGTCGACCCCGTCCTACGCCCCCTCCTCGCTGACCGACGCGAACACGGCCGGCTCGGCCTGGAAGTCGCTCAACGCGGACAAGGACAAGCCGCTCACCAACCGCGCGCTGCGCCAGCCGCTCCCGCCGGGCTCCACGTTCAAGCTGGTCGTGGCGGCCGCCGCGCTGGAGGACGGGCTGTACAAGAACGTGGACGAGTCCACCGACAGCCCGGACCCCTACATCCTGCCGGGCACCGTGCGCCCGCTGGACAACGAGAACAAGTCAGCGCCGTGCAAGGACGCTCCGATCCGCGTCGCCCTGAAGTACTCCTGCAACAACGTCTTCGGTCATATGGCCGCCCAGCTCGGGCAGGACAAGGTCAGGGCCATGGCCGAGAAGTTCGGCTTCAACGACCGGAAGCAGGACGTGCCGGTGCGGGCCTACCCGAGCGTCTACCCCTCCGGTATGGACAAGGCGCAGACGGCGCTGTCCGGCATCGGCCAGTTCGACGTCACCGCGACCCCGTTGCAGATGGCCATGGTCTCCGCGGCCATAGCCAACGGCGGCAAGCTGGTCTCGCCGCACATGGTGTCCCAGATCACCGACAGCGGCGGTGAGGTGCTGCGGAACTACGACGACAGCGCCGGCACCCGGGAGGTCATCAGCTCCTCGACCGCCGAGCAGCTGCGGTCGGCCATGGAGACGGTCGTCAAGGACGGTACGGGCACCAACGCGCTGATCGACGGCGTGACCGTCGGCGGCAAGACCGGCACCGCCCAGCACGGCGAGAACAACAGCAAGACGCCGTACGCCTGGTTCACCTCCTACGGCAAGTCCGACGGCAACGGCAAGGAGGTCGCCGTCGCGGTGATGGTCGAGCAGTCGGACGCGGCCCGGTCGGAGGTCAGCGGCAACGGTCTGGCGGCGCCGGTGGCCAAGGCGATGATGCGGACGGCGCTGAAGCGCTGAGCGGGGGCCGGGGCGGGGTGCCTAGCGCACCCCCAGCACCTGCTCCAGCGGATCGATCGCGAAGTAGAGGAGGAACAGCGCCGTCACCCCCCACAGCAGCCAGCCCACTTCCCTCGCCCGGCCGAGGACGGTCTTGATGACGACGTAGGACACGAAGCCGGCGCCGATGCCGTCGGTGATGGAGTACGTGAACGGCATCGCGGCGATGGTCAGGAACGCCGGGATCGCGATCTCGTAGGTGTCCCAGTCGATGTGCTTGACGTGGGTCATCATCAGGAAGCCCACCGCGATCAGCGCGGGTGCCGCCGCCTGCAGCGGGACGATGGTGAGCAGCGGGGTGAGGAAGAGGGCGAGGCCGAAGAGGCCGCCGGTGACGAGGTTGGCGAAGCCGGTGCGGGCGCCCTCGCCGACGCCGGCCGCGGACTCGATGTAGGCGGTGTTGGAGGAGGCCGAGCCGACACCGCCGGCGACGGCCGCGGCACCGTCGATGAACAGGACGCGGCCGATGCCCGGCACCTGGCCCCCCTCGTCGAGCAGCCCGGCCTCGGCGCTGATGCCGACGATGGTGCCCATGGCGTCGAAGAAGTCCGACAGGATGAGCGTGAAGACCAGCAGGACGGCGGTGAGGACTCCGGCCTCGGCGAAGCCGCCGAACAGGCTGAAGTGACCGACCAGCGCGAAGTCCGGGGCGGCGACGAGCCGGTCCGGCACCTTTGGAGTGGTCAGGCCCCAGCTCCTGATGTCGGCGACGGCGTCGACGACGATCGCGACGACGGTCATCGTCACGATGCTGATGAGGATCGCGCCCCTCACCTTGCGGGCGACCAGCGCGATGGTGAGCAGGACGCCGAGGCAGAAGACGAGGACGGGCCAGCCGGTGAGGCGCCCGACGGCACCTAGCTGCACGGGCACGGTGGTGTGCGCGGCGTCCGGGATCCGGCTGACGAACCCGGCGTCGACGAAGCCGATGAAGGCGATGAACAGACCGATGCCGACGCCGATCGCCTGCTTCAGCTGCTGCGGGATCGCGTCCATGATCGCTCTGCGCAGACCGGTGAGCACCAGCAGGCAGATGATCAGGCCCTCGATGACGACCAGACCCATCGCGTCGGACCAGCTCATCAGCAGCGCGAGCTGGAAGGCGACGACGGCGTTGAGGCCGAGGCCGGCGGCGATCGCGAGCGGCAGGTTGCCGCCGACGCCCATGACGATCGTCATCACACAGGCCACCAGGGCCGTGGCGGTGGCGAGTTGTCCGGTGTCGAGGGTGTGGCCGTACTTGTCCTTGGCGCTGCCCAGGATGATCGGGTTCAGGACGAGGATGTAGGCCATGGTGAAGAACGTGGCGAAGCCGCCGCGTATCTCCCGGCCGAACGTGGAACCCCGCTCGGTGATCCGGAAGTACCGGTCGACACGGTTCGGGGCGGGCGGCACGGCGCCGGTGCGCTGATCCACCTTCTGCGTCTCGGACATGACCAACTCCTGGGGCCTGAAGAGGGGTGCGGGATGCTGGCTGGATTGTTCCCTCGTCCGGCCCGCTTCAGGTTTTCTCCGTGTTACGACTCGCCGCGACGAGGGCACCCATCCGCGATGGGTGCCCCGGCGCCGCCGGTCGTGCGCCCGGACCGGATCAGCTGACGAAGTACGTCGGGTTCGGCAGCTTGTACGTGCGGTCCGCGTAGCCGCCGTCGAGGTCCGAGTACTGGTCGCCGAAGTTGGCGATGATCTCGTATCCGAGGTCCTGTTCGATGTGCCTGCGGGTGCCCGCCTTGTACTGGACGGTCGTGCAGGTCCAGGCGCCCGGCGTGGCGCAGTCCTTCAGGTAGGCCGGCGGGTTGGCCTTGTCCTTGAGGAACATGTGGTCGGCGTCGAGGTCGACGTCGGCACCCACCTTCTTCAGGTTGGCGACGGCGGCGGCTCGCTGGGCCTCGGTGAGACCGGAGTTGTAGAAGACCTCGACGCCCTTGGACTGGGCGTACCGCACCAGTTCGGGGCTGCCGAAGACGGCCGGCCGGTCGGCCTTGTTCACGTAGTCGTTCCACGTGGTGGAGTTGTACGTGTAGTTGTAGCGCTTCTCGTAGTCGAGGCTGAGCAGCAGCGTGTCGTCGACGTCGAAGACGACGGCCGGCTTCTCGCCGTGCCGGCGCGCCGCGCGGGCCTCCTTGTCGATGTGGTGCCGGGCGTCGGCGTCGATGCGCGCCAGGTCCTTGGCGTACTGGCTGTCCGGGGACGCCTGGTAGACGCCGTTCGCGTCGGCGGTGGTGCCGTAGTACGTGTCGATGTCCTTCACCAGGAGCCCGATGTTGTAGGGCTCGTGGGTGGAGTTCGCCGTCGACTGACCGGCGGTGGCCGCGCCCGCGCCGTAGAGCGCGGCACCGGCGACGACACAGGCGGCGCCGGCGGCGGCCGCTCTGAGGGACTTCCGCATGGGTTCTCCGGATCTGGTGGATGAGGTTGGGTACCAGGTCAGAGACTGTCTACGCGCATCACAAGCGCACGGCGAGCCCTGTTATCCGATCGATACGCGCCAGTTCGCGCGCATCAACTCCTCGCCACAAGTGGAGCATTACCTTCCATCGACCCGGACATGGTGTTCCGTTGGCCCGATCGGGCGCCTCAGCCGGCGTACGGATCCGCCACCGTGCCGGGCCGGGCCAGGAACTCGAAGTCGCAGCCGGTGTCGGCCTGGGTGATCTGTTCGGTGTAGAGGGCACCGTAGCCCCGCTCGTAGCGCACCGGTGGCGGGGTCCAGTCGGCACGTCTGCGTGCCAACTCCTCCTCGCTCACCTGGAGGTGCAGGCCGCGGGCGGCGACGTCCAGGGTGATGAGGTCTCCCGTGCGCACCAGCGCCAGCGGCCCGCCGACGTACGACTCGGGCGCCACGTGCAGCACGCAGGTGCCGTAACTGGTGCCGCTCATCCGGGCGTCGGAGATCCTGACCATGTCCCGCACCCCCCGCCTCAGCAGATGGTCCGGGATGGGCAGCATGCCGTACTCGGGCATGCCGGGACCGCCCTTGGGGCCCGCGTTGCGCAGCACCAGCACGCTGTCGGCCGTGATGCCCAGCGAGGGATCGTCGATGGTGCGCTGCATCGTGCGGTAGTCGTCGAACACGACGGCCGGTCCGGTGTGCCGGAGCAGCCGGGGCTCGGCGGCGATGTGCTTGACGACCGCGCCGTCCGGGCAGAGGTTGCCGCGCAGGACGGCGACCCCGCCCTCGTCGGCGACCGGGTTGTCGCGGGTGCGGATCACCTCGTCGTCGTGCACCCGGGCGCCCCGCAGCTGCTCGCGCAGGGTGTCGTGCGCGACGGTCGGCCGGTCGAGGTGGAGCAGATCCGGGATCCGGGAGAGGAAGCCGGGCAGGCCGCCCGCGAAGTGGAAGTCCTCCATCAGATACCGCTGTCCGCCGGGCCGGACGTTCGCGAGGACGGGCACGGTCCGGGCGATGCGGTCGAAGTCGTCCAGGGTGAGCCGCACTCGGGCCCGGCCCGCCATGGCGATCAGATGGATCACGGCGTTGGTGGAGCCGCCGAGACCCAGGGCGGTCGTCACGGCGTCCTCGAAGGCCTCCCGGGTGAGGATGTCACTCGGCCTGCGGTCGCGGTGGACCAGGTCGACGGCGGTCAGGCCCGCCCGGGCGGCCATCCGTTCGTGCCCCGAGTCCACCGCCGGGATGCTCGACGCGCCCGGCACGGTCATGCCGAGCGCCTCGGCGGCGGCCGTGAGCGTGGACGCCGTACCCATGGTCATGCAGTGGCCGGGCGAGCGGGCCAGGCCGCTCTCCAGTTCGGTCAGCTCGCAGTCGCCGATGAGCCCGGCCCGTCTGTCGTCCCAGTACCTCCACATGTCGGTACCGGAGCCCAGGACTTCGCCGCGCCAGTGGCCCGGGAGCATGGGGCCGGCCGGTACGAAGACGGCCGGCAGGTCCACGGAGGCGGCGCCCATGAGGAGGGCGGGGGTGGACTTGTCGCAGCCGCCCAGGAGCACCGCGCCGTCGACCGGGTACGACCGCAGCAACTCCTCCGTCTCCAGGGCGAGCAGGTTGCGGTAGAGCATCGGGGTGGGCTTCTGGAAGGTCTCGCTGAGGGTGGAGACCGGGAACTCCAGCGGGAAGCCGCCCGCCTGCCACACCCCGCGCTTGACGGCCTGGGCCCGGTCACGCAGGTGGACGTGGCAGGGGTTGATGTCGGACCAGGTGTTCAGGACGGCGATGACGGGCTTGCCGAGGTGCTCCTCGGGCAGGTAGCCGAGCTGGCGGGTGCGGGCGCGATGGCTGAAGGAGCGCAGCCCCTCGGCGCCGTACCACTGGTGGCTTCGCAGTTCCTCCGGCCGCTTGTGCGGCGGTGCGGTCACCTCTGCCACCCGCCCGCGATGGCGGCGACCTCGGCGCGCTTCTCCTCGGGCAGCGTCCCGCCCGGCGGGCGGACGTCCCGGCGGCACAGGCCGAGGGAGGCGAGTGCCTCCTTGACGACGGTGACGTTGTCGGCGGAGCCGTGGGCTGCGCGCAGTTCCTCGAAGCGGCGGATCCGTTCCCACACCGTCATGGCGGCCGGGTAGTCGCCGCGACGGAGCGCCGCCAGCATCGTCAGCGGGAGGTCCGGGGCGACGTTCACCAGGCCGGAGGTGAAGCCGGTGGCGCCCGCGGAGAAGTAGGAGGGGGCGTAGGGCTCCGCGAGACCCGCCACCCAGACGAACCGATCGAGGCCCGCGTCCCGGGCGAAGGCGGCGAACCGCGCGGCGTCCGGGACGGCGTACTTCACGCCGATGACGTTCGGGCAGTGGCCGGCCAGCTCGGCGAGGCGGTTGCCGGGCAGCCGGGCGTCGCGGACGTACGGCACCACGCCCAGCTCGGGGACGGCCTCGGCGACGGCCCGGTGGTAGTCGACCCAGCCGGCGCCCGAGACATAGGGGTGGACGGGCTGGTGGACCATGACCATCCGGGCGCCGAGGCCGCGGGCGTGCCGGGCCGAGGCGACCGCGGTGGGCACGTCGTGCCCGACACCGGCGAGGACCGTCGCCCGGTCACCCGCCTCGCGCACGGCCGACTCCGTGACCAGACGGCGCTCCTCGGGGGTGAGGGCGTAGAACTCGCCGGTGTTGCCGCCCGGGGTCAGGGTACGGATCCCGCCGTCGAGCAGACGGCGCAGCAGGCGGCGCAGGGCGTCCCGGTCGACGGAGCCGTCCGCGGCGAAGGGGGTCACCGGGATGGCCACCACGTCGGCCAGGGCGGCGCGTTGGTCCGCGAACGTCACGCCGCTCATCGGGGACCGCCTTCCGGGCGGGTGTCGGGGCGGCCGTCGGGGAACGCGCGCCGCACGAAGGACGCGATGTGGGCGTGCAGGGCGCTCGCGGCGCCGTCCGCGTCACCGTCGAGCGCGAGCCGCAGGATCTCCCGGTGCTCGGCGGCCTCCCCTGCCCAGGACGGGTCGGCCGCCCAGGCGACGGTGGAGACGAGGGCGGCCTGGTCGCGGACCTCGTCCAGCATCCGGCCGAGCAGCGGGTTGCCGCAGGGCAGATAGAGGGCGCGGTGGAAGTCGCGGTTGGCGAGCGAGCGTTCGGCGGTGTCGGTGGCCTCGTCGGCGCGGGCCAGCGCCTCCCGGGCGGCGTCCAGGGGGGCTCCGCGGCCGACCGCCCGGCGCAGGGCCTCCGGTTCCAGCAGCAGCCGCACGTCGTAGACCTGGTGCGCCATGTCCGCGTCCACCGTGCGCACGGTGACGCCCTTGTACTGGCTCATCACGACGAGTCCGGTGCCGGCGAGCGTCTTCAGTGCCTCGCGCACCGGCGTCTTGGACACCCCGAACAGCGCGGCGAGTTCCGTCTCGACCAGGGCCTGACCGGGCGCCAGCCGTCCCGTCAGGATGCGGTCCCGGATCGCGTCCAGCACGAACTGCGTGCGGGACGGGATCGGGGTGGGGGTGGGGGCGGAGCTGGTGCCGGAACTGACGGCGGGGCTGGTGGCGGGACTGGCGGCGGCGGTCATGCGGCCCTCTCGGAGGTCACGCGTCATGTATCGCGTCTCATATATGACGTACGAAGTTCGACGCGTCGACGGTAGGAGGGGGTACCCGTCACGTCAAGGCTTTGGTGGCTCAACCGGCCATGCCCGGCCGCCACTTCGGGTCCCGGCCGCTCAGTCCCACCGCCCGGTCCAGGGGCGACGCGTCCTCCGGGAGCCGCACGACCGGGCCGAACAGGCCGTTGCCGCGGTTCGGGTCGTCGGCGGCGGCGTGCAGGAAGACCTGGGCCGAGTCGAGCGCGGCCGGATCGGGGGCGTAGTCCTGGCCGGTGGCGCGGGCCAGGTCCCAACCGTGGATGACCAGTTCGTCGGCGACGACGGCGCCGGCGATCGCGCCCGGCAGGTCCACCCCGCCGGCCCGGGTCAGACCGGTCCAGGCGGCCGGGTCGCGCCAGGCCTCGGCCAGCTCGTCCAGCGCCTTGGGCAGCTCCGCCCGCCAGCCGGGGCCGATGTCCGGTACGGCGCTGCCGGGGCTGGTGTCGGTGGTGGCGTCGAGGTCCTTGCGGGCGGCGTCGCGGAAGGCCACGGACAGTCCCAGCAGATGGCCCAGCAGATGGCGCACCGCGAGGTCCGGGCAGGGGGTCGGGCCGGACAGCAGGCCGTCGGGCACGGACTCGGCGAGCCGTGCCAGGATCCGGGTCTGCGGTCCGAGGTCCACCATGGTCATGTCGCACTCCTTCGAGGTCGCGTTGCTCGTATGAGGGGGTGACCGGCCGACCGCCCGGAACTCATCGGTACGGCGTGCCCGCGCCCGGGCCCTAAGGCATCCTGCCGATCCCGTGGCTCCCTCCTTAGGCCCACGATGACCAGGCATGACGACGTATCGGACCGTGCCCGCCGTACTGCGGGACCGCAACGCGGGGCTGTACCTCACCGGCCTGGTGGTGTCCTCCTTCGGCACCTCCTCGCTGTGGCTGGCGTCGGGTGTGTGGGTGAAGGACCTCACCGGCTCCGACGGCCTGGCCGCCCTGTGCATGCTCGCCATGTGGGCACCCGTCGTGGCGGGCCCGGCGCTGGGCACGGTCGCCGACCGGCTGCGGCGCCGGCCCCTGCTCGTCGGCCTGAATCTGGGCCTCGCCGCCCTGCTCCCCACCCTTGTGACCATCGACTCCCCGGGCCGGCTGTGGCTGCTGTTCGTCGTCCTGTTCCTGTACGGCACGGCCGGTGTGGTCCAGGACGCCGCCGAGTCGGCCCTGCTGGCCACCGCCGTCGCCCCGGACGTCCTCGCCGGGTTCAACGGGCTGCGCATGGCCGTCACGGAGGGCATGAAGCTCGTCGCCCCCCTGACCGGAGCGGGCCTGTACACCGTCTACGGCGGTCCGGCCGTGGCCTGCCTGGACGCCGCCACCTTCCTGGTCGCCGCCGGGCTGTGCGCGCTGCTGCGGGTGCGCGAGGAGCGGCCCGCCCGCTCGGCCGAGGACCTGCGCCGGCTGACCACGGCTGGCGTGCGGCACCTGTGGGGGCACCCGGTGCTGCGCCCGCTGGTCCAGGCGGGCGGTACGACCATGCTGCTGACCGCCCTCGCCGGCAGCACGGTGTACGCCGTGGTCGACCGGCTCGGCCACTCCCCCGCCTACACGGGTGTGCTGTACGCCGTCCAGGGCGCCGGTTCGGTGGCGGTCGGCCTGGTGACGGGGCCGGTGCTGCGTCGGCTCGGCGAGCGCCGGTTCGCGGCGGCGGGGATCGCGCTGACGGGGGTCGCGGTGGCCGCGCGGGCCGTGCCGTCGGACCCGGTGGCCCTGGTGTCCGGGGTGGCGGCCGGCCTGGGACTGCCCTGCGTGCTGATCACCGCGCTCACCGCCGTCCAGCGGGAGACGCCGGGGCCGTTGCTCGGCCGGGTGACCGCCACCGCCCACACGCTGGTCTTCGCGCCGACCGCGCTCGGGCTCGCCCTCGGGGCCGGCCTGGTCGAACTGGCGGGACCCGCGCTGCTGTTGCCCCTGTACGGGCTGGCCCTGCTGCTGACGGCGGCCCGGCTCGCTCAGCGTGCCGACAGTGCCTCGCGCACCGCGGCCAGGTCGCCGTCCGACGCCAACCCGGCGTGATACAGCCGCAGCTCCGTCGCGCCGTGCGCACGCGCGCGTGCCGCGTCCGCCGCGAGCGTGCCCGGGCTGCCGCCCATCCCGGTGACGATGGTGAGGTTGGCGGCCAGCACCGTCCCCGGACGGGCGTGTTCGGCGAAGGGCGCCAGCAGGGCCGTACCGCCCGTGCAGGGCACCACGACACCGTCGGCCACGGCCAGGATGTGGGCGGGCTCGACGCCCGCGTTGGCGCCGCAGTGGTAGGAGACCGGGTCGGCGTGCAGCAGGACCTGAAAGCCGTCGGGCGCGGCGGCGCGCACGGCGGCGACGGCCTCCTCCTGCAAGGTCCGGGCGGTCCGCGTCCGCCACGCGCGCGTGGCGGACGCCGTCTCCTCGCCGAGGAGTTCTCCGACGGTGGACCAGCCCGCGTCGTCCGCCGTGCCCCGCCACAGCGGCTCCAGAGCGGCGCGCACGGCCGCCGCCAGCGCGTCGGCGTCGAGGGCGTGACCGTCGTAGCCGGCGCGGCAGGAGGGACAGAAGCACAGGGACATCAGGTACTGCCCGGCGTCCCCGAGAGCCACGCCGGCGATCTTGTCGTGGGCGTGCAGGTGCTGCATGCCGTACCAGCCGAGGGACTCCAGCTCGGTGCCGTGTGCGCCGGGGCGTACGGCGGCCTCGGCGGCCAGGTCGACCAGGTACGCGCGCGTGGCGGGCTGGGCGATGCAGGGCGCCCAGGGGTAGCGGTCCCCGTAGGCGTTGACCACCGAGGTGTCCGGGTGCTCGGCGCCGAGGCGGGAGCTGTGGGCGAGGACGACCCAGGTGTGCACCTGGAGACCGGCCTCGGCGAGCGCGTGGGAGGCCTCTCCGTAGGCGTTGCCGGGGGCCCATCGGCCGGCGGGGTACGGGCGCAGTCCGCGGCCCGCCCAGCGGTCGTCCGGCGGGTAGAGGGTGGCCGCGTACTCGGCGGTGACGATCCGCCGGCGCGGGTGGCGGGGGGTCAGGGCGCGCGTGGAGTGGTAGGCGGCGGCCAGCGTCACCTGCTCCACACCGAGCCCGGCCAGTCGCGCGGGGGCCTCGGGGTCCCCGTTGACGTCCCACGGGTAGACGAACGCCGACGCCTTCACAGTCCCTCCCCCGGCAGCGCGGAGGTCCGCCCGGGCCGACCGGTCGTGTGGCCCTGCCTCGGCCCGTGGCCACACGCCCTCACGCGTCGTCCTCCAGCAGCGCCTGCCCGCGGTCGATCAGCTGGGCGAGTTGTTTGACGTGGTCCTCGTGCGGCTCGTGCAGCGGGGGCCGGACCTCGCCGACGTCCAGGCCGCGCAGCCGTACGCCCGCCTTGACCAGGGAGACGGCGTAGCCGCGGCCCTGGGCGCGCAGTTCGACGAACGGGCGGTAGAAGCCGTCCAGGAGGCGGTGCGCGGTGGCCGCGTCGCCGGTCTCCAGGGCACGGTGGAAGGCGAGGGCGATCTCCGGGGCGAAGCAGAAGACGGCCGAGGAGTAGAGGGTGATACCGAGGGCCCGGTAGGCGAGCTGGGTCTGCTCCGCGGTGGGCAGCCCGTTGAAGTAGAGGAAGTCGCCGCCGGCCTCGGTGCGGACGGCGCTGACGATCCGCTGCATGAGGTCGAGGTCGCCGAGGCCGTCCTTGAGGCCGATGACGCCTTCGGTGCGGGCGAGTTCGGTCACCGTGGGTGGGGTGAAGACCGCGTTGTCGCGCTGGTAGACGACGACCGGCAGGGCGGTGGCCGCGGCGACCTCCCGGTAGTGCCGCAGCAGCCCCTCCTGTCCGGCGAGCACGAGGTACGGCGGCATGGCGAGCAGCCCGTCGGCACCCGCGCCCTCGGCCAGACGCGCGTAGCGGACGGCGAGCGCGGTGCCGTAGCCGGCGCCCGCGACGACCGGGACGCGCCCCCCGGCCGCCTCCACGGCCGCCTGGACGCAGGCCTCGAACTCCTCCGGCAGCAGCGCGTGGAACTCCCCGGTGCCGCAGCAGGCGAACACGGCGGCGGCGCCGGCCTCGACGCCCCGGCGCACATGGGTGCGGTAGACGTCGAGGTCGAGTGAGCCGTCGGGGCCGTAGGCGGTGACGGGGAAGAAGAGCGGCCCGCTCGGATCGCGGAGCCGGGCGGCGAGAGGGGCAGGCGGCACAAGCGCTCCCTGTCGGTGCATGCTTCTGATCGTTGTCTATATTTCTGAACGCCCTCACGCTACGGGCCCACGTCGGAGCGGGTCAAGCGCGAGAGCGGAGGGGAAGGTGGCGAAATCGCCCCGGCCACGAGCCACTTGACGCGGCATGTCGGCGCTCCCTAGCGTGTCCACGCATGTGAATCCGATCCACGCATACGGCCGCTGACGCCAAGGAGACCGAGGATGTCCGCTCCCCGCACCGTTCTGCTCACCGGCGCCACCGGCGGGGTCGGCACCCTGATGCGGTCCCTGCTGCCGCGATACGGCTACACGCTGCGCCTGTTCGACATGCGCCCCGTGGAGGGCGAGCCGGACGCGATCACCGCCGACCTCTGCGACAGGGCGGCTCTGCGCGAGGCGGTGCGGGGCGTGGACGCGATCGTCCACCTCGCCGGGATCTCCCTGGAGGCACCCTTCGAGAAGATCCTCAGGTCGAACATCGAGGGCACCTACAACCTGTACGAGGCCGCCCGCCTCGAAGGGGTGCCCCGGATCGTCTTCGCCTCCTCCAACCACGCCGTCGGCTTCACCCCGGCGCCGGGCGCGGGCGATCCGCTCATCCCGGTCGACACCCCGCGCCGCCCGGACACCTTCTACGGTCTGTCGAAGTCCTTCGGCGAGGACCTGGCCCAGCTCTACTGGGACAAACACGCTCTGGAGACCGTCTCGGTGCGCATCGGCTCCTGCTTCCCGGAGCCGACCAGTGTGCGCATGCTCTCGGTGTGGCTGAGCCCGGCCGACGGCGCCCGGCTCTTCCACGCGGCGCTGACCGCCGAGCACGTCGGCCACACGGTGGTCTACGGCTCGTCCGCCAACACCCGCCTGTGGTGGGACCTGACGACCGCGCGGGCGCTCGGCTACGAGCCGCGCGACGACTCCGAGCCGTACGCCGAGAAGCTGATCGCCGAACAGGGCGAGCTGGACCCGGGGAATCCGGCCCACGCCCACCTCGGCGGCCACTTCGTCAACGACCCCCCGATCTGGCCGTACTGAGCCGGCGCGCGCCCCCCGATCGCGGGGCGACCGGCCTCCACGCGCGCGGGCGGGCACCGAACGGGCCCGCCCGCCCCCGCGTTCGGGCATCCGCGGCGCCCGCTCCCACCCCGTCGACCACGCCCCCGCAGGTCCGCGCCGGTCACGCCGTGCGCCAAGCGGGCGCAACCGGGCAGTATCGGGCCCCCAACAAGCCTGGTCAGCGCCGCGCACCCCCTGTAGAACTTCCTCCATGAGTCCGAACGGGCAGCTCCCTGGGGAAGCGGGTGACGACATGAGCACGCGGACGGCGGAGGAACGCCAGCGCGAGATCGTACGGACCGCGCGTGCCGCCGGCTCGGTGGACGTCACCGCGCTCGCCGCCGCGCTGGGCGTCGCCAAGGAGACCGTCCGGCGGGATCTGCGCGCCCTGGAGGACCACGGACTGGTCCGCCGTACCCATGGGGGCGCCTATCCGGTGGAGAGCGCCGGTTTCGAGACGACGCTCGCCTTCCGCGCCACCAGCCATGTGCCCGAGAAACGCAGGATCGCGACCGCCGCCGCCCAGCTGCTCGGCGACGCCGAGACGGTCTTCGTCGACGAGGGCTTCACCCCGCAGCTCATCGCCGAGGCGCTGCCGAGGGACCGGCCGCTGACCGTGGTCACCGCGTCCCTGCCGGTCGCGGGCGCCCTGGCGCAGGCCGAGCAGATCTCCGTGCTGCTGCTCGGCGGCCGCGTCCGCTCCGGCACGCTGGCCACCGTCGACCACTGGACGACGAAGATGCTGTCCGGGTTCGTCCTCGACCTCGCCTACATCGGGGCCAACGGCGTCTCCCGCGAGCACGGCCTGACCACGCCCGACCCGGCCGTCGGCGAGGTCAAGGCGCAGGCGATCCGGGCCGCGCGGCGGACGGTGTTCGCGGGCGTGCACACCAAGTTCGGGGCGGTCAGCTTCTGCCGGTTCGCCGACATCGGCGCGCTGGAGGCGATCGTGACGAGCACCCTGCTCCCGGCCCCCGAGGCCCACCGCTACTCCCTGCTGGGCCCGCAGGTCATCCGCGTCTGAACCTCCCCCGCACACCCCTTCCCGCCCCCCCGGGCGCCCGCACTCCACCCGACGCGTCTCCAGTACGCCCCTTATGCCCTTGAACCTCCATTTTCTTCCCCTCTCCCTCTCCCCTATCTCCAGGAGCGATCCATGCGCACCCCGAGCCGACGGAGGCCGCGAGCCACGCTCGCCATGGCCGCCGCAGGGACGCTGCTCGCCCCGCTGCTCTCCGGCTGCTGGGTCGGTGCGGGCGGGACCGGTTCCGGCGGCGACTCCATCAACGTCCTGATGGTCAACAACCCCCAGATGACGGAGTTGCAGAAGCTGACCGCCGCGCACTTCACCAAGGAGACCGGCATCAAGGTCAACTTCACGGTCCTGCCCGAGAACGACGTCCGCGACAAGATCAGCCAGGACTTCGCCAACCAGGCCGGCCAGTACGACGTGGCCACCCTGTCCAACTACGAGATACCGATCTACGCCCGCAACGGCTGGCTGCACGAGATGAACACCTATCTCGCCAAGGACCCGGCCTACGACGAGCGGGACATCCTGGGGCCGATGCGGGAGTCCCTCACCGGTGACGACGGCAAGCTCTACGGGCAGCCCTTCTACGGCGAGTCGTCGTTCCTGATGTACCGCAAGGACGTGTTCGCGGCGAAGGGACTGACGATGCCGGCGCGTCCCACCTGGCGGCAGGTCGCCGACCTCGCCGCGAAGGTGGACGGGGCGCGACCCGGCATGAAGGGCATCTGCCTGCGCGGACTGCCCGGCTGGGGTGAGCTGATGGCACCGCTGACGACGGTCGTGAACACCTTCGGCGGCACCTGGTTCGACAAGCGGTGGAAGGCCCGCCTGGACGCCCCGGGGTTCGAGAAGGCGACGAAGTTCTATGTCGACCTCGTCCGTGCGCACGGCGAGTCCGGCGCCGCCCAGTCCGGCTTCGCCGAGTGCCTGAACAACATGACCCAGGGCAAGGTCGCCATGTGGTACGACGCCACCTCCGCGGCCGGACTGCTGGAGGCGGCCAAGTCGCCGGTCAAGGGGAAGCTCGGGTACGCCCCCGCGCCGGTGGAGAGGACGAACTCCTCCGGCTGGCTCTACACCTGGGCGTGGGGCGTGCAGAAGGCGTCCCGCAACCCCGACAAGGCCTGGAAGTTCGTCTCCTGGGCGTCCGGGAAGGGCTATGAGCGGCTGGTCGGCGAGACCAGCGGCTGGCCGAACGTCCCGGCCGGCAAGCGGGCGTCGACCTACACGAACGCCGACTACCGCGAGTCGGCCGCCGCCTTCCAGGACATGACCCGCAAGGCCATCGAGAACGCCCGCCCGAACGACCCCGGCGTGCAGCCGCGCCCCGCGCCCGGCATCCAGTTCGTCGGCATCCCCGAGTTCACCGACCTCGGCACCAGGGTCTCCCAGGAGATCAGCGCGGCCATCGCCGGACGCCAGTCCGTCGCCTCGGCCCTGGAGAAGTCCCAGCAGCTCGCCGAGAAGATCTCCAAGGAGTACGAGGGACGATGACAGCGACGACGACGGCCCCGCTCACGGCCGGTTCCGCGACGGCGGTGCGGCAGCCCTCGGCCCGGCTGCGCGCCTGGGCGACCCGGGCCCCGCTGCTGCCGGCCCTGGTCTTCATGATCGTGGTGACCCAGCTGCCGTTCGTGGCGACACTGGTGATCTCCTTCTTCGACTGGAACGCCCTCTACCCCAAGGCCCGCCGCTTCACCGGGTTCGACAACTACCGCCAGGTGCTGACCGACGCGGACCTGCGCCACTCGGTGTGGACGACCGTGCTGCTCACCGCGGCGGTGGTGGTGGCCAGCCTGGTGCTGGGACTGGCCCTGGCCCTGCTGCTGGACCGGCGGTTCCGCGGCCGGGGCATCGTCCGCACCCTGCTCATCGCGCCCTTCCTCGTGGTGCCGGTGGCCGCGGCCCTGCTCTGGAAGCATGTGCTCTACAACCCCGAATACGGGCTGTTCAATGGGTTGTTGCACTATGTGGGCGGCCCACAGCCGGACTGGGTCTCGAAGACCCCGCTGCTCGCGGTCGAGGCCTCCCTGGTGTGGCAGTGGACACCGTTCATGATGCTGATCCTGCTGGCCGGGCTGCAGAGCCGGGACCAGCAGCAGATCGAGGCGGCCCGGGTCGACGGCGCGAGCGACTGGCAGATATTCCGCCATCTGACCCTGCCCCATCTACGCCGTTATCTGGAACTCGGCGCCCTGCTGGGGTCGATCTACATCGTGCAGAACTTCGACGCGGTCTTCACGATCACCTCCGGCGGCCTCGGCACCGCCAACCTGCCCTACACCGTCTACCAGAGCTTCTACCAGGCCCATGAGAACGGGCTCGCCTCCGCCGCGGGCGTCCTGGTGGTCATCGGCTCGATCGTCATCGCGACCTTCGCCCTGCGCGTGGTGTCGTCCCTGTTCCGCGAGGAGGTGTCCCGCGCATGAAGGCCCTGAACGCCCTGCGACGAGGCGGGCTGGGCCTGCTGGCCTGGCTGACCGGAATCGTGTTCTTCCTGCCGATCGCGTGGATGGCGCTGACGTCGTTCCACTCGGAGTCCGACGCGGCCACCAACCCGCCCTCCCTCGCGGCGTCGCTGACGCTCGACGGCTACCGCGACTTCTTCGGCAGCGGGGGCGGCGCCAGCCCCTGGCCCGCGCTGATCAACTCCACGGTGGCGTCGGTCGCCTCGACCCTGCTCGTCCTGCTGCTGGCCCTCCCGGCGGCCTACGCGCTGTCGATCCGGCCGGTGCGGAAGTGGACGGACGTGCTGTTCTTCTTCCTGTCCACCAAGATGCTGCCGGCCGTGGCAGGCCTGCTGCCCATCTACCTCTTCGCCAAGAACGCCGGGATGCTCGACGACATCTGGCTCCTGGTCGTCCTCTACACCTCCATGAACCTGCCGATCGCGGTGTGGATGATGCAGTCCTTCCTCGCCGAGGTGCCCGTCGCCGTCATCGAGGCGGCGCGCGTGGACGGGGCGCGGCTGCCGGTGATCCTCGCGCGCGTGGTCGCCCCCATCGCCCTGCCCGGCATCGCCGCCACCGCCCTGATCTGCTTCATCTTCAGCTGGAACGAGCTGCTGTTCGCCCGGGTCCTGCCGGGCGTGGTCGCCGAGACCGCCCCCGTCTTCCTGACCGGCTTCATCACCAGCCAGGGCCTGTTCCTGGCCAAGGTGTGCGCCGCGTCGATCGTCATCTCCCTGCCGGTGCTCGCCGCGGGATTCGCCGCCCAGGACAAACTGGTCCAGGGCCTGTCGTTGGGAGCCGTGAAATGAAGGCCGCCGTCATCGAGTCCGTGGGCCGCGCCGTCGTCACCGACGTGCCGGACCCCACTCCCGGGCCCCGCGAGGTCGTCGTCGAGGTCGCCGCGTGCGGGCTGTGCGGCACGGATCTGCACATCCTCCAGGGCGAGTTCGCGCCCAAGCTGCCGATCGTTCCCGGTCACGAGTTCGCGGGCGAGATCGTCGGAGTCGGCTCCCAGGTCACCGAGGTGGCGGTCGGCGACCGGGTGGCCGTGGACCCCTCCCTGTACTGCCACGAGTGCCGGTACTGCCGTAACGGCCACAACAACCTGTGCGAGCGGTGGGCCGCGATCGGGGTGACGACGGCAGGCGGCGCGGCGCAGTACGCGGTGGCGCCCGTGGCGAACTGCGTGAAGCTGCCCGAGCATGTGCGCACCGAGGACGCCGCCCTGGTGGAGCCCCTGTCCTGCGCGGTGCGCGGCTACGACGTCCTCCGTGCCCGCCTCGGCGCCCATGTGCTCATCTACGGCTCCGGGACCATGGGCCTGATGATGCTGGAGCTGGCCAAGCGGACCGGCGCGGCGAGCGTGGACGTGGTCGACGTGAACCCGGTCCGGCTGGAGACGGCCCGCCTGCTCGGCGTCTCCTGTGCGGCGGCCGGCGCGGACGAGCTGGACCGGCCGCAGGGCTGGGACGTCGTGGTGGACGCCACCGGCAACGCGGCGGCGATCCAGGACGGCCTGGGACGGGTGGCGAAGGCGGGCACGTTCCTGCAGTTCGGGGTCGCCGACTACGCGACCCGGGTGACGATCGACCCGTACCGCGTCTACAACCAGGAGATCACCATCACCGGGTCCATGGCCGTGCTGCACAGCTTCGAGCGGGCGGCCGAGCTGTTCGCCGGCGGGGTGCTGGACCCGCGGGTGTTCATCAGCGACCGGGTCCCGCTGGAGCGGTATCCGCAGGCCCTGGAGCAGTTCGCGGCGGGCGTGGGGCGCAAGATCGTGGTGGTGCCGTAAGCCGTTCGGCGGGTAAGGGAACGGTAAAGCGGTGTTGTTCGTTCACCCGGCATGACAGCTATGACCCCTGGCTCGAACATCCCTCTTACCGCCGCGCGCGTGACGGTGGACGTCGCCGCTCCGGTGCGGCTCGACGTGTCGGGCCTGCTGCTCACGGCCGACGGCAAGGTGCGTTCCGACGCCGACTTCGTCTTCTACAACCAGCCGGCCGGACCGGGCGTGACCTACCGGTCCGGCGGCGGTTCCGCGCCCGACGCGATCACGGTGGACACCGCCGCCGTGCCGCCGGACATCGACAAGATCGTGGTCACGGCCAGCCCGGACGCGGCGGGCCAGACCTTCCAGGGCATCGAGCCGACGGCCACGATCCGGGACGCGGACGGCGGCGCGGCGCTGGCCTCGTTCACACCGCCGCGGCTCGGCGCCGAGACCGCGCTGGTCGTCGTGGAGATCTATCGCCGGGGCGACCAGTGGAAGGCCCGCGCGGTCGGCCAGGGGTACGCGGACGGGCTCGCCGGCATCGCTACCGACTTCGGTGTGACGGTGGAGGAGCCGGCCGCCGCTCCGGCCGCCCCGCCGCAGCGGCCGGCCGCCCCGCCGGCGCCCCCGGTGGCCACGCCGATGGCGCCTGCGGCCCCGCCGGCGCCGCCGGCCCCGCCCGCTCCCCCGGTGCCGGGGGCCGGGAAGGTCAACCTGGACAAGGGCCGCGTCAGCCTGCAGAAGAACCAGACCGTATCGCTGGTCAAGGGCGGCCGGCCGCTGCTCTCCCGGGTGCAGATGGGCCTCGGCTGGGAACCCGCCTTCCGCGGCAAGGACATCGACCTGGACGCCTCGGTCATCGCCTACGGCCCGCAGCGCAACCACATCGACAGCTGCTACTTCGGCAAGCTGACGATCCTGAACGGCGCGATCAAGCACTCCGGGGACAACCTGACCGGTGAGGGCGGCGGCGACGACGAGGTGATCGTGGTCGACCTGGGCCGTATCCCGCAGGAGGTCACCGGCCTGGTCTTCACGGTGAACTCCTTCTCCGGCCAGAAGTTCACGGAGGTCGCCAAGGCGTACTGCCGTCTCGTCGACCCCGCGACCGGTGAGGAACTGGTGCGCTTCGACCTCACCGGCGCCGAGCCGCAGACCGGCGTGATGATGGCCAAGCTCATCCGCCAGTTCTCCGGCGAGTGGGACATGACGGCCCTGGGCGACTTCGTCAAGGCCCGCACGGTCCGCAACATGGTGAAGCCGGGGGCGGCCGCGCTGTAGCGATCACGGGCGGGGCGCCCGGCCGGCCCCGGTGGCACCGGCGCGGGGAGCGGTTCTTCCGCGGGGCGAGGGCGGGGGCCGACCGGGCCGCCGGGCCGCACGGCTCGGGGCACCGGCGGTGACCGACGGCACCCGTCTCCTGGCCGAGAGGTTACGGTCGCAGGCCCTCGGTCAGGAGTGTCAGATAGCGGCGGATCTCCTCGGGGTGGCCGTTCCCGAGTTCCGACGCCGTCGCGATGCCGTGTGCCAGCCGCAGCATCTCGATCGGCTGAAGGTCGGCCCGCAGGGTCCCCTCCGCCTGTGCCGCCTCCACCAGCCGGCTCGCCGCGCCCTGCACCGCCGTACCGCACACCGTGCGCGCCGCCGCGCCGGCGTCGGTGACCGCCGCCCCCAGAAGGGACTTCATGCCCCGCAGTCGGAGCGTGGCGACGCACAGCTCGGTCAGCCACTCGGTCAGCGCCTCGCCCGGAGGCAGCCGCTCGGCCAGCTCACCGGCCCGGTCCCCGAGCGCCTCGATCCGGTCCACGTACGCCGCCTCCAGCAGTGCCCGCCGGGTGGGGAAGTGCCGGTAGAGCGTGCCCGAGCCGACGCCCGCCCGCTTGGCGATCTGGTCGAGCGAGGCGTTCTCCCCCTGCTCGGCGAACGCCTCCGCCGCCACCTCGAGCAAGCGCTCGTAGTTGCGCCGGGCGTCCGCGCGCATGGGCCTGACCGGCGTCATCCTGCAACTCCTCGGGAACCGGCGACTTACTCCGCATGGTACCGAGCATGGGCGAGGGCGGAGTTCAGCGGCGCTTCTGCCGCTTCCAGGGCCCGGTGATCGCGAGCATGATGCCGGGCGTCTGGATGTTGGCGAACAGAGTCCGGCCGTCGGGCGAGAAGGTGACGCCGGTGAACTCGGAGTACTCGGGCTCCGCCGCGGTGCCGATGTTCAGCTCGTTGCGGGCGATCGGGTAGGTACGGCCGCTGTCGGTGGCGCCGAACAGGTGCTGCACGCCCTCGCCGTCCTCGGCGACGACCAGCCCTCCGTAGGGGGACACCGTGATGTTGTCCGGGCCGTCGAAGGCGCCGTCCGCCGCCGGGTCGGGGTTCACGCCGAACAGGATCTTGAGGGTCAGCGTGCGGCGCTTGGGGTCGTAGAACCAGACCTGGCCGTCGTGCTGGACGGGGCTCTCGGCGCGGGCGTAGGAGGAGACGACGTAGACGCCGCCGTCTCCCCACCACATGCCCTCCAGCTTGCGGGCGCGGGTGATCTGGCCGTCGGCGAACTGCTTGCGGGTCGAGACGGTCCTGGCGTCGCGGTCCGGGACGTCCACCCAGTCGACGCCGTAGACGGTGCCGGTCCTCGTGGCGCGCGAGAGGTCGTCGACGAACCTGCCGCCCGAGTCGAAGCACTTGAAGGCCTGGAGGACTCCGGCGTCGTCGGCGAGGGTGCGCAGCCTGCCGCGGCCGTGCCGGAAGCCGTGCGGCGGGGTCCAGCGGTAGAACAGGCCGTTGGGGCCGGAGGCGTCCTCGGTGAGGTAGAGATGGCCGCGGCGGGGATCGACGACGACGGCCTCGTGGGCGTAGCGGCCGAGGGCCTTGACGGGCTTGGGGTGGCGGTTGGCCCGGTGGTCCTCGGGGTCGACCTCGAAGACGTAGCCGTGATCCTTGGTGAAGCCGTGCTTGCCGGCCTTGTCCTCGGTCTCCTCGCAGGTAAGCCAGGTACCCCAAGGGGTGCGGCCGCCCGCGCAGTTGGTGGCGGTGCCGGCGATGCCCACCCACTCGGCGACCTCGCCGCCGCGACGGACCTCGACGACGGTGCAACCGCCGGCCGCCGCGGGGTCGTAGACAAGACCGTCGGTGAGCGGCACCGGGTGCGGCCAGTCGGCGCGGGCGCCGGCCAGCTCGTGGTTGTTGACGAGGAGGGTGGTACCGCGGGGGCCTTCGAAGGCGGCGGTGCCGTCGTGGTTGGACGGGGTGAACTCGCCGGATTCCAGTCGGGTCCGGCCGCTGTAGGTGACGACCTTGTAGGTGAAGCCCGCGGGCAGGGCCAGGATGCCGTGCGGGTCGGCGATCAGCGGGCCGTAGCCGACGCCGTGGTGGTCGCGCTCCGGGGCGCCGTCCGTGATCTCGGTGTCGGTCTCCGTGGACGCGAGAGCGTTCGGCGCGGTGGCGAGCGCGCCGACGCTGCCCGCCAGCGCGACCCCGGCCCCGGTGATCGCGGAGGTTCTGGCGAAGTCCCTGCGGGTGAGCGACATGGTGTCTCCTGTGACGGTGGGTTGCCGTGGAGGGTGGCGCCTCGGTTCGGCGCACACGCTCCCGCCCACCTGTGAACGCCGGTTGAACACCGCGCTACTTCAAGGCCCCGTGTTCCATGAACCCGTACGCCCCACCCCAACGCCCTCCCAAACCGCGCCCCTTGACGTCGACCAGTGTCACGGGTCGCGTTCACGGGGGCGGCTGGGCGCCGAGGCGGGCGGAGGGCTTCGCGCAAGGCCGGACCGGGCCCGCTTCTCCCCCGTCCGGCGCCGCTCGTTCGGACGCGCCTCCACGGCACTCCTGGGGCGCGGGACCCGAGCGCACCACCTCGCGCACCGGCGAGGGGCCGCGCCGCGTCGGATCGAGCAGGCCTGCCCCGGCCCGGGGCGGTCCTATCCCGCCTGTTGGGAGCGGGCCTTGAAGGCCGCCTTTCGGGCCTCCTTCGCCACCTTCTTGTCCGGGTGCAGTCGTCCCATCGCCTCCAGCACGTCGGCCGTGGCCGGATGGTCCACCCGCCAGGCCGCCGCGAAGAAACCGCCGTGCTGCTCGGCGAGGCCCTCCACCAAGGCCTGCAGCTCGTCCGAGTTGCCCTCGGCGGCCAGTTGGGCGGCCACCGTGTCGACGGTCAGCCAGAAGACCAGGTCCTGCGAGGGCGCCGGCACCCCGGCGGCGCCGCGCTCGCTCAGCCACACCCGGGCGAGACCGCCCAGCTCGGGATCGTCCAGCACCTCGCGCAGCGCGGGTTCGGCCTCCGCGCCGACCAGCGACAGCGCCTGCTGGCAGCGCAGCCTGCGCAGCGGCGCACCCGCGTCCGCGCCCCGCGCCGCGTCGAGCAGTTCCCGCGCGGCGGCGAGGGGTTCGCGACGGTCGAGCCAGTGCTCGGTCTCGGCCTGCGCGGCGGACTGCCCGAACCGCGCCGTCGCCTGGAGCAGCGCGTCCGCGCCCTTGTCGGCCAGCTCGCCGACGGCCGGTGCCTCGAAGCCGGCCTCCAGCAGCCGCGCCCGCAGCCCGAAGGCGCCGAGCGGGGTGAGCCGGACCATGCCGTAGCGGGCGACGTCGGTGTCGTCGACCGCCTCGGCGGGCTCCTCGTCGGCGTCGGCCATCAGCGCCTCGTCCACCGGCTGGTACTCCACCAGCCCGATCGGCTCCAGCACCCGGAACTGGTCGTCCAGCCGCATCATGGCGTCGGAGACCTGTTCCAGGACGTCGTTGGTGGGTTCGCCCATGTCGTCGGGCACGATCATCGACGCGGCGAGGGCGGGCAGCGGCACGGGGGCCTGACCTGGTCCGTCCTCACTCACGGTCAGCAGATAGAGGTTGCCGAGGACGCCGTCGAGGAACTCCGCCTCGGCCTGCGGGTCCCAGCCGAGTGACGAGAAATCGATCTCACCGCTCTCGTCCAGCGCCTCGACCAGTGCGTCCAGGTCGGGGACGCTCGCGTCCGCGATGACGGTCTCCAGGCCGGCGAGCCACACGGTCAGCACGTCGTGCGGGGCGCCACCGGTGAGCAGCGCCAGGTCGGCGCCGGCCGTCACGGTGCCGGCCTCCTCGTCCACGATCTCGACCAGTCCGGCGTCCAGGGCGACCCGCCAGGCCTCGCTCGCGTAGGCGGCGGCGTCGTCGCCGCTCAGCCCGAGCAGCTCGGCGGCGGCCGGCAGCTGCTCCTCGACGAGCCCGCCTCCGGCGTCCACCCGGGTCTCGGGCCCGGCCCAGCGGGCGAGGCGGGCGGCGCGGGACAGCAACGGCGTGGACAGCGCGGCACGCGCCAGCTCCGCTTCGGAGTGCAGCCGTACGGGCGGCAGGGGGGAGCTGTCTGACATCGGCTGGTTCTCCTCGGACCGTGAACGGACTCAGCCGCTCAGCCTAGACGGATTTCCACCCATGCCGCCCGGTTCATCTCTCCGTCGGCCTGTGTACATGGCCGAAACCTTGACAACTCCCCACGCCAGGCAGGAGATTGACGCGCGTAGAAGTTGGGGGGACAACTGTTCACTCGGCTCTACGCGTGTCACGCAGGGCCACCAGCCCGGCACGCTCCCGTTCCACCCTCGTCCCGGCGTTCTGTCATGTCCCCGGAGGGATCCCTTGCCGAGCAGGTCTTCCGCGCGTCTCGCCGCGCTCACCGTCGCCGCCGTCTGTTCCGCCGCGTCGGCCGTCGTCGTCACCTCACCCGCGCACGCCGACTCGGTGCGCGTCCACGACATCCAGGGCACGACCCGGATATCACCGTTCGCCGGGCAGAAGGTGACGGACGTACCCGGCATCGTCACGGCCACGCGCACCTACGGTTCCTCCAAGGGTTTCTGGCTGCAGGACCCGACCCCGGACGACAACCCGGCCACCAGCGAGGGCGTGTTCGTCTTCACCGGCTCCACGCCGAAGGTCGCGGTCGGCGACTCGGTGACGGTGACCGGCACGGTCTCCGAGTACGTCCCGGGCGGCGCCTCCAGTGGCAACCAGTCGGTCACGGAGATCACCAAGCCGGCGATCACGGCCGTCTCCACCGGCAACGCCGTCCCGGCGCCGGTCGTGATCGACGAGCACTCGGTGCCGGGCCAGTACACCCCGGCCGGCGACGCGGCCGCGGGCGGCTCCATCGACGGCCTCGCCCTGGAGCCTTCGAAGTACGCCCTGGACTACTACGAGTCCCTGGAGGGCATGAACGTCCAGGTGGCCGACGCCCGGGTGGTCACCCGCACCGACCCCTACAGCGAGCTGTGGGTGACGGTGAAGCCGCACGAGCACCGCACCCCGCGCGGCGGCACCCGCTACGGCTCCTACACGTCGCAGAACACCGGCCGGCTGCAGATCCAGTCGCTGGGCTCGACGGCCGACTTCCCGAAGGCGAACGTCGGCGACACCCTCGCCGGCGCCACCACCGGCCCGCTGGACTTCAACCAGTTCGGCGGCTACACGCTCGTCGCGAGCGAGCTCGGCACGCTGAAGAGCGGCGGGCTGCAGCGGGAGACGACGAAGAAGCAGTCGCGCGGCGAGCTGGCGGTCGCGACCTACAACGTCGAGAACCTCGACCCGTCGGACGCCACCTTCGACCAGCACGCCGCCGCGATCGTGCACAACCTGCAGTCCCCCGACATCGTGTCGCTGGAGGAGATCCAGGACGACAACGGCGCCAAGGACGACGGCACGGTCGACGCGAGCCAGACCGTGAACAAGCTGATCGACGCGATCGTCGCGGCGGGCGGCCCGAAGTACGACTGGCGCTCGATCGACCCGGTCAACGACCAGGACGGCGGCGAGCCGGGCGGCAACATCCGCCAGGTGTTCCTGTTCAATCCGCAGCGGGTGTCCTTCGTGGACCGCGCGGGCGGCGACTCGACCACCGCCGTCGGCGTCACCAAGGTGCACGGCAAGGCGCAGCTGACGGCGTCCCCGGGCCGGGTCGCACCGGCCGACACGGCCTGGGCCAACAGCCGCAAGCCGCTGGCCGGCGAGTTCGCCTTCCGCGGCGAGACGGTGTTCGTGATCGCCAACCACCTCAACTCCAAGGGGGGCGACCAGGGGCTCACCTCGCGGTACCAGCCGCCGGTGCGCGGCTCGGAGGTGCAGCGCCACGCGCAGGCGACCCTGGTGAACGCGTTCGTCAAGGACATCCTGCACGTGCAGCGCAACGCGAACGTGATCGCGCTCGGCGACATGAACGACTTCGAGTTCTCCGACACGGCGAAGATCCTGGAGGGCCAGGGCGAGCTGTGGTCGGCGATCAAGTCGCTGCCCAGGAGCGAGCGTTACACCTACGACTACCAGGGCAACCAGCAGGTCCTGGACCAGATCCTGATCAGCCCGTCGATCCGGCGCGCCGACGACTTCACGTACGACAGCGTGCACATCAACTCGGAGTTCAACGACCAGATCAGCGACCACGACCCGCAGGTGCTGCGGTTCCGCCCGTAATCCGGAGGGCCGGCGAGGTCAGGACCGGCTGAACACACCGTTCAGCCAGTCCTGCCAGGCGGTCTCGTTCACCCGCGCGTCCGCGTCCGGCGCGAAGTCGTGCACGCTGATGCCGAGCGGGGCGCCCCAGTGGCCGCGTCCGAAGAAGCGGATGAGGGCGTTGTCGGTGCGCAGCCCGATGAAGTAGGGGTTGCGGTAGTCGAGTACGGCGTCCAGGGTCCGTCCGCCGGGGCCCTGGGCGCCGACCTTCGTGCCCGCGGGCGCGTCGTCGGCCAGCCCGAGCGCCCGGGCGACGGCGGCGAGCGCGCGGGGAGACCGCGAGGCCTCGGGGCCCGCCAGCTGGACGAAGGTCACCGGGCGGGGCGCGAAGTGCGTGAGGTACTCGCGCAGGGTGTGCAGATAGAAGTTGGTGTGCTTGCTGGCGCCGTCGTACTGGTTGTTCCAGTCGTCGGTGAAGATGCCGCTGTGGACGTAGCGCACCCAGGCGCGGCGGCCCTCGTCGCGGGGCTCGATGGTGTAGTCGAGTCGGTTGAGCGACTGGGCCGGAAAGCCGACGTCCTCGCTGCGGTTGCCGTAGTGGTGCGGCGGGTCCCAGGCGGTGACCGTGGACCCGAAGGGACCCCGGCCACCCTCGCGGGGCTCGGGCGGATCCATCGGCCACAGATGGCCGCCGGTTCCGGTGGTGATCGCCTCCCACACCTTCTCCGGTGGGACGTCGACCTCGAACTCGCGGACGATCTCGAATTCCTTGGACATGGCGGGCTCCTGCTCAGCTCTCGACGGGGGGCTGGTCCTTGACCGTGGGATGCAGCGCGACGACGATCCGGTGGTCGCGGCCGCCCTCGGCGTCGGGAGCGTCGTACTTGCGGATCAGGGCGCTCACGCCCGCCGTCAGTTCCTGCGCGAAGGCGGCGCGGTCGGCCGCGGAGGCGAAACGGACCCCGCCGTCCAGGGCATAGGTCGCCAGCCGCTGACGGGCCTTGGCGGCACCGGTGATCAGCGTGCCGACGTCGTGGACCAGACGGGCGCCGAGCGCGAGCAGCCAGCGCGCGGAGAACTGGTCGCGGAAGCGGTCCGGGTCCGGCCGTACGGCGGGGAGGGCGGCCGGCGAGATGACGTACGACGCCGCGGTCGCGCGCATCAGCCGCTCGGTGACGTTGCCCTTGCGGCGCTCGCCGGCCAGTTCGACCAGGCCGTGCCGCTCCAGCGCCTTGAGGTGGTAGTTCACCTTCTGCCGGGGCAGTCCGACCCGGCCGGCCAGCATCGCCGCCGACGCGGGCTCGGCGGCCAGTTCGGCGAGCAGCCTGGCTCGTACGGGGTCGAGCGACACGGCCGCCGCCTCGGGATCCTCGATCACGCTCACGTCCAGCATGCGCCCACCCTCCCACCGAAAACTTTTTTTGTCCAGGAGGACAAAGTGTTCGGTGAGAGGGTGGGCCGAAGTGCTGTCGGCGGCGGTGGGAACCCGCTGTGCGCGGTCCCCGCCGTCAGTTGTGGTGCCGTCGGCGCCAGACGACGGCGGCGGACACCGCCGCTACACCCAGCACGCCCACCGCGAGGAGCGGGCCCGGGCGGCGCCGGCCCGAACGCAGCGCGCCGCGCACCGACCTCGGGACGGCGACCTGCACGGCCTGGCCCGCGCGTCCCGCCCGGTCCTGCGCGGCGTGCCCGGCGTGGAGCGCCCGGTCCTGCACGGCGTGCCCGGCGTGGAGCGCCCGGTCCTGCATGACATGGCCGGTCTGCGACGCCCGGTCCTGCACCGCGTGTCCGGTCCTGGCCGCCGTGTCCTGCACCGCGTGTCCGGTCCTGGCCGCCGTGTCCTGCACCGCGTGTCCGGTCCTGGCCGCCGTGTCCTGCACCGCGTGTCCGGCGTGGGCGGCACTCGCGCGCAGCTGGACGGTCATGGCACCGGCCTTGTCCCTCAGGTCGGCGGCCCGGGCGCGGGCGCGCCCCTTCACGTCGGCCTTCCCCACCAGCTGCGCGACGGTGTCGCCGAGCTGGCTCCTGGTCTGCTCGATCTGTTGCCGCAGCTCGTCGGGGCCCTTGGCACCCGAGCCGTGCGGATTGCGGTTCTTCATCGGTGTGCCCTTTCCCTGATCGTGTCGACGTCCGCCCGGACACTGCCGAGCGTCTCCTCGGGCGCTGGCGGGGCCGCGCGGCGCAGCTGGCCTCGGCCGGTCGCGGCCAGCACACCGGCGACGGCGAAGAACACCGCGGCCACGATCAGTGCCGCCGCCCACACGGGCAGCGCCAGAGAGAGGGCTGCGGTGGCGGCGCCGGCCAGGACGATCAGGCCGACGTAGCCGACGGCGCCCGCGGCGCCCAGCAGCCCGCCCCCGCGTCCGGCACGACGCCCCTTCTCGGTCAGCTCCTCCTTGGCGAGGGCGACCTCCTGCCGCAGCAGCTGGGAGAGCTGTTCGGTGGCCCGGCCGACCAGCTCACCCGTGGAGGGGTGCCCGTCGGCCGCGGTCCGTGCGTGTGATGTCACGGTCACGGTGTTCCGCCTCCTTACGGTACGGGACTCCCGAGTACCCGACCCACCATCCCTTAGCCCTGTTCCGGCCCCCCGACACCGCGTTCGCCGAGGCGGGCCAGTTGGGTCTGGAACCAGTCCAGACGGGCCTGCAACAGGGCCGCCTCGGCGACGAGTTCGGGCACACCGAGGCCGGTGCGCACAGTCAACCCGGTTTCCGGCGGCAGGCCGGCGCCCGGGCCCGCCGGGCCGCCCCGCGCCGCGATCATCCGCAGGCCGTCCCCGGCCAGCCGGGCGAACCCCGCGGGGGAGATGGACGTACGCCCGCCCGTACAGCCGGCGCAGGCCGGCGCGAGAACCCGCCAGCCGGGCCGGCCCCAGCCGGCGTCGACCAGCCCGACCGCGGCGGCACCGCAGTCGCAGGGGCCGACGGTCGCCGTGCGCACCCGCTGCCGGGCGTAGCGGAAGCCGCGTTCGAAACGGATGTAGGCGCCGAGTACGAGGACCTCCAGCAGGACCGCCCCCCGATGCTCGGCGGTGCACAGCAGGGCCTCGGCGGTCGTGCGGTCGTGGACGCAGTGGAAGCCGCAGTCGCACAGCCGCGCGGGCGGGCGGTGGCGGCGCCCGTAGACGCAGGAGGCGTCGTCGAGCACGCGGTACGGCAGTGCGCCGCCCAGTGACACGCCGGTGAAGGCGGCGCGGGTGCCGTCGTGGGACAGCACCGGGCGGGCGATCTTGTATCCCGTCGGCGGCTCCGCCGGGTGTTCCGCCGGGAGCCGCAGCCTCATCGGGCGGCCGGAGCCTCTTCGGGGGCCGGCTCGGCCGGTTCGGTGCGGACGGTGCCCTCGGGGAGTGGTGTCTCCTCGTCCCGGACGAGCGGCCGCTCCTCGGCGACCCCGGTGGCCAGTGCCCTGCCCAGTTTCATGGTGCCTCCCATGACCTGACGTCGGTGACCCTTCGGCCATGGTGCCCCATGGCCGCCGAGTTGGACACAGGGCGGATGCCCGGCCGCCGCGCGCCCGCGCAGAAACGTAAGCGATGCTAATCAGTATCTGTCAGGAGAATTAAGTAGAGCTTCACGACTGCGGTGCCGAGACTACTCCCATGACGAGCACTCGCAAGCCCGCCCCGCCCTTCGGCCGCACGCTGTGCGCCATGATCACGCCGTTCGCCGAGGAGGGCGCCCTCGATCTCGACGGGGCCGGGCGGCTGGCCGCGCGGCTGGTGGCGGAGGGCTGCGACGGACTGGTCCTCAACGGCACGACCGGTGAGTCCCCCACCACCACGGACGAGGAGAAGGCGGAGCTGGTCGCGGCCGTCCGCGGGGCGGTCGGCGACCGGGCGGCACTGGTCGCGGGCGTCGGCACGTCCGACACCCGGCACACCGTCGAACTGGCCCTGGCCGCACGCAAGGCGGGCGCCGACGGCGTCCTGGTCGTGACGCCGTACTACAGCAGGCCGCCACAGGAGGCCGTGACCGCCCACTTCCTGGCGGTCGCCGACGCGGCCGGTCTTCCGGTGATGCTCTACGACATCCCGGGCCGCACCGGCACCCGCATCGAACCGGACACGATGATCCGGCTCGCGGACCATCCCGGCATCGTGGCCGTCAAGGACTGCTCCTACGACCTCCTCGGCACCCAGAAGGTGCTGGAGCGCACGGAGTTGGCGTACTACGCGGGCTGCGACGAGCAGGTGCTCGCGCTGTACGCGGTCGGCGCGGTGGGCTGCGTCAGCACGGCCGCCAACGTCGTCCCGGCCCACGTCGCCGCGATCCTGGACGCCTTCGACGCGGGCGACACCGGCCGGGCGAGGGAACTCCAGCTGCGGGCGACGCCGTTGATCGAGGCGACGACCGGCGCGGGTCTGCCGGGCACGGTCACCGCGAAGGCCCTGCTGTCCCGCCTCCGCCTCCCGGCGGGCCCGGTGCGCGCACCCCTCCTGCCCGCGAGCCGGGAGGCCGGCGACACCCTGCTGGCACTGCACACCCACCTCACGACGGGCTGACCCGGCCACTCGCCCCGCGCTCACGCCAAGGCGCCCTCCCCGGGCCGGGCCGGCCGTGAAGGGCGCCGTGGGTGCGATCAGTTGTGGCTGTGCAGGATGTCGTTCAGGCCGCCCCAGACGGCGTTGTTCGGGCGGGCCTCGACCTTGCCGGTGACCGAGTTGCGGCGGAAGAGGATGTTGGAGGCGCCGTTCAGCGCGCGGGCCTTGACGATCTGGCCGTCGGGCATGGTGACCAGGGTGCCCGCGGTGATGTAGAGGCCGGCCTCCACCACGCACTCGTCGCCGAGCGCGATACCGACGCCCGCCTCGGCGCCGATCAGGCAGCGCTCGCCGATGGCGATGACGACGTTGCCGCCACCCGACAGGGTGCCCATGGTGGAGGCGCCGCCGCCGATGTCGGAGCCGTTGCCGACCACGACACCCGAGGAGATCCGGCCCTCGACCATGGAGGTGCCGAGGGTGCCGGCGTTGAAGTTGACGAAGCCCTCGTGCATGACCGTGGTGCCCTCGGCGAGGTGGGCGCCCAGGCGGACCCGGTCGGCGTCGGCGATGCGGACGCCCTTCGGGGCGACGTAGTCCGTCATCCGCGGGAACTTGTCGATCGAGGTCACCTGAAGGTGCAGGCCCTCGGCGCGGGCGTTCAGCCGCACCTTCTCGATCTCGTCCACGGCGACCGGGCCGAGCGAGGTCCACGCGACGTTGGCGAGGTGGCCGAAGATGCCGTCCAGGCTCTGGCCGTGCGGCTTGACCAGGCGGTGCGAGAGCAGGTGGAGGCGCAGGTAGACGTCGTGCGCGTCGATCGGCTTCTCGTCCAGCGAGGCGATGACCGTGCGGACCGCGACCACCTCGACGCCTCGGCGGCTGTCCGGGCCGACCGCCGCGGTCGCTCCGCCGCCCAGCAGCTTCGCCGCCTGCTCGGCGGTCAGCCGCTCGGTGCCGGCGGGCCCCGGCTCGGCGACCAGTTCGGGCGCCGGGAACCAGGTGTCGAGAACGGTGCCGTCGGAGGCGATCGTGGCGAGGCCGGCGGCCACGGCGCCGGTGGTGCGGGAAGCAGAGTCGGTCATGGGGGAAAACCTAACGTGGGCGGGGTCGCGGAGGCCAACCGCCACCGGGGCGTCTCAGGTGCCGGGCGGTGATTCAGGGGATCAGCCGAGCCAGCGCCTCGCGGGCGTACTCCTCGTCGTACGAACCGCCCGTCAGCAGCACCTGGAGACAGATGCCGTCCATCAGCGCGAGCAGGGCCCGCGCCGTCACCGGATCCACCCGCTCGGCCAGCCGCTCGGCCGTCTCCTCGGTCCACTGGGCGGCGACGGGACGCAGGGCGGGGCGGCGCAGGGCCGCGAGATACAGCTCGTACTCCAGCTCGACGCCCGGCCGGTCACCGCCCAGCCACTGTCCGAGGACCCGGGCGAGACCGGTCGCGAGGTCGCCGGCGGTGTCCCGCAGCACCCCGCTGGCGCCCAGGACCCCGGCGAACCCCTCGTTGGTCTGGCACAGGGCGGCCACCAGCAGGTCGTCCAGGGTGGCGAAGTGGTAGGTGGTGGAGCCGAGCGGCACATCGGCCTCGGCGGCGACCGAGCGGTGGCTCAGCCCGGCGAGGCCGTCCCGGCCGGCCACCCGGATCGCCGCGTCGATGATCCGCCGGCGCCGCTCGGGGTCGTAGCGGCGGGGCATCAGTGGCTCGCCCCGCCCAGGTTGAGGACCACCACGCCACCGATGATCAGCAGGATGCCGGCGACCTTGGCCGTGCTCAGCCCCTCGCCGAACAGCAGCAGACCGAGGACGGCGATGGCCGCGGTGCCCACGCCGGACCAGATCGCGTACGCCGTGCCGATCTGCACGGACTTCAGCGTCTGGGCGAGCAGCGCGAAGGAGACGACATAGCCCAGAGCCGTCAGGAGGGAGGGCCAGAGTCTGCTGAATCCGTCGGTGTACTTCATCGCCGTCGTGGCGGCGACCTCGGCGGCTATGGCGCCGGCGAGCGTCAGGTAACCCATGTGTACGAGCGTACATAACCGGGTGGACGGGAAGGCACACAACCCGAAAGTCACACTTTCGTGGGCGGTACTTCGCGAAACGGCCCCCGGAGGGCATCGGGGTCACTAATGTCCGGCCCTCGGCACGACACCGCGGAGAACCACATATGCCTGAAGAGATGTCCGATGACACCAGCACCTCGCGCACCACGGCCCGCGCCTCGCGTGTGCGAAGACTCTGGCCCGTCGGCGCGCTGGTCCTGGCGGCCGTCGCCGCCTGCGTGACCGTGACGGCCCTGAACGACCGGGCGCCCGGCCACGAGGCGGCCTCGCACCGCCGAGGCGCGCCGGCCCCGAGCGGCGCACCGGCGGACAGCGGCTCTGCGTCGCCCTCCGCCGGCCCCTCCACCGGCCCCTCCGCCGGGGGGCACGCCGGTGGGGGCGACGGTGGGCAGCGGTCCGGGTCGCCGGCGGCGGCCGGGGGCAAGGGCGGTTCCACGCACCCTGCGGCGAGCCGTAAGTCCGTCCGCTCCCTCGACCACCCCGACCGCTACTGGCACGTCAGCGGCGGCCGGGTGCGGCTCGACCCGGTCGCCTCGGGCGCCGCCCGCCGGGCCGCCACCTTCACCGTGATCAAGGGACTCTCCGACGCCCGGTGCTATTCCTTCGCCACGTCCGACGGCGGGTATCTGCGCCACCGGGACGACGACGGGCTGCGCGCCGAGCACGACGACGGCTCCGCGCGGTTCGAGCGGAACGCCACCTTCTGCCCGCGCCGGTCGTCCTTCGCCGGGGCGACCCAGCTGGAGTCGGCCGACCGTCCGGGCCGCTTTCTGCGCCAGCGCGACTACCGGCTCACGCTGGCCCGTTCCGAGGACAACGACCTCTACCGAGCGGACTCGGCGTTCCTGCTGGTGGCCGCGCTGGCCTGAGACACACGAAAGCGGCGGCACCACCAGGGTGCCGCCGCTGTACGCGAAGGGGTCCGCTCAGACGTTGAACCCGAGCGCCCTGAGCTGCTCGCGGCCGTCGTCCGTGATCTTGTCCGGGCCCCACGGCGGCATCCAGACCCAGTTGATGCGCAGCTCGTTGACGAGGCCGTCCGTGGCGGACTTGGCCTGGTCCTCGATGACGTCCGTCAGCGGGCAGGCCGCCGACGTCAGGGTCATGTCGATGGTGGCGATGTTGGCGTCGTCGACGTGGATGCCGTAGATCAGCCCGAGGTTGACGACGTCGATGCCCAGCTCGGGGTCGACGACGTCCATCAGGGCCTCGCGGAGTTCCTCCTCCGAGGCCGGCTTCATCTCCACGGTGTCAGTCATGCGGTCTTCCTTTCGGCGTCGGCGCCGCCCAGCGCCTGGGCCGTCGCGTCCTTCCACGCCATCCAGCTCAGGAGGGCGCACTTGACCCGCGCGGGGTACTTGGAGACTCCGGCGAACGCGACCGCGTCCTCCAGGATCTCCTCCATCGCGTCGTCCGGCTCGATCCGGCCCTTGGACTGCATCAGCTCCAGGAACGTCTCCTGGATCTTCTGCGCGTCGGCCAGCTCCGCGCCGACGAGCAGCTCGTTCAGCACGGAGGCGGAGGCCTGGCTGATGGAACAGCCCTGCCCCTCGTAGGAGACGTCCGCGATCCGGGTGCCGTCGTACTTCACCCGGAGGGTGATCTCGTCGCCGCAGGTCGGGTTCACGTGGTGAACCTCGGCGTCGCCGTCCCGCAAGCCCCGCCCGTGCGGGTTCTTGTAGTGGTCCAGGATGACTTCCTGGTACATCGAGTCCAGCTTCACGGTTTCAGCTCACGCCTCTCAGCCGAAGAAGTTCCGTACGTGCTCCAGCCCGTCGACCAGTGCGTCGATCTCGGCAGGCGTGGAGTACAGATAGAACGACGCTCGCGTGGTCGCGGGAATTCCGTAGCGGAGGCAGACGGGTCGCGCGCAGTGGTGGCCGACGCGGACCGCGATGCCCTGCTCGTCGAGGACCTGGCCCACGTCGTGCGGGTGGATGTCGCCCAGCGTGAAGGAGATCGCTGCCCCGCGGTCCTCGGCCGTGGTGGGGCCGATGATCCGCAGGTCCGGGACCCTCGTCAGCCGCTGGACGGCGTACTCCGTCAGCGCGTGCTCGTGGGCGAGGATCTTGTCCATGCCGATCGAGTTCAGGTAGTCGATCGCGGCACCGAGACCGACCGCCTGGGCGACCGGCGGGGTGCCCGCCTCGAACTTGTGCGGCGCCGGGGCGTAGGTGGAGGAGTGCATCGAGACGGTCTCGATCATCTCGCCGCCGCCCAGGAACGGGGGCAGGTCCTCCAGCAGTTCCTGGCGGCCCCACAGGACGCCGATGCCGGTCGGGCCGCACATCTTGTGGCCGGTGAAGGCCACGAAGTCGGCCTGCAGCGCCTGCACGTCCAGCGGCATGTGCGGGGCGGCCTGCGAGGCGTCGATGCAGACGAGCGCGCCGACCTCCTGAGCGCGGCGGACTATCGCCTCGACCGGGTTGACCGTGCCCAGGATGTTCGACACCAGCACGAAGGAGACGATCTTCGTCTTCTCGGTGATGACCTCGTCGATGTTGGAGAGGTCGAGCCGGCCGTCGTCGTCCAGGCCGAACCACTTCAGCTTCGCGCCCGTGCGCTGCGCCAGCAGCTGCCACGGCACGATGTTGGAGTGGTGCTCCATCTCCGTGATGACGATCTCGGTCTCGTGGTCCACGCGGTAGGGCTCGTCGGCCCAGCCCAGCATGTTCGCCACGAGGTTCAGCGACTCGGAGGCGTTCTTGGTGAAGATCACCTCGTCGCGGCTCGGCGCGTTGATGAACTCCGCCACCTTGTCGCGCGCGCCCTCGTACAGCGCCGTGGCCTCCTCGGCGAGCACATGCACACCGCGGTGGACGTTGGCGTTGTAGCGCTCGTAGTACTCGCTCAGGGCGTCCAGTACCTGGCGCGGCTTCTGCGAGGTCGCCGCGTTGTCCAGGTAGACGAGCTTCCGGTCGTCGTGGACCAGTCGGTCCAGGATGGGGAAGTCCTTGCGGATCGCCTCTGTGTCGAGGAGGCCCGGCAGCTGTGTCACGCGGATACGCCACCCTTCGTGTATGCCTCGTAGCCCTCGTTCTCCAGCTTGTCGGCGAGCTCGGCGCCGCCGGACTCGACGATCCGCCCGGCGGAGAAGACATGGACGAAGTCGGGCTTGATGTAGCGCAGGATGCGCGTGTAGTGCGTGATCAGCAGGGTGCCGACCTCGCCGGTCTCGCGGACGCGGTTGACCCCCTCGGAGACGATGCGCAGGGCGTCGACGTCCAGGCCGGAGTCGGTCTCGTCGAGGATCGCGACCTTCGGCTTGAGCAGCTCGAGCTGGAGGATCTCGTGGCGCTTCTTCTCACCGCCGGAGAAGCCCTCGTTCACGTTGCGCTCGGCGAAGGACGGGTCCATGTGGAGGCGCTCCATGGCTCCCTTGACCTCCTTCACCCAGGTGCGCAGCTTGGGGGCCTCGCCGCGGATGGCGGTGGCGGAGGTGCGCAGGAAGTTGGAGACCGAGACGCCGGGGACCTCGACCGGGTACTGCATCGCCAGGAACAGGCCCGCGCGGGCGCGCTCGTCGACGGACATCTCCAGGACGTCCTCGCCGTCGAGGGTGACGGTGCCGCCGGTGATCGTGTACTTGGGGTGACCCGCGAGCGAGTAGGCGAGGGTCGACTTGCCGGAGCCGTTGGGGCCCATGATGGCGTGCGTCTCGCCCTGCTTCACGGTGAGGTCGACGCCCTTGAGGATCTCCTTCGTGGCGTTGTCGGCCTCGACGGTGACGTGCAGGTCTCGGATTTCAAGCGTTGCCATGGGTGCCTCAGGACTCCTGGGTGACGGAGACGAGAACGTCGTCCCCTTCGATCTGTACGGGGTATACGGGGACGGGGCGCGTCGCGGGGAGGCCGGACGGCTTGCCGGTGCGGAGGTCGAAGGAGGATCCGTGCAGCCAGCACTCGATCTGGCAGTCCTCCACCTCGCCCTCGGAGAGCGAGACGTTCGCGTGGGAGCAGATGTCGTGGATCGCGAACACCTCCCCCTCGGTCCTCACGACCGAGACAGGCGTGCCGTCGACTTCGACCCGCTTCGGGGTGTCGTCGGCCAGCTCGCTCAGCCCGCAGGCGCGTACGAAGGTCATGCGACCGAAGCCTCCAGCTCGTCCTCGATCTTGGCGAGCAGGCGCTCCTCGATGTCGGCGACGCCGATCTGCTGGACCAGCTCGGCGAAGAAGCCGCGGACCACCAGACGGCGGGCCTCGTGCTCCGGGATGCCGCGGGCCATCAGGTAGAAGAGCTGCTCGTCGTCGAAGCGGCCGGTGGCGGAGGCGTGGCCGGCGCCGACGATCTCGCCGGTCTCGATCTCCAGGTTGGGCACGGAGTCGACCCGCGCGCCGTCGGTGAGGACGAGGTTGCGGTTCATCTCGTAGGTGTCGGTGCCCTCGGCCGCCGCCTCGATCAGCACGTCACCGATCCACACGGCGTGCGCGCCTTCGCCCTGCAGCGCGCCCTTGTACATGACGTTGGACTTGCAGTGCGGGGTGTTGTGGTCGACGAGGAGGCGGTGCTCCTGGTGCTGGCCGGAGTCGGTGAAGTACAGACCGAACAGTTCGGCCTCGCCGCCGGTGCCGGCGTAGGCGACGCGCGGGTGCAGCCGCACCAGGTCGCCGCCGAAGGTGACCACGAACGACTTGAAGGTGGCGTCCCGGCCGATCAGCGCGTTGTGCTGGCCCACGTGGACGGCCTTGTCGTCCCAGTCCTGGACGGAGACGACGGTCAGCTTGGCGCCGTCGCCGATGATGTAGTCGACGTTGGCGGCGAGCACGGCGTCACCGGTGTGGTCGATGACGACGACGGCCTCGGCGAAGGGCTTCAGCTCCACGACTTGGTGGCCGTAGGCGACGCCGCCCTCGCCGTGCACGGCGATGCGGATCGGCTCGGCGACCACCGTCTCCTTGGGGACGGTGATCACGCCGGCCTGCTCGAAGGCCGAGTACGCCTGGGCGGCGACGCGGTCCACCGGGGTGCCGGCCCGGCCGAGGCGCGCGTCGTCACGGCCGACGGTCTCGACGGTCACGCCCGCGGGAGCCTGGACGTCCACCTTCACGCCGTCTCCGGTGGCGGTCGCGGTGCCGTCGTGCAGCCCGCGCAGCCGCTCCAGCGGCGTGAACCGCCAGTCCTCCTCGCGGCCGTGGGGGACGGGGAAGTCCGCCACGTCGAAGGACGGGGGCGCGCTCATGCGCGTGGCGACGGTCGACTCTGCGGCCACCGCGATCTGGCCGGCGGTGGTGGACCCGACCGGGTAATTCTGAGCCTCAGCCATGGCTGTCGGTCTGCTCTCTTTCCTGCGTCAGTTTCGCTGGGCTGTCGTCCGGGGGTGCGGGGCCTCAGCCGACCGCGCCTTCCATCTGCAGCTCGATCAGCCGGTTGAGTTCCAGGGCGTACTCCATGGGCAGCTCCTTGGCGATGGGCTCGACGAAGCCGCGCACGATCATCGCCATCGCCTCGAACTCGCTCAGACCGCGGCTCATCAGGTAGAAGAGCTGGTCCTCGGAGACCTTGGAGACGGTCGCCTCGTGGCCCATGGAGACGTCGTCCTCGCGGACGTCCACGTAGGGGTAGGTGTCGGAGCGGGAGATCGTGTCGACGAGCAGCGCGTCGCACAGCACGTTCGACTTCGATCCGGCCGCGCCCTCACCGATCTCGACCAGACCGCGGTAGGAGGTACGGCCGCCGCCGCGCGCCACCGACTTGGAGACGATGTTGGAGGAGGTGTTCGGCGCCATGTGGACCATCTTGGAGCCGGCGTCCTGGTGCTGGCCCTCGCCGGCGAAGGCGATGGAGAGGGTCTCGCCCTTGGCGTGCTCGCCCATCAGGTAGACGGCCGGGTACTTCATGGTGACCTTGGAGCCGATGTTGCCGTCGATCCACTCCATGGTCGCGCCCTCGTACGCCACGGCGCGCTTGGTGACCAGGTTGTAGACGTTGTTCGACCAGTTCTGGATGGTCGTGTAACGACAGCGGGCGCCCTTCTTCACGATGATCTCGACCACCGCGGAGTGCAGGGAGTCCGACTTGTAGATCGGGGCGGTGCAGCCCTCGACGTAGTGGACGTAGGCGTCCTCGTCGACGATGATCAGCGTCCGCTCGAACTGGCCCATGTTCTCCGTGTTGATACGGAAGTAGGCCTGGAGCGGGATCTCGACGTGCACGCCCTTCGGCACGTAGATGAAGGAGCCGCCCGACCACACGGCGGTGTTCAGCGAGGCGAACTTGTTGTCGCCCACCGGGATGACCGTGCCGAAGTACTCCTTGAAGAGCTCCGGGTGCTCCCTCAGGGCGGTGTCGGTGTCGAGGAAGATGACGCCCTGCTCCTCCAGGTCCTCGCGGATCTGGTGGTAGACGACCTCCGACTCGTACTGGGCGGCGACACCGGCGACCAGGCGCTGCTTCTCGGCCTCGGGGATGCCCAGCTTGTCGTAGGTGTTCTTGATGTCCTCGGGCAGGTCCTCCCAGGACTCCGCCTGCTTCTCCGTGGAGCGCACGAAGTACTTGATGTTGTCGAAGTCGATGCCGGAGAGGTCCGAGCCCCAGTTCGGCATGGGCTTCTTGTCGAAGAGCCGCAGACCCTTCAGGCGCAGCTTCGTCATCCACTCCGGCTCGGACTTCTTGCCCGAGATGTCGCGGACGACGTCCTCGTTCAGGCCACGGCGCGCGGACGCACCGGCCACATCGGAGTCGGCCCAGCCGTATTCGTACTTGCCCAGGCCCTCGAGTTCGGGGTGAGCAGTCTCCGTGGGGAGAGTCATGCGGGGTTCCTCCCGGCCGTACTTGCAGGTGCGTCAGTGGAAATCTTGGGGATGAACGTCGTGCAGACGCCGTCGCCGTGCGCGATGGTCGCCAGTCGTTGGACGTGAGTACCCAGCAGCTCGGCGAAGATCTCGGTCTCCGCCTCGCACAGCTGCGGGAACTGTTCCGCGACGTGGGCGACCGGGCAGTGGTGCTGACAGAGCTGCTCGCCGACCGGTGCGCTGCGCGCCGTAGCAGCGTACCCGTCGCTGCTCAGCGCCTTGGCCAGCGCTTCGGCGCGCTTGTCGGGGCTCGCGCTCTCGACCGCCGCGCGGTAGGCGCGCGCCTGGGCGGCGAACCTGGCGCGGGCGAAGGCGGCGACCGCCTCCGGGCCGCCCTCGCGCTCGCCGATCCAGCGCAGGGCGTCCACGGCCAGCTTGTCGTACGACTGGTCGAAGGCGTCGCGGCCGCAGTCGGTGAGCGCGAAGACCTTCGCGGGCCGGCCGCGGGTACGCGCGCCGTACACGCGCTGCTCGCGGGCCTGTACGACGTCGTCGGCGACCAGCGCGTCCAGGTGGCGGCGGACGGCGGCCTGGGTGAGCCCGAGGCGGCCGGCGAGTTCGGCGACGGTCGACGGGCCGTGGTCCAGGATGGACCGCGCGACCCGGTTGCGCGTCGAGCGCTCTCCGGTCGCTAGCTCCTCCTGCGGGGCCCCTGTCGGGGTCTCCCGAGCCTCGCCGACGTTTTTCACAACGCCATTGTTGCGTAATTCCTCGGGGACTGACAAGCGGCGTCCCGATCATCGACCGGTGCCCTGCGTCACTTAGGTAGACCTAATCCGACCTGCGGAAACGATCTTTGATCGATCACGCGCGGCACCCCGCCAAGGCAATCCGGTGGCGTTCCGAGCCCCCTTGGGGAAGACTCCATCACCATGCCCACACCCCCTCCGACCGGCCCTCTTGTCACCCGGAACACAGTCGCCGCACAGCTTGGCCGGCTGGGTGTCGAAACCGGCGAGATCCTCCTCGTGCACTCCTCGCTGAGTTCCCTCGGCTGGGTCAACGGAGGAGCCGTGGCGGTCGTCCAGGGAATTCTCGACGTTCTCGGCCGGTCGGGCACGCTCGTCGTCCCCACCCAGACCGGTGACCAGTCCGATCCGGCCGTCTGGGGAGACCCACCGGTGCCCGGGGAATGGTGGGACCGGATCCGGGCCACCATGCCGCCGTACGATCCGCTGATCACCCCCTCGCGTGGGGTCGGCGTGCTCCCGGAGACCGTGCGGACCTGGCCCGGCGCCGTGCGCAGCGCCCATCCGCAGACCTCGTTCGCGGCCCTCGGCCGGCACGCGAAGGAGATCACCGACGGCCACGCGCGCGACTGCCGGCTCGGCGAGCTGAGCCCGCTGGCCCGGCTGGAGCGGCTGGGCGCCCGGGTGCTGCTGCTCGGCGCCGGCTACGGCGCCTGTACCAGCTTCCACCTGGCCGAGTACCGGATACCGGCGCCCCATGTCGAGGTCGGCCGGCCCGCTCCTGGCGGCGGCTGGGAGACGGTCGTCGAGGTGTCCATCACCTCCGACCGCTTCGACGAGCTGGGCCACGACTTCGAACGGGACCGGCCCGTGGTGCGCGGGAAGGTCGGCGCGGCGGACGTACGCCTGTTCCCGGTGGCGGACGCGGTGGCCTACGCGCGGCGGTGGCTGCCGCTGCACCGGCCCCGCGCGGAGGACTTCCCCCCACCCCCGCGCCTGAGCGGCAGGCGGTCTCCCTAGACTCTGCAACCATGCGAAGTGAGCCCGTGGTCCAGGTCCAGGCCCTGGTGAAGCGGTACGGCACGAAGACCGCGGTGAACGGCCTCGACCTGGCGGCCGAGGCGGGAGTCACCGCCGTACTCGGCCCCAACGGGGCGGGCAAGACCACCACGATCGAGACCTGCGAGGGGTACCGCAAGCCGGATTCCGGCACCGTGCGGGTCCTGGGCCTCGACCCGGTACGGGACTCCGCCGAGCTGCGCCCGCGCGTCGGTGTGATGCTCCAGTCCGGCGGGGTCTACTCGGGCGCCAGAGCCGACGAGATGCTGCGCCATGTCGCCCGGCTGCACGCCCACCCGCTGGACGTGGACGCGCTGATCGAACGGCTCGGGCTCGGCTCCTGCGGCCGGACGAGCTACCGGCGGCTGTCCGGTGGCCAGCAGCAGCGGCTCGCGCTCGCCATGGCCGTCGTGGGGCGCCCGGAGCTGGTGTTCCTGGACGAGCCGACGGCCGGCCTCGACCCGCAGGCCCGCCGGTCCACCTGGGACCTGGTGCGGGACCTGCGCGCCGACGGCGTCTCGGTCATCCTCACCACGCACCACATGGACGAGGCCGAACAGCTCGCCGACGACGTGGCGATCATCGACGGCGGCCGGGTCATCGCCCAGGGTTCGCCCGAGCAGCTGTGCAAGGGCGGCGCCGAGAACACCCTGCGCTTCACCGGCCGCCCCGGCCTCGACGTGGGCTCCCTGCTCAAGGCTCTCCCGGCCGACTGCACGGCCGCCGAGCTGACCCCGGGCGGCTACCGGGTCGTCGGCAACGTCGACCCGCAGCTGCTGGCCACCGTGACCTCGTGGTGTGCCCAGCACGGGGTGATGCCCGACCGGATCTCGGTGGAGCGGCACACCCTGGAGGACGTCTTCCTGGAACTGACCGGCAAGGAGCTGCGCTCATGACCACCGCGTCGGGCACCTACACCCCGAAGCCGGGCGCCGCGCCGCTGTCCCGCATGATCGCGGCGCAGGCGGCGCTGGAAACCCGGATGCTGCTGCGCAACGGCGAACAGCTGCTGCTGACGGTCGTCATCCCGACCCTGCTGCTGGTGCTGTTCAGCTCCGTGGACGTCGTGGACACCGGCAAGGGCGAGGCGGTCGACTTCCTCACGCCGGGCGTGCTGGCGCTGGCGGTGATGTCGACGGCGTTCACCGGACAGGCCATCGCGACGGGCTTCGAGCGCCGCTACGGCGTCCTGAAGCGGCTCGCGTCCTCGCCGCTCCCGCGCTGGGCCCTCATGGCCGCCAAGACGGTCGCCGTGCTGGTCACCGAGGTCCTCCAGGTCGTCCTGCTGACGGTGATCGCGTTCGCGCTGGGCTGGTCGCCGCACGGCGATCCCGCCGCCGTGCTGCTCCTGCTGGTCCTCGGCACGGCCGCCTTCTCCGGGCTCGGCCTGCTGATGGCGGGCACCCTGAAGGCGGAGGCCACGCTGGCCGCCGCCAACCTGGTGTTCCTGCTGCTGCTCGTCGGCGGCGGGGTGATCGTGCCGCTGGAGAAGTTCGGCTCGGCCCAGCACGTCCTCGGTCTGCTGCCGATCTCGGCGCTCTCGGACGGTCTGCGGGACGTGCTCCAGCACGGTGCCGGGACGCCCTGGGGCGACCTCGGGATCCTCGCCGTGTGGGCGGTGCTCGCCCTCGCCGCCGCGGGACGGTTCTTCCGCTGGGAGTGACCGCCGGTCGGGGGGTCCCGCCCTGGCTCCGGGAGTGACCCTCGTGAACGCGTGCACAAGCGGCGGCCTACGATGGTGCGCGTGGCAAAGCTGACCCCCACCGACGCCCTGGCGGCCCTGCGCAATCCGCTCGCCTTCATCGCCGACCGCTGGACCCCGGACCCCCGGACCGTCCGGCGGGCGGCCTTCGCCGCTCTCGTGATGTCGGTGGTCATCGTCGTCACCGGCGGCGCCGTGCGCCTGACCGGCTCCGGCCTCGGCTGCCCGACATGGCCCACCTGCACCGACGACTCGCTGACCACCACCAGGCAGATGGGCTTCCACGGGGTCGTCGAGTTCGGCAACCGCATGCTGACGTACGTGCTGTGCGCGGCCGTCGGCTGGGCGATCGTCGCGGCCCGCTCCCAGAAGCCCTGGCGGCGCACCCTGACCCGGCTGGGCTGGGCGCAGTTCTGGGTGGTCATGGGCAACGCGGTGCTCGGCGGCATCGTGGTGCTGGTCGGGCTCAACCCGTACACGGTCGCCGCGCACTTCCTGCTGTCCACCGCCCTGATCACCGTCGCGACCCTGACGTGGCAGCGCACCCGCGAGGGCGACGCCGCGCCACGGCCGCTGGTCGGCACGGCGGTACGGCAGCTGGTGTGGTGCCTGGTGGCCGGGACCGCGCTGCTCATCGCGGTCGGCACGGTGGTGACCGGCGCCGGCCCGCACGCGGGCGACTCCAGCGAGGTGGACCGCATCCCCATCGACTGGGAGACCGTCGCCAAGCTGCACGCGGTGCTGGCCTGGATCGTGGTGACGCTGACCTTCGCGCTGTGGTTCGTCCTGAAGGCGGTGGACGCGCCCAAGGGCCCGCTGACGCGGACCCGGGTGCTCTTCCTGATCCTGCTCGCCCAGGGCGTGATCGGCTACGTGCAGTACTTCACGCATCTGCCCGAGATCCTGGTCGGCCTGCACATGCTCGGCTCGTGCCTGATCTGGATCGGCGTCCTGCGCGTCCTGCTGTCGCTGCGCGAGCGCCCCTCGGCCGACGCGGACGAGCTGCCCGCTCCCGCGGCGGAGGTGCCGACCGCCGCCGCCCGCGCGTGAACCACACGAACGAGTGAACTTCGGGTCGCCCCGGCGCACGCAGGGCGATCCGGGTCATTCCAGCCCGTACACCCGGCGCGCGTTGCCCGCCGCGAGCATCCGGGCGACCCGCTGGGCGTCCTCCAGCGACCACGCGCCCTCCGCCACCCAGGTGCCCAGGACCCGGCCCAGGGCCTCGCGGAACAGGCGGGCGCCGACGACGTGCAGCTCGGGCAGGCCGTGGGCGCCGGTGGAGAAGAGGATCTTGCCGAACGGGGCGAGCTCCAGGATCTCGGCGAGGACCGTGGCCGCGCGGGCCCCGGTGCGCACGAGCGCGGCGCCCGAGTCGGCGTAGACGTGGGGGAAGACACCGGCCAGGTGGGCGGCGTGCCGGTGGTACGGGTAGCCGTGCAGCAGCACCAGGTCGGTGCCGAGACCCGCCGTGGCCCGCGCGAAGTCGGTCAGCAGCACCGGGTCGGCGCGGTCGGTGCGGGAGCCGACCTCGCCCAGTCCCGCGTGCAGTTGCAGCGGCAGCCCGGAGGCGACCGCGATCCACAGCAGATGTCCGAGCAGGACCGGATCGCACAGCGGCCCGCCGACCCGGCGCCCGGCCAGCCAGCGGCCCGCAGCGCCCCGCACCTCGCCCGGCCCCGGCGGCTCCGGCGCGAGCGCCAGACCGTGCCTGAGGCCCGCGACGGAGGTGAAGGCGACGGCGTTCGCGGCGGCGCCGTGCACCGACTCGGCGAGGTTGGCGAGGAAGGCCTCGACGGTCCCCGAGGTGTCGGCGACCTGTTCGGCCAGCAGCTCCAGCCGGACGATCTCGCGCGCGTCGGCGCCGCCGTCACTCGCCATCTCGGCGGGGCCGGTGAGGTCGCCGGGCAGGCTCGTGTCGACGAGATAGGTGGTGATCCCGCTGCCCCGCAGCAGCCTGCGGGCCGCTTCCAGGACGCCCAGCTCCCGGCGCCGGGCCAGATAGCGGGCGGGCGGGCAGTGCGGTTCCAGGCCGAGCAGCGGCGGGCACCAGCGCCGCACGGCGAAGCCGGTCTGGGTGTCGAACAGGGTGGTGCCCGGGGCCGGTGGCCCCTCGGTGCGGGCCAGCTGGGCCTCGAAGGTGCCAAGGCCCAGCTCGGTGCGCAGCACCCCGTGGCAGTACTGGTCCACGAGGGACGGCGTTTCGATCATTCCCGGCTCCCCGTGGGACGCGTGGTCGCTGCGCTGGCTCACACGGCTTAACGGGTGCAGGGGGTGCGAGGTCGCGGACGACCTCACGACGGACGCATGTCCGGGTGGGGCGGGTGGACCGGCCGTACGGCGGCGGGTGCGGGTGGACCGGCCGTACGGCGGCGGGTGCGGGTGGAGCGGCCGCCGGGCGGACGGGCCGGGGTGGTTCAGCCGCCGAGCTGGATGCCGGCCATCCGCTTCCACTCGTACGGGCCCGTGCGGACCTTCGCCGCGAACGGGCCGTCGAAGGACTCGTGCACGGTGATGCCGGCCTCGCGCACCGCCCGCTCGGCGATCGGCGTGCTGGGCGCCACGAGATCGCCCCAGCCGCCGTCCTCGCCGACGAGCACGATGCGGGCGCCGCGTTCGCCGATGTAGGCCACGTGGCCCTCGGCACCGCCGTGGGCCTTGGCGAAGGCGCTGATCTGCCGGGCCAGCTTCGCGGCCGTGCGCTCGGCCTTGGCGTCGGCCTTCGGGTCAACCTGCTGCGTGTCTGCCATGACCAGGATGCTACTCACCGGTAGATCGACTGGCGAGGGCAGGCCCCTGTGACGTACGTCGGCGTGGGCGCCGCTCGTCAGCGCAGGAAGGGGTCCACCGCGACGGCGACGAACAGGATCGACACATAGGTGATCGACCAGTGGAAGAGACGCATCTCCTTCAGCTTGGCCCCGCTCACCTCGGCCTTCGCCCGGTTCTGCAGCCCGTGCGCCTCCCACAGCCAGAAGCCGCCGGCCGCGAGGGCGACCACCGTGTAGAACCAGCCGGTGTAACCGAGCGGGGTCAGCAGCAGCGAGACGGCCACCATCACCCAGCTGTAGATGACGATCTGCCGGGCGACCACCTTGTTGGAGGCGATGACCGGAAGCATCGGCACCCCCACGCGCGCGTAGTCCTCCCGCACCTTCATGGACAGCGGCCAGTAATGCGGCGGCGTCCAGAAGAACATGACGAGGAAGAGGACGATCGGCGCCCACGACATCGAGTTCGTGACGGAGGACCAGCCGATCAGCACCGGCAGACAGCCCGCGATACCGCCCCACACGATGTTCTGGGAGGTACGCCGCTTGAGCAGCATGGTGTAGACGACGACGTAGAAGAGCAGCGCTCCGAGTGACAACCAGGCGCTCAGCCAGTTGACGGTGAACCCGAACAGCAGCGTCGAGACGACCGCGAGGGTGATACCGAAGGCCAGACACTCGCGCGGGCTGACCATGCCGGTCACCAGGGGCCGCTGCGAGGTGCGGTCCATGAGGGCGTCGATGTCGCGGTCGATGTACATGTTCAGCGCGTTGGCGCCGCCCGCGGAGAGATAACCGCCGAGGCAGGTGAGCAGGACCAGCTTCAGGTCGGGCACACCCTGCTGCGCCAGGAACATCACCGGAACCGTGGTGATGAGCAGCAGCTCGATGATCCGCGGCTTGGTCAGCGCCACGAACGCCTTGACGCGGGCTCCGAACGGCCGCTGAGCCGGGCCCCGGCTCTCACCGCGCGCACCCTCCCCCAGGGCCTTAACGGCCTGGGAGGTGCCCCCAGGACGGGATTCGACGGCCGTCACGCACACCCCTGACAGAGACATCCCAGCAAGCCCTCCGCGTGTGAAGTCGCGGTAAAGGCTCGCGCGTACCACGCCACTTTAGACGTTGCCCATACCCCGGCCTTCGCGGGGGTGGGGTCGTGTTGGCGCACGCTCCATTCGAGGTGCCCCACCACTCGATTGAGCGGACAGATGAGCGCCTCCGTATTCAAGTGCCACATGCGTTGACGGCCAGTCGGGAGGCGGATCGCACAGAGTCCCGGCAGTCTGGAAACACTCGAAAAAACGCACGTCTTCACGGGGGTAGGCTCGACAGCGGCCGGCGGGCAGAAGCACGCCGGCGGCCGGGTGGGGGCATGCCCCTGAGACCGGCGACCGACATGTGGAGAGGAGCCCTGACCCAGGGTGAGCACCAAGCCGACCACCACAGACCTTGAGTGGACCGACCTGGACCAGCGGGCCGTGGACACCGCCCGCGTCCTGGCCGCCGACGCCGTACAGAAGGTCGGCAACGGCCATCCCGGTACGGCGATGAGCCTGGCCCCGGCCGCCTACACCCTCTTCCAGAAGGTGATGAGGCACGACCCGGCCGACCCCGAGTGGGTGGGACGCGACCGCTTCGTGCTGTCCGCCGGCCATTCGTCCCTGACTCTCTACACGCAGCTCTACCTGGCCGGGTTCGGTCTGGAGCTGGAGGACCTCGAGTCCTTCCGCACCTGGGGCTCGAAGACCCCCGGGCACCCGGAGTACGGACACACCAAGGGCGTCGAGACCACCACCGGCCCGCTCGGCCAGGGTGTGGCCAACGCGGTGGGCATGGCGATGGCCGCCCGCTATGAGCGCGGTCTGTTCGACCCGGAGGCCCCGCAGGGCGAGTCGCCCTTCGACCACTTCATCTACTGCATCGCCGGTGACGGCTGCCTGCAGGAGGGCATCTCCGCCGAGGCGTCGTCGCTGGCCGGCCACCAGAAGCTCGGCAACCTGGTCCTGCTGTGGGACGACAACCACATCTCGATCGAGGGCGACACCGAGACGGCCGTCTCCGAGGACACCGTCAAGCGGTACGAGGCCTACGGCTGGCACGTCCAGCGCGTGGCGCCCAGGCCGGACGGCGACCTGGACCCGGAGGCGATCTTCGCCGCGATCCAGGAGGCCAAGCGGGTCACCGACCGGCCGTCCTTCATCGCGATGCGCTCGATCATCGCCTGGCCTGCCCCGAACGCCCAGAACACCGAGGCCGCGCACGGCTCGGCGCTGGGCGAGGAGGAGGTCGCGGCCACCAAGCGCGTCCTCGGCTTCGACCCCGAGCGGTCCTTCCAGGTCGACGACGAGGTGCTCGCCCACACCCGCCAGGCCCTCGACCGGGGCAGCCGGGCCAAGGCCGAGTGGGAGAAGCCGTTCCGGGAGTGGCGTGAGGCCAACCCCGAGCGCGCCGCCGAGTACGACCGGATCAGCAAGGGCGAGCTGCCCACCGGCTGGGAGCAGAAGATCCCGGTCTTCGAGCCGGGCAAGGCCGTCGCCACGCGCGCCGCCTCCGGCAAGGTGCTGCAGGCCCTCGGCGCGGTCATCCCCGAGCTGTGGGGCGGCTCCGCCGACCTCGCGGGGTCGAACAACACCACGATCGACAAGGACAGCTCGTTCCTGCCCGAGGGCAACCCGCTGCCCGAGGCGGACCCCTACGGCCGCACGATCCACTTCGGTATCCGCGAGCACTCCATGGGCGCGGAGCTGAACGGCATCACGCTGCACGGCAACACCCGCGTCTACGGCGGCACGTTCCTCGTCTTCTCCGACTACATGCGCAACGCGGTGCGCCTGTCGGCCCTGATGCACCTGCCGGTGACGTTCGTGTGGACGCACGACTCCATCGGTCTCGGCGAGGACGGCCCCACCCACCAGCCGGTCGAGCACCTCGCCTCGCTGCGCGCCATCCCCGGCCTCAACGTCGTCCGCCCGGCGGACGCCAACGAGACCGCGATCGCCTGGCGCGAGATCCTCAAGCGGTACACCAAGGAGTTCGGCAAGGGCCAGCCGCACGGCTTCGCCCTCACCCGCCAGGGTGTGCCGGCCTACGAGCCGAACGAGGACGCCGCCCGCGGCGGCTACGTCCTGTTCGAGGCCGAGGGCGGCGACGCCCAGGTGGTGCTGATCGCCACCGGTTCCGAGGTGCACGTGGCCGTCGAGGCCCGCGAGCGGCTCCAGGCGGAGGGCGTGCCCACCCGGGTCGTGTCCATGCCGTGCGTGGAGTGGTTCGAGCAGCAGGACCAGGGGTACCGGGAATCCGTGCTGCCGCCGTCCTTGAAGGCCCGTGTCGCCGTGGAGGCGGGAATCGGGTTGACGTGGCACAAGTACGTCGGGGACGCCGGCCGCATCGTTTCCCTGGAGCACTTCGGTGCTTCCGCCGACGGCAAGGTGCTTTTCCGCGAGTTCGGCTTCACCGCCGAGAACGTGGCCGACAAGGCCCGGGAATCCCTCGCCGCCGCCCAGCGCTGACGCTCACATACGACACGTAGGAGATGTAATTCCATGACAGACGCACTCAAGCGCCTCTCCGAAGAAGGCGTCGCGATCTGGCTGGACGACCTGTCGCGCAAGCGGATCACGTCCGGCAACCTCGCCGAGCTGATCGACCAGCAGCACGTCGTGGGCGTCACGACCAACCCGACGATCTTCCAGAAGGCGATCTCGCAGGGCGACGGCTACGACCAGCAGCTCTCCGACCTCGCCGCCCGCAAGGTCACGGTCGAAGAGGCCATCCGCATGATCACCACGGCGGACGTCCGGGACGCCGCCGACATCCTGCGCCCCGTCTTCGACGCCACCGGCGGCAAGGACGGCCGGGTCTCCATCGAGGTCGACCCGCGGCTCGCGCACAACGAGAAGGCGACCGTCGCCGAGGCCAAGCAGCTGGCCTGGCTCGTCGACCGCCCGAACACCCTCATCAAGATCCCGGCCACCATGGCGGGTCTGCCGGCGATCTCCTCGACGATCGGGCTCGGCATCAGCGTCAACGTCACGCTGATCTTCTCCATCGAGCGGTACCGGGCCGTCATGGACGGCTACCTCTCCGGTCTGGAGAAGGCCAAGGAGCGCGGCCTGGACCTGTCGAAGATCCACTCCGTGGCCTCCTTCTTCGTGTCCCGCGTGGACACCGAGGTCGACAAGCGCCTGGACGAGATCGGCACCGAGGAGGCCAAGGCACTGCGCGGCAAGGCCGCTATTGCCAACGCCCGCCTCGCCTACCAGGCCTACGAGGAGGTCTTCTCCTCCGACCGCTGGAACGCGCTGGAGAAGGCGGGCGCCAACAAGCAGCGTCCGCTGTGGGCGTCGACCGGCGTCAAGGACCCGGCGTACTCCGACACCATGTACGTCACCGAGCTGGTCGCGCCGAACACGGTCAACACCATGCCGGAGGCCACGCTGGAGGCCACCGAGGACCACGGCGAGATCCGCGGCAACACGATCGCCGGCACCTACGAGCAGGCGCGCGCCGACCTCGACGCGCTGGAGAAGCTCGGGATCTCCTACGACGACGTGGTCCGGGTGCTGGAGGAGGAGGGCGTCGAGAAGTTCGAGGCGTCCTGGAACGACCTGCTGAAGTCGACCCAGGCGGAGCTCGAGCGCCTTGCCCCCTCGGAGGGCTGACTTGTCCGGTTCCGGAGCGAACCCGCTTCGTGACCCGGCCGACCGACGGCTCCCGCGGATCGCGGGGCCGTCGGGCCTGGTCATCTTCGGCGTCACGGGCGACTTGTCGCGCAAGAAGCTGATGCCCGCGGTGTACGACCTCGCCAACCGGGGTCTGCTGCCGCCGGGCTTCTCCCTGGTGGGCTTCGCCCGCCGCGACTGGGAGCACGAGGACTTCGCCGAAGTCGTGCACGATGCGGTCAAGGAGCACTCGCGCACGCCGTTCCGCGAGGAGGTCTGGCAGCAGCTCATCCAGGGGATGCGCTTCGTCCAGGGCACCTTCGACGACGACGATGCCTTCGAACGGCTGCGCGCCACCATCGAGGAGCTGGACAAGGCCCAGGGCACGGGCGGCAACTTCGCCTTCTACCTGTCGGTGCCCCCGCGCTCCTTCCCGGTGGTCATCCAGCAGCTGAAGAAGCACGGCCTGGCCGACCAGTCGGGCGGTTCCTGGCGGCGCGCGGTCATCGAGAAGCCGTTCGGCCACGACCTGAAGTCGGCCGAGGAGCTGAACAAGGTCGTGCACGAGGTGTTCGAGCCGGAGCAGGTGTTCCGGATCGACCACTACCTCGGCAAGGAGACCGTCCAGAACATACTGGCCCTGCGCTTCGCCAACACGATGTTCGAGCCGATCTGGAATCGGTCCTTCGTGGACCACGTGCAGATCACCATGGCCGAGGACATCGGCATCGGCGGCCGGGCCGGCTACTACGACGGCATCGGCGCCGCCCGTGACGTCATCCAGAACCACCTGCTCCAGCTGATGGCCCTCACCGCCATGGAGGAGCCCGCCTCGTTCTCCGCGGACGCCTTGGCCGCGGAGAAGGAGAAGGTGCTCGGCGCGGTGCGGCTGCCCGACGACCTCGGCCGGCACAGTGTGCGCGGCCAGTACGCGGCCGGCTGGCAGGGCGGCCAGAAGGTCGTCGGCTACCTGGAGGAAGAGGGCATCGACCCGAAGTCGAAGACCGACACCTATGCCGCGGTGAAGCTGGAGATCGACAACCGCCGCTGGGCGGGCGTCCCCTTCTATCTGCGCACCGGCAAGCGGCTGGGCCGCCGGGTCACCGAGATCGCGGTCGTCTTCCAGCGCGCCCCGCACTCCCCCTTCGACCACACGGCGACGGAGGAGCTGGGCCAGAACGCGATCGTCATCCGCGTCCAGCCGGACGAGGGCATCACGGTCCGCTTCGGCTCCAAGGTGCCGGGCACCTCGATGGAGATCCGGGACGTTTCCATGGACTTCGCCTACGGCGAGTCGTTCACGGAGTCCAGCCCGGAGGCGTACGAGCGGCTCATCCTGGACGTGCTGCTCGGCGACGCCAACCTCTTCCCGCGCACGGAGGAGGTCGAGCTGTCCTGGAAGATCCTGGACCCGATCGAGGAGCACTGGGACAAGCACGGCAGGCCGGCCCAGTACAAGTCGGGCACCTGGGGTCCCGCCGAGGCGGACGAGATGCTCGCACGAGACGGACGGAGCTGGCGCCGCCCATGAAGATCGACCTGACCGACACCGACTCCGGGGACATCAACAAGGCGCTCGTCAAGGGCCGCCGGGCCATCGGCACCCCCGCCGTCGGCATGGTGCTGACCCTCGTCATCGTCACCGACGAGGAGAACGCCTACGACGCGCTGAAGGCCGCCAACGACGCCTCGCGCGAGCACCCCTCACGCACGCTGGTGGTCGTCAAGCGGGTCTCCCGCAACCCGCGGGGCCGCACCTCCTCGCGGCTGGACGCCGAGGTGCGGGTGGGCGCGGACGCGGGCTCCGGCGAGACGGTCGTGCTACGGCTGTACGGCGAGGTGGTCGACCACGCGGACTCGGTCGTGCTGCCGCTGCTGCTGCCGGACGCGCCGGTGGTCGTGTGGTGGCCGGTGAACGCCCCGACGGATCCGGCCAAGGACCCGCTGGGGGCGCTGGCCCAGCGCCGGGTCACCGACAGCTACACCGCCGAGCAGCCGGTGCGGGAGCTGTCCGCCCGCGCCGAGGCGTACACGCCCGGCGACACCGACCTGTCCTGGACCCGGATCACGCCGTGGCGCTCGATGCTCGCGGCCGCCCTGGACCAGGTCACCTGCGAGGTCGAGGCCGTCGAGGTGGAGGGCGAGGAGTTCAACCCGAGCTGTGAGCTGCTGGCGATGTGGCTCGCGGACCGGCTGGACGTGCCGGTGAAGCGGTCGCTGTCGTCCGGCCCGGGGCTCACGGCCGTCCGGATGGACACCACCTGCGGCCCGATCGCCCTGCACCGCGGGGACGGCTCGCTGGCCACGCTCTCCATCGAGGGCCAGCCGGCCCGCGCGGTGGCGCTCAACCGGCGGGACACCGCCGAGCTGATCGCCGAGGAGTTGCGCCGGCTCGACCCGGACGACACCTACGCGGCGGCGCTGCGCTACGGCGTGGAGCGGCTGAACACGGTCCCGGAGCAGTCCTCGGCCGAGGCCGGGGCGGACACCGCGGCCTCGGCGGACGCCGAGCCGGCACCGGTCGAGGAGGCCGCGAAGGCGCCGGCGAAGAGGGCCGCGGCCAAGACCGCGAAGAAGGCACCGGCGAGGAAGGCGGCGGCGAAGTGAGCACACCCCAGCTGGTCGTCCACCGCGACAAGGAGCTGATGGCGCAGGCCGCGGCGGCCCGTCTGATCACGAAGATCGTGGACGCGCAGGCCTCCCGGGGCAGCGCGTCCGTGGTCCTCACGGGGGGCCGCAACGGCAACGGCCTGCTGGCCGCGCTGGCGGCGGCCCCCGCCCGGGACGCCATCGACTGGGCCCGGCTGGACCTGTGGTGGGGCGACGAGCGTTACCTTCCCGAGGGCGATCCCGAGCGCAATGTCACGCAGGCCCGTGAGGCGCTGCTGGACTCCGTGCCGCTGGACCCGGAGCGCGTGCACGCCATGCCCGCCTCCGACGGCCCGTACGGCACGGATGTCGAGGCGGCTGCGGAGGCCTACGCGGCGGAGCTGGCGAAGGCGGCCGGCCCGGAGAACCACGGCTCGGTCCCGACGTTCGACGTCCTGATGCTGGGCGTCGGCCCGGACACCCATGTGGCCTCGCTCTTCCCGGAGTTGCCGGCCGTGCGGGAGACCGAGCGGACGGTGGTCGGCGTGCACGGCGCTCCCAAGCCGCCGCCCACCCGCATCTCCCTCACGCTGCCGGCCATCCGGGCGGCCCGTGAGGTGTGGCTGCTCGCCGCCGGCGAGGACAAGGCCGAGGCGGTGGCCATCGCCCTGTCCGGCGCGGGCGAGATCCAGGCCCCGGCGGCGGGCGCGTACGGCCGGCAGCGCACGCTGTGGCTGCTGGACGCGGCGGCGGCCTCCCAGCTGCCGCGAACGCTGTATCCACCGGCTTCGCCGTGAGGCACGGAGGCGGCGGGGAATGATTCCCCGCCGCCTCCGCCGTCTCCACAACATCCCCCTTCCACCAGGGACTTCACGCTTTCCTCACGAGATGGCCACGCGCCGTACGTCTTTTGGATGAGCTCCTGGCGCTCCATCCGCACCATCGAGGGGGGACCTCATGCACATACGCTTCGCGCTGGCCACCGCTGTCACGGCCGGAACGCTCGCCGTCGTCGTCGCCGCTCCGGCCCAGGCCGCCGAATACTCGTCGTCCCTGAAGATCAAGGGCGTCCAGTACGACGCACCCGGGCGGGACTCCAACAGCTGCCGTACGGGCAACAGCACGAGCGAGTATCTGACGATCAAGAACTACTCGCGCACCGCGACGGTGAACCTCAAGGGCTACGTCGTCGAGGACGCCACCGGCAACAGGTTCACGTTCGCCGCCGACCACTACCTCCAGCCCGGCGACTACGTCCGGCTGCGTGGGGGCCACGGCACCGACTCGGACGCCAAGAACGTCGTCTACCGCCAGAACTGCAACTTCATCTGGAACAACGACGGGGACACCATCCACCTGTACAAGCCGTCCGGCGCTCACGCCGACACGCACGCCTACACCAAGTCCCGCGACGACCGGGACGGCAACGGCTACATCACGTACCACGGCTGACGCACCGGCGGCCGGGCGGGTCCGGTCACTTGACCGAGCCCGCCATCACGCCCTGTACGAAGTGCCGCTGGAAGGCGAAGAACACCACCACCGGCACGATCAGGGACAGGAAGGCGCCCGGCGCGAGGACGTCGATGTTGCTGCCGAACTGCCGGATCTGCGACTGGAGTTCCACGGTCAGCGGCTGGGACGAGCTGTCCGCGAAGAGCAGGGCGACCAGCATGTCGTTCCAGACCCACAGGAACTGGAAGATGGCGAGGGAGGCGATCGCCGGGCGGCCCACCGGCAGGACCAGCCGTGTGAAGATGCGCCACTCGGTGCCCCCGTCCATCCGCGCCGCCTCCAGCATCTCCTTCGGCATCTCGGCGAAGTAGTTGCGCAGCAGGAACACCGCGAACGGCAGTCCGTAGGCCACGTGGAAGAGGACGACCCCGGGGATCGTGCCGAACAGGCCGAGCTGTCCGAAGAGTTTGGCCACCGGCAGCAGACCGATCTGCACCGGCACCACCAACAGGGCCACCACCAGCAGGAAGAGCGGTTCCCTCAGCGGGAAGTCCAGCCATGCGAAGGCGTATCCGGCCAGGGCCGCGATCACGACGACCAGGGTGGTCGCCGGCACCGATATCAGTACGGTGTTCCAGAAGGCCTGGGTGATACCGGCGTTCTTCAGCAGCGCCGAGTAGTTGTCGAAGGAGAGCTGCCCGGGGCTGGCCAGCGCCGTCCACCAGCCGCCCTTCGCCGTGTCCCGCGCCGAGCGCAGGGAGGACAGGAACAGTCCGGCCAGCGGGGTCAGCCAGACCAGGCCGACCACCACCAGGAAGGCCTGCACCAGGCCGTTGCCCAGCCCCCGCCTGACCGTGTTCATCGCTGGCTCCTCATCGGTGACTCCTCATCGCTGACTCTGTCGGAAACGGCGGACGTTGAAGACCATCGCGGGCACCACCATCAGGAGCAGGAGCACACCGAGCGCGCTGCCGAGTCCCTGGTTGTTGCCGCCGCCGAAGGACACCAGCCACATCTGGGTCGCGAGGACGGTGGCGTCCTCCTGCACCGGGCCGGGCGCGATGATGTAGACGAGGTCGAAGACCTTCATCACGTTGATCACCAGGGTCACGAAGACCACGGTGAGCACGGGCGCGAGCAACGGCACGGTGATCCGGCGGAAGATCTGCCACTCGTTCGCGCCGTCCATCCGGGCCGCCTCCAGCGCGTCCCGGGGAAGCGAGGAGAGACCCGCGCCGATCAGCACCATCGCGAAGCCCGTCCAGATCCACAGGTAGGCGCCGATGATCGCCGGTGTGACGAGGGCCGGGCCGAGCCAGGAGATGCCCTGGTAGGGCGCGGCGAAGTTGGCGGCGGGCAGCTTCACCGTGTACGAACCGTGGTCGAGTCCGGGGAAGCGGAAGGAGCCGTCGGCGGCGGTCGTCGTGCTCGCGATCGCCTTGCCGTCCCGCACGGCCTGGACCCGCATCCCCGGCAGTCCGCTCTCCCGCCGGTCGACCCTGCCCGGCCGGCCTCCGCCGCCGGGCGTGAAGTCCAGGTAGACCACACCGCGCAGTTCACCGGAGGCGGCCTTGGCGCCGGCCGCCGGATAGGCGGGCGCCGCGTCCGCGGGCAGGTCCTTGGGCAGGACGCCGACCAGCGGAAGCGTCACCGTGTGGCCGGTGGCGGCGGTCGTGCCGTAGGAGCCGTCCCGCTCCTGAGGCAGCGAGCCCTGGCGTCCGCGGGCCGTCGGGTAGGTCGACGTGCCCTGGAACGCGTCGTGCACGGAGACGACGGCCGCGTTCAGGACGCCCTTGTCGGGGTCCTCGTCGTAGGCGAGGCGGAAGATGATGCCGGCGGCGAGGAAGGACACCGCCATCGGCAGGAACAGCAGCAGCTTGAACGCGGTGGCCCAGCGCACCTTCTCCACGAGCACGGCGAGGATCAGGCCGAGTCCGGTGAGCAGGGCGGGGGCCACGACGACCCAGACGACGGTGTTGCGGATGGCCTTCAGGGTGGCCGGGTCGCGGAACATCTCGGTGTAGTTGCCGCCGCCGACGAACCGGGTGCCGGAGGCGTCGAAGAAGCTGCGGCCGACGGAGAACAGCACGGGGTAGACGACGAGGGCGCCGAGCAGGAGCAGCGCCGGGAAGACGAAGAGCAGCGCGACGAGCCGGGCGCGCCGCCGGCCGCGGCGCGCGGGCGCCGGGCCGGCGGCCCGGGGGCCCGCCTGCCGTTTCACGAGTGTGGTGACGGTCATGGCGGGGCCGCTCAGTCCTGGTAGGCCTTGGCCGCCGCGGCTTCGAGCCTGGCCGCGGTCCCCTTCGGGTCCGAGGGGTCGCGCAGGAAGTCCTGCAGCAGCTTCCACTCCCCCGCGCCCTTGGTGCCGCCGAACGCGGCGGGTGCCTGGTCGGACATGTCGAAGCGGACCGAGTCCCCGGCGCCGACGAGGGACTTGGCGGTGGCGCGGGTGACGTCGTCGCCGTACTGGGCGAGGTCGAGCTTCTTGTTCGGGGACAGGAAGCCGCCCGCCTTCGCCCACACGCCCGCCGCCTCGGGGGTGGCCAGGTACTCCAGGAGTTTCATGCCGGCCTTGGCGTTCTTGCCGTCCTTGAGGACGACCGCCGCGTCGCCGCCGCTGACGACCGGTGCGCTGCCGCCGTCGACCGCGGGGAAGGGGAAGAAGTCGGCGTCCTTGCCGATGGTCTTGCCGTACTGGTCGTGGGCGACCCCGGCGACGAAGTCGCCCTCGTACACCATGCCGGCCTCGGGCTTGGGACCGAAGACCTTCTCCACCGAGCCGGGGAAGTCGGTGTTCAGGGCCTCGTCGCGGCCCCCGGCGACGAGTTGCTTGTCCTTGAACAGCTTGCCGAGCGTGGTGAGCGCCTTGACGACGCTCGGGTCGGTCCACTTCAGCCGGTGGGTGGCGAGGGCGTCGTACTTGTCGGGGCCGGCCTGGAAGAGGTAGACGTTCTCGAACCAGTCGGTGAGGGTCCAGCCGTCCTCGCCGGCCACCGCGAAGGCGGCGAGACCGGAGTCGGAGACGGTGTGCCCGGCCTTCAGCAGCTCGGCGTACGTCTTCGGCGGCTTGACGCCGGCCTGGGCGAGTGCGTCGGGGCTGTACCAGACGGTGGACTTGTGGGCGGCCTTGAAGTAGAGGCCGTAGAGGGTGTTGCCGACGCTGCCGTACTTCTTCCAGACGGGCGCGTACCCGGCGTCGACGGACTTCTCGACGGTGGCGGACAGCGGCCTCAGCCAGCCCTTTTTCGCGAACTGCTGGAGCACGCCGACCTGCGGGACCATGACGACGTCGGGCGCGTTGCCGCCCTCGATCTTGCTGCCGACGACGGTGGAGACGTTGTCACCGGTGGAGAGGAAGCGTGTCTTGGCGCCGGTCTTGGCGGTGAACGCGTCCAGCACCTTCTGGAAGTTCTTCTGTTCACTGCCGGTCCAGACTCCGGCCACGGTGACGGTCTGGCCGCTGAGGGCCTTGTCGCCGCCGCCCGCGGAGACCGCTGTGCCGCCGCAGGCGGTGGCGCCGAGGGCCAGCGCGAGCGCGGTACAGCCGGCGAGCAGGTTCCTACGTCGTCGCATCATCGTCGATGTCCTTTTCGAGAGGCGTTCGAGGGTGGGTCGAGGGTGGGAGTTGCCGGGGGTCAGAGGTCGGTGAGCCACCAGGCAGCCGTGGAGCCGGACAGCACACCGGCCGGGCAGGGGCCGCTGGAGAGCAGGGGGGTGCCGGAGACCGGGGCGGGGGTGGGGGCCGTACCGAAGTTGACGGCGCAGACCAGGCCGTCGCCGCGGACGAAGCCGAGGACGCCCGGCGGGGTGTCCAGCCAGCGCAGCGTGCCCTCCCCCAACTGGGGCAGGGAGCGGCGCAGTTGGAGTCCGTCGCGGTACAGGTGCCAGAAGGAGCGGGTGTCGGCGAGCGCGCGGTCGGTGGCGTACTCGGCGAAGTACTCCGGCTGCGGCAGCCACGGTTTGGCACTCTCGGCGCCGGAGGTGAAGCCGAACGGGGAGGCCTGCCCGGACCAGGGCAGCGGCACCCGGCAGCCGTCGCGTATGCGGGCGCGGCTGCCGGTGCGGCGGAAGATCGGGTCGGTGAGCACGTCGTCGGGCAGGTCGACGACCTCGGGCAGCCCCAGTTCCTCGCCCTGGTAGACGTACGCGGCCCCGGGCAGCGCCAGCATCAGCAGCGCGGCGGCGCGGGCCCGGGCGGGGCCGAGGCGGCTACCCTCGACGGCGGGTTCGCCGTAGCGGGTGACGGTGCGGACCTGGTCGTGGTTGTTGAGGACCCAGGTGACGGTCGAGCCGGTGCCGGCGATGTCCTGCATGGCCTCGGTGATGACCTTGCGGAACGCCTCGGCGTCCCAGGGGGCGCCGAGCAGGTCGAAGAAGAAGGCCTGGTGGAGTTCGTCGGGGCGGACGTAGAGGGCGTGTTCGCGGGCGGTGGGGACGGAGACCTCGCCGACGAGGAGACGTTCGCGGCCGTCCCGTGCGGTGTACTCCTCGCAGGTGGCCCGCCACTGCCGCCACACGGTGTGCACCTCGGGCCGGTTCCAGGCCAGGGGGTTGACCGAGTCGCGGGTGCGGGCGTCGGCCTCGGGGTCGTCGGAGTCGGGCAGCCCGGGGTGCTTGTACAGGCCGGCCGCCACGTCGATGCGGAAGCCGTCCACACCACGGTCGAGCCAGAAGCGCAGGACGCGGTCGAATTCGGCGGGGATCTCGGGGTAGCGCCAGTTCCAGTCGGGCTGCTCGGGGGTGAACATGTGCAGGTACCACTGGCCCGGGCGGCCGTCGGGCTCCGTGACACGGGTCCAGGCGGGGCCACCGAACATGGCGTGCCAGTTGTTGGGCGGCTCGGCGCCGTCGGGGCCGCGGCCGTCGGCGAAGTGGAAGCGGGCGCGGGCCGGGCTGCCGGGTCCGCCCCGCAGTGCCTCGCGGAACCACGGGTGCTCGCTTGAGCAGTGGTTGGGGACGATGTCGAGGAGCACCTTGATGCCGAGCCGGTGGGCGGCGGCCATCAGCAGGTCGAACTCGGCGAGGTCGCCGAAGACCGGGTCGACGCCGCGGTAGTCGGCCACGTCGTAACCGTGGTCGTGCTGCGGCGAGGGGTAGAACGGGCTCAGCCAGATGCCGTCGACACCGAGCTTCTTCAGATACGGCAGTCCGGCCCGGACGCCGGCCAGATCGCCGATGCCGTCACCGGTGCTGTCCAGGAAGCTGCGGACGTACACCTGGTAGATGACGGCGTCGCGCCACCAGTGGTGCTTGCTCAACATGCATGCATGTTAGGTAGGCGTGTCGGAGGGGTGTCAATGAAAAGAACAGAGCTACTGCGCAGTTGGGGAGGTAAATCCGGACTTAATACCCGGCTAACCGACAGATGAGATGTCCGCGTTACCTAACATGTAACTAGCGGTCGGAGATGGCCGCCAGCTCGCGGGCCAGTCGCCGCACCGCCGCCGCGGGCGTCTCGCGCCCGGCGAGGGCGTCCTGGACGACCGCCTGCACCGCCAGGCTGACCTGGTCGTAGTGCGCGCTCTTGGGGCGCGGCGCGGCGGTGAGGACGGCGGTGCGCAGGGTGGGCAGATAGGGGAACCGGCGCACCAGGGCGGGGTCCTCGTACAGCGCCGCGCGCACCGGTGGCAGGGAACCCCGGGTGAGCACCTGCCGTTGGACCGGCGCGCTGGTGAGGTAGGCGATCAGCCGTGCGGCGGAGTCGGGGTGCCGGGCGTGGGCGTTGACCGCGAGGTTGGAGCCGCCCAGGACGCTCGTCCCCGGCCCGTGGGGCCCCGGCAGTGGTACGGCGCCGATCTTCCCGGCGACCTTGGATCCCCTGGCGGAGGCGACGGCGTAGACGTAGGACCAGTTGCGCAGGAAGAGCAACTTGCCGTCCTGGAACGCCTGTTTGGACTCCTCCTCCTTGTACGTCAGCGCCTGCCTGGGTATCCAGCCCTCGCGGATGCCGCGGGCGAGGAAGCCGATGCCCTCGCGGGCGGCGGCCGAGTCGACGGTGACGCGGGTGCCGTCGGCGCCCAGGATCGTGCCGCCCGCCGAGTAGACCGCCTCGGCCGCGTTCACGGTCAGGCCCTCGTAGGGCAGGAACTGCCCCGCGTAACCGGCGAGGCCGTGCTTCGGCGCGATGACCTTGGCGTCGCGCTCCAGCTCGGCCCAGGTGCGCGGCGGGCGGACGCCCTCCTCCGCGAGGACGTCCTTGCGGTACAGCAGGAGACCCGCGTTGGTGACGTACGGGACGGCGTACAGGCGTCCGTCGTAGGTGGCCGTGTCCACCACCGGCGGCAGGAAGCTCTTCAGCGGGAAGCGGGCGCGTGGCAGCGGGCGGATCCAGCCGGCCGCCGCGAACTCCGAGGTCCAGTCGACGTCGATGTTGAGGACGTCGAAGCGGCCGCGGTCGCCGCCGCGCAGGTCGGTGGCCATCTGCGCATGGGTCTCGTCGGCGGAGTCCGGCAGCTCCACGAGGGTGACCCGCTCGCCGGGGTGGGTGCGGTTCCAGCCCCTCAGGAGCGGACCGAGATAGCCGGTGAGGTCGCCGGCGGTGGCCAGGGTGAGCGGTCCACGACCGCCCCCGCCGCCCTCGTCGACGCGGGCACCGGAAGCGACGTACCCTGCCATGATCACAACGAGAACGAGAAGGCCCCTACCGGCGGCGTGTATCCACCGCATAGGTTCCTCCCTGTACACCGGCACCGCGGGCACCCTCGCCCGGGATCAGAGGCCATGTATACCTGTTAGGTATGGGCGATACTAGGGCCTGGAGCACATTGAGCAGACAGGAGGAGAGCACGAGTGCGCCTGCCCCTCCTGGCACTCCTGGCCCGCGGCCCGGCCCACGGCTACGAGCTGAAACAGGACCTTGAGCAACTGCTGGGCTCCGCGTACCCTCAGCCGAACGTCGGCCAGATCTACGTCACCCTCGGCCGCCTCGAGAAGTCGGGACTGATCGAGGGCGAGGACATCGAGCAGTCCAGCCGACCCAACAAAAAGGTCTACCACCTCACCGACGCCGGGCGCGAGGCGCTGCTCGCCTGGTTCGAGGAGACCGAGGACGAGCCGCGGGTACGGGACGAGTTCTTCATGAAGCTCGCCCTCGCCCCGCAGACCGGTCTCGCCGACCAGATCGCCCTCATCAACAAGCAGCGGCGCCAGTACCTCAACACCATGCGCAACCTGTCCAAGCTCGCCGCGGCCGAGAACCGCGACAACCGGATCGCCCACCTGCTCATCGAGGGCGCGATGCTGCACCTGCAGGCCGACCTCGACTGGCTGGAGCGGTGCCAGGAGGAAATGGAGGAGCTGGAATGACCGACGGCTCTGCCGCTCCCCTGCTGCGCGCCCAAGGCCTGGTGAAGACCCACCACGGCGAGGGCGCGCCCGCGCATGCCGTGCGCGGGGTCGACCTCAGCGTCACGCGGGGCGAGTTCGTCGCGATCACCGGCCCGTCCGGCGCCGGCAAGTCGACGCTGCTGCATCTGCTCGGCGGACTGCAACGGCCGGACGAGGGCAGCGTCTGGCTGGACGGGCGGTGCACGGACTCCTTCAGCGAGGCGCGCTGGGCGGTGGAGCGCCGCAAGGCCATCGGGATCGTCTTCCAGTTCTTCAACCTGGTCTCGGACCTGTCCGTCGCCGACAACGTCGAGCTGCCCGCCCTGCTGGCCGGGGTGCCGCCGAGGAAGGCCCGCGCCGAACGCGAGGCCCTCCTCGCCGAGCTGGGCCTGCAGGGCAAGGAACGCAGCATGCCCGGCGAACTGTCCGGGGGCGAACAGCAGCGGGTCGCGCTGGCCCGTGCCCTGGTCAACCATCCGCCGCTGCTGCTCGCCGACGAGCCCGCCGGCAGTCTCGACAGCAAGGGCACCCGCGAGGTGACGCGCCTGCTGTCCCGCTTCCACGCGCGCGGACAGAGCATCGTCCTGGTCACCCATGACGCCCGGCTGGCGAGCGCCGCGGACCGGGTGATCAGCTTCTTCGACGGCCGCATAGCCGACGACGCCGCCCTGGACGGCACGCCGCCGCGCCGCGGAGGCATCTCCGGTGTGCTGGAGCTGAGGGACTGATGATGGCGCCGCCGCAGAAAGCGCGAGCGACGAGGTTCGCGGCAGGGGCCGGGGTGAGGTTCGTGGCACGGGCCGGGGTGAGGTTCGTGGCACGGGCCGAGGTGAGGTTCGTAGCACGGGCCGGGGTGAGGTTCGCGGCTCGGGCTGGGACGGGGTTCGCGGCTCGGGCTGGGACGGGGTTCGCGGGACCGCGCGGGACGGGGTTCGTGGGACGGGCCGGGACGAGGTCTGCGGCACGGGCCCAGACGAAGCTCGCGGCACGGGCCGGGACGGGGTTCGGGGCACCGCGCGAGACGAGGTTCGCGGCACCGCGCGAGACGGAGTTCGCGGCACCGCGCGGGACGAACATCTCGGTGTACGCCGGGGCGAGGGGCTGAGGGGCGTGCGGGCCACCCTGCGCTGGGCGCACTCCGATCTGCGCACGCACCGGGGCGAGGCGCTGTTCCTGGTGCTGGCCACGGCCGGCATCGTCGCCTCGCTGCTGCTGGCCACCGCCCTGTTCGGTTACGCCACCAACCCCTGGCAGCGGGTGTTCACCCAGGCGCGCGGCGCCCACGTGTGGATCCACACCGGCCCGTCCGCGGACGCCCGCGAGCTGGGCCGGCTGGCCGGTGTCACCTCCGTCGCCGGCCCCTACCGCACCGAGTCCGCCACCGTCTCCTCACGCGGCTCCCGCGCCTCGGTGGAGCTGCGCGGCACCCCGCGTCTGCCCTCCGTGGGCCGCCCCCTGCTGACCACCGGACACTGGCTGGATCCGGCCGAGCCGGACGGCGTGGTGCTGGAGAGCGGCCTGGCCCGGGCCCTGCTGGCCGAGCCCGGAGACACCCTGACGCTGCCCGGTACCGCCCGCTCCCTCACCGTCGAGGGCATCGCCGACAGCGCCGAACCCCACTACAGCCCGGGTGAACAGCCGGGCCTGGTGTGGGCGCTGCCCTCCGCCGTACGCGCCCCCGGCGGCCAGGTCATCGGGCTGCGACTGGACGATCCCGCCGACACGGACTACGCGGTCCAGCGTGCCGTCACCGTGCTGGGCGCGGGCGCGGTCGACGAGGTCTCCACCTGGCAGCAGGCGCGCTCCGCGGCACAGGGCGACAACCGGCTGCTGGGCCAGGTGCTCGGACTCTTCGGGCTGGGCGCGCTGATCGCCGCCGGGTTCGCGGTGCACGGGGCGATCGCCACGCGGATCCGCGGACATCTGCGAGACCTGTCGGTGCTCAAGGCGATCGGGTTCACGCCGGGCCAGGTGGTGCGGGTCTTCCTGCTCCAGCATCTGGCGTACGCCCTGCTGGGCTCCGTGGCGGCGGCCGCGCTCACCGAGTCCCTCGGCCGCCGGGTGCCCGGCCGGCTCGGGGACGCCGTGGGGGTGTGGCAGGGACTGCCCGGGCACACCCTGGCGTTGTGCCTGGTGCCTGTCGGCGCGGTGCTGTTCATCGGTCTGACCACAGGCCTCGCGGCCTGGCGGGCGGGGCGGGTGCCACCGGTTCCGGTGCCGCGCCCCTCGGCCCCCGCCGGCGGGCGCCTGACCGGTCTGGCCCGGGAGGCGCTGGGGCTGCGGTTGCCCGCCGCGCTGGTCCTCGGCTGCCACCGGGCCTTCACCGGACGCGGCCGGTCATTGGCGAGCGTGGCCCGGCTGACCCTGCCGCTGGTGCTGATCGTGGTGGCGCTGAGCGCGTGGACCACGATCGACCGCTTCCACAGCGACCCCGAACGGGTGGGCCTGCCGACCGCGCTCACGGTCCGCGCGGACGGCGCCGCGGACCCGCCCGGCCTGCGAACCCTGCCCTCACATGACTCCCGGATCGCCGCCGCCTATCCCGGCGTCGAGGTGGCCGCCCTGGTCCCGGGCCAGACCGGGACCATCGCCCTGCGCGGCATCGGCACCCGGGACGAGCCCTACCCCTACGCCCTCGCCGACGGCCGCGCCCCGCGCGGTCCGGACGAGGCGGTGGCCGGCCAGGGCCTGCTGGACCTGCTGCACGCACGAGTCGGCGACTGGGTGCGGATGACGGTGGGCGACCGACCGCAGATCCTGCACATCGTCGGCCGCGGTATCGAACCGCGCAACGCCGGCCGGGTGGTGACGACCTCCCTGGACACCCTCCGCGAGAACGACCCCGGTCTGTCCCCCGCCTTCTACGAGCTGCGGCTGCGGCCCGGCGCCGACCCGGACAAGGTGGCCGCCTCGCTCACCTCGGCCGGCCGGGGGCGCCTGGACGTGCGCCCGCTGACGAACCCCGCCGACGGGCTGTCGCAACTGCGGGCGGTGGTCGCCGGGCTGATCGCCGTCCTGGGCCTCATCGGACTGGTCGAACTGCTCACCGCGATCGGGGGCAGCGTCCGCGAGGGCGCGCGCGATGTCCTGGCACTGCGGGCGATCGGCATGACCCCGCGCCAGATCACCGCGATCACCGTCACGTCGATGAGCTGTACGGCCCTGGCCGCGGCCCTGGCCGCTACGGCGCTGGGGCTTCCGCTGGCCCACCGGCTGATCGACGCCCAGGGCAGCTCCAGCGGCATCGGCGCCGGGATCGCGCGATCCCCCTCCCCCGGGCTGCTGCTCCTGCTGGGCGCCGCCGCGGTGCTGGGAGCGGCGGGACTGGCCGCCCTGCCCGCGGCCCGCGCGGCACGCGGACGCCTCGCGGACACGCTGAGCGCGGTGGCCTGAGCCCGGGGCGGTGGCCCGAGGGCGGCGGTGGCCCGAGGGCGGCGGTGGCCCGAGGGCGGCGGCGTCCCTGACCCGCCTTCGGCCCTCCGGCTTCCGGCAAGCGGCTTCCGGCCCTCAGGCTCTGCGGCTCTCAGGCTCTGTGGCTCTGTGGCTCTACGGCTCTCACGCGGACGAGTCCCGCCATGAGTCGGGGTCTTTGCGGATCTCCGTCAGCAGGTTGCCGAAGGCCTTGCCGCTGAAGAGCAGGCCGTTGTACTGGGACGGGATGCGTACCTCGTCGATCTCGGCGGTGGGTGTGCCGGGAACCTTCGCGCGCTCGTAGGCGTCCTCGGCGTTCGCCACGAATGTGCGGTACTTCATGGTCTTCACGGCGGCGTCGAAGGCAGGTCCCCGCAGCCCGGGAACCCTTCCCGCCAGCTTCAGCAGCGCGGCGTCGGTGAATCCGTCGACGCTCTCGGCGGACTGGTGGGCGTAGAGCACGTCGTGGTACTCGGCGAACTTGCCGGCGTCCAGCGCGGCCCGCAGCGCGTTGACCGCCTTCTTCGAACCGGAGCCGCCCAGCCGGTCGTCCAGGAAGGAGGCGAGGGTGTACTCGGTCTTCGCCTCACGCCGGATGGTCGCCGCGCGCAGCGTCGGTGCGCCGCCGGTGGTCTCGAACTGCTTGCACACCGGGCAGCGCGGGTCCTCGTACAGGCGCACGGTCAGGGGGGCGGCGGGGTCTCCGACCATGATGGTCGTCCCGTCGTTCCCCAGCCGTTCGGGCACGTGCGACAGACCGGTGTAGGCCGGCCGGGCCGTCGCCGTGGCCGTGGGTTCGGGCCGGCCGTCCCCCGCGTCCGACGACCGGTGCCCGCCACAGCCCGCCACCGACAGCCCCACCACGGCGGCCGTGACCGCCGCGGCCCACCCCCTGCGCGTCATGCGTATGTCCTCCCCTTGATCAGCGGAACGAACGATAAGGGATACGCGAGGCGAGCGCGCAGGGGGAGGTTCCGCGAGGGCCTGGCGGCCTGCCCCGGGCGGATCAGCCGCGGCCGCGCAGTCGCCGGTACTCGGCTACCAGTGACTTCGTCGACGGGTCCAGACCGGGCACCTCCGCTCCCTCGGTGAGGGCAGGCTCGACCCGCTTGGCGAGGACCTTGCCGAGCTCCACGCCCCACTGGTCGAAGGAGTCGATGTTCCACACCGCGCCCTGCGTGAACACCTTGTGCTCGTACAGGGCGATCAGCTGGCCGAGCACGGACGGGGTCAGCTCCTTGGCCAGGATGGTCGTCGTCGGCCGGTTGCCCTGGAAGGTCTTGTGCGGGACGAGTTCGTCCGGCACGCCCTCCGCGCGGACCTCCTCGGCGGTCTTGCCGAAGGCGAGGGCCTGCGTCTGGGCGAAGAAGTTCGCCATCAACAGGTCGTGCTGCGCCTTGAGTTCACCGCTCAGCTCGGCCACGGGCCGGGCGAAGCCGATGAAGTCCGCCGGGATCAGCTTGGTGCCCTGGTGGATCAGCTGGTAGTAGGCGTGCTGCCCGTTGGTGCCGGGCGTGCCCCACACGACGGGTCCGGTCTGCCAGTCGACCGGCCGGCCGTCGCGCTGCACCGACTTGCCGTTGGACTCCATGTCCAGCTGCTGGAGGTAGGCGGTGAACCTGGACAGGTAGTGGCTGTAGGGCAGGACGGCGTGCGACTGGGCGTCGTGGAAGTTGTCGTACCAGATGCCCAGCAGACCCAGCAGCAGCGGAACGTTGTCCTCGGCGGGAGCGGTGCGGAAGTGCTCGTCGACGAGATGGAACCCGGCCAGCATCTCCCGGAACCGGTCCGGCCCGATCGCGATCATCAGGGAGAGGCCGATCGCGGAGTCGAAGGAGTACCGGCCGCCGACCCAGTCCCAGAACTCGAACATGTTGTCCGGGTCGATACCGAAGTCGGCGACCTTCTCCGCATTGGTCGACAGGGCCACGAAGTGCTTGGCCACGGCCGACTCGTCACCGAGCGCGTCCAGCAGCCACGTCCGCGCGGAGGTGGCGTTGGTGATCGTCTCGATCGTGGTGAAGGTCTTGGACGCGACGATGAACAGCGTCTCCGCCGGGTCCAGGTCACGCGTCGCCTCGTGCAGGTCGGCGCCGTCCACATTGGAGACGAAGCGGACCGTCAGACCGCGGTCGGCGAAGCTGCGCAGCGCCTCGTAGGCCATCGCGGGGCCGAGGTCGGAGCCGCCGATGCCGATGTTGACGACGTTCCGGATCCGCTTGCCGGTGTGCCCGGTCCACTCGCCGGAGCGGACCCGCTCGGCGAAGGAGGACATCTTGTCCAGGACCGCGTGCACCTTCGGCACGACGTTCTCGCCGTCGACCTCGATCACCGCGTCCCGCGGGGCGCGCAGCGCGGTGTGCAGCACCGCCCGGTCCTCGGTGACGTTGATCCTCTCACCGCGGAACATGGCGTCCCGCAGCTCGAACACACCGGTCGCGACCGCCAGTTCGCGCAGCAGGGTCAGGGTCTCGTCGGTGACCAGGTGCTTGGAGTAGTCGACGTACAGGTCGCCGACCCGGAGCGTGTATGCGTCGCCGCGCTGCGGGTCGGCGGCGAACAGGTCCCTCAGATGGGTGTCGCCCCACTCCTCCCGGTGCTTGGCGAGAGCGGTCCATTCGGGCCTCTGGTTGAGCCTGGTACGGCCGTCTGCGTTCATATCGACTTCAGCCTTCTTTCGTGCCTGTCCCGGTGCGTCCAACCTAATTGATCACCCCTGGCGACAGGCCGTCGTGACATCGCCGTCCGGCGCGGCAACGAATACGTCCGCCTCGCGCGAGAGTCTCAGGGCGACGAGCGCGGGTCTCAGGGCGATCAGCGACGGGACGGCGAGGCGGCGGCGAGCAATACGCGGGCGTTCAGTCCCCAGGCGGTGGCCGGGGCGCCGCCCGGCAGCGCACCCAGGGGCGCCCCGGCGACGGCCATGGTCCGGAAGGGACGGCCGCGAGGCCGGTGACGAGCGCTCCGCGCATCGCGGCCACCGTCCACATCGCCCGCCGCTGGTCGGCCCGGTCGGCGACGGCCCTGCCGAGCAGGCCGAAGACGATCCAGGGCGGATGACGACAGGCGGGCACCGAGGCGATGAGCAGGGGCCACAGCCGGCCCAGGCCCCCGCGCCACGCGGGCGCACCCCTGTTCGCCGTCTCCACCGCCGCCACAACTCCCCCTCGCGGTTCTCGCGTTACGAAAACCGTAGAGGGTGCCACTGACAACGGGGCGGTCGTGCGGGCGGGAACGGCTCCGGCCAGGCGCCCGTGGGCACCTGGCCGGTGAGAAGTCCTAGATCTCGCCCCGCAGTTTGGCGAGCGCCTCGGCGAGGATCGCCTCGCCGTCCGCGTCGCTGCGGCGCTCCCGTACGTACGCGAGGTGCGTCTTGTACGGCTCGGTGCGCGGCGGGTCCGGCGGGTTGTCCCGGTCCTGGCCGGCCGGGAAGCCGCAGCGCGGGCAGTCCCAGGTGTCGGGGACCTGAGCGTCGCTGGCGAAGCTCGGCTGCGTCTCGTGCCCGTTGGAGCACCAGAAGGAGATGCGCAGACGCGGCGCGGACTCGCCGCGCTCGGCCTCGCCCATCGGCCCCGCCCCGACCCGACTTCCTCGGATCGCGTTGCCACTTGCCACGGTCGTAACTCCCTGCGTGATGGTGCCGCGAAGCGAGTCGGCGTTCCGCTTCGCCGCGAGCGCCTCAGTCTACGTAAGGCCCAACGCGCGTCCAGTGGTTGGAGTTACAGCCCCCACACCTAGACGCAAGCCCCATGATAGGCCGCGCTTCGGGGCGCGTACCGAACATGGGGCGTTCCATACGGAAAGTACGTACCGTACGTGCTGTTCGTGCCGGCTGTTCGCCTTCGTCGTCAGCTGTTCGACTTCATCAGCAGGCTGAGCACGATGACACAAGCGAACCAGAGCAGACCGACCACGATGGTGATCCGGTCGAGGTTGCGCTCGGCGACCGAGGAACCGCCGACGGAGGACTGCATGCCGCCGCCGAACATGTCGGAGAGGCCGCCGCCCTTGCCCTTGTGCATCAGCACCAGCAGCATCATCAGCAGGCTGAAGACGATCAGGGCGATCGAGAACCCCAAAACCACGGCTGGACCAACTTCCTCGGATACGGATGGACGACGGGGGCACGGCACCACGGCAGTGCCCCCGCAAGAGTACGACGTATCGTCGCTACCGCCTACTCACAGTCCGTTCTACTGATCGCGGAAACGCACGATCTTGACGAACTCGTCCGCGTCCAGGGAGGCACCGCCGATCAGCGCGCCGTCGATGTCGGCCTGCGCCATGATCTCGGCGACGTTGCCCGACTTGACCGAGCCGCCGTACTGGATACGGACGGTGTCGGCCAGCTCCGGCGAGTACAGCTCGGCGAGCTTGGCGCGGATGGCGGCGCAGACCTCCTGCGCGTCCTCGGCGCCGCAGACCTTGCCGGTGCCGATGGCCCACACCGGCTCGTAGGCGATAACGATGGACTCGGCCTGCTCGGCCGGCAGGTCCTTCAGACCGCCCTCGACCTGGGCGAGGGTGTGGTCGACGTGGTTGCCCGCCTCACGGACGTCCAGTTCCTCGCCGACGCACAGGATGGGGGTCAGGCCGTGCTTGTAGGCGGCCTTGACCTTGGCGTTGACGATCTCGTCGGTCTCGTGGTGGTACTGGCGCCGCTCGGAGTGGCCGACGGCCACGAACGTGCACTTCAGCTTGGCCAGCATCGCCCCGGAGATCTCGCCGGTGTAGGCGCCGGAGTCGTGCTGCGAGACGTCCTGGGCGCCGTACTTGATCTTCAGCTTGTCGCCGTCGACCAGGGTCTGCACGGAGCGCAGGTCGGTGAAGGGCGGCAGGACGGCGACCTCGACGGCCTCGTAGTCCTTGTCGGCCAGGGCGAAGGCGAGCTTCTGGACGTGCGCGATGGCCTCGAGATGGTTGAGGTTCATCTTCCAGTTGCCCGCCATCAGCGGCGTGCGCGTGCTCATTGAGGTCAGTCCTCCAGTGCGGCGAGGCCGGGGAGCGTCTTGCCCTCGAGGTATTCGAGGGAGGCGCCGCCACCGGTCGAGATGTGGCCGAATGCGTTCTCGTCGAAGCCGAGCGTACGCACGGCCGCGGCGGAGTCTCCGCCGCCGACGACGGTGAAGCCGTCGGAGTCGACGAGTGCCTGGGCGACCGCCTTGGTGCCCTCGGCGTAGTCGGGGTGCTCGAAGACGCCCATGGGACCGTTCCAGAAGACGGTCTCGGCGTCGGTGAGCTTCGAGGCGTACAGCTCTCGGGTCTTCGGGCCGATGTCCAGGCCCTCCTGGTCGGCGGGGATCTTGTCCGCGTCGACCACGGTGTGCTCGGTCGGCGCCTTGGCCTTCAGGTCCGGGAACTCCCGGGCGACCACGACGTCGACGGGGAGCAGCAGCTCCACGCCGTTCTTCTCGGCGCGCTGCATGTACTCGGTGACGACCGGCACCTGGTCCTCCTGTAGGAGGGAGATGCCGACCTCGTAGCCCTTGGCCTTGAGGAAGGTATAGGCCATGCCGCCGCCGATGAGGAGGCGGTCGGCCTTGCCGAGCAGCTGGTCGATGACGGCGAGCTTGTCGGAGACCTTGGCGCCGCCGAGGGCGACGACGTAGGGGCGCTTGACGTCGTCGGTGAGCTTCCGCAGGACGCCGACCTCGGTGGCGATGAGGTAGCCGGCGTAGTGCGGCAGCCTCTTCGGCAGGTCGTAGACGGAGGCGTGCTTGCGGTGCACGGCGCCGAAGCCGTCGCCGACGTAGACGTCGGCGAGGGCGGCGAGCCGGTCGGCGAACTCGCCGCGCTCGGTGTCGTCCTTGGCGGTCTCGCCGGGGTTGAAGCGCAGGTTCTCGATGACCGCGACCTGGCCGGGCTCCAGGCCGTCGACGGCGTCGTGGGCGGCGGGGCCCACGGTGTCCTGGGCGAAGGCGACCGGCGCGCCGAGCAGTTCACCGAGGCGCTCGGCGGCGGGCAGCAGCGAGAAGGCGGGGTCCGGGGCACCCTTGGGGCGGCCCACGTGCGAGGCGACGATCACCTTGGCGCCCGCGTCCGCGAGGGCCTTGACCGTGGGCAGGACGGCGCGGATACGGCCGTCGTCGGTGATCGTCCCGTCGGCCAGCGGCACGTTGAGGTCGGCGCGGACGAAGACCCGCTTGCCGCTCACGCCGTCGGCGAGAAGTTCGTCGATCGTCTTCATGGGGTGGACTCCAAAGAAGGGCTCGTGGTGCACCTGATCGTAAAAGGGCGTGGTCCGCACGCGAGAGCAGGGCCCGGACAGCGCGACGGTGCGCTGCCCGAGCCCTGCTCTCGCTTCAAGGTCCTGCTTCGGTGATCAGAGCTGGTGGCCGACGAAGACCGTGAGGTCGACGAGGCGGTTGGAGTAGCCCCACTCGTTGTCGTACCAGCCGAGGATCTTCACCGAGTTGCCCTCCTGGACCATGGTCAGGGAGGAGTCGAAGGTGCAGGAGGCCGGGTCGCCGACGATGTCCGAGGAGACGATCTCGTCCTCGGTGTAGGACAGGTAGCCCTTGAGGTCGCCGTCCTCGGAGGCCTTCTTGAACGCGGCGTTGACCTCGTCCTTGGTGACCTCGCGCTGGAGCGTCACGACCAGGTCGGTGGCCGAGCCGGTCGGGACCGGGACGCGCATCGCGATGCCGTCCAGCTTGCCCTTGAGCTGCGGCAGGACCAGGGCGGTGGCCTTGGCGGCACCGGTGGTGGTCGGGATGATGTTCTCGGCGGCGGCACGGGCGCGGCGCAGGTCCTTGTGCGGGAAGTCCAGGATGCGCTGGTCGTTCGTGTACGCGTGCACCGTGGTCATCAGACCCTTGACGATGCCGAAGTTCTCGTCGAGGACCTTCGCCATCGGGGCCACACAGTTGGTGGTGCAGGAGGCGTTGGAGATGACGTGGTGCTTCGCCGGGTCGTACTGGTCCTGGTTGACGCCCATGACGATGGTGATGTCCTCGTCCTTGGCCGGAGCCGAGATGAGGACCTTCTTGGCGCCGCCCGCGATGTGCTTGGCGGCGTCTTCCTTCTTGGTGAAGATGCCGGTCGACTCGATGACGATGTCGACGCCCAGATCGCCCCAGGGGATCTCGGCCGGGTTGCGCTCGGAGAGCACCTTGATGGTGTGGCCGTCGACGGTGATGGTGTCGGCGGTGTGGGACACGTCCTGCTTGAGGCGGCCCAGGATCGTGTCGTACTTCAGCAGGTGGGCGGTGGTCGCCGTGTCACCCAGGTCGTTGACAGCCACAACCTCGATGTCTGCACCCTGCTCCAGCAGCGCGCGGAAGTAGTTACGGCCGATACGGCCGAAGCCGTTGATGCCTACGCGGATCGTCACGAACCGATCTCCTCGTTGGTACGCCGGCCACGCGGTGCCGGCGAGCTGTATTTGGGATGTCCCCGACCACCACCGACCCTACCTCTCCGATGCCCCCGGAGTGACATTGAGATGCCGCATAGAGGGCAGGCGGTCCGTACCCGCCAGTAGGGGTACGGACCACCAAGGATCGACAGTGGCTTCACCCGTATTTGTTACGGAATGCCGCCCCTGGTTGACGCCCTTGTCACTCGTTCGTGAGCGGGTCGGCTCACCTGTCGACTACCCCTTCCATGCACCGTTGAGACGGGGTCGCGCTCACCTGTCGAGCGATGCGTACGCCTTCCGCAACAGGGCCGCCCGGTCCGCCGCCGACGGCACCTGTTCGAGACCGAAACCGAGCAGCACCGTGTCGTCGGTGGTGACCGCTCCATAGGTCTGGAAAAGGGTGCCGGTGCGCGTCCAGTCCTTCAGCACCGCCGGGCTGCCCTCGGGCGGCCCGGCCGCCTTCCACGCGCCCAGGGACGTCTCGAACCCCTCGGTCTCCCGCGCCGTACCGGCGACGACCAGCGAGGCGTCGTCGACGAGGACGCCGTGACCGCCGCTGCCCGGGTCGGTGATGTAGCCGACCGAGATCTCGACCCGTTTGCCCGCGTAGGCGCTGAGGTCGAAGCCCACCTGCTGCCAGCCGGAGGAGCTGCCGGTGAGGCTGTTCCAGGAGCCGGTGGACCCGGTCGCGATGCAGGTGTTGCCCGCAAGGGTCAGATAGTGCCTGAGCCAGGGGTGCTCACCGATCAGGAATCCGGCGCCGCACTCGGCGGGCACGGCCGTTCTCGTGGCGCCCGAGACCTCCGGCAGGGTCGTCCAGTCGTCGCCGCCCACGGTGTGCGCCTCCACCACCGCGTGGTCGTAACCGGGTTCGGTGTCCCACAGCAGCCGCGCGCGCAGGGCCGGCTTGTCGGCGGCGGGTACCCCGGTGAGGTCGACGGTGCGGGTCAGTCGCTTGTAGGCGTCGTCGGTGTGCACCGCGGCGGCCATGCCGGAGCCCGAGTACGGCCCGTAGGGGTTCACGGTCCCGGCGAACCGGCCCGCGCCCGCGCTGGCGAACTGCGGATGGGTGGACACCGGAAGTTCCTCGGAGGTGACCCCGTAGGTACCGGCCTTGTCCAGCGGGTTGCCGGGCGCGTCGCCGAGGGCCCCGACGAAGCCGTCCAACGCGCCGGACCCGGTCAGTCCGGTGGCGCCCTTCGTCGACGTGCGGCTGTAGGCACCCAGGTAGTACTGGCTGAAGTCGTTCGACAGGGTGCCGTCGCCGAGGTCGACGCTGCCGCCGGCCAGTTCGCCCGCCTCGATCAGCCTGCCGCCCTCGTTGAGGTACGAGCGCAGCTGCAGCTGGGTGGGATTGCCCGGGCCCTGGGTGCCGGAGTAGTGGACGACCGTCCGGAAGTGCTTCAGGACGCCGAGCGCGTCCGGTACGCCCCGGGTGGCGACGTCCCACACGGTCGCCCGGTGCCCGGCCGCCTTCAACGCGTCCACGTACGTCCTCGCCTGCGCGGCGGCCGTGCCCTCCTCGGCGACGACGAGGGTGTCGGCCGCCGGCCGCTCGGCGACCGTGTAGGTGAAGCGGCCGCCGCTGACCTTCCTGCCGCTCGCCGTCTCGCCGGTGAACCACACCTCGACCCTGTCGCCCGGCACTCCGTCCCGCACCTTGGCCCGGTACTCGTCGAAGTGGAGGTCGTCCTCACCGCCGTAGGTCTGTCCGCCCTTCCAGCGCCTGAGCGCCTGGTCGCGCGTGCGGCCGCCGTTGACGCGGTACTTGAGCTCCTTGTCCCGGATCGCCTTGCGGACGACGACGGAGACCTCCTGGTCCGCGCCCCGGGAGTACGAGGTGGAGAACGCGGCCGGTGTGAAGTCGGCGGCGCTCAGCCCGACGGAGGAGACCGGCCTGTCCGGGTGTACGGCGGTCTCGGCGACGGAGAGCGCGAACGGGACGTTCTTCTCGAACTCCTGCCGGATCAGCTTCTCGTCGTCGGGGAAGTTGAACACCGACTGGCAGTCCTCCGGCTTCCAGGCGTCGTCCGGGTCGATGCCCGAGGCGGTCTCGCAGGTCGACATCTCGGGGGTGAACATCGCCATCCCGTTGACGTTCGACGCGTGCCCGTCCGCTTCCCCGTTGGTGGTGTACAGCTCCGAGGAGAGCTGCGAACGGTAGCCCGGGACGGCCGGGTTGTCGGGGGTACCGGCGAGCGCCTTGTAGAGCACGTCGTCCGGGGTCGGGGTGGCCACCTGCCAGCCGACGCCGTAGAGGAGGAGTTCCGCGGCGGAGTGGTAGTTGATGGCGTAACTGAAGCCGACGCGCTTCTCGAAGCCGTCGAGCGCCCTGGTCTCGGGCTCGGACTCGGGGCTCGCTCCGCGGTAGGTCTCGCTGGTGGGGCTCGGGGACGAACCCTCGTCGTCGTAGCCCCACTTGTAGCCGAAGTTGCGGTTGAGGTCGACGCCGTCGCCCGTGCCGATGGTGCCGTCGCCGTTGACGTCGCGCAGGTTCTTGCGCCACAGACGGGTGCCGGAGTCCTTGAAGGTGTAGTCGTAGCCGTCGGGGTTGGCGGAGAGCACGAACCACAGCTCGGTCGAGTCGACGATCTTCTTGACGCGCCGGTCGCTCCTGTAGTGGTCCAGGTAGTAGTGCAGCAGACGCCGGGTCATCTCCGGCGTGATCCACTCGCGGGCGTGCTGGTTGGACATGTACAGCACGGCCGGTTTGGCGCCGTCCTTCGACTTCTTCGCGTTCTTGGTCAGTCTGAGCGCGAGGATGTCCTGGCCCTTGACGGTCTTGCCGATGGACTCGACCTTGGTGAGGCCTGGATGGGCCTTCGCGATGCCGAGGATCTCCTCCTGGAGGCCGCCCTTCCCGCTGTACGGGCGGAACACGCCCTGCGCGGCGTCCTCGGTGCGCGCCTCCGCCCTGGCCGAGAGGGTGTGTTCGGTGAGGACGACGCCCTGCTTGCGGAGCCTGGCGGCCTGTTGGGCGGTGAGGTAGACCTCGACCTCGGTCTTTCCGCCCGCCGTGACCTGGTCGCCGAGTTCCCGGCCGTCCTGCCCGGCCGCCAGGAGCAGCGGCAGCTGCTCGCGCGTGACATCGGCGTGGAAGACCCTGATCTCGCCCGGGTCGGGCCCAGCCGGGCTTCCGTTCTGCGCCTGGGCCATGGGCGCGAGGCTTGCTCCGCCGAGCAGCAGCGCGCCGACAGCGAGGATCGATCTCGCTCTGTGTCTCATGAACCCCCCTGGAGGTGGTCCGCCACAGCGACGAACGCGTTGCCAGGCTCATGTCACTTCATGATCGAGTCAAGAGCGCCTCATGGCCACGTAAACGCGCGGCGGCCGTGCGCCGATCGGCGCGCGGACGGGTGTGCGGAAGAGTGCGACCGGCGTATGGACGAGCACGTCGGCCGCCGGTGTGCCGACGCCGGCGCCGAAGGCTCCAAAGGGCCCTCGGCGCCGGTGTGTTGGCGCGGGGCGGTCAGCCGGCCAGGTTGTCCGCCAGCTCCTCCGAGAGGTTGGCCTCCGTGCCCGGGATGCCCAGGTCCGAGGCGCGCTTGTCGGCCATCGCCAGCAGGCGGCGGATCCGGCCCGCGACCGCGTCCTTCGTCAGCGGCGGATCGGCGAGCGCGCCCAGCTCCTCCAGCGAGGCCTGCTTGTGCTCCATCCGCAGCCGTCCGGCGGCGGCGAGGTGCTCGGGTACCTCGTCGGCCAGGATCTCCAGGGCCCGCTGCACCCGGGCCCCGGCTGCCACGGCGGCCCGCGCCGAACGACGGAGGTTGGCGTCGTCGAAGTTGGCGAGCCGGTTGGCGGTGGCCCGCACCTCTCGGCGCATCCGCCGTTCCTCCCATGCCAGCACGGACTCGTGGGCGCCGAGCCGGGTCAGCAACGCGCCGATCGCGTCACCGTCACGGACGACCACCCGGTCCACTCCGCGCACCTCACGGGCCTTCGCGGCGATCGACAGCCGACGGGCGGCACCGACCAGCGCGAGCGCCGCCTCGGGCCCCGGGCAGGTCACCTCCAGGGAGGAGGAGCGGCCCGGCTCGGTCAGCGAGCCGTGCGCCAGGAACGCCCCCCGCCAGGCCGCCTCCGCGTCACAGGTGGCACCGGAGACCACCTGTGGGGGCAGCCCGCGGATCGGCCGGCCCCGGCCGTCCACCAGGCCCGTCTGCCGCGCCAGCTGGTCACCGCCCGCGACGACCCGCACGACGTAACGAGAGCCGCGGCGCAGCCCACCGGGTGCCATCACGATCAGCTCGGAGCTGTGGCCGAAGATCTCCAGAATGTCCCGCTTGAGGCGGCGGGCCGCCATCGCGGTGTCCAGCTCCGCCTCGATCACAATGCGCCCGCTCACCAGGTGGAGGCCGCCGGCGAACCGCAGAATGGCGGAGACCTCCGCCTTCCTGCAGCAGGTCCGGGTGACGGGGAGCCGGGAGATCTCGTCCTTCACCGCTGCCGTCATCGCCATGGGCCGATCCTTCCATGCATCCGAAAAATACGGTCGTACGCGGCGGCCAACAGCTCCGGGTCGTGCCGGGGGCTTCCGTCGGTCCGGGCCACGGGCGCCAGCTCGACCGCGGCTCCCAGCCGCTTGGCGGCCTCGGTGAGCGAGTCACGATCGGGCACGGCGGCCTCGTCGGCCAGCACCACGTCCAGGGCGAGTTTAGGGGCGTGTCGCCCCAAAACCTCCAAATGACGCTGCGGGGAGAAGCCCTCGGTTTCTCCGGGCTGCGGGGCGAGGTTCAGGGACAGGACCTTGCGCGCCTTCGTCTCGGTGAGGGCGTCCAGCAACTCGGGCACGAGCAGATGCGGGATGACCGAGGAGAACCAGGAGCCGGGGCCGAGCACCACCCAGTCCGCGTCCAGCACGGCGGCGACGGCCTCCGGGACGGCGGGCGGGTCGTTGGGCAGGAGGTGCACCGACTGCACCTCGCCGGGCGTGAGGGCGACGGTCGCCTGCCCCCGCACGGTGTCCACGTCGTCCGGGCGCGCCGGGTCATGGCCCTTGACCAGGGCCTGCAACTCCAGCGGCACGGCCGACATAGGCAGCACGCGCCCGTGCGCGCCGAGCAGTTTGCCGACCAGGTCGAGGGCCTGGACGTGATCGCCCAGCTGCTCCCACAGGGCGACGATCAGCAGATTGCCCACCGCGTGGTCGTGCAGGTCGCCCTGGGACTGGAAGCGGTACTGGATGACCCGGGCCCAGGTCTGGCCCCAGTCGTCGTCGCCGCACAGCGCGGCCAGCGCCTTGCGCAGATCGCCGGGCGGCAGCACGCCCAGTTCGTCGCGCAGCCGGCCGCTGGAACCGCCGTCGTCGGCCACGGTGACGACGGCGGTCAGATCCCCGGTGATCCGGCGCAGCGCGGCCAGCGAGGCGGACAGTCCCATGCCGCCGCCCAGAGCGACGAGCTTGGGCTGGGTGCCGCGGCGGCGGGCGCGCCCGCCGCGCGCCTCGACGGGCCGGGCCGCCCCGGCCCCGGTAGCGGCACGGCTCGCGCGCCCCTCCGGGACCACCCGGCGCAACCGGCCCAGCCGCCGTGTACGTTCCGTCATTCCCGTCCCATGTCCCGATGTACGACCACCGTCTCCACGCCCTCGGCCGCGAGCCGCGCGGCGAGCTTCTCCGACATCGCGACCGAGCGGTGCTTACCGCCGGTACAGCCGATCGCGATGGTCACGTACCGCTTGCCCTCGCGTCGGTAGCCGGCCGCGATCAGCCGCAGCAGCTCGGCGTACCGGTCGAGGAACTCCTTGGCGCCGGGCTGGTTGAAGACGTAGGCGGCGACCTCCTCGTTGAGCCCGGTGTAGGGGCGGAGCTCCGGGACCCAGTGCGGGTTGGGCAGGAACCGCATGTCCGCCACGAGGTCGGCGTCGACCGGCAGGCCGTACTTGAAGCCGAAGGACATCACGGTGGCCCGCAGCTCGGGCTCCTCCTCACCGGCGAACTGGGCGTCCATCTTGGCGCGCAGCTCGTGCACGTTGAGGCTGGAGGTGTCGATCACCAGGTCGGCGTCACCGCGCAGCTCGCGCAGCAGCTCGCGCTCGGCGGCGATGCCGTCCACGATGCGGCCGTCGCCCTGCAGGGGGTGCGGGCGGCGCACCGACTCGAAGCGGCGCACCAGGGCCTCGTCGGAGGACTCCAGGAAGACGATCCGCCGGGTGACGTGCTTGGACTCCAGGTCCGCGAGGGACTCGCGCAGATTGTCGAAGAACCTGCGGCCGCGCACGTCCACGACCACGGCGATCCGCGCCACGTTGCCCTGGGAGCGGGCGCCCAGCTCGACCATGGTGGGGATGAGGGCGGGTGGGAGGTTGTCCACGACGAACCAGCCGAGGTCCTCCAGACACTTCGCGGCCGTCGACCTGCCCGCTCCGGACATCCCGGAGATGATCACCAGCTCGGGGATGGCCGCCTCTGGGGCCCCGGCTGTCTCACTGCCCGTACTCACTTGTGCTCCGTTGTCCTGGCCCGTGTCCCGACCGGCGTCGTCGCCGGCGTCGCTGTCCGCGGTGCCGTGGGCGCTGCCTTCGCCGCCCTGGCCGGCGCCGTGCCGGACAGGGTCGTCGGCCGTGTCGCCGGTGGGCTGATCTCGCCGCGCTGTGGGCTGTGCTTCGTGGTCGGTCATGTCTCCTGCCCCCGTCGTTCGTCAGGGACGCCCGCGGTCACGGGCTCCCCCGAGGAACCCGCCGTCGTCTCGGGTTCCTCGTCCTCAATGATCTCTCCGGTCGCCGTGTTCACGGCGGGTGCGGCCGGGGCCGCCTGGGCGAGGGCCACGGCGATCGTCTCGGCCGTCTTCCGGCCTATCCCGGGCACTTGTTGGATCTGTTCGATTGTGGCGGACCGCAGCTTCTTCACCGAGCCGAAATGCTTGATGAGCGCCTGTTTGCGGGTCTCACCCAGGCCGGGGACGTCGTCCAGCGGGCTGGACCGGAAGCGCTTGGAGCGTTTGACCCGCTGGTAGGTGATGGCGAAGCGATGTGCCTCGTCACGGACGCGCTGGAGCAGATAGAGGCCCTCGCTGGTGCGCGGCAGGATCACCGGGTCGTCCTCGCCGGGCACCCAGACCTCCTCCAGACGCTTGGCGAGACCGCAGACGGCGATGTCGTCGATGCCCAGCTCATCCAGGGCGCGCCGGGCCGCCGCGACCTGCGGCTGACCACCGTCGACGACGACGAGCTGAGGCGGGTAGGCGAACTTCTTGGGGCGTCCGTCCTCCTCCTTGAGGGCGTGCGTGATCCCTTCCTCCCGGACGCCGTCGTCGACCCCGCCGGTCTCCACCGCGCCTGTCACGGTGCCGCCCGTGCCGATCGCTCCCGCGTCGCCCCTCCCCGTGTCGATCGCCCCGCTGTCGATCGCCCCCGTGCCGGCGGGAGCGCCCTCTCCATCACCGAGGGCGCTGTCCGCGCCGTCCCCGTCGGTCCACTCCCCGGTCCTCTCCTTCTCGGCGAGGTAGCGCCTGAAGCGGCGGGTGATCACCTCGTGCATGGAGCGGACGTCGTCCTGCCCGGCGAAGCCCTTGATCTGGAAGCGCCGGTATTCGTTCTTGCGCTGCAGGCCGTCCTCGAAGACGACCATGGACGCGACCACGTCGTCACCCTGGAGGTGCGAGATGTCGTAGCACTCGATCCGCAGCGGAGCGCTGTCCAGGTCGAGGGCCTCGGCGATCTCTTCCAGGGCCCGTGAGCGCGTGGTCAGGTCGGAGGCCCGCTTGGTCTTGTGCAGGACGAGAGCCTGCTGGGCGTTGCGCTGCACTGTCTCCATCAGCGCCTTCTTGTCGCCCCGCTGCGGGATGCGCAGCGAGACGTTCGCGCCACGGCGGCCGGTCAGCCACTCCTGGACCGGCTCGACCGGCTCGGGCAGCGCCGGGACCAGGACCTCCTTGGGAACCGCGTCCCCGGACTCCTCCCCGTACAGCTGCTGCAGAGCGTGTTCGACCAGAGCGCCCGTGGTGACGTCCTCGACCTTGTCGGTCACCCAACCGCGCTGACCACGCACCCGGCCACCGCGCACGTGGAAGATCTGCACCGCCGCCTCCAGCTCGTCCTCCGCGACGGCGATGAGGTCGGCGTCGGTCGCGTCGGCGAGGACGACCGCGTTCTTCTCCATGGCCTTCTTCAGGGCCTCGATGTCGTCGCGCAGGCGGGCGGCCCGCTCGTACTCCATCTCCTCGGCGGCCTCCACCATCTGCTGCTCCAGACGGCGGAGGTAGGTGCCGGTGCGGCCCGCCATGAAGTCGCAGAACTCGTCGGCCAGCTCCCAGTGGTCTTCGGGGCTGATGCGGCCGACGCAAGGGGCGGAGCACTTGCCGATGTAGCCGAGCAGACAGGGGCGGCCCGTGCGGGCGGCGTTCTTGAAGACACCGGCCGAGCAGGTGCGCACCGGGAAGACCCGCAGCAGCAGATCGACGGTGTCCCGGATGGCCCACGCGTGCGCGTACGGGCCGAAGTACCGAACGCCCTTCTTCTTGTGACCTCGCATCACCTGGACACGGGGGAACTCCTCATTCATCGTCACCGCGAGATACGGATAGCTCTTGTCGTCACGGTATTTGACGTTGAACCGGGGGTCGTACTCCTTGATCCAGGAGTACTCCAGCTGGAGCGCTTCGACCTCCGTGGACACGACGGTCCACTCCACGGACGCGGCGGTGGTCACCATCGTCCGGGTGCGCGGGTGCAGGCCCGCCAGATCCTGGAAGTAGTTCGCCAGGCGCTGACGGAGGCTTTTCGCCTTTCCGACGTAGATCACCCGGCGGTGCTCGTCACGGAACCTGTACACCCCCGGAGAGTCCGGGATCTCACCCGGCCTGGGGCGGTAGCTGGAGGGGTCGGCCATGTCTCACACCCTACTGGCGAGCACCGACACCGCGTCGGGCCTGTGGATAACGCCGGCTGTACTTGGCCGGCCGCTGTGGATGGGCTGGGGGCGGTGTGAGGGGGCCGGGGGCGGGGACCGCGGGTGGCAGCGGAGAGCCTGGGGCCGGTGGGCGGACGCGGGGCTCCTGGGGCCGGTGGGGCGGCGGCGTGGGGTGCGGGAGGTGAGCGGGCTCGGGATGCGGCGGGGGGGCGAGGTCGGGTGCCGGGGGGGGAGGAGGTCGGGTGCCGGGGTGGAGAGGTCGGGTGCGGGGCGGGGGGTCTCCGTGTGGCGCCGGAACGTCACTGTCGCGGATGTAGATGCGGATGCGGATGCGTACGCGAACCCCGTGCGGTCCCGTGCTGTCCGCCCCGTGGCCCCGATCACGTCCGGCGCGTTCCCATGACCCGATCCCGTTCGTCGGCCGCCCGCGTGGGGCACGGTCCGGCCAGAGTGTGCCGCGACTGAGCCACAGGTGTTGTCGGGGTCTGGTCAACACGCTTCAATGCACGGGAACTCGGGGCCGCGCAGCACGCGGACGGGTTCGGCGTGCGCAGCCACGGGCGTCTACCGCGTCCACGGGGGTGGCCCCCGCACACGCGCCAACGGTCTGACCAGCCGTAGTGACACCTCACAGAAAGGCCCCTCGGCATGCGGCATGCCACAGAGCACGCGGACGCCCCCACCGCGGAACTGAACACGGCCCTGCGGGGCGGTCCCTTCCACGTGGCGCTGCGCGCCGCGATCGCCGCACGCGGACTGCCGCTCCAGCGGGTCCAGCACCATCTGTCGCGGCATGGCGTCAAGGTAGGTGTGACCAGCCTGAGTTACTGGCAACAGGGCGCACGCCGCCCGCAGCGCCCGGAGTCACTGCGCGCCGTACGGGCACTGGAGGAGATACTCCGGCTGCCGGACGAGTCACTGATCCGGCTGCTCGCCGACTCCGACGACGACACGACGGCCGACCGTCCGGGGAGCCACTCGTACCGCGCGCTGACCGCGGCCTCGGACGTCCTGGACCGGCTGCAAACCGAGCTGGGCTGGTCGCTGGACGGCGGACTGCACACCCTGGGCCACCATGAGCGCGTCCGGATCGGCCCCGGGCGCGAACTGGCGGGTCTGGAGGCCCATCACATCGTGCGGGCCCACCGCGACGGCGTCGACCGCTTCGTCGCCGTACACCACGGCGACCCCGGCAGCAGCCCGCGCGACATGCGGGTACGGGCCCTGGAGAACTGCCGCACAGGTCGCATCCGCTGGGACCAGGACAGCGGTGTACTGGCCGTCGAGCTGCTTTTCGGTGCCCCGCTCCGCTCCGGCGACACCTTCCTCTTCCGGTACGCCATCGACGACGCAACGGCCGGCGCCTCCCGCGAGTACCTGCGCCGCTTCGGCTTTCCCGGCGGGCAGTACGCCCTCCAGGTATGTTTCGACGCCGCCGCGCTGCCGGCCCGGTGCCATCGCTTCACCCAGTCCTCGCCCGCGGCTCCGCGCGCCGGCCGCCAGAAGCTGTCCGTCACGGGGCCGCACCGGTGCGTCCACGTGGTCGAGCCGCGCATCCGGCCAGGGATCACCGGCATCGCCTGGAGCTGGGACTGAGCGGTCTCGCCGCCCTTGCCCGGCATGAAACGGGCCGCGAGCCGGACCACTCTCCGGTCAGGAGGCGGGACCGGCGACGATCCTGCCGTTCGCGGACTTCACCGACAGCTCGTTCAGGGGCTCGGTGGCCGGCGCTTGGACCACCTTGCCGGTCACGGCGTCGAACCGGCTGCCGTGGCAGGGGCAGATCAAAGTCGTCCCCTGCAGCTTGTTGATCGGGCACCCGGCGTGGGTGCAGATCGTGCTGTACGCCTTCAGGGTGCCGTCTCTGTCGCGGCTGACCACGACGTTGTGGTCCCGGTAGAGCTTGGCCCCGCCCTTCGACACCTCGCTCTCGGCGCCGAGGTCGACAGGCGCCGTCGGGGTGGCCGCGGCCCCGCCCTCGTCGCCTGGAGCCGAGCAGGCGGCCAGGCCGATCCCGGCGACCGGGACCGCGGCGGCCCCTCGCAGTACGGTGCGGCGGCTGGTGAACGGTCCGGCGGGCATATGGGACTCCACGGGTCAAGGGGCGTGCGGAGCGACGATACCCGGGCAGATGTGCCGACCCGGCGGCGGGGCTGGGGCTGCCACAGGGCGCCGTCCGGCGGTGAGGGCGGGAAAACCTCAGGCGGCTCGCCGAGGCGGACGTAAACGCTTGCGTAAGCGTTTACGCGAGCCCGATCCATGAGGTAGCTTCCCCGCCGAGGCCAGACGTGTCGGGCTCAGGCTCGGCTCGGCTCGGCTCGGCTCTCGAGAGTCCGGGCCTGGTCCCCCGGCCCGGCCGACGGAGGAGAGGGAGCACGATGCCCACCATGGCGGACGTCGCCCGCTGCGCCGGGGTGTCCGTGGCGACGGTCTCCCACGTGCTCAACGGCACGCGGCCGGTGCTGGCACACACCCGCCAAGCTGTTCTCGAAGCCGTCGAGGAGCTCGCTTACACGCCCAACACCCTGGCCCGCTCCCTGGTGACCTCCCGGACCCGCTCCATCGGGCTCGCGGTGTCGGCGATCAGCAACCCATACTTCACGGAGATCCTCCAGGGTGTCGAGGCCGCCGCTCTGGAATCGGGATACGGTCTGCTCATCGCCGACCCGCACGACGACCCCCGGCATGAGCGCACGGTCGTACAGCTTCTCCACGAGCGCCGGGTCGACGGCCTGATCGTCGCACCGTCGGCGCACCCGCACGACCTCGTCGGCTATCTGCGCCGCCATGCCGTGCCGACGGTGTTCCTGGACCGGGTGCTCGACGCGCGCGTACTGGAGGACACGGCGGCCGACGGCCGGCCAGCTGCCCATGACAAGACCCCCAACGGCGCCGGAGCGGATGCCGCCCCTACCGGCGGCTCGCCGGCATTCGACCAGGTCTGTGCCGAGAGCGCCGAACCGACCGCGGGACTCGTCACTCATCTCGCAGGTCTGGGCCATCGCCGGATCGGCCTGGTCGCGGGTCTGTCCGGGCTCAGCACGACCAGTGAGCGCATCGCCGGCTACCGGACCGGTCTGGCCACCGCCGGTCTCGGCTATGACGCGCGGCTCGTGGTGTCCGGCGATTCGGAGTCCACCGCTGCCGAACGGGCCACGGCCTCACTCCTCGCGCTGCCCGAGCCGCCCACAGCGCTGGTCACCGCCAACAACGCGATGACCATCGGCGCCCTGCGTGCGCTGCGCCGACACGGCCTGTCCGTGCCGGACGACATGGCCCTGTGCTGCTTCGACGACTTCGCCTGGGCCGATCTGTTCTCGCCCCGGCTCACCGCCGTCGCCCAACCCGGCAGGGAAATGGGCGCGACGGCCGTCCGAGTTCTCCTGGACCGCCTGGCCGAGCCGGACCGCGCGGCCCGGACAGTGCGTCTGCCGAGCGCCTTCGTACACCGCACCTCGTGCGGCTGCCCGGAGAAACCGGCCGGGACCGAAGAGGCCTGGCCGACCGCATCATCCACTCTGTCCGAGGGAGGAACCGCCTCATGATCGTCGTCGCCGGTGAGGCACTGATCGACCTGGTACCGCAGGGCCCCGGCGCTCTGGCGGAGCTGAGACCGGCGCTCGGTGGCGGACCGTACAACACCGCAGTGGCCCTCGGGCGACTCGGTTCCCGCACCGCCTTCTGCTCCCGCACCTCGTCCGACGCCTTCGGAGAGGCCCTGCTCGACGGGCTGCGACGAGCCGGGGTCGATGTGTCGACCGTGACGCGCGGTCCGGAGCCCACGACTCTCGCGGTGGCCACGCTCGACGCCGGCGGGTCGGCCGCCTACTCCTTCTATGTCGACGGCACCGCCGACCGTCTGTTCACCGCGCCCGCCGCGCTTCCCGCCGGCACGCGCGCGGTGTCGTTCGGCACCTGCTCGCTCGTCCTGGAACCGGGGGCGAGCGCCTACGAGGAGCTGATGCGGACGGCGGCCGGTCAGGGGCTGTTCACCGCGCTCGACCCCAATGTCCGGGCGGGACTGATCCCGGACGCGGACGCCTACCGGGCGCGATTCAAGAGCTGGCTGCCCTCGGTGTCACTGCTGAAGCTCTCCGCCGAGGACGCGGCGTGGCTGGGCGGTACCCCCGCCGAGTGGCTGGCCGCGGGCCCGTCGGCCGTCGTGGTGACCCGGGGTGGCGACGGCCTGAGCGTGTACACCCGGGACGGCGCCGAGCTGACCGTACCGGGCGAGAAGGTCGACGTCGTGGACACCATCGGTGCCGGTGACACGGTGAACGCGGCCTTGCTGCACGGGCTGTCCGCTCAGGACGCGCTGACTCCGCGAGGGCTCGCCGCCCTCGGGACGGAGGGCTGGGCACGGCTGCTGCGCTTCGCGGCGCGCGCGGCGGCCGTCACCTGCTCACGGGCGGGGGCCGAGCCGCCGTACGCGGCCGAGCTGGGTGAGTGGTGACCGGTCTGAATCCCCTGTGGTCTTGTCAAGGTACGAGCCTTGGAGTGGCCGGACAGGCGGTCGGAGGGCCTGCCGCTCCACCTTGCCGGGCTTGCTGATTGCGGAACGAGCGGTGCCCCGCGGGGAGTTCCCACGGGGCACCGATTCTTTGATGCGATGTCAGACAGGGTTTCCGACCGGCCTACGACCGAGCCGTTTCGGCTGTCGGCTATGCCGTCCGGCCCGGCCTGTGACGGCTGTCGGCCGGGCCGGCGTCGTCGCCTCAGGCCTTGCGAGCCCGCGTCGTCTTCTTCGCGGGCGTCGCCTTCTTCGTGGCGCTCGCGGTCTTCTTGACCGCGGCGGCCTTCTTCGTGGCCGTGTTGTTGGCCTTGGCGGTCACCGTCTTCTTCGCCGTCGACCTTGCCGCGGCCGTCTTGGCCGTCGCGGCCGTCTTCCTGGCCGTGGCGCGCGGTGCCTTGACGGCCTCCGCGTCGCTGATGCGGTCGGCGTCGAGGATCTCCCGCAGGAACTTGCCGGTGTGGCTCGTCGAGACCCCGGCGACCTCCTCGGGTGTGCCCTCGGCGACCACGAGTCCGCCTCCGGCACCGCCCTCGGGGCCCATGTCCACGATCCAGTCGGCGGTCTTGATCACATCGAGGTTGTGCTCGATGACGATGACCGTGTTGCCCTTGTCGACCAGACCGCCGAGGACCGTCAGCAGCTTGCTGATGTCCTCGAAGTGCAGACCGGTGGTCGGCTCGTCCAGGACGTAGACCGTGCGCCCGGTGGACCGCTTCTGCAGCTCGCTGGCGAGCTTCACCCGCTGGGCCTCGCCGCCGGACAAGGTGGTCGCGGACTGGCCGAGGCGGACGTAGCCGAGGCCGACGTCCTTCAGCGTCCGCAGGTGCCGCGAGATGGCCGGAACGGCCTCGAAGAAGTCGGTCGCCTCCTCGATGGGCATGTTCAGCACTTCGGCGATGGACTTGCCCTTGTAGTGGACCTCCAGGGTCTCCCGGTTGTACCGGGCACCGTGGCAGACCTCGCACGGGACGTAGACGTCCGGGAGGAAGTTCATCTCGATCTTGATCGTGCCGTCGCCCGCGCAGTTCTCGCAGCGGCCGCCCTTGACGTTGAAGGAGAACCGGCCGGGCAGGTAGCCGCGGACCTTCGCCTCGGTGGTCTCGGCGAACAGCTTGCGGATGTGGTCGAAGACACCCGTGTACGTGGCCGGGTTGGACCGCGGGGTGCGGCCGATCGGCGACTGGTCGACATGGACGACCTTGTCGACCAGGTCGTCGCCGTCCACGCGCGTGTGCCGCCCCGGGACGTTGCGCGCCCCGTTCAGCTCTCGGGCCAGGTGGGTGTAGAGGATGTCGTTGACCAGGGTCGACTTGCCGGAGCCGGAGACACCGGTGACGGCCGTGAACACACCGAGCGGGAAGGACACGTCGATGTCCTGCAGGTTGTTCTCGCGGGCACCGTGCACGGTGAGCTGCCGTGACAGGTCACGGGGGCGGCGCACTTCCGGCAGCGGGATCGCCTTGCGGCCCGAGAGGTAGGCGCCGGTCTGCGACTCGGTGTTGGCGAGCAGCTCCTTCAGGGAGCCGCTGTGCACCACCTTGCCGCCGTGCTCACCGGCGCCGGGCCCGATGTCCACGACCCAGTCGGCGACCTTGATGGTGTCCTCGTCGTGTTCCACGACGATGAGCGTGTTGCCCATGTCACGCAGCCGGACCAGGGTCTCGATCAGCCGGTGGTTGTCCCGCTGGTGCAGACCGATGGACGGCTCGTCCAGCACGTAGAGGACGCCGACGAGGCCGGAGCCGATCTGTGTGGCGAGGCGGATGCGCTGGGCCTCGCCGCCGGACAGGGTGCCCGCGGCGCGGTTCAGCGAGAGGTAGTCCAGGCCGACGTCGACCAGGAAGCGCAGCCGCTCGTTGACCTCCTTCAGCACCCGCTCGGCGATCTTCTTGTCGCGGGCGCTCAGCTTGAGCTTGCCCAGGAAGTCGGCGCAGTCGCTGATCGACATGGCGGCGACCTCGGCGATCGACTTCTCCATGATCGTGACGGCGAGAACGATCGGCTTCAGACGTGTGCCCTCGCAGGAGGGGCAGGGCACCTCGCGCATGTAGCCCTCGAAGCGCTCACGGCTGGCGTCGCTCTCGGCCTCGCTGTGCCGGCGCTTGACGAACGGCACCGCGCCCTCGAACGGCGTGGTGTACACCCGCTCGCGGCCGTACCGGTTGCGGTACCGCACCTCGATCTGGGTCTTGTGGCCGTGGAGCAGCGCCTTCTTGGCGCGCTGCGGAAGGCCCGCGAAGGGGATGTCCGTGCGGAAGCCCAGCGCGTCGGCGAGGGCACCGATCAGGCGGCCGAAGTAGTCCTTGGTGTGCCCGTGCGACCAGGGGTGGATGGCGCCCTCGTCCAGGGACTTGTCCTCGTCCGGGACGATCAGCTCCGGGTCGACCTCCATGCGGGTGCCGATGCCGGTGCACTCGGGGCACGCGCCGAAGGGCGAGTTGAAGGAGAAGGAGCGGGGCTCGAGCTCCTCGAAGGAGAGGTCGTCGTACGGGCAGTAGAGGTGCTCCGAGTACATGCGCTCGCGCTCGGGGTCGTCCTCCGGGAGGTCCACGAAGTCGAGCACGACCATGCCGCCGGACAGGCCGAGGGCGGTCTCCACGGAGTCCGTGAGGCGGCGCTTGGCGGAGTCCTTCACCGTGAGGCGGTCCACGACCACCTCGATGGTGTGCTTCTCCTGCTTCTTCAGCGTCGGCGGCTCGGAGAGCTGGATGGTCTGGCCGTCCACCCGCGCGCGGGAGTAGCCCTTGGTCTGGAGGTCGGCGAAGAGATCGACGAACTCGCCCTTGCGCTCGCGCACCAGCGGTGACAGCACCTGGAACCGGCTCCCTTCCGGGAGCTCCAGCACCTTGTCCACGATGGCCTGCGGCGACTGCCGCGTGATCGGGCGGCCGCACTCGGGGCAGTGCGGCTTGCCGATGCGCGCGAAGAGCAGACGCAGGTAGTCGTAGACCTCGGTGATCGTGCCGACCGTCGAGCGCGGGTTCCGCGAGGTCGACTTCTGGTCGATGGAGACCGCCGGGGACAGGCCCTCGATGAAGTCGACGTCGGGCTTGTCCATCTGGCCGAGGAACTGCCGGGCGTATGAGGAGAGCGACTCCACGTAGCGGCGCTGGCCCTCGGCGAAGATCGTGTCGAAGGCCAGGGAGGACTTGCCCGACCCGGACAGACCCGTGAAGACGATGAGCGAGTCACGAGGCAGGTCGAGCGAGACATTCTTGAGGTTGTGCTCGCGCGCGCCACGGACGATGAGACGGTCGGCCACGCCGGTCCGCACCTTTCTTGAGAGAAGTGACAGGGGCGAGGCCCCCGTGCTTCTTCAGACTAGGGGGAGCCACTGACAACGCCGGTCGGATTGCCCGGTCGCCGTATAACAACCCCCGACCCTCCAGCATGCCCGACGCCGCCTTCGACGATATAGCACGCGCATTCGATTAGCGGGCGAGGTTCATCACCTTCACCCGAAGGAGTGGTCCGGCTAGGGTCGGCGCCATGATTGATCACGCTCATGACCTGGCATGTGTACGTGACGCGACCGAGCGGCTTCTCAGCGCGGTCGCCAAAATGGACAACGCCTCACTCGCCCAGCCGTCACGGCTTCCCGGCTGGAGCCGGGGTCACGTCCTCGCCCACCTCGCCCGGAACGCGGACGCGCTCGTGAACGTCCTGGCGGGCCGACCGATGTACGCGAGCGCCGAAGCGCGGGACGCCGACATCGAGCGCGACGCCCCGCGCGCGCTGGAGGCGCAGCTCACGGATCTCCGCGAGAGCGCGGCCCGTTTCCAGGCGGCGGGGGACGTGCCCGCGGACTGGGGCCGCACGGTGGAGATGCGCAACGGGGTCACCGATTCCGCGTCCCGGGTGCCGTTCCGGCGGTGGGTCGAAGTGGATCTCCACCACGTGGATCTCGGGATCGGGTACGAGCTGGAGGATCTTCCCGACGAGTTCATCCGGCGGGAGACCGAGTTCCTCGCACAACGGTTCGACGGGCACGGCGATGTCCCACCGACCCGCGTGACGGACGGCACGCACGCGTGGCGCACCGGTCGTCCGGCGGACGAGCCCGAGATCACGGTCAGCGGCCGGCCGGCGGAGCTGGTGGGCTGGCTCGCCGGACGCCGCGACGGCGCGGGGCTGGACGTGCACGGCGGGACGCTCCCGAAGCTGCCGCCGCTGTAGCCCGACGGCCGTCCGCCTGGGCTCCCCCGCTATAGGCTGACCGCATGACGTACTCGGGAGAGGTCAAGGTCGGCGGACCGGCGCAGGTGCACGAGCTGAAAGACCTGATGATCACCAAGATCGCGGTCGGCTCCATGGACAACAACGCCTATCTGCTGCGCTGCCGGGCCACCGACGAGCAGCTTCTGATCGACGCGGCCAGCGAGGCGGAGACGCTCCTCGGCATGATCGGTGACGACGGCATCGCGTCCGTCGTCACCACGCACCGGCACGGGGACCACTGGCAGGCGCTTGCCGCGGTCGTCGCCCGCACGGGGGCCCGCACCTATGCCGGCCGTGAGGACGCGCCCGGCATCCCGGTGCCGACCGACGTTCTCGTCGACGACGGCGACGTCATCAGGGTGGGGCAGGTGGAACTCACCGCCCGCCACCTCGTCGGGCACACGCCGGGTTCGATCGCCCTGGTCTACGACGACCCGCACGGCCACCCGCACGTCTTCACCGGTGACTGCCTGTTCCCGGGCGGCGTCGGCAACACGCGCAAGGACCCGAAGGCCTTCGCGAGCCTGATCCACGACGTGGAGACGAAGATCTTCGACGTGCTGCCGGACGAGACCTGGGTCTACCCCGGCCACGGCGACGACACCACGCTGGGCGCGGAGCGGCCGCATCTGCCGGAGTGGCACGCGCGCGGTTGGTGACACGCGACGGCCCGGGTACGTGGCGGCTCGTGACGCCTGGTCGGGTCGTGACGCCTCGTCGGCTCGTGACTCTGGGTCGTGACTCTGGTCGGGTCGCGGCGCGGGATTCAGGCCGACGGCCCAGGGGCCGGGTGCACGGCAGGGGCGTTGTTCACATGTCCGCAACACCCGTTCCCACCATGCGGACAACTACCGTTGTGACCTGGACAGACACGGCGTTCGCTGCCACTCTCCCGCCATGCACCCTGCCCCTCGCATCCTGCGCCGCGCGGTAGCCTCCGCGACCACAGTCCTGCTCGCCAGCGCCGTCGGCTGCGCTCCGCAACCCGAGGAGAAGGCGGCGAACGCTCCGTCCGGAAAGGCCGCGCAGCACTGTGCCCAGGGCAAGTTGGCCACCAGGACGTCCGGGAAACTGACGATCGCGACCGACGAGCCGGCGTACGAACCGTGGTTCCAGGACGACAAGCCGGCCAACGGCAAGGGCTTCGAGTCCGCCGTCGCCTATGCCGTGGCCAAGCGACTCGGGTACGGCAAGAGCGCGGTCGTGTGGCAGAGCGTCCCGTTCAACAAGGCGTTCGCCCCCGGTGTGAAGAACTTCGACCTCGACATCAATCAGGTGTCGATCAGCGCGGAGCGCAGGAAGGCCGTGGACTTCTCCGCCGGCTACTACGACGTACGGCAGGCGGTCATCGCGCTGAAGGGCGGCAGGGCCGCCAAGGCGACGAGCCTCGCGGACCTGAAGAACCTCAAGCTGGGCGCGCAGGTGGGCACGACGAGCCTCGACTACATCGGCGACGTGGTGAAGCCGAAGCAGGAGCCCGCGGTGTACGCCAAGAACGACCAGGCCAAGTCGGCCCTGAAGAACGGCCAGGTGGACGCCATCGTCACCGACCTGCCGACCGCGTTCTACATCACCGCGGCCGAGGTGACGAACGCGAAGATCGTCGGGCAGTTCGAGAACCAGGGCGGCAAGCCCGAGCAGTTCGGGCTGGTGCTGGACAAGGGCAGCTCGCTCACCTCGTGCGTGACCGGCGCCGTCGACGCCCTGCGCAAGGACGGCACCCTGGCGAAGCTGGAGCAGCGGTGGCTCTCCGACGCCGTCGACGCCCCGGTGCTCAAGTGACGGTCACCAAGGGCGAGTCGGTGCCGGAAGGGAGTGACGACAAGGGCGACATGCCGAGCGGCATCGGCGCTGCCGACAAGTCGGGTGCCGGTGCCGAGGGCGGTGTTGTCGCCGACGACGGTTACGTCCCCTCCGAGCGGCGCCTGGAGCGCGAGCGCTTCCGTCGCGCGCGTGCCCGCCGCGCCACGGCCGTCGCGGCGGTTTCCACGCTCGCCACCGCCATCGTGCTCTATCTGATCGTGGTCGAGGCGCCGGGCTGGCCGCGCACGAAGGAGACCTTCTTCAGCGCGCACTACGCGCGCGAGGCGTTGCCGAAGGTTCTCGACGGGCTGTGGTTGAACGTCCGTCTGCTCCTGGTCTGCGGCGTCGCCGTCCTCGTCCTCGGCATGCTGATCGCCATCGCGCGGACCCTGCGCGGACCGGTGTTCTTTCCGCTGCGGGTCCTGGCGGCGGCGTACACCGACTTCTTCCGTGGGCTGCCGCTGATCATCAATCTGATGATCGTGGTGCTGGGAGTGCCCGCGCTTCGCCTGCAGGGCGTCACGGTGGATCCGGTACTGCTGGGCGGTACCGCGTTGACGCTGACGTACTCGGCGTACGTGGCGGAGGTGTTCCGGGCCGGCATCGAGTCCGTCCACCCCTCCCAGCGGGCGGCGGCACGTTCGCTGGGCCTGAGCAACCGGCAGGCCCTGCGCTACGTCGTGCTGCCGCAGGCGGTCCGCCGGCAGGTGCCGCCGCTGCTCAACGACCTGGTGTCGCTGCAGAAGGACACGGGTCTGGTGTCGATCGGCGGCGCGGTGGACGCCGTACGCGCGGCCGACATCATCGTGGGCCGCAGCCTGAACTACACGCCCTACATCGTCGCGGGTCTGGTGTTCGTGGCGCTGACCATCCCGATGACCCGCTTCACGGACTGGGTGACGGCCCGGATGGACCGGCGGCGGGCCCAGGGAGGAACCCTATGAGCGACTCGCCCGTTCTGCGTCTGGAGTCCGTCCGCAAGGCCTTCGGTGATGCGGTCGTGCTGCGGGACGTCGATCTGGAGGTCGCCCCGCACACGGTGACCGCCTTGATCGGCGCCTCCGGCTCGGGCAAGTCCACGCTGCTGCGCTGCGCCAACCTCCTGGAGGAGATCGACGACGGCGCGATCTGGCTGGACGGCGAGGAAATCACCGATCCCCGGGCCGACCAGGACGCGGTTCGGCGCCGTATCGGCGTGGTCTTCCAGGCGTACAACCTGTTCCCGCACATGACCGTGCTGGACAACATCACGCTCGCCCCGCGCCGGGTGCACGGCGTCTCACGCGGTGACGCCGAGGAGCGGGCCAGGGAGCTGCTGGAGCGCCTCGGCCTGGCCGACAAGGCGGAGGCGTACCCCGACCGGCTGAGCGGCGGCCAGCAACAGCGTGTGGCGATCGTACGGGCCCTTGCCGTACGGCCCCGGCTGTTGCTGCTGGACGAGATCACGGCCGCGCTCGACCCGGAACTCGTCGGCGAGGTGCTGGACGTGGTGCGCGGCCTGAAGGACGAGGGGATGACGATGGTGCTGGCGACGCACGAGATGGGGTTCGCCCGCGACGTCGCCGACCAGGTTTGCTTTCTGGACGGTGGCGTCGTGCTGGAGCGCGGCACCCCCGACCAGGTCTTCGGCGGCCCTCGGCAGGAGCGCACGCGACGCTTCCTGCGGCGGATCGTGGAGGCCGGACGCCTGTAGCACCGCGGCGGCGGCCCGGACCCGGGAACGGAGCCGCCGGGATCGGGCCGGCGCGGGGCTACGCGTCGGCCCGCGCCGAGCCCGCCAGAGCGGCGACCCGCTCCACACCGAACACATAGCCCTGGACTCCGCAGCCCGCGATCACGCCGTCGGCGCGCAACGAGACGTAGGAGTGGTGCCGGAACGATTCCCGCTGGTGGATGTTGGAGACGTGCACCTCCAGCACGGGCATCCCGTCGCAGGTGTTGAGCGCGTCCAGGATCGCGATCGACGTGTGCGAGTAGGCGCCGGGGTTGATGACGATGCCGCAGTGGCTCACGCGCGCCTCGTGGATCCAGTCGACCAGTACGCCCTCGTGGTTGGACTGCCGGAAGTCCACCGTGCCGCCGTGTGCGGCCGCCGCCTTCGCACACATGGCCTCCACGTCGGCCAGCGTGTCCTTGCCGTAGATCTCGGGCTGGCGCTGGCCGAGCAGATTCAGGTTCGGCCCGTTGAGGATCATGATCGGGGCGTTGGCCAGGGTGCGGGGCACGGTTCCTCCGGTCCGTTCGGTGCGGTGTGTCGACCACCGCTGCTCGCACCCGGTGTATCACGCCGCCCGGAGCGGGCGGTGGGCCGCGCGCTCCGCCACCGCGGCGCACGCTCCGGCATGGGTGATCACCACCGCACGCCCCCGTAACCGGCGATCACTGTGGGTAGTTTGGCCAGCATGCACGATGTACGCGCCGTGAGCGCACCGTCCATGCCACGGCTCGCCGCCGCCTCCCTCGCGGGGACCGCGATCGAGTTCTACGACTTCTTCGTCTACGGAACCGCCGCCGCCCTGGTGCTGGGTCCCCTGTTCTTTCCCACGTTCTCGCCGCTCGCGGGGACCCTGGCGGCGTTCGCGACGTTCGGGGTGGGTTTCGTGGCCAGACCGCTGGGATCGGTGGTGTTCGGGCACCTCGGCGACCGACGCGGACGGCGGCCCGTGCTCGTCCTCTCGCTGCTGCTGACCGGTGCCTCGACGGTCGCGGCGGGCTGTGTGCCGTCGTACGACACGATCGGTGTCGCCGCTCCCGTGCTGCTGCTCGTCCTGCGTTTCCTGCAAGGACTGGGGCTCGGCGGGGAGTGGGGCGGGGCCGTACTGCTGACCGCCGAGCACGCGCCGCCGGGGCGGCGCGTGCTGTGGTCTTCCTTCCCGCAGATGGGGCCCGCGATCGGCTTCGTGCTCGCCAACGGGGTGATGCTCGCGCTCTCCGCCACGCTCACCGACGCGGAGTTCACGCGCTGGGGGTGGCGCGTGCCGTTCTGGGCGGCGGGGGTCCTGGCGCTGGCGGGACTGTGGCTACGCTCGTCGCTCACGGAGAGTCCTCGGTTCCTGGAGCTCGACGACCACGCGCGCGTGCCGTTCGTCGAGGTCGTACGGCACCACCGGCGGCTGGTGCTGCTGACCGCCGGCGGGCTGGCCGCCGGTTACGCGGTGTTCTACGCGGTGACGACCTGGTCCCTGGCGTTTGCCACGGAACGGCTCGGGGTGAGCCGGACGGTCATGCTGACCTGTGTCATGGCGGCGGTGATCGTGAACGGATCGCTCACCCCCCTCATGGCGCTGCTCGGCGACCGCTTCGGGCGCCGGCCGATGTGCCTGACGGGATGCGCCGCCTGCGCCCTGTGGATGCTCCCGATGGTCGCGCTGCTGGCCACCGGTGAGCCCTTGCTGATGTTCCTCGGCATCCTGGGGGCGCTGATCGCCTTCATCACCACCTTCGCGGTGATCGCCGCCTACTTGCCGGAGCTGTTCGAGGCGCGGGTGCGCTGCACGGGTGCGGCGGTCGGCTACAACCTCGGCGGAGTCCTGGGCGGCGCGCTCACCCCGATCGTGGCCACGACACTCGCGGAGCACGGCGGGCGCGTCCCGTGGGGGGTCGGCGTCTATCTGACGGGCATCGCGCTGCTCAGCCTGGGGTGTTTCGCCCTGCTGCCGGAGACGCGCCCGCTCAGCGCACCGGCGGTCGAGCCGGCCACGGGATGACGACCGCCTTGCCGGGTCCCCTCCATGGGGTGACCCGGCGCCCACCCCTGGCCTCGTCTACGGGTTGATCGCCAGCTCCAGGTAGGCGGCGAACAACACCAGATGGACGCCGCCCTGCAAGGGGGTGGCCCGTCCCGGCACGACCGTCAGGGAGCTGACGACGACGGTGAGCGCGAGCAGCAGCATGTGGGTCGAGCCCAGGCCGAGAACGAGCGGACCGGCCAGCCAGACGGAGGCCAGCGCCACGGCCGGGATGGTCAGGCCGATGCTGGCCATCGCGGAGCCGAGCGCGAGGTTGAGGCTGGTCTGCACCCGGTCCCGGCGGGCGGAGCGCAGCGCGGCGATCGTCTCGGGGAGCAGGACGAGCAGGGCGATGACCACACCGACGACGGCCTGGTTGAGGCCGGCCGCCTTCACGCCCGACTCGATGGTGGGCGACACGCTCTTGGCCAGGCCGACGACGCCGATCAGGGCCAGCCCGAGCAAGCCGAGGCTGAACCAGGCGGCGCGCGCGGACGGGGGCTGGGCGTGATCGTCGGCGGTGATGACGTCGCCCTGCCGGGTGATCGGCAGGAAGTAGTCGCGGTGGCGCACGGTCTGGGTGGTCACGAACAGGCCGTAGAGGATGAGCGAGGACACCGCGGCGAAGGTCAGTTGGACGGTGGAGAACTCGGGCCCCGGCTTACTGGTGGTGAAGGTCGGCAGGACCAGGCTGAGAGTAGCCAGCGTCGCCACGGTCGCCAGGGCGGCGCCGGTGCCCTCCGGATTGAAGATCGCCGTACCGTGCCGCAGGGAGGCGACGAGCAGGCAGATGCCGACGATGCCGTTGCAGGTGATCATCACGGCGGCGAAGACGGTGTCCCGGGCGAGTGTGGAGCTCTTGTCGCCACCGTCGACCATGAGGGTGACGATCAGGGCCACCTCGATGATCGTGACGGCGATGGCGAGCACCAGGGAGCCGAAGGGCTCGCCGACCCGGTGGGCCACCACCTCGGCGTGGTGCACCGCCGCCAGGACGGAGCCGGCGAGGACCAGTGTCACCAGGCCGACGACCGCGCCGGGCAGGTTCCGGCCCCAGGTGAAGGCCAGCAGGACGATCGCGAGGACCGGCACGAGAATCGTCCATTGCCCGGTGAGCGATCGCAGCCTAGTGATCATGCCGCGATGGTCGCAGAGGCGTACAGGATTCGCATTCCGCTCTTTCCGGATGCCTCTTCTCCTTTCCGGTGCGGAGCCTGGGCCTGGCGGACCGGGCCCCGCGTCGCCCCGGGGGCCGGCCAGGCGTCGTCAGGCGTCGACGCTGTCCTTGGCGGCGCCCTCGCCGTCGCTGCCGGCCGCCCGCTTCCTGGTCGCCATCAGGCTTGTGATCGTGGTGACGATCAGGACGGCACAGATCACGCCGAGGGAGACGGGGATGCTGATCTCCGGGACGTGGACACCCGCCTCGTGCAGCGCGTGCAGCACCAGCTTGACGCCGATGAAGCCGAGGATGATGGACAGGCCGTACGACAGGTGGACCAGCTTCTTCAGCAGACCGCCGATGAGGAAGTACAGCTGACGCAGCCCCATGAGGGCGAAGGCGTTGGCGGTGAAGACGATGTACGGATCCTGGGTCAGGCCGAAGATCGCGGGGATGGAATCCAGGGCGAACAGGACGTCCGTGGTGCCGATGGCGAGCATCACGACCAGCATCGGGGTCATGACCCGCTTGCCGTTCTCCTGGATCCACAGCTTGGTGCCGTGGTACCGGTCGGCCACACCGAACCTTCGCTCGACGGCCTTCAGCAGCTTGTTCTCCTCGTACTCCTCGTCCTCCGCGCCGGCGCGGGCCTCCTGCACGAGCTTCCAGGCGGTCCATATCAGGAAGGCGCCGAACAGGAAGAACACCCAGGAGAAGCTGGCGAGGATCGCGGCTCCCGCGGCGATGAAGGCGGCCCGCAGGACCAGGGCTATCAGGACGCCGACGAGCAGCACACGCTGCTGGTACTGCGTGGGTACCGCGAACTTCGCCATGATCAGGACGAAGACGAAGAGGTTGTCGATGCTCAGCGACTTCTCGGTGATGAAGCCGGCGAAGAACTCTCCGGCGGGCTGCCCGCCCCCGAAGACGAGAAGACCGAGGCCGAAGAGGCCGGCCAGGGCGATCCAGACGACGGTCCAGATGCCGGCTTCCTTGATCGACACGTCATGGGGCTTGCGCCCGATGAAGAAGTCGACGGCGATCAGGGCGGCGAGGCCCACGACGGTCAGGACCCACAAGCCCATGGTGACTTCCACTGTTCCTCCGGCATGAGTAACGGCAAACACTTTCAGCGTCGTCGCTGCCGGAGGTCTCTTCCACCCGCACGGGGCCGACGCCCCGGGACCGGAAACGGTCCGTATTGACGGGTACGCCGCAGTCAGGGAGTACTCCCCTCCGCACCACAGAGACTACCCCAATCACCAAGGAAAGGTAAAGTGGTTGGTAAAGGAAAACCCAAAGTGCCTGCTCAGCGCAGCTTTGCCTTTACTTGGCCCGCGCTTTGGCGACCTCGCGGAGCACCTGCCGCACGACCTGGCTCCCGACCGGTACCGACGAGGGCTCGTACGTCCAGGCGTGCCCGACCCAGGGATCGGCGAGGTGGTCGTCTGGCAAGGGAGTGAGTCGCATCAGCGAACGCCACAACGGGTCGAGCAACGGGCCGTACGCGGCGGCGTCCTCACGATCCGCGACCAGGAGGAGGTGGACGCCGACCGCCGGGCCCTCGTCGGCGAGGTAGCGAAGGCGGGTCACCGCACGGTCGTCGAACCCGTGCGGGAAGTCGTTGACGATCAGGAGCTGGTGGGCCGGGTCGACCTCCGCCGGCAGCAAGGCGGCCGCATCAGCGCGCACCGCCATCTGCACCAGGTCGACGCGACGGGTGAGCCTCTCCAGCACCTCGTTCACCCCCGCTGCCCCCGTCGCGGGAGGAGCGGCGAGCGCCCCTTCACCGGTCAGCGGCAGGAGCGCACGCGCGCCGGCACCGGCCGGATCGATGACATGCACGGCGAACTCCCCCACCGGATGCACGGCGAGCAGCCGGGCCGCCAGTACGACGGCCGCCTCCATGGCCAGGTGCCGCAGTTCGACGGAGTCCAAGGAGTCGTCCAGCGCCGTCGCCCCGCTGTCGACCCACAGGCCCCGCTCCAGCGGCAGCCTGGCCAGCATCGGGATGCGCAGCGGCGCGCTCTCGGGGAGATGGAGCTCGCCGAGTCGCAGCGCCATCGGCGGCTCGGTGGGCACCCGGTAGCCATGCCAGACGGGGCTCTCCCATCCGGCGTACGCGGGCGGGAGCGCGGGTTCGACCACCTCCGACTCGGCGGTCAGCTGGGCGAGATCGCGGTCGTAGGCCGCGCGCGCCTGATCGACCAGTTCCGCGCGCCGGGCGTACGCGGTCTCCCGAGCGAGATCGCCCGAGGTGCCGAGCCGGTTCCGGGGGTCGGCGAGCGCCTGGTCGATCTCCCTCTCCAGCCGGGAGTCGGCGAAGTCGACGGCGCTGCGGTACGCGGCCGTAGCCCTGGCCAGGTCCTCGAACATGCCCCACACCTGGTTGTACAGCCGTTCCTCCATCGACCAGCCCACGGCGTCGCCCGCGACGGGCCAGGCGGGCTGCCCGTCTGCGGTCGAGGCCGGGGCGGAAGGCGCCGGGGGCGGGCTGTCAGGGCGGCGGGGATGCGTGTAGTCGATCCGGCCGCCGAGGCCGCGCGGCTCGGTTGCGGCGCCGACGCCTTGGGCCTCGTACGGGTTCCGGCCGTCGGCGGACGGCGGCTGCGGAACAGACGGAGTCGGCGGGTCGTACGAGGGTGTCGACTCGGCCGCGCCGGGAGCGGGGGGCGCGGACGCGGACATGTCCTGGGGTGTGGGCGCGGGCGCGGCAGAGGCGGCCGGGATCGCATGGGCCGGGCTCTGGGCCGCCGCCTGCTGGACGGCGGCCGCGAGTTCGCCGGCCTCGCGCACCCCCTGGTCGGCGAAGAGCGCCGGAAGGCCGCCGGCGTGGCCCTGGCCCATCGCGCGGACTTTCCAGGTGTCCTGCCGGAGGTACAGCTCCAGGGCGATCACGGCGGACTCGGTGTCCAGGCCGGTGAGGGTGTAGCAGGCCAGCTCCGCGCCGTCGGGGCCCTCGACGGTCGTGTGCGGGGCGGGCGTGGCGCCGAACCGGAACGGCCCCGGGGTCCCGGTGGGCAGGGCGAGGAATACGCCGACGCGACGCACCACCTCGGGCAGGGCCGCCAGGTCGAGGGCGATGCGGTGTTCCGCCGTGGTCTGCCGGGACACCTCCACGCCGGGCAGGGCGGGGGCACCGGGATGGGCCACCCACTCGGGGCCGTTCACCGAGCCGTTCTCGTCGCCGAGCGCGACACCGGCCAGGACCGGTACCCCGGCCGAGATCCGGATCGTCAGCCGGACCTGGGACAACGGATGGTTCTGCCCACGCACCAGCTCGGCCGTCATCGCCCTCGCCCCCTGTGTCGTGCTGTCGTGCCTCCGCCCGGGTGGGCGGTGCCCACCGCTCCTACAGGTGCGGCAGGATCGTGGGCATCAGGTCCTGGAAGGTACGGCCGTTGGCCGGAGCACCCAGAGCGGTCATCGTCCAGCCCGAGCCGGCCCGGTGCACCTTGGCCATGATCTGGGCGGTGTACTCGCCTCCGCCGGCCAGCGTGTAGCGGGCGAGTTCCTGACCGTTCGTCTCGTCCACGAGGCGGCAGAAGGCGTTCTCCACCTCCTGGAATGTCTGCCCCGTGAAGGAGTTCACGGTGAAGACGATCTGGTCGACGTGGACCGGAACACGCTGGAGGTCCACCAGGATCGCCTCGTCGTCCCCGCCCTGGCCGACACCGCCGACGAGGTTGTCGCCGGTATGGCGCACGGAACCGTCGTCGCTCACCAGATGACGGAAGAAGACCACGTCGACCGGCTGCTTCTCCGCGAAGAGGACCGCCGAGGCGTCCAGGTCGATCTCGCGCGTGCGCGAGCCGAACAGGCCACGCCGCTTGGCCGCCTGCCAGCCGAGCCCCATACGGACGGCGGTCAGGCTGGCCCCGTCCTTCTTCTCCAGGCTGATGGCCTGACCCTTGGTCAAGTTGACGGACACGGCTGGATCCCCTCTCGACGTCCCCTGTTGTCGCGCACCGCGCGGTTGTGCAGAACCCTACGCAGGCGCACCGACAGGGCCGAGCCCCGGCCCACGCTTTGTGTCGGTGTTGCAACACTCGGCGTGGGTACCGGGGTCCGGTGCGGCGCGGGTGCCGCAGGGTCAGGCGATTCCCGCCTCGCGCATCTGGCGCAGTTCCTTCTTCATCTCCGACACCTCGTCCCGCAGCCGGGCGGCGATCTCGAACTGCAGCTCCGCGGCGGCGGCGCGCATGCGCTCGGTCATCTCCTCGATCTGCTCGGCGAGTTCGGCCGCCGGTCGGTCGGTCGGCACCTTGCCGCCCTTCGCGGACTTGGCGGCCTTGCCGGCCTTCCCGCCCTTGGCCGTCTTGTCACCGAGCGCCGGTACGGGCGTCTTGGCGCCCTTGCCGTCCTTCGACTGGCGATAACCCGAGCCGAGGAGTTGTTCGGTGTCGACCTCCTCGCGGGCGATCTGCGCGACGATGTCGTTGATCTTCTTGCGCAGCGGCTGCGGGTCGATGCCCCTGGCCTTGTTGTAGGCGATCTGCTTCTCCCGGCGGCGGTTGGTCTCCTCGATGGCCTTCTCCATCGCCGGGGTGATCTTGTCGGCGTACATATGGACCTGGCCGGAGACGTTGCGCGCCGCGCGGCCGATGGTCTGGATCAGCGAGGTGCCGGACCGCAGGAAGCCCTCCTTGTCGGCGTCCAGGATCGCCACCAGGGAGACCTCGGGCAGGTCGAGGCCCTCGCGGAGGAGGTTGATGCCGACCAGGACGTCGTACTCGCCGGCACGCAGCTCGCGCAGCAGTTCCACACGGCGCAGCGTGTCGACGTCGCTGTGCAGATAGCGCACCTGGATGCCGAGCTCCAGGAAGTAGTCCGTGAGGTCCTCGGCCATCTTCTTGGTCAGCGTGGTCACCAGGACCCGCTCGTCCTTGTCGGTGCGCTTGCGGATCTCGTGCACCAGGTCGTCGATCTGGCCCTCGGTCGGCTTGACGACGACCTCCGGGTCGACCAGGCCGGTCGGGCGGATGATCTGCTCCACGAAACCGTCGGAACGCGAGAGCTCGTAGGCGCCCGGGGTGGCCGACAGATAGACGGTCTGACCGATGCGCTTCTGGAATTCCTCCCACTTCAGCGGGCGGTTGTCCAGCGCGGAGGGCAGCCGGAACCCGTGCTCGACGAGGGTGCGCTTACGGGAGGCGTCGCCCTCATACATGGCGCCGATCTGCGGGACGGTGACATGCGACTCGTCGATGACGAGGAGGAAGTCGTCCGGGAAGTAGTCCAGCAGAGTGTTGGGCGGCGAGCCGGGCAGGCGGCCGTCGAAGTGCATCGAGTAGTTCTCCACGCCGGAGCAGGTACCGATCTGGCGGAGCATCTCGATGTCGTACGTGGTGCGCATCCGCAGGCGCTGCGCCTCCAGGAGCTTGCCCTGCTTCTCCAGCTCGGCCAGGCGCTCGCCCAGCTCCTTCTCGATGTCGTTGACGGCCCGCTCCATGCGCTCGGGGCCGGCGACGTAGTGGGAGGCGGGGAAGACATACAGATGCTCGTCGTCGCTGATGATCTCGCCGGTGAGCGGATGGAGCGTGGAGAGCGCCTCGATCTCGTCACCGAACATCTGGATGCGGACGGCCAGCTCCTCGTAGACCGGGAAGATCTCGATGGTGTCGCCGCGGACCCGGAAGGTGCCCCGGCTGAAGGCCATGTCGTTGCGCGTGTACTGGATGTCGACGAAACGGCGCAGCAGCTCGTCCCGGTCGATCTCGTCGCCGACGCGCAGCGGGACCATGCGGTCCACGTACTCCTGCGGGGTACCGAGACCGTAGATGCAGGAGACCGAGGCGACGACGATGACGTCACGGCGGGTGAGCAGTGAGTTCGTCGCCGAGTGGCGCAGCCGCTCGACCTCCTCGTTGATCGAGGAGTCCTTCTCGATGTAGGTGTCCGACTGCGGAACGTAGGCCTCGGGCTGGTAGTAGTCGTAGTACGACACGAAGTACTCGACCGCGTTGTTCGGCAGAAGCTCGCGGAACTCGTTGGCCAGCTGTGCGGCCAACGTCTTGTTCGGCGCCATCACGAGGGTGGGGCGCTGGAGCTTCTCGATCATCCACGCCGTGGTGGCGGACTTGCCGGTGCCGGTCGCGCCCAGCAGGACGACGTCCTTCTCGCCGGCCTCGATGCGTTTGGCCAGGTCGGCGATGGCCGCGGGCTGGTCGCCGCTGGGCTGATAGGGACTGACGACCTCGAAGGGCGCCACCGTACGTTCGATGTGGGAAACGGGCCGCATGTCATCAACCGTACGACCCCGCACTGACAACGGGTCTCGATCAACGGTTCTGCGGGGTGCGGGAGCCGTAATGCTCGGGCCTGCGGATGGGCCCCTGCCCCTCGTGGAGGGCGGGACGGCGGCCGGGGTGGGCGGCGACCGCGGCGGCCGGGACACCCGGCCTGTCCTCGACCGGCGTGCGGTCGGCTCGGGCCATCAGCATCGGATCGAAGATCACGACCGCGCCCGCGAGGAGCAGCAAGGCGAGCGGACCGATCAGCATCGGTGCCAGCACGGAGGCCCCCGGACCGCTCGCGGCGGCGTGGGAGGGACCGTCGAGCCGGACCCCGAGGGCGGCCATGCCGGTGTAGTGCATGCCACTGACCGCGAGTCCCATGACGAGGCTCGCGCCCACGCTCCCCGGGAAGCCATGGACACGTCCGGCGGCCCACAGGGCGACGGTGGCCGCCACGACCGCGATGACGACGGAGACGGCGACCGTGGGGGTGCTGTAGGTGAAGCGGCCGTGGAATCGCACGCCGGCCATGCCCAGGTAGTGCATCGAGGCGATGCCCAGGCCGGTGATCGTGCCGCCCGTGAACAGCGCGGTGCCGGTGGCCCCGCGGTAGCCGACGATGAAGATCCCCACCCCGACCATGACGATCGCCAGGGCAAGGCTGGCGAAGGTGATCGGCTTGTCGTAGTGCATCGCGGTTCCCTCGATGCTGAAGCCCATCATCGCCACGAAGTGCATGGTCCATATGCCGGAGCCGATCGCGGCTGCGCCCAGGGCCAGCCAGGCGGGTCGCCAGGAGCCCGTGACCAGCAGGTACCGGCTGGTACAGCGCAACCCGAGGGCGCCTCCGATGCAGGCCATCAGGTACGCCACCACCGGGGTGACTGCCCCGTAGCTGAATCCGTCGACCGTGCCTTGCATCCGCGGCTGCCCTTCCGCCCTGTCCTGGAAAACTGCTGTAAGCCCCCGTCCCAGGACCGCGCGGGCGGTTCAGGGTTGTCGCAGAAAGTATGACCCCCACCGGAATGGTCGAACGATTTTCCGGCAAAGAAACACGGCCTTGCCCCAGTTGTGGGGCACTGGTGTGCGGACTTGGACATCTCCGTTCAATCTTTGGTCATCGCGCACCCACGCGCCGTTGACTCTGCGCTGTCAGTCTGTTGCTGTGGGTATTCGATCGACGCGAGGAGTCTGCATGCACACGCGCGTGGTGGTCGCCACGGTCGCCGCGGTCCTGGGAACCGCGGCACCTCTGCTGAGTCCCGCCCCCGGCGCCCGGGCCGGCGAGGTGGGTGAGGCCGTCAAGGCCGGGAAGGTCACCGCGCCCACCGTGGTCGCCCACCGGGGAGCATCCGCCTACGCCCCCGAGAACACGCTCGCCTCGATCGACAAGGCGGCGGCGCTGGGCTTCACCTGGGTCGAGAACGACGTCCAGCGCACCAAGGACGGTGAGCTGGTCGTCATCCACGACGACAGCCTGCCGCGCACCACGAACGTCAAGACGCTCTTCCCCGGCCGGGCGCCCTGGAAGGTGAAGGACTTCACCGCCGCCGAGATCGCGCGGCTGGACGCGGGCAGGTGGTTCTCCCCCGCGTACGCGGGCACGCGCGTGCCGACGCTGAAGCAGTACATGCGAAGGGTCGAGCACAATCACGAGAGCCTCCTCATGGAGATCAAGAACCCCGAGTTGTACCCGGGCATCGAGCGGCAGGCCCTCAAGCTCCTCGGCGACGAGGGCTGGCTGGACCGCGGCCACCTGCGGCGGCTCATCGTGCAGAGCTTCAGCGCCGACAGCGTGCGCAAGGTTCATGAGCTGAGGCCCGCGATCACCACCGCCTTCCTCGGCACGCCCAAGGTGGCGCAGCTGCACGAGTACGCCCGGTCCATCGACCTGGTCAACCCCGCCTACCAGTCGCTCTCCATCGGGTACGTCTCGGCTGTGCACGCCTTCGACGGGCCGCACGGCAAGCCGCTCAGGGTGTTCGCCTGGACGGTGAACGACACGGCCACCGCCCGTAAGGTCGCCGGTTACCGTGTCGACGGCGTGATCACCAACAAGCCCGACGTGGTGCGCGCGGCGCTGGGCTCGGGCTGACCCGACCCGGCGTTGTCAGTGGGGGGTCGTACCGTGGGCGCATGGACAGCCTTGGGCAGGAGCAGCAGCGCGTCGTGTGGGCCGTCGTCGACAGCGGCATCGGCCCCCTGATGCTGGCGGCGACCGATGACGGCCTGGTCAACGTCGTCTTCCACGCCACGGACGCCGTGCGCGACCGCGCCCTGGAGCGGCTGGCGGCGCGGCTGGGCGTCGAGCCCGTGGAGGATCCGCGATCGCCCCTGCTGGCCGATGCGGCCGACCAGCTGCGGGCGTACTTCGCCGGCGAGCGGCACACCTTCGACCTGCCGCTGGACTGGTCGCTGATCTCCGGGTTCAACCGCCAGGTCCTGCGCGAGCTGGCGTCCGGTGTGCCGTACGGCACCGTGGTGGGATACGGCGATCTGGCCCGGCGGGTCGGGCAGCCCGGCGGGGCGCAGGCGGTCGGCGCCGCGATGGGCGCCAACCCGCTCCCGCTGATCGTGCCGTGCCACCGGGTGGTGGAGAGAGACGGCGGCATCGGCGGGTTCGGCGGCGGCCTGGAGACCAAACGGCAGCTGCTGGCTCTGGAGGGGGTTCTGCCCGAGCCGCTGTTCTGAGCGGCCCGTCGTTCTGAGCGGCCCATTGTTCTGAGCGGCCCGTTCCCTCTACGCGGCTTGGCTGCCCCGTGCCGAGGCCGCCTGCGTCGAGCGGCTCACGTACCGGGGCCGTCTGCGTCAGGCGGCTCGTGCTTGAGGTCGGCCGCCTCGAGTCACTCGTCCCGCGGAGCGGTCGCGGCCGGCTGCTCGTCGTAGTGCCGGGCCTCGAAGACGTTGCCGTCGAGGTCCCGGAAGTAGAAGGAGCGGGTCGCCTCACCGCGGGCACCGAACGAACGGTGGCCGATGTCGCTCAGGGGCACGCCGCGTTCGCGCAGGCGGGCGCGCAGGGCGTCAAAGGCGTCGGCCGGCAGGGACAGGCAGACGTGGTTGACGGGGTGACCGGCGCTGTCGGCCGAGTCCGGCAGCATCCGCATGCGGTCCGCCACGCTGTGCGGGGCCAGGTCCAGGACCGTCTCCTCGTTGACGCGTACGGAGGGGAACGTCACCTTCCCCTCGGCGTACTCGGCCACCCGCAGAGGTTCCAGGCCCACGGTCTCCTCGAAGAAGCGGGCAGCGGCGACCGGGTCGGCCACCCACAGGACCACATGGTCGAGGCGCATGCTGTTGCTCGTCATGCGGCCAGGCTGGTGGCGCCGCCCTCAAGCCGCAAGAGTTTAGCCGTGGTCGGCAGCCGCCAGAGATGAGGAAGGACCGACTGACAGGAGGCGGGCACATGGTGCTGGTGGTGTCGGAAGAAGTCCGGGAAGCGATCGACGCACGGCGGCCGGTGGTGGCCCTGGAGTCCACGATCATCGCGCACGGTCTGCCACGCCCGCGCAATCTCCAGGTGGCCCTGGAGCTGGAGGAGGCGGTGCGGCGGGAGGGGGCGGTACCCGCGACGGTCGCCGTGCTCGACGGACGCCCCCGGGTCGGGCTGGACAAGGAGCAGCTGGAGCGGGTCGCGAACGACGAGGGCATCCGCAAGCTGGGCCACCGTGACCTGCCCCTGGCCGTGGCGGCCGAGGCGAGCGGAGCGACCACAGTGTCGGCGACGGCAGAGCTGGCCGCGCTGGCGGGCATCCGGGTGTTCGCGACGGGCGGGCTGGGCGGTGTCCACCGGGAGTGGACGGTGACGCAGGACGAGTCGGCCGACCTCGGGCTGCTCGCGCGCACGCGGATCACCGTCGTGTGCGCCGGTGTGAAGTCGATCCTGGACGTGCCGGCGACCCTGCAGCGGCTGGAGACGCTGGGCGTGGCCGTCGCCGGCTACGGCACGGACCGGTTCCCCGGCTTCTATCTGTCCGACTCCGGCCACCCGGTCGACTGGACGCTGAGCACCCCCGAGCAGGTCGCCGATGTCATGCGGGCCCAGGACGCGCTCGGGGCCCGTGAGTCGGCGCTGATCGTCGCCCATCCCGTACCGGAGGCGGAGCAGCTCGATCCCGATCTGCACGCGCGCGTACTCGCCGACGCGCTCGCCGCCTGCGCGGAGCAGGGCGTCACCGGGCAGGCGGTCACCCCGTTCCTGCTGGACCACCTCGTGCGGCACACGGAGGGTGCCTCCCTCAGCGCCAACCTGGCGGCTGTGCGGGGCAACGTACGGCTGGCGGCGCGTATTGCCACGGCGTGGGCCGAGAGGTGACCGCGGGGGGCCGGAACGGGGGGCTGCTGGTCGTCGGGGACGTGGTCACGGATGTGGTCGCCCGGCACCGGGGACCGCTCGCAACCGGCACGGATACGGCCGCCGTGATCCAGAGGTTGCCGGGCGGCGCGGGCGCCAACGTCGCCTGCTGGGCTGCCCACACGGGCTGTGCGGACGTGCGGCTGCTGGGTCGGGTCGGCACGGACACGGCGGCGTGGCACGAGCGGGAATTGGTGGCGGCGGGGGTACGGCCCCACCTGGTGGTCGACTCGGAAGCGGCGACCGGAACGGTGATCTGCCTCGTCGACACGGGCGCGGCAGCAGAGCGCACGTTTCTCACGGACAGCGGAGCGTCCCTGCGCCTCGAACCCGCCGACTGGTCGGACGTCTTGCTGGACGGCGTCGCCCGGCTGCATCTGTCGGGCTATCTGCTGTTCTCGGAGTCGAGCCGGGCGCTCGCCGAGGTGGCGCTCGCGGCGGCACGCGCGCGCGGCGTTCCGGTCAGTCTGGATCCGGCCTCGACAGGCTTCCTGGCCGAGCTGGGCGTGGATCGCTTCCTGGCCTTCGCGCAGGGAGTGGACGTACTGCTGCCCAGCCGGGACGAGGCGTGTCTGCTGACGGGACTCACCGACCCGGCGGACGCGGCGGCCAAACTGAGCCGTCTCGTGCCCTCGGTGGTGGCCAAGGCGGGTGCGGACGGGGCTCTGGTGGCGCGGTCCGGCGCCGTGGGCGCGCGCGTGCCGGCCATGTCGGTGGCTCCTCGGGACACGACGGGCGCCGGTGACGCCTTCACCGGGGCGTTCCTCGCCGCGCTGGTCTCGGGCGCGTCGCCGGAGGAGGCGGCCGCACGCGGATGCCAGGCGGGGACGGAGGCAGTGCGAAGGGTGGGCGGAAGACCGCCGGGGCGCCCGGGGGACGAGGGCTCGAACTGGGGCTAGCGGCGAGCGGCGAGCGGCTTAAGGGCAGCGGCCAGTGACACGGCTGTGCTGCGGCTACGGCTACGGCTAGCGAACCTGCGCGGTCGGCGGAAGACCCTCCCGGCCGGGGCGCGGCGGCTGACGCGGAGGCGAGGGCACGCGTATGCCCCGGTGACCGGCTCGTACGCCGGCGACCCACTCGTACACCCGCGGCGGGGCGCCGCGCAGCCCCCCGCACACCCCACGTGCAGTCGATACGAGCCGGATGCACGCGCGGCGACAGCTGGACGTGCGGATGACGGCCGTAAGGCGCGCCCTACGCCTTCTTGCCCCAGGCAGAGATCATCGGAGCGGTGGCCAGGTCCATGTGCCCCTTCTCGACAGCGGTCAGATGCCGGTCGATCTCCTCGTCGGTGGCCAGCCCGGCGGCGACGAGGCGGTCTCGGATCTGACGGACCGTCGCGGCTTCGAGGGCCGTGCAGGGTGAGGTCACGGGGAAGTACGCGTCGGCCTCCACCTCTCGCAGCCCGGCCTCGCGGAGCAGCCGCGGAAGCTTGCGGCCGTACGACAGGTCGGCGCCGCGTTCGGCGAGCAGGGTGCGGATGCCCTGGCGCAGCCGGTTGGCGAGCTGCTGCTCGGGGCCGTGCTCGTCGGGGCAGAGCAGCGGCTGAAGGGCGGGGTCGGCGTCCTCGATCAGCAGCCGCCCACCGGGTCGCAGGGCCCGGATCATGGACCGCAGAGCCCTTTCCCGGTCGGGGAGATGGACCAGGACGAGCCGGGCGTGGACCAGGTCGAACCCCTCCCCCGGCGGTTCCTCGGCGCCTACGTCATGGATCCGGACGTCCACCGGGGGGTGGGCCAGGGGGACGAGCAGCGACGTGTCGATGTCGGTGGCGACGACCTCGCCGGTCGGGCCCACCTTCGCGGCGAGCCAGGACACCACCGAGGTGCCCCCCGCTCCCACTTCCCAGCACCGCCAGCCGGGTTCGATGCCGAGTCCCTCGATGTGCCGAAAGGTCGCTGGATCGAAAAGGGTGGCGAAGGCGTCGAAGCGCCGACCCGCCTCGCTCTGCTGGTTGTCCAGGAGATACCTGTCGGATCGCGTCATGTCTCGATCATCGCAGTCACTCCGCTTGTCCGATCGTCGGATGCGGCTCACGCTCGACCACCCGCGAGGGCGGGATGGGCCCCCGGTTCCTCACTTCGTCCACAGCCGGGAACAAAGCGGAATGCCCTGTTCCCACAGGCTTTCCCGCACGGCGCTTCCGACTGGCAGACTTGCCGGGCAGGCGCGCAAGCGTTGAGCGAGGAGATCCATGCGAGGGGATCCAGATGTCCATGGCAGGGAATCTGCGGAAGGTCACGGGGCTGAGCGGGGTCGGCGGCCTGCGCAAGGTGGCGCGGCTGGCCCGGCGGCGGCCTCGGGTGGACCTGAGCCATCCCGCCAGGTCACCGTTGGGCTCGTCGGTGGTCAACTGCGTGATGTATCAGGACGGCGTGCGCGTGCCGGGGTGCGCGGACCTGGTGGATGCCGTGCGGCTGGTACGCAAGAGCGGTGAGGGGTTCGTCTGGCTGGGGCTCCACGAGCCGACGGACGACGAGTTCGCGGACATCGCCGAGCTGTTCGACCTGCATCCCCTGGCGGTGGAGGACGCGGTCGAGGCCCATCAGCGCCCGAAACTGGAGCATTACGGGGACACGCTGTTCGCGGTGTTCAAGAGTGTCTGCTACGTGGAGCACGAACAGCTGACGGCGACCAGCGAGGTGGTGAACACCGGCGAGATCATGGTGTTCGTCGGAGGGGACTTCGTCATCACGGTGCGCCATGGTCGGCACGGTTCGCTGGGGCCGCTGCGCGAGGAGTTGGAGGCGGACCCCAGGCAGCTCGCCAAGGGGCCGGCGGCCGTGCTGCACGCGATCGCGGACCACGTCGTGGACGACTACCTGAATGTCACGGACGCGGTGCAGGCGGACATCGACCAGGTCGAGACGGAGGTGTTCTCGGAGATCGGCGCACGGGTCGACCCGGGCCGTATCTACCAGATGAAGCGTGAACTGCTGGAACTCAAGCGGGCGGTGGTGCCGCTGAGCCGCCCCGTGGAGGACCTGGCCACGCGGCCCATACGGGTCGTCGCCCCGGAGATACAGGCCTACTTCCGCGATGTGTTCGACCACTTGATACGGGCCAAGGAACAGATCGCCGCCTTCGACGAACTGCTCAACTCGATTCTGCAGGCCCACCTGGCGCAGGTGACCGTCGCGCAGAACGAGGACATGCGCAAGATCACGGCCTGGGCCGCGGTGATCGCCGTACCGACGATGGTGTGCGGGGTGTACGGCATGAACTTCGACCACATGCCCGAGTTGCACTGGCGGTTCGGCTATCCGCTGGTCATGGCCGTGATGGCGGGCGCGTGCCTGTCGCTCTACCGGGGCTTCCGGCGCAACGGCTGGCTCTGACGGACGCACCGGTCGCTGCGGTCCGTCGGTTGCCGGGGTCCGGCGGTAATCGTCCGGGGCGCTCCCCGCATCAGCCTCCCCAGGCCGGGTGGCGCGGATCGTCTGCGCGCACCAGGACATCGGCCGTTCCGGCCGGGTCCGTCTCCGACTCGTAGCGCTCGAAGGCGGGCAGCGTCCAGTGGTCGGCCTCGGAGGTGCGCCGGCGGAGGGCGCCCGGAGAGAGGAGCACGTGCACGGTCAGGTCGAAAGGGAACCAGTGACGCAGCAGGAGAGGGCCGTGGACCAGCAGGATTCCACCGGGAGGGAGTTGGACATATGAGCTGCGGGTAGCCCGGTCGGTGGCGGGATCCCACAGGTCGGGCAGGATCCGTCCGCTGCCTCCGGGGTCGAGCGGGCCGAAGACCTCGCGCCACAGGGCGCCGGTGTCGAACCACCCGTCGAAGTAGGACTCCGCGTCCCGTCGCCCATACTCCAGGCGCAGCGACGCGGGGCGCAGGAAACCCTCGGTGCCGACCACGAGCGAGGGTCGGCCACGTACCCGTAGCGCCTCCGCGACGCGCTCGGCGAGGTCTCCGGGGTGCGCGGCCGGCGCTCCGTCGAAGCCGACGCGGAGCCAGGCACCGCCGTCGGCCGGGTCCAGGCCGGTCAGCCGGTCGGCCAGTAGTTCGGCGAGCCGTTCCCAGGTGATCGCTTCGAGTCGCACACGGCCCATGATGCCGGGTGCGCAGGGCGCCGCTGTCGACGCCCTCCCTGGAGGAGGCACGCGAAGACACGGGGCCGGTGTCGGCACCCGTACGGAAGGGACAGCACGATGTCGAGAAAGGGGGGCGGACCGGTCGGGAGCGATTTCGGCACCGGTACATGACCGCATAGGGCGTGAGAGGGGGCCTCGGGGCGAATCCGGCGGTCGAACCGGGTAATCCGCGCGCGGCTACTCGCCTGGCGAAGGCGGAGGGCGCACTGGATCCGTGGCGATTCCGTACCGGACCCGCGCGGCGGACCCGGACTGGCCGGGATCCGAACTGGACCCACATGATGGATCAGGGTGGTGGCTCCGCATGGTGGATCCGCGTGTGGCGACGGGGAAAGTACCTCGTATGGCGCTTCCCTCAACTCCGCACTCCCCCGGTCGACTTGTCGCCATCCAGCCGCTGAAGCACAAGCGGTGTGTCGGCTGTCGACGCGGTCCGCTGTCCTTGCTGGTGCTGGAGGAGGGAGTACCGCACTGCCTGGGCTGTGCGGATCTCGGGCATCTGGTGTTCCTGCCGCGTGGCGACACCGCGCTGACCCGCAGATCGCGGGAGGAGAGCACGTTGTCGGTGGTGGTCGTCCGGTTCAACCGGCGCAAGGGTCGCTACGAACGGCAAGGTGTCCTCGTCGAGGAAGCGGCACTGGTCCGGGCGGAGGAACGCTGTCTGGCGGATGCCGAGGCCCGGCGTCGACGGCGGATACGGGATGCTCGGCGCCGCACGGTGGAGGACGAGCGGTTCGCGGCGGCGTTCGCCGGGGAGATCATCCGACTGTTCCCCGGTTGCCCTGCGGGGCGAGCCGGCGCGATCGCCGGACATGCGTCCGTGCGAGGCAGTGGACGGGTCGGGCGCAGCGCTGCCGGGCGGGCGCTGTCCGAGGGCGCGGTGATCTCGGCGGTCGTGGCGGCCGTGCGGCACGTGGACACGCCGTATGACCAACTGCTGATGAGCGGGGTGCCGCGTTACGAGGCACGGCGACGGATCGCCCCGACAGTCGAGAGTGTGCTGCGGGCCTGGCGGGAGGTGGACGAGGTGGTGAGCTGAGGGGCGCCGTGGAAGGGGGCGTGCCGGGGCCGGAGGGTGCGCCGGGGCCTCCAGCGGGTTTTCGATCTTCGGCAAGTCGGGACGGGTGAGCCGACGGGGATGGCACCTACGCGGCCCGGCGCGCCAGGGGTCGCCGTGTTGCGGGTGATCATTGCCATGTGGGGGGGCATGTGGGGGGTGTGGTCAGCGCGGCCACGGTGGCACGGCCTGCGTTACGGCAGCGTTCACCGGTTCGGCGGTACTGAGCATGTTGATCGCGGTGGCGACGTTCGTGGGCGTTCGTGGCGCTCGTGGTGCGGCCCCACGGCGGTTGGTCGAGCCGCCGCCGGCCGGGGCGCTGCGCATCCACCCGCAGCTCACCCCCTCCGACCTTCCACCTCTCACCTCCTACCTTCCACCTCCTACCCCCCGCCTCCCCCCTCTGGCCTGCCAACATCGCCCATCCGCCACCCCGCCAGAGGCCCCGCGGAAAGCGCTGTCCGACACTCTGCGCGGCTGTCTGCGTGGACGTATCGTGGCCGCAGGAGTGCCGCCCGATGACGCACGGCCCGTCGTACATCCGGTGCCCCCCGGTGCCCGTACGCGAGGAAGTCGACCATGGCCGATCCCAAGGGGTTCATGAGCACGCCGCGCCAGGAGTGGCCGCGGCGGCCCGTCGAGGAGCGGGTGCGGGACTGGGACGAGGTGTACGTCCCGGGGGCGCTGCTGCCCATCATCAGCAAGCAGGCCGATCGCTGCATGGACTGTGGGATCCCGTTCTGCCACGAAGCCTGTCCGCTGGGCAATCTCATCCCCGAGTGGAACGACCTGGTCTCGCGGGAGGACTGGCGGGCCGCGAGCGACCGGTTGCACGCGACCAACAACTTCCCCGAGTTCACGGGACGGTTGTGTCCCGCGCCCTGCGAGGCGGGATGCGTGCTGGCGATCAACCAGCCGGCCGTCACCATCAAGAACGTCGAATGCGCGATCGCCGACCGGGCCTGGGAGGAGGGTTTCACGTCGGCCCGGCCTCCCGAGCGGCTGTCCGGGAAGACGGTCGCCGTCATCGGCTCCGGGCCGACCGGACTCGCCGCGGCACAGCAGCTGACCCGGGCCGGGCACACCGTCGCGGTGTTCGAGAAGGACGACCGGATCGGTGGGCTGATGCGGTACGGCATCCCCGGTTTCAAGATGGAGAAGCGGCATCTGGAGCGGCGGATCCAGCAGATGCGGGCAGAGGGGACGAAGTTCCGTCCGTCGACCGCGGTGGGGCGGGACGTTCCGGCGGCGGAGCTGCGGGCACGGTACGACGCGGTGGTGATCGCCACGGGGGCTACGGCGTGGCGGGAACTTTCGGTGCCGGGCCGGGAGTTGGACGGGATACACCAGGCGATGCAGTATCTGCCGCTGGCCAATCGGGTGTGCGAGGGGGATCTGGAGGTTTCGCCGCTGTCCGCGGCGGGGCGGCACGTCGTGATCGTCGGTGGCGGGGACACCGGGGCGGACTGTCTGGGGACGGCGGTGCGGGACGGGGCCGCGTCGGTGTCCCAGTTGGACATCTATGCGCAGCCGGACACCGAGCGCGACGAGGACATCGAGCCGTGGCCGACGTACCCGAAGCTCTACCGCTTGTCGGCCGCGCATGAGGAGGCGCGGGAGCTGCGTACGGCACCGGCGGCGGACGCGGACGCGCGGCTGTTCGCGGCGTCCACGCTCCGCTTCACCGGGGACGAGGAGGGGCATGTGCGGTCGCTGAGTCTCGTGGAGGTGGACGCGTCGCGGACGCCGGTGCCGGGCACCGAGCGGACGCTCCCCGCCGACCTCGTGCTGCTCGCGCTCGGGTTCTCCGGGCCGGACCGGGAGGACGGACTGATCGAACAGCTGGGGCTGGTGCTCGACCCGCGGGGCACTGTAGCCCGGGATGACGGGTTCGCGACCAACGTGCCCGGGGTGTTCGCGGCCGGGGACGCCGCGCGCGGGCAGTCGCTCATCGTGTGGGCGATCGCGGAGGGGCGTGCGGTGGCGGCGGCCGTCGACCGGTACCTCACGGGAAGTTCACGGCTGCCGGCGCCCGTCTCTCCGGGAGACCGCCCGATGCGCGTGTGAGGGCCGCGGGCGCCCAGGGGCCACGGCGGCCAGGCCTGCCACGCCTGCCACGCCTGCCATGGCCTGCCTGGCCTGCCGTACCGGGTGATCGCGGCGCTTACGGCGACCGCTATCGATGCCGTCTTCCGCAGGATGTAGGAGGCGGGGCCCGGCCGCAGCCACCACCGTGGTGACGGGTCAGCCTCGCCTCTCGTCGGTCCCCGCCACCTTCCCCGTCGCCAGGGCCACGCGGTTCCATGTGTTGATGGTGAGGATCAGGGCGAGGACGTGGGCCAGTTCCTCCTCCTCGAAGTGGGCGGCGGCCTCGGCGTAGACGGTGTCGGGGACGCCCGCGTCGGCGACCAGTGTGACCGCCTCCGTCAGGGCGAGGGCCGCCTGCTCCCGCGGGGTGAAGAAGTGGCGGGCCTCCCGCCAGACGGCGACCAGATGGAGCCGGTCCTCGCTCTCGCCGGCCTTGCGGGCGTCATTGGTGTGCATGTGCAGGCAGTAGGCGCAGTGGTTGAGGTGCGAGGCGCGGATCTGGATCAGCTCGACCAGGGCGGGGTCGAGGCCCGTACGGGCGGCGGCGTCGAAGCCGACGAGGGCGCGGAAGACCCGGGGGGCGGCCTTCGCGAGTTCGAGGCGGCCGCGTGCCGCTTCGGCGGCGGCGATCCCGGAGGCGGTGCCGGCGGACGTGAGTGCGGCGGTCGTGGTGGTGGGCGCGGTGGTGTTCGTCGTCATGTCTTCAATCTAGGGCGAGGAAAGACCGGCGGTAGGGTGCATTTTCATGACGGAATCATGGGTCAATTCCGCCGAGAGGGTCGGCGCCGATCTGCATCTGGAGCTGTCGGGGCCGGGTGGGCGGCGGGCGGCGCTGATCCGGGCGCTGCGGGAGGCCGTACGCAGCGGACGGCTGGCTCCGGGCACCCGGTTGCCGCCGTACCGGTCGCTCGCGGCCGACCTGGGAGTGGCCCGCAACACGGTGGCCGACGCCTACGCGGAGCTGGTCGCGGAGGGCTGGCTGACCGCGCGGCAGGGTTCGGGGACGCGGGTCGCTGAACGGGCGGAGCCGCTGCGGCGCGCCGCGCGGACGCCGGTGAGGGTGCCGCCGCCGCACGAGCGTGGGCCGCGGCACGATCTGCGCCAGGGCGCGCCGGACGCGTCGGCGTTTCCGCGTGCGGCCTGGGCGGCCTCGTACCGGCGGGCGCTGCGGGCGGCGCCGAGCGAGGCGTTCGGACCGGGGGATCCGGCCGGGCGGCGGGAGTTGCGGGAGGCGCTGACCGAATACCTGGCGCGGGCGCGCGGAGTGCGTACCCAGCCGGAGCGGATCGTCGTCTGCTCGGGCTTCGCGCACGCGCTGCGGCTGCTGTTCGGCCAGGGGGCGGGTGGGGTGCTGCGTGGTCCGCTCGGTGTGGAGGCTTATGGGCTGGACTTCCACCGGGAGCTGCTCGCGGCGGCCGGTGTGCGGACGGTGCCGCTGCCGCTGGACGAGCACGGCGCACGGGTGGCGGGGCTCGGCCGGGAGCGGGCCGTACTGCTGACGCCCGCGCACCAGTTCCCGACCGGCGGTCCGCTGCACCCGGAGCGGCGCACGGCGGTGATCGACTGGGCCCGCTCGCGTGATGCGGTGGTGCTGGAGGACGACTACGACGGAGAGTTCCGCTACGACCGCCGGCCCGTCGGCGCGCTCCAGGGCCTCGATCCCGAGCGGGTGATCCACATCGGCTCGGTCAGCAAGAGCCTTTCACCGGCGCTGCGGCTGGGCTGGATGGTCCTGCCGGAGCGGTACGTCGACCCCGTGCTCGCGGCGAAGGGCGAGCGGGAGGCATGGGCGAGCGTGCCGGACCAGCTGGCGCTCGCGGACTTCGTGGTCTCGGGATCGTACGACCGTCATGTGCGGCGTATGCGGCAGCGGTACCGGCGGCGCCGGGACCGGCTCGTCGCCGTGCTGGCCGCGCGGGCGCCGCACGTCGAGGTGACGGGGATCGCGGCCGGACTGCACGCGGTGCTGCGGCTGCCGCCCGGCACCGAGCGGTCCGCGGTGAAGGCCGCCGCGTGGCAGGGCATCGCCCTGGACGGCCTCGCCGCGTTCCGGCACCCGCGATCACCCATGACGGCCGGTGAGGGCCTGGTGGTGGGTTACGCGGCCACGGCCGAACACGCCTACGCGGCGGCCCTGGACGCGCTGTGCCGTGCCTTGCCACCGGAGTGAGGGACATGGGGCGCGCTGCTGGTGGGTTGAATCAACTCGCTTGACGTATCAGGACATTGATGGTGTCACGGTGAAGTCATCGTCATGATCGGGAAGATGTGCGCGATACAAAAGCCGGCGGTACGGCACGGTCCGCACCAGCGGCCGGTCAAGAGATCAGGAAGTCGGCATCCCCCGCCTTGGCACCCTCTATGAACGCGGTCATCTCGTCCGTGGTGTAGATCAGCGCCGGGCCGTCCGGGTCGGTCGACTGGCGTACGGCGATGCGGCCGTCGGCCAGCTTCATGGCCTCCAGGCAGTTGCCGCCGTTGCCGCCGCTCCAGGGCTTGTGCCACCCTTCGCTGCCCAACTCCCGTGCGGGCATGCCGTTGTAGACGCGGCCGCGCGGCTTGATGCGATCCATTCACAGCTCCTTGCGGAGATCCCGGAGGATCTCCTTCGTGCGTTGTGCCGTAGCGGCCTGCGCCGCCATGCGGTCCATGACCTCCAGGTGGGTCGCCACCTCGGTGCGCGCGTCCAGGTAGACGGCGCCGGTCAGGTACTCGCTGTAGACCATGTCCGGCAGTTCCGGCATGGCAAATCGGAACAGCACGAAGGGCCCGTACGTCCCCGGGTGCGGCCCGTTGGCGAACGGGGCGACCTGGAGCGTCACATGGGGCAGCTTCGTGGCCTCGAGCAACTTGTCGATCTGCGCACGCATCACCTCCGGTCCGCCGACCGTCCGGCGCAGGGCGGTCTCGTCCATCACCACCCAGAACCGGGGGGCGTCGGGACGGTTGAGCAGTTCCTGGCGTTTCATGCGCAGCGCGACATGGCGCTCGGTGTCCTCGGGACTCGTCTGTCCGACGGCACCGGACTTGAGCACACCCCGCGCGTAGTCCTCGGTCTGCAGCAGGCCGGGGACGAAGTGCGGTTCGTAGGAGCGGATGAGGGCGGCCGCACCCTCCAGGCTGACGTACATCGAGAACCAGCCCGGCAGGATGTCGTGGAACCGCTGCCACCAGCCGGGCCTGTTGGCCTCCTCGGCCAGTCGGACGAAGAGGTCCGCCTCGTCGTCGGGAACGCCGTAGGCCTTCAGCAGCAGTTGCAGATACGGGATCTTGAGGGAGACCTCGGCCATCTCCATGCGGCGCACGGTGGCGGGGGCCACGCGAAGGACACGGGCGGCCTCCTCGCGTTTGAGTCCGGCGCGTTCCCGCAGATCCAGTAGGCGTCGCCCGAGGACCACCTGACCCACGGTCGGCGCGGACCGCGGTTCGCTCACGCTCTCACCTCCACCGAAAGCTGCACCACATGCTCCACAAAAGTCTCCCGACAGCCCTGCGGCGCCATTCGAAGACTCATTCGAAGACCCGCTGGATCCCCGATGCCCCAATTGGCGCCGCGCGACGTGCTGTTGCGAGCAGTGTGCCACGGCCCCTGACCGAGTCACACAGCACTCTGCAATTTTCAGAGTGACACTTGCCAAGTGTTCACGGCGGGGAGATAGTGGCAAGCGTGATTCCGTCCGCGCCCTTAGGAACAGACGCCGCCGCAGACCGTCCCGGTCTCGGTGCCGCAATGGGAGCACTCCCTTCGGGGGGCGCCGCCCAGCGCCGGTTCCGCTTCGAGCTGGCCGCACATCCGGGTTCCGTCGCCCAGGCGAGACGCCTGACGCATGCCCGGCTGACCGGCTGGGCGGTGTGCGCGGACACCTGCGACAGTGCGGCCCTGGTCATATCCGAGCTGGTCACCAACGCGATCGTGCACACCGCGAGCGGCCGTGTGACGTGTGAGCTGCACGACCACGACGACACCGTGCGCCTGGCCGTACGCGACGAGGGCTGCGCCCCCGGCGAACCCCACCCGTCCCCGCAGCGACCCGACGAGGAGCACGGGAGGGGATTGCTTCTCGTCGACGCCCTGTGCCGGGCCTGGGGAGCGCAGGAACACGGTCCCGGACTGCTGGTCTGGGCCGAGCTGGCCCGTGGGGGCGACGCGGTTCCCGATACCGTCGAGCCGCGCGGCGACCTGGGCTGGGGCGCCCGTCCCAAGCCGGGACGCCCGGACGACTCCGGTGACGAGGATCCCACCGAGGCCCGTCGCCGGCTGCCGGAGCAACACCGGCACCGCGTTTCGCCCCAGCACCAGCCCCCGCATCGGACGCCTGAGCAGCATGGGCACGGCGGTCATGGCGCGCACGGCGGCTACGGCGGCCATGGCGCTCACGGGAACGCTGCCGGTCACGGCAGCCCCGTAGGCCACAGCGGGCCCGGGGGTGAGGGCGGTTCGGACGCGCATCGGCGCCGGGCTCCCGAGCAGCAGCGCGCCGGGGAGCGACCGTGACCGGCAACGGCGGCCGCCGAGGGCACGGTGAGCCTCCTGGGCGCGGTGAGCATGACGGGCATCGTGAACCTGACGAGCAGGGAAGGGATGGGCACGGGAACGGTGGCCTCCACCTGGCCGGCGCCGACCCACGGGGCCTTCTGACCGGTGACTTCCGGAAGACGGCCGCCGGTACCGGGCGAGACCGACTCAGCGGGCGCCCCGAGGCACCGTTCGGTCTGGACACCCTCGTGCGTCTGCAGCGCCGCCGGCCCGCCGCGGACGCGGCCCAGCGACTGCCGCTACCGGACGACATGACCGCTCCACTCGGCTGCGACGCCGTGGGCGTGCCCGACCGTCTCGGCCCGCTCATCGTGCCGCGACTGCCCCGGCTGGGCTGCGTGTACGCCGACGGGACCCACTGGTGGTGGATCGTCCCGGCGGACTCCGACTACGCCCTGCGCTGGCCCTCCCCCGCGCGGTACGCGCCCGGCGCCCTGGTCACGGGTACTGCCCGGCTCATCCACCGCCCGCAGGGCACCGCCCCGTACACTCCGCCGATCCCGCTGTACCTGTCCCTGTGCCGGGTGACGGGGACGAGCCCGGACTGGTCGAGAGCCGTGTCGGCGTAACGGACCCGCCGAGCGCGCCGCGGGGCCGTCTCGCCCCGTCGCACGGACAGCCGCCGTACGAACAGTCGGACGAACACACCGGAGCCCCCGCACACCGACTCCGGCGCGGCTCCGGGCCGACGACCGGCACGGTCGTACCGCACCCCACCCCTCCACGCCCCCGCGCCCCTTTCGCGCCCCCCGTCACGTCCTCTCGCGCCCTGCCCAGCCCGCGCGCTCGCCCGCGATAGTGGCCGTTCCGCCACGGTCCGGGAGGTCAGGGTGAGGAAGAAGCGGGGGGCGCCCCAGCCCGCGGTCTCGGAATCGGAGCGGCTGCTGTTCGGGGGGCCGCTGCGCTACGACACGGGGTGGAACAAGCACGCCGACGCCTTCCTGCAGATGAACTTCCGGGCGATGCTGGTCCGGCTGCCGGGCATGCTGCTGTCCAGCCTCCGATTGGCCCGGCAGGCAGATCCCCGGGCCGCGTCGATCGTGCTGGCCGCCGAGCTGGGCCGGGGCGTGGCCCAGGCGGTGAGCCTGCTCGCGGTCAACAACGCGCTCGGCAAGCTGCTCACCGGCCCGGACATCGCGCGCCGGTTGCACGCGGCCACGCCCGCGCTGGTCGTCGTGGCCGCCGTGATGCTGGTGTCCGCGCTGCTGCGGGCCGCGTCCGTGTACGCCACCGGGCGGCTGGAGCCCAAGGTGGAACGGGTGGCGACCGAGCTGTATCTGGAGCGCGCGGCGAACGTGGAGCTGGCCGCGATCGAGGACCACGCCTTCCACAAGCTGCTGGACACCGCCCAGTACGGCGCCCGGTCCGCCCGGCACATGATCGGGTACGGCACCCAGGTGGTCAACGCGATGATCTCTCTTGTCGCCGCGGCGGGGGTGCTGACCGTCCTGCACCCGGCACTGCTGCCGCTCCTGGCCACCATGACCCTGCCCAGTGCCTGGAGTGCGCTGACCAACGCCCGGCGCCACTACGAGTCGTTCCACACCTGGGTGCAGCACGCGCGCGCGGGCCATCTGCTCAGCAGCCTGCTCACCGAGCCGGGCGCCGCTCCGGAGATCCGGGTGCACGGGATGGGCCCGTTCCTGCTGCGGCACTTCCGGGCCATGTCGGAGACGGCCGAGGCGGAGCAGGCGCGGCTGTCCCGGCTGGCCGCGCGGACCGGTCTGATCGCGGCGGGCTGGACGGGCCTCGCCACCCTCGCGACGTACGCCACGCTTGGCGGACTGCTGCTGGGCGGCGCGATGGCCCTGTCCGTCGCCGGTACGGCCGTACTCGCGATCCGCACCGGGGCGGCGAGTCTGGACACGCTGGTGTTGCAGGTCAACCAGTTGCACGAGGAGGCCCTGTTCGTGGGCGATCTGCAGCGCCTGTACGTCGAGGCGTCGGCACGGGCCATCCCGGCCGGTGGGGAGGCCCTGCCGGAGGATCCGAAGGAGATCCGGTTCGAGAACGTCACCTTCAGCTATCCGGGTGACGCGACCCGGCCCGCCCTGGACGACATCACCCTCGCCCTACCCCTGGGGCGGATCATCGCCCTCGTCGGTGAGAACGGCTCGGGCAAGACCACGCTGGTCAAGCTGCTCGCGGGCCTGTACACACCGGACCGGGGCCGGATCCTGTGGGACGGGGTGGACGCCGGCCGGGCCGACCGCCGGTTGCTCGCCGAGCGCATCGCGATGGTCGCGCAGGACTTCAAGAGGTGGCCGTTCACGGCCCGGGTCAACGTGGCCGTCGGCCGTTCCGCCGCGCCCATGACCGAGGAGCGGCTGGCCGCGTCGATCGCCGAGGCGGGCGCGCAGGAGGTCGTCGCCGACCTGCCACACGGCCTGGACACCCTGCTGGCCCGTGTCTTCAGCGGCGGCCACGAGCTGTCCGGTGGACAGTGGCAGCGGCTCGGCATCGCCCGGGCCGCCTACCGGCGCGGGGACATCCTGATCGTGGACGAGCCGACGGCGGCGCTCGACGCGCGGGCGGAGCTGGAGGTGTTCGAGAAGATCCGGGCACTGGCCGGCAGCGGGCAGACGGTCGTCCTCATCACCCACCGGCTGGCCTCGGTCCGCCACGCCGACCTGGTGCATGTGCTGGAGCACGGACGGCTGGTGGAGTCGGGCACCCCGGAGGAGTTGCTGGCGCGGGGCGGTCTCTACGCCGAGTTGTACGCCCTCCAGGCGCAGCAGTTCACCGCGAAGATCCCCGCGCAGAAGCGGGCCTGAGCCCACTCGCGACTCACTCCGTGCCCTTGCCCCCGCGGACGATCACCAGGAAGGCGTCCGTGGCGAGGTCCATGACCACCTCGGCGGCCAGGCCTTCCAGTCGTCGCGCCTGCGCGAACTCCTCCGCGGGCCAGGATCCCCGCGGGCCACCGGCGGGAAAGCGTTCGAGCACCGTTCGCCCGTTCACCATCTCGCACCTCCAGAAGCGTTGTCCTTTTAGGAGTTAACGCTCTGGAGTGGGGAGACGGCTCGCTCGGTGACGGGACTGAGACGCTTTCGACACCTGTTCGGCGCGGACCGTGAGGATCCGTTCACATCGTGACACGAACCGCACCTTCCGTGCCCGTTCGCATTCATGGCGTGTCAGTACTCGAACTCGTACTCGTCGTGGAGTCGGAGGTGGTCGCTGCCGGCGGGGCTGCGGCCGAGCGCGGTCAGGTCGAGGAGACCGGCGATCGTGCCGAGTCCGTCCATCGCGTCGTCGTACACCGAATACGTGTGGAAGACCCGGTCGTGGTCGCGCAGGAAGCAGCTGAGGCCCGGCCGCTCGACGAGTTCCCCGCCGGATGGGACGGTGGCCTCGAAGTCGGCGTTGAAGTCACTGTGCCCGCAGGAGTACCAGGGCACGGCCCAGCCCATCCGCGCCTTGAACGGCAGGATGCGGGTGAACGGCGCCCGGGAGACGGCCGCGAACGAGGTGTTCCGGGCCCGCAGATGGGCCAGATGGCCGACCTGGTCCAGGAAGGCCGCACAGCATGGGCAGCCGGCCTCCCACTGCGGGGCGAACATGAAGTGGTGGACGACGAGCTGGGCCCTGCCCTCGAAGAGGTCGAGGAGGGTGGCCTTGCCGTCGCCGCCCTCGAAGACGTATTCGGAGTCGACCTCCACCATGGGCAGGCGCTGCCGCTCGGCACCCAGCACCTCGCGCGCTCGTCTGACCGCCTCCTCCTTGCGCAGTAACTCCTCGCGCGCCGCACGCCATTCCTCGCGCGTGACGATCTCCGGAAGCGACATGGGCCCTCCTGTCGACGGTCGGTTCGGTGTGGTGACCGCCGTCGGACGCGGAACTCATCGCCGCGCGCGGAGATTTTTTCCGGCACTGGTCCCGGATGCTTCTTCCGGTCGGTGTCGCGACGAGCCATGGGGTGCGACGAGCCGGACGACGTCCGCTACGCGGCCGCGGACGTCGGCACCCGTACTCCCGTCAGCTCCAACTCGCCGATCGAACGATTCAGTTGAGCAAGGTGCCGCGGGGTGATCCGTCCGGTGTCGTCGAGGTGCACGGCGCAGGCCGTGGTCGTGTCCACGAGCCGTTCCAGGACGTCGGCGACGGCTTCCGTGCCCTCGGTGTGCCGGGCCAGCGCGGGCAGTTCGGCGGCGGCGAGCGCGATGGCGGTACGGGCCTCGGCGAGGGTCCGGTAGGCCTCCCGGCGCAGCACCCACCGCTCGGCACGGTCGCCGGACTCGCCGAGGACGTGCAGGAGATAGGCGTGCGCGGTCTCCCGGGCCAGCGCGAGACGGGCCCGCACCGTGCCGCCGCGCTGCCCCGGCATCGGCAGATGTCCGACGATCAGCACCAGCGCGCAGGCCAGCAACGTCTCGCCGATCCGGCTGAGGGATGCCTGGGGCTCCCCGCCCGCCATCAGCAGGGCGAGCACGAGGACCGTGACGACGGCCGTCAGGGCGGCGAAGTGCCGGGTGGCGACCGGCACGACCGCGCCGCAGAGCGCGACCAGCGCGACCAGACCCGCCGGTCCGGGCAGCAGCGCGGCGAGGCCCGCGAAGAGCAGGGCGCCCAGCACGGTTCCGGCGGCCCGGCACAGCACGCGGGAGGCGAGCGGCCCGAGATCGGGCTTGACCAGGAAGACGGCGGTGGCGGGCATCCAGTACCAGTGCTGGTGGGGGCCGTACCAGTGGGCGTGGTGGAGGGCTTGGGCGATGGCCGCGCTGCCGCCGAAGCAGAGGGCTACGCGCAGCCCGTACTCACGCCCACCCGTGCCGAAAACGGCCCGCGCCGCACGCGGCAGACCCCGGCGCCGGGCGAGCAGCCGCTGATGCACACCCTCGGCCCGGTCGAAGGCCTCGGCCGCACGCAACAGAGCGTCGTCCAGGGCCCGCAGGGCCGGGGCGGTGGGCGCGCGGTGGGCGCCAAGGAGGCCGTCCGGGTGCGCGGGGGGAGGCGCGGGTGCGGAAGGTGTCGAGTGGTCGGCGGCGACTCCACGTACGAGGGGAGGCGGGGGCCGCGGAGGTGCGGGGCGGGTAGCGGGCCGGCGGCGGTGTCGTCGCGGACGGCGGCCGCGAGGCGCCGGGGGCCTTCCGCCGCCCGCGCGGCGACGGGCTCCCCCGCCCAGTACAGGGCGGTGGCGGCCTCGGCGAGCGGTAGTGCGGCCGTGTACCGGGCATGCAGTCGGCGCTCGGCCGCGGAACTGGCGTACCGGCGCAGCCGGGGTCCGGCCAGGGCGTCCTGGGCGTGGTCGAGGGCGGCGGTGAGCGCGGCCCGCCGGTCCGTGGCGTACGCACCGCCCACGGCGTCCAACAGCGCGGCGATCGCGTCGTACACGTCGGCGACCGCCGTCCTCTCCCCGTCGAAGCGGAAGTCGCCGGTGAGCGAACCGGGCGTCGGCAGGGCGAGGCGCAACAGGATCAGCCAGCCGGCACCGGCGAGGAAGGCGAGGGCGCGCTGCCAACCGCTCTCGGCCGCCGGCATGCCCGCTCCGAGGGCGGCGGCGACGAGGAACTGGGTGCCGGCCGCCGAGGCGACGGGTCCCACCGCGCTCACGCCTCCCGCGACCAGCCCGAGGGCGGTGAGTGCCACGGTCAGCGGTACGGCGGCCAGCCCCTGCCCGGCGTACGTGCCCACCAGCAGCCCCAGCGCGCCGGCCAGCGCGGGCGTCCCGAGCCGTTCGACGCAGGCGCGCCGGCTGCCGGGCCGGTCGTTGATGCCGGCGAGCATCGCGGCGATGGCGGCGATCGTGCCGGCCGGGGTGCGGCCGCCGAGCATTCCGGCGAGCAGCAGCGGCCCGGCGGCCAGCGCGCCCCGGGTCACCGCGCTCCAGGGGACGGGGCCGCGCTGGGCACGCAGGGCGTGGGCGAGCCAGGGGGGCGGGGCGAGCCGGGACACGGGGCTCCTGAACACGGGGCTCCTGTTCATACGAGGGCGGGGGTACGCCTTCGGACGACGGTGGCCGGGCTGCGGTCCCACGGCACCGGCGCCGGCCAGGGGCGCTGGCACGCGGTGTAGGCACACGCTGTGCCGTGGGATGTGCTCCTACGTTAAGGCGCGTACCCGGAGCGAACGGGACGATCACGTTTCAGGGAGGTGAAAGATGTCCCGAGGGAGGTGAAAGGCGTCACGAGGGGGGAGTTGAAAGGCGTCAGGGGGGAGAGCTGAAAGGCGTCAGGGGCGCGCTGAAGGCGCCGGTCGCCTGGTGCACGTCTCAGGACGCCATCGCCCCGGCAAGGATCCCCTCGACCTCGGTCACCGCTTCGACAAGGGCCTCGGGCGTGCCGCGCAAGGCACCCAGCACGGCGTCAATGCCGCGCAGTCCGGCCCGCTCCAGCAGCCGCTTCTCGTTCGTCACCCACTCCCCGCGCGCCGCGAGCACGGCGTGGGCTGCCTGGGCGGCTGCGGTCGCGACGGCCCCGGCGGTCTCGGTGAGGCGCCCGTGGGAGGCGTGGTTGTCCTTCGCGTAGGCGAGCGTCGCGCGTGCGGTCCCGCGCCAGCGCTCGGCCGCGGCGACCCGCAATGCGGGCGGGTACACCTCGGGACGCGGAAGGGTGCCCCGTAGAACCTGGTTGACGGCCAGTTCGGCGACGATCAGATAGGTGGGGATGCCGGCGAGGTGGAACAGCAGCGGCTCCACCCGGAACCGTCCCCGTTCCGCCTCCGCCAGTTCGTGCTCGACCACGTCCAGATCCCGGTAGTGCACATCGACCCGGCGCCCGTCGACGGTAAGCCAGGCCCCGCCGTTGAAGACCCCGCCGCCCCAGCCGCCGACCTCGGACACCTCACCCTCCCAGCCGACGGCCCGCAGGTCGTCGGGGTCGAAGGCGCCGCGGTAGTAGACGGCCACATCCCAGTCGCTGTCGGGGCGATGGGTGCCCTGGGCCCGGGAACCGCCGAGGGCCACCGCTTCGACGGTGGGGAGGCAAGCGAGGCGGTCGGCCGTGGTGGCCAGGAAGACGGGGTCGGCGAGAGTGGGCATGCTTCGGTCCTCCTGTCACGGGCGAGAGCGAGCGTAGGGGCTCGGTGGGCGGACGGCGACTCGATTCCGGCGTGACCCGAGTCGCCTCGGCCGTGCCTTCGCCGAGCGAAAACGGGATGCGCGGGGCGTAGGGGCCGCGCATGATCGGGGGTTGCGACGCCGACTTGGGCCGTCCGCCATGCGGTCCCACCCGCGCGCGGCCGTTCCACCCCGTTCCGGGCCGCCCTCGGCCGGCCACTCACCGCCACGCCAGTCCAGCACGCACCAATCACCACCCACGACCTACCACCCCACCGAACCGATCACCGATCACCGATCACCAATCAGCGACTCAGGAGCCTTCATGATCCGGCGAGTGACCACCCCCGGCCTCTTCCCGCCGCCGACCTACTCCCATGCCTCCGTCGTCGAGGCGGGCACGAAGCTCGCGTTCCTCGCCGGAGCCGTACCGCTCGACGAGCGGGGAGACATCGTCGGCCCGGGGGACCCGGCACGGCAGGCCGAACAGGTGATCGCCAACCTCCGGGAGCAACTGCACAGCGTGGGGAGCGACTTGCGACACGTCGTCGCCACGGACGTGTACGTCGTGAGCAGCGAGCCCGCCACCCTGTCCGAGGTGTGGGAGGTCGTGGAGGCCTCGGAACTGAGCAAGGGGCCGCACTCCTCCACGCTGCTCGGTGTCTCCTGCCTCGGGTACACCGGCCAGTTGGTGGAGATCACGGCGACGGCCGTCGTGCCCGAGCGGGAAGACGGCGACCGGTGACGGACCCGGTCGTACTGCGCCGGGCCGTGGCGGACGACGCCCGTGCCGCCGCCGACGTGTGGCTGCGGTCCTTCGCCGCCGCGCTGCCCACGGTCGTCCGGCCGCGCACCGACGACGAGGTTCGGGACTACATGCGGAACGTGGTGGTGCCGTTGCGGGAGATGTGGGTGGCGGAGGCGGCCGGGGCCGGGATCGTCGGCCTGCTGGTCCTCGACGGGAAGACGCTGTCCCAGCTGTATCTGGATCCCGGGTGGCGGGGGCGGGGTCTCGGGGACCGGTTCGTCGCGCTGGCCAAGAAGCGCAGCCCGGGCGGACTGACCCTGTGGACCTTCCAGGTCAACAAGCCCGCCCACCGCTTCTACGAGCGGCACGGCTTCACCGCCGTCGAGTTCACCGACGGCAGCGACAACGAGGAGCGGGAGCCGGACGTCCGCTACGTCTGGCGACCCTGAGGTCGTCGGCGGCCCGCCACCGCTCCCGGGGAGTGACTTGCCCGCCACCGATGCCGGCTGCGGGGTGGCCGGGCTGCGGGGTCGCGGGGCGCGCTCGGGGTCTACGGCAGTCCGGCCGCGTCGGCGGCCGTGCGCAGGACCTCACGCAGCATCTCGGGGGTGAGCCGCCCGGTGAAGGTGTTGCGCTGGCTGACGTGGAAGCAGCCGAAGACGTCGAGGCCGTCCAGGGCGACCCGGGTGCCGTGTGCGAAGGGCGGACGGGGGCGGGGCACGGTCCAGCCCGCCTCGGCGAACGCGGGCAGCCCTGCCTGCCAGCCGAAGGCACCGAGGACGACAGCGGCCTTCAGCGTCGGCCGCAGCAGCTTCAGCTCCTGCACCAGCCAGGGGCGGCAGGTGTCGCGTTCCTCGGGGGTCGGCTTGTTCGCGGGCGGTGCGCAGTGGACGGGCGCGGTGACCCGGACGCCGTACAGCTCCAGGCCGTCGTCGATGCCGACCGATGTGGGCTGCGAGGCGAGCCCCACGTCGTACAGCGCCTGGTAGAGCACGTCCCCTGAGCGGTCACCGGTGAACATGCGTCCGGTGCGGTTGCCGCCGTGCGCTGCGGGGGCCAGCCCTACGATCGCCAGCCGGGCGTCGCCGGGGCCGAACCCGGGCACCGGTCGCCCCCAGTACGTCCAGTCGGCGAACGCGGCCCGCTTGGTCCGGGCCACCTCCTCCCGCCACTGGACCAGCCGTGGACAGGCCCGGCAGTCGGCGACGCGCCCATCGAGCCGGGCGAGAGCGCTGCTGTCGTCCATACCGCCACCGTATGCCCCGGCAACCCGACCCGAACCACGCCCGCTCCGCGCGGCCGGCGAGGATGAGCTGGGAACGGCGGTAGTGGGGGTGGGACAGGGGGAAATTGCCCCCGGCTCCTCCGGCCCTGGGCGTTAGGGTCGGAACATGGCTTCCGAGAATGCGGACGAGAACGTGAACCGTGGGACCGGCGGCCCGGACGGGACGAACGCCGCCCAGGGCGCCGACGGCTCCGGCGCCTCCGCGGACCAGCCGGTCGACCCCAAGGTCAGCGCGGCGTTGGCCGCCGCCGAGGCGGCGGGGCCGGCCGCCGGCGAGACGGTCCGGATCGACAGCTGGATCTGGGCCGTGCGCCTGGTCAAGACACGTTCCCTGGGCGCCGCCGCCTGCCGTGGCGGGCACCTGCACGTGAACGGGGAGCGGGTGAAGCCCGCCCACTCCGTGCACATCGGCGACGAGGTACGGCTGCGGCACGAGGGCCGGGAGCGGGTCGTGATCGTCAAGCGTCTGATCCGCAAGCGGGTGGGCGCGCCCGTGGCCGTGCAGTGCTACATCGACAACTCCCCGCCGCCCCCGCCCCGCGAGGCTGTCGCCCCCGCCGGTCTACGCGACCGAGGCGCCGGACGCCCCACCAAGCGGGACCGCCGCGACATGGACCGCCTCCGCGGTGTGGCCGACCCTGCCGCCACCGGCAGATACGGCTTCGCGGGGCTGGGCGGCCTCGCCGGCGCAGGCGGCCCCGGCGGAGCGGGCAGCTCCAGCGGACCCGGTGGCCCAGGCGGACGGGGTGGGCCGGGTGGAGCAGGCGCCTCCCGTGGCTCCGGTGGAGCAGGGGCTTCTCATGGCTCCGGTGGAGCAGGGGGCTCTCGCCGGTCCGGTGGGCCGGGGAGCACCCATCGGAAGCCTCGGCCGTCGAGCTGAGCCCTCGCGGCGGGAGGCCGGCGACCTCCCCGACACCGCCGGCCGGGACCCCCGTGCCCGGCCCGCGGTGTCGGTGAGGTCGCTGGCGTCCGGGATCGTCCGGTGGCTCACCGGTGCCGTAGCAGGGTCAGCAGCCGACGGTTGTGGTCGCGTCTCGTCCAGGCGATCAGGGCGAGGGGCACGATCAGGATGAGTGGGGTTGCCGCGTTCTGACCGTGGAACGCGGTGAGTTGGACGACGAACGCTCCGATCATGAGCGCGCCGAGTGCCGTCGCCGCGACGGATTGCAGGGCTGGGATCAACAGGCCCACGGCACCGGCGAGTTCGAGTGCGCCGATGGTGTACATCGCTGTGCTGCCCCAGCCGATCCGGTCGAAGGACTCGACGGCGGACGGGTGCGCGATGAGCTTGGGCAGGGCGCTCGCGATGCCGTAGAACAGGGCGAGCAGCACTTGCACCGAACGCAAGGCGATCCGGGCCCACCGCGTCCGGTCGGTGGTCGCGTCGGCGGGGACAGCGGGCGACGTGGACGCCGGGGAGCCGACGGAAGCGGTGGTCTCGGACATGCAGATCTCCTGGTGAAGCGGTTCCGAATGCTTTCATCGAGGTAGACCGGCCGCGCCCCGGGAACTCATCGGTTCAGCGCCCTTGCTTTCGCCCCGCTCACATCGCGGCCGGGACCGCCCTCACCCACATCCCGTCCGGTGTCAGATAGGCGTCCACCTTCAGGCCCGCCTCCGCCAGAGCCGACTCGAACTGCTCCTTCGTCAGGGCCCGGGAGAGGAATCTCTGGGTCCAGACGACGTCCGGGAACACATACTCGGCCAGGACCGAATCCACCCCCTCCGCCACGGGCTCCGCCGACACGATCCGTATGGTGCAGCCGTTGGGATCGACGCGCTCTCTGGGGACGTTGGCGTGATAGTCCTCCCCCTCCCGCTGGAGGAGCACGCAGCCGCCCTCCGCGACATGCTTGGCACAGGTGCGCAGCATTCCCCTGCGGACCTCCTCGTCACCGGTGTGCACGAGGAACGACGCGAGCATCACCACGTCGAACTTCTCGCCCAGGTCGAGGTGCTCGATGGGCCCGCATATCGTGCGCGCGCCACGGACCCGGGCCAGCATCTCGGCTGACTCGTCCACCGCCGTGACCGTGAAGCCCCGCTCCAGCAGGGGCCGGGTCACCCGGCCCACCCCGCTGCCGAGCTCCAGAATGTGTGCCCCGGCCGGTACGGCCGCGGCGATGATGTCCGGCTCGTCCCCCACCGACAGCCGCTCGTACAACTCGACCGCGCAGCCGTCCGGGGTGATCGCACCGGGTCCCGTGCCCTCGTATCCCTCACGCATCTCGACCGTCATGCCCGAACAACGCCCCGCCGCCGCAGTGCCGTTCCCGTTCGACCATGCTTCACTCGTTCGAGTCATCCGGTCCGGAACGGGAACCATCCGTGCCCGATGTACCAGTGGCCGCCCGACCGCAGATGGTCCCCCACCGCCCGCTCTACGGAGGTGCGGCGCGGCAGCCGCGCCACCGGCAGGTCCGGGTTCCCGAAGACGAACTGGACGGGCTCGGTGTCGGCCGGCTCGTCCTCCTCCCGGACGGTACGGAACCTCTCCTGGAAGCGGACGATGTTGGAATCCTCGGGGAGGTAGGCCCGCAACTGTGGGTCGAGCAGCCAGGAATGGCACAGGACGGCCTCCGGCCGCTCCTCGGGAAAGTGCAGGGCGAAGAACTCGCGAGCCAGCGCCAGGGAGCGGTCGCAGGCGGACGGGGTCAGCCGTCCCCGGAAGTCGGGGACGTGCAGGGTCAGACACAGACTCCCCGGCACCGCGTCCAGTCCGGCGGCGGCGAGAACCGACGCCGTGCGCCGGCCCATACGAGCCCGCTCGAACTGGAGTCGTCCCAGCTGGTACAACTCGCCGCGGAAGTGCCGGACCAGCCAGCGCCGAGACTGCACCCCGAACCTTCCGTGCCACCGGCGGTGCACCACGATGTGCCGGCCCAGGTCGGCCAGGGTGTGCCGGGAGGTCTCGGCCGGGATCCCGCGTTCGCGGTGGTGGGCGAGTGTGCGCGGGAGCGCGGCGAGGAAGACGTACACGGGGAAGGCGTCGGCCAGTTCGGGCGGTGCCGAGGCGAACAACTCGCCCAGCCCGGGGGTACGGCCCAGATCGTCCGGATCCCGGAACAACTCCTCTACGCAGGCCTCCAGCAGCCGCAGTGTGCCCGGGTCACCGGTCACCCTGTCGCTCAGCGCGACCAGTTCGTTGATGTCCTCGTGCGGTACGGACAGGTCGAGGAGCAGGTCGGGCAGCCCGTCCGCGTCCGGCAGCATGATGGATCCCCCTTCGACGAACAGCACGATCCGATCCGTGTGAACAGCGCGCTCGCACGCGCGGCACCCGTCCTGCACGCGGGCGGAGCCCGTCCCCCACCGCCGCCGCCACGCGCCGCCGCCACGCGTTGCCGCGCCGCGTCGTCGAAGAGTACGTTGCGATAAGGAACGGTGATCGGATGCGTACAGGCAGTGAACCGGCGACCGCGCGCAGTGCTCTGCGGGCGCGGTTCTGGCTGAGCCTGTGGGGGGTGCTCTGGGCGATCTTCGGCATGGCCGCGTTCTCGTTGACCGGACGCGCCGGCTGGGCCGTCGCCTGCGGGGTGCTGTGGCTGGTGGCCACCGCCGACATGGTGATGATTCTCAGACATCTGCGGCAGGGACCCCACTACCAGCCGGGCCGGAACGTTCCGCCGTACTCGCCGCCGGACGACAGGCCGCCGTTCCGGGGACCGCAGGGGCGTCAGGGAACACCCGGGCGGCCGCGGGGGCCCCGGCACCGGCACCCCTGAGGAAGTGGCGCGTTCGGTGCCCCTCCCGCTCAGTCGTCGAAGTGGGCCGCCTTCAGGTACTGCGGGTTGGGGTCGAGCGCCGCCGCCAGCCGGAAGTGGCGCTTGGCGAGATCGGCGCGGCCCTGACGTTCATAGGTACGGGCGAGCGCGAAGTGCGCGTACGCGTTGTCCGGCTCGCGCTCCAGGACGATGGTGAACTCCAGCTCCGCGGGTCGCAGTTGCGCCGCGGCGAAGAAGGCCCGCGCGCGCAGCAGACGGGCGGCGGTGTTCTCCGGGTGGGCGGCGATGACTCCGTCGAGCAGCTTCACCGCGCCCCTCGGATCCCGTGCGTTGAGCAGGTGCTCGGCGGCACGGAAGTCGATGACATGCGTTTCCGGAGTGCGTCCGGTGGAATCGCTGGTCTCGGGCACGGCAGAGTCCTTCCCTCACTACGGCACTCCAACGCCCGCGACCGTGCGGCTTATTCCGGGCCCACGCCCTCCGGGCGTCCGCCGCCGGTCCCCCGCTCGCCCTCGTGGGCCTGTCGCACCAGGTCGTCCCACACCTCGGCGACGCGTTCGCGCAGCGCGTCCAGCGGTACGTCGTTGTCGATGACGATGTCCGCGATCTCCCGGCGCCGCTCCCGCGTGGCCTGAGCGGCCATACGCGCGCGTGCGTCCTCCTCGGTCATCCCGCGCAGTCGGACCAGGCGGTCCAGCTGGGTCCGGGGGCTCGCGTCCACGACGATCACGATGTCGTAGAGCGGGGCGAGGCCGTTCTCGGTGAGGAGCGGGACGTCGTGGATCACCACGGAGTCGTCGGCCGCCGCGTTCTCCAGCTCGCGCGCGCGGGCGCCCACCAGGGGGTGGACGATCGCGTTGAGGACGGCGAGCTTGTCCGGGTCGGCGAAGACGATCGAGCCGAGCCGGGGCCGGTCCAGGCTGCCGTCGCCGGCCAGGACCTCCTCGCCGAAGGCGTCGACCACGGCCGCGAGGCCGGGGGTCCCCGGGGCCACGACCTCACGCGCGATGCGGTCCGAGTCGATCAGCACGGCCCCGTGCTCCACGAGCAGCCGGGACACCTCGCTCTTGCCGGCGCCGATGCCGCCGGTCAGGCCCACTTTCAGCATGAGCGGAAGCTTAGGCCCTGCCCTGCCGAGGTCCGCGCCCGGCGTCGGCCGGCCACCGCCCCCCAGGCCACGGCGCCACGAACACCGCTCGGGTACGCGTCCCGCCCCCGCACGGGACGCGTCCTCAGCCGTCGCCTTCGCGTTCCGCCAGGAAGCGCTCGAACTCCAGGCCGATCTCGTCGGCCGACGGGATCTCCACGGGCTCGGCGAGCATGTTGCCTCGCGTCTCGGCGCCGGCCGCCGCGTCGAACTGGTGCTCAAGGCCCTGGACCAGCGCGGTCAGCTCCTCGTCGCCCTCCTGGATTTGCCGGTCGATCTCCGTCTGCGTGCGGTGGGCGTCGGTGCGCAGGGAGTGCGCGATACCGGGCAGGACCAGTCCGGTGGCGGCCGTGATGGCCTCCAGGACGGTCAGGGCGGCGTCCGGGTACGGGGATCGGGCGATGTAGTGCGGGACGTGTGCGGCGACCCCCAGGACGTCGTGCCCCGCCTCCATCAGGCGGTACTCGACCAGCGACTCGGCACTGCCCGGGACCTGGGCCTCCTCGAAGGGGCTGCGGTGGCCGGGTACCAGGTCGGTACGGCTGCCGTGCGGGGTCAGGCCGACGGGACGAGTGTGCGGGACGCCCATGGGGATGCCGTGGAAGTTCACGGACAAGCGGACGCCCAGCCGCTCCACGATCTGGCGTACGGCGGCAGCGAAGCGCTCCCACTCCACGTCCGGTTCGGGGCCGGACAGCAGCAGGAAGGGGGCGCCCGTGGCGTCCTGCACCAGCCGGACCTCGAGGGCAGGGATCTCGTAGTCCGTCCAGCGGTCCCGCTGGAACGTCAGCAAGGGCCGACGGGCCCGGTAGTCGACGAGCCGGTCGTGGTCGAAACGGGCCACGAGCTGGTGGGGCAGTGATTCGAGCAGCCGGTCGACGATCTGGTCGCCGGTCTCACCCGCGTCGATGTATCCGTCGAAGTGGTAGAGCATGACAAGACCGGCCGATTCCTGGGCGAGCGCCATATCGACGACGGCGAGGCCCTTCGGCTCCCATGCGTACAAACCCTGCGGATCAAGCACTGTGACCGCTCCTCCTCGTGTTCCTCATGGACAACGCGCCCTGCCGCCTTGGCATTCCCGCGTCACGTCGCTGATCAGGCATCTCGTGCGGCACACCTTGACGACCCGTCACCTGGTCCGTACTTTGACGAGGAAAGCGTTCACATATACGGCCAGAATTCATGCATGAGATCCACTTCCCATGACGGAGAGGCCCCTCCATGCGCGCTCGTATGCCGCTCACCGCCCTTCTCGCCACGACCGCCGCCGTCGGCGGCTCGCTCCTCTCCGCGGGCACCGCACCGGCGGCCACGACCATCGAGGTCGGCACCGCCGCCCAGCTCAAGACCGCGCTCGGCAGCGCGAAGCCCGGCGACACCATCCGCCTGGCGGACGGCACGTACACCGGCAATTTCAAGACGACCGCGGCGGGCACCGCCGCGGCCCGCGTCACCCTGACCGGCTCCTCGAAGGCCGTCCTGACCGCGAGCGGCGGCTACGGCCTCCATCTGAACGGCGCCTCCTACTGGACGGTCAGCGGGCTGACCGTGACCGGCGGCCAGAAGGGCATCGTGATCGACGCGGCGAAGGGCGTGATCGTGGACGGCGTCACGGTGCACGATCTGGACATGGAGGGCGTGCACTTCCGCGATTCCAGCACGGACGGCGTGATCAGGAACTCGCGGATCTACGACACCGGCAACGACGGCAGGGGCATGGGTGAGGGCGTGTACGTCGGGACGGCGAACACGCTGACCGACAGGAGCGACCGCGTCCAGATCGTGGGCAACACGATCGGCCCGGACGTGGGCGGCGAGAACGTCGACATCAAGGAGGGGACGACCGGCGCGCGGATCGTCGGGAACACCTTCGACGGCAGCGGGCTGACCGGCGCGAACTACGACGACTCCTGGGTCGACGTGAAGGGCGACGACGTCCTCGTCCAGGACAACACCGGCAAGAACACCACCAACGACGGTTACCAGACCCACACCCAGCAGTCCGGCTGGGGCTGCGGCACGGTGTTCAAGGGAAACAAGTCGACATTGACGAACGCGACCGGCCCGACCCGGCTGGCAATCGACGTCACCAACTCGGGCGCCGGCTGCGCGACGACGGTCTACGCCGACAACACGGTGACGGGCGGAAAGGGCCTGACGAACATACCGGTCACCCCTTGAGAGAGCAGACCGTCTCCGGAGCGGACCGTCTCCGGACACGACTGAGGGGCCGTACCTCGAAAGGTACGGCCCCTCAGCGTCAACTACTGCTGAGCGTCAGCGGCAGCGATCAGCTCTGGCCACCGGCGAGCTTCTCGCGCAGCGCGGCCAGCGCCTCGTCCGAGGCCAGGGCACCAGAGGTGTCCGCGCCCTCGGAGGAGTACGAGCCGCCACCACCGGACGCGGCCGGAGCCGCACCCGCCGAGTCGCCGCCCTCGGCGGCAGCCGCGGCGTCCGCCTCGCGGGACTTGATGACCTGCTGCTGGTGCTGCTCGAAGCGCGTCTGCGCCTCGGCGTACTGGTGCTCCCACGCCTCGCGCTGGGTCTCGTAGCCCTCGAGCCAGTCGTTGGTCTCGGGGTCGAAGCCCTCGGGGTAGATGTAGTTGCCCTGGTCGTCGTACGACGCGGCCATGCCGTACAGGGTCGGGTCGAACTCGACCGACGCCGGGTCGGCACCGAAGGCCTCGTTGGCCTGCTTCAGCGAGAGGCTGATGCGACGACGCTCGAGGTCGATGTCGATGACCTTGACGAAGATCTCGTCGTTGACCTGGACGACCTGCTCCGGGATCTCCACGTGACGCTCGGCCAGCTCGGAGATGTGCACCAGACCCTCGATGCCCTCGTCCACGCGGACGAACGCACCGAACGGAACCAGCTTCGTGACCTTGCCGGGCACGACCTGGCCGATCTGGTGGGTGCGGGCGAACTGCTGCCACGGGTCTTCCTGGGTCGCCTTCAGCGACAGGGAGACGCGCTCGCGGTCCATGTCGACGTCGAGGACCTCGACGGTGACTTCCTGGCCGACCTCGACAACCTCGGACGGGTGGTCGATGTGCTTCCAGGACAGCTCGGAGACGTGAACCAGGCCGTCGACGCCACCCAGGTCCACGAAGGCACCGAAGTTGACGATCGAGGAGACGACGCCGGAACGGACCTGACCCTTCTGGAGGGTCGTGAGGAACGTCTGGCGGACCTCGGACTGGGTCTGCTCCAGCCAGGCACGGCGGGACAGGACCACGTTGTTGCGGTTCTTGTCCAGCTCGATGATCTTGGCCTCGAGCTCCTTGCCCACGTAGGGCTGGAGGTCGCGAACACGGCGCATCTCGACCAGGGAGGCCGGGAGGAAGCCGCGGAGGCCGATGTCGAGGATGAGACCACCCTTGACGACCTCGATGACGGTACCGGTGACGATCCCGTCCTCTTCCTTGATCTTCTCGATGGTGCCCCAGGCACGCTCGTACTGGGCGCGCTTCTTCGAGAGGATCAGGCGGCCTTCCTTGTCCTCCTTCTGGAGAACAAGGGCCTCGATCTCGTCACCCACGGCGACGACCTCGTTGGGGTCGACGTCGTGCTTGATCGAAAGCTCGCGGCTCGGGATGACACCTTCGGTCTTGTAACCGATGTCGAGCAGGACCTCGTCCCGGTCGACCTTCACGATGACGCCGTCGACGATGTCGCCGTCGTTGAAGTACTTGATCGTCTCGTCGATCGCGGCGAGGAAGGCTTCCTCGTTACCGATGTCGTTGACCGCAACCTGCGGGGTGGTGGCGGTGGTCTCGGTGCTGCTCGTCATGTGGGAAAGGGCTCCGGTACGGACATTGAAGTCGTAGGTACTGCTACGCCGGGAGCCCGTGATCGCTCTGAAGAAGCCGGACAGCCAAGGAAGCGCCACCCAGAAAACCGGTGACGCCTCGAGAACCGAGGGGACATACAACAGATGCGAGCGCAGCCTGCTACGTCTGAGGTGCGCAGGCCCGCAGCGCAACTTGTAGCATACGGGGGCAGCCGGACAGGGTCAATGCGCGAAGGCGCCCACCCGGGGCGGATCGCCGCAATACCGGCACAAGAAGTGTCCCAGGAGGTCACACGAGCGGGTGGCACACGCCGCCGTGACCGCCCCCCGGCCTCTTGGACGGAAGAGTACGACGAGGGAGCCGATCATCCAAGAGTCGGAAACGTACGAGTCCGACGGACCCGAGGGGTCCGAGCCGGAGGCCACCCGGCGTGACGCCGGGGTCGCGGAGAGCGCTCGCGCGAACCGCGGCTGGTGGGACCGCAACGCGGACGAGTACCAGGTCGAGCACGGCACCTTCCTCGGTGACGACCGCTTCGTCTGGGGCCCGGAGGGGCTGGACGAGGTGGAGGCCGAGTTGCTGGGCCCCCCGGAGGAGCTGAAGGGCAAGGACGTCCTGGAGATCGGCGCCGGCGCGGCGCAGTGCTCACGCTGGCTGACGGCCCAGGGCGCCCGACCGGTCGCCCTGGACCTCTCGCACCGCCAGCTGCAGCACGCGCTGCGCATCGGCGGATCGTTTCCCCTTGTCTGTGCCGACGCCGGCGCGCTGCCCTTCGCGGACGGCTCCTTCGACCTGGCGTGCTCCGCGTACGGCGCGCTGCCGTTCGTGGCCGAGCCACGGCTGGTGCTGCGCGAGGTGCGCCGGGTGCTGAGGCCGGGCGGCCGGTTCGTGTTCTCGGTGACGCATCCGATCCGCTGGGCCTTCCCGGACGAGCCGGGCCCGGAGGGGCTGTCGGTGGCCTCCTCCTACTTCGATCGCACGCCCTACGTCGAACAGGACGAGGAGGGCCGCGCGGTCTACGTGGAGCACCACAGGACGATCGGCGACCGGGTCCGGGACATCGTGGCCGCGGGTTTCCGGCTGGTGGACCTGGTGGAGCCGGAGTGGCCGTCCTGGAACACGGCGGAGTGGGGCGGCTGGTCCCCGCTGCGCGGCAACCTGATCCCGGGCACGGCGATCTTCGTGGCCGAACGGGACTGACCGAACGGAACCAACGTCTCGCACGCGCGCGTTCGCGTTCGACGGCCCGCGCGCGTGGGAGGCGTACTCGACTCCCACGCCCCCGGTGTCGTACGCGCCGTCGTACGACACTGGGGGCGTGATTCGTGACGACGCCCTGGACGCGCTGCCCGTGCGCTCCGCGCTGCCCGCCCTGTCCGACGCTCTGGAGACGGGCGGCACCGCGGTCCTCGTGGCGCCGCCCGGCACCGGCAAGACCACGCTGGTGCCGCTGGTGCTGGCGGGACTCGTCGGGGGCGGCCCGGCCCGACGGGTCGTGGTGGCCGAACCACGGCGGATCGCGGCGCGGGCGGCGGCCAGGCGCATGGCGTGGCTGCTGGGCGAGCGGCCCGGCGAGAGCGTGGGCTTCACGGTGCGCGGCGAACGTGTGGTGGGGCGGAACACGCGCGTGGAGGTCGTGACGACCGGTGTGCTGCTGCAGCGGCTGCAGCGCGACCAGGAGCTGGCCGGGGTCGACACCGTCGTCCTCGACGAGTGCCACGAGCGGCATCTGGACGCCGACACGGTGGCGGCGTTCCTGTGGGACGTACGGCAGACGCTGCGGCCGGAGCTGCGACTGGTGGCCGCGTCGGCGACCACGGACGCGCAGGGGTGGGCGCGGTTGCTGGGCGGGGCGCCGGTGGTGGAGGCGGCGGGGGTCGCACACCCCGTGGAGACGGTGTGGGCCCCTCCGGCGGGTCCGGTACGTCCGCCGCACGGGATGCGGGTCGACCCGGCACAGCTGGCGCACGTGGCAGCGGTGGTGCGACGGGCGCTGGCCGAGCGGGACGGGGACGTGCTGTGTTTCCTGCCCGGAGTGGGCGAGATCGCGCGCGTGGGAGGTCGGCTCGGGGACCTCGGTGCCGTCGACGTGCTCCAGGTGCACGGGCGGGCGCCGACCGCCGTCCAGGACGCGGTGCTGGCGCCGGGGGCGCGGCGCCGGGTCGTACTGGCGACGTCCGTCGCGGAGTCGTCGTTGACCGTGCCCGGGGTGCGGGTGGTGGTGGACTCGGGGCTCGCGCGTGAGCCCCGGGTGGATCACGCGCGCGGGCTGAGCGGCCTGACGACCGTGCGCGCGTCGCGGGCGGCCGGGCGGCAGCGGGCGGGGCGGGCCGGGCGTGAGGCGCCGGGCGCGGTATACCGGTGCTGGTCCGAGGCGGAGGACGCCCGGCTCCCGGCGTTTCCGGCGCCGGAGATCAAGGTGGCCGATCTGACCGCGTTCGCCCTCCAGGCCGCCTGCTGGGGCGATCCGGACGCCTCCGGGCTGGCCTTGCTCGACCCCCCGCCGGGTGGGGCGATGTCGGCGGCGCGGGAGGTGCTGTCGGCCGTGGGGGCGGTGGGCCCGGACGGGCGGGCGACGCCGGCCGGTGTACGGCTCGCCCGGCTGGGCGTGCACCCCCGGCTGGGACGGGCCCTGCTCGACGCCGGGGACGAGGGGGCCTCGGTCGTCGCCCTGCTCTCCGAGGAGGTGCCGCGGGAGTACGGGGACGACCTCGCGGGCGCCTTGCGGCGGGTTCGGCGTGGTGGGGACGCCTACGCCGGGCGGTGGGCGGCGGAGGTACGGCGGCTGCGGGCCGTCTCCTCCCAGCCTCCCGCCGGCTCCCCTCGGGACGGCGGCATAGCGCGGTCCGATGACGCGTTCGTCGGGCTCGTCGCGGGGCTCGCGTTCCCGGAGCGGGTCGGCCGGCTGGACGGTGGGTCGTACCTCATGGTGTCCGGGACACGGGCGGAGGTGGCGGAGGGCTCGGCGCTGCGCGGGGCACCCTGGATCGTCGTCGCCGTGGCCGACCGGCCCGCCGGGAAGGGGCACGCGCGGGTGCGGCTCGGGGCCGCCGTGCCGGAGGACGTGGCGCGCGCCGCGGCGGGGTCGTTCCTGACGGAGCGGGACGAGGTGCACTGGGCGGACGGGGACGTCGTCGCCCGGCATGTGGAGCGGCTGGGGGCCGTCGAACTGTCGGCGCGGCCCCTGAAGCGCGCGGATCCGGCCCTCGTACGCGCCGCCCTGCTCGAAGGGCTGCGACAGGAGGGGCTCGGGCTGCTGCGCTGGTCGCCGGAGGCGCGTGCGCTGCGGCAGCGGCTGACGTTCCTGCGGGCGCACCTCGGGGAACCGTGGCCCGACGTCTCCGACGAGGCGCTCCACGCGCGCGTGGACGAGTGGCTGGAACCGGAGCTGAGCCGGGCCCGGCGGCGGGCCGACCTCGCCCGGATCGACGCCGGACAGGCGCTCGGACGGTTGTTGCCGTGGGCGAGCGGGGACGCGGCGCGGCTGGACGAACTGGCGCCGGAGCGGATCACCGTGCCGAGTGGGTCCAGAATCCGGATCGACTATCAGGACTCCGGGCGTCCGGTCCTCGCCGTCAAGTTGCAGGAGATGTTCGGGCTGCGGGAGACGCCGGCCGTGGCGGGGGTGCCGCTGACGGTGCATCTGCTCTCCCCCGCCGGGCGCCCCGCCGCCGTCACGGCCGACCTCGCCTCGTTCTGGGCGGCCGGCTACAAGGGCGTACGGGCGGAGCTGCGCGGGCGCTACCCGAAGCATCCCTGGCCCGAGGACCCGGCGGCCGCCGAGCCCACGCGGCACACCAACGCGCGGCTCAGGCGCTGACCGGTTCGGGCGCCGACCGTTTCAGGCGCCGACCGGGTCGGGCTCGTCCGTCGGGGTCGGGGTGGCGTCGCGTGGGCGGCGGGTGCGGGCCTCCAGCCAGAGGGAGAGCGCGAGGAACACGATGCCGAGGGCCAGGGAGCCCCAGGGCAGGTAGGAGGTGAGCATCAGGACCAGGGTGCGGTTGTGCTTGACGAGGGCGACCGTGTGCTCGATGTAGTCCTCGCGCATTTTCACGTGCCCGGCGAAGGCGGTGACCTTGGCGCGGCCGCCGAGCAGTGTGCCGCCGCGCAGTTCCTCCCGGTGGATCTCCTCGCCGTAGACGGGTGCGCCGGTGACCGGTTCGACCCAGAACCTGCGGATGGTGGTGTACCAGCGGGTCGTACCCGTCCTGGCGACCGATTCCGGGGTGATGCCCTGAACGGGCATGGTCTTCGGGAAGGGCACCTTGGTCCAGGGGATGGTCTGCTCGAAGTAGTAGACCCGCACCCCGCGGAAGGTCCTGGTTCCCTCGTAGTGGATGGGGCTGGTGGTGCGGGTCTGCGCGTCGAAGTACTCGTAGTCGCGTTTCCGGGTCAGGAAGGGCCACTTGAACTCGATGCCGTCGCGTTTGACGGGGTCGCCGTCGACCGACTCGCCGGTCGCGTGGACGGGGTCCTGGCTGTGGGCGTCGAAGATGTAGCGCTCGGGGACGCGGGAGACCATCTTGCCGTCGGGTCCCTGGACGTAGGACAGGCTGTCCCAGACGACGACCGGCCGACCCGCCGTCCTCTCGATGTTCTTCGCTGCCTCAACGTCGCCCTTGAGGGTCTGCACGATGGTGACCTCGGGGACCTTCCTCGCGCGCATGGTGCCGTAGTCGAGCAGGGTGGCATTCCGGGCCGTCAGCACCATGTCCTGGTACTGGTTCGCGGGAATGCGGGCCAGCCGTGGGAAGGCGTACCAGCGCAGCAGTGGGGACAGCGCCGCGCAGAAGACGGCGCAGGCGAGCAGGACCAGGCTTGCCTTGCGGCGCATTCCGGCCTCCCTCCCGGACGGGCGCGGCTACGGGTGCGAAGGCACCGTCGACAGCAGCGGTTTGGGGGATGTCCGGCCCGACGGCGCACCCGTCGCGCCGATCGCGAGGACCAGGGCGAGCGCGAGGGCGAGACCGGTCGCGGCGGCGATCAGGGCGCGCATACGGGCCTCCCGGTGGACGGTAGGCGTCCGGACCGATACCCGACGGTCCCTGACGGTTTCTCACTGTTGCCGACATGGCCCGACGGTGTCTGACGGGCCTGATGAGACGACCTGGTGCGCCTGATGGTCCGTCAGGTCGTCTGGTGCGGCACCGTAGCAACGGGCGGCCGAGATGAGAACAGTGGTGCGCGCACGAACGAGGGTGCCCTCCCCGCCGAGCGGGGAGGGCACCCTGTCGCGACGTGTGCCGTCAGGAGGCGGCGGATCCGCTCGGGGACGGATCCGGGGAGGGCTCGGCCGCGGCCGCCACCGTCAGTTCCACGGTGAGCGTCGCGCCGCCCGTGGTGGTGATGCGCAGCAGGAACGTGCCGGTGGTGTCGTCCGCGTACAGCTTGGGCAGCGTGAGCAGGCCCTTGGCATCGGTCTGGAGTCCGGCGAGGGTGCGCACCGGCTTGCCGTCGGCGTCCTTGAAGTAGGGGCCCTTGTCGTTCTCACCGGCGTCGGTCGCGGACTTGACCAGGGTGGCGGTGGCCGCGACCTTGTCCGCGACGGCGCCCTTGTACGTGGCCTTCACCTGGACCTGGTCGGCGAACTCGGCGGCCGGCGTGCAGGTCAGCGGAGTGTCCTTGGTGCGGGCGAGGGTGTCGGCGGCGCGCGCGGTGACGGCGGCCGTGTAGTCGACGCTTCTGACCGAGCGGCCCACGACGGCCGTGGTGACCTTGAAGTCGCCGGTCTTCTCGCCCGCCTGGAGGGCGGGGGCGACGGCGACGCCCTTGGCGTCCGTGACGACGGTGGCCACCCTCTCGCCGCCCGTGAAGGTGGCGTCGGTGTCCCCGGTGATGGTGAACCTGACCCTGACCTTGCCGACGGAGGCGCCGCTCTTGGTCTCGGCGCGGGTGCCGATCCGCTCGGTGAAGGCGTCGCCGGCCATCGCGGTCAGCTTCCCGGTGTCCGCGTCCTCGAGGTGGTCCACCGTGTCGGTGGGGGTCTGCGGGGGCGTCGGCGGCACGGGGGGCTTCGGCGGGACCGGCGGCTTCGGGTCCGGGCTCTCGCTGCCGCCGCCGGGCCGGGGCTTGTGGTGGTGGGGCTTCGGTGACGGCTTGGTCTTCGGCGGGTCCGAGGGCTTCGGGGACGGGGTGGTGTGCCGGCCGCCGCCGCTGTCGTCGCTGCGGTGGCCCGGCACGGGGCCGGTGCCGTCGGGCACGGAGTGGGTGCCCTTGCCGTAGTACTCCATCCAGTTCAGGACGAGGTTCAGATAGTCCTGCGAGTTGTTGTAGCTGAGGATCGCGCGGTGCAGGTCGCCCTCGTTGCCGAGGTCCCAGCCGTCGCGGCACAGGTAGTGGCCGGCGGCGAGGGCGGCGTCGTAGACGTTGTTGGGGTCCTTCTTGCCGTCGTGGTTGCCGTCCCGGCCGGCCCACGCCCAGGTGGACGGGATGAACTGCATGGGGCCGACCGCCTGGTCGTACCGGCTGTTGCCGTCGTACGCGCCGTGGTCGGTGTCCGCGATGAGCGCGAAGCCGTTGCCGTCGAGCTGCGGACCCAGGATCCGCCCCAGCGTGTTGCCGGCCGCGTCGACCCGGCCGCCGCGGGCCTGGCCCGACTCGACCTTGCCGATGGCGGCGAGCAGTTGCCAGGGCAGGTTGCAGCCCGGCTTGGAGGCGCGCAGTTCCGCCTCGGCCTTCTTGTAGGCGTCGAGGACGGTGGCCGGGATGCCGGCCTCGGCCGGGCCTCGGGAGACCGGTGTGCCGATGGTCGACGAGGGGCTGGGCGAGGGGCTGTTCAGCGGCGGCAGGTCCGTGTAGTACGGCGAGCTGCCGGTGGCGTCGCCGGCGCCGCCGGAGACCGTGTCGGGCACCGGGGCGGAGGCGCCGGTCGCCGACTGTCTGCCCTGGTCCGGGTCGGTCGCTCCCGGAGCCTGGGACGCGGAGAGAGCCGCGACCGCCACCGCGGCCACGGCGGTGGTCGCCGCCCCCTTGCGCAGCCGCCTGCCGTAATGCGCCGCCATAGAGTGAACCCCTCCCGTGGACGCCGCGGCGTCCTTCTCCATCTGTCTGCCTCGCCCTGGTCTGACGGTTGAACCGATGCCGTGGTTGCGCCCGCGCCGCCCTTTCATATGTGCGACGTGCGTTCGACCACGCACCCCACGCGGTGGCCCAGGAGACCCTACGACAACTTGCTTTGCGCGGGCAGGCCCGTCGCCCGATTTTCACCGGTTGGCCAACTGTCGTCGGTGCACGGGGCCGTGACGGGGGCCGCGCATACTGGACGGGGCGTGATCACCGGTTCCGGTGCCACGCCCGACGATTCTACGAGGGGGCTTTGTTGCCGTTCACACTCAGCCATGCGGCGGCCGTACTGCCTGGCGTCCGAGGGGACGGCAGCGGCCGGGGCCGACTGGTGCCGACGGTGCTCGTGGCCGGCTCCTTCGCACCCGATCTGACCTACTACGCGGCGGGTCTGCTGCCGGGCGCCATGGAATTCGGCCTGGTCACCCACTCGTTCGCCGGAGTCGTCTCGGTGGACGTGCTCATCTCCTGGGCGCTGGCGGGGCTGTGGCTCTTCCTCCGGGAGCCGTTGGTGGCGCTGCTGCCCCGGGCGCGGCAGGGCCGGCCGGCCGCGCTGCTGCGCTGTGGCGGCCGGCCCGCGCGCGTGAGCGCCGCGTCGGCGGGGTGGTGGTACGTCTCCGCGGTGTTCGGCGCGCTGACCCATGTGGTGTGGGACGCGTTCACCCACCACGACCGGTGGGGTACGCGACTGATTCCGGCCATCGGGCGGGACCGTCCGGCGGGCCTGCCGCTGTACTCGTGGTTGCAGTACGGCTCGTCCGCGACCGGTGCCGTGGTGATCGCGGTCGTCCTGGTACGAGCGCTGCGGCGGGCGCCCGCCGGGGAGCCGACGGGGGTGCCGGCGCTGTCGGCGCGGGACCGGTGGTGGGCGCTGCTGGTGATCGGCGGCTGTGCGGCGGCCGGAGCGGTACAGCGGGCGGCGCGGTGGCGGGAACGGCTGGATACGCCGTTGCGGTTCACGGACCTCGTGCCCACCCTGTGCTTCGGCGTGGGTGCCGGCATGCTCCTTGGTCTGGTGCTGTACGGCGTCGGGGTCAGGCTGTGGCGTCCGGGCCCGGTCCCGGACGGTTCCCTGGCCGGCGGAGCCGCTGGGGGTTCCGGGGGGACGGCCGGGGTGCGTCGGGAGCGTCCGGTCTCTCGGTGAGGGAGACGACGAAGACCGTGAGGGTCTGCCGGGGGCGGCGCGATCTCGGGAGCAGGGTCAGCGCCAGGGCGAGATAGCCGCGGGTCAGATCGACCCAGGAGCGCCAGTCCGGCGTGTGGTCCGCGCGGCTGCTCAGGCCGGCGAGTCCTCGCCGGAGGCGGGTGGCGGTGCTGCGTAGGGTCGTGGCCGGGTCGGCCGGGATGCGAGCGGTGCTTGCGTCGGCCGCGAGGGCCGGGACCGGCGAGGCGGGCATGGCCTGCGCCGAGGCGGTGTCCGCCCAGACCCGGGTGATCGACTCGGGCGTCCGGCGGTGAAGCGTGCGTATACCCATGCCCGCAGTTTTGCGGCTGCGGGGGGTGCGGGGCGTTTTGGCGGGGGCCACGTGAGTGACGGTCCCCCCGGGGGTTGGGCCGATTCAGCTGCGCGGGGGCTGTCGCGCCGGGCTCGGCCTCGCTCCCCGGCGCGAGCGGCCACGGGCGGTCGCGGGCACGAGCGGTCGCGGGCGCGAGCGGTCGCGGGCACGGGCGCGAGCCGTCGCGGGCACCACGAGCGGTCGCGGGCACCACGAGTGGTCGCGGGCACGAGTCGGACGCCTCGCCCACTGGCCTCGGCCACGACGCCGAGGCCTCACCCCACGGGCTACGGCATGGATCCCGACGCCCCACTCCGCGGGCTACGGCGACCCCGAGGCCCCCACGGCACCGGCTATGGCCACGGGCCCGACGTCTCTCCAGGCTCCCGCCGCAGGGCCGGGGCGGGCGGGAGGGCCCCAGGCGTGGCCTCCCGGACGCGGCCCCGGAAGCCGGAGACGCGGAGCGCGGGAGCGCGGGCAGCGCGGGCAGCGCGGGAGCGCGGGCAGCGCGGGCAGCGCGGGAGCGCGGGCAGCGCGGGCAGCGCGGGAGCGCGGGCAGCGCGGGAGCGCGGGCAGCGCGGGCAGCGCGGGAGCGCGGGCAGCGCGGGAGCGCGGGAGCGCGGGCAGCGCGGGAGCGCGGGCAGCGCGGGCAGCGCGGGCAGCGCGGGCAGCGCGAATACCGAAGCCGCCGCACACCGGAAGCACACGAAGCACCCGCAGCACCGAGCCGGAGCCACTCCGGTGCGCACGGTGCCCCCGGTGCCCCCCGCGACCACACAGCCCGCACCCCACCCCGGTGCCCCGCAGGCGCCGCCTGCTAGTGCGCTGCCGACTCCCAGTCCGGGCCCACGCCCACCGAGACGTCCAGGGGGGCGCGCAGCTGGACGGCGCTCGCCATCTCCCGGCGGACGATCTCCTCCGCGGCCGCCCGCTCGCCGGGAGCGATCTCCAGCACGATTTCGTCATGGACCTGGAGCAGCATGCGGGACTTGAGGTCCGCCGCCCGCAGCGCGGCGTCCACCGTGAGCATGGCGATCTTGACGATGTCCGCCGCCGTGCCCTGGATGGGCGCGTTGAGGGCCATGCGCTCGGCCGCCTCGCGGCGCTGACGGTTGTCGCTGTTGAGGTCGGGCAGATAGCGGCGGCGGCCGAAGAGCGTCGCCGTGTAGCCGGTGGCCCGCGCCTCGTCGACCGCGCGGCGCAGATAGTCCCGCACTCCGCCGAAGCGCTCGAAGTAGGCGTCCATGAGGGCGCGCGCCTCCCCCGCCTCGATGTTCAGCTGCTGGGACAGGCCGAACGCCGACAGACCGTAGGCCAGGCCGTAGGACATGGCCTTGATCTTGCGGCGCATCTCCGCGTCCACCGCGCCGGCCTCGACGCCGAACACCTGGGAGGCGGCCGTGGTGTGCAGGTCCTCGCCGGAGGTGAACGCCCGGATCAGGCCCTCGTCCTCGGAGAGGTGGGCCATCACGCGCAGCTCGATCTGGCTGTAGTCCGCGGTCATCAGGGACTCGAAGCCCTCGCCGACGACGAAGCCCCGGCGGATCGCCCGGCCCTCGTCCGTGCGGACCGGGATGTTCTGCAGGTTCGGGTCCGTGGAGGAGAGGCGGCCGGTCGCGGCCACCGTCTGGTTGAAGCTGGTGTGAATACGGCCGTCGCCCGCGATGGTCTTGATCAGGCCCTCGACGGTGACGCGCAGCTTCGCCTGTTCACGGTGGCGGAGCATGATCACAGGCAGTTCGTTGTCGGTCTGGGCGGCCAGCCAGGCGAGGGCGTCGGCGTCCGTGGTGTAGCCGGTCTTGGTCTTCTTGGTCTTGGGCAGGGCCAGCTCGCCGAAGAGGACCTCCTGGAGCTGCTTGGGCGAGCCCAGGTTGAACTCGTGGCCGGCGGCGGCGTGCGCCTCCTTCACGGCCTGCTGCACGGCACCCGCGAACATCTGCTCCATCGCCTCGAGGTGCGCGCGGTCGGCCGCGATGCCGTGCCGCTCCATGCGGGCGAGCAGGGCGGAGGTGGGCAGCTCCATGTCCGCCAGCAGATCGGCCGCGCCGACCTCCCGCAGACGCTCCTCGAAGACCTCGCCCAGGTCCACGACCGCGCGGGCCTGGATCATCAGGGCCTCCGCCTCGGCGCCCTCGTCCGCGCCGAAGGCCAGCTGGCCGTCGGCCGCGGCGGCCGGGACCAGCTCGCGGTGCAGGTACTCCAGCGACAGCGCGTCCAGGTCGAAGGAGCGGCGGCCCGGCTTGACCAGGTAGGCGGCGAGCGCGGTGTCCATCCGCACGCCCTCGACGCTCCAGCCGTGCTCGGCGAAGACGCGCATGGCGCCCTTGGCGTTGTGCAGCACCTTGGGGCGGCCGGCGTCGGCCAGCCAGGCCTTGAACGCGTTCTCGTCGGCCTCGTCCAGCTCGGCGGGGTCGAACCAGCCGGCCGCTCCGCCGGGGGCCGCGAGGGCGACCTCGGCGACCGAGCCGGTGCCCAGGGCCCAGGTGTCGACGGTGGCGACGCCCAGGGTCTCGGCGGCGTGTTCGGCGAGCCAGGGGGCCAGTTCGCCGGTGCGCAGGATCGTGCCGTCGATCTCCACTCCGTCGGTGGTCACCGGGGTGGTCTCGGCCTGCTCGTCGCCGGGGTCGACGGCGAAGAGACGCTCGCGCAGGGACGGGTTACGGATCTCCAGGGTGTCCAGGATCATCGCGACGGCCTTGCGGTCGTACGCGGCCCGCTCGAGGTCGGTGACGGTCCTCGGCAGCTCGACCTGGCGCTCCAGCTCGGTGAGGACGCGGTTGAGCTTGACCGATTCCAGGTGGTCGCGGAGGTTCTGGCCCGCTTTGCCCTTGACCTCGTCGACCCGCTCCACCAGCTCGGCGAACGAGCCGAACTGGTTGATCCACTTCGCGGCGGTCTTCTCGCCGACGCCGGGGATGCCGGGGAGGTTGTCGGACGGGTCGCCGCGCAGGGCCGCGAAGTCCGGGTACTGCGCGGGCGTCAATCCGTACTTCTCGAAAACCTTCTCCGGGGTGAACCGGGTCAGCTCCGAGACGCCCTTCGTGGGGTAGAGCACGGTGGTGTTCTCGGTGACCAGCTGGAACGAGTCCCGGTCGCCGGTGACGATCAGCACCTCGAAACCCTCGGCCTCGGCCTGGGTGGCGAGGGTGGCGATGACGTCGTCGGCCTCGAAGCCGTCCACGGCGAAGCGCGGCGCGTGCATCGCGTCGAGGAGCTCGCCGATCAGCTCGACCTGGCCCTTGAACTCGTCCGGGGTCTTGGAGCGGTTCGCCTTGTACTCCGTGAACTGCTCGGAGCGCCAGGTCTTGCGTGAGACGTCGAAGGCCACCGCGAAGTGCGTGGGCGCCTCGTCACGCAGGGTGTTCGCCAGCATCGACGCGAAGCCGTAGATAGCGTTCGTCGGCTGGCCGGTCGCGGTGGTGAAGTTCTCCGCGGGCAGCGCGAAGAACGCGCGGTACGCCAGCGAGTGCCCGTCCATGAGCATCAGCCTGGGACGGGCGGTGCCGGAGGTCTTGTCGGTCTTCTTCGATGCTGTCTCTGCCACGTCCCCGATCCTGCCACGCCGCACTGACACTGCGGACCGGGCGGTTCATGGGGCCACGGCGGGGCGCCCTTCGCTCACGCAGGGTGGCCACAGGGGTGCGGAGCGCCGGAGAGCCGAGGGGCCGCAGGTGAGCGTCACCCCGGCCCGCGCCCGGCCGGATCCGTTGTCGGTGGCACATGGGAGGATCGACGGCGTAGTTCTCGAAGCGATCGACCTCGGCACGGTCGGTCTCACACACAGTCGGTCTCGTATGCAGTCGAGCTCATACGCGGTCGGACTCGACACAGTCGAAGGGGGAGCGTGCGATGGCGACGAAGCCGCCCCAGGGGGATCCGGTCCAGGACGCGCCGCGGGTCGGGGAGCCGAAGCACGCGGCGGCGGGCCTGCCCGCCATCGGGCACACGCTGCGCATCGCCCAGCAGCAGATGGGCGTCAGGCGCACCGCGCTGACGCTGCTGCGGGTGAACCAGAAGGACGGCTTCGACTGCCCCGGCTGCGCCTGGCCCGAACCGGACCACCGGCACAAGGCGGAGTTCTGCGAGAACGGCGCGAAGGCGGTGGCCGAGGAGGCGACGCTGCGCCGGGTCACGCCCGAGTTCTTCGCCGCGCACTCCGTCGCGGACCTGGCCGGCCGCAGCGGCTACTGGCTGGGCCAGCAGGGGCGGCTCACGCACCCCATGTACCTGCCGGAGGGGGCGGAGCACTACGAGCCGGTCGCCTGGGAGCGCGCCTTCGACATCATCGCCGAGGAGATCAACGCCCTAGGCTCCCCCGACGAGGCCGTCTTCTACACCTCGGGCCGCACCAGCAACGAGGCGGCGTTCCTGTACCAGCTCTTCGCGCGCGAGCTCGGCACGAACAACCTTCCGGACTGCTCGAACATGTGCCACGAGTCGTCGGGCTCGGCGCTGTCGGAGACGATCGGGATCGGTAAGGGCAGCGTCCTGCTGGAGGACCTGTACCAGGCCGATCTGATCATCGTCGCCGGGCAGAACCCCGGGACGAACCACCCGCGCATGCTCTCGGCCCTGGAGAAGGCCAAGGCGAACGGCGCGCGGATCATCAGCGTCAACCCGCTGCCCGAGGCCGGTCTGGAGCGGTTCAAGAACCCGCAGACCCCTCAGGGCATGCTCAAGGGCGCCGCGCTCACCGATCTTTTCCTGCAGATCCGCATCGGCGGCGACCAGGCGCTCTTCCGTCTCCTCAACAAGCTGGTCCTGGAGACGCCGGGCGCGGTCGACGAGGAGTTCGTCAAGGAACACACCCACGGCTTCGCGGAGTTCGCCGAGGCCGCCCGGGCCGCCGACTGGGACGAGACGCTCGCGGCCACCGGTCTCGCGCGCGCGGAGATCGAGAAGGCCCTCGGCATGGTGCTCGCCTCGCAGCGGACCATCGTCTGCTGGGCCATGGGGCTCACCCAGCACAAGCACGCGGTGCCGACCATCCGCGAGGTGGTCAACTTCCTGCTGCTGCGCGGCAACATCGGCCGCCCGGGCGCGGGCGTGTGCCCGGTGCGCGGCCACTCCAACGTGCAGGGCGACCGCACGATGGGCATCTTCGAGCGGCCCGCGCCGGCCTTCCTGGACGCGTTGGAGAAGGAGTTCGGCTTCGCGCCGCCGCGCGAGCACGGCTTCGATGTCGTACGGGCCATCCGCGCGTTGCGCGACGGCGAGGCGAAGGTGTTCTTCGCGATGGGCGGCAACTTCGTCTCGGCGTCCCCCGACACCGAGGTGACGGAGGCGGCGATGCGGCGCGCGCGGCTGACCGTGCACGTGTCGACCAAGCTGAACCGCTCGCACGTGGTCACCGGCGCGCGGGCGCTGATCCTGCCCACGCTGGGGCGGACGGAACGCGATGCGCAGAGTTCCGGCGAGCAGTTCGTGACGGTCGAGGACTCCATGGGGATGGTGCACGCCTCCCGGGGGCGGCTCGCGCCGGCGAGTCCCGGTCTGCGGTCGGAGCCGGCCATCGTCTGCGGTCTCGCGCGCCGGGTGCTCGGTGAGAGAAGCGTCGTGCCGTGGGAGGAGTTCGAGCGGGACTACGCGACGATCCGTGACCGCATCGCGCGCGTGGTCCCCGGCTTCGCGGACTTCAACGAGCGTGTGGCGCGGCCCGGCGGCTTCACCCTGCCGCACGCCCCGCGCGACGAGCGCCGCTTCCCGACGGCCACCGGCAAGGCGAACTTCACGGCGGCGCCGGTGGAGTACCCCGAACTGCCCGAGGGCCGGTTGCTGTTGCAGACGCTGCGCTCGCACGACCAGTACAACACCACGATCTACGGGCTCGACGACCGCTACCGGGGCATCACGGACGGGCGCCGGGTGGTGCTGGTGCATCCCGAGGACGCGCGGCGGCTCTCGGTCGCCGAGGGGGCGTACGTGGATCTGGTGAGCGAGTGGAAGGACGGGGTGGAGCGGCGGGCTCCCGGTTTCCGGGTCGTGTTCTATCCGACCGCGCGGGGATGCGCGGCGGCGTACTACCCGGAGACGAACGTGCTCGTCCCGCTGGACTCCACCGCCGACACCAGCAACACCCCGGCGAGCAAGTCCGTCGTCGTACGACTGGAGCCATCCGTCCCGCAGGGTGCCCGCGAGGGTGTCCGGCAGCGCGGGGCGGGGCTTCTGGAACAATCGGCGACCGACTGAGCGTTTGCTCAGCCAAGAGACAGGTGTACGACGAACGGAGCCGGCCGATGGGCGAGCAGCAGCGAGTGAAGTTCCCGCAGGAGATCATCGACGAGTACGCGGCGCTCGGTGTGGACCTGCCCGCCCTGTTCTCGGCCGGCCACCTCGGCACGCGGATGGGCGTGCAGATCCTGGAGGCCTCGCCGGAGAAGGTCGTCGCGACCATGCCGGTGGAGGGCAACACCCAGCCGTACGGGCTGCTGCACGGCGGCGCGTCCGCGGTGCTGGCGGAGACCATCGGCTCGATCGGCTCCATGCTGCACGGCGGCAGTTCGAAGATCGCGGTCGGCGTGGACCTCAACTGCACGCACCATCGCGGTGTCCGCTCGGGGATGGTGACCGGCGTGGCCACTCCCGTGCACCGGGGCCGTTCGACGGCGACGTACGAGATCGTGATCAGCGACGAGGAGGGCCACCGGGTGTGCTCCGCCCGGCTGACCTGTCTGCTGCGGGACGTGCGGCCGGGCGACGCCGCGCAGGCGCGCCCCGCCGCCGACTGAACCGCTCGCCGGACGACCGGGGCGCCGTGATCCGACGCGGGCCCCGGGCCACGGCGAGTGCGAACCCCTGCCGGACCGTTGCCCTTCGCCGCCCCTCCCCTTAGCTTCGGCACATGGGTCGGCGCGCAGCCCCCGGGGCGGGGTCGAGGTTCCTGGTGGCCGCAGCGGTCCTGCCGGCGCTGCTGTGGACGACAGCCTGTGACCGATCCGGCGCCTTTGGGCACACGACCCCGGCACCGGTCTCCGGTGCCGCTCTGTGCACCCGACTGGTCGTGCACTGGTCGCGCGAGGTCCTCGACGGCGGCACCTACGGCGATTACCAGTCGATGGGCCTGTCCACTGGGCAATACGAGATTCTCAGGAAGGTCGTGGACACGGCGGAGGCCGCCCGTCGACATCAAACCCCCTCGCGAGTAAACGAACTGATCACGCGTCAGGCTCGGGCGGCGTGTACCGAGCGCTACCGTCACGGAGCCCCGAGCCAAGGCCCCTGGCAATGAGCGGCATCGGGCCCCTGGAACCGGGCGAGGGCACGCGCGCGCGAGACAACACGCCGCCACCGGTGCCCCGTTCGGCCGGGCGGGCGCGGATGTTCCTCGCCGCCTGGTACGACCGGAACCGACGCACCGCCCTCACCCTCGTCGCGCTCGCCGTACTCCTCGGCGGCGCGGGTGCCCTCTTCGCCACCCGGCCCCGGCCCGCGCCGCCGCCCTCCGCACCCCGGCCGGCCCAAGTGCCGTACCCCGCACAGGCGGTGGCCGTGACGTTCCTCGACGGCCGGCGCACTCCCGCTGGCGCGCCGCCGCGCAGTTTCAGCTTCGCGGTACTGGTGAGCGTGGAGTCGGGGCCGCCGGTCACGGTGACCCGGGTGACCCAGCCGTACGCCGGGCTCTCCCTGCGAACGGACCCCGTGGTGCCCTTCCGGACAAAGGCCGGTTCGGCCCGCAAGATCACCATAACGATGCACGTGACGCATTGCCGGGGCGTTCCCATGAACGCCGGACTTCCTTTCCTCGACGTAACTCTACGTAATACACGTGCAATACAGATTCACGGCTTCATCCTTGGTTCGCGCTACGCCCGGCACCTCTCCCGGGCCCTGAAAGTCGCCTGCAGCAACAGTGCGCCGTAATCACCAAAACCCTTGAGACACCTGATCGCATCGGGGTGAGTCCTGCGGATTCTCACCATGTGGACAGGGCGAAACGGCTGGAATTCCGCCGTTCCCCCCACGGGGTACCGCTCTGCATTACCTCGTGTCATAACAAGAGCGTCACAGCCTTGGTCAGACTCTCCTCCACGTTCCCCACACACGCTTAGAGTCACGGCCAGTCACCGCGCCATCGGATTCATCACTCCGGCCGTCACTCTTGGGGCAGGCGCGCGGCTCGACCGTTTCCACGGGGATGCGGTTGTCCAGGGAAAGGACTGATCGTGCGTCAACGTTCGCTCATCGCCATCACCGCCGCTCTGGCAGCGGGAGCGCTCACCCTCACCGCCTGCGGTTCGCGCGACAGCGGCGACAAGGGCTCCGACTCCAGCAATGGCGGCACCACCGTCACCATCGGCGTCGACGCCCCGCTGACCGGCGACCTGTCCGCGCTCGGCCTGGGCATCAAGAACTCGGTGGACCTCGCGGCCAAGACCGCCAACAAGAAGAACTACGTCAAGGGCGTCACGTTCAAGGTCAAGGCCCTGGACGACCAGGCCCAGCCTTCCTCCGGTCAGCAGAACGCCTCCACGTTCGTCTCCGAGAAGGACGTCCTCGGTGTCGTCGGGCCGCTGAACTCCTCGGTCGCCGAGTCGATGCAGAAGGTCTTCGACGACGCCAAGCTGGCCGAGGTCTCCCCGGCCAACACCAACCCGGCGCTGACCCAGGGCACCGACTGGCAGAAGACCAAGAAGCGCCTCTACAAGTCGTACTTCCGCACCGCGACCACGGACGCCGTCCAGGGTCCCTTCGCCGCGCAGTACGTATACAACAAGGCCAAGAAGACCAAGGTCTTCGTCATCGACGACAAGAAGACCTACGGCGCCGGCCTCGCCGCCACCTTCACCGAGGAGTTCAAGAAGCTCGGTGGCAAGGTGGTCGGCACCGAGCACATCAACCCCGACACCAAGGACTTCTCCGCGGTCGCCACCAAGGTGAAGAACTCCGGTGCCCAGGTGGTCTACTACGGCGGCGAGTACCCGCAGGCCGGTCCGCTCAGCAAGCAGATCAAGGCCGCCGGCGCCAAGGTCCCGCTGGTCGGCGGCGACGGCATCTTCGACCCCACCTTCATCAAGCTGGGCGGCGCCGCCTCCACCGGCGACCTCGCCACCTCGGTCGGCGCGCCGGTCGAGACGCTGCCCTCGGCCAAGGAGTTCGTGGCCAACTACAAGGCGGCGGGTTACAAGGAGGAGTACGCGGCCTACGGCGGCTACTCCTACGACTCCGCCTGGTCGATCATCGAGGCCGTGAAGAAGGCCGTCGACGACAACGGCGGCAAGCTGCCCGACGACGCCCGCGCCAAGGTCACCGCCGCGCTGCAGAACGTCTCCTTCGACGGCGTGACCGGCAAGGTCTCCTTCGACGAGTACGGTGACGCGACCAACAAGCAGCTCACCGTCTACTCCGTGACGTCCAACGCCTGGAAGGCCGTGGAGTCCGGCACCTTCAACGGGAGCTGACCCGCACACCGTGCATCAGCAGAGCCGCGCGGGGCGCTGTTCCACTGGCGCCCCGCGCGGACTCGCATCCGGCCTACATCCGTCGAACTTTCCGAACGTCTCGGAGGACATGCGGTGAACGAACTGCCGCAGCAGCTGGTCAACGGCCTGCTACTGGGATCCATGTACGGGCTGGTCGCCATCGGCTACACAATGGTCTACGGCATTGTCCAGCTCATCAACTTCGCCCACGGCGAGATATTCATGACGGGAGCGTTCGGCGCTCTCACCGTTTGGCTCTGGCTTCCCGGCGGCACCACCATGTGGATCGCGCTGCCGCTGATGATCGTGGGCGCCGTCATCGTCGCGGTCGCCATCGCCGTCGGAGCGGAACGATTCGCCTACCGGCCCCTGCGCACCGCGCCGCGCCTCGCCCCCCTCATCACCGCCATCGGTCTCTCCCTGGCGCTGCAGCAGGCGGTGTGGGCCTGGTACCCCGAGGCGAAGTCGGCGCGCACCTTCCCGCAGATCGACGGGGGCCCCTTCGAGATCGGCAGCGTCACCATCCAGACCGGCGACATCTTCCTGGTCGCCGCCGCCCCGATCAGCATGGCGATCCTCGCCTACTTCGTGATGAAGACCCGCACCGGCCGCGGCATGCAGGCGACCGCGCAGGACCCGGACACCGCCAAGCTGATGGGCGTCAACACCGACCGCATCATCGTGATCGCGTTCGCCCTCGGTGCCGCGTTCGCGGCGGTCGGCGCCGTCGCCTACGGCCTGAAGTACGGCGAGATCAACTTCCGTATGGGCTTCATCCTCGGCCTGAAGGCGTTCACCGCCGCCGTCCTCGGCGGCATCGGCAACATCTACGGAGCCATGATCGGCGGCGTGGTCCTCGGCGTGGCCGAGACCCTCGCCACCGCCTACATCGCCGACATCCCGGGCATGAACCAGTTCGGCAGCCAGTCCTGGGCCGACGTCTGGGCCTTCGTACTCCTCATCCTCGTACTGCTGTTCAGGCCACAGGGCCTGCTCGGCGAGCGCGTCGCGGACAGGGCGTGAGACCGATGACCACACAGACCACCGCATCCGAGACTCCCGACGCCCGCAGGGCCGACGCCCCGGCCGGTCTGCTGCCCCTGCCGGAGAAGGCCGCCCGCGCCCTCGCCCTCGGCGGCAGCGTGCTGACGGTCGTCTCCACCTTCCTCGCCTGGACCTGGACCGCCGACTTCCCCGGTGACCTGACCGTCTACGGCTACCCGGGCGGCCTGCAGGTCCTCGTCCTCATCGGCGCGGCCGTCGCCACCCTGTTCGCCCTGGCCTCCTACGGCGTGCGGGGCCTTGGCTGGCTGGTGCCCGCCGGCCCCGACGCCGCCCTGCGGCTCGCCACGCTGGCCACCTTCGCCACGAGCTGGTACGCGGTCCTCGCGATCAGCACCGAACTCGGCGGCCTCGTCAACCTGGAGCCCGGCGGGTTCCTGGTCGCCATCGGCAGCCTCGTCGCCCTGGCCGGCGCCCTGGCGCTGCCCTTCCAGCGGCCCGAGCCCGACCCGATCGACCCCGACGACACGGACTGGGAGAAGTTCAAGCACGGCCTCGGGCACAAGTGGGAGACGACCAAGGCGCTCTTCACCGCCGGTTCGCCCCGCCCCGTGGGCACGCTCCCGTCGTACGCCGAGATCCTGATCATCGTCGCGGTCCTCGCGCTGGGCCTGACCGTCTTCACCTACGGCATCGGCACCGAGTACGACGAGCTGTTCGTCGGCTTCCTGATCACCGCGGGCCTGCTGTTCGCCGCCCTCAACAAGGCGGGCCTGGTCGCCCAGGCCTCGCAGATCACCGCCCGGCACCAGAACATCACCACCTGCGGCGCCTTCGTCGCCGCGGCGCTGTTCCCCTTCACCCAGACCGACGACCAGTACGCGACCCTCGGCGTCTACATCCTGATCTTCGCCACCGTCGCCCTCGGTCTGAACATCGTCGTCGGCCTCGCCGGCCTCCTCGACCTCGGTTACGTCGCCTTCCTCGGCGTCGGCGCCTATGCGGCGGCCCTGGTCTCCGGCTCGCCCAGCTCGCCGTTCCACGTGCACTTCCCGTTCTGGGCGGCCGTACTCGTGGGCGCCGCCGCCTCGCTCGTCTTCGGTGTGCTCATCGGCGCCCCGACGCTGCGGCTGCGTGGTGACTACCTGGCGATCGTCACCCTCGGCTTCGGTGAGATCTTCCGCATCACGGCGAACAACCTCGACGGCACCTCGGGGCCGGACCTCACCAACGGCTCCAACGGCATCTCCTCGATCCCCAACCTCGACGTCCTCGGCTTCGACTTCGGCGCCCAGCACGACATGGGCGGGTTCACCATCGGCCGGTTCGCCAACTACTTCTTCCTGATGCTGATCATCACCGCGATCGTGGTGCTGGTCTTCCGCCGCAGCGGCAACTCCCGCATCGGGCGGGCCTGGGTGGCCATCCGCGAGGACGAGACCGCCGCGCTCGCCATGGGCATCAACGGCTTCCGGGTCAAGCTGATCGCCTTCGCGGTCGGCGCCTCGCTCGCCGGTCTCGCGGGCACCGTGCAGGCCCACGTCACCTACACGGTGACGCCCGAGCAGTACCTGTTCGCCGGCCCCATCCCGCCCAACTCGGCGTTCCTGCTCGCCGCGGTCGTCCTCGGCGGCATGGGCACCATCAGCGGTCCGCTGATCGGCGCGGCCCTGCTCTTCCTGATCCCGAACAAGCTCCAGTTCCTCGGCAACTACCAGCTCTTCGCCTTCGGTCTCGCGCTCATCCTGCTGATGCGATTCCGTCCCGAGGGCCTCATCCCCAACCGGCGCCGCCAGCTCGAGTTCCACGAGGATGCCGAAGCGCCCACCCTCCTGACGAAGGCGGGGGCCTGACCACCATGACCACCGACACCACCACCAAGGACTCCGCCGCCGCGCCCGCCGCGCCCGGCGAGACCGTCCTCGACGCCCGCGGCGTGACCATGCGCTTCGGCGGCCTGACCGCCGTACGCGGCGTCGACCTCACCGTCAACGCCGGCGAGATCGTCGGCCTGATCGGCCCCAACGGCGCCGGCAAGACGACCTTCTTCAACTGCCTGACCGGCCTGTACATCCCCACCGAGGGAGAGGTCCGGTACAAGGGCGCCGTCCTGCCGGCGAAGTCCTTCAAGGTCACCGAGGCCGGCATCGCGCGGACGTTCCAGAACATCCGGCTGTTCGCGAACATGACGGTCCTGGAGAACGTGCTCGTCGGCCGGCACACCCGGACCAAGGAGGGGTTCTGGTCGGCCGTGCTGCGCGGACCCGGCTTCCACCGGGCCGAGAAGGCCTCCCGGGACCGGGCCATGGAGCTGCTGCGGTTCGTGGGCCTGGAGCACAAGTCCGAGCACCTCGCCCGCAATCTGCCCTACGGCGAGCAGCGCAAGCTGGAGATCGCCCGCGCCCTGGCCAGCGAGCCCGGGCTGCTGCTGCTCGACGAGCCGACGGCCGGCATGAACCCCCAGGAGACCCGGACCACCGAGGAACTGGTCTTCGCCATCCGGGACATGGGTATCGCCGTCCTCGTCATCGAGCACGACATGCGCTTCATCTTCAACCTGTGCGACCGCGTGGCCGTGCTGGTGCAGGGCGAGAAGCTGATCGAGGGCGACAGCGCGACCGTCCAGGGCGACGAGCGGGTGATCGCCGCCTACCTCGGCGAGCCCTTCGAGGACGCGCCCGGCGCCGAGGAGGTGGCCGAGGTGGAGGCCGCCGAAGCGCACGCCGAGACCACGACGGACGCCGGGACCACGACGGACGCCGCGCCCGGCAAGGAGGACGACCGATGACCGCACTGCTCGAAGTCGAGGACCTGCGGGTCGCCTACGGCAAGATCGAGGCCGTCAAGGGCATCTCCTTCAAGGTCGAGGCCGGTCAGGTGGTCACCCTCATCGGCACCAACGGCGCCGGCAAGACCACCACGCTGCGCACGCTCTCCGGTCTGCTGAAGCCGGTCGGCGGGCAGATCAGATTCAACGGCAAGTCGCTGAAGAAGGTGCCGGCGCACCAGGTGGTCTCGCTCGGGCTCGCCCACTCCCCCGAGGGGCGGCACATCTTCCCGCGCATGACCATCGAGGACAATCTGCGCCTGGGCGCGTTCCTGCGCAGCGACAAGCCGGGCATCGAGAAGGACATCCAGCGCGCCTACGACCTCTTCCCCATCCTCGGGGAGCGCAGGAAGCAGGCCGCGGGCACCCTCTCGGGCGGTGAGCAGCAGATGCTCGCGATGGGCAGGGCGCTGATGTCCCAGCCCAAGCTGCTGATGCTGGACGAGCCGTCCATGGGCCTGTCGCCGATCATGATGCAGAAGATCATGGCGACGATCGCGGAGCTGAAGTCCCAGGGCACCACGATCCTGCTGGTGGAGCAGAACGCCCAGGCGGCGCTCTCACTGGCCGACCAGGGGCATGTGATGGAGATCGGCAACATCGTCCTGTCCGGCTCCGGCCAGGACCTGCTGCACGACGAGTCCGTGCGCAAGGCCTATCTCGGCGAGGACTGACCGGGACCGGACGAGCGGGACCGCACGGCCGGCACCGATCGGCCGGGACGACGACGAGGCCCGCGCCCCCTTCTCCGGGGCGCGGGCCTCGTCGCCTGCGTACGGCCGGACCGCGCATCCGCGGGACCGGACGCGGGGTCAGTCCTTCTTGCCGGCCTTCTTCTCGTCGCTGTCGGCGATGACGGCCTCGGCCACCTGCTGCATCGACATGCGGCGGTCCATCGACGTCTTCTGGATCCAGCGGAAGGCGGCGGGCTCGGTCAGGCCGTACTCGGTCTGCAGGACGGACTTCGCCCGGTCGACCAGCTTGCGGGTCTCCAGCCTCAGGGTGAGGTCGGCGACCTCCTGTTCCAGCTGCTTCAGCTCGGTGAAGCGGGAGACGGCCATCTCGATGGCCGGCACGACGTCGCTCTTGCTGAACGGCTTGACCAGGTAGGCCATCGCACCGGCGTCCCGGGCGCGCTCGACGAGGTCCCGCTGCGAGAACGCGGTGAGCATCAGAACGGGCGCGATGGACTCCTCGGCGATCTTCTCGGCCGCGGAGATGCCGTCCAGCTTGGGCATCTTCACGTCCAGGATGACCAGGTCCGGCTTGTGCTCGCGGGCCAACTCGACGGCCTGCTCACCGTCCCCGGCCTCGCCGACGACGGTGTACCCCTCCTCCTCCAGCATCTCCTTCAGATCGAGCCGGATCAGGGCCTCGTCCTCGGCGATGACGACACGGGTCGTCAGCGGAGGCACGTGCGACTTGTCGTCGTCGGGCGCGTCTACGGGCTGGGGCGACTCGGCGGTCACGGGGGCTCCTCGTTCAGGGCAGGGGTACTGCTGACAAGAGCCTACCTAGCTACGGTATGGTGGACGCGCGGAGGGTCAGGGGAGACCTTGGATTCTGCGAGCCCCGGTAGCCCAATTGGCAGCAGGCAACGGATTCAAAACCCGTACAGTGTCGGTTCGAGTCCGACCCGGGGCACTTTTCCTTGTTTTCCAAGGTCAGCGTACTGCGAGGCCCCTTCGGGTGAGGGGCCTCTTTTCATGCCTCCGGGTGCCTACGCCTTCGGACTGTCGTCCTCACCGATGTGGTGGACACGGACCATGTTGGTCGAGCCGGAGACCCCGGGCGGGGAGCCCGCCGTGATCACCACGACGTCGCCCTTCCGGCAGCGACCGTACTTCAGCAGCAGCTCGTCCACCTGGTCGACCATGGCGTCCGTGGAGTCCACGTGCGGGCCGAGGTAGGTCTCGGTGCCCCAGGTGAGGCTGAGCTGGGAGCGGGTGGCCTGCTCCGGGGTGAACGCGAGCAGCGGGATCGGCGAGCGGTACCGGGAGAGCCGGCGGGCGGTGTCCCCCGACTGGGTGAACGCCACCAGGAACCTCGCGCCGAGGAAGTCGCCCATCTCGGCGGCGGCCCGGGCGACCGCGCCGGCCTGGGTGCGCGGCTTGTTCTGTTCGTTCAGCGGCGGCAGGCCCTTGGCCAGCATGTCCTCCTCGGCCGCCGTGACGATCTTCGCCATGGTGCGCACGGTCTCGATCGGGTACTTGCCGACGCTGGTCTCGCCGGAGAGCATCACCGCGTCCGTGCCGTCGAGGACCGCGTTGGCCACGTCGGAGGCCTCGGCCCGGGTCGGCCGGGAGTTGTCGATCATCGAGTCCAGCATCTGGGTGGCGACGATGACCGGCTTGGCGTTGCGCCGGGCGAGCTTGACGGCGCGCTTCTGGACGATCGGGACCTGCTCCAGCGGCATCTCCACGCCCAGATCACCGCGCGCGACCATGATGCCGTCGAAGGCGGCCACGATGTCCTCGATGTTCTCGACGGCCTGCGGCTTCTCGACCTTGGCGATCACCGGGAGGCGCCGGCCCTCCTCGGCCATGATGCGGTGCACGCCCCGGGCGTCGGCGCCGCTGCGGACGAAGGAGAGGGCGATGACGTCGAAGCCGGTGCGCAGCGCCCAGCGCAGATCCTCCTCGTCCTTGCCCGAGAGGGCGGGGACGGAGACGGCGACGCCGGGGAGGTTCAGTCCCTTGTGGTCGGAGACCACTCCGCCCTCGACCACCCGGGTGCGGACCCGGGGGCCGTCGACGGAGGTGACCTCCAGGCAGACCTTGCCGTCGTCCACGAGGACGCGCTCACCGGGAGCGACGTCGGCGGCGAGACCGGCGTAGGTGGTGCCGCAGCGGTGGCGGTCGCCCTCGACGCCCTCCTCCACGGTGATGGTGAACGTGTCACCGCGTTCAAGCAGTACCGGTCCCTCGGCGAAACGGCCGAGCCGGATCTTCGGACCTTGAAGGTCGGCGAGGAGTCCGACGCTGCGGCCGGTTTCGTCGGACGCCTTGCGCACCCGCCGGTAGCGCTCCTCGTGCTCGGTGTGAGTGCCGTGGCTGAGGTTGAACCGGGCGACGTCCATTCCGGCCTCGACCAGTGCCTTGATCTGGTCGTACGAGTCGGTGGCGGGCCCCAATGTACAAACGATCTTCGCTCGGCGCATGTATTCGAGCCTAGGCCTTACCGGCCGGTAGAGAATCCGGGCCGCATGACTACTCAACAACCTTTACGTGAAGCGTTATTGACAAGTGTTGAAGTGTGCGGCCACTCGCTCCGATGAGCGATTTTCTCTTGCCCCGGATTCCGCTCCCGGAAAATCACCGGAACGGAATGCCCCCAAATGAAACTCCGATGCCGTCACCTTTCCTCCACGAGCGGGGTCAGCCGCCTCGTCTGGCGGGCCTGCGGCACCCTGGAGTGCGATTCGTCCAGTCCGAAGGTGGTGAAGGCCGTCCGTACCGGCAGCGGATAGGGCTCCTTACCGCTCAGCGAGTTGAGGATGGTGGCGCTGCGCCAGGCGGCGAGGCCGAGATCGGGGGCGCCGACGCCATGGGTGTGCACTTCGGCGTTCTGGACGTACACCGAGCCGGTGACCGACGGGTCCAGGACCAGCCGGAACTCCTCGTCGACCCGTGGGCGTTCGCTGCTGTCGCGGCGCAGGTAGGGGTCGAGGCCGGCCAGGATGCGGCCGAGGGGGCGTTCACGGTAGCCGGTGGCGAGGACGACCGCGTCGGTGGTGAGCCGGGAGCGGCTGTCCTGCTGGAGGTGCTCCAGATGGAGTTCCACCCTGGTGGTGGCGATCCGGCCGGCCGTGCGCACGCGGACACCGGGGGTGAGGGAGGCGTCGGGCCAGCCGCCGTCCAGGGTGCGCCGGTACAGCTCGTCGTGGATGGCGGCGAGCGTGCCGGCGTCGATGCCCTTGTGCAGCTGCCACTGGGCGGCGACCAGCCGGTCCCGGACCGGCTCGGCGAGGGCGTGGAAGTAGCGGGTGTAGTCGGGCGTGAAGTGTTCCAGGCCGAGTTTGGAGTACTCCATCGGCGCGAACGCCTCGGTACGGCCGATCCAGTGCAGTTTCTCGCGGCCGGCGGGGCGGTGGCGCAGCAGGTCGAGGAAGATCTCGGCGCCGGACTGTCCGGACCCGACGACGGTGACATGCCCGGCGGCCAGGACGGTGTCGCGGTGGGCGAGGTAGTCGGCGGCGTGCAGCACGGGCACGCCGGGCGCCTCCACCAGGGGCTGGAGCGGGTCGGGCACGTAGGGGGCGGTGCCGACGCCGAGGACGATGTTGCGGGTGTAGGTACGGCCCAGCGCCTCGGCCTCGCCGTCGGCGTCCAGCTGGGTGAAGTCGACCTCGAACACGTCCCGTTCGGGGTTCCAGCGGACGGCGTCGACCTGGTGGCGGAAGTGCAGCCCGGGCAGGCTCTGCGCGACCCAGCGGCAGTAGGCGTCGTACTCGGCGCGCTGGATGTGGAAGCGCTCGGAGAAGTAGAAGGGGAAGATCCGCTCGCGGGTCCTGAGGTAGTTCAGGAAGCTCCAGGAGCTGGTGGGGTCGGCGAGGGTCACCAGGTCGGCGAGGAAGGGTACCTGGATGGTGGCCCCCTCGATGAGCAGACCGGGGTGCCAGTCGAAGCCGGGGCGCTGCTCGTAGAAGACGGTGTCGAGTTCGGCGAGCGGGTGGGCGAGGGCCGCGAGGGAGAGGTTGCACGGTCCGATGCCGATGCCGACCAGATCGCGGGGGGACGCGGGCTCGGAGTGTGGGGGGATGGTCATCCGACGGTCGTTCCTTCTACGAGTTTGAGGAGCTGGACCAGTTCGTCCAGCCGCGTGTGGGGGTTGAGGAGGGTGGCCTTGAGCCAGAGCCGGCCGTCGAGCCGGGCCCGGCCGAGGACGGCCCGGCCTTCGCGCAGCAGGGTGCGGCGTACGGCGGCCACGGCGGCGTCGTCGGCCTCGGCGGGCCGGAACAGGACGGTGCTGATCACGGGCCGGTCGTACAGCTCGTAGCCCGGGTGCGCCCCGATGTGCGCGGCGAACTCACGGGCGGTGGCGCACACCTGGTCGACCAGGGCGCCCAGACCGCCGCGTCCGAGCGTCTTCAGGGTGACGGCGATCTTGAGGATGTCGGGGCGGCGGGTGGTGCGCAGGGAGCGGCCGAGCAGGTCGGGCAGCCCCGCCTCGGTGTCGTCGTCGGCGTTCAGGTAGTCGGCGTGGTGGTGGAGCGCCGCCAGTTCGCCGGGGTGGCCGACGGCGAGGAGGCCGGCGGCGACCGGCTGCCAGCCGAGTTTGTGCAGGTCGAGCGTGACGGTGTGGGCGGCTTCGAGCCCGGCGAGCTTGTCGTGGTGTCGGTCGCTGAACAGCAGGCCGCCGCCGTAGGCCGCGTCGATGTGCAGGCGGGCGCCGTGGGTGGCGCACAGCCGGGCGATCTCGGGCAGCGGGTCGATGAGTCCGGCGTCGGTGGTGCCGGCGGTCGCCGCGACCAGCAGCGGGCCGGGCACGCTCGCGAGGGCCTCGCTCAGGGCGACCGGGTCGAGGATGCCGCGCGGCGCCGGGACGACGACCGGATCGGGCAGGCCGAGCAGCCAGGCCGCGCGCGGCAGCGAGTGGTGGGCGTTGGCCCCGCACACCAGCCGGACGCCGCCGTGCGCCTCGCGGGCGAGCAGCAGGGCGAGCTGGTTGGACTCGGTGCCGCCGGTGGTGACCAGCGCGTCGGCCAGGCCGGCTGCGCGCGCGAGGGCGCGGGTGACCGCGGCCTCCAGGGCGGCGGCGGCCGGGGCCTGGTCCCAGGAGTCCAGGGAGGGGTTGAGGGCGCTCACGGCGAGGTCCGCGGCAGTGGCCACGGCGAGGGGCGGGCAGTGCAGGTGGGCCGCGCACAGCGGGTCGGCGGGGTCCGCGGCGCCCTCGGCGAGGGCGTGCACGAGGGTGCGCAGGGCGGCTGGGTCGCCGTGGTCCGGCAGGACTTCGCCGACGGCGTCGGCGGCGCGCGCGGCGACGGCTTCCGGCCCCCCGGCGGGCAGCGGGCCGCCACGCGCCCGGCCACCGGTCGCGAGCGCGTCCAGGACCGTTCGGAGCAGCGGCCGCAGGGCGTCCGGTCCGTCTGGCCCCGAGGCGAGGGGCGGCGGCATGCTCATGGCTTTCCTCCGGGGCGCGAGGACGGTGCCCGGGGGTTTCCGTGGGGACGTTTCCGGCCGGGGCTTCCAGCTTGTACGGGAACAACGCCGTGTGTCCCGAAAGCCCGACGAGGAGTACCCGAAAGTGGGTACTGCCGTACGAGGAAAACGTGTTGGAGTGGCGCCTGTGCCGTGCGGGGCCGGGGGTAACGGTCGACGGCGTTTCGCCCTCGGGGACAGACGCACCGGACCGGGTCGGCCCTTCGGCGGGAGGTGCGCGCCGACGGCGGCCGCCGAGACACGCGAGGCAGACCCGGGCGCGAGTGGGGCCCGGTCCGCCGTGCGGGCGCGGACCGGAAGGGGGCGGGCGCACCGGACAGGGTCCGCCCTGCCGGCGGGAGGTGCGCGCCGACGGCGGCCGCCGCGCCGCGCGAGGCAGACCCGGGCGCGAGCGGGGTCCGGTCCGCCGCGCGGGCGCCGACCGGAAGGGGGCGGGCGCACCGGACAGGGTCCGCCCTGCCGGCGGGAGGTGCGCGCCGACGGCAGCCTCCGCGACACGCGAGGCAGACCCGGGCGCGAGCGGGGTCCGGTCCGCCGTGCGGGCGCCGACCGGAAGGGGGCGGGCGCACCGGACAGGGTCCCCCCTTCCGGCGGGAGGCGCGCGCCGACGGCGGCCGCCGAGACGCGCGAGGCAGGCCCGGGCGCGGGTGGGGTCCGGTCCGCCGTGCGGGCGCGGACCGGGAGGGGGCGCGCGGGACCGTGTCAGTTGCCCGAGCCGGTCGCTCTGGGCCGGATCGGCGCGGTGGGAGGACGGGACGCGGCGGCCGGGGTGGCGGCCGCCGCGGTCGGTTTACGGCTGCTGCTCGCCGCGTACGCGCAAGGCGCGGGACAGGTCGTCGAGGCGGTCGGCCAGGGTGCGGTGCAGGGCCGGGATGAGGTCGGCCTCGCGCAGACAGGCCTCGCCGAGGCGCAGGTTCTCGGAGTCCACGGCGTGGGCCGGGAAGGCCCAGCGGCCGGCGGCGACGGCGATGGCGGGGCCGCGGCGGGCGGCCACGGCGACGGCGTCCTGGTAGAAGCGCGGCACGTACTCCCGTACCAGCTCCGCCTGTTCGGGCTGCCAGAAGCCCTGCGCGGTGGCCGTGAACAGGTAGTTGGACAGGTCGTCGCCGGTGAACATCGCCTCCCAGGCCGCACGCTTGGCCGCCGGCTCGGGCAGGGCGGCACGGCAGCGGGCGGCACCCTCCTGGCCGGTGGCGCTCGGGTCGCGCTCCAGCTCAGCCGCGATGGCGGCCTCGTCGGTCGCGCCGAGCACGGCGAGCCGGCCGAGGACGCGCCAGCGCAGCTCGGGGTCGAGCTCCGGGCCGCCGGGCACCGTGCCGTCGGCGAGCCAGGCGGCGATGGCGTCCGGGTGCGCGGCCACACCGATCATGTGCCGCACGGCGACCAGGCGCAGGCCCGGGTTGTCGCCGTCCTCGGTGCGCCGCAGCAGGTCACGGCAGAGGGAGGTGAGCGTGGCCAGCGCGGCCGGCCGGTCCTCGGGAGCGAGGTACTGGTCGGCGATCTGTCCGGAGGCGAAGGCGAGGACGCCCTGGACGACGGCCAGGTCGCTCTCGCGCGGCAGGTGCGCGCGGGCCGTCTCCAGATAGGCGGCGGGCGGCAGTTCGCCGTCGCGCACGGCGTCCCTGAGCGCGTTCCAGACCACCGCGCGCGTGAGCGGGTCGGGCAGCCCGGACAGGCCGGCGCGGATCGCCTCGAAGGAGCCGTCGTCGAAGCGGACCTTGGCGTAGCTGAGGTCGCCGTCGTTGAGCAGGAGCAGGGCGGGACGCTTGCCGACGGGGCGCGGGGCGGTCTGCGGGATGTCGAGGTCGAGGCGCTCGCGCAGCACCAGCCGGCCCTCGTCGGCGACGTCGTGGTCGTACAGGCCGACGGCGAGGCGGTGCGGGCGGCTGCCGGCGCGGTCGACGGTGAGCGTGCAGGTGCCCTCGGCGGCGGCGAGGACGGGCGTGAGGGTGTCGATGCCGGTGGTGCGCAGCCAGGCGTCGGCCCAGGCGTGCACGTCGCGGTCGGTGGCCGAGGCGAGGGAGTCGATGAAGTCGGCGAGGGTGGCGTTGCCGAACTTGTGCCGCTTGAAGTGGGTGTTGATGCCGGCGATGAAGTCCTTCTCGCCGAGCCAGGTCGCCAGCTGGCGCAGCGCGGAGGCGCCCTTGGCGTAGGAGATCCCGTCGAAGTTGAGCAGCGCGGAAGCCGTGTCGTCGACTGCTTCGGGGGCGACCGGGTGGGTGGTGGGCCGCTGGTCGGCGTCGTAGCCCCAGGCCTTGCGGGTGACGGCGAACTCGGTCCACGGGTCGGTGAACCGGGTGGCCTCGGCGGTCGTCTGGTAGCCCATGTACTCGGCGAAGGACTCGTTCAGCCAGATGTCGTCCCACCACCGGAGGGTGACGAGGTCGCCGAACCACATGTGCGCCATCTCGTGCGCGATGACCATGGCGCGGGTCTGCCGCTCGGTGTCGGTGACGGCGGAGCGGTAGACGAAGTCGTCGCGGAAGGTCACCAGGCCCGGGTTCTCCATGGCGCCCGCGTTGAACTCGGGGACGAAGGCCTGGTCGTAGGAGTCGAAGGGGTAGGGCTCCTCGAACTTCTCGTGGTAGCGGTCGAAGCACGCGCGCGTGATGTCGAGGATCTCGTCGGCGTCGGTGTCGAGGTACGGCGCGAGGGAGCGGCGGCAGTGGATGCCGAAGGGCAGCCCGCGGTGCTCGGTGCGCACCGAGTACCAGGGGCCCGCGGCGACGGCGGCGAGGTAGGTGGAGATCAGGGGGGTGGGCGCGGCCTGCCAGACTCCGTCGGCGCGCTGCTCGGTGACGCCGTTGGAGAGGACGCTCCAGCCCTCCGGCGCCTTCACGGCGATCTCGAAGACGGCCTTCAGATCGGGCTGGTCGAAGGCGGCGAAGACCCGCTGGAGGTCGTCCATGAACATCTGCGTGTAGACGTACGTCTCGCCGTCGCTGGGGTCGGTGAAGCGGTGCATGCCCTCACCGGTGCGCGAGTAGCGCATGACGGCGTCCACCCGCAGCTCGTGCTCGCCGGCCGTGAGGTTCCTCAGCGGCAGCCGCCCGTCGTGCAGCGTCTCCGGGTCCAGGGGCCGCCCGTCGAGCGTGGCCTCGCGCAGCTCGACCGGCTTCAGCTCGACGAAGGTGTCACCGTCGGACCGTGCGGTGAACCGGATGACGGTGCGGGAGCCGAAGGTCTCCTCGCCGGTGGTGAGGTCCAGTTCGAGCGTGTAGCGGTGGACGTCGAGGAACTGTGCTCGGAGCTGCGCCTCATCGCGCGTGAGTACGGACATGCGGGCCATGCTGCCCGATGGGACCGACAGCGCACAGGGGCGGATCGGATACACGCCTTTTGTCCGGCCCGCCGCTGCCCCCGGATCCGCTCCCGCCACGCGGCCCGCGGCCGGCCTCCGGCGCGCGTGCCGTTTCCTCGGGGATCAGCGCCCCTGGGTGTCCTCCGCGATGCGCTCGTGGTGTCTGATCACCTCGGCGATGATGAAATTGAGGAACTTCTCGGCGAACGCCGGGTCGAGCTTGGCGTTCTCGGCGAGGCGGCGCAGGCGTTCGATCTGCCGGGACTCGCGCGCCGGGTCGGCGGGCGGCAGCTGGTGCACCGCCTTGAGCCTGCCGACCTGCTGGGTGGCCTTGAAACGTTCGGCGAGCATGTGGACGACGGCCGCGTCGATGTTGTCGATGCTGTCGCGCAGCCGCTCCAGTTCCTGGCGGACCTCGGGGTCCACGGCACCGGTGCCGGTGTTGCTGGTGGTCATGGCGGTCCACCCTATGCGGTGGCGGGGGGCGGACTCAGCCGGTGTCCGGGGACTGGATCATCGGCGGATCGCCGGGGTCGGGCACCCGGTCGCTCCAGCCGCCGGGGACGGTACGGCCCTGCTGCGCGCGGAAGCGGACGGGGGCGAGGCCCACGCGCCGGGTGAACAGCCGGGAGAAGTAGGCGGGGTCGTCGTAGCCGACGCGCCGGGCCACGGCCGCGACGGGCAGCTCGGTGCCGGCGAGGAGTTCCTTGGCGCGGCCGAGGCGGATGCCGAGCAGATAGTCCTTGGGGCTGCACCCGGCGGCCCGGCGGACCGCGTGGCGCAGCTCGGCGGTGGTCATCCCGTGCCGCGCGGCGTGGTCGGCCACGCTCATCGGGGCGTAGGCGTCCCGGGCCAGGGCCTGGAGCACCTGGTCGCCGTCCGGGGCGAGGTCGGCGCGGGCGCGGCGCAGGGCGACGAGGAGTTCGTGCACGGCGGCGCCGGTCTCCACCTCCAGCAGGGGGTTGCCGCGGCGGGCGGCGCGGGCGATGCGGGCGATGACCGCGCGCGGGGCGGCGGCGTCGGAGAGCGGGACGACGGGCCGCTCGGGTTCGATGTAGCCGAGTTCGGTATAGGTGGGCGCGGCCGGTCCGGCGAAGTCGACGAAGCCCTCGTCCCAGCCGGTGCCCGGGTCGGGCGCGTAGTGGTGGGGCACGCCCGGGGTGAGCCACAGCAGGGCCGGCGCGGTGACGGCGGTGCGGCGCCCGTCGGCACCCCGGTACCAGCCGCCACCCGTGCTGATCACGACGGCCACGTGGTGCCCCAGGGTGCGCGGGCCGACCGTGGGCAGCGCGCCGTGCTGGAGGCCGACGCCGAGGCAGACCAGGCCGAGGCGGTGGTGGGCGGGGCCGGGACTGAAGAACCGCATCCAGGTCTGGTACATCGCAGCTCCTCCCGGCGTCGGCGGCGGACTTTTGTCCAAGCAGCGCCGATCTTCGTCCATGGCGCGGGAGGCCGCCAGAGGTGAGGCTGGGGTGTGTGCGGAAGGCCGTGCGGGGGGCGGATGTGAGCGAGGGCGCGCGCGTGGGCGAGTGCGAGGACAGGGCGGCCGTGGACGGGAGCGGGCGCGTGAGCGGGTTCCGGGTGGGGGATGCGGACTTTCTGCTGGACGGGCGGCCGGTGCGGCTGCTGTCCGGGGCGCTGCACTACTTCCGGGTGCACGAGGCGCAGTGGCGGCACCGGCTGGCGCTGCTGCGGGCGATGGGCCTGAACTGCGTGGACACCTACGTCCCCTGGAACCTGCACGAGCCGGGTCCGGGACGTCACCGGGACGTGGAGGCGGTCGGCCGGTTCCTGGACGCGGTGCGCGAGGCGGGTCTGTGGGCGATCGTGCGGCCCGGTCCCTACATCTGCGCCGAGTGGGAGAACGGCGGGCTGCCGTCCTGGGTGACGGGCGAGCCGGGCACGCGCGCGCGTACCCGTGACGAACGGTATCTGCGGCATGTGCGGCGCTGGTTCCGGCGCCTGCTGCGCGAGGTCGTGCCCCGGCAGATCGACCGGGGCGGCCCGGTCCTCATGGCGCAGGTGGAGAACGAGTACGGCAGCTACGGCAGCGACACCGGCTATCTGGCGGAGCTGGCGGACCTGCTGCGGGCCGAGGGGGTCACGGTGCCGCTGTTCACCTCGGACGGTCCCGAGGACCACATGCTGACCGGCGGCTCGCTGCCCGGGGTGCTCGCCACGGTGAACTTCGGCTCCCACGCGCGCGTGGCCTTCGAGACACTGCGTCGCCACCGCCCCGAGGGCCCGCTGATGTGCATGGAGTTCTGGTGCGGCTGGTTCGACCACTGGGCCGGCGAGCACGTCGTACGGGACCCTGGGGAGGCGGCCGAGGCGCTGCGGGAGATCCTGGAGTGCGGGGCTTCGGTGAATCTCTACATGGCGCACGGAGGCACGAGTTTCGCCGGTTGGGCGGGCGCCAATCGGGGCGGTGAGCTGCACGAGGGTCCGCTGGAGCCGGACGTGACGTCCTACGACTACGACGCGCCGGTGGACGAGCACGGACGCCCGACGGAGAAGTTCTGGCGCTTCCGCGAGGTGCTGGCGCCCTATCACCCCGGTCCGCTGCCCGAGCCGCCGCCGCCCCCCGCCCGGCTGGGCGCACCGGCCGACGCCGCGCTCACCGGCTGGGCACCTCTGGCCACCGTGCTGGACGCGCTGGGCGGCACGGAGACGGTGAGCCCGATGCCGCCCTCCTTCGAGGAGTTGGGGGTCACCCGGGGTCTCGTGCGCTACGTGGTGGACGTCCCGGGGCCGCGGCAGCCGCACCCGCTGGCGGTGCGCGGGCTGCGGGACCTCGCGACGGTGTACGTGGACGGCGAGCGGGCCGGCGTGCTCACCGAGGCGGAGCCGCGGCTGGGGAAGCCGGTCGCCGGCCCCGCGCGCGTGGAGCTGTGGGCGGAGTCCCTGGGGCGGGTCAACTACGGTCCCCGCTTCGGCGAGGCGAAGGGCGTCACCGGCGGCATCCTGCACGAACGGCAGTATCTGCACGGCGTACGCGCGCAAGGCCTGGATCTGGACGCCTTCGACGACGGTGTGGGACCGGTGCCCTTCGGCGCACCGCCCGGGGACGGCGGCCCGGGACTGTACCGGGGCACGCTCACCGTCCACGCGGCCGGGGACGCCCGACTCGCGCTGCCCGGCTGGACGCGCGGCTTCGCCTGGATCAACGGCTTCAACCTGGGCCGCTACTGGTCGGCCGGCCCGCAGAGCCGCCTCTGCGTCCCGGGGCCGGTGCTGCGGGAGGGTGAGAACGAGCTGTGGCTGCTGGAGCTGCAGGGCAGCGGCACCGACCGGCCGGCGCCCCGTCTGCTGCCCGTGTGAACGGCCTCCCGCGCGCCTACGCCGGCCGCCTCCGCCGCCTACAGTGGAGAGGAGTTCCGGCGTCTTTGGGGGTGCGGACGTGGCGAACGGCGGACCGGTCGAGCACGGCTTCCCGCATCTGGAGACGGTACGTGCGGCCATCACCGCGCTCTACAAGCGCCTGCCCTACGACACCGTCCAGACGTTCTCGGCCAGCGTGGCCCCCGCCGGCGTGGCGTTCTGCGACACCGACGATCTGTATCTGGGCGCGCAGCGCGTGGCCCGCGAGATCGTGGGGCATTTCCGGCTGCCGGACGCGCGACTGATCGTGGGCTTCCGGGAGATGACGCACGCGGCGAACGTCGAACTGACCTCGGGCCCCGAGTACTTCGTCGAGCTGAACGACCGTTTCCGCACCCACCGCAGGGACATCGGCGCGGCACTCGCCCACGAGGTGGCCCACGTCTATCTGCACCGCATCGACCTCGCCTTTCCCACCACGGCCGAGAACGAGATCCTCACGGACACGGTGACGGCCTACCTGGGCGCGGGCTGGCTGCTGCTGGACGCCTTCCGGGAGGACGGGGTCTCCTCCCAGAAGCTCGGCTATCTCACCCCGGAGGAGTTCGGCTACGTGCTGGCCAAACGGGCGCTGCTGTTCCACGAGGACCCTTCCGCGTGGTTCACCAGCCCGCAGGCCTACACCGCCTACGCCAAGGGCATGGCCCGGGCCCGCCGGGACGAGCAGCAGCCGCCGTTGACCGCGGCCGGCTGGGCGGGGCGGCGCCGTTACGCCCACGACCGGCGGAAGGCCACCGAGGGCCGGGACACCTCCGCCCCCCGGAGCCCCTCGGGCCGACGGCAGACCTCCGGCCCTCGGGATGCCTCCGTCCCCCGGAACGGCACCGTCGGCCCGCCCGCGCCCCCCTACTCCTTCGCCCCCGACTCCGCCGGCCACCTCCGCGTCTCCTTCCCCTGCCCCACCTGCCGGCAGCGGATCAGGGTGCCGGTGCGGGGGCGGGTCCGCGTGCGGTGCGGGCTGTGCCGGACGGTGCTGGAGTGCGACACCTGACCCGCGGCCGAGGGCGGGACAGTCCTCAGGCGCCGTAGACCGCGCCGGGCGGCTCGGCGACCGTCAGCAGGCGGCGTGCCGCCTCCCCCGCCTCGGCCGGCGCCCAGCGCGCGCCCTTGTCGGTGGTGGGGCCCGCCCGCCAGCCCTCCATGACGGTGATCCGGCCGCCCTCCACCTCGAACACCCGGCCGGTGACGCCCGCGCTGGCGGCCGAGCCGAGCCAGACCACGAGCGGGGAGACGTTCTCGGGCGCCATGGCGTCGAAGCCGGTGGCCGGCGCCGCCATGGTGTCGGCGAAGGTGCGTTCCGTCATGCGCGTGCGGGCGGCGGGGGCGACGGCGTTGACCTGGACGCCGTAGCGGGCCAGTTCGGCCGCCGCGACCAGGGTGAGGCCGACGATCCCGGCCTTGGCCGCGCTGTAGTTGCCCTGTCCGACCGAGCCGAGCAGACCCGCCCCGCTGCTGGTGTGGACGATCCGGGCCAGCGGCGGCCGCCCCGCCTTGGCCTCGGCCCGCCAGTGCGCGGCGGCGTGCTTCAGGGGCAGGAAGTGGCCGGTGAGATGGACGCGGAGCACGGCGTCCCAGTCGCTCTCGTCGAGGTTGACCAGCATGCGGTCGCGCAGGAAGCCGGCGTTGCTGACCAGGGTGTCGAGCCGGCCGTACGTCCGCAGGGCGGTATGGATCAGGGACGCGGCGCCGTCACCGGTGGCGATGTCGCCGCCGTGCGCGACGGCCGTGCCGCCCGCGGCCCGGATCTCGGCCACGACGGCGTCCGCCGGGCTCTTGGCGTCGGGTGCCCCGTCCGGTGAGACGCCGAGATCGTTGACGACGACGCTCGCCCCCTCGGCCGCGAAGGCGAGGGCGTGGGCGCGGCCGAGTCCGCGGCCGGCTCCGGTGACGACGACGACCCGGCCGTCGCAGATACCGTTCATCTCAGCACTCCTCGGGGGCGGTCGGGGTTGCCGGCACCGACCGGCCGGCGGTCGCGGCGGCCAGGAAGGCGGGCCGTTCCCCGCCTCCGTGCACCTGCAGGCTCGCGCCGCTGATGTAGGCGGCCGCGTCGGAGGCGAGGAAGACGGCGGCTGCGCCGATGTCGGCGGGGGCGGCGAGGCGGCCGAGCGGGACCGTCTCGCAGACGGCGGCGATGCCGTCGGGGCCGCCGTAGTGCAGATGGGCCAGTTCGGTGCGGACCATGCCGACCACCAGCGTGTTGACGCGGATCTCAGGTGCCCACTCCACGGCCATGGACGCGGCCAGGCTCGCGAGCCCCGCCTTGGCCGCGCCGTAGGCGGCCGAACCGGGCGAGGGGCGGCTTCCGCTGACGCTGCCGACCATCACGATCGAGCCGCGGGCGCGCCTGAGGTGCTCGTAGGCGGCGAGGGACGCGGTCAGCGGGGTGGTCAGGTTGAGCTCGACGACCCTCGCGTGCCGTTCGGCGTCGGCGTCGGCCAGCAGGCGGTACGGCGTGCCGCCTGCGTTGTTGACGAGTATGTCGAGGCCGGGCAGCGCGGCGAAGAAGGCGCGGACGGCGGACGGGTCGCGCAGGTCGAGCGAGGTGAACTCGACGCCGTGTAGGGGTTGTTCCGGGGGGCGGCGGGCGCAGACCAGCACCCGTGCCCCGGCCTCGGCGAAGGCGCGGGCGATTCCGGCGCCCACGCCCCGGGTGCCGCCGGTGACGACCGCGGTGCGGCCGCGCAGCGGTTTTTCCACAGGGTGCGTCCGGTGCGGCGTCGAGTTGTCCACAGGCTCTCCCGCTCGTCTTCGCCGGCTGCTAGCTTCGAAGCCTCACACCTAACAAATGTTTGGTGGAATGGCGTTGAGTGCGAAGGTAGCTGATGCGTCCATGGGTGTCTCCACCTCGTCCCCGGAAAAGGGGATTTCGCTCGTCACGGTCGACTTCCCACCGGTGAACGCGCTGCCGGTGGCCGGATGGTTCGCGCTGGCCGACGCCGTGCGCGCGGCGGGCCGCGACCCGGCGGCGCGGTGCGTGGTGCTGGCCGCCGAGGGCCGTGGGTTCAACGCGGGCGTCGACGTCAAGGAGATACGGACCGACGGGCGCCAGGCGCTGATCGGTGCCAACCACGGCTGCGCCGAGGCGTTCGCGGCGGTCTACGAGTGCGCGGTCCCCGTCGTCGCGGCGGTCCAGGGGTTCTGTCTGGGGGGCGGGATAGGCCTGGTGGGCAACGCGGACGCGATCGTGGCGAGCGAGGACGCGACCTTCGGGCTGCCCGAGCTGGACCGGGGCGCGCTGGGCGCCGCCACCCATCTGGCGCGGCTGGTGCCGCAGCACCTGATGCGCGCCCTGTACTACACCGGTCGCACGGCGAGCGCCGCCGACCTGCACCGGCACGGCTCGGTGTGGCGGGTCGTGCCGCGTGCGGACCTGCGGGTGGCGGCGCTGGAGCTGGCCGGGGAGATCGCCGCCAAGGACGGCGGGCTGCTGCGCATGGCCAAGGCCGCCATCAACGGCATCGATCCGGTCGACGTGCGCCGCAGCTACCGCTTCGAGCAGGGCTTCACGTTCGAGGCGAACCTCAGCGGGCTGGCGGACCGGATGCGCGAGACGTTCGGGAAGGAGGACGCGTAGTGGGCGACAAGACGATGACCGCCGACGAGGTGGTGGCACGCCTGGAGAGCGGTATGACGCTCGGCATCGGCGGCTGGGGCTCGCGGCGCAAGCCGATGGCCCTCGTCCGGGCGCTGCTGCGTTCCGGGATAGGGGATCTGACGGTGATCTCCTACGGCGGCCCGGACGTCGGCATGCTGGCCGCGGCCGGCCGGATCCGCACGCTGGTGACGGCCTTCGTCACGCTCGACTCGATCCCTCTGGAGCCGCACTACCGGGCGGCGCGGGAGGACGGCGGCCTCGCGCTGCGGGAGATCGACGAGGGCATGTTCCTGTGGGGCCTGCGGGCGGCGGCCCAGCGGCTGCCCTTCCTGCCGGTGCGGGCGGGGGTCGGCTCCGACGTCATGCGGGTCTGTCCGGAGCTGCGCACGGTGACGTCGCCCTACGAGGACGGGGAGACGTTCGTGGCCATGCCGGCCCTGCGGATGGACGCGGCCCTGGTGCACGTCAACCGTGCCGACCGGCTGGGCAACGGCCAGTACCTGGGCCCGGACCCGTACTTCGACGACCTGTTCTGCGAGGCGGCGGACACGGCCTACGTGTCCTGCGAGCGGATCGTGGACACGGCCGAGCTGGCGAAGGCGGGGCCGCGGTCGCTGCTGCTCAAGCGGCTCGCGGTGACGGGCGTGGTGGAGGCTCCGAACGGCGCGCACTTCACGTCCTGCGCGCCGGACCACGGCAGGGACGAGGAGTTTCAGCGGTACTACGCGTCCACCGCGTGGCCCCGGTTCGCCGAGCGGTTCCTCGGCGGGGACGAGAGCGCCTACCAGGCGGCGGTGCGGGACTGGCGGAAGGGGCAGGGCCGATGAGCGTCACCCGGGCCGAGTACTGCGTCATCGCCTGCGCCGAGGCCTGGCGGGGCGCCGGTGAGGTCCTGGCGAGCCCGATGGGCCTGATCCCCTCGCTGGGCGCGCGGCTGGCGCGGCTCACCTTCGCGCCGGACCTGCTGCTGACCGACGGCGAGGCTCTGCTGGTCCGACCGGACGGCACGCCCGAGGGCTGGCTGCCCTACCGGCAGCATCTGGAGCTGGTGGCGGGCGGCCGGCGGCACGTGATGATGGGCGCGAGCCAGATCGACCGGTACGGCAACCAGAACATCTCCGTCGTCGGTGACTGGGCACGGCCGCGCCGGCAACTGCTCGGGGTGCGCGGGGCGTCCCTGAACACGCTGAACAATCCCACCAGTTACTGGGTTCCACGGCACTCGCGGCGGGTGTTCGTGGAGCGGGTGGACATGGTCTGCGGGGTGGGGTACGACCGGGCGTCCGCGCTCGGTGCCGTGTCCCGCTTCCACCGCCTCGTCCGGGTCGTGACCGACCTCTGCGTGTTCGACTTCGGCACACCGGACCACTCGATGCGGCTGGCGTCCCTGCACCCGGGCGTGAGCGTGGAACAGGTGCGGGAGGCGACGGGGTTCGCGCCGGCCGTGCCGGACGAGGTGCCCCGCACACGGGAGCCGGGGCCGGTGGAGCTGCGGCTGATCCGCGAGGTGCTGGATCCGGCCGGGGCGCGCGAGCGCGAGGTACCCGAGGGGGCGAGGGGCTGATGGAGACCGCGCTCACCCGGCTGGTCGGGGTCCGGCATCCGATCGTGCAGACCGGGATGGGCTGGGTGGCCGGCCCCCGCCTGGTCTCGGCGGCGGCGAACGCGGGCGCCCTCGGCATCCTGGCCTCCGCGACGATGACGCCGGACCAGTTGCGCGACGCAGTCCGGGAGGTCCGCTCCCGTACGGACGCGCCGTTCGGGGTGAACCTCCGGGCCGACGCCGGTGACGCGGGCGACCGGGTGCGGATCATGCTGGACGAGGGCGTGCGCGTGGCCTCCTTCGCCCTGGCCCCCTCGCGCGAGCTGATCGGCGTGCTCAAGGAGGCGGGGGTGGTGGTCGTCCCGTCCGTCGGGGCGCGGCGGCACGCCGAGAAGGTGGCGGCGTGGGGCGCGGACGCGGTGATCGTGCAGGGCGGGGAGGGCGGCGGGCACACCGGCGAGGTGGCGACGAGCGTGCTGCTGCCCCAGGTGGTGGACGCGGTGCGGATACCGGTCGTGGCGGCGGGCGGCTTCTTCGACGGGCGGGGGCTGGTGGCGGCGCTGGCCTACGGGGCGGCGGGGGTGGCGATGGGCACGCGGTTCCTGCTCACCTCCGACTCGACGGTGCCGGACGCGGTGAAGGCCAGATATCTGGCGGCGACGGTCCGGGACGTCACGGTGACCCGGGGGGTGGACGGCCTGCCGCACCGGATGCTGCGCACGGAGCTGGTGGACGCCCTGGAGCGGTCGGGCCGGATAGGGCGCTTCACCCGCGCGATCCGGGAAGCGGCGGGCTTCCGTCGGCTGTCGGGACTGACCTGGCGGCAGTTGGCCAGGGACGGACTCGCGCTCAGGCACGGCAAGGAGCTGTCGTTCAGTCAGCTGCTGCTGGCCGCGAACACCCCGATGCTCCTCCGGTCGGCGATGGTGGACGGGCGCACGGATCTCGGGGTGATGGCGGCCGGACAGGTCGCCGGGGTGATCGACGACCTGCCGTCGTGCGCGGAGCTGGTGGAGCGGGTGATGACCCAGGCCGGGCGGATCATCGGTGCGCTGCCGACGGGGGGTGCTTCAATGCGCGCATGACGGAGACGATCGAACAGCCTTGGGGACTCAGCGTGTTCGGGGCGGGCAGTGTGCGGGTCGAGCCGCAGCTGGTGCGGGTGCGGCTGACGGTGGACGTGTTGAGGTCCACCCCGGACCAGGCGTTCCAGGAGGCGGGCGCGGCCGTGTCCCGGTTGCGGGAGACCCTGCGCCGGCACGGGATACCGGACGCGTCGGTGTCCGGTTCACGGCTGCAGCTGGCCTCGGAGTACGACGGTTACGGGGCCGACCGGAAGTTCCTCGGCTATCGCTGCCAGGCCTCGTACGCGGTGGAGAGCGAGGCGCTCGACGGGCTTCAGCAGCTCATCGTGGACGCGGTCGACGCGGGCGTCCACCAGGTCGAGCGGGTGGAGTTCGACGTGCACGACAAGCCCGCGCTGCGGGACGAGGCGCGCCGCCGGGCGGTGGCGGCCGCCCGGCGCAAGGCCGAGGTCTACACGCGGGCGGCTGGGGTCGGGCTGGGTGCGGTGGTGCACATCAAGGACGTGGACTCCGAGTCGCACGAGTTCCGCCAGTACCGCGGCCACGGCGGGGGCGGCGGCGCGTCGGCGGGCGATCTGGCTCCCGGGATGGTCGAGGTGTCCGCCGGGGTGGTGCTGGGGTTCGCGCTCACCGAGTGAAGTCGCCCCTGCGGTCAGGGCCGTGCCGTCACAGCCGTTCGATGATGGTCACGTTGGCCTGGCCTCCGCCCTCGCACATGGTCTGGAGTCCGTAGCGGCCGCCGGTGCGCTCCAGTTCGTGAAGGAGGGTCGTCATCAGGCGGACGCCGGTCGCGCCGAGCGGGTGACCGAGGGCGATCGCGCCGCCGTTGACGTTGACCCTGGCGGGGTCGGCGCCGGTCTCCTTCAGCCAGGCGAGGACGACCGGCGCGAAGGCCTCGTTGATCTCCACCAGGTCGATGGCGTCGATGGGCAGACCGGTCCTGGCGAGGGCGTGGGCGGTGGCCGGGATGGGGGCGGAGAGCATGCGGATGGGGTCCTCGCCGCGTACGGAGAGATGGTGGACGCGGGCGCGGGGGCGGAGTCCGTGGTCCCGTACCGCCCGCTCGGAGGCGAGGAGGAGGGCGGCGGCCCCGTCGGAGACCTGGGAGGAGCAGGCGGCTGTGATGGTGCCGCCGTCGAGGACGGGCTTCAGCCTGGCCATCTTCTCCAGGGAGGTGTCCCGGCGGGGGCCCTCGTCGACGGCGACCTCGCCGTAGGGGACGGTCTCGCGCTCGAAGCGGCCCGTGTCGATCGCCCGGAGCGCCCGCCGGTGCGAGCGCAGGGCGAACTCCTCCTGCTCCTCCCGGTCGATGTTCCAGCGGGTGGCGATCATCTCGGCGCCGGCGAACTGGTTGACGGGCTGGTCCCCGTAGCGGGCGCGCCAGCCGGTGCTGCCGAGGAAGGGGCCGTCGGTCAGGCCGAGGGGGGCGGCGGCCTGCCGGGAGGCGAAGGCGATGGGGATCTGCGTCATGTTCTGCACCCCGCCGGCGACCACCAGGTCCTGGGTGCCGGAGAGCACGGCCTGCGCGGCGAAGTGCACGGCCTGCTGGGAGGAACCGCACTGCCGGTCGACGGTGACGCCCGGTACCTCCTCGGGCAGTCCGGCGGCCAGCCAGCTGGTGCGGGCGATGTCCCCTGCCTGCGGGCCCACGGTGTCCAGACAGCCGAAGACGACGTCCTCCACGGCGGCCGGGTCGATCCCGGTGCGCTCCATCAGCGCGGTCAGCACGTGCGCGCCCAGGTCGGCCGGATGGGCCGAGCCGAGCCCTCCCCCGCGCCGCCCGACGGGCGTACGGACCGCTTCGACTATGTAGGCCTCGGCCATGGCAACTCCCTGGGCTGCGACGGGCTCATGCGCGTACGGCGATCCCGTCCAGCACCATCGACAGGTACTGGCGGGCGATCTCCTCGGGGCTGTGCTGTCCGCCGGGCCGGTACCAGGACGCGGCGACCCAGACGGTGTCGCGGACGAACCGGTAGGTGAGCCGCACGTCCAGGTCGGCGCGGAACGCCCGGTCGGCCACGCCGCGTTCGAGGGTGGACAGCCAGGCCTTCTCGAACCGGCGCTGGGACTCGGCGAGGAACGCGAACCGGTCCTGGTCGACGAGGTGTCTGCTCTCCTTCTGGTAGATCGCGACGGCGGCGCGGTGCCGGTCGATCTCCCGGAAGGACTCGGTGACCAGGGCCTCCAGCGTCGCGCGGGGCCCGAGTCCGGAGGCGAGGACGGTGTCGTAGCCGTCCCACAGCTCGTCGAGGAAGGTGCGCAGGATCTCCTCGAGCATCGACTCCTTGGAGTCGAAGTGGTAGTAGAGGCTGCCCGCGAGCATGCCGGCGTGGTCGGCGATCCTGCGGACGGTGGTGGCGTTGTAGCCGTGCTCGGCGAAGACCTCGGCGGCGGTGCTGAGGAGTTCGCCGCGCCGGGCCGCTGCCGCGGTCACCTGGGACTTCTTCTTGGTCGACACGTACCCATTGTGGTCCGCCCCGGCCCTCAGGGGTGCCTGCTGCTGACCGCGACGACCTCGCCGGTCATGTAGGAGGAGTAGCCGGAGGCCAGGAACACGATGACGTTGGCCACCTCCCAGGGCTCGGCGTACCGCCCGAAGGCCTCCCGGGCGGTGAGTTCCTCGAGCACGTCGGCGGAGGTGACCTTCACCAGGTGCGGGTGCATGGCGAGGCTGGGGGCGACCGCGTTGACCCGCACGCCGTACGCGGCGGCCTCGATCGCGGCGCACCGGGTCAGCGCCATCACCCCGGCCTTGGCGGCGGCGTAGTGCGCCTGACCGGCCTGGGCGCGCCAGCCGACGACCGAGGCGTTGTTGACGATCACCCCGCCGCCGCTCTTGCGCATGGCGCGCAGGGCCGCGCGCGTGCAGCGGAAGGTGCCGTTCAGGGTGACGTCCAGGACGCGGGTCCACTGCTCGTCGGTCATGTCGACGAGGGATGCGGTGCCGCCCAGGCCGGCGTTGTTGACGACGACGTCCAGTTTTCCGTGCGCGGCCACGGCCGCGTCGAACAGCGCGCGGACCTGCGTCTCGTCGGTGACATCGCAGGGCAGGGCGGTCACCGCTCCCGGGAACTCGCGTGCCAGGGCGGCCTCGTACTCCCCGAGCCGGCGTGTGTGGGTGTCGCTGACGAGGACGCGGGCGCCCTCCTCCAGGAGGCGGCGCGCGGTCGCTCCGCCGATTCCGGCACCGGCCGCCGCGGTGACGACGGCGGTGCGTCCTCGCAGCAGTCCGTGCCCGGGTACGTAGGCCGGGCTCTCGACGCCTGTCATGGGGCCACGCTAACCTACCAAACACTTGTTAGGGAAGGATGGTGACGCGACGGTGGACCTGACCCACTCCGAGGCCGACGAGGAGTTCCGCGCCGAGGCCCGGGCCTGGCTGGCGGCACATGTGCCGCGCGCGCCGCTGCCGTCCCTGGAGACGGCGGAGGGCTTCGCGGCCCACCGCGCGTGGGAGGCCGAACTGGCCGCGGACCGTTGGTCGGTGGTCTCCTGGCCCCGGGAGTACGGCGGCCGGGGCGCGGGGCTGCTGCGCTGGCTGATCTTCGAGGAGGAGTACTGGGCGGCGGGCGCGCCGGGCCGGGTCGGCCAGAACGGCATCGGTCTGCTGGCGCCGACGCTCCTGGACCACGGCACGCGCGAGCAGTGTGCGCGGGTGCTGCCGCCGATGGCCTCCGGGGAGGTGGTCTGGGCGCAGGCCTGGTCGGAGCCGGGCGCGGGCTCTGACCTGGCCTCGCTCACCTCCCGGGCCGTCCGGACGGAAGGTGGCTGGCTGCTGAGCGGACTGAAGACGTGGTCCTCGCGCGCCGCGTTCGCCGACCGGGCCTTCGGGCTGTTCCGCAGCGACCCCGAGGCGGCCAGACCCCATCTGGGGCTCATCTATCTGATGTTCGACCTGCGGGCGCCCGGTGTCACCGTCCGCCCGATCGGCCGCCTCGACGGGAAGCCGGCGTTCGCCGAACTGTTCCTTGACGAGGTGTTCGTGCCGGACGAGGACGTGATCGGCGAGCCCGGTCAGGGCTGGCGGACGGCGATGTCCACGGCGGCTGACGAGCGCGGGCTCACCCTGCGCTCCCCGGGCCGTTTCCTCGCCTCGGCGGACCGGCTGCTCCACCTCTGGCGGAAGGCGGGCTGCCCCGAGCACGCGCGGGCCCGGGTGGCCGACGCCCTGATCGGCGCCCGCGCCTACCAGCTGTTCACCTACGCGGCCGCCGCCCGCGTCCTGGAGGGCGCCCGGCTCGGCCCGGAGTCCAGCATGAACAAGGTGTTCTGGTCCGAGCTGGACCTCGCGTTGCACGAGACGGCGCTCGATCTGCTCGGCGAGCAGGGCGAATCGGCGGACTCCGCCTGGTCCGAGGGGTACGTCTTCGCGCTCGCCGGCCCCATCTACGCGGGCACGAACGAGATCCAGCGCGACATCATCGCCGAGCGGCTGCTCGGCCTGCCGAAAGGGCGCCGCTGATGCGCTTCCTCCTCGACACCGAGCAGCAGGCCTTCGCCCGGTCGCTGCACGCGATGCTGGGGGCGGCCGACACCGCGACCGTGGCCCGTCGGTGGAGCCGGGGCGAGCACGCGAGCGGGCGCGCGCTGTGGGCACGGATCGGGCGGGCGGGGGTGTTCGCGCTGGCGGTGCCGGAGGAGTTCGGCGGGGTGGGGCCGCACCCCGTGGAACTCGCGGTGGCCTTCGTCGAGCTGGGGCGGTACGCGGTGCCGGGGCCGCTGGTGGAGACGGTGATGGCGGCCGTGCTGCTCGGTGGTTCCGAGACGGCGGCGCGCTTCCTGCCGGAACTCGCGGCCGGCACCGCCGTCGCGACGGTGGCGGCACCCGACGGATACGCCCTGGACGCCGACGCGTCCTGCCCGCGCCTGCTGCCGGCACCCGACGGCCTGCGCCTGTCGGCGGGGGCCCCGGGTCCCGCGCGCCGTTCTCTCGACCCGGCCCGCCGGGCGGCCCCGCTCGCCCCGGCCGGTGAACTGCTCACCCCCGACCCGCCGTACGAGCGCGCTCTCCTCTGGGCCCGGCTGGCCACCGCGGCCCAGGCCCTCGGCGTGGGGCTCGCCCTGCTGGACCGGACCGTCGTCCATGTCGGGCGGCGCGTCCAGTTCGGGGTCCCCGTCGGCTCCTTCCAGGCGGTCAAGCACCGGCTGGCCGACGCCAGAACGGCCCTGGACTTCGCCCGCCCCCTGCTCTTCGGCGCGGCGCTGTCGATGCGCCCGGCGGACGTGGCCGCCGCCAAGCTCAAGGCCTGCGAGGCGGCGTACGCCACCGCCCGTACGGCGCTGCAACTGCACGGTGCGATCGGCTACACGGCGGAGTACGACCTGTCCCTGTGGCTGACCAAGGCGCGCGCGCTGCGCACGGCGTGGGGCACGCCCGAGGAGTGCCGGGACGCGGTCCTGCCCCGGGGCGCCGGCTAGCCGGGCCGTACCACGCCCGCCGCGCGCGCGGCCGTCAGCCAGGCGGGGAACTCCCCGACGAGACGGTCGTACAGTTCGGCGTCGGGGACGCGCCGCGGGTCCTCGCCGGCGTGGAAGAAGCCGGCGTTGTCCACGATCCGTTTCCCGGGCACCGCCAGTTCGTCCAGCCGGCGCAGGAAGTCGAACTGGCGGCTGCCCGGGTCGCCGAAGCCGACGAACTGCCAGAACAGCGGAAGCCGTGCGGCCTTGCACAGATAGCGTTCGGCGGCCGGCCTGCTGACCGGACCGCCGTCGGTCTGGAAGACGACCAGCGCCGGGGCGGTGGCACCGCTGTCGAGGTAGTGGTCGATCACGGCGTCCATCGCCAGGTGGTAGCTGGTGCGGCCCATGTGCCCGAGCCCGGCGGCGATCCGGCCGACACGGCCCTGGTGATCGTCGAGGGCGATGTCGGTGACCGCGTCGACGTCCGTGGAGAAGAACACCACCGGGACCCGGCCGTCGTCGTCCAGGTGCGCCGAGAGGCCGAGCACCCGGTCGGCGAGGGCCTGCACGCTGCCGTCGTCGTAGTACGGCTTCATCGAGCCGGAGTAGTCGATCACCAGGTAGACGGCGGCCCGCAGCCCGTCCAGGCCGTGTTTGCGCAAGGACACCCCGGCCGAGCGGTAGGCGCCGACGAGCGCGGGCGCGGTCTTCTCCACCTCGCGCGGGCTGATCGCCACGGTCCCCCCTCAGCTGTCCGGGGCCGAGCCTACGCGATCACGCGTGCGCCCCCGGGGGCACATGCAACGACGCCTGCCCAGGCGTCCGGTCGGGGACAGGAGGGCAGGCGCCGTCTGTGTTCCGTACGCCTTTGTACGGGACGTCTTCGGGGCTGTCAGACCGCGAGGGCGCGGTCCGTCGGGCGGATCGGGGCCGGCAGGTCGCTGGCGCCGGTCAGATGACGGTCGACTCCGCGGGCGGCCGAGCGGCCCTCGGCGATCGCCCAGACGATCAGGGACTGTCCGCGGCCGGCGTCACCGGCGACGAACACACCCGGAACGTTGGTCTGGAAGTCGGCGTCGCGGGCGATGTTACCCCGTTCGTCCAGCTCCAGGCCGAACTGCTCGACCAGGCCGTTTTCCCGGTCGGTGCCGGTGAAGCCCATGGCGAGGGTGACCAGCTGGGCCGGGACCTTGCGCTCGGTGCCCGGCTTCGAGGTCAGCTTGCCGTCGACGAACTCGACCTCGGCCAGGTGCAGCCACTGGACGTTGCCGTCCTCGTCGCCCTCGAAGTGGGTGGTGGAGGCGGAGTAGATCCGCTCGCCGCCCTCCTCGTGGGCCGAGGTGACCTTGTACAGCAGCGGGAAGGTCGGCCACGGCTGGTTGGTGGCGTGCCGCTCGTCGCTCGGCCGGGGCATGATCTCCAGCTGGGTGACGGAGGCCGCGCCCTGGCGGTGGGCGGTGCCCACGCAGTCCGCGCCGGTGTCGCCGCCGCCGATGACGACGACGTGCTTGCCCTCGGCCGAGATCGGGGTGGTGACGTAGTCGCCCTCCTGGACCTTGTTGGCCAGCGGCAGGTACTCCATCGCCTGGTAGATGCCCTTCAGCTCCCGCCCGGGGACGGGGAGATCACGGGCGGTGGTGGCGCCGGCGGCGATCACGATCGCGTCGTAGCGCTTCTTCAGGTCGCGGGCGTTGAGGTCGCGGCCGATCTCGACGCCGGTGCGGAAGCGGGTGCCCTCCGCGCGCATCTGCTCGATGCGGCGGTTGATGTGCCGCTTCTCCATCTTGAACTCGGGGATGCCGTAGCGCAGCAGGCCGCCGACGCGGTCGGCGCGCTCGTAGACGGCGACCGTGTGACCGGCCCGGGTCAGCTGCTGGGCGGCGGCGAGACCCGCCGGACCCGAGCCGATGACCGCGACCGTCTTGCCGGACAGGCGCTCGGGGATCTGCGGGGCGACGTCACCGGTCTCCCACGCCTTGTCGATGATCGAGACCTCGACGTTCTTGATGGTGACCGGCGCCTGGTTGATACCCAGCACGCACGCCGACTCGCAGGGTGCCGGGCACAGGCGGCCGGTGAACTCCGGGAAGTTGTTGGTCGCGTGCAGGCGCTCCTGGGCGGCGGCCCAGTCCTCGCGGTAGGCGTAGTCGTTCCACTCCGGGATCAGGTTCCCCAGCGGACAGCCGTTGTGACAGAACGGGATGCCGCAGTCCATGCAGCGGCTGGCCTGCTTGCTGATGATCGGCAGCAGGGAGCCGGGGACGTAGACCTCGTTCCAGTCCTTGACGCGCTCACCGACGGGACGGGTCCGGGCGACCTCGCGGCCGTGGTTCAGGAAGCCCTTCGGGTCAGCCATTGGTCGCCGCCTCCATCATCTTCTCGGTGATCTCGGTCTCGGAGAGACCGGCTCGCTCGGCGGCGTCCTTGGCGGCGAGCACTGCCTTGTACGTACGGGGGATGATCTTGCTGAACCGCTTCACGGCCGTGTCCCAGTCGGCGAGCAGCTTCCCGGCGACCGTCGACGCGGTCTCCTCGGCGTGGCGGCGCACCACGTCGTGCAGCCACTGCTCGTCCGTCTCGTCCAGCGCCTCCACCGCGTCGACGTTGCCGACGTTGACGTCGTCGCGGTCGAGGTCGATGACGTAGGCGATACCGCCGGACATGCCCGCCGCGAAGTTGCGGCCGGTGGGGCCGAGGACGACGGCGCGGCCGCCGGTCATGTACTCGCAGCCGTGGTCGCCCACGCCCTCGGAGACGACGGTGGCGCTGGAGTTGCGGACGCAGAACCGCTCGCCGGTGCGGCCGCGCAGGAACAGTTCGCCGCCGGTGGCGCCGTAGCCGATGGTGTTGCCCGCGATGGTCGAGTACTCGGCGAGGTGGTCGGCCGCGCGGTCGGGGCGGACGACGATCCGGCCGCCGGACAGGCCCTTGCCGACGTAGTCGTTGGCGTCGCCCTCCAGGCGCAGCGTGACACCGCGCGGCAGGAAGGCGCCGAAGGACTGGCCGGCCGAGCCGGTGAAGGTGATGTCGATGGTGTCGTCGGGCAGGCCGGCGCCGCCGAACTTCTTCGTCACCTCGTGGCCGAGCATGGTGCCGACCGTGCGGTTGATGTTGCGGATGGCGACCTGGGCGCGCACCGGCTGCGCCTCGGTGGCGTCCCCCGCGGCGAGGGCGTCGGCGGCGAGCTTGACCAGCTCGTTGTCCAGCGCCTTCTCCAGGCCGTGGTCCTGGGCGATCACCTGGTGGCGGACCGCGCCGTCGGGCAGCGCCGGGACGTGGAACAGCGGCGCCAGGTTCAGGCCCTGGGCCTTCCAGTGGTCGACGGCGCGCTCGACGTCCAGCACCTCGGCGTGGCCGACGGCCTCCTCGATGGAGCGGAAGCCCAGCTGAGCGAGGAGCTCGCGGACCTCCTCGGCGATGAACCGGAAGAAGTTCACCACGTGCTCGGCCTTGCCCGCGAAGCGTTCGCGCAGGACCGGGTTCTGGGTGGCGATGCCGACCGGACAGGTGTCCAGGTGACAGACGCGCATCATCACGCAGCCGGAGACGACCAGCGGAGCGGTCGCGAATCCGAACTCCTCCGCGCCGAGCAGCGCGGCGATGACCACGTCACGGCCGGTCTTGAGCTGCCCGTCCGTCTGGACGACGATCCGGTCGCGCAGGCCGTTGAGCAGCAGGGTCTGCTGCGTCTCGGCGAGGCCCAGCTCCCAGGGGCCGCCCGCGTGCTTCAGGGAGGTCAGCGGGGAGGCGCCCGTACCGCCGTCGTGGCCGGAGATCAGGACGACGTCCGCGTGCGCCTTCGACACACCCGCGGCGACGGTGCCGACACCGACCTCGGAGACCAGCTTGACGTGGATCCGCGCCCGGGGGTTGGCGTTCTTCAGGTCGTGGATCAGCTGGGCCAGGTCTTCGATGGAGTAGATGTCGTGGTGCGGCGGCGGGGAGATCAGGCCGACACCGGGCGTCGAGTGCCGCGTCTTCGCGACCCACGGGTAGACCTTGTGGCCGGGCAGCTGGCCGCCCTCACCGGGCTTGGCGCCCTGGGCCATCTTGATCTGGATGTCGTCCGCGTTGACGAGGTACTCGCTGGTCACGCCGAAGCGGCCGGACGCGACCTGCTTGATGGCGCTGCGCCGAGCGGGGTCGTACAGGCGCTCGGCGTCCTCGCCGCCCTCACCGGTGTTGGACTTGCCGCCCAGCTGGTTCATGGCGATGGCGAGGGTCTCGTGCGCCTCCTTGGAGATGGAGCCGTAGGACATGGCGCCGGTGGAGAACCGCTTGACGATCTCGCTGACCGGCTCGACCTCGTCGAGGGGGATCGGCTGCCGGTCCGACTGGAAGCCGAACAGGCCGCGCAGCGTCATCAGGCGCTCGGACTGCTCGTTCACCCGGTCCGTGTACTTCTTGAAGATGTCGTACCGGCCGGTGCGGGTGGAGTGCTGGAGCCGGAAGACCGTGTCCGGGTCGAACAGGTGCGGCTCGCCCTCGCGGCGCCACTGGTACTCGCCGCCGATGTCCAGCGCGCGGTGCGCCGGAGCGATGCCGGTGGCGGGGTAGGCCTTGGCGTGCCGGGCGGCGACCTCCTCGGCGATCACGTCGATGCCGACGCCGCCGATCTTGGTGGCCGTGCCGTTGAAGTACTTCTCCACGAAGGCCTCGTCCAGGCCGACGGCCTCGAACACCTGAGCGCCGCGGTAGGAGGCGACGGTGGAGATGCCCATCTTGGACATGACCTTCAGGACGCCCTTGCCGAGGGCGTAGATCAGGTTGCGGATGGCCTGCTCGGGCTCCAGGCCGTCGAGGAAGGTACCGGCGCGCAGCAGGTCCTCGACGGACTCCATCGCCAGGTACGGGTTGACGGCGGCGGCGCCGAAGCCGATGAGCAGGGCGACGTGGTGGACCTCGCGGACGTCGCCGGCCTCGACCAGCAGGCCCACGTGGGTGCGCTGCTTGGTGCGGATGAGGTGGTGGTGGACGGCGGCGGTGAGCAGCAGCGAGGGGATCGGGGCGTGCTCGGCGTCCGAGTGGCGGTCGGACAGGACGATCAGCCGGGCGCCGTTGTCGATGGCCGCGTCGGCCTCGGCGCAGATCTCGTCGATGCGCGCGGCGAGCGACTCGCCGCCGCCGGAGACCCGGTACAGGCCCGACAGGGTGGCGGCCTTGAAACCGGGCATGTCGCCGTCGGCGTTGATGTGGATGAGCTTGGCCAGCTCGTCGTTGTCGATCACCGGGAAGGGCAGCACGACGGACCGGCAGGAGGCGGCGCTCGGGTCGAGCAGGTTGCCCTGCGGGCCCAGCGAGCTGCGCAGGGAGGTGACCAGCTCCTCGCGGATGGCGTCCAACGGCGGGTTGGTGACCTGGGCGAACAGCTGGGTGAAGTAGTCGAAGAGCAGCCGCGGGCGGGCGGACAGCGCGGCGATCGGCGAGTCGGTGCCCATCGAACCGATCGGCTCGGCGGCGGCCTTGGCCATCGGCGCGAGGATGATGCGCAGCTCCTCCTCGGTGTAGCCGAAGGTCTGCTGGCGGCGGGTGACCGAGGCGTGGGTGTGCACGATGTGCTCGCGCTCGGGCAGGTCGCTCAGCTCGATCTCGCCGGCCTCCAGCCACTCGGCGTACGGCTTCTCCGCGGCGAGCTGCGCCTTGATCTCGTCGTCCTCGATGATGCGGTGCTCGGCGGTGTCGACGAGGAACATACGGCCGGGCTGCAGACGGCCCTTGCGGACGACCCTGGCCGGGTCGATGTCGAGGACGCCGACCTCGGAGCCGAGGACGACGAGACCCTCGTCGGTGACCCAGTAGCGGCCGGGGCGCAGACCGTTGCGGTCGAGCACGGCGCCGACCTGGGTGCCGTCGGTGAAGGTGACACAGGCGGGGCCGTCCCAGGGCTCCATCATCGTGGAGTGGAACTGGTAGAAGGCGCGCCGGGCCGGCTCCATGGAGGCGTGGTTCTCCCAGGCCTCCGGGATCATCATCAGCACGGAGTGCGGCAGGGACCGGCCGCCGAGGTGCAGCAGCTCGAGCACCTCGTCGAAGGAGGCGGAGTCGGAGGCGTCCGGCGTGCACACCGGGAAGATCCGCTCGATGGCCCGCTCGTCCGCGCCGAACAGGTCCGAGAACAGCTGCGACTCGCGGGCGCGCATCCAGTTGCGGTTGCCCTTGACGGTGTTGATCTCACCGTTGTGCGCGACGAAGCGGTACGGGTGCGCGAGCGGCCAGGACGGGAAGGTGTTCGTGGAGAAGCGCGAGTGGACGAGCGCGATCGCGGAGGCGAAGCGGCGGTCGGACAGGTCCGGGAAGAAGGGCTCCAGCTGGCCGGTGGTCAGCATGCCCTTGTAGACGATCGTGCGGGCGGACAGGGAGGGGAAGTACACCCCGGCCTCGCGTTCGGCGCGCTTGCGCAGCACGAACGCCGTGCGGTCCAGCGCGATGCCCTCGACGGGGCCCGCCCCGGCGTGCGCGGCGGAGGCACCGGCGGCGACGAAGATCTGCCGGAAGACCGGCATGGTGGAGCGGGCGGTGGCGCCCAGCAGTTCGGGGGCGACCGGGACCTCGCGCCAGCCGAGGACGGTGAGGCCCTCCTCGGCCGCGATCGTCTCGATGCGTGAGACGGCCTCCTCGGCGCCCTCCTCCGGCAGAAAGGCGGTGCCGACGGCGTAGGAGCCGGCGGCGGGGAGGTCGAATCCGGCCACCTCGCGGAAGAAGGCGTCGGGAACCTGGGACAGGATGCCCGCGCCGTCGCCCGAGTCGGGCTCGGAGCCGGTGGCGCCGCGGTGCTCCAGGTTGCGCAGTACGGTCAGCGCCTGCTCGACCAGCGTGTGGGACGCCTCGCCGGTAAGGGTGGCGACGAAACCGACGCCGCAGGCGTCGTGTTCGTTGCGGGGGTCGTACATACCCTGGGCAGCAGGGCGAGCATCCATGAACGACCAGTTCTGGCCATTCGAGGAATGCTGGGACGGCTGGCGCGGCGTACGCATCGGCTCTCCCGTCGTCGTCATGTGGCATGTGGCAGGTGCCGAGGGACGACGTTGGCCCTCTGCGTGAAGTGCAAAATTTCGTGCAGGTTACATGATGGAGCGGTTCTCGGGAAGCGGATACTCCGTTCCAACATGCGGACTTCTCGGGGCCCTCCACGGGGTGGGTGAAGGACGGCCACAGGGGCCGGCGCGGTGCCCCTGGGGGCGTGCGTGAGGGCGAACGTACGGGGGGACCGTCGCGGACAGGATCGGTCGGATCGCTGTTCGTCGGCCCGAGGGGGCGAGGGGAGCGTCGTCGCCCCGCCCCGCGGGGGTGCGGCAGGCGTCATTGCCCGCTGTGCTTACGGCTCATGCCCGGTGGCTAAGAGTTCGAAACCAGCGGGTAACGGCTACCTATGCGAGTCGATGCATAAGTACCGGTGCCACCTATCCTACGGCCGTCCCGAACAGGGTGCCCAGGGCGTACGTCACACCGGCCGCCGCACCGCCCAGCGCGAGCTGCCGAAGCCCGCTGTACCACCAGCTCCGCGCCGTCACCCTGGCCACCACGGCACCGCAGCCGAAGAGCCCGGCCAGGGCGAGCAGCACGGCCGGCCACAGCACGCTCGCGCCCAGCAGGTACGGCAGCAGCGGCAGCAGCGCGCCGAGCGCGAACGAGCCGAAGGACGAGACGGCGGCGACCAGCGGCGAGGGCAGGTCGGCGGGGTCGATGCCCAGCTCCTCGCGGGCGTGTATCTCCAGGGCCTGCTCGGGGTCCGCGGACAGCTGACGGGCGACCTGCCGGGCCAGCTCGGGCTCGACGCCGCGGGCGACGTAGAGTGCGGCCAGCTCGTCCTCCTCGTCCTGCGGGTGCTTGCGCAGTTCACGACGCTCGACGTCGAGTTCGGCCTCCACCAGCTCGCGCTGGGAGGCGACGGAGGTGTACTCGCCGGCCGCCATAGAGAAGGCGCCTGCGGCGAGACCGGCCAGCCCGGTGATGACGATGGTGTGCTGGCCCACCGAGCCGCCGGCCACACCGGTCATCAGCGCGAGGTTGGAGACCAGGCCGTCCATGGCGCCGAAGACGGCGGGGCGCAGCCAGCCGCCGTTGACGTCGCGGTGGGTGTGGTTGTCGCGGTGCGCCTCGTGCAGCGCGGCCTCGGTGTCGATGATGGCCATGCGGGACCCCCGGGAAAGCTAAGCCAAAGCTAACTTTGGACGATTTCTATTTTTCAACAACACCAAATCTAGCTCGACCATTCCGGCCCCGCCAGCAAGGAAAGGCTGCGCTAAGCTGCGCCTTTCCCCTCCTTTGCTCATTCGCGCGAGCATTGGCTCAGATGCGAGCGGGTGACTCCGCAGGCACGCAGGCTGGCACGGCCGCCTCCCGTGGCACATATCCGCAAAGGGCCCCGTGGTCCCGCCGAAGGAGGCCGCCCCATGGCAACGATCGCCCGCACTCCCCCGGTCCCGGTGCCCGTGGACACACCGGGGCTGCGCGAACGGGCCCGGGGCGCGCTGCTCGGCCTGGCGGTGGGCGACGCGCTGGGGGCGCCCGCGGAGAACCTCCGGCCCTCCGAGATCCGCGCCCGCTGGGGCCGCATCACCGGGTACGTCGCCGAGAAGCCGGCCGGCACGGACGACACCGAGTACGCGATCTTCTCCGGGCTGCTGCTGGCCCGGCACGGCTCGGCGCTCGCCCCGGCCCATGTGGAGACGGCCTGGCACGAGTGGATCGCGGACCGGGCCGAGGGCCCCTTCCGGGGAGCGGGGTTCAGTGAGCGCGGCACCCTGGAGAACCTCCGCCGGGGCCTGGCCGCGCCCATCTCGGCCCAGCACCGCCATGCCTGGAGCGCCGGCCTGGCCATGCGCGCGGCGCCCTTCGGGGTGTTCGCCGCCGGGCGCCCCGCGGAGGCGGCCCGGCTGGTGGCGATCGACGGCTCGATCAGCCACGAGGGCGAGGGGATCTACGGCGGACAGGCGGTCGCGGCGGGCGTGGCGGCGGCGATGGCGGGCGCGCCGGTGGCGGTCGTGGTCGCCTCCGCCCTCGCGGTCGTGCCGGACGACTCCTGGACGGCGCGTTCGCTGCGCCGTGCGGTGACGGTGGCCCACCGCGGCGAACGCGCGGTGCGCTCTGCGGTCGTCATCGGCGGCTATCCCTGGACCGACCTGGCCCCCGAGGCGGTCGCCCTCGCCTTCGGCGCGTACGCGGCGGCCGACGGCGACTTCCGCGAGGCGGTCCTGACGGCCGTCAACATGGGCCGTGACGCGGACACCACGGCGGCGGTGGCGGGCGCGCTGTCCGGCGCGGCCCAGGGCCTCGCCGCGATCCCGCCGGCCTGGGCGTCCGCCATCGGCCCCGTCCGCGGCCGCTGCCTGCCCGCCATGGCCGGTCACCACATCCTGGACGTGGCCGAACTCCTCGTACCGGACGAGCCCACGAAGTGGCCCACGCACACCACCCTCCCGGCGGCCGCGCCGACGGAAGTGCCGGCCGGGGGCGAGGCCGGGAAGGGTGAGGCGATCGGCGCGTCGCCGGAGACCCTGTCCGCCGAGCCGCCGACGGCGGGCACCGGCGCCGGTGGCGCAGTCGTCACGCCGCAGCCCCCGGCCCTGACACCCGCCCCCGTGGCACCCGAGCTGCCCCCGACCCCGGCGTCCGCCTCCCGGTCCGCGGTGAGGCCGCTCGTCGGGGCCCGTGACCGGGGGCACGGCGAGAGCGAGCCGGTGTCATGACGGCGCGCCGTATCGAGGGGCTCCTGCTCGGCCTCGCCGCCGGAGACGCCGCCGGCTGGCCCGCCGCACGACACCGCGCCGCCCGCATGCCCGAGTGGACCCGCCGCCTCACCCGCGAACTGGACACCTTCGCCGAGCAGAACACCACCACCCTCCCCGTACCGATCGCACCCGAGCTGCCCCCGACCCCGACGTCCGCCTCCCGGTCCGCCGCGAGGCCGCTCGTCGGGGCCGGTGACCGGGGGCACGGCGAGAGCGAGCCGGTGTCATGACAGCGCGCCGTATCGAGGGGCTCCTGCTCGGCCTCGCCGCCGGAGACGCCGCCGGCTGGCCCGCCGCACGACACCGCGCCGCCCGCATGCCCGAGTGGACCCGCCGCCTCACCCGCGAACTGGACACCTTCGCCGAACACAACGCCACCACCACCCTCCCCGTACCGATCGCCCTGAACCAGCCCCCCGAGCCCCTCCGCCTCGGCCCCTCCGACGACGCCGAGTGGGCGGTCTTCGCCGCCGAGGCGGTGCTGCGGGCCGGTGACGACGACGTCCTCGGCGACCTCAGCCGGGAACGCCGTATGCGTGCCGCGATCGACCTCACCTGGACGGCCGTGGCCTGCGAGGTCGCCGCCGCGGCGGACCGCGCCCCGGAGATCGAGTCCGCCGTCCTCCCGCTGCGCGCCCGCATCTCCGTCCGCGCCGGCCTCGGCAACCTCGCCGCCGGTCTGCGCCCGCCCGCCACCGGCCACGACAACCCGCACTACTTCGACGACGCCGCCTGCGTCCGCGCCTGCGTCCTCGCGGTCGCCCACCCCGGAGACGCCCGACGCGCCGCCGAACTCGCCGAGTTCGACGCCCGCTACACCCAGGACGGCGACGGCGTGCACGGCGCCCGCGCGATGGCCGCGGCCCTGGCGCTGGCCCTCGCCGACGCGGACACCGACACCTGCGTGGCCGCCGCGCTCGCCGAACTCCCCGCGGACACCGAGATCGGCCGCAACGCCCGCCACGCCCTCGCCCTGGCGCGGACCGGCGACTCCGCCTTCGCCCTGGTCCCGCTCCTCGAACACCAGATCGTCGACCACGTCTACAGCTACGGCATCGCCGCCGCCGAGACCGTTCCCGTCGCCCTCGCCCTGGCCACCGCCGCCCGCGGCCGCATCGCCGAGGCCGTGCCGGCCGCAGCCTGTCTGTCCCGGGTGGCGGACTCCGCCCCCGCCCTGGCGGGCGCGCTGACCGGCGCCCTCGGCGGCGGCGACGCCGTCCCGCACACCTGGCGGGACGCCTGCCGCACCCTGTCCGGCTGCGCCCTGCCCCGCCTCACCGGCACCGACCTGGTGGAACTCGCCGGGCTGCTGGAAGCCGCGCAACCGGCCGACCCAGGAGGATGATTCGGGGCATGACGCCCGAAGTAGTCGAACAGTCGCAAAAGGCTGGAGAAGCAGACGGCCACGGCGGCCCGGCGCCGCATCCGCTCGCCGAGCGGATCACCGGCGCGCTGGTCGGAGCCGCCGTCGGCGACGCCCTCGGCGGCCCGGTCGAGGGCTACTCCCCCGACCAGATCGCCGAGCGCCACGGCGGCCGCGTGCAGGGCATCGTCGGCCCCTGGCACGGCGACGACTGGCGCACCGCCCGCCCCATCGCCCCGTACCACAAGGGCGACGGCCACGTCACCGACGACACGTTGCTGACCCACGCCCTGATCCGCGTCTACGACCGTGTCCGCGACCATCTCGACGCGTACGCGATCGCCGAGCACCTGGTCCCGGACCTGATGACCGAGCCCCGCTGGATCCCGGAACTCCAGGCCGAGGCGCTGCCGCTGCACCGCGTCTTCCTCGCCGAGAAGTGGCTGGTGGCCCGGCTCGCCTACGGGCACGTCGACCCCCGGGAGGCGGGCGTCGGCAACATCGTCAACTGCGGTGCGGCGATGTACATGGCACCCGTCGGACTGGTCAACGCCGCCGCCCCGGAAACCGCCTACGCCGAGGCGCTGGACATCGCCGGGGCGCACCAGTCGTCCTACGGCCGGGAGGCGGCCGGCGTCTTCGCCGCGGCCGTGGCCGCCGCCACCACGCCGGGCGCGACCCCGGACTCGGTCGTGGCCGCCTGTCTGTCCCTGGCCAAGGACGGCACCCGCACGGCGATCGAGGCCGTCTGCGAAGTCGCCGCACGGCACCGGGACTTCGAGTCGGCGCTCGGTCCCCTGCGCGCGGCGGTGGCCCCCTACGACACGGTCGGCCCGGACTACCGCGCCCCCACGCTGGCCGCGCGCCGCCCCTCCCGGCTGCACTCCATCGAGGAACTCCCCATCGCCCTGGGCATGCTGCTGGTCGCCGGCGGGGACTTCCGGCACGCGGTGCTCGGCTCGGTCAACTACGGCCGCGACTGCGACTCGATCGCCACGATGGCCGGCGCCCTCGCCGGCGCCCTCGGCTCGCCCGTCCCCGAGGACTGGTCGCAGACGGTCGCGCGGGCGAGCCGCCTGGACCTCTGGGAGCCGGCCCGCGCGCTCACCGAGGTCACCCGCGAGGTCTTCGCCCGGGACGTCCGCCGCCGGCGCGCCCACGAGCTGGCGTTCACCGCGCTCGGAGGCCGCCCGTGCTCCGGCTGACCTGGGTCCAGCCGGAGGACCTGCTGGGCCACGAACTGAACCAGGCCCGGCTGGACGGCCGGGAGCCGTCGGCGATCGAGGCGCGCTGGCGGGCGGCCGGCGGCCCGGCGGCCCCGGAGCGGGCGGGAGCCTCCCCGCACCGCGTGTCGCGCTATCTGCGCCTCCTCGCCGAGGATCTGCTGGACGAACTGGCCGAGCTGCCCAGCGTCCTGGCGGAGGACGAGCCGACGGAACTGCCCCGGATCCGGGCCGCGTGCCCCGACTGGCCCGCCGTACGGCTGCCCGCCGACCCGGGCCCGGCCGCCCTGGAGGCCGCCTGGCTCGGCCGGGCCATCGGCTGTCTGCTGGGCAAGCCCGTCGAGAAGCTTCCCCTGGACGGCATCCGTGCCCTGGCCCGGGCCGCCGGCAACTGGCCCCTGACCGGTTACTTCACCGCCCGGGGCGTTCCCGCCTCCCTCCTCGAGACGTATCCGTGGAACCGCCGCTCGGCCACGACCTCCCTCGCCGAGAACATCGACGGCATGCCGGAGGACGACGACCTCGACTACCCGCTGCTGGGCCTGCTGCTGCTCCAGCGCCACGGCAGGACCTTCACCACGACGGACGTGGCCCGGCTCTGGCTGGACGAACTCCCGCCGGGCCGTGCCTTCACCGCCGAACGGGTCGCCTTCCGCAACCTCCTGGCCGGCGTCGAGCCGCCGCACACGGCACGCCACCGCAATCCGTTCCGCGAGTGGATCGGCGCCCTGATCCGCGCCGACGTGCACGGCTGGACCAACCCGGGCGACCCGGCCGCCGCCGCCGAACAGGCATACCGCGACGCGGCGCTGACCCACACCGCCAACGGCGTGTACGCGGCGATGTTCACGGCCGCCGCCATCGCCACCGCCGCCACGGGCACCCACGACGTCCACGCCTGTCTGCGGGCCGGCCGCACGGTGGTACCGCCCCGCTCCCGCCTGGCGCGGGCGATCGACCACGCCGTCCGGCTGGCCGGGACGACGGCGGACTTCGACGACGTCGTGGACGCGCTGCACGCGGCGCACGGACCGACGTACCACTGGGTGCACGCCCTTCCCAACACCGCGCTGATCGCCGCCGCCCTCACCCACGCGGACGGCGACTTCACCGGCTCCGTCTGCCGGGTGGTGTCGGGCGGCTGGGACACCGACTCCTGCGGTGCCACGGCCGGCAGCATCGCCGGCCTCCTCGCGGGCGCCCCCGACGCGCTGCCCGACCGCTGGCGGGCCCCGCTGAAGAACCGGCTCGCCACCACCGTCGCCGACTTCGACGGCACCGGCTTCGACTCCCTCGCCCACCTCACCCACCTGGAGGCGACCCGCTCATGACCCATATCGCCGTCCTCGGCAGCACCAACATGGACCTCGTCACCTATGTCACGAAGGCCCCACAGCGCGGCCAGACCGTGACGGGACGGGAGTTCCGCACGATCCCCGGCGGCAAGGGCGCCAACCAGGCGATCGCGGCCGCCCGGGCCGGAGCCACCGTCTCGATGATCGGCGCGGTCGGCAACGATTCCTTCGGCCTCCGGCTGCGTGACACCCTGGAACACTCCGGCGTCGACACCGACTTCCTGCGCACCGTCGAGGGCCCCTCGGGCACCGCGCACATCGTGGTGGACGACGAGGGCGGCAACTCCATCGTCGTCATCCCGGGCGCGAACGGCACCGTCGACCACCTCTCCCCCGGCGACGAGGGGCTGATCACCTCCGCCGACACCCTGCTGCTCCAGCTGGAGATCCCGCTCGCCGCGGTCGTCGCGGGCGCCGAGGCGGCCCGCCGGCACGGGGTGCGTACGGTCCTCACCCCGTCCCCGGTCCAGCCGCTGCCCCCCGAACTCCTCGCCGTGACCGACCTGTTGGTGCCCAACCAGTACGAGGCGATCACCCTCACCGGCCGCACCGACCCGCGCGAGGCGGCCACCGCCCTGCTGGAACTGGTCCCGGAGGTCGTCGTCACCCTGGGCGCGACGGGCAGCCTCTACCTGGCCCGGGGCGTCGACCCGCTGATGGTCCCCGCGCCCCGGGTGACCGCCGTCGACACCACGGGCGCGGGCGACACCTTCGTGGGCACGCTCGCGGTGGCCCTCGCCGAGGAGAAACCGGTCCACGAGGCGCTGTCCTGGGCAGCCGCCGCGGCGGCCATCTCCGTCCAGCGGGCAGGGGCGTCGGTGTCGATGCCGTACCGCCCGGAGATCGACGCCCGGTACACCGCGTGAGGGCGCCGCGCGGGAGGGAGCCGGGGCCCACACCCCCCGCCCTGGACGGCCTGCGGGTGCTGGACCTCGCGACCCTGTTCGCCGGACCGTTGGCCGCCACGCTGCTCGGTGACTTCGGGGCCGAGGTGATCAAGGTCGAGCATCCCCGGCGGCCCGACCCCTCCCGCGGTCACGGCCCGGCCAAACGGGGCGTCGGCCTGTGGTGGAAGGTGCTCGGCCGCAACAAGCGGACCATCACCCTGGACCTGTCCACACCCGGCGGCCGCGAGACCCTGCTGCGGCTGGCCGCCACCGCCGACGTGGTCGTCGAGAACTTCCGGCCGGGCACCCTGGAGAAGTGGGAACTGGGCTGGGAGGAACTGGCCGCGGCCAATCCGGGGCTGATCCTGGCCCGCGTGACCGCCTTCGGCCAGTTCGGTCCGTACGCCCACCGCCCGGGATTCGGCACCCTCGCCGAGGCGATGAGCGGCTTCGCCGCGATCACCGGGGAGCCGGCCGGACCCCCGACGCTCCCGCCCTTCGGGCTCGCGGACTCCGTCGCGGGCCTGGCGACCGCGTACGCCGTGCTGACGGCGCTGGCCGCCCGGGAACACACCGGCACCGGCCAGGTGGTCGACATGGCGATCATCGAGCCGATCCTGTCGGTCCTCGGACCCCAGCCCACCTGGTACGACCAGCTCGGCTACGTGCAGGAGCGCACCGGCAACCGGTCGGCGAACAACGCCCCGCGCAACACCTACCGCACCGCGGACGGCACCTGGGTCGCCGTGTCCACCTCCGCGCAGTCGGTCGCGGAACGGGTGATGTGCCTGGTGGGACGGCCGGAACTGACCGAGGAACCGTGGTTCGCCACCGGCGCGGACCGGGCGGCACACGCCGATGTACTGGACGAGGCGGTCGGTTCCTGGATCGCCGTGCGCACCCGCGACGAGGTGCTCGCGGCCTTCGAGAAGGCGCAGGCGGCGGTGGCGCCGGTCCAGGACGTCCGGGACGTCCTGACGGATCCGCAGTACCAGGCCCTGGACACGGTCACCACGGTCGCCGACGCCGAGCTGGGCCCGTTGCGCATGCAGAACGTCCTCTTCCGGCTCTCCGCGACCCCCGGCGCGATCCGCTGGGCCGGCCGGCCGCACGGCGCCGACACCGATGCCGTCCTCGCCGAGCTGGGACTCGACGCGGCCGACATCGCCGCCCTGCGCGCGGAGGGCGCCCTGTGACCCGGCCCCCGCTCACCTGGCTCTACGTCCCCGGTGACCGACCGCACGTCGTCACCAAGGCGCTGACCGCGGGAGCCGACGTGGTGGTGATCGACCTGGAGGACGCGGTCGCCCCGGACCGCAAGGAGTACGCCCGCACGGCCACCGCCGAACTGCTGCGCGCGCCCCAGCCGGTGCCGGTGCACGTCCGCGTCAACGCCCTGGACGGTCCCTGGGCCGCCGCCGACCTCGCGGCGCTGGCCACACTGCCGGGCGTGTCCGGGCTGCGGCTGCCGAAGGTGACCTCGCCCGAGCAGATCAGAGGGGTCGCCGTGAGCACGCCCGTCCCGCTGTACGCCCTGCTGGAGTCGGCTCTCGCGATCGAGCGCGCCCACGCGATCGCCGGCGCCCACCCGGCCCTGCGGGGCATCTCCCTCGGTGAGGCCGATCTCCGGGCCGACCTGGGCGTACGGGCCGACGCGGGCCTGGACTGGCCGCGCTCACGGGTGGTCGTCGCCGCCCGCGCGGCGGGACTCGCCCCGCCGCCCCAGTCGGTGCACCCCGACATCCGCGACCTGGACGGCCTCGCCCGGACCTGCGCCCACGGCCGCGCCCTGGGTTTCCTCGGCCGCGCGGCGATCCACCCGCGGCAGCTCCCGGTCATCGAGCGGGCCTATCTGCCCACTGCGGCGGAGCTGGAACAGGCCGAGACGATCATCAAGGCGGCGGCGACGGACCAGGGCGCCCAGGCTCTGCCCGACGGCCGCTTCATCGACGCGGCGGTGGTCGCCATGGCCCGGCGGACGCTGTCCCTGGCCCGCAGGCACTGACCGGGCGGCGGCCCGCCGCACACGACGAGGGCGCCCGGGGATCCCCCGGGCGCCCTCGGTGTCGTCGCGATCGGCCGTCAGCTCTTCCCGGTCACCGACCCGGCGCCGTCCTGGGCATCCCCGGCGGCGTCCTCGGCGTCCTCGGCGTCCTTGCCGCCGGTCTCGGCCTCCCGCTCCGGGCCGGTCTTCCGTTCCCCCTCGGCCGCGGTCCGCACGCCGTCGGAGTCACGGTCGACCGTCTCGTCGGAGACACCGGGGACGCCGTCGGCCGAGCCGTCCTGGAGGTCGTCGGCCGCGCCCGGTTCCACGACCGCCTCGCGCCCCGGCCGCTTCTTCGACGACACCACCATGTACGTCACGGCCAGCAGGAAGACGATCAGCGCGGTCCAGTCGTTGAGGCGCAGACCGAGGATGTGGTGGGCGTCGTCCACACGCATGTACTCGATCCAGCCGCGGCCCACGCAGTACGCGGCGACGTACAGGGCGAAGGCCCGGCCGTGGCCCAGCTTGAAGCGGCGATCGGCCCAGATGACGAGGAAACCGACGCCGACGCACCACAGGGACTCGTAGAGGAAGGTCGGGTGGTAGTAGCCCGGCACCCGGCCGCCCTCGGCGGAGGTGATGTGCAGCGCCCAGGGAACATGCGTCTCGCGGCCGTACAGCTCCTGGTTGAACCAGTTGCCCCAGCGGCCGATGGCCTGCGCGAAGGCGATACCCGGCGCGACGGCGTCGGCGTACGCGGGCATGGGCACGCCACGGCGCCGCGCGCCGATCCACGCGCCCAGCGCGCCGAGGGCGATCGCGCCCCAGATGCCCAGGCCGCCCTCCCACACCTTGAAGGCGTCCACCCAGTCACGGCCGTCGCTGAAGTACAGCTCGTAGTCCGTGATCACGTGGTAGAGCCGGCCGCCGACCAGGCCGAACGGCACGGCCCAGACCGCGATGTCGGCGACCGTGCCGGACCGTCCACCGCGGGCGATCCAGCGCTTGTTGCCGAGCCAGACGGCAACGAAGACGCCGATGATGATGCAGAAGGCGTAGCCGCGCAGCGGGATGGGGCCGAGATACAGCACCCCGTGCGACGGGCTGGGAATGTAGGCAAGTTCCATGGCAGGTCCGACGCTACCGTGCCGGGCCGCGGGGACGGTAAGCAGCCGGGCTACGGGTCCATAACAGGGGCGTGGGAAACGCTCACCCCTTGTCGGCGTCCTCCACCATCTGCTTGAGCTTGGCCGGGGTCATCGTCTGGTCCTGGTAGATGTTCTTGCCGCCGAGCAGGACCGTCGGCGTGCCACTGAAGCCGCCGGACTGGAACGCCTTGTGGGACTTGTCCACCCAGCTGTTGTGGGTGCCGTCGCGCACACACTTCCGGAAGGCCGGCGTGTCCAGGCCCTTCACCTTGCCGGCCAGCTCGATCAGCTTGGCGTCGTCGCCGAAGGTGTCGTCGGTCTCCTTGGGCTGGTTCGCGTACAGCAGGTCGTGGTAGTCGCGGAACTTCCCCGCGTCCTGGGCGCAGGCAGCGGCGTTGGCCGCGCGCAGGGAGCCGCTGCCGCCGAGGTTGCCGTCGATCAGCCGGACCAGGTGGTAGTCGATCCTGAGCTTTCCGGCGTCGACCAGTTCATGCAGCGTCGGCCGGTACGCCGTCTCGAAGGCCTGGCAGGCCGGGCAGCGGAAGTCCTCCCAGACGGTGAGCGTGGACTTGGCGCCGTCCTTGCCGACCGGGATGGCGAGGCTGTCCTTGCCCTGTGCCCCCGAGGGCGCCACGACCGGGCCCGCCTTGTCGCCGCCCTTGTGCTTTCCGGAGTTCGCGGCGACCACGCCGATCACCGCCGCGAGGCCGAGGACGCAGACGACGCTCGCGCCCACGATCAGGGTGCGGCGCCGCTTCTCCGCCGATTTCTGCTTCTCGCGCTCGACCGTCAGCCGCTCCCGGGCCGTGCGCTTTCCGTCACGGTTCTTCTCGCTCACACCCCCAGAACGAACCGGGGAGGCGCAGCGCGCCTCCCCGGTCCGAGGTCCACCCCTTCGGGTGACCGGGTCGTCCGTCGTGAACGCCGACGGACGACCATCGCGTCACGCCTGTCCGCGCACGCCCTTCGCCAGCTCGCCGGCGAGCCGGCGGACCCCCGCGATGCCGGCGGCGTGGTCGGGGGCGTCCAGCATCAGCTTGACGAACGCCGAGCCGACGATGACGCCGTCGGCGAAGCCGGCGACCTCGGCGGCCTGGGCCGGGTTGGAGACGCCGAGGCCGACGCAGACGGGCAGTTCGGTCCCGGTGCGGCGGGTGCGCTCGACCAGGTCCTGCGCCTGCGCGCCCACCGACTCGCGCGTGCCGGTGACGCCCATCAGCGAGGCGGCGTAGACGAAGCCGCTGCCCGCCTCGGTGATCCGGGCGAGCCGCTCGTTCTTGCTGCTGGGGGCGACGACGAAGACGGTGGCGAGACCGTGCTTGTCGGCGTGCTCGCGCCACAGCGCCGATTCCTGGACCGGCAGGTCGGGCAGGATGCAGCCCGCGCCGCCCGCCTCGGCCAGCTCGGCGGTGAAGCGCTCGACGCCGTAGCGGTCGATCGGGTTCCAGTACGTCATGACGAGCACGGGCTTGCCGGTGGCCTCGTGGGCCTCGCGGACCGTGCGCATGACGTCCGCGATCTTCACGCCGCCGCGCAGGGCGATGTCGTCGGCGGTCTGGATGACCGGGCCGTCCAGGACCGGGTCGCTGTGCGGCAGCCCGACCTCGACGACGTCGGCGCCGCCGTCGAAGACGGCCTTGATGGTCTCGATGCCGCCGTCGACGGTCGGGAAGCCGGCCGGGAGGTAGGCGATCAGCGCGGACCGGCCCTCGGCCTTGGCGGCCGCGAGGGTGTCCGTCAACAGCCGGATGTTGCCGCTCACTTGGCGTCCCCCTCGATCTCGGCGGTGTCGGCCGCGTCGGCGGCCACCTCGGCGTCGGTGTCGTACAGGTCGAAGTAACGGGCGGCGGTGTCCATGTCCTTGTCGCCGCGGCCGGACAGGTTGACGACGATCAGGCCGTCCTTGCCCAGTTCCTTGCCGACCTCCAGGGCGCCGGCCAGGGCGTGGGCGCTCTCGATGGCCGGGATGATGCCCTCGGTGCGCGACAGCAGGCGCAGGGCCTGCATGGCGGCGTCGTCGGTGACCGCGCGGTACTCGCCGCGCCCGGAGTCCTTCAGATAGGAGTGCTCGGGGCCGATGCCCGGGTAGTCCAGACCGGCCGAGATCGAGTACGGCTCGGTGATCTGGCCCTCCTCGTCCTGGAGGACGTAGGAGCGGGAGCCGTGCAGGATGCCGGGTTCGCCCGCGGTCAGGGTGGCCGCGTGCTCGCCGGTCTCGATGCCGTGTCCGGCGGGCTCGCAGCCGATGAGCCGGACGCCCTCGTCGGGGATGAACGCGTGGAAGAGGCCGATGGCGTTGGAGCCGCCGCCGACGCAGGCGACGGCCGCGTCCGGCAGGCGTCCGGCCCGCTCCAGCAGCTGGCGGCGGGCCTCGACGCCGATGACCCGGTGGAAGTCGCGGACCATGGCCGGGAAGGGGTGGGGGCCGGCGACCGTGCCGAACAGGTAGTGGGTGTGGTCGACGTTGGCGACCCAGTCGCGGAAGGCCTCGTTGATGGCGTCCTTGAGGGTGCGGCTGCCGGACTTCACGGCGACTACCTCTGCGCCGAGCATGCGCATGCGGGCGACGTTGAGGGCCTGGCGCCGCGTGTCGACCTCGCCCATGTAGATGGTGCAGTCGAGGCCGAAGAGCGCGCAGGCGGTGGCGGTCGCGACGCCGTGCTGGCCGGCGCCGGTCTCGGCGATGACCCGGGTCTTGCCCATCCGCCTGGTGAGCAGGGCCTGGCCGAGCACGTTGTTGATCTTGTGGGAACCGGTGTGGTTGAGGTCCTCGCGCTTGAGGAACACCCGGGCACCGCCGGCGTGTTCGGCGAAGCGCGGCACCTCGGTCAGGGCGCTGGGCCGGCCGGTGTAGTGGACGAGCAGGTCGTCCAGCTCGCGGGCGAACTCGGGGTCGGCCTTGGCCTTGTCGTACTCGACGGCGACCTCGTCCACGGCGGCGACGAGGGCCTCCGGGATGAACTTGCCGCCGTACGCGCCGAAGTAGCCCTCGGCGCTGGGCACCTGGCCGGTGGGATCGGGGATGAAGAACTCGCTGGGCATGCGGAAACCTCACGGTGAGTGCGGAAGAAGATCACGAATCGCCGTGGGGCGGAGGATGTCGAACGGCCTCAGCCGATGTGTGGCCGGCCGCGCGGCTCCCCGCGCCCCTTGGGGGCGCGCTGCCATCGGCGGCCGTTCACCTGCCCGGGTTCGTCGCCGATGACGTACCGCACACGCCGGCCGTGGACGCGCCTCGCCGGGGCGCGGCAGCCACGCGGCCGGCAGCCGCGCGCGAGGCGGGCGTACCGGTCCACGGTCGTCATGGTGGGAGTCATCGGGACCAAGCCTAGCGGGGGATCAGCCGCGCCCGTGCCGGAGCGCGGGGTGCTCGCCCGCGGCGACCAGGTCGGACACGGCGGCCTTCGGGTCGCGGCCGGTGACGAGGGACTCGCCGACCAGCACCGCGTCGGCGCCGGCATTGGCGTAGGCGATCAGGTCGTGCGGTCCGCGCACCCCGGACTCGGCCACCGTGACGATGCCCTCCGGGATCTCCGGGGCGACCCGCTCGAAGGTGCCGCGGTCCACCTCCAGCGTCTTGAGGTTGCGCGCGTTGATGCCGATGACCTTGGCGCCCGCGTCCACGGCCCGCTCGAGCTCGTCCTCGTCGTGCACCTCGACGAGGGGGGTGAGCCCGATGGACACGGCCCGCTCGATCAGCGACTCCAGGGCCGACTGGTCGAGGGCGGCCACGATCAGCAGCGCGAGGTCGGCGCCGTAGGCGCGGGCCTCCCAGAGCTGGTACGACGTGACGATGAAGTCCTTGCGCAGGACCGGGATGTCCACCCGCGCGCGCACGGCCTCCAGGTCGGCGAGCGAGCCGCCGAAGCGGCGCTGTTCGGTGAGGACGGAGATGACGGCCGCGCCGCCCGCCTCGTAGTCCGCGGCCAGCCCGGCCGGGTCGGCGATCGCGGCCAGCGCGCCCTTGGAGGGGCTGGAGCGCTTGACCTCGCAGATCACCTTGACGCCGTCGCCCTTGAGCGCGGCCACCCCGTCCTTGGCGGGCCGGGCCTTGGCCGCGCGCTCCTTGAGCTCTTCGAGGCTGACGCGCGCCTGCCGCTCCGCGAGGTCGGCACGGACTCCGTCGATGATCTCGTCGAGCACACTCACGCGAGCGGCCCCCTTCCTGGCGGTGGTTCCTTCAGGTTTTCCTTCAGGTTTTCGCAAACCCGCGGTCACTGCGATGGTATCCGCAGGAGCGGGTCGGCCTCGCATCCGGTGGACCGCGGTCCCATCGACTGGACATCTCACCGGTCGGTCAGGGGTGCAGCCAGGCGCCGAACGGCAGGTTCCGGACGATCGTGAAGGCCAGCAGCAGCACGCCGGCCGCCCACAGGTGCGCCGGCCCCGGGTCCAGCCGCGGCGGCCGGTTGCCTACCGTGCGGATCACCCAGACGGTCCACAGCACCGCGCAGGCCAGAGAGGCCGCCACCCCGAGCGCGTTGTCCCGCAGGGCGGTGAGCACGTCGCCGTGCAGGAGGGCGTGGGTGGCACGCAGCCCGCCGCATCCCGGGCAGTACAGGCCGGTGAGCCGGTACAGCGGGCAGACGGGGTAGTGGCCGCCTTCGCCGGGGTCGACGACGCCGACGTAGGCGAGGGCCCCGGCGGCGAGCGCGAACAGTCCGCCGGGCACGGCCAGCCGTCGTGCGGGCCCGGTGGGAGCGGCCCGCGAAACCGGCGTCGGGGGCGGGGGCGGGGCCGTACGGCGGTCGGCGGTCACGGCCGCATCCTGACCCGCCGGGCCGTCTCGCGCCCGTCCGGGATGTCCGGCCGGGTGACGGTCCACGCGGGCGCCGGACCGGCCGGACCCGCGCCCGGGGGGGCAGGGGCGGCCGGTCCGCGCCGCGTACGCGACGAGGGGCGGACCGGCGCCCCTGGGGGCGCCGGTCCGCCCCTCGTGGGCAGGCGTGAGGGGTGAGGCTCAGCTCTCGGCGCCGGCCGGCTCGCGGGTCGCGAGGGGGGTGTTGTTCGGGGTGGCGTGGGCCTGCTGCTTGGGCATACCGAGGCCCATGGCGCGCATGATGGCGCCGACGACGCCGCCGAGGACCACGATCACCATGCCGGCCCAGAAGCCGAGCGGCTGGGCCATCACCATGAAGGCGCCCGCGACGCAGAAACCGATGAAGGCGATGGTGACGCCGGTCCAGGCGGCCGGGGTGTGACCGTGGCTGCTGCCCGCCATGACTTTGCTCCTCGTTGCTGTGTACGTGTGGTGTACGTGTCCGTACGGGGCCGTACGGCTGCGAGTCCGCCCGTCACCGTGCGAGCCGGACGCTCACCGTCCATTGTCCCGTACGCGCACGCGTGCCGGACGCGGGGGTGGCGTCTGGTTCACCACACCGGGTCAGGCGCCGGTCGGGTCCTCGCCGCGGTCCAGCGCCTTCCAGATCTCCTCGGGCCGCTCCGGGTCGACCGGCCGGGCCTTGCGGCGCGGACGGTCGGTGCCGCGCTCGTAGCGGCCGGACATGGCGGGCCACAGGCTGCCGTAGCGCAGGGCGAGCAGCCCGGCGAGCAGGATCAGGGCGCCGCCGACGGCCGCGACGTAGGGCCAGCCGGTGTGGCTGAGCGCGCCGACCGTGGCGGAGGTGTCGCCGCTCACCTTGGCCGCCTGCTCGTCCAGCGAGGAGCCGTCGGAGGCGCTCACCAGGGCGGTGGCGACGATGCCGGCACCGGAGAGCGCGAGCAGGGCGGCCACCAGCAGCCGGCCGGCCTTGCGGACGGCGAAGACGGCGACGAGCGCGGCGAGGCCCACTATGGCGAGGGCGGCGGGGACGCCGGTGACGTCGCTGCCCTTCGCGGACAGCGGGAACGCGCCACCGGCCACGGTGGCGGTGCCCTCCGCCCAGCGCTGGCGGCTCGCGAGCAGCGCGACGGCCGCGCCGAGGGCACCGCACAGGAGGGCCACGGCGAGGCTCCGCCGGCCGGACCGGGCGGGAGCGGCGGCTTCGGAACGAGGGTGCGGAACAGCAGTCACGTACTCCACTATCGCCTGAACCCCGGGCGAAGCGTCACCCGGGGCTCGTATGAGAAGCGCCCTACCGGCCCAGCCGGTTGGCGGTGTGCACCGCCCGCAGGACCGCGGCCGCCTTGTTGCGGCACTCCTGGTCCTCGGCCACCGGGTCGGAGTCGGCGACGATGCCGGCGCCCGCCTGCACGTACGCCGTGCCGTCCCGCAGGAGGGCGGTGCGGATGGCGATCGCGGTGTCGGAGTCGCCGGCGAAGTCCAGATAGCCGACGCAGCCGCCGTACAGGCCGCGCCGGGACGGCTCCAGTTCGTCGATGATCCGCATCGCGCGCGGCTTGGGGGCGCCGGAGAGGGTGCCGGCCGGGAAGCACGCGGTGAGCACGTCGAAGGCGGTGCGGCCGGCGGCCACCTTGCCGGTGACGGTGGAGACGATGTGCATCACGTGCGAGTAGCGCTCGATGGACATGAAGTCGACCACCTCGACCGATCCGGGCTCGCAGACCCGGCCGAGGTCGTTGCGGCCGAGGTCCACCAGCATCAGGTGCTCGGCGCGTTCCTTGGGGTCGGCGAGCAGTTCCTCGGCGAGGGCCTGGTCCTCCCGGGGCGTGGCCCCGCGCGGCCGGGTGCCGGCGATGGGGTGCACCATCGCGCGTCCGTCCTCCACCTTCACGAGGGCCTCGGGCGAGGAGCCGACGACGTCGAACCCCTCGAAGCGGAAGAGGTACATGTACGGCGAGGGATTGGTCGCCCGGAGCACCCGGTAGACGTCCAGCGCGCTCGCCGTGCAGGGGGTCTCGAAGCGCTGGGAGGGCACCACCTGGAAGGCCTCGCCCGCGCGGATGCGCTCCTTGACGTCCTCGACGGCCGCCCGGAAGTCGGGGCCGCCCCACAGCGCGGTGTACTCGGGCAGCTCGGAGGGCGGCAGGACGGCCGGGGGCTGGGCCACCGCGCGCGTGAGGTCGGCCTCCATGGCGTCGAGGCGGGCCACCGCGTCGGCGTAGGCCTCGTCCACACCGGTGTCCAGGTCGTTGTGGTTGATCGCGTTGGCGATCAGCAGGACCGAGCCCTCCCAGTGGTCCATGACCGCGAGGTCGCTGGTCAGGAGCATGGTCAGCTCGGGCAGTCCGAGGTCGTCGCGTTCCCCGGGGCCGATCTTCTCCAGCCGGCGGACGATGTCGTAGCCGAGGTAGCCGACCATGCCGCCGGTGAAGGGCGGCAGGCCCTCCTGGTGGGGGGTGTGCAGGGTCTGGATCGTGGCGCGCAGGGCCTGGAGCGGGTCGCCGTCGACGGGGACACCGACCGGCGGGGTGCCGAGCCAGTGGGTCCGTCCGTCACGCGCGGTCAGCGTGGCGGCGCTGCGGACGCCGACGAAGGAGTACCGGGACCAGGAGCGGCCGTTCTCCGCCGACTCCAGCAGGAAGGTGCCGGGGCGCTCGGCGGCGAGCTTGCGGTAGAGCGCGACCGGGGTGTCGCCGTCGGCGAGGAGCTTGCGCGTGACCGGGATGACACGCCGGTCGGTGGCCAGCTTGCGGAAGGTCTCGAGGTCCATGGCCGCGACCCTACTGATCCCGACCGGCGGGACCCGAATCGGCGTCCTTCAGCAGGACGTCCTCGTCGAAGCAGGTGCGCGCGCCGGTGTGGCAGGCGGCGCCCACCTGGTCGACCTCGACCAGCAGGGTGTCGGCGTCGCAGTCCAGCGCGACCGACCTGACCCACTGGTAGTGGCCGGAGGTGTCGCCCTTGACCCAGTATTCCTGGCGGCTGCGCGACCAGTAGGTGCAGCGTCCGGTGGTCAGGGTCCGGTGCAGCGCCTCGTCGTCCATCCAGCCGAGCATGAGCACCTCGCCGGTGTCGTACTGCTGGGCGATGGCGGGGAGGAGGCCGTCGGCGCCGCGCTTGAGGCGCGCGGCGATCTCCGGGTCGAGGCTGCTGGGCCGGGGGGTGCCGGTCGTACGGGTCATGGGTGCCATTGTGCCGCGCCGCACCGGTACGGCCGGGGCCGTGTCCAGGAAATGGTCGCGGCGTCCGGGGCGCCCGCGCGGAGAGGGCCATCGGGGGGTGGTGGCCGGGTGGCGGGTGGGCGGACCGATCATGTGGTCGTAGGCTGACCTCATGTCGACCTTCGCCAAGCGTGAACGGCTTTTGCTGGCTGACCTCTTGGAAACCGTCGGTCCGGACGCCGAGACCCTCTGCGAGGGCTGGCGGACCCGGGATCTGGCCGCGCACGTGGTCGTGCGCGAGCGCCGTCCGGACGCGGCGGGCGGTGCGCTGATCAAGCAGCTCGTGCCGCGCCTGGAGCGGGTGATGGCCGAGTACACCGCCAAGCCGTACGAGGAGCTGATCCAGCTGATCCGTACCGGCCCGCCGCGGTTCTCGCCCTTCCAGCTCAAGCAGGTGGACGAGGCGGCCAACATCGTCGAGTTCTACGTCCACACCGAGGACGTCCGCCGTGCCCAGCGGGACTGGAGCCGGCGCGAGCTGGACTCGGTGTTCCAGGACACGCTGTGGTCCCGGCTGGAGCGCACCGCCCGGCTGGTGGGCCGGGGGGTGCCGACGGGGCTGGTGCTGCGCCGCCCGGACGGCCAGACCGCGGTGGCCCACCGGGGTACGCCGGTGGTCACGGTGACCGGCGAGCCGTCGGAGCTGCTGATGTTCGCGCTCGGCCGGCAGGACGCGGCCGAGGTGGAGCTGGACGGTGACGCGGAGGCGATCGCCCGGCTGCACGAGTCCAGGCAGCTGGGCATCTGAGAGGGGCTCCTGCCGTGATCAAGGTCGCGATGACCGGTGTGTACGTGGACGACGTGGCGACGGCGCACGCGTTCTACACCGGCATCCTCGGTTTCGAGACGCGCCTGCACATGGACCTGGGCGACGACACGCTGTTCGTGACGGTCGGGGCGCCCGAAGGGGCCCAGCCGGACCTCCAGCTGCTGCTGGAGCCGGGCCAGGGCCCCGTCGCCGAGCCGTACCGCCGGGCGCTGTACGAGGCGGGCATCCCGTGCATCGTCTTCTCCGTGGACGATCTGTGGGCGGAGTACGAGCGGCTGCGGGGCCTGGGTGTGCGCTTCACGCACGAGCCCCGGGAGCAGGGGCCGGTGCTGGCGGCGGTGTTCGACGACACGGTCGGCAATCTGGTGCAGCTGGTCCAGCCGAGGCAGTGAGCCTCAGCCGGGCAGTTCCGCGCGGCGCAGGGCGGGGACGACCAGGGCGACGACCCCGCCGAGGCCGCAGACGACCGCGCTGACCAGGTAGACCGGGCCGAGGCCCCACGCCCCGATCGCGGCGGCCGCGAACGGCATGCCGAGCGGGGCGAGGCCGAGGCTGACCAGGCCGGCCACGGCGGAGACCCGGCCGAGGCAGGCGGGGTCGGACTGGGTCTGGAGCAGGGCTCCGCACAGGGCGCCGCTGAGCCCGGTGAGCAGGCCGACGGCCAGGGCCGCCCCGACGGCGGCGGCGAGCGTGGGGACGAAGGCGAGGGCGCCGACGGCCACGGAGCCGGCGACGCACGAGCAGCCGGTGACCAGCCCGGCCCGGGGCACCCGGCCCCGCACGGTCAGCACCAGGGCGGCGGCGCCCGCGCCGACGCCGAACCCGGCGAGCACCCAGCCCATACCCGAGGCGCCCCAGCCGCGGCGGTCGGCGAGCAGGGTCAGGCCGACGTTGAGGGGGCCGACGAAGCCGAGGTCGCCGAGGGCTATGGCCAGCATCAGCGGGGCGAGGACGCGGTGGCCGCGGATGTAGCGCAGACCGGTGGCGAGGTCGCCGAGCGGGGTGCCGGGCCCGGCGTCGGCGGAGTCGTCCCGGGGCAGGTCGCGTGTCCGTACGGAGACCAGCAGCGGTACGGAGACGGCGATGAGCAGCCCGGCGAGGCCGAAGGCGGCCGCCGGTCCGCCGACGGCCACGCCGAGGCCGCCGAGCGGGGCGCCGAGGACGGTGGAGAAGCGGATGGCGAGGCCGCGCATGCCCTGGACCCGGGCGAGCTGGCCCTTGCCGGTGAGGCGGACCGGGAGGGCGCCGACGGCGGGCATGAAGACCGCGTCGACCGTGCCGAAGACCAGCGCCAGCGCGGCGAGCGGCCAGAGCCCGGGGCTGGTGAGGAAGAGCAGGGCGGCCACGGCGAGGACGGCCGCGCAGCGCACGGCGTCGCTGCCGATGACGACCGCGCGCGGGCCGAGCCGGTCGGCGAGGACGCCGCCGCCGAGCATCAGCAGGGCGCGGGGCAGGGCGCTGACGGACATCACGACACCGGCCTGGGCCGGGCTGCCGGCCTGGACGGCGGCCCAGGACAGGGCGAGGAAGTAGACGCCGTCGCCGAGCATCGAGGAGGTGTAGGCGGTGAGCCAGCGCAGGACGTTGGGGTCGCGGTGGGCGGGGCGGTCCTCGGTGAGCGGGGTCGCGGGCGAGATGAGCGCGGCGGTCACGGAAGTCCTCTCAGAACTCGGACACGGAACTCGGACACGGAACTCAGACACGGAACGGGAAGCCGTACTGGATCAGCGCGACGTGTTCGCGCCCCTCGGTCTCACCGGCGGCCTCCGCGGCCCGGCTCCGCTCGTCGTACCGCTGGAGGAGGGCCCGCAACTCCTCTTTGAGGGCGGTGAGTTCGGCCGGGGTCAGGCGCATCCAGGACTCGACGTCCAGGTTCGCGGCGTTCCACTCGGCGCTCCAGGTGGCGCGTTCGTCCAGGTAGCGCCGGTAGCGGTCGGCGCGCTGGTCGTGGAAGAGCCGGGTGGCCGCCAGGTGCGCCGCGGACTTGCCCGGGTCGTCGCGGAAGTCCGCGTCCTGGATGCTCACGCCGTCGGACGCGGGCCGCCACCAGCGCTCCCGCCCGTCCGCGGTCTGCGGTTCGGCCTCTTCGATGAGCCCGTGCCCGGCCAGCCTGCGCAGGTGGTAGCTGACGAGGGAGACGGCCTCGTCCACGTGCTCGGCGAGCTGGGACGCGGTGGCGACGTCCTGGACGCACAGCAGCCGGTACAACTCGGCCCTCAGCGGGTGGGCGAACGCCTTGAGGGTGCCGACATCGGTGATCCGCCGGTTCTCTCTGCCTGCCATGCCCATGACTGTAGATACGAAAGAAAAGTTGCGCAACGAATCTTGCGCAACTTTCCTTTCGTATCCGCGAGATGGCGTTCGGCGGGGATTCAGCGCACGGGGTGTCCCGCCTCGCGCAGCGTCCGCTTCACCTCGCCGATCCGCAGATCTCCGAAGTGGAAGACCGAGGCGGCCAGCACCGCGTCCGCGCCCGCCGCGACGGCCGGCGGGAAGTCGGCCGCCTTGCCGGCGCCGCCCGAGGCGATCACCGGGACGGTGACGTGCTTACGGACGGCCGCGATCATCTCCAGGTCGTAGCCGTCCTTCGTGCCGTCCGCGTCCATGGAGTTGAGCAGGATCTCCCCGGCGCCCAGCTCGGCGGCCCGGTGCGCCCACTCGACGGCGTCGATGCCGGTGCCCCGGCGGCCGCCGTGGGTCGTCACCTCGAAGGAACCCGACTCGGTGCGGCGCGCGTCCACCGACAGCACCAGCACCTGCCGGCCGAACCGCTCGGCGATCTCCCGGATCAGATCGGGGCGGGCGATGGCCGCGGTGTTCACGCCCACCTTGTCGGCGCCCGCCCGCAGCAGCCGGTCCACGTCCTCGGCCGCGCGGACCCCGCCGCCGACGGTCAGCGGGATGAACACCTGCTCGGCGGTGCGGCGCACCACGTCGTAGGTCGTCTCCCGGTTGCCGGAGGACGCGGTGATGTCGAGGAACGTCAGCTCGTCGGCGCCCTCGGCGTCGTACACCTTGGCCATCTCGACGGGGTCGCCCGCGTCGCGCAGGTTCTGGAAGTTGACGCCCTTGACTACCCGGCCGGCGTCCACGTCCAGGCACGGGATGACCCGTACGGCCAGCGTCATGCGGACCCTCCCCGGAACGCCTCCACCTCGACCTCGACGACGAGGCTGGGGTCCACCAGACCGGAGACGATGATCATGGACGCGACGGGCCGGACGGTGTCGAACAGCTCCTTGTGGGCGCGGCCGACGTCCTCCACGTCCCGGGCGTGCGTGAGGTACATGCGCGTGCGCACCACGTCGTCACGGCCGAGGCCCAGCTGGGCGAGCGCGGCCAGCGCGACGCCGAAGGAGTTGACCGCCTGGTCGTAGGGGCCGCCCCCGGCGATCTGGCCGTCCACGATGGACGTGCAGCCCGAGACCAGCACCAGGCCGTTCGGCAGCTCCACCGCACGGGAGTAGCCGAACTGCTCCTCCCAGGGCGCGCCGGTGGAAACTCGTCGTACGTCGCTCACTGAGCCACCGCCTCCAGGGCCTCTTCCAGGGTGAACGCCTTCGCGTACAGGGCCTTGCCGACGATGGAGCCCTCGACACCGAGGGGGACCAGCTCGGCGATGGCGCGCAGGTCGTCCAGGGACGACACGCCGCCGGACGCCACGACCGGGCGGTCGGTGGCGGCACACACGTTCCGCAGCAGCTCCAGGTTCGGGCCCTGGAGGGTGCCGTCCTTGGCGATGTCGGTGACGACGTAACGGGCGCAGCCCTCCTTGTCGAGGCGCTCCAGCGTCTCGTAGAGGTCGCCGCCGTCCCGGGTCCAGCCGCGGCCGCGCAGGGTCGTGCCGCGCACGTCCAGACCGACCGCGATGCGGTCGCCGTGCTCGGCGATGACCCGGGCGACCCACTCGGGGGTCTCCAGGGCGGCGGTGCCGAGGTTCACCCGGGTGCAGCCGGTGGCGAGGGCCGCGGCGAGGGTGGCGTCGTCGCGGATGCCACCGGACAGCTCGACCTTGATGTCCATCGCCCCAGCGACCTCGGCGATCAGCGCGCGGTTGTCGCCGGTGCCGAACGCGGCGTCCAGGTCGACCAGGTGCAGCCACTCGGCGCCGGAGCGCTGCCAGGCGAGGGCGGCCTCCAGCGGGGAGCCGTAGGAGGTCTCGGTCCCGGACTCGCCGTGCACGAGGCGTACGGCCTGGCCGTCGCGGACGTCGACGGCGGGGAGGAGTTCGAGCTTGGCCATGGTCTACAGGGTTCCGATCCAGTTGGTGAGGAGCTGGGCGCCGGCGTCGCCGGACTTCTCGGGGTGGAACTGGGTGGCCCACAGGGCGCCGTTCTCCACGGCGGCCACGAAGGGCTTGCCGTGGGTCGCCCAGGTCACCTTCGGGGCCGCGATCACCGGGTTGTGCGACTCCAGGGCCCAGTCGTGGACCGCGTAGGAGTGCACGAAGTAGAAGCGGGCGTCGTCGTCCACGCCCGCGAACAACTCCGAGCCGGCCGGGGCGTCCACGGTGTTCCAGCCCATGTGGGGCACCACGTCGGCCTGGAGCGGCTCGACCGTGCCGGGCCACTCGTCCAGCCCCTCGGTCTCCACCGCGTGCTCGATGCCGCGCGCGAAGAGGATCTGCATGCCGACGCAGATGCCCATCACCGGGCGGCCGCCGGACAGCCTGCGGTCGATCACCCAGTCGCCGCGCGCCTCGCGCAGCCCCCGCATACAGGCGGCGAACGCGCCGACACCCGGTACGAGCAGGCCGTCGGCGTTCATCGCCCGGTCGTAGTCGCGGGTGATCTCCACGTCCGCGCCCGCGCGCGCGAGGGCCCGCTCGGCGGAACGGACGTTGCCGAAGCCGTAGTCGAGGACGACGACCTTCTTCGGCGTGCTCATCAGCTCCACACCTCCAGCCGCATGACACCCGCGACGAGGCACATGGCCGCGCCGATGGAGAGCAGCACGATGAGGCTCGCGGGCATCTTCTGCTTGGCGAAGGAGATGATCCCGCCGACGAGGAAGAGGCCGACGACGATCAGGATGGTGGACAGACCGTTCATGGGGTTACAGCGCGCCCTTCGTCGACGGGAGGATGCCGGCCGCGCGCGGGTCGCGCTCGGAGGCGTAACGCAGCGCCCGGGCCAGCGCCTTGAACTGGCACTCCACGATGTGGTGCGCGTTGCGCCCGTACGGCACGTGCACGTGCAGCGCGATCTGTGCCTGCGCGACGAAGGACTCCAGGATGTGCCGGGTCATCGTCGTGTCGTACTCGCCGATCATCGGCGCCATCTTCTCGGGCTCGGTGTGCACGAGGTAGGGACGGCCGGAGAGGTCGACGGTGACCTGGGCGAGCGACTCGTCCAGCGGGACCGTGCAGTTGCCGAAGCGGTAGATGCCCACCTTGTCGCCGAGTGCCTGCTTGAAGGCGGCGCCGAGCGCGAGGGCGGTGTCCTCGATGGTGTGGTGGGTGTCGATGTGCAGGTCGCCGTCCGTCTTCACGGTGAGGTCGAACAGACCGTGCCGGCCGAGCTGGTCGAGCATGTGGTCGTAGAAGCCGACGCCGGTGGCGATGTCCGTCCTGCCGGTGCCGTCGAGGTCTATCTCGACGAGGACCGAGGTCTCCTTGGTGGTGCGCTCCACGCGTCCGGTGCGGCTCATGAACCTGTCTCCTTCTTCAACTCGCGGACGGCGTCCAGGAACGCGTCGTTCTCCTCGGGGGTTCCGGCGGACACCCGCAGCCACCCCGGTACGCCGTTGTCCCGGACCAGCACGCCCCGGTCGAGGATCTGGCGCCAGGTCTCGTGGGCGTTCTCGAACCGGCCGAACTGTACGAAGTTCGCGTCGGACTCGACGACGTCGTAGCCGGTGGCGCGCAGCTCGGCGACCAGCCGGTCCCGCTCCGCCTTCAGCTGCTCGACGTATCCCAGCAGCGTGTCGGTGTGCTCCAGTGCGGCCAGCGCGGTCGCCTGGGTGATCGCCGAGAGGTGGTAGGGCAGCCGGACCAGCTGGACGGCGTCCACCACCGCGGGGTGCGCGGCGAGGTAGCCGAGGCGCAGTCCCGCCGCGCCGAACGCCTTCGACATGGTGCGGGAGACGACCAGGTGGGGGCGGCCCGCCAGCAGCGGCAGCAGCGACGCGCCGTGGCTGAACTCGACGTAGGCCTCGTCCACGATGACCATCGACGGCTTGGCCGCCTGGGCCGCCTCGTACAGCGCGACGACCGTCTCCGCCGGGACCGTGTTGCCGGTGGGGTTGTTGGGGGTGGTGATGAAGACGACGTCCGGCTTGTGCTCGGCGACGGCCCGCTCGGCGGCGGCGAGGTCGATGGTGAAGTCCTCGTGGCGCGGCCCGGAGACCCAGGCCGTGCCCGTCCCGCGCGCGATGAGCGCGTGCATCGAGTACGACGGCTCGAAGCCGATCGCGGTGCGGCCCGGTCCGCCGAAGGTCTGCAGCAGTTGCTGGATGACCTCGTTGGAGCCGTTGGCGGCCCACACGTTCTCGGTGCCGACCCGGTACTTGCCGGTCTTCGTCAGATACGCGGCCAGCTCGGTGCGCAGCTCGACCGCGTCCCGGTCGGGGTAGCGGTTCAGGCCGCGGGCGGCCTCGCGCACCCGCTCCGCGATCCGCTCGACCAGCGGCTCGGGCAGCGGGTAGGGGTTCTCGTTGGTGTTCAGCCGTACCGGCACGTCCAACTGGGGCGCGCCGTAGGGGGACTTGCCGCGCAGTTCGTCGCGGATGGGGAGCCGGTCCCAGGGGGACTCGGAGGGGTTGCCGGTCACTTGCTCTCGGGTACCTTCCAGCCGAACCTCGCCTTGACCGCGGCGCCGTGCGCCGGCAGGTCCTCCGCCTCCGCCAGCGTGACCACGTGGTGCGCGACCTCGGCCAGCGCGTCCCTGGTGTAGTCGACGATGTGGATGCCGCGCAGGAAGGACTGCACGGACAGACCGGAGGAGTGGCAGGCGCAGCCACCGGTGGGCAGGACGTGGTTGGACCCGGCCGCGTAGTCGCCCAGCGAGACGGGGGCCCAGGGACCGATGAAGATCGCGCCGGCGTTCCTGACCCGGTCGGCGACCGCGGAGGCGTCGGCGGTCTGGATCTCCAGGTGCTCGGCGCCGTACGCGTCGACCACCCTGAGGCCCTCCTCGACGCCGTCGACCAGCACGATCGCCGACTGCTTGCCCGCGAGGGCGGGGCGGATGCGGTCCTCGACGTGCTTGGTCGCCGCGACCTGCGGTTCCAGCTCCTTCTCCACCGCGGTCGCGAGCTCCGGGGAGTCGGTGACGAGGACGGCGGCGGCCAGCGGGTCGTGCTCGGCCTGGCTGATCAGGTCCGAGGCGACGTGCACCGGGTCGGCGGTCTCGTCCGCGAGGATCGCGATCTCGGTCGGGCCGGCCTCGGCGTCGATGCCGATCTTGCCGGTGAAGTACCGCTTGGCGGCGGCGACCCAGATGTTTCCGGGGCCGGTGACCATGTTCACGGGCGGGCAGGACTCGGTGCCGTGCGCGAACATCGCGACGGCGGTGGCCCCGCCGGCCGCGTAGACCTCGTCGACGCCCAGCAGGGCGCAGGCGGCGAGGATCGTGGGGTGGGGCAGCCCGCCGAAGTCGGCCTGGGCCGGCGAGGCGAGCGCGATGGACTCGACGCCGGCCTCCTGCGCCGGGACGACGTTCATGATCACGGAGGAGGGGTAGACCGAGCGGCCGCCGGGCGCGTACAGCCCGACCCGCTCGACCGGCACCCACTTCTCGGTCACGGCGCCACCGGGCACCACCTGCGTGGTGTGCGTCGTACGGCGCTGCTCGCGGTGGACCAGGCGGGCGCGGCGGATGGATTCCTCCAGCGCGGCGCGCACGGCCGGGTCGAGCCCGGCGAGGGCGTCGGTGAGCGCCCGGGCGGGGACACGGACGGATTCCAGCCGTACTCCGTCGAACCTCTCGGCGAAGTCGATCAGCGCCGCGTCGCCACGATGATGCACGGCCTCGCAGATCGGGCGCACCTTCTCCAGGGCGGCCGATACGTCGAAGTCGGCTCGGGGCAGCAGGTCGCGCAGGGCGGGACCCTCGGGGAGGGCGTCGCCGCGCAGATCGATTCGGGAGATCACGGTTCCAATTCTCTCAGACCGGTGTAGGGAGTCGTCCGCGCGTATCAATGGCTGATACAGAGTGTGGGCCAATCGCCGGTACATAGGGTGGCCGGAACCCGGAAGATCGCCTTCACGTGCTGTGTTCGGCACGTCACGCACCGGGCATGAACGCCAGTACGACACAGGTGACTCACGAGTAGCCCGAACGGGCCAGGGAGAAGGAACAGCGGTGACCGAGGGGACCGGCCTGCGCGCCGGGGACCTGCCGGACGACCTGACCGCGGCCGAGGCGGGCATGTGGCAGGCCTTCCGCAACGGCAGCGTGTACGACCTGAGCAGCGGTGACACCGTGGTGGACGATCCGCACGGCGGCCACCCCTGGGGGCCCGAGCGGACCGTACGGGCGCGCATCGTGTGCTGGCTGCTGCTCGACGGGCCGCCCGCCCTCCCGGGCCGGGTGGCCGCGCTGAAACTGGTCGGCGTGCGGATCACCGACCCGCTGGATCTGTCGGGCGGCACGGTCACGCCCTACGTCGAGCTGCGCGGCTGCCGCTTCGACGAGGAGGTCCGGCTGCCGGAGGCCCGGTTCACGACCGTGCGCCTGGTGGACTGCTCGGTGCCGCGCCTGGAGGCGGCGCGCCTGCACACCGAGGGCGACCTGCATCTTCCCCGGTGCCGCTTCCAGAACGGGGTGCGGCTGACCGACGCGCACATCGGCACCGATCTGATGCTCAACCAGGCGATCGTGTACCGCGACCGCAGCGGGCGGTCGATCGCGGCGGACGGCATGAGTGTCGGCCAGGACCTGCAGGCGGAGCTGCTGGAGTCGCACGGCGAGCTGAGCCTGCGCGGCGCCAAGGTCGGCGTGTCGCTCAGCCTGCGCGGCGCGAGACTCCTCAACCCGTACTCCCGGCTCGCCCTGAACGCGCCCCAGCTGACGGTCGGGCGCACCCTGTACCTGACCCCGGCCGGGGTGGGCAGCCCGCTGCTGAGCGGCACGACACCCGCGCGCGGGACCCGGATCCAGCCGTTCGAGTGCCGGGGCGGGGTGCGCCTGGACGACGGGCGGTTCGGCGACGCCGTCGACCTGGAGCGGGCCCGGTTCACCCTCACCGAGGACCAGGAGCTGTCGCTGCGCCGGGTGCAGACGCCGGAGCTGCGCTTCCTCGGGGACAAGCCGCAGCGCGGCAAGGTGGCGCTGTCCGGGGCCCGGATCGTAACCCTGGTGGACCGTGCGGGCAGCTGGCCGGACGCCGGCAATCTGCACATGGCCGGGTTCGCCTACGAGAACCTGGTCCCGCAGGGCCCCTTCCCGCTGACCCGGCGCCTGGACTGGGTGGCGGCGGCCACCGCCGAGTACGCCCCGGAGCCGTACGAACGGCTGGCCTCGGTGCTGCGGGCGGCCGGGGAGGACGAGGACGCGCGCGAGGTGCTGCTCGCCAAGCAGCGCCGGCGCCGCGAGACGCTCCCGCTGGCCGGGATGTTCTGGGGCTACCTCCAGGACTGGACGGTCGCCTACGGCTACCGCCCCGGGCGGGCCGCGGTGTGGATGGCGGTGCTGTGGGCGGCGGGCACGCTCGCTTTCGCGCACGCCGACCATCCGCCGGTCAACCATGACGGCCATCCGTCGTGGAGTCCCGCCCTGTTCACCCTGGACCTGCTGCTGCCGGTGATCGACCTGGGCCAGGCCGGGCAGTGGCAGCTGCGCGGCGGCTGGCAGTGGCTGGCGGCCGCGCTGATCCTGCTCGGCTGGATCCTGGCCACGACGGTGGCGGCGGGGGCGACCCGACTGCTGCGGCGGAGCTGACCGGCACACCGCACACACCGGCCACACCGGTCCCTCACAAGTTGAACATTCACCCTTTACTGTTCCTTGACCGCTTACCGTACAACCTTACGTAACTTCCCCGGACCCTCTGGCGCGGGCTCGACCTGCGGACTTTCAATGGTCGACACCATGGCTCTGCTGCCCTCGTTCATCCGCCCCACCCGGATGACCAAACGCGCCGCGCGCCCGTCCGGCCGGCCACCGGCCGGCGACGAGGCCGTGCTCGACGCGCCCGACGACCGCCTCTCCCCCGCGCTGGTAGCGGCCAGCCGGGGCGAGTACGCCGCCGCCGCCGAACTGCTGGCCGCCACCCGCGCCGGCGCCGAGTGGGAGAACCGCGACCGGTACGTCGGCCGCCTCGCCGCCTTCGCCCGATCCCGCCCGGAGTGGTTCGAGGAGTGGCGGACGGCGGCCCCGCGCGACCCCGACGCGCTGGTCCTCGGCGCCCAGCTCGCCGTGGACCGCGTCTGGCCCTCCCCCGCCCGCGCCGAGCTGCTGCGCGAGGTGAGCCCGCTCATCACGGCCGCCGCCCGCGCCGACGACCGCGACCCGGTCCCCTGGCGGATCGCGCTCGACCACGCGCGCGGCTCGCGGGCCGGGCACAAGTACTTCGGGGAGCTGTGGGAGGCGGCCGTCCGGCGCGCCCCGCACCACTACGGCTGCCACGTCGCCGCCCTGCGCTATCTGGCCGCGCTCTGGCACGGCGCGCACCACGAGTGCTTCGACTTCGCCGACCGGGCCGCGCAGGACGCCCCGGCCGACTCCCTCGTACAGGCCCTGCCGGCCCGGGCCGCCTTCGGCTATCTGACCGACGGCTGCGGCCCCGAGGTGCCGCGCGGCCGGCTGGAGGCGGCGGCGGACCGGGCGGTGGCGTTCTCCGGCCGGTTCCCCGCGGCCGACCCGTGGCCCGCCGAGGTCCGCAACAAGCTGCTGTACGTCCTCATGCGGCTCGACCGCTGGGACGACGCGCGCGGCCAGCTCTCGCTGATCGGCCCGTACGCCACGTCCTTCCCGTGGGACCGGTTCTCGGACGACCCGCTCGGCCACTTCCTGCGGCTGCGCGAGCACCTCCTCGCGGACGGCTCCCGGACCGTCCCGGCCGGGCTGATGACGGTGCCTTCGGACCCCGGTGGCGAGCACCGCGGACACGTCCGCGCCGACGACCACTAGGCTGGGGCGCCGTGACCACCGCCCGTCTCCCGCTCTTTCCGCTGAACTCGGTGTTGTTCCCGGGGCTCGTGCTGCCGTTGAACGTCTTCGAGGAGCGTTATCGCGCCATGATGCGCGAGCTGCTCAAGACGCCCGAGGACGAATCGCGCCGATTCGCCGTCGTGGCGGTCCGCGACGGCCACGAGGTGGCGCCGAGCGCCCCGGGCATGCCGGATCCCATGGCACAGCCCGAGCGGGGCCCGGCCGCGGGCTTCGGCCCCGACCCCCTGAAGTCCTTCCACGGGGTGGGCTGTGTGGCGGACGCCGCGACCATCCGGGAACGGGCGGACGGCACGTTCGAGGTGCTGGCCACCGGCACGACCCGGGTGCGGCTGCTGTCCGTGGACGCGTCGGGGCCGTTCCTGACGGCGGAGCTGGAGGAGCTGGCCGAGGAGCCCGGTGACGAGGCCGGCACGCTGGCCGAGGGGGTCCTGCGGTCCTTCCGCCAGTACCAGAAGCGGCTGGCTGGCGCCCGCGAGCGGTCGCTGACCGGGGCCGAACTGCCGGACGACCCGAGCGTGGTGTCGTACCTGGTGGCCGCCGCGATGGTGCACGACACCCCCACCAAGCAGCGGCTCCTGCAGGCTCCGGACACCGCGTCCCGGCTGCGGGACGAGCTGCGGCTCCTCCGCGCCGAGACGGCCATCATCCGCAACCTGCCGTCGCTGCCCGCGTTCGAGCTGACCCGCGCGCCGACGAGCCTGAACTGACGAAGACCGCGAGAGCGGGAAGACCGGGAAGACCGAGGCCGAGAGACCCCGATGGCGAAGAAGCCGAGGAAACAGCAGTCCGGGGGCACCCCCGCGACGGTGGCGCTGACGACGGCGGGCGTGGACTTCACCGTCCACGCCTACGACCACGATCCCGCCCACCCGTCCTACGGCGAGGAGGCGGCGCAGGCGATGGGCGTCAGCCCCGAGCGCGTCTTCAAGACCCTCGTCGCCGACGTGGACGGCGCCCTGGTCGTCGGCGTGGTCCCGGTGGCCGGTTCCCTGGACCTGAAGGCCCTCGCGGCGGCGGTGGGCGGCAAGCGGGCCGCCATGGCCGACCCGGCGCTCGCCGAGCGCACCACGGGCTACGTCCGCGGCGGCATCTCCCCGCTCGGCCAGCGCAAGAAGCTGCCCACAGTCCTCGACGACTCGGCCACGGCCCACCCGACGATCTGCGTCTCGGCGGGCCGCCGGGGGCTGGAAGTCGAACTGGCCCCGGACGAACTGGCCCGTCTCACGGCGGCCGTACTGGCCCCGATCGGCCGAGCCTGACCCACCCCGCCAACACGCCCGCACCACGGCCCACCCGGCGATCCGCGTCTCGGCAGCCCGCCGGGGGCTGGAAGTCGAACCGGCCCCGTACGAGCCGACCCGTCTGACGGCGGCCGTACTGGCCCCGATCGGCCGAGCCTGACCCACCCCGAGCCGCTAAGCACGCCCGAGCCACGCCCCACCCGACGATCCGCGTCTCGGCGGGCCCCCGCGGGGCTGGAGGTCGAACCGGCCCCGGACGAACCGGCCCGTCTCACGGCGGCCGTACTGGCCCCGATCGGCCGAGCCTGACCCACCCCACCCCGAACCCGCGGAACATGGCTGCCGCGGGCTTTCGCGGTACGGCGGCTACGGCTGCTGCGGGTACGGCGGCTCGGGGTCGCGCGGGCCGAACAGTGCCGTGAGCCCGAGGTGCATCAGCAGCGCACCCAGCGGCCACGCCAGCAACGCCCCCTTCGTGCCCAGCTTCAGCGGCGCCGAGAACGTCACGCCCTTGCCCACGGCCTTCGCGTGCGCCAGCACGTCGGACTCGGGGCCCAGCCAGACCCCCAGCCGCCAGGCCAGCAGCGACCCGAGCAGCCCGCCGAGGCCCAGCGCCACGACGAGCGGCACGCCCCCGCGCCGCCGCAGCAGGAAGACGACGACCGCGCTGAGCAGTCCGAAGCCCAGGCCCAACAGGGTGAACGTGCCGTCCACGCCGACCGCCTGCTCGCCCTCGGAGTCCTTGAGGTAGACGACCCAGCTCCTGCCGACCTCGTCGCCGACCAGCGGCACGTGCGGCGCCAGCCACCACCACAGCAACCCCAGCAGCACCCCGCCGAGCGCCACCGCGACCGCGATCACCGCGGCCTCCCGCACTTCGGTCTTCATCCCGGGGCCGTCCTGTTCGTACGCGGCCACGCCGGGCACCCCGGGTTGCGGGGGCGCCTGCCGGACCTGGTGCGCGGAATGGTCGTGCGGCGGCGGAGGCGGAGTCAGCGGTGCGGTCACCCTGACATCGTGCCAGGTCGCGCTGTGCGCCGCGTCACCGGACGGCGGCCCGGCGGTACGCCCAGGCCGCCACGGCCAGCGAGAGCACGCCGACCCCCGCGCACACCCCCAGGTCAACGAGGACGACGGGCCAGTCCGGGTGCGCCCCGAACGTGCGGGCGTACGCCTCCACGCCATAGGTCGAGGGCAGCAGATCCCGCGCCAGCCGGACGACCTGCGGCATCCGGTCGGCCGGCAGCACCCCCAGCAGCAGCGCCGCGGACATGCCCAGCTGCCCGAGCAGCGTGGCCAGTTCCGGCCGGGGCGCGAGCAGCCCGCAGGCGGCGCCCAGACCGGCCAGCGCGGCCCCGGCGAGCGGGATCACGGCCAGCAGGATCCACAGATTGGCCAGCGGCAGCCCGAACAGCACACAGCCGAAGACCGCGGTCACCAAGGTGCCCGGCACGGTGAAGGAGGCGTACGCCGCCGCAGCGCCCAGCACCACCGCGGCCGGCGGCACCGGCAGGGTGGCGTAGTGGTCGAGACCGCCGCTGGCCCGCAGCTGCCCGAAGTACTGCGACAACAGGTTCAGGGCCACATAGGCGACGACCAGCACGGACGAACCGGCCACCACGGACTGGGCCTCACCGCCGCTGTCGACGACACCCCGCATCATCACGGTGATGCCGACCGACTGGAAGGTCGCCACGAACAGCAGCGGGATGCGGGCTACCCGGGCCCGCGACAGCTGTGCCCGGTAGACGGCCACCAGGGAAGGCCACAGCCGCGCGGGCGGGCCGAGTTCGGCGGGGCCCGGTGCCCTCTCGGACGCGGCCCGGGTGCCACCCGGCAGAACCTCCGCGGGTACGACACTCACCACGAACTGTTCCCCTTCGCTACGGCAGTCGCGCACATCCATACGCATTCCGCGGCCCGTGCGCTCATGCCCTCACCAGCCCCTGCCGGGCCGCGCCGCCCAGCTCCAGGTAGACGTCCTCCAGGCTGGGCGCGGCGAGCGTGAAGTCGTCCAGGGCGGCGAACGCGGTCCCGCCGGTCACGGTGGCGACGACGGCGCGGGCCTCCTCGGGCGCGAGCCGCAGCGTCCAGCGCCGGCCCGACTCCACGGCCCGCTCGCGCAGCACGGCGACCTCGGGCACCTCCAGCGGCGCCCGCTCCCGCCACACCAGCTCCACCCGAACCTCGTCGGCGACCCGTTCCTTGAGCCCCGCCGGGGTGTCGCAGGCGATGACCCGGCCCCGGTCCAGGACGGCGACCCGGTCGAGCACGGTCTCGGCCTCGATGACGTTGTGGGTGACCAGCAGCACGGTCGTACCGTGTTCGGCGCGCCGGCGGTCCACGGCCGCCCACACCGCGCGGCGGGCCACGGGGTCCATCCCGGTGGTCGGCTCGTCCAGCACGAGCAGCGGCCGGTGTCCGACGAGGGCGGCGGCGAAGCAGGCGAGCCGGCGCTGTCCGCCGGAGAGCTTCCGCAGCGCCCGTCCGGCGATCGGGGTGAGCCCCAGTTCCTCCAGGACCGCGTCCCGCTCGGCCCGCGCCCGGCGTACCTCAAGGCCGCGCAGGCGTCCGGTGGTCTCGGCGGCCAGGGAGACGGTCAGCTCGTCCAGAGCGGAGGACTCCTGGCCCAGGTAGGCGAGGATGCGGGCGGCCCGCTCCGGGTGCTTGACGATGTCGTGGCCGAGGATCTCGACGCGGCCGGCGTCCGGTCGCAGCAGCCCGGTCAGCTGCCGTACGAGGGTGGACTTGCCGGCGCCGTTCGGGCCGAGCAGCCCGAAGATCTCGCCGCGCCGCACGTCCAGCTCGACGTCGTCGGTGGCACGCACCTCGGGGGTGCCGGGCGATCCGCGGCGGCCCCGGACGGCCGGGTAGGTCTTGCTGAGCCCACGCACGCGTACGACCTCGTCATGCCAAGGTGCCTGTCCCGCGCGCGTACTCACAAGGGACGAGACTACGGGGTCGGGGGCCTTTACTCGCCCTTGGGGCCGCCAGGACGGCGGTGACCGGCGGCGCGCTCAGTCGCCGGCCCCGGCGGGTTCGGCGGCGGCCGGCACGTCGACCTCGCGCCAGAACCCCGCTCGAATGGCGTATCGGTCGTGCTCGTCGATCTGGTCGTCCTTGTGGGCCAGCAGCCCGAAGCGGGCCGCGTACCGCAGCAGCTCCCCGTCGATACGGTGCGGGATACGCGGATACATCTGCGACAGCCGCTGGAGATGGGTCTGGTCGCCGAGCCGGGACATCCAGCGGCGGGCGAACACCTGTCCCACCTCGTACGGGTCGCCGCCGACGGTGGTGATGTCCTCCTCGCGGTCGGCCCACCGCTGCTCGGCCGTGGTGAGCTGGGCCAGGGTCGGCATGGAGGCGACCTCGGGCGGTTCCGGGACCGCGCCCGGCCGTTCCACCCAGCCCTTGTCCGAGGACCAGCGCAGGGTCGCCGTGGTCGGGGGCTGCGCGACCTGGAGGCCCGGTGCGCGCAGGGCGGCGAGGTCCTTGGGGGTGGGGACGCCCTTGGGGCTGGGCAGCCGCTCCGGGGAGCCGTTCTCGGCCGCCCGGCCCGCCGGGGGGCGCGCGGCCGGTTCGGCGGCTTGCTCGGCCGTGCCGGTGAGCGCCGACTCGGGCAGCGGCGCCGAGAGGATGGCGGCGATCTCGGGCCGGGGCTCCGGCGGCTGCGCGCACACGCCGGTGAGTTCCTTGGCGCGGACGGCCTGGGTGATCCAGGCGCGGTCCAGCACCCGTCGCTCGTCCGCCTCGGCGACCAGGTCCTCGGACTGGTTGTAGTCGCCGTCGGCGGCCTGGACGGCCCACAGGTGGACGGCCACACCGTGCTCCTTGGCCGCCATCATGCCCGGCAGCAGATCGCCGTCGCCGGTGACGAGGACGACGTCGGAGCAGGCCCGGTTGCGGGCCAGCTCGGTCAGCTCGGCGTGCATGGCCGCGTCCACGCCCTTCTGCGCCCAGCGTCCGTCGCTGCGGGTGAGGGCGCCCAGCCGGACGGTGACTCGGGGCATCACACGCAGCCTGCGGTGCTCCGGCTGGGGGACGCGGTCGGGGGCGCCGTCGAACCAGTAGATGCGCAGCAGGGGCCGCTCGGTCTCCGCCTCCGCGCGATCGCGCAGGGCCTGGATCAGGGCGGGGTGATCGACGGTGATCCGGGACCGCGAGGGCTCGCCGGCGAGGAGGCTGGCGGCGGCGCCCAGCAGATACCCGGCGTCCACCAGGACGATGCAGCGGTCCACGCGACTCACCCTCTTCCCGGGAGGTTTTGCTCCGGACTTCCTTCGAGTCTGCCCGACCGCGCGGGCGTTAACGGCCCGAACTCGATCTTCGGCGTGGCGTTTGTGGTCCCCGCCGGCCCACCGCCCCTGTCACACACGGTAATTATCCGACATGCGCGTGTTGTCGGCATATGTGAATCTGGTCCCGGCCCTGGCCCCCAAACCCCCTTCAGGAGGCGATCACCATGGCCAAGAACAAGAACCGCAAGCAGGCCGGTCCGCAGAACCGTGCCTCGCAGGCCGAGCAGGCGCACGAGCACGCGCAGCGGACGTCGCCGGAGACCAACGAGTCCCCGGTGGCGCACATCCAGGGCAGTCCCGCGGATGCCGCCCGTAAGAAGCAGAAGAGCTTCGGCCACAACTAAAGGGCAGTTGACAGCCCGGGCATGACGAAGAGGCGCACCCGCCCCGGGTGCGCCCCTTCTTGTTCCCACCGCTCCGCGTCGGCCCGGGGTGCGGTCAGCCCGCCAGGCAGGACGGGCCGAGCAGCACCTTCAGGTCGCCGAAGAGGGCCGGGTCGGGCTTGACCCGGTGGCGGTCCAGGCGCAGCACGGTGGTCTTGCGCGGACCCTGGAGCTTGATCCGGACCTCGCTGTCGCCCTTGTGGTGGCTGAGGATCTCCCCGAGGCGGCTGACCATGGGCGGCGTGACCCTGGTGGCCGGGATGGTGAGGATCACCGGCGCGTTGGTGCCCGCGTTGGACAGGTCCGGGACCATCAGCTCCATGGCGACGAGCCGGGGCACGTCCTCGCGCTTGTCGAGCCGGCCCTTCACGAACACCACCGCGTCCTCGACGAGTTGGGTCGACACCAGCTGGTAGGTGGCCGGGAAGAACATGCACTCGATGGAGCCGGCGAGGTCCTCGACGGTGGCGATCGCCCAGGCGTTGCCCTGCTTGGTCATCTTGCGCTGGAGACCCGAGATGATGCCGCCGATGGTGACGACGGCACCGTCCGCGTGCTCGCCTCCGGTGAGCTGGGAGATGCCCGCGTCGGCCTTGTCGGACAGCACGTGCTCCAGGCCGAAGAGCGGGTGGTCGGAGACGTAGAGGCCGAGCATCTCGCGCTCCTGCGCGAGGAGGTAGGTCTTCTCCCACTCGTCGGTGGTGAACTCCACGTCCAGGCCGAAGCCGGGCTCGCTGCTGGTCTCCTCGCCCATGCCGCCGAAGAGGTCGAACTGGCCCTCGGCCTCCTTGCGCTTGACCGCGACCACGTTGTCGATCATCGGTTCGTACTGCGCGGTGAGGCCCTTGCGGGTGTGGCCCATCGAGTCGAAGGCGCCGGCCTTGATCAGGGACTCCGTGGTGCGCTTGTTGCAGACGACCGCGTCGACCTTGTCCAGGTAGTCGGGGAAGGAGCTGTACTTCCCCTTCGCCTTGCGGCACTTGATGATCGACTCGACCACGTTGGTGCCGACGTTGCGGACGGCGGAGAGGCCGAAGAGGATCACGTCGTCGCCCTGCGCGGCGAAGTTGGACTCCGACTCGTTGACGTTCGGCGGGAGCACCTTGATGCCCATGCGGCGGCACTCGTTGAGGTAGATCGCGGACTTGTCCTTGTCGTCCTTGACCGAGGTGAGCAGCGCCGCCATGTACTCGGCCGGGTAGTTCGCCTTCAGATAGGCGGTCCAGTAGGAGACCAGCCCGTACGCGGCCGAGTGGGCCTTGTTGAAGGCGTAGCCGGCGAAGGGGACCAGGACGTCCCACAGCGCCTGGATCGCCTCGTCGCTGTAGCCGTTCCTGCGGGCGCCGGCCTGGAAGATGGTGAAGTTCTTGGCCAGTTCCTCGGGCTTCTTCTTGCCCATCACGCGGCGGAGGATGTCGGCCTCGCCGAGCGAGTACCCGGCGATGATCTGGGCGGCCTTCTGCACCTGCTCCTGGTAGACGATCAGGCCGTAGGTGACGTCCAGGACCTCCCTGAGGGGCTCTTCGAGCTCCTTGTGGATGGGGGTGATCTCCTGGAGCTTGTTCTTGCGCAGCGCGTAGTTGGTGTGCGAGTCCATGCCCATCGGGCCCGGACGGTAGAGCGCCGACACGGCGGAGATGTCTTCGAAGTTGTCGGGCTTCATCAGGCGCAGCAGCGAGCGCATGGGGCCGCCGTCGAACTGGAAGACGCCGAGGGTGTCGCCGCGCTGGAGCAGTTCGAAGGTCGTCGGGTCGTCGAGCGGGAGGCTCAACAGGTCGATGTCGACGCCCTTGTTGGACTTCACCATCTTGACGGCGTCGTCCATGATCGTCAGGTTGCGCAGGCCGAGGAAGTCCATCTTCAGCAGGCCGAGCGACTCGCAGCTCGGGTAGTCCCACTGCGTGATGGTCACGCCGTCGGTGTGCCTCACCCACACCGGTACGTGCTCGGTGATGGTCTCGCTGGACATGATGACGCCGGCCGCGTGCACACCCATCTGCCGGACCAGGCCCTCGACGCCCTTGGCGGTGTCGATGACCTTCTTCACGTCCGGTTCGTTCTCGTACATCGAGCGGATCTCGCCCGCCTCGCTGTAGCGCGGGTGGGAGGGGTCGGTGATGCCGTTGAGGTCGATGCCCTTGCCGAGGACGTCGGCGGGCATGGCCTTGGTCAGGCGGTCGCCCATCGCGTACGGGTAGCCCAGCACGCGCGCGGAGTCCTTGATGGCGTTCTTCGCCTTGATCTTGCCGTAGGTCCCGATCATGGCGACCTTGTCGGCGCCGTACTTCTCGGTCACGTACCGGATCACCTCGACGCGCCGGCGCTCGTCGAAGTCGATGTCGACATCGGGCATGGAGACGCGCTCGGGGTTGAGGAACCGCTCGAAGATCAGGCCGTGCGGGATGGGGTCGAGGTCGGTGATGCCCATGGCGTACGCGACGATCGAACCGGCCGCCGAGCCACGGCCGGGGCCGACGGCGATGCCCTGCTTCTTGGCCCACATGATGAAGTCGGCGACGACGAGGAAGTACCCCGGGAACCCCATCTGGATGATGACGTCCATCTCGTACTCGGCCTGCTTCTGGCGGTCCTCGGGGATGCCGCCGGGGAAGCGGCGCTCCATGCCGCGGCGGACCTCCTCCTGGAACCAGGTGACCTCGGTGTAGCCGTCGGGGATGTCGAACTTCGGCATGAGGTTGCGGGACTCGAACATGCCGGTGGTGTCGACCTGCTCGGCGACCAGGAGGGTGTTGGCGCAGCCCTGCTGCCAGGCGTCCGAGGAGTCGATGGCGTACATCTCGTCCGTGGACTTCAGGTAGTAACCGGTGCCGTCGAAGCGGAAGCGGTCCGGGTCGGAGAGGTTCTTGCCGGTCTGGATGCACAGCAGCGCGTCGTGGGCGCCCGCCTCGTGCGCGTACGTGTAGTGGGAGTCGTTCGTGACCAGCGGGGGGATGCCGAGCTTCTTGCCGATGGCGAGCAGTCCGTCGCGGACCCGGTGCTCGATGTCGATGCCGTGGTCCATCAGCTCCAGGAAGTACCGGTCCTTGCCGAAGATGTCCTGGTAGTCGGCGGCCGCCTTCAGGGCCTCCTCCTCCTGGCCCAGCCGCAGCCGGGTCTGCACCTCGCCGGAGGGGCAGCCGGTGGAGGCGATGAGCCCCTCCGACCACTGGGAGATCGTCTCCTTGTCCATCCGGGGCCACTTCTGCAGCCAGCCCTCGGCGTACGCGTCCGAGGAGAGGCGGAAGAGGTTGTGCAGGCCCGTGGCGTTCGCCGCCCAGATCGTCTTGTGGGTGTAACCGCCCGAACCGGAGACGTCGTCCCGCTTCTGGTGCGGCTGGCCCCACTGGATCTTGCGCTTGTTGCGCCGGGACTCGGGGGCGACATACGCCTCGATCCCGATGATCGGGGTGACTCCGGCCTTCTTCGCACTGTGGAAGAAGTCGTACGCCCCGTGCAGGTTGCCGTGGTCGGACATGGCGATGTGCGTCATGCCCATCTCATTGCAGGCGTTGAACATGTCCTTGAGCCGCGCGGCACCGTCCAGCAGCGAGTACTGGGTGTGGACGTGCAGGTGCGTGAAGGGCGGCTTCGACACGGTTTCGGCCTCCAAGGCGGACGGGTCGGGGACAGCGTCGAAGTCTATGCCCCGCCACTGACACCCGCCGCTGTTCCCCGCGTACCTTCATGCGGGAACCGGGCACTCCCGCGTGGCGTCGCCCGTTGGAGACGGCGGAAGCGTCGTCGTACCCGTTCACGCACATCCCCGCACCACCAGTCCCGCACCAGGAGGCACCCCGCGATGTCGGTCCCCCAGCTCAGCGACGAGCAGCGCGGCGAGGAGATCCTCGCCGTCTTCGACACCGCCTTCGGCCGGCTCCTGGCCGCCGACCCGGCCGCGTTCCGGGTGAAGTTCCGCAAGATGGCGGCCTCGGCCTTCGCGTTCTACCGGGGCACGGCGTGCCTCTTCTACCACGACCTCGACGCGGAGAAGCGCGGCGGCCCCTACCTGGACGACCGCACCTCGCGGGTGTGGATCCACGGCGACCTGCACGCCGAGAACTTCGGCACCTACATGGACTCCAACGGCCGCCTGGTCTTCAACGTCAACGACTTCGACGAGGCCTACGTCGGCCCCTTCACCTGGGACCTCAAGCGCTTCTCGGCCTCCATCGCGCTCGTCGGGTACGCGAAGGCGCTCAGCGACGAGCAGATCACCGAGCTGGTGACGGTCTACGCGGCCGCCTACCGCGAGCGGGTCCACGCCCTGGCGACCGGCGCCAAGAGCGACGAGGTGCCGCCGTTCACGCTGGACACCGCGCAGGGTCCGCTGCTGGACGCGCTGCGTGACGCCCGCTCGCTGACCCGCTTCGAGCTGCTGGACTCGATGACGGAGATCCGCGACTTCGAGCGCCGGTTCGCGCCGGGCGGCGGTTCCATCGAGCTGGACGCGGCGACCCGCTACAAGGTGCTGGCGGCCTTCGACGGCTACCTGGAGACGCTGCCGGACTCCTCGCTGGCCCGCCCGGACTCCTACCGGGTGAAGGACGTCGTGGGCCGCCGGGGCATCGGCATCGGCTCCGCGGGGCTGCCGTCGTACAACATCCTGCTGGAGGGGCACAGCGACGCCCTGGAGAACGACGTCGTGATCTACATCAAGCAGGCCCAGACCCCGGCCGTCTCCCGGCACATCACGGACCCGGCGATCGCGGAGTACTTCCAGCACGAGGGGCACCGCACGGTGATCTCCCAGCGTGCCCTGCAGGCGCACGCCGACCCCTGGCTGGGCTGGACCGAGCTGGACGGAGCCGGCCAGCTGGTCGCCGAGATCTCGCCGTACGCGGTCGACCTGGACTGGGGCGACATCGACGACCCGGAGGAGATCGCGGCGGTCGTCGCCGACCTGGGCCGGGCCACCGCCACCATGCACGCGGCGGCGGACGACCAGTCCGGCGAGTCCCTGGTGCCGTTCTCCACCGAGCGGGCCATCGACGCGGCGCTCGCGGCCGACGAGGACGGCTTCGCCCCGCTCCTGGTCGACTTCGCGCACCGCTACGGCGCCCGCGCGCGGGCCGACCACCAGATCTTCCTCGACCTGTTCCGCAACGGCCGGATTCCAGGGCTGTGACGACCCGGCCTCACAGGCATCCTTTAGGGGTCCCTTACCGGCCGACGTGACAGACTCTCCTCTCGCTATGGACATATCCGGAACCCAGCTCAGAGCCGTGCGCGCGGCGCTGTTCACGGCCGTCGTCGTGACGCTCGGCACCGCGTCGCACGTGCTGCTGTCCCGGGCTCCGCTGCCGGCGGCGACCGTGGGCGCGGTCGCCGCCGCGGTGTTCGCCACCGCCTACGCGCTGGGGGGCCGCGAGCGCGGCTTCGGCCGGATCGCGGCCCTGCTGGTCCCGCTGGAGCTGGCCGCGGACACGGTGTTCACCACCGGCCAGCACGCCTGTTACGGCCGCGCGGGCGGCCCGATAGCGGGCCCGCTGCACGCGATCGGCCTGGACGTGCTGTGCGAGGGCCGGGTGGGCACCCCGCTGGCCCAGGTGACCGGCGGCCCGGACCGCGCGGCCACCCTGCTCGCCCACGCGAGTCCCGCCGCCGCCTGGCTGCTGCTCGCCGCGCACGTCGGCGTGGGGCTGCTGGCCGCCGCCTGGCTGCGCCGGGGCGAGCGGGCGCTGACTCAAGCGCTGCGCGCGGTGGCCGCCACGACGTTCCGGCCGCTGCTGCTCGCGGTGTCCGCGGTCGCGGTCCGGCCGGCCCCGCCGCGCGCGGCGCCCCGCCCGGCCCCGGACCGCACCGCCGTCCGCGACCTGCTGCTCGTGCACTCCCTGGGACGGCGTGGACCGCCGTGCTCGCCCGTCGCCGCCCTCGTCTGAGGCGCGGCGAGAGAACGGCTGAGCACGGCCGGTCCCCCACACGTATCCCGCGTACGACCTGTGCGCGTCCCACATGGAGATCACCCACATGAGCAAGCGGAACAGCCAGACGGCGAAGACGGCGGCCCGGGAGCGGCTGCGCCAGGAGCGCGAGCGGCAGGCCAAGCGCGACAAGGCCAGGCGGCAGGTCGTCGTGGCCGCCTCGGTCGTGGCCGTGCTGGCGGCGGCCGGCGGCATCGGTTACGCGGTCGTCCAGATGAACAAGCCCGGCTACTGGGAGGGCCTGAAGGACGCCAAGGTCACCGCCCCGGCCAACACGACGGGCGACAAGGGCACCACGGTCGTCATCGGCAAGGCCGGCGCGAAGAAGACCCTGAAGCTCTACGAGGACTCGCGCTGCCCGGTCTGCGCCCAGTTCGAGCAGACCGTCGGGGCGACCGTGAAGAAGGACGTCGACGACGGCAAGTTCAAGATCCAGTACATCGGTGCCACCTTCATCGACAACCACGACAACGGGGTGGGCTCCAAGAACGCCCTGAGCGCCCTGGGCGCCGCGCTCAACGTCGGCCCCGAGGCGTTCCTGGAGTACAAGTCCGCGCTGTACTCCGCGAAGTGGCACCCGGACGAGCAGACCGACAAGTTCAAGGACGACAGCTACCTCATCAAGGTCGCCGACACGGTGCCCGCGCTGAAGGGCAACTCCAAGTTCCAGAGCGCGGTCAGGAACGGCACCTACGACGCCTGGGCCATGGCCATGTCGAAGACCTTCGACGACAACAAGGACGGCGTCGCCGGCACGCCGAGCCTCGTCATGAACGGCAAGAAGCTCACCGCGGACGCCCAGGGCAACGCCCCCATGACGGTCGAGCAGTTCAACACGGTGGTGGGCGCGGCCCTCAAGGGCTGACACAGCGTCGGAGTGGATAGATCCGTGAAGAGCGGGCGAACTTTCGGAGTTCGCCCGCTCTGGCGCATACCGATCAGTAACCTGATCGGTCGTGACCAGTCGATACAGAGAGTCCGAGACGCCCACAGGTCTCGGCATCCTTACCCCCCGCCGCCGTACGGTCGTCAAGGCCGCGGCGGCGGCCGCTGTCCTGGCCGGCCCGCTGGCCGCCGCGCTCCCGGCCCGCGCCGCCACGGACGCCCCCGCCTTCCTGCACGGTGTCGCCTCCGGCGACCCGCTGCCCGACGGCGTCCTGCTGTGGACCCGGGTGACGCCCGTGCCGGAGGCGATACCCGGCTCCGGGGTCGGCCCGGACACCGTCGTGAGCTGGGTCGTCGCCACGGACAGGGCGCTGACGAACGTCGTCGCCAAGGGCTCCACCACCGCCACGGCCGCCTCCGACCACACCGTGAAGGCCGACATCCGCGGTCTGGCGCCGGCCACCGACTACTGGTTCCGGTTCTCCGCCGACGGCACCGACTCCCCGGTGGCGCGCACCCGCACCGCCCCGGCGGCGGACGCGGCCGTCTCGGGGCTGCGCTTCGGCGTGGTCTCCTGCGCCAACTGGGAGGGGGGCTACTTCGCCGCCTACCGCCACCTCGCGGCGCGCTCCGACCTCGACGCCTGGCTGCATCTGGGCGACTACATCTACGAGTACAAGTCCGGCGAGTACGCCGCCCGCGGCAAGGTCGTACGGCCGCACGCCCCGGCCAACGAGATCCTCACCCTCGCCGACTACCGGCTCCGGCACGCCACGTACAAGACGGATCCCGACCTGCAGGCACTGCACCTGAAGGCGCCGGTCATCGCGATCTGGGACGACCACGAGTTCGCCGACAACGCCTGGTCCGGCGGCGCCGTCAACCACACCGAGGGCGCCGAGGGGACCTGGACCGCCCGTCAGGCCGCCGCCAAGCAGGCCTACTTCGAGTGGATGCCGGTCCGCCCCGCGATCGCCGGCACCACCTACCGGCGGCTGCGCTTCGGCAAGCTCGCCGACCTCTCCCTGCTGGACCTGCGCTCGTTCCGCTCCCAGCAGGCGGCCACGGCCAGCGGCTCGGTGGACGACCCGGACCGCACCATCACCGGCCGCGCCCAGCTGGACTGGCTGAAGGCCGGCCTGAAGGCGTCCGACACCAGGTGGCGGTTGGTCGGCAACTCGGTGATGATCTCGCCGTTCTCCTTCGGCTCCCTGCCCGCCGACCTGTTCAAGCCGCTCGCCAAGCTGCTCGGACTGCCGCAGGAGGGCATCGCCGCCAACACCGACCAGTGGGACGGCTACACCGACGACCGCCGCGAACTGCTGGCCCATCTGCGGTCCAACGCCATCGGCAACACCGTCTTCCTGACCGGTGACATCCACATGGCGTGGGCCAACGACGTGCCGGTCGACGCCGGGACCTACCCGCTCTCCGCCTCGGCGGCCACCGAGTTCGTCATCACCTCGGTGACCTCGGACAACCTCGACGACATCGTGAAGGTGCCGGAGGGCGGGGTCTCCGCGGTCGCCGCGCCGGTCATCCAGGCCGCCAACCGGCACGTCCACTGGGTGGACACCGACCGGCACGGCTACGGCGTGCTGGACGTCACCGCCGACCGTGCGCAGATGGACTACTACGTCCTGTCCGACCGCACCGACCCCGACGCCACGTCCAAGTGGGTGCGTTCGTACCGCACCCGCAGCGGCACCCAGCGGGTGGAGCGGACCTACGACCCGGTGTGACGGCCGGCCGGGGTGACCCGCTCAGCGCGATGTCACGCGCGCGCCGTCACTGCGGCCGAAGGGATTCAAGGAAGCCGAGCGCCACCCGCCAGGTGGCCTCGGCGGCCTCCGCGTCGTAGTCGGGCAGCTCGGGATCGGTGTAGAGGTGCCCGGCGCCGGGGTAGCGGTAGACCTCCACGTCGGCGCCCGCCCGGCCCATGCTGAGATACCAGGCGGTCAGCCAGTCGTCCGTCTCGAACGGGTCCGGCTCGGCCACGTGCAGCTGCACCGGCAACTCCTCCACTCGCGCGTTCGGCGCCAGGTCGGACGTGCCGTGCAGCAACAGCAGCCCGCGCGCCTTGTCGTCACCGAGGGCGAGGGTCTGGGCGACGGAGGCGCCGAGGGAGAACCCGGCGTATACCAGGCCCCGGTCCGTGTACGGCGCCACCGCAAGCACGGCCCGCTTGAGCAGTTCCTCCTTGCCCAGCTCCTCCTTGTACGCCATGCCCTCCTCGACGGTGTCGAACGTGCGCCCCTCGAAGAGGTCCGGCGTCCACACCACGTGGCCCGCCGCGCGCAGCCGGTCCGCGGCCGCGCGCACCGCGGGCCCGAGCCCGTAGGTCGAGTGAAAGAGCATGATGTCCATGAGGCCATGGTGCCAGCCGGGAACGGCACCGCCGGACCGCGGCCCTACCCAGACGAGCCGGGAACACACATGTTCATCGACCCGCGAGCCGGGTTAGGCGCCCTGTCATGGAGAACGTACTCCGCCCCCTGATCGTCCTCGGCGGCTCGGTGCTGCTCACCGTGGCCATCGGGTGGGCCACCGACCGACTGCTGCGCAAAGCCGACGAGAGCAATACCGAGTCACCGCTGTGGGAGCTGCTGCGGCGGGGCCGCATCCCCTATCAGCTCGTGCTGTGCGCCGCCCTGCTCAGAGGCTCCTACGACCAGGCGAAGCTCCTGGAGGCGCATCGGGCCGGCCTGGGCCAGACCCTGACCCTGGTGCTGATCGGCTCCGCGGCCTGGCTGGCGATCCGGATCGCCGCCGCGGTCGTCGAGACGTCGTACTCCCGCTACGCGCGCGCCCACCGGGACGCCGCCCGGGTCCGCCGGGTGCGCACACAGGTGGAGCTGATCATGCGGGTGGTGTCCGCGATCGTCATCGTGGTGGCGATCGCGTCGATGCTGCTCACCTTCCCCGCGATGCGCGCGGCCGGCGCCTCGCTGCTGGCCTCGGCGGGCATCCTGGGCATCGTGGCGGGTGTCGCCGCCCAGTCGACGCTGTCCAACATGTTCGCGGGCCTGCAGATCGCCTTCGGCGACATGGTGCGCATCGGTGACACGGTCGTCGTGGACGGCGAGTGGGGCACGGTCGAGGAGATCACGCTGACCTTCCTGACCGTGCGGACGTGGGACGAGCGCCGGATCACCATGCCGGTGTCGTACTTCACGTCCAAGCCGTTCGAGAACTGGTCCCGCGGCACCCCGCAGATGACCGGCATCGTCTTCTGGCACCTCGACCACAGCGCGCCGGTGGAGGCGATGCGCGAGAAGCTGCGCGACATCCTGCGCACGTGCCCGGCCTGGGACGGCCGCGCCTACAACCTGGTGGTGACCGACACCACCGCGAACACCATGGAGGTCCGGGCGCTGGTGACCGCGAAGGACGCCGACGACATATGGACGGTGCGCGTCGCGGTCCGCGAGCAGATGATCACCTGGCTGTCGACGGAGCACCCGTACGCGCTCCCCCGGGTCAACACCTCGGAGGCGGTGCTGCCGCCGTACCGCATCCCGTCCCCCGACAGTTCGTCACTGCGCAAGGCCTACGAGTTCCCGCGCACGGGCCACGGCTGATCCCCGGGGGGGCCGTCAGCGCAGGCTCCGTACGTCGAGATGCCGCAGCACCCGGTCCACGATCTCCGGATCCGCGCCGGGCTCGCTGCGCGCCGCCAGCACCTCGTGCCGGGCGGCGCTCAGCATCTCGCCCTGGATGCGCCGCACCCGCTTGAGCCGCTTGGCGCGCTGCTGCTGCGCCTCGCGGCGTTCCTCCTCGGCCACGTCCGGACTGATCCGGAACCCCAGGTCGAAGGCCCGGCGCAGCATCTGCTCGGACAGGTCCTCGGGCAGCTCCTCCACCTGCTCGATCTCCCGCAGCCGGCGCTTCGCCGCCTTCGCGGCCCGCACCGCGAGCTGCTTCTCGAACTCCTTCTCCCGCTCGGAGTCGGCCTGCACCCCGAGCCGCTTCACCAGCCAGGGCAGCGTCAGTCCCTGGAGCACGAGTGTGGCCACGATCACACCGAAGGCGATGAAGATGATCTCGTCGCGGTCGGGGAAGGGCGAGCCGTCCCCGGTCTTCAGCGGCACCGCGAGCGCCAGTGCGACGGAGGCCACCCCGCGCATCCCGGACCACCACATCACGACGGTCTCCCGCCAGCTGACCGGGATCTCCTCCTCGTAGTGCCGGCGGGCGTGCAGCCGCTTGGTCAGCCAGGTCGCGGGCAGCAGCCACACCAGCCGTACGACGATCACCACACCGGCGACCGCGGCCGCCCAGCCGAGCATCTCGCCCCACCGGCCCTCCGCCGTGCGGATGGCGTTGTGCAGCTCCAGACCGATGAGCCCGAAGGCGACGCCGGTGACGAGGGTGTCGATGATGTCCCAGAAGGTGTGCCCGGCAAGCCGGGTCATCACATCGTCGGCTCCGGTCGCGTACTCGGCGAGGAAGAGGGCCGTGGTGAGCACGGCGAGCACCCCCGAGCCGTGCAGCTTCTCCGCGAGCACGTAGGAGGCGTACGGCACCAGCAGCGTCATGCCGATCTGCAGGGTCGGATCGCCCAGCAGGTCCATCAGCTTGTTCGCGCCCCAGCCCAGCGCCAGGCCCACCGCCACCGCGACCACGGCGGACAGCACGAAGTCCAGAGCGGCCTGCCAGGGCGAGAACGCGCCGCTCACGGCGGCGGCGATCGCCACGTGGTAGAGCACGATGGCGGTGACGTCGTTGAACAGCCCCTCGCCCTCCAGGATCGACACCAGGCGGCGCGGCAGCCCGAGCTGCCCGGCGACGCTCGTCGCGGCGACCGGGTCGGGCGGGGCGATCAGGGCCCCGAGCGCGACGGCGGCGGCGATCGGCAGCCCGGGCACGATCGCGTTCGCGACGAATGCCACACACACCATCGTCACGAACACCAGGGCGACGGCCAGCAGGAAGATCGGCCGGACGTTGGCCGCGAACTGCCGCCAGGAGGTGCGCCGCACGGCGGCGTACAGCAGCGGCGGCAGCAGCGCGGGCAGGATCAGGTCCGGCGGGATGTCCACGTTGGGCACGAAGTCGGCCACCGCCAGGACGCCGCCGAACAGCGTCATCAGCACCGGCGCCGGCACCCCGAAGCGGTCGCCCACCGGGACGCTCACCAGGGCTCCGAGCAGCAGCACGAACAGCAGGCTCAACTGATCCACGGACGGCGCTCCGGGGTCGACGATCACACGGCAGGCCCCAAGCCTGCCATCCGGTCCACGGGAAAGCGTGCTGCTACAGGGCGCGGCGCATGGCGCGGTGCGCGATACCCGCGTCCGGGAACTCCGGGCCGTACGCCACGTAGCCGAGGCGCTCGTAGAAGCCCAGGGCGTGGGTCTGCGCGTGCAGGTCCACCGCGGTGAGGCCGCGCGCGCGGGCCGCGTCCTCGATGGCCCGCACCAGGGCCGCGCCGACCCCGAGTCCACGCGCCTCGCGGGAGACCGCGAGCCGGCCGAGGGAGCCGACCGCCGGGTCCCCGCCGGTCTTCCCGGCCGCCGCCGCCCCGTGCAGCAGCCGCCCGGTGCCGAGCGGCAGGCCGTCCTCGCGGATCGCCAGCACATGCACGGCGCCGGCGTCGTAGGCGTCGTACTCGATGTCCTCGGCGACGCCCTGCTCGACGACGAAGACCTCCTTGCGGACCGCGAAGCAGGCCTCGCGGTCGGCGGGATCCTCGGCGATCCGGACGGTGTACGGCGCGCTCACGCGTACGTCTCCTCGCGGACCTGGTCGAGTGCCGCCCGCAGGTCCTCGGGGTAGTCGCTCTCGAACTCCACCCACTGGCCGTCCCCGGGGTGCTCGAAGCCGAGCCGCACCGCGTGCAGCCACTGGCGGGTCAGCCGCAGCCGCTTGGCGATGGTCGGGTCGGCGCCGTAGGTGAGGTCGCCGACGCAGGGGTGGCGGTGGGCGGCCATGTGGACGCGGATCTGGTGGGTGCGTCCGGTCTCCAGCTTCACATCCAGCAGGGAGGCGGAGCGGAAGGCCTCGATGAGGTCGTAGTGGGTGACGGAGGGCTTGCCCTCGGCCGTGACCGCCCACTTGTAGTCGTGGTTCGGGTGGCGGCCGATGGGGGCGTCGATGGTGCCGCTCGTCGGGTCCGGGTGGCCCTGGACCAGGGTGTGGTAGCGCTTGTCGACCGTGCGCTCCTTGAACTGGCGCTTGAGCGAGGTGTAGGCCCGCTCCGACTTGGCGACCACCATCAGGCCCGAGGTGCCGACGTCGAGACGGTGCACGATGCCCTGGCGCTCGGCGGCGCCCGAGGTCGAGATCCGGTAGCCGGCGGCCGCGAGACCCCCGATGACCGTGGGGCCGGACCAGCCAGGCGACGGGTGCGCGGCCACGCCGACCGGCTTGACGATCACGACCACGTCGTCGTCGTCGTGCACGATCTCCATGCCCTCGACCGGCTCGGCGACCACCTGCACCGGCGCGGGCGCCTGCGGCATCTCGACCTCCAGCCAGGCGCCGCCGCTGACCCGCTCGGACTTGCCGACCACCGCGCCGTCGACCTGGACCTTGCCGGCAGCGGCCAGCTCCGCGGCCTTCGTGCGGGAGAAGCCGAACATGCGGGAGATGGCGGCGTCGACGCGCTCGCCCTCCAGGCCGTCGGGCACGGGCAGGGTTCGGATCTCGGGAAGCGTACTCACCCGTCGAGTATGCCGGACGGGCCACGAGGCACCGAACGAGCCTGCTCAGTCCTTGTGGACCGTACCGTCCGGGTCGAGGCCGCGGAAGGACAGCAGCACGATCAGGATGCCACCGCACACGATCGCCGAGTCGGCGAGGTTGAACACCGCGAAGCCCTTGGGCGCGATGAAGTCCACGACCTCGCCCTCGAAGATCCCGGGGGCCCGGAAGACGCGGTCGGTGAGGTTGCCGAGCGCGCCGCCCAGCAGCAGGCCGAGCGCGACGGCCCAGGGGAAGCTGTAGAGCTTGCGGGCCAGCCGGATGATCACCACGATCACGGCGGCGGCGATGAGCGTGAAGATGATCGTGAAGGCCGCGCCGAAGCCGAAGGCCGCGCCCGGGTTGCGGATGGCGTGCAGCTCCAGCCAGTCCCCGACCACCTCGACGGGCGCGTGGTGCTCCAGCTTCGCGACCACGAGCAGCTTGCTGATCAGGTCGACGGCGTAGGCGAACGCGGCCACCGCGAACAGCACGGCGATCCGGCGTCCGCGCCCGGTCCGCACCACCGGCGACTGCGGCTCGCCCGCGCCGGACGCACCGGTCCCGGCGGGCACACCGGATCCGGCTGCCGTGCCGGCCGCCGTCGTCCGCTCGTCGCTGTCGTCCGGGGTGTCCGGCGTACCGATGATGCGCTCCGCCTCTGCCACGTGAGTCCCTCAACCTAGGTGCCTGACAAAGCACGAGAGTACGTCACGCCCCGAGTGGCCCACACGCTCAGGAGCGGCGTTCCTGCTTCTGCTTGCACTCCACGCACAGGGTGGCCCGCGGGAAGGCCTGCATCCTGGCCTTGCCGATGGGGTTCCCGCAGTTCTCGCACAGGCCGTAGGTGCCCGCGTCCAGCCGCTCCAGGGCCCGCCCGGTCTGGGTCAGCATCTCGCGCGCGTTGGCGGCCAGCGCCATCTCGTGCTCCCGCGTGATGTTCTTCGTACCGGTGTCCGCGTCGTCGTCACCGGCGCCGTCCCCGGAGTCCCGCATCAGCCCGACCAGGGCCGCCTCCGAGGAGCTGATCTCCTCGCGCAGCCGCTCCATCTCGGACTGCAGCTCCGCGCGGGCCTCCGCGACCTCTTCCGGGGTCCAGGGGTCCTCGCCCGGGCGCACCGCCAGCTCGCCGGGCTCCGCCGCGCTGATGCGCGCCCTGGGTACGCCCGTCTTGGCCGTGGCCGTGCCAGGAGTCTTCTTCGCAACCACTGTCGTGGCTCCCGTCTGCTTCGCGGCCCGCGCCGCGCCCGCCTTCTTGGCCGTGTTCCTCGCGGCCGCCTCCGTGGAGGCGTGCTCGCCACCCGCCTTCTCACCGGCGGCGTTCCCCGCCACCGGTTGCTCCTCCGTCACCGCCCCTTTCGCCGCCGAACGCTCTTCCGGGACCTCCTGGGCGACCGCCTTCCCGGCCGACGCCTTCTTCCCGCCCACCCCGCCGACGGCGGTCTTCCCGGCCGCTGTCTTCTTGGTCGCGGTCATCTCGGCCGTGGTCTTCTCGACCGCGTTCTTCCTGGTCGTGGTCTTCTTGTCCGCGGTCTTCTTGACCGCTGTCTTCCTGGCGGCCGTCTTCGTCCCCCCGTTCTCCTTCGCCTGCTCCGTCTCCTGGGCCACGGCCTTCTTCACCGCGGCCTTCTTCGGCGCCACCGTGGCCGTCCTCTTCGCGGTGGCCTTCCCGGCCGCGGGCTTCTTGGCCGCCACCCGCGCGGTCGCCGGCTCCTCCCCGGCGTTCTTCCGCGTCGCGTTCTTCCGCGTCGCGTTCTTCCGCGTCGCGTCCTTCTGCGTCGTGTCCTTCTCCGTCGCCGCCTTCTCCGCCGGGTTCTTCGGCGGCCCCGCCCGCCCGGTCGAGCCGGTGCCCGCGCGTGTGGTCCTCTTCCCGGCCGCCCCCTTCGCCTCGCCACCGGAGCCACCGGAGGTGGCCGTCCCTCCGGAGGCGGCCGCGCCACCGGGCCGGCCGGTCGCCGGCTGCTGTACGGCGGTCTTCTTCGCCACCATGCCGCGACCCCTTCACATATTGTGATATTGCACGTGAATCGTGCTGGGACGATAAATCGACTTGAGCCGCTCGGCAACGGGGCACACCGCCCGATTCGCCCGCCCGCACCCCAGTGCCGCGGGCATGCATCCGTTGTGCCCCGCTCCCCGCCGGGTAATCCGCCGGGAGATCCGCCGGCCCGGCCCTCCCCGGACCCGAGTGCGCGTCCCCTGACCATTCGGGTCACCGCGGCCGGTCCCGGGGGCCGCCGGGCCCGTCCCGGGAAAAGCGGTCCGCCGCTGTCCGTGCGGCGCCGTACACTGGGCGGAGCGAGAAGCGTGGATGGGGACGAGTAGCGGCGTACGCAGCCCAGAGCGACCCGGGGACGGTGTGAGCCCGGGGGCCAGCGCGACGTGAAGATCACCCCGGAGCCGCCGGAGGAAAGCCGCAGCGAACGAGCAGCGGCGAGTAGAACCGGCTTCGCGACCCCAATGAGGGGGCTCACCGGCGCCTACGGCGCGGCGGGGAGCCAAGGAGGGTGGTACCGCGGGAGCGCGCCGCACACGGCGTAAGCAGGAACGAAGGCTCTCGTCCCTCCGACGGAAGGCAGCAAGTCCGTTGGAGGATGCCCGCAGATGACAGCGCCGACGTACCGCCAGGTGCCCGCCCAGGTCGACCTGCCCGCGCTTGAGCACGCCGTGCTCGACTTCTGGCGCGACCAGAAGATCTTCACCAAGAGCCTGGAGCAGTCCGAGGGCCGCCCCGAGTGGGTGTTCTACGAGGGCCCGCCCACCGCCAACGGCATGCCGGGCGCCCATCACATCGAGGCCCGCGTCTTCAAGGACGTCTTCCCCCGCTTCCGCACCATGCGCGGCTACCACGTGGCCCGCAAGGCGGGCTGGGACTGTCACGGCCTGCCCGTCGAGCTGGCCGTCGAGAAGGAGCTCGGCTTCTCCGGCAAGCAGGACATCGAGGCGTACGGCATCGCCGAGTTCAACGACAAGTGCCGCGCCTCGGTGACCCGGCACACCGACGCCTTCGCCGAGCTGACGGCCCGCATGGGCTACTGGGTCGACCTGGACGACGCCTACCGGACCATGGACCCCGAGTACATGGAATCGGTCTGGTGGTCGCTCAAGGAGATCTTCGACAAGGGCCTGCTGGTCCAGGACCACCGCGTCGCCCCCTGGTGCCCCCGCTGCGGCACCGGCCTGTCCGACCACGAGCTGGCGCAGGGCTACGAGACGGTCGTCGACCCGTCCGTGTACGTCCGCTTCCCGCTCACCTCCGGTCCGCTCGCCGGCCAGGCCGCGCTCCTGGTGTGGACGACGACCCCGTGGACCCTGGTGTCCAACACGGCGGTCGCCGCGCACCCGGACGTCACCTACGTCGTCGCGACCGACGGCGAGGAGAAGCTCGTCGTCGCCGAGCCGCTGCTCGGCAAGGCGCTCGGCGAGGGCTGGGAACCCACGGGCCAGAGCTTCACCGGCGCCGAGATGGAGCGCTGGACCTACCAGCGCCCCTTCGAGCTGGTGGAGTTCCCGACCGTCGGCGAGGGAACCGATGGGCAGAGCCCGCAGCCGGCGCACTACGTGGTCAACGCCGACTACGTCACCACCGAGGACGGCACGGGTCTGGTCCACCAGTCCCCCGCGTTCGGTGAGGACGACCTGAAGGTCTGCCGCGCCTACGGCCTGCCCGTGGTCAACCCGGTCCGTCCCGACGGCACCTTCGAGGAGGACGTCCCCCTCGTCGGCGGCGTCTTCTTCAAGAAGGCCGACGAGAAGCTCACCGAGGACCTGGCGCAGCGCGGCCTCCTCTTCCGGCACCTGCCGTACGAGCACAGCTACCCGCACTGCTGGCGCTGCCACACCGCGCTTCTCTACTACGCGCAGCCCTCCTGGTACATCCGCACGACGGCGATCAAGGACCGTCTCATCCAGGAGAACGAGAAGACCAACTGGTTCCCGGAGACGGTCAAGTACGGCCGCTTCGGCGACTGGCTGAACAACAACATCGACTGGGCGCTGTCCCGCAACCGCTACTGGGGCACCCCGCTGCCCATCTGGCGCTGCGAGGACGACCACCTCACCTGCGTCGGCTCCCGTGCGGAGCTGACCGAGCTGACCGGCACCGACCAGTCGAACCTGGACCCCCACCGTCCGTACATCGACGAGGTCACCTTCGCCTGCCGTCACGACGGCTGCGGGAAGACGGCCACGCGCGTGCCGGAGGTGATCGACGCCTGGTACGACTCGGGCTCGATGCCGTTCGCGCAGTGGGGTTACCCGTACAAGAACAAGGAGCTGTTCGAGAGCCGGTACCCGGCGCAGTTCATCTCCGAGGCGATCGACCAGACCCGCGGCTGGTTCTACACGCTGATGGCCGTCGGCACGCTCGTCTTCGACAGGTCGTCGTACGAGAACGTCGTCTGCCTCGGCCACATCCTGGCCGAGGACGGCCGCAAGATGTCCAAGCACCTGGGCAACATCCTGCAGCCGATCCCGCTCATGGACCAGCACGGCGCCGACGCGGTGCGCTGGTTCATGGCGGCCGGCGGTTCCCCCTGGGCGGCCCGCCGGGTCGGCCACGGCACCATCCAGGAGGTCGTCCGCAAGACCCTGCTGACGTACTGGAACACGGTCGCCTTCCAGGCGCTGTACGCCCGCACGTCGAACTGGGCGCCCGGCGCGGCGGACCCGGCGCCGGCCGACCGCCCGCTGCTGGACCGCTGGCTGCTGTCCGAACTGCACGCGCTGACCGACCAGGTCACCCAGGCGCTGGAGGCGTACGACACCCAGCGCGCCGGCAAGCTGCTGTCCGCGTTCGTCGACGACCTGTCGAACTGGTACGTCCGCCGTTCGCGCCGCCGCTTCTGGCAGGGCGACAAGGCCGCGCTGCGCACCCTGCACGAGGTGCTGGAGACGGTCACCAGGCTAATGGCGCCGATCACCCCGTTCATCACCGAGCGGGTCTGGCAGGACCTGATCGTCCCGGTCGACCCGGGCGCGCCGGAGTCGGTGCACCTGGCGTCCTGGCCGGAGGCGGATCTCGGGGCGATCGACCCGGAGCTGTCGCGGCAGATGGTCCTGGTGCGCCGGCTGGTGGAGCTGGGCCGTGCCACGCGTGCGGAGTCCGGCGTCAAGACGCGTCAGCCGCTGTCCCGCGCGCTGATCGCGGCCGCCGGCTTCGACTCCCTCGACCGGGAGCTGCACGCGCAGATCACGGAGGAGCTGAACGTCTCCTCCCTGGCCTCCCTGTCCGAGGTCGGCGGTTCGCTGGTCGACACCACCGCCAAGGCCAACTTCCGTGCGCTCGGCAAGCGGTTCGGCAAGCGGGTGCAGGACGTGGCCCGGGCCGTCGCCGCCGCCGACGCCGCGGCGCTGTCCCTCGCCCTGCGGGAGGGCACGGCGTCCGTGGAGGTCGACGGCGAGACGGTCACCCTCGCGCCCGACGAGGTGATCATCACCGAGACCCCGCGCGAGGGCTGGTCGGTGGCCTCCGACTCCGGTGCCACGGTCGCCCTGGACCTGGAGATCACCGAGGAGCTGCGGCAGGCCGGTCTGGCCCGTGACGCGATCCGGTTGATCCAGGAGGCCCGCAAGAACAGCGGCCTGGACGTGGCCGACCGGATCGCGCTGCGCTGGACCTCGACCGACCCCGCGGTGATCGCGGCGCTGACCGAGCACGCGGGGCTGATCTCCGACGAGGTCCTGGCGACCGACTTCCGCCAGGGCGAGGCCGACGACAGCTTCGGCGAGCCGTTCACCGACGAGGGACTGTCCCTCACGTTCCGGCTGCGCAAGGCGTAAGCGCACGGCGTAGGTACACGCCGTCAGCGCACGGCGTCGGCACGAGGCGTGGACGCGAGTCGTACGCGTCGGCTTCGCTCGAAGGGCCCGGTCTCCTCCTGGAGACCGGGCCCTTCCGCTGGGCACTGGCTGTACGGCGGCGGCCACTCGGCACTTGCTCCGCAACCCGCGTAAAAAGGGCGGGACCCCGGATGGTGATCCGGGGTCCCGCCCTGAACGCTGCCGACGCCTATGGCGTACTACTCACCGTGCCCGGTGCTCAGTTGTCGTCCTCGTCGATCAGGAACCCGCGCATCGGCGAGGGAGCCTGGCCCATCGGGGACGGGCCCTGCGGCCGGACCGGGGCCATGGGCTGGGTCATGGCCGGGGACATCTGCTGCTGACCGCCGTAGGACGGGCCGGCCGGAGCGGACGGGCCACCCATTCCCTGGTTGCCGCCGTAGGACGGGGCGCTCGCGCCGGCCGGGGCCATGGAGGGCGCCGGGGACGGCGGCAGGGACGCGGTGGCCGGAGTGCGCGGCGGCGCCAGGGAGTCGTCGGCCTGGGTCTCCAGCTGACGGAGCTGGGACTCCAGGTACGACTTCAGACGCGTGCGGTACTCGCGCTCGAAGCCGCGCAGGTCCTCGACCTTGCGCTCCAGCGTGGCGCGGGCGGACTCCAGGGAGCCCATCGCGACGCGGTGCTTCTCCTGCGCGTCCCGCTCCAGGGCGTCGGCCTTGGCACGGGCGTCACGCTCCAGACCCTCGGCGCGGCTGCGGGCCTCGCCGACGATCTTGTTGGCCTCGGAACGGGCCTCGGCGATCGCCTGGTCGGCGGTCTGCTGGGCCAGCGACAGGACACGGGCGGCGCTGTCGCCACCGGGACCCTGACCGGGGCCACCCATCGGGCCGCCCATGGGACCGCCCATCGGGCCGCCCATCTGCTGCTGCATGGGCGGCTGTCCGCCCATGGAGCCCTGACCCATCGAGCCCTGACCCATGGGGCCCTGACCCATCGAGCCCTGGCCCATGGAGCCCTGGCCCATCGGACCCTGACCCATCGGACCCTGGCCCATGGGGCCCTGACCCATCGGGCCGGGACCCTGCGGGCCGCCCTGTCCACCGGGACCGGCGGGCAGCTGCGGGGCGCCGCTCGGCAGCTGGGGCGGGCCACCCATGGGGCCGCCCATCTGCTGCTGCGGCGGGCCCGATATCCCGGCGGGCACCGGCTGGCCGGGACCTCGCATGCCCTGCTGCTGCTGAGGGTGCTGCTGGTCCTGCTCCGGGGGCTTGCGCATGTTCTGCTGGTTCTGCGCGGCGGCGCGCGTGGCCGCGGCGAGCTTGGCGCGCAGGTCCTCGTTCTCGCGGAGCAGACGGGTCAGTTCGGCTTCGACCTCGTCGAGGAAGGCATCGACCTCGTCCTCGTCATAGCCTTCTCGGAGGCGGACGGTCGTGAACTGCTTGTTCCGCACGTCCTCGGGGGTCAACGGCATCTCTTCACCTCAACGTAGTCATCGGCAGTCGGCAAGACCGTATCGTCCATATTCATCTCGCCAGGCTTGTCAGGGAGATGAGGATGTAAACGATGATCATCAGTACGAAGAAGGACAGGTCGAGCGCCACGCCCCCGAGACGCAGCGGCGGGATGAACCGCCGCAGAAGCTTCAGCGGTGGATCGGTGACAGTGTAGGTGGCCTCCAGTACGACCACCATCGCCTTGCCGGGTTGCCACGAGCGGGCGAACTGGAAGACGTAGTCCATGACCAGCCGGAAGATGAGCACCACGAGGAACACCAGCAGCGCGGTGTGGACCACCAGTGCGAACACGCTCATGGTCTGCGCTTCCCTCTCCCCTGCTCCGTGCTCTTCCGTACTTCGATCCGGTTGTGCTTCTCAGCTCTGGTTGAAGAACCCGCCCTCTGCGATGCGGGCCTTGTCCTCCGCCGTGACATCGACGTTAGCAGGAGACAACAGGAACACCTTCTGCGTCACCCGCTCGATACTGCCGTGAAGACCAAACACCAAACCGGCCGCAAAGTCGACAAGTCGCTTCGCGTCTGTGTCGTCCATCTCAGTCAGATTCATGATCACCGGGGTGCCCTCACGGAAGTGTTCCCCGATGGTACGGGCCTCGTTGTAGGTCCGCGGGTGAAGTGTGGTGATCCGGTACGGCTCTCGTTCCGACACGACCTTGGGCATGATCACCGGCGCGTTCTTCTCCAGGGACTGACGTTCTTGTGTGATGGATGCCACGGGCGCGATCCGCGCGGGGCGCCCCGATTCCGCGGCGAGCGAAGTCGAACGGGCCACCGGTTCGCGCGGTGCGGGCGGCTGCACGATTCGCACCTCTTCGTCCCTTTGGGACTGATGCGCGCCATGCGACTGGTGTGACGACTCGTGCCGTCGGTGGTCCCGCTCGGGCTCCGGGTCCAGTTCGGGCTCGAAGTCGTCGTCGGGGTCGAATCCGCGGCCGTCGTACCCATCGTCCTCCACGAGGCCGAGGTAGACCGCCATCTTGCGCATCGCGCCGGCCATGCTCTGAGTCCTCCGCTCTGTGGTGGATCGACCGACTACTGCCAAGTGCCCGCGATCCACGAGGTCGTTGCGCCCGTCTTCACAGGCATTGACCATATTTTCTGCTGTGGTCCGACTTCTTGGCGACGTTACCCGAGCCTGGGGCGGACTCCGAGTACCGCAGTGCCGACGCGCACATGTGTCGCTCCGGCCGCCACGGCCTGTTCGAGGTCCGCACTCATCCCTGCCGACACCATGGTTGCAGCCGGATGGGCTCGGCGCAGGTCAGTCGACAAATCCATGAGCCGCTCGAACGCCGCCTGTTCGCGTCCCGCGTACTCCCCGGCGAGCGGGGCGACGGTCATCAGGCCGTCCAGCCGCAGTCCGGGCGAGCCGGCGACGAGTGCGGCCAACTCCTCGACGGCACCGGGGGCCACGCCACCGCGCTCGCCCCGGCCGTTCGCGTCCGCGTCGAGCGCGACCTGGATCAGGCAGCCCACCTCGCGCCCGGCGCGCACGGCCTCCTTCGACAGCGCCGTGACCAGCCGGGACCGGTCGACGGACTGCACGACATCGGCGTAACCGACCACGGAACGGACCTTGTTGGTCTGCAACTGACCGACGAAGTGCCATTCCAGCGGCAGATCCGCGCAGGCGGCCGCCTTGGGTGCCGCGTCCTGGTCGCGGTTCTCGGCGACATGGCGCACGCCGAGGTCCGCCAGGATCCGCACATCGCTCGCCGGGTAGGTCTTGGTGACCACGATCAGGGTCACATCCGCCCGCTCGCGCCCGGCGGCCGCGCATGCGGCGGCGATGCGTTCCTCCACCTTCGCCAGGTTCGCGGCGAGTTCGGTTCTACGGTCCGTCATGCCCCATCAGTCCAGCCACACATAGCCCGCGAGCCGCCCGGTGGTGCGGTCGCGGCGGTACGAGAAGTGATCCTTCGACTCCAGCGTGCACACCGGCGACTGCCACCGGTCGCACACCCCGAGCCGGTCGAGCTGCGCGTGCGCCCCGGCGCTCACGTCGACCGCCGGAGTGCCCCAGCTCGTCGTGGCGTGCGCCGCCGGCTCGACGCCGGCCACCTCGGCCCGCATCGGCTCCGGCACCTCGTAGCACCGGCCGCACACGGACGGTCCGGTACGGGCGACGATCCGGCCCGGTTCGGCGCCGAGTTCGACCATGGCCCGGACGGCGGCGGGGACGATCCCCTTGACCAGCCCGGGCCGGCCCGCGTGGGCCGCGGCGGCGACCCCGGCGACGGGGTCCGCCAGCAGGACCGGCACACAGTCGGCGGTGAGCACGGCGAGGGCGAGTCCGCGCCGGGCGGTGACGATCGCGTCGACCCCGGGCACCGGGCGTTCGCCCCACGGCTCGTCGACGACGATCGCGTCGGCGCCGTGGACCTGGTTCATCCAGACCACCCGGTCCGCGTCCAGGCCCAGCGACTCGGCCGCCAGCTTGCGGTTCCCGCGCACCGCCTCGGGCGCGTCACCGACCGCGCCGCCGAGGTTGAGCTCCTCATACGGAGCGGCGCTCACCCCGCCCCACCGGTCGGTGAAGGCGAAGTGCGCGCCGCTCACGCTCTCGCGCCGTCCTATCACTTGAGGAAGTCCGGGACGTCCAGTTCCTCGGCCGCGCTGTCCGCGTAGGTGCGGGGGGCGGGGGTGACCGGGATCTCGGCCACCGGCTCGGGGGCCGGCTCCGGCTCCGGCTCCTCCTTCGGCTTCACGCTGCCGAGCGAGCCGAAGGAGGGGCGGCTGGGCTCCACCGGCCGGGCGGGCGCGGGCTCCTCGCGACGGCTCGGGGCCGATGCGGAGGCGGAGGTGGAACCGAGGACGTTGTCCCGGCGGGCCGGCGGCTGGCCGCCGTCGAAGCCGGCCGCGATGACGGTGACCCGGACCTCGTCGCCGAGGGCGTCGTCGATGACCGCGCCGAAGATGATGTTGGCCTCGGGGTGGGCGGCCTCGCTGACCAGCTGGGCGGCCTCGTTGATCTCGAACAGACCGAGGTCGGAACCGCCGGAGATGGACAGGAGCACGCCACGGGCGCCGTCGATGGACGCCTCCAGCAGCGGCGAGGAGATCGCCATCTCGGCCGCGGCCACCGCGCGGTCGTCGCCGCGGGCCGAGCCGATGCCCATGAGGGCGGAACCCGCCTCGGACATGACCGACTTGACGTCGGCGAAGTCGAGGTTGATCAGGCCGGGCGTGGTGATGAGGTCGGTGATGCCCTGGACACCGGAGAGCAGGACCTGGTCCGCGGACTTGAACGCGTCCAGGACCGAGACCTGGCGGTCCGAGATGGACAGCAGCCGGTCGTTGGGGATGACGATGAGGGTGTCGACCTCTTCGCGGAGTTCCGCGATGCCGTCCTCGGCCTGGTTGGCGCGGCGCCGTCCCTCGAAGGTGAACGGGCGCGTGACCACGCCGATGGTGAGGGCGCCGAGCGAGCGGGCGATGTTGGCCACGACGGGCGCGCCGCCGGTGCCGGTGCCGCCGCCCTCGCCGGCCGTCACGAAGACCATGTCGGCCCCCTTGAGGACCTCCTCGATCTCCTCGCGGTGGTCCTCTGCGGCCTTGCGGCCGACGGCCGGGTTGGCTCCGGCGCCGAGTCCCCGGGTGAGTTCACGGCCGACGTCGAGCTTGACGTCGGCGTCGCTCATCAACAGCGCTTGCGCGTCGGTGTTGATGGCGATGAACTCGACACCCTTGAGACCGACCTCGATCATCCGGTTGATGGCATTGACACCACCGCCGCCGACACCGATGACCTTGATGACTGCGAGGTAGTTCTGCGGTGCTGCCACGTCGAAGGCCTCTCGCCTCGAATTACGTTGTCGCCGCCGTGCGGTGCCCCGCGCGTGGACGACAGATGCCGAATGGGACGGTCCGTAGCGCCGACCCGAACCCTAACCTTGAAGTTTAGGGTTACCAGTGTGTCTGTTCCCTGGAGTCTTCTGAACAGGACACTAAGTCGACAAGTGGCGCCCGTTCAACGAACACGCCGAACCTCCCGTTTTTCTTTTCACCCTATGTGATCAGGCATAGCAGTGCCCAACCAGGGTGCTGGCCTGCGCTGATGTGCGTCAACTCCCCGATGACGCAGGGGCGGTGGGCACGCTGACATCGAAGTGCCGGGCGCCGGGAGCTGCTTTCATGAGTGCTGTGAGGGCTCGTGCCTTGGCGCGGCCGTTCTCGCCGCTTCCCCACGCGACCGTGCGGCCGCCCCTCAACTCCAGCGAGATGTCGTCGTAGGAGCGGAGCCGGACGGCCCGGGTGTCCCGCGCCACGGCGGCCGGAAGGGCGCCGGCGACCCGGACGGCCCCGCGCACCAGGCGATCGGTGCCGAAACGCCGGAAGACGGCCGCGCCCGAACCCGCGCGGGAGAGGGACAATTCCAGCATCGGAACCCCGATCGGCGCCCGCGAAACCGTGGCGAAACGCACACCTTCGTCATCGACTTCGACGAAGTTCGCGCCCTTTCGGACCAGCAGAACCGGAGTGCGCTCCACCACTTTCAGGCCGATTCCATGGGGCCAGGACCGGACCACGTCGACGCTGTCGATGCGGCGCAGTTTCCGGCGCAACCGGGTCTCGATGGCGCCGGTGTCGATGGAGACCATCGGCGCCCCGACGGGCACGGCCGCCGCCTCCCGCACCTCGGCGGGGTTCAGCACGAGGGTGCCGGACACCGAGACGTGGTCGACCCGCAGCCACTGCGAGCCGTACAACACCCAGGCGCCACCGGCCCCGAGCAGCAGGAGGAGCACGGCCAGAATGACGATCACAAGAACGCGCGGTCTTCCGAGCCCGCGGGCGGGCGGCGGGCCGGACGACTCCTGCTGGCGTTCACCGCGCTCGGCGGTGGTCGGTCCGGCCACGCTCACTGCCCTTTCGTCATACGGTCCTAACGGCGCGAGGCGATCGCCTCGTACACCATGCCGACGAGGAGGTCGTCGGCGTCCCGGCGGCCGAACTCGCTTGCCGCGCGGGACATCTCGTACAGCCGGTGCGGGTCGGCGAGCACGGGCAGCACGTTCTGCTGCACCCACTCGGGCGTCAGTTCCGCGTCGTCGACGAGGAGTCCGCCACCGGCCTTGACCACCGGCTGGGCGTTGAGCCGCTGTTCGCCGTTGCCGATGGGCAGCGGGACATAGGCGGCCGGGAGCCCGACGGCGGAGAGTTCGGCGACGGTCATCGCGCCCGCGCGGCAGAGCATCATGTCGGCCGCGGCGTACGCGAGATCCATCCGGTCCAGGTAACTTACCGGCAGATAGGGCGGCATACCCGGCATCTGCTGCACCTGCGGCAGTTCGTTCTTCGGTCCGACCGCGTGCAGGATCTGGATACCGGCCTGCTGCAGCCACGGCGCGACCTGCTGGACCACCTCGTTGAGCCGGCGGGCGCCCTGGGAGCCGCCGGAGACCAGCAGCGTGGGCAGGTTGGGGTCGAGCCCGAAGCGGGCGCGGGCCTCGGGGCGGACGGCGGCCCGGTCCAGCGTGGCGATGGAGCGGCGCAGCGGGATGCCGATGTAGCGGGCGTCGCGCAGCTTGCTGTCCGGGGTGGAGACCGCGACCCGGGCCGCGTACCGCGAGCCGATCTTGTTGGCCAGACCGGGGCGGGCGTTGGCCTCGTGGATCACGATGGGCACGCCGAGGCGCTTGGCGGCCAGATAGGCGGGCAGGGCGACGTAACCGCCGAAGCCGACGACCGCGTCCGCCTTGGTGCGCTCCAGGATCTGCTCGGCGGCCTTGATGGTGCCGCGCAGCCGGCCCGGGACGGTGATCAGTTCGGGGGTGGGCTTGCGCGGCAGCGGCACCGCCGGGATCAGCGCCAGCTCATAACCGCGTTCCGGGACGAGCCGGGTCTCCAGGCCCCGCTCCGTGCCCAGGGCCGTGATACCCACGGTCGGGTCCTGCCTGCGCAGGGCGTCCGCGAGGGCGAGCGCGGGCTCGATGTGGCCGGCGGTCCCCCCGCCGGCGAGTACGACATGCACCGAAATTCACCGCTCTCCGGACGAGCGCGCCACCGAGGCGCGCCGTCGCATCGTGTTCCATCTCCGAGGCCCCCGCTCCGCACCGGGACCTGCCGCCCGCTTTCTACCAAAGCGAGGTTGCCGCACCGCGAGCGCCGCCCGCACAGCGGGCTCGTCACGCGCGAAGGCGATCAGCAGCCCGATGGCGAACATGGCCGGCAGCAGGGCGGACCCACCGTAGGAGAACAGCGGGAGGGGGACACCGGCGATCGGCAGCAGACCGAGCACCGCACCGATGTTGATCACCGCCTGGGCGGTGATCCAGGTGGTCACACCTCCCGCGGCGTACCTCACGAAGGGGTCCTCCGTGCGTCCGGCCACGCGGATACCCGCATAGCCTAGAGCCGCGAACAGCGCGAGCACCGACAGTGTCCCCGCCAGGCCCAGTTCCTCACCGGTGACGGCGAAGATGAAGTCGGTGTGGGCTTCGGGTAGTTGGCCCCATTTTTCCACACTCGCGCCGAGACCCGAGCCGAACAGCCCGCCGGAGGCCAGGGCGTAGATCCCGTGCACGGCCTGCCAGCAGTCCGCGACGCCGGACTTGGGCTCGGTGGCGCCGATGCAGGCGAGGCGGGCCATGCGGTTGGGGCTGGTCTTGATCAGGACCACCCCGATCAGGGCGGCGACCGACAGCACACCGGCGAACAGCCGGGTCGGCGCGCCCGCCAGCCACAGCAGCCCGAACAGGATCGCTGTGAGAATGATCGCGGTGCCCATGTCCCCGCCGAGCATGATCAGCCCGAGCAGCAGGAAGGCGACCGGCACCAGCGGCACCAGCATGTGCTTCCACTGGGCCAGCAGCTTCCTCTCCTGTTTGCGGGCGATCAGGTCCGCGCCCCACAGCACCAGGGCGAGCTTGCCGAACTCGCTGGGCTGGATCTGGAAGGAGCCGCCCAGGGAGATCCAGTTCTGGTTGCCGTTGACCGCCATCCCTATCCCCGGCACCTGCACCAGGGCCATCAGGAAGACGGCGCCGGCCAGGATCGGATAGGCCAGCGCCCGATGCAGCTTGACCGGCATGCGGGAGGCGGCGAACAGCAGGATGCCGCCGATGAGCGCGGCGAGGGCCTGCTTGCGGAAGAAGTACGACCCGGGCAGCGAGAGCTGCAACGCGGTGATCTGGGAGGCCGAGTAGACCATCACCAGACCCAGCACGGTGATCAGCACGCTGCCGCCGACGATCAGGTAGTAGGCGGTCAGCGGCCGGTCCCAGGCGCGGCGCGCACGGGTGTAGAACCGCTGGAAGGGGTTCTCCCGCGGCAAACGGGGCGCAGGGGGCCGCTTGACGGCCCGCTGGACCGGGGGCCGGCCCGTACGGCTACCGGACATCACCGGCTCCTCCCGACCTCAGCCACATCCGAGTCACCCGTCCCTCCAAGGGTCCCGCAGCACCCTGTGTGACCGAGACCCGCCGTCAGGCGCCCGTTCCGAGTTCGCGGACAGCCGCCGCGAACGCGTCACCGCGCTGGTTGTAGTTGGTGAACATGTCCATGGAGGCGCAGGCCGGGGCCAGCAGCACCGTGTCGCCGGGCCGAGCCAGCCGCTTCGCCTCCGTCACCGCCTGGAGCATCGCCCCAGTGTCGGTCCGGTCGAGGTCGACGACGGGTACTTCCGGGGCGTGTCGCGCGAGGGCGTCCCGGATCAGCTCCCGGTCGGCACCGATCAGGACGGCACCGCGAAGCCGCTTCGCCGCCCCGGCGACCAGTTCGTCGAAGGTGGCGCCCTTCGCCAGACCGCCCGCAATCCATACGATCGGTTCATATGCCGCCAAAGAGGCTTCCGCGGCGTGGGTGTTGGTCGCCTTGGAGTCGTCGACGTAACGGACGCCGTCGATGTCGGCGACGTGCGCGATGCGGTGCGCGTCGGGCTTGAAGGCCCGCAGGCCGTCCCGCACGGCCGTGGCCGGCACCCCGAAGGCGCGCGCGAGGGCCGCCGCGGCAAGGGCGTTGGCGATGTTGTGCGGGGCCGGCGGGTTGACGTCGGCGACCTCGGCCAGCTCCTGCGCGTTCTTGTGCCGGTCCGGCACGAAGGCGCGGTCGACCAGCAGGCCTTCCACGACGCCGAGTTGGGAGGGCGCGGGGGCGCCGAGGGTGAACCCGACGGCGCGGCAGCCCTCTTCCACGTCGGCCTCGCGCACCAGCTCCTCGGTGCGCTCGTCGGCCACGTTGTAGACGCAGGCGACCCGGTTCCCCTCGTAGACACGGCCCTTGTCGGCGGCGTAGGCCTCCATGGAGCCGTGCCAGTCGAGGTGGTCCGGGGCGAGGTTCAGCACGACGGCCGAGTGGGGGCGCGGCGAGGGCGCCCAGTGCAGCTGGTAGCTGGACAGCTCCACGGCGAGGACGTCGTACCGCTCCTCGCCGAGGACCGCGTCCAGCAGGGAGACGCCGATGTTGCCGACGGCGGCCGTGCGCAGGCCGGCGGCCGTCAGGATGGAGGCGAGCATCTGCACGGTGGTGGTCTTGCCGTTGGTGCCGGTCACGGCCAGCCAGGGGGCCGCGTCGGGCCCCCTCAGGCGCCAGGCCAGCTCCACGTCGCCCCAGACCGGCACGCCCGCCTTCGCGGCCGCCAGGAACAGCGGTTTGTCCGGCTGCCAGCCGGGCGCGGTGACGATCAGCTCGGTGCCTTCGGGCAGGGTCGCCCCGTCGCCCAGGCGCACGGTGATGCCGAGCGCCCGCAGCTCCGCGGCCTGCTCACGCGCGCGTGCGTCGTCGCCGTCGTTGACGACCGTGACGATCGCCCCGCGCGCGTGCAGCGCCTTGGCGGCCGGGACGCCGGAGACGCCGAGCCCGGCGACGGTGACGTGCCTGCCCTGGAATTCGGAGGTCGCCGAAGGCACCGAGGAGGTCACTTGTCCGCTGCCCATCCCGCGTAGAAGAGGCCCAGTCCGACGATCACGCAGATGCCCTGGATGATCCAGAACCGGACCACCACCAGGACCTCGGACCAGCCCTTGAGTTCGAAGTGGTGCTGGAGTGGCGCCATCCGGAAGACGCGCTTGCCGGTGAGCCGGAACGAGCCGACCTGGATGACGACCGACATGGTGATGAGGACGAACAGCCCGCCCATGATGGCGACCAGCAGCTCGGTGCGGGAGAGGATGGCCAGGCCGGTCAGCACGCCGCCGAGGGCGAGCGAACCGGTGTCGCCCATGAAGATCTTCGCCGGCGAGGTGTTCCACCACAGGAAGCCCAGGCAGGCTCCCATCAGGGCGGAGGCGATCACCGCGAGGTCCAGCGGGTCGCGCACCTCGTAGCAGGCGCCGGGGTTGGTCAGGGTCGAGGCGTTGGCGCAGGACTCCTGGAACTGCCATACGCCGATGAAGGTGTAGGCGCCGAAGACGAGGACGGAGGCGCCGGTGGCGAGGCCGTCCAGACCGTCGGTCAGGTTCACGCCGTTGGACATCGCGAGGATCATGAACAGCGCCCAGACGACGAACAGCACCGGGCCGATGGACCAGCCGAAGTCGGTGATGAACGACAGCTTGGTGGAGGCCGGGGTGTTGCCGCGCGAGTCGGAGAACATCAGCGACAGCACCGCGAAGGCGATGCCGACGGTCAGCTGGCCGGCCATCTTCGCCTTGGCCCGCAGACCGAGCGAACGGCGCTTGACGATCTTGATGTAGTCGTCGAGGAAGCCGACCAGGCCCATGCCGCACATCAGGCCGAGCACCAGCAGCCCGGAGAACGTCGGCGGCTTGCCGGTGATCACCTTGCTGAGGAAGTAGGCGGCGACCGTGGCCAGGATGAAGGCGATGCCACCCATGGTCGGCGTACCGCGCTTGCTGGCGTGCTCGCGCGGGCCGTCGTCACGGATGTACTGGCCGTAGCCCTTGCGGGCGAGCAGCTTGATCAGCAGCGGGGTGCCGACCAGGGTCAGGAAGAGACCAATGACTCCCGAGAACAGGATCTGGTTCATCATCGGTCGGCAACCTCACCCTCGGCACCGCTCTCGACGAGCGCCTGGGCAACGCTCTCGAGCCCCACCGAACGGGACGCCTTCACGAGCACGACGTCCCCCGGGCGCAACTCGCTGCGCAACAGGTCGATCGCCGCCTGTGCGTCGGACACGTGCACCGACTCCTCACCCCACGAACCCTCGTTATATGCGCCCAGTTGCAGCCAGGAGGCCTCAATCCCCCCGACGGCGACGAGCTTGCTGACGTTGAGCCGGACGGCGAGCCGTCCGACGGCGTCGTGCTCGGCGAGCGCCTCGTCCCCCAGCTCGGCCATCTTGCCGAGCACCGCCCACGTGCGGCGCCCCTTGCCCATGGCCGCGAGCGCCCGGAGGGCGGCCCGCATGGACTCGGGGTTGGCGTTGTAGGCGTCGTTGACGATGGTCACGCCGTCCGGGCGCTCGGTGACCTCCATGCGCCAGCGGGAGAGGGAGCCCGCCTCGGAGAGCGCGGTGGCGATCTCAGCTGCGGACATGCCCAGCTCATGGGCGACGGCGGCCGCGGCGAGCGCGTTCGACACGTGGTGCTCACCGTACAGGCGCATGGTCACATCGCTTGCACCGGAGGGTGTGTGAAGGCTGAAGGCGGGCTGTCCGCTGTCCGTGAGTCGTACGTTCTCGGCGCGTACGTCCGCTTCGGCCGACTCTCCGAAAAGGACCACCTTCGCCTTGGTACGGGAGGCCATGGCGCGCACCAGCGGGTCGTCGGCGTTGAGGACGGCGGTCCCGTCCTCGGGCAGGGACTCCACCAGTTCGCCCTTGGCCTGGGCGATCTGCTCGCGGCCGCCGAACTCGCCGATGTGGGCGGTGCCGACGTTGAGGACCAGGCCGACCTTGGGGGGCGTCAGCTCGGTGAGGTAGCGGATGTGGCCGATGCCGCGGGCACCCATCTCCAGCACGAGGAACTTCGTCTCCTCGGTGGCGGACAGGGCGGTGAGCGGCAGCCCGATCTCGTTGTTGAGCGAGCCGGGCGTGTAGATGGTCGGCGCCGCGCGCTGGAGCACCTGCGCGATGAGGTCCTTGGTGCTGGTCTTGCCCGCCGAGCCGGTCAGGGCAACGAGGGTCGCGCCGAGCCGGCGTACGACGTGCCGGGCGAGGGCACCGAGAGCGGTCTGCACGTCCTCGACCACGATCGCGGGCACGCCGACCGGGCGCGACGCCAGTACGGCGACCGCGCCCGCCTCGACGACCTGCGACGCGTAGTCGTGGCCGTCCACGCGCTCGCCGACGAACGCGGCGAACAGGCTGCCGGGCACCACCTCGCGGGAGTCCCGGACGACCGGCCCGGTGACCTGGACGGACGGATCCGGTATGTCGTGTGTCTGCCCGCCGACGACTGCTGCGATCTCGGCGAGGGAGAGGGCGATCACAAGTTCATCCCTGGGTCTTCTGGATAGCTTCGCGAAGCACCTGGCGGTCGTCGAAGGGACGGATCACGCCGGCGATGTCCTGGCCCTGCTCATGTCCCTTGCCGGCGACCAGGACGGTGTCGCCGGGCTGTGCGCGGCCGACGGCGGCGGCGATCGCGGCGGCCCGCTCCTCGAACAGGAGCACCTCGCCGCGTTCGTGCGCGGGCACGGAGGCCGCGCCCTGGAGCATGACCGCGAGGATCGCGAGGGGATCCTCGGAGCGGGGGTTGTCGGAGGTCAGTACGGCCGTGTCGGCGAGCCGGGCCGCGGCGGCGCCCATCGGGGCGCGCTTGGTCTGGTCGCGGTCGCCGCCGCAGCCGAGGACGACGTGCACCCGGCCCTTGGTGACCTTGCGCAGCGCCTTCAGCACCGACTCGACCGCGTCGGTCTTGTGGGCGTAGTCGACGACCGCGAGGTAGGGCTGCCCGGCGTCGACGCGCTCCAGGCGGCCGGGGACGCCGGGTACGGCGGCGACGCCGTCGGCGGCGGTCTGCGGGTCGAGACCGGCCACGGCCAGGGCGACGATGGCGGCGAGGGTGTTCGCCACGTTGAAGGGGCCCGCCAGCGGGGACCTGGCGTGCAGGCGCTCGCCGTTCGGGCCGAGGACCGTGAAGGTGGAGTCCAGGGGTCCGACCTGGACGTCCTGGGCGCGCCAGTCGGCGTCGGGGTGGCCCTCGGCGGAGAAGGTGACGACCGGCACGGTCGCCTCCCGCGCCAGCCGGCGGCCGTAGTCGTCGTCGGCGTTGACGACGCCGAGCCGGCTGCGCTCCGGCGTGAACAGCTGTGCCTTGGCCCGGAAGTAGTCCTCCATGTCGGAGTGGAACTCCATGTGTTCCGGGCTGAGGTTGGTGAAGACGGCGATGTCGAAGACGCAGCCGTCGACCCGGCCGAGGACCAGGGCGTGGCTGGAGACCTCCATGGCGACCGCCTCGACACCGCGTTCGCGCATGACGGCGAACAGGGCCTGCAGGTCGGTGGCCTCCGGGGTGGTGCGCTCGGACTTGATGCGCTCGTCGCCGATGCGCATCTCCACCGTGCCGATCAGGCCGGTGGAGCGTGCCGTCCTCAGGCCGCCCTCGACGAGGTAGGCGGTGGTGGTCTTGCCGGAGGTGCCGGTGATGCCGATCTGGAGCAGGTCATTGCCGGGCCGGCCGTAGATCGTCGCAGCGAGTTCGCCCATCCGCGCGCGCGGGTCGTCGACCACCAGGACGGGCAGTCCGGTGGCGGCGGCGCGCTCGGCGCCCGCGGGATCGGTGAGCACGGCGACCGCGCCGAGGCTCGCGGCCTGGGTGGCGAAGTCCGCGCCGTGCAGGCGGGCGCCCGGCAGGGCGGCGTACAGGTCGCCGGGGCGCACGGCACGCGAGTCGTGGGTGATCCCCGTGACCTCGGCGGAGCCGGCCGGAGCGGCCGCACCCAGCTGATCGGCCAGTTCCGCGAGGGATGTGGCGGAGACCTGAACCGGTCGCGGCGGCCCCGGATATGTCACGGAAGCGCCCTTCTGGGTGGTTTGGGACTGATCAGCTTGTGGCACGGCGGTGAGCGTACCGGGCGCACCCGCTCCGGAGCGAAGCGAGGGGCTGAGAGCGCCTTGGTTCCGGGGGTCCGGGGTGATCGTCGTCACGAGTTCGTCCTGTGGTCTTTCCGCTGTGCTGGGCGGTGCTGATCAGGGCTTGTAGGTCACGGGCAGGTTGGCGGCCTTCGCCCCGGTCGGCGGGACCTGGAGGGTCTTCAGGGCGAACTCCATCACCTGCTTGTAGATGGGGCCGCAGATCTGGCCACCGAAGTAGCTGCCGGCCGTGGCGTTCTGGATGGCGCAGTAGACGGTGATCCTGGGCTTGTCGGCGGGGGCGAAGCCGGCGAACGACGAGGTGTAGCCGCGGTACCTGCCGGTGGCCGGATCCACACGGTTGGCCGTGCCGGTCTTGCCCGCGACCCGGTACCCCGGGATGCGGGCCTTGACTCCGGTGCCCTGCTCGTCGTCCACGACGGACTCCAGCATCTGGGCCAGCGTCCTGGCGGTCTTCGCGCTGACGACCCGGGTCTGCCGGGGCTTGGGGACCGGGGAGAACCGTCCGTCGGCGCCCTTGGCACCGCGGACCAGGGTCGGCTCCACCCGGACGCCGCCGTTGGCGATGGTCGAGTACACGGAGGCGGCCTGCATGGCGTTGATCGAGAACCCCTGGCCGAAAGGGATCGTGTACTGCTGGGACGTGGACCACTTCTGCGGCGGCGCGAGGATGCCGCGGGTCTCGCCGGGGAAGTGGAGCCCGGTGTAGCTGCCGATGCCGAACTTGCGCAGGTAGGAGTGGAGGATCCGGTTGGCCTCGGGCTGCGACCTGCCGAGTTCGCCGGTGGCCAGGATGGTGCCGATGTTGCTGGACTTGGCGAGCACGCCGTTGAGGGTGAGGTTCCAGGTGGCGTGGTCGATGTCGTCCTGGAAGAGCCGGTCGCCGCGGTGCAGCCGGTTGGGCACGACGACATGGGTGAGCGGGGTGGCCGCGTTCTCTTCCAGGACGGCCGCCATGGACATCACCTTCGCCGTGGACCCGGGCTCGTAGGCGTCCTGGAGGGCCGCGTTGCCCATGGCGTCGCCGTCGGCCTTCGACAGGTCGTTGGGATCGAAGCCGGGTGAGTTGGCCATGGCCAGGATCTGACCGGTGCGGGTGTCCTGGACGATCACGTAGCCGCGGTCCGCCCTGGACTTCTTCACCTGCTCGGTGATCGCGTTCTGCGCGGCCCACTGGATGTCGCGGTCGATGGTGAGTTCGACGTCGGAGCCGGGAACGGCCGGTGTCTCGGTCGAGCCCGCCGTCGGCACCTGGCGGCCGCCGGACTGGGCGTAGCGGACCTTGCCGGCCTTGCCCGAGAGCTGCTTGTTCAGTTCCTGTTCGATACCGCCGCCGCCCTGGCCGTCGGCGTTGACCCAGCCCAGTATCCCGGCGGCCAGGTCGCCGTTGGGGTACACGCGCTGGCTGCTGGGGTCGGCGAAGACGCCGGCGAGGACGTTGACCGTGCCGTGGTCCGTCTCCGCCTTCTTGGTCAGCGCGCTCTTGAGGTCCTTGATCTGCTGCCAGACCTGCGGGGTCTGCCGGGTGGCGAGCCGGGCGTAGCGGGAGTTGCCGTTCTCCGGGCGCAGCTTCGCGACCAGCGCGGCCTGGCTCTGGCCGAGGATCGGCGCGAGCAGCGCGGCGGCCTGTTCGGGGCCGTTGCCGATCTTCAGCTGCTTGGCGCCGAACATCGTCGGGTCGGCCGTGATGTCGTAGGCGTCCTCGCTGATGGCGAGGGCCACGCCGTTGCGGTCGGTGATCCCGCCGCGCTCGGCGGTCAGGGTGTGCACCACATAGCGGTTCTGCTCCGCCCGGGCCGCGTAGGCGCTGGCGTCGACCGCCTGGACCTGGAGCAGCCGGACGACGAAGGCGAGCAGCACCAGGGTCAGGGCGAGGCTGACCAGGCGCAGCCGGGGGCGGGGGCTGCCGAGCCGGAGGGGGCGCGGGGGCATGGGCCGCGCCCCGCTCGGGCGGCGGGCCGGCCGGGCACCGGGCCCGGGCTGCCGCCGGACGGCGCCGCGCGGCCGGGGCGGTTTCGCGGGCCCGGGCACACGGCGGCGCGGCGGTTGCCTGTCGGACACTTCCGTCACCTGCCGGGGGTCGGGGTGGAGGCGGGCTGGGGGGTGGCGAGCGGCGGGGCCGGGACCCCGGCCGGTACGGACGCGGGGTCGCCCTGGAGGCCGGACGGTGAGCCGGCGGGTGCCGGGACCGCACCGGCCGGCGGCGCGGCCTCGGGGGCGACCGGGTCGGTGAAGGCTGCCGCCTCGGGGGCGGCGCCGGGCACGCCCCGGACCTTGCCGTCGGGGTCGAGGAAGGCGGGGTCGCCGCCGGGGACCATGCCGAGCTGGTGGGCGCGGCGCTGCAGGGCGTCGGGGGCCGAGTAGGCGTCGATGTCCCGCTGGAGGGCCTGCTCCTGGTCGGTGAGGTTCTTCGTCTGCTTCTGCAGGTCGGCGAGGTGGAAGGAGCCCTCGCTGAGCGCCGAGTTCAGTACCAGCAGCCCGATGAGACCACCGCCCAGGAGCAGCACGACGAGCAGGACGAACGGCGTGCGGGCCGCCTTGGCGCGACCGGCCGGGATGAGCCGGGCGAGCCGGGCCGCCCTCCCTCCCGGCGCGGGGCCGGCCTTGCGGTCCTTGCGTTCGGCCGGCGCGCCGGGTGCCCTGCCGGGTTCTCTGCTCGGTTCGGGTTTCCTACTCACCACTCCCCCAGCGAGTTGGGGAATCCAGCCGGCCCGTCTCACTCACTCGGCGTCCTCCCTGATGCGCTCGGCACCCCGCAGCCGGGCCGGTGCGGCCCTGCGGTTCTCGGCGACTTCTTCCTCGGTGGGAAGTTCGGCACCACGGGTGAGCAGCTTGAGTCTCGGCTGGTAGCGCTCGGGCACGACCGGCAGCCCGGGCGGCGCGGTGGAGGCGGCTCCGGCGGCGAACACGTGCTTGACCAGACGGTCCTCGAGCGAGTGGTACGACAGCACGGCGATGCGTCCGCCGACGTCGAGGGCCTTCACGGCGGCCGGGACCGCCCGCTCCAGGACGGACAGTTCGCCGTTGACCTCGATGCGCAGCGCCTGGAAGGTGCGCTTGGCCGGGTTGCCGCCGGTGCGCTTGGCGGCCTGCGGCAGGGCGTCCCGGATCAGCTCCACGAGCCGGGCGCTGTTGTCGAACGGCTCCTTGTCGCGCTCGCGGACGATCGCGGAGACGATCCGCTTGGCCTGCTTCTCCTCGCCGTACGCGCGCAGCACGCGGACGAGTTCGCCCGGCGGGTAGGTGTTGAGAACCTCGGCGGCGCTGATGCCGGTCGTCTGGTCCATGCGCATGTCCAGGGGTGCGTCCTGGGCGTAGGCGAAGCCGCGGTCGGCCTCGTCCAGCTGCATGGAGGAGACCCCGAGGTCGAACAGCACGCCCCGCACGCGCGCGATGCCGAGGCGGGCGAGGACCTCGGGCAGTTCGTCGTAGACGGCGTGCACCAGGGTCGCGCGGTCCCCGTAGGGCTCCAGCCGCTCGCCGGACAGGCGCAGCGCCTCCTTGTCCCGGTCGAGGCCGATCAGCCGCGCCTCGGGGAACCGGCTCAGCAGCGCCTCGCTGTGGCCGCCGAGGCCGAGGGTGCAGTCGACGACCACCGCTCCCGGCCGCTCCAGGGCGGGTGCCAGCAGGTCCAGGCACCGCTGGAGCATCACCGGGACGTGTCGACTCTGGCTCAAGGGGGCCTCTCAAAATCCGGCGCGGGCCGTACGTACCGCGAGGTCCCCGCCCTCCCCGACTGGGGGACCCCCGGTGAAGGGGAGGCCTGCCGGCGCCGGAAGCGTCAGCCGACCGGGAGCGGGAGGAGGCCGAGCCGTACGTACGCGCCGCGCACGTGGGGAGACGGTCCGGACCGGTGCCGGGGTCTCCGGGGGGTTTCACCAGCAGGGAGCGCCGCGCCTCCCGCTTCGCGTCACTTTAGTCCACCCTGTCTCGCGGTCAATCAACCGGCCTGCGCGTCGCCCTCCGGAGCGGTACCGGCGCGATCTCCGCCCCTGTGGATTCGCTCACAACAAGTCACGATGACATTCTTTGTCCGCTCTCACAGCAGGACCGGAAGGCCGATGACCAGTACGGTCTTGATATGACGACTTCCGCATCAGCTCCCACCGGGTCCGAAGGCGCCATAACGGACGGCACCATCACGGACCGTCTCGTCGAGGCCAACGAGCACTACGCCGACGCCTTCACCGATCCGGGCATGGACGCCCGGCCCGTCCTGCGCGTCGCGGTCGTGGCCTGCATGGACGCCCGTCTCGACCTGCACAAGGCACTGGGCCTGCAGCTCGGCGACTGTCACACCATCCGCAACGCCGGTGGTGTCGTCACCGACGACGTGATCCGCTCACTGACCATCAGCCAGCGGGCGCTCGGCACCCGCAGCGTGGTGCTGATCCACCACACCGGGTGCGGGATGGAGTCCATCACGGAGGACTTCCGGCACGAGCTGGAGCTGGAGGTCGGCCAGCGCCCGCCATGGGCGGTGGAGGCGTTCCGGGACGTCGACCAGGACGTGCGGCAGTCGATGCAGCGCGTGCGCACCTCGCCGTTCCTGTTGGACACCGGGGACGTGCGCGGTTTCGTCTTCGACGTCAGGACCGGCCGGCTGCGCGAGATCGATCCCGCCTGACCCGTGCCCACCGGGCCGGCGTCCCGCCGGCCCGCCGCGAACCTCCCCGCGCCGCGCGGGTGTTTTCCCCCGCTGCCTCGAAAAGGCCAGGCGAAACGGCCGCAAGACCGACATCTCACGGGCAGTTGTCCACAGTCGAGTGACACGAATCGGTAACGACGGCAAGAATGCGGGGTGTGGCGTCACACGGAACCGATTCCGTGTGGTGTCCGTGTTTCGGGGTGGGCCGGTTTCGCGCGCAGAGCGTCGGCCCGGAAAGAACGGGCCGAGGAGGGCCGGGTGTCGACCTATGACGATCCAGCGAGCCATGGGGGTGCCCCCGCCCGGGCATATGCGGCGGGGGAGGACCTGACCGCCACGGTGGAGCGGGTCCGCGGTTCGGTCGAGAGCGTGATCGAGGGCAAGCCCGAGGTCGTGCGGCTCGCGCTGACCGTGCTGCTCGCCGAGGGCCATCTGCTGATCGAGGACGTCCCCGGGGTGGGCAAGACCATGCTCGCCAAGGCGCTGGCGCGGTCCATCGACTGCTCGGTGCGGCGCATCCAGTTCACGCCCGACCTGCTGCCCTCGGACATCACGGGCGTGTCCATCTGGGACCAGCAGCGCCGGGACTTCGAATTCAAGCCCGGCGCCATCTTCGCGCAGATCGTGATCGGCGACGAGATCAACCGCGCCTCGCCCAAGACCCAGTCCGCACTGCTGGAGTCCATGGAGGAGCGGCAGGTCACCATCGACGGGCAGACCTATGAACTGCCCAGCCCCTTCATGGTGGTGGCCACGCAGAACCCGGTCGAGATGGAGGGCACCTACCCGCTGCCCGAGGCACAGCGGGACCGGTTCATGGCCCGCGTCTCCGTCGGCTACCCGAGCGTCGAGGCCGAACTGCGGATGCTCGACGTGCACGGCGGGGTCAGCCCGCTGGAGGACCTGCAGCCGGTGGCCCACGCGCACGAGATCGTGAAGCTCGTCGAGGCGGTGCGCGGCGTGCACGTCTCCGAGGCGGTCCGGCGGTACGCGGTCGAGCTGGTCGCGGCCACCCGCGTCCACCCCGACCTCAGACTCGGCGCCTCCCCGCGCGCGACGCTGCATCTGTTGCGCGCGGCCAAGGCGTCCGCGGCCCTCGCCGGCCGGGAGTACGCACTGCCGGACGACATCCAGGCACTCGCCGCCGCCGTCCTCGCCCACCGGCTGCTGCCCACCGCCCAGGCCCAGCTCAACCGCCGTACGGCCGAGCAGGTGGTGCTGGAGATACTGCAGCGCACCCCGGTGCCCGCGGCGCCCGGGCAGCCGAGCGGCCTCGGCGGCCTCGGCCGGACCGTGCCGGCCTACCCCCGGCAGCCCCCGCGGAGTATGTGATGGGCGCCGGGGGGACCGGGCAGCCGGAGGCCGACCGCGGGGAGGCGAGCGGCGTCCGTACGGCCCTGGCGGGGCTCACCACCCGCGGCCGCTCCTTCCTGGCGGCCGGGATCGCCGCCGCGATCTGCGCGTACGTGCTCGGCCAGAGTGATCTGCTGCGGGTCGGTCTGCTGCTGGCCGCGCTGCCGCTGATCTGCGCGACCGTGCTGTACCGCACCCGCTACCGGGTGGCCGCGAGCCGTCGGCTGGCCCCCGCGCGCGTCCCCGCCGGCAGCGAGGCCCGGGTGCACCTGCGCATGGACAACGTCTCCCGGCTGCCCACCGGACTGCTGATGCTCCAGGACCGGGTGCCCTACGTCCTCGGGCCGCGGCCCCGGTTCGTGCTGGACCGGGTGGAGCCGGGCGGCCGCCGCGAGGTGTCCTACCGGGTCCGCTCCGACCTGCGCGGCCGCTATCCGCTGGGCCCGCTGCAACTACGGCTGACCGACCCCTTCGGCATGTGCGAGCTGACCCGGTCCTTCGCCACCCACGACACGCTGACGGTCATCCCGCGCGTGGAGCCCCTGGCACCCGTCCGCTTCAGCGGCGAGGCCAGGGGCTACGGCGACGGCCGGCAGCGCTCGCTGGCCCTGGCCGGCGAGGACGACGTCATCCCGCGCGGCTACCGCCACGGCGACGACCTGCGCCGGGTGCACTGGCGGTCCACCGCGCGCTACGGCGAGCTGATGGTGCGCCGCGAGGAGCAGCCCCGGCGCTCGCGCTGCACCGTGCTGCTGGACACCCGGGGCGGCGGATACGAGGGCGGGGGCCCCGACTCGGCCTTCGAGTGGGCCGTCTCGGGCACCGCTTCCGTCCTGACGCACATGCTCGAACGCGGCTTCTCCGTCCGGCTGCTGACGGACGGTGGCACTTCGGTGCCCGGCGAGGGCGGCGACGGGTTCGCGGGCACCGGGCAGGAGACCGCGGACGCGGCCGGACTGATGATGGACACCCTGGCGGTGATCGACCACTCCGACGGCACGGGCCTGTCCCGGGCCTACGACGTGCTGCGCGGCGGCAACGAGGGACTGCTGGTCGCCTTCCTCGGCGACCTGGACGAGGAACAGGCCACGACCGTCGCCAAGATGAGCCGGCGCAGCGGGGGTGCCGTCGCCTTCGTCCTCGACCCCGACACCTGGGTGCGGGAGACCACCGACGTACCGCGGCCGGGCGACCGGCACTCGGAGCGGCTGCGCATGCTGCGCGAGGCGGGCTGGACGGCGCTGAGCGTGCCGCGCGGCGCCTCGCTGGACGCGCTGTGGCGGCAGGCGGACCGGGAACGGTCGGGACTGACCCCCGTGGGCGGGGAGGCGCTGGGATGAGCGGGCGGGCACGGCTGGCCCTGTGTGCCGCGGCGGCCACGCTGATGGCGTCGTGCGCGCTGCTGCCCCTGATGGCCGAGCCGACGTGGTTGCTGCAACTGATTCCGCTGGTGGCCGTGCAGAGCGGGGTGGGCGCGGCGGCGCGCCGGGTGCCGCTGGGCCGGCCGCTGACGGTGGCGGCGCAGGCACTGGTGACGCTGGTGCTGCTGACCCTCGTCTTCGCCCGGGAGCACGCGATCGTCGGGCTGGTCCCCGGCCCGGACACCTTCCGTTACTTCGCCGACCTGCTCCGGCAGGGCTCGGACGACGTCGGCCAGTACGCGATACCGGCGCCGCTCACCGACGGCATCAAGCTGATGGTGATCGGCGGTGTGCTGCTGATCGGCCTGCTGGTGGACACGCTCGCGGTGACCTTCCGCAGCGCGGCCCCGGCCGGCCTGCCGCTACTCGCGCTGTACTCGGTGGCCGCCGGGCTGTCCGACGGCGGGGCCGACTGGCTGTGGTTCCTGCTGGCGGCGGCCGGCTATCTGATGCTGCTGCTCGCGGAGGGCCGGGACCGGCTCGCCCAGTGGGGCCGGGTGTTCGGCGGCGCGCCCCGCTCACCGGGCTCCCCGGAGCCCGGCGCCGAGGCTCCCGCGCGCACCGGCCGGCGGATCGGCGCGGTCGCGCTCGGCGTGGCCCTGGTCGTGCCGCTGGCCCTGCCGGCGATGCAGGGCGGCCTGCTGGACGCGGCGGGCACCGGGGTGGGCGCGGGCAATGGCGACGGGGGCACGATCTCGGCGGTGAACCCGCTGGTGTCGCTGCGTGACAGCCTGAACACGAACAACGACCGCCAGGTGCTCTCCCTGCGGACCAGCACCAGCGACATCTCGGACATGTATCTGCGGATAGTCTCCCTGGACGACTTCGACGGCACCACCTGGAAGCCGGCCCAGCGGCATGTGGTCGGGGTACCGGACGCGCTCCCCACGCCCGTCGGCCTGAGCGGCGACGTCAAGCGGGGCAAGGTCAGCACGACGGTCAGGGCGGCGGGCTGGTACGCCCAGGACTGGCTGCCGATGCCCTATCCGCCGAGCGGGGTGAAGATCGGCGGCCGCTGGCGGTACGAGCCCGTGGGCATGACGCTCGTCGGCGACCACGGCCAGACCACCCGCGGCCAGACCTACCAGGTGACCAGCCTGGACGTGCGGCCGACCGCGCGGCAGCTGGCCTCCGCGCCGGAGCCGCCCGCGGCCCTGAAGCGCGAGTACACCCGGGTGCCGTCCGCGTTGCCGAAGGTGGTGGCCCGCACCGCCGAGAAGGTCACCTCGGGCGCGACGAACCACTACGAGGAGGCCGTCAAGCTCCAGGACTACTTCGCCGTCACCGGCGGCTTCCAGTACGACACCCAGGTGCAGGTCGGCCGCGGGCCGAAGGCCATCGCCAACTTCCTTGAGAAGAAGGAGGGTTTCTGCGTCCACTTCTCCTTCGCGATGGCGGCGATGGCCCGTACGCTCGGCATCCCGGCTCGGGTGGCGGTGGGCTTCGCGCCGGGCACCCCGCAGGCCGACGGCACGGTCGCGGTGAACCAGAAGGACGCGCACGCCTGGCCCGAGCTGTACTTCGAGGGCGTGGGCTGGACCCGCTTCGAGCCGACGCCGACCCGTGGCACCACGCCGTCGTACACCCAGCCGCAGTCGTCCGGCACCTCGCTGCCGGACCAGGACCTGCCGTCCAAGAACGCCTCCTCGGCGCCCTCGACGGCGGCCTCGCCGAGCGAGAGCTGTGCGAGCGAGCCGCGCACGCCGCAGGCCTGCGACAGCCCGTCGGCCGCGGTGGCCTCGGGCGGCGGGGACGGCGGGGCGGGTCCCTGGTGGATCCTGCTGATCGGGCTCGGCGTGCTGGTGGCGTTGGCGGTGCCGTTGTCGCCGCTGCTGTGGCGGGCGCGGGTGCGCTCGGCGCGGCTGGGCGCGCGTCCGCGGACCGAGGAGGGCGCGGCGGCGCACACGCTGGCCGTCTGGCAGGAGCTGACGGACAGCGCCTGGGACCACGGTGTCCCGCCGGACGAGTCGCTGACCCCGCGCGGGGCCGCGGCCCGGATCGTCCGGCTCGGGCAGCTGGATCCGGCCGCCGGGGCGGCGGTGCACCGGGTGGCGGACGCGGTGGAACAGGTGCTGTACGCGCCACGGCCGCGGCTGGCGGCGGGCGCGGCGCAGGACGTCCGCCGGGTGATCGAGGCACTGCACACCACGGCCGGCACCGGCGCCCGGCTACGGGCCCGGTTCCTCCCCCGCTCCGTCGTACGCGTGTTGTGGGCGGCATCGGCCCGCTGGTCGAACCTCAAGGCCCGAGCCACGGCCACCCGGCCAACGCTCCGCCGCCCCTCCCGACAGCAGGGCTAGTCCTGGGGCCGGGCGGGCGCTGCGAGGGCCTGGCCCCGCGGGAGGACTGGCCCTGCTGGGCGGCCGGCCTCTGCGTGGGGGCCGGCTCCGCGGGCAAGCGGGCGCGTCCAGCCGGCCACGGCCCGCCGTTCCGTGGGGGTGCGGTGCCGGGCGGTATAAGCCTGTGAGGGGTGACCACCGTTCATCGGTGGTCACCCCTCACAGGTGTGTCTGCTGTCGGGAACTCAGTGCCCCTGCTCGTCCCTGCGGCGCTGCCAGCGCTGCTCGATCCGGTCCATCACGGAGCGTTTCGGCCGCACCTGGCGGCGGGGTGCTCCCACGGGCTGCTCACCCGGTTTCGGGGCCTTGCGCCAGCCGGTGACGGCGAGCACGGCACAGCCCAGCATGACCAGGAAACCCACCACGCTTACCCAGATCAGCTGCGCGACCATTCCGGCCATGAGGAGCGCGATACCCACGAGGAAGCCTGCGACCGCCTGGTAGACCCGCCGCCGGGTGTACGTACGCAGCCCGCTTCCCTCGAGCGCCGACGCGAACTTGGGATCTTCGGCGTACAGCGCTCGCTCCATCTGCTCGAGCATGCGCTGCTCGTGCTCCGAGAGCGGCACGGAGTCCTCCTCATCGTGCAGTCGCCGGGGCGACCCGGGGGGTCCCTTCAGGATAGGCAGGGAATCGCCCCCGTGAAACCCGCCCCTCTACGCCAATCGGCCAACCGAAACCCTTCAGGCCGTCCCGGCTCGCTGAGGCTTCCATTCCCCGGCGGCCGACCCGTCATGCCGGGCGGTGTACCTCGATCATACGGCGCAAACCCCACGATCGGGGGGCTTGTGGCGTACTCCATCCGCCGTCGAGCCCCTGATCAGCGCCTGATCCCGGCGGTGTGCTCAGGCTCCGGCCGCACCCGGCGTCTCGCCGAGCACATGCAACTGGGTGGCCACGGAGTGGAACGCGGGCAACTCGGCCGCCGTGGACTCCAGCTCCAGCAGCGCGTCGAGGGCGCCGGGCTCGGTGTCCACCAGGACGCCGGGCACGAGGTCGGCGAAGACCCGGACGCCGTGCACGGCGCCGACCCGCAGACCCGCGCCCTCGACCAGCCCGGTGAGCTGCTCGGCCGTGAAGCGGCGCGGCACCGGATCGCCGATGCCCCAGCGGCCGTCGGGGTCCTTGAGGGCCTGCCCGGCCTCCTTGAAGTGGCCGGCGAGGGCGCGCGCGAGCACGGCGCCGCCGAGACCGGCCGCGAGCAGGCTGAGGACTCCCTCGGAGCGCAGCGCGGCGACGGTGTTGCGGACACCCTCGGCCGGGTCGTCCACGTACTCCAGGACGCCGTGGCACAGCACGGCGTCGTAGCCTCCGCGCTCGACCACGTCGAACAGGCCGTGGGCGTCGCCCTGGACGCCCTTGACCCGGTCGGCGACGCCGGCCTCGGCGGCGCGGCGCTCCAGCGCGAACAGCGCGTTCGGGCTGGGGTCGACCACGGTGACGCGGTGGCCGAGGCGGGCGAGCGGTACGGCGAAGTTGCCGCTGCCGCCTCCGGTGTCGAGGACGTCCAGCGCGTCCCGCCCCGTGGCCTTGACCCGGCGGTCGAGGGCGTCCTGGAGGACCTCCCAGACCACGGCGGTACGGAGGGAGGCGCGGGGGCGCATCGGGTCCGACACGGCAGTTGACTCCTCGGCAGGGCGGAAGGCTTCAGGCGCCTTCCACCCTATTGCCTCCGGTGCCCTGCCCCGTCACCGCGGCGGGGCTCGGCCGAGCGCGTCTCGCACCGCGGACCCCGGGTGGTCAGCCCGCGTCCGGAAGGTCACCCCGCGCACTCGGAGCGTCCGGTTCGCGGCCGTCCCGGCGGGGCTGGGGCAGGACCGGCTGCGGGACGAGCATCCGCTCGACGAGGCGGAGGAACATCGCCGCGTCCCGCAGGAGGTCGTCGGCGTCGCGCTGTGCGGCCGCCCCCTCGATGCCGGCCTCGGCGCGGGCGCGGCGGGCGGCTCCGGAGGCGAACAGGGCGCTCCACTCCGCCAGCTCGGGGGCCGTCTCGGGCAGTACCTCCCAGGCGCTGCGGATCCGGGCGCGGCGGCGCGGGGAGGTCTCGGGGCGGCCCCGGGCGGCGAGTACCGCGGCGGCGGTGCGCAGGGCGGCGAGATGGGCGGTGGCGTAGCGCTCGTTCGGCGTGTCGAGGACGGCGGCCTCGTCCAGGCCGGCCCGGGCCTGGGCGAGCAGGTCGAGGGCGGCGGGCGGGGCCGTGGCCCGGCGGAGCACGGGGTGCACATCGCTCGCCGGGCCGGTCAGTGAGGGGGCAGGGCCGGGGGCGCGGCGCCGACGGGCGGCGGCTGCGGAGGAGTTGGCCATGACGAACCTCCTGTCGTCTGGGTGACGGCACGGGTGCCGTATGTGCCCATCGTGCGGTATGGCACTGACAATCCGATCTGACCTGCGCTTTTGCCCCCATCAAAGGTTCGGGAGTATTTTTGTACTGACCAGTCAGTTCAAATACGCCAGGCAGGGGGGCTCGTGGACGGCGCGGACATCACCGCCGAAGGCCTCGGACTCAAGGGGCCGCGAGGGTGGGCCTTTCGGGGCATCACCTTCACAGCGGAGCCCGGCTCGCTGATCGCGATCGAGGGACCGTCCGGCTCCGGCCGCACGTGTCTGCTGCTCGCGCTCACGGGACGGATGAAGCCCACCGAAGGAGTGGCCACGGTGGGCGGGTTGAAACTTCCCCGGCACCTGGCGGCCGTACGCCGGTTCGGCGCCGTGGCCAACGTGGCCGGTGTCACGGATCCGGAGCCGGCCCTGACCGTCGGCGAGCACCTGCGCGAACGGGCGCTGCTGGAGCACCGGTTCGGCGGTTCGCTGCGCGAGGTGCTGCGTCCCCGCGCCCGGCGCGCGCACGAGGCACGGCAGCGGATCGACGCGGCGCTGGCCGCGGCCGGACTCGACCTGGAGACGCTGCCCAAGGGCTCCCGGACGGCCGTACGGGACCTGGAGCGGCCTCAGGAACTGCGTCTGTCCGTGGCGCTGGCCCTGATGGGCCGGCCCCGGCTGCTCGGGGTGGACGACGTCGACATGAAGCTCTCGGACGCCGAACGCACCGGGATCTGGGACCTGTTGCGCTCCCTCGCGCGCGCGGGCACGACGGTCCTGGCCGTGTGCCGCACGGCTCCCGAGGGCTGCACCGCCGTGTCGACGGGCCGGCGGGACGCCGGCCGGGAGGACACCGCGCACGAGGACGGCACCCGCGCGGACACCGCCCACGGCACCGGCACGGCGGACACCGACACCACCGAGGCGGGCACGGCCCCGGACGCCGCCGCGCCGACGACCGAACGGAAGGAGGCCGCCGGCGATGCGCTCACCGAGGCTGGCCGCGCTTGAGCTGAGGCGCTTCGGACGCGGCAGGCTGCCGCGCGCCGCCCTGGTCGCACTGCTCGTGCTCCCGCTGCTCTACGGAGCCCTGTACCTGTGGTCGTTCTGGGATCCGTACGGCCGCCTGGAGCGGATCCCGGTGGCCCTGGTGAACGACGACAAGGGCGCCACGGCGGCCGGCAAGAAGGTCACCGCCGGCGACGACATCGTCCACCGGCTGCGCGACAGCCGGACCTTCGAGTGGCACGAGGTGAGCGACGAGGAGGCCCGTGAGGGCGTCGAGAACGGCACCTACTACCTGTCACTGACCATGCCGGCCGACTTCAGCAGGCGGATCGCGTCCAGTTCGGGCGGCTCCCCCGAGACCGGCGCCCTCCGGGTGCGCACCAACGACGCGAACAACTACATCGTCGGACAGATCTCCCGCACCGTCTTCAACGAGGTGCGCTCGGCCGCGTCCACCAAGGCCTCCCGGACGTTCCTGGACAAGATCTTCGTGTCCTTCTCCGACATCCACGACGAGACCGTCACGGCCGCCAAGGGCGCCGACAGGCTGGACAGCGGCATCGGAAAGGCGGAGAAGGGCTCCAAGGACCTCGCCGACGGGCTGAAGGACGCCAAGGGCGGCAGCGGCAGGCTGGCCAAGGGCCTGAAGAAGCTCGACCGGGGCGCGGGAGACCTGCGGGACGGATCACGGCAGGTGGCCGACGGCACCCAGCAGCTCGCCGACCGCGTCAACGGCGTCTACGCCAAGGCGGGTCCGTTCCTGAGGACGAACGAGAAGACCATCGGGGACACCGCCAAGCTGGTCGCCGACTCGTCCAAGGCGGTCAAGGACAACCTCGACATCCTGGTGAAGCACGCGCCGGGCGCCGCCAAGGCCGCCCACGCCTCCTCCGCCGCCCTGGACGCGATCTACCGGGACCGCTGCGAGAGCGCGCCCCTCGCCGACCCGGCCTGCCCGGTACTGAAGCGGGCCAGGACGGCCGCCGCCGACGTGGCCACCGTCGCCGACGACCTGAACACGCTGATCGCGGACCAGGACGGCGACCTGAAGACCATGCGGGACAACCTCGGCACCCTGCGCGAGCAGGCCCTGGCCCTGGAGGAACGCGCACCGCACCTCGCCGAGGACGCCGACGACGCCGTCAAGAGGATCAACAAGCTGAACTCCGGTGCCCACCAGGTCGCCGCCGGCGCCGAGAAGCTGCACACCGGGCTGGGTACCGCGCGCAGCGGCGCCGTCACGCTGGACAAGGGCATCGCCACCGCCGAGTCGGGCGCCCAGACCCTGAACGGTGGCCTGTACAAGCTGTCCGACGGTTCGGGCAGGCTGGCCGGCGGACTGCACCGGGGCGCGGGGAAGATCCCGGACTACGACAAGCACGACCGCGACCAGCGCACCGGCGTGATGGCCGACCCCGTCCAGCTGGCCTCCCACGACCTGCACAAGGCACCGAACTACGGCACCGGATTCGCCCCGTACTTCATACCGCTGTCCCTGTGGGTGGGCGCGATGGTGGCCTACATGCTGATCGCGCCGCTCAACCGGCGTGCCCTCGCCGCCGGTTCCCCGGCCTGGCGCATCGCGCTCGCCGGCTGGCTGCCGGTGGTCGCCGTCGGGGTGCTCCAGGTGGCCGCCCTGATGGCCGTACTGCACTGGGGAATCGGGCTGCAGATGCTCCGCGCGGCCGGCACGATCGGCTTCCTGTTCCTGGTCACGGCCTGTTTCGCGGCGATCGTGCAGTGGCTGAACGCCCGCTTCGGCGCGGCGGGCCGGATCCTGGTGCTCGCGTTGCTGATGCTCCAGCTGACCTCGGCGGGCGGCACGTATCCGGTGCAGACCAGTCCGGGCTTCTTCAACGCGATCCATCCGTTCCTGCCCATGAGCTACATCGTGGAGGCGCTGCGCCGGCTGATCACGGGCGGCGGGCTCGGCCCGGTCTGGCAGGCGTGCGGGGTGCTCACCGCGTTCACCGTCGGCGCCCTGGCGCTGACCGCCCTGTCGGCCCGGCGCCGCCAGGTGTGGACGCTGGACCGGCTGCACCCGGAGCTGACCCTGTGATCCCCGGGGCGCCGCGGCACGCGCGCGTACCTGTGACAATCGGGGCCATGGAACGCAGCAGTGCCAGGTCCGGCGGCAGCACGCGCCGTGAGGCCACCCGGCAGAAGCTCTACGAGGCGGCCGTCACGCTCATCGCCGAACAGGGTTTCTCCGCGACCACGGTGGACGAGATCGCCGAGCGGGCCGGGGTCGCGAAGGGCACGGTCTACTACAACTTCGCGAGCAAGTCGGTCCTCTTCGAGGAGTTGCTCAGGCATGGCGTGGGGCTGCTCACCGCCTCCTTGCGGGAGGCGGCCGAGCGTACGGCCCGCGAGGGCGGCGGCAAGGTGGACGCGCTGGACGCGATGATCCGCGCGGGCCTGGTCTTCATCGACCGCTATCCGGCCTTCACCCAGCTGTACGTGGCCGAGCTGTGGCGCACCAACCGGGCCTGGCAGTCCACCTTGATGGTGGTCCGGCAGGAGGCCGTCGCGGTGGTCGAGGGGGTGCTGCGCGACGGGGTCGCGGCCGGCGAGTTCAGCGACGAGATCGACGTACAGCTGACGGCTGCCGCGCTGGTCGGCATGGTGCTGGTGGCCGCGCTCGACTGGCAGTCCTTCCAGCCGGAGCGTTCCCTGGACGACGTCCACGCGGCCCTGTCCCGGCTGCTCCAGGGCCGGGTCAGCGGCCGGGTCTGAGTACCGGGACACCGTCCGGGAGCACGGGAAGGCGCCGGTCCGTTGCCGGACCGGCGCCTTTCCGTTCCCCGCCCCCCTGTTTCCCTCCCGTACTCCCCCGTACGGGACCCCCCGTGCGGCCTCCGTGGTGGTCGGCCCCGGAGTCCCCCGTGTCTCGCTTCCGCCGACCGGGCGGCGGAAGGAGCGACCGGCGGGCGGGCGCCGTTCCGCCGCCCCGTGCCGGCGGTTCCGGCCCGCGCCCCCTGCCGTGGCTCCACCTTCTCCTGCGCGGGGCCCGCGGGCCATCCGCGCGCGTACTCATCTCGCCGTCTGAGTACGGGTACTCAGCCCTCCGCGCGCGGGAGGGGGACGGCGGGCCGCCCACTGGCTACGATCGCGTCCGTGTCCGTACTCCCTCTCGTCTTCACCAGCGGCTGGGCCAGCGGTATCAACGCGTACGCGGTGGTGCTGCTGCTCGGCCTGTTCGGTGTGACGGGGGTGAACGACGACATTCCGCAGACCTTGCAGCGCCCGGAGGTGCTGATCGTCGCGGGCGTGCTGTTCCTGTGCGAGGCGGTCGCCGACAAGATCCCCTACGTCGACTCGGCGTGGGACTCGGTGCACACGGTGGTGCGGCCGCTCGCGGGCGCCTGGGTCGGTGCGCTGCTCGCCGGGCAGAGCGGCTCGCTCTCGGACGTGGCGGCCGGTCTGGTCGGCGGTTCGACGGCCCTGGCCAGCCATACCGTCAAGGCCGGGACGCGGATGGCGGTCAACACCTCGCCGGAGCCGGTCAGCAACTTCGTGCTGAGCGCCGCCGAGGACCTCGGGGTGGGCGCCGTCGTGTCGTTCGCGATGTTCCATCCGGTGGCGGCGGCGGTCGTCGCGGGCGTGCTGCTGCTCGGCGGGCTGCTGGCGCTGGCGTTCCTCGTTTCGCGCATCCGGCGCTTCCTGCGCCGCAGGGCCCAGCGGCGCGAGGAGCGGCGCCTGGCCTCGCGCGGCCCCTGACCTGCGGCGCGGCCGCCCGCCGACGGGATTGTCGGTGGTGGTCGATAGAGTCGCGGCATGGCACGGATTGCGGTGATCGGCGCCGGGACGGGCGCGATGGCGGCCGCTGCCCGGCTGGCCGTCGCGGGCCACCGGGTGACGGTGTACGAGCGCACGGAGACGTACGGCGGTGCGGTGCGCCGGTTCGAGCGGGGCGGGTTCGCCTTCGACACCGGGCCGGGGCTGCTGACCCTGCCCGCCGTGTACCGGGATCTGTTCCTCAAGACCGGCAAGGAGCCGCTGGAGGACCGCGTCGAGCTGGTCCAGGTCGACCCGGCCGCGCGGCACGTCTTCGCGGACGGCACCGCGGTGGTGCTGCCGAACGCCTCGCGCGCGGGTGTGGTCACGGCCCTTGACGAGGCGCTGGGCGCGGGGGCGGGCGAGCGCTGGGGCGACTTCCTGGTGCGGGCCCGCGAGGCGTGGGACCGCACCCGCCGGCCGCTGCTGGAGGAGCCGCTGTGGCCCAACTGGGACGTGCTGGCTGGGAAGGAGCCGTATCCCGCCGTCGCGAACAAGCGGCTGCTGCGCACGCGGCGCGCGGACACGCTGTCCCGGATCGGGGCCTGGGAACTGCGCGACCCCCGGCTGGCCCAGCTGCTGGACGGTTACGCGCTCGCCTACGGCGTCGATCCCGCGACCGCGCCGGCGAGCGCGGCCGTACTGCCGTACATGGAGCACGCCTTCGGCACCTGGTACGTGCGCGGCGGGATCCGCGAGCTGGCGCGCGCGGTGTACGAGCGGTGCCTTCAGCGGCGGGTGGAGTTCGTCTTCGGCGCCGAGGTCGTCCGGGTGCTGCGCAAGGACGACCGGGCGGCCGGGGTGGAGCTGGCCGGGGGCACGGTGGCCGAGGCGGACTTCGTCGTCGGTACGGGCCCCTGGCGGCTGGGTTCCCTGGTGGACGGCGGGCCGCTGTACGGCGAGCGGGACGTGCCCGCGGTGCCGGAGGGCCGCTGTCCGGGACGGGCGGTGGTGTGCCTGGCGCTGCGCGGCGCGCCGGAGCCCGGTGTCCCGCACCGCACGGTGGTGCACTCGTCCGACGGCGGCGCCGAGCTGGAGCGATTCCGGCACGGGGTGCTGCCCGAGCCGCCGACGGTGCTCGTGGACCGGCCGGACGATCCCGCCCTGCGTCCCGACGGGGGGCACGAGTCGATGGTGCTGACGGCGACGGTGCCCTCGGCGGCGGAGTACGACTGGTCCGCGCCGGGCGCCGCGGACGCCGTCGCGGACCGGATGGTGGCCGCCGCCGAGCGGGCCGTGCCGGGGCTTCGCGAGCGGGTGCTGTGGCGCGAGGTCCGCACCCCGCTGGACACCGAGCGGGAGACGGGTGCCACGGGCGGGGCGGTTCCGCCGCCCGCGCTCGCCGCACCGGGGGGTGTGCTGCACCCGGCCAACACCACGGCGCTGCCCGGTCTGTTCTCGGTCGGCGGCTGGTCCCACCCCGGTGGCGGGCTGCCGCACGCGGGCATGTCGGGGGCGCTGGTGGCCGGACTGATCGTGGAGGGGCCGGAGTTCAGCGGCTCGCGGTGAGCCTGGGACCGGTGCCTCAGAAGCGGTACTGCTCGTCGTACCCGGCGCCGGACTGCGGCTGCTGACCGCCGCCCTGGTAGGGATACGGCTGCTCCTGCGGGAGTTCGCCGCCGTAGGCCTCGTCGGTGCGCTGCTGCGGCACCCATACGCCGGCGGCGGGGGTCTCGCCGTACCCGCCGGTGGCATACGGGTCCTGGGTGTAGCCCTGCTGGCCGTACTGCTGCTGTCCGTAGCCGTTGTCGTAGGCGCCGCCGTAGGACTGGGCGCCGATGTACGGGTCGGAGTAGTTGGCGTAGGCCTGCTGGTCCGGGGTGTCGTAGCCGTAGGACTGCCGGCCCTGGCCGGAGTAGTCGTAGGCGTAGCCCTGCTGTTCGCCCCCCGGGGCCTGGGCGGCGGCCGCGTAGGCCGTGTCGCCGTAGACGCCGTAGTTGCCGGTGTCGTCGGGCAGCGGCTGCGGCTCGTAGACGGCGGTCGTCTCGGCGGCGCCGGGCTCGGCGGACCGGACGGGGGTGAAGACGTCGTCGCGGTCGTAGTCGTCGTAGTCGCCCTGCTCGGAGGCGTAGGCGGCGTTGACGTCCTGAATGTCCCGGGCGTCGTCGTCCGGACCGGCGGCCCGCGGTTCCGCTGCGTCCGGTACCGGGTCCTGGCGCTCGGCCCTGCCGCGGCGGCGCTTGCTGCCGCCGCCGGTCTCGGCCTCGGGGCGCTTGACCGCCCAGCCGGCGGCGAAGCCCCGGCGGAACGACAGCGTGACGTAGGTCTGCCCGACGGCGAAGGCGATCGCGCCCAGTCCGATGACGATGACGGAGGGGATCAGCACGCCGAGCACGACACCGACGAAGCCGCCGAAGGCCAGCAGCCGCCAGCGCAGGCGCGCCTTGTACTGCAGCAGCACCTCGCCCAGCAACCACAGTGCGACGCCGCCGAACGCGATGTAGAGGACCGTCCAGCCCATGTACGCCCCTCTCCCAGTAACCGCTACGCAGTGTGTCCTATCGCGGTGCGGCCGGTCTAGGCCTGCGGGGGGTGGTGCAGGCCCAGGTTCTCGTAGATTTCCAGGGTCGCCGTGGAGTTGTTGAGCGTGATGAAGTGCAGTCCGGGCACTCCCTCGGCCAGCAGCCGCGCGCAGAACTCGGTGGCGAACTCGATACCGATGGAGCGTACCGCCGCCGGATCGTCCTTCGCTGTCAGGATCCGCTCTTTCAGGGCATCCGGGACCACGGCGTTGCTGAGCTTCGGCAGCCGTTCCAGCATCCTCACGCTGGTGACCGGCAGGACCTCGGGGATGACCGGGGTGTCGCAGCCCGCCGCCGCCACGCGGTCGCGCAACCGCAGATACGACTCCGGCTGGAAGAACATCTGTGTGATGGCGTAGTCGGCGCCCGCGCGGCACTTGTCCACGAAGTGGGCGACGTCGGTGTCCCAGTCGGCGGAGCGCGGGTGCATCTCCGGGAACGCCGCCACACCCACGCAGAAGTCGCCCGACTCCTTGATGAGCCGGACGAGTTCGGCCGCGTAGGTCAGGCCGCGGGGGTGCGGCACCCAGGCGCCCATCGGGTCGCCGGGCGGGTCGCCGCGGACGGCGAGCATGTTGCGGATGCCGGCGTCCGCGTACTGGCCGATGATGTTGCGCAGTTCGGCGACGGAGTGGTCGACCGCGGTGAGGTGGGCGACCGGGGTGAGCGTGGTGTCGGCGACGATCTGCTGGGTCTCCCTGACCGTGCCCGCCCGGGTGGAACCGCCGGCACCGTAGGTCACGGAGACGAAGTCCGGGGCGACCGCCTCGACCCGCCGGAGCGCGCTCCACAGGTTCCGCTCACCCTTGGGGGTCTTCGGCGCGGAGAACTCGAAGGAGTACGTCGCCTTGCCGGCGGCCAGGATGTCACGCACGGTCCGTGCGCGATCAGTCCTGGTGGATGCGGTTCCGAGGGCCATACCCGCAGGTTAGCCACGGGCGGCCGGTCTCCCAACCAGACAGCGGAAATTTGCCCGAATTGTCGGATTCCCGTCCAGTGGGTGGACAACCGGCCCCGACCGGCGGGCCACGAGGCCGGCGGTCGGGTGGCCGCTCACGGGCCGGACGGCTAGCGGGCCTCCCGCAGCCGCTTGGCGAACTCCGCCGCCGCGGCGCCCGGGTCCTCCGCCTCGGTGACGGCGCGGACGACGACCACCCGGCGGGCACCGGCGTCCAGCACCTCGTCCAGGTTGCCCAGGTCGATGCCGCCGATGGCGAACCAGGGGCGGTCGGTGCCCAGCCCGGCCGTGTGGCGGACCAGGTCGAGGCCGGGCGCGTGCCGGCCCGGCTTGGTGGGGGTCGGCCAGCACGGGCCGGTGCAGAAGTAGTCCACGCCCTCCTGGACGGCGGCCGCGGCGGCCTCCTGCTCGGCATGCGTGGAGCGGCCGATCAGGACGTCGTCGCCGAGGATCGCCCGGGCCGCGGGGACCGGAAGGTCCCCCTGGCCGAGGTGCAGCACCCCGGCGCGGGCGGCGTGGGCGACGTCCGCCCGGTCGTTGACCGCGAGCAGTTTGCCGTGCCGGGCGCAGGCGTCGGCGAAGACCCGCAGGTGCTCCAGCTCCTCGGCGGCCTCCATGCCCTTGTCGCGCAACTGCACGATGTCGACCCCGCCGGCCAGGACCGCGTCCAGGAACTCGGCGAGGTCGCCCTGGCGCCTGCGCGCGTCCGTGCACAGATACAGGCGGGCGTCGGCGAGCGCGGCGCGGGCGGTGTCGGACATGCGCGGGTCCCCCGTGATCGGTAGAGCTGATGGTTCGGTGGGCGGCGTGCGGGTTCGGGACCGCACGCCGCCTCGCTACGCGGCCTGGCTCAGACGGCGAGCGCCTGGGCGCGGCGCTTCACCTCCGTGCCGCGATTCTCGCTCAGGGCCTGCGCGGGCGTGCCCGGCAGGGTCGGGTCGGGGGTGAAGAGCCACTCGATCATCTCTTCGTCGGTGAAGCCGTCGTCCCGCAGCAGGGTCAGGGTCCCGGACAGGCCCTTGACGACCTTGTCCCCGTCGATGAAGGCGGCGGGGACGTGCAGCGCCCGGTTCTCACCTCGGCGTACGGCGATGAGCTGGCCGTCCTTGACCAGCTGCCGCACACGCGTCACCTCGACATCGAGCTGTTCGGCGATGTCGGGGAGGGTGAGCCAGGCGGGGACGAGAGCGTCGATCTTGGTGTCAATCTCGGTCACGGCATCTAGCCTGCCATCCCCCACCGACAGTCGGAAGCCAGGCGGGTCCACCCGGGGACGTCCGCCGGGCCCACGGCGGGGTCCCTAGTCGGCGGTGGCGGCCTTCAGCGGCCTGGCCGGGTCGGCCAGCGCCGCGGCGTCCATCGGCCGGCCCGCCTCGATCAGTCGCCGGCCCTGGGCCAGGTCCCGGGGCCGGCCCACGGCCAGCAGGGCCACCAGCCGGCCGTCCCGCAGCCAGCACACCGCCCAGGCCGGACCCGCGGGGTCGCCGCGCCACACCAGCCGGTCGGCCCCGGCGTGGTGGCCGGCGTACTGGACGAAGCGGCCGAACTGCTCGGACCAGAAATACGGCACCGGGTCGTAGACGGACGAGGTCTCGCCGAGGATGTTCGCGGCGACCGTGCGGGGGCCCTGCAGGGCGTTGTCCCAGTGGTGGACGAGCAGCCGTTCGCCGTAACGCGCCGAGGGGAAGGAGGCGCAGTCTCCGACGGCGTACACGTCCTCGGCGCCGGTGCGCAGCCGGGCGTCGGCGAGGACCTCGCCGTGCGCGCCCAGCTCGATGCCGGATCCGGCCAGCCACCGGGTGGCGGGGCGGGCGCCGATGCCGACGACGACGGCGCCCGCGGGCAGCCGGGTGCCGTCGGCGAGCACCACCGCGCCGGACTCGACGTGCTCCACGCGCGCGTCGGTGCGCAGTACGGCTCCGCTGTCGGCGTACCAGGCGGCCATGGGTGCGGCCACCTCCGCGGGCAGCACCCCCGCGAGCGGCCGGCCGGCGGCCTCGAGGACGGTCACCGCACAGCCCGCCTGCCGGGCCGCCGTGGCGAACTCCGCGCCGATCCAGCCGGCACCGACGACCACGATGTCGTGCTGCCGTTCGAGCACCGGGCGCAGTCGTTCCGCGTCGTCCAGGGTGCGCAGCAGATGCACGCCGGGCACGCCCTCGGTGCCCGGCAGGGTGATCGGCTCGGCGCCGGTGGCCAGGACCAGGACGTCGTAGGGCACCGGCCCGGCCTCGGTGTCCAGCTCGCGCTCGGCCAGGCGCAGCGCGAAGACCTCGCAGCCGAGCCGCAGCTCGACGCCGAGCGACTCGAAGTCCACGTCGAAGGCGGAGTCCTCGGCCTTGCCGAGCAGCACCGCCTTCGACAGCGGCGGCCGGTCGTACGGCTGGTGCGGTTCGGCGCCGATGACGGTCACCGCGCCCCGGAAGCCCTGTTCCCGCAGGGCGACCGCGGTCTGCACCCCGGCCATGCCCGCGCCCACCACGACCACGCGCCGCGTCGGTGACGTGGCCTGTCCCGCTGTCTGCTCGCTCACTCGATCACCATAGACACGTGACGCTCTGTCAGTCAGGGGGCGTGCTCGGTGACCTGCTCCACAACGCTCGTCCCGGCACCGGCCTGGGACTCCCACCGCCAGTCCTCCTCCAGGCGCACCCGGCCGTCCGGAAGCTCGACGACCCGCGAGAGGCAGTGCCCCGAGGACGTCGTTCCGTCGGTCTTGAGCTGCACGTACCGGAAGTCCAGCAGGTCGCCCGCGCGGGTGCCGACCAGATGGCCGCGCACCACGTCACCGCCCGCGTACTCGGCCCAGACCTCGCCGTCCCGCTCGTGGTAGGCGAACCGGGTGCGGGTGCCCACCTGTCCCGGCGCCTGGTCGGCGACCGGGGCGAGGACGAGGCCGTCGAGCGAGCGGGTCATGAGGGGCTCCCTTCTGGGTGGCGAGCGCCGCGGGCTAGGCTGGTCACCGTACAAGCACTCGCGGGAGCCCGGACGCACCGGGCTGAGAGGGAGGCTGGCGGCCTCCGACCGTACGAACCTGATCCGGGTCATGCCGGCGAAGGGAGGGGCTGGACGCCCATGTCGTCACGTACGTCCGACGTCCTCGTCATCGGGGGCGGAATCATCGGCCTGGTCACCGCCTGGCGCGCGGCGCAGCGCGGGCTCGCCACGGCCGTGGCCGATCCCGAGCCCGGCGGCGGGGCCGCCCAGGTCGCGGCGGGGATGCTGGCCGCGGTCACCGAGCTGCACTACGGCGAGGAGCGGCTGCTCGCCCTCAACCTGGAATCGGCCCGCCGCTATCCGGACTTCGCGGCCGAGCTGACCGAACTGACCGGCCAGGAGCTCGGGTACCGCCGTTGCGGCACCCTCGCGGTCGCGCTCGACACCGACGACCGCGCCCATCTGCGCGAGCTGCACGCCCTCCAGCAGCGCTCGGGCCTCTCGGCGGAGTGGCTCTCGGGGCGGGAGTGCCGGCGGCTGGAGCCGATGCTGGCGCCCGGGGTGCGCGGCGGCCTGCGGGTCGACGGCGACCACCAGATCGACCCCCGGCGGCTGGCCGCGGCCCTGGTGAGCGCGTGCGAGCGCGCCGGAGTGGTGTTCCACCGGACGTGGGCCGAACGGCTCGACGTCGTCGGGGGCCGGGCCGCCGGCGTCACCACGGCGGACGGCACCGAGCTGCGCGCCGGCCAGGTCGTCCTCGCCGCCGGCAGCATGAGCGGACGGCTCGCGGGTCTGCCGCCGGCGCTGGTGCCGCCGGTGCGGCCGGTGAAGGGGCAGGTGCTCCGGCTGACCGTGCCCGGCCGCTTCGCGCCGTTCCTGAGCCGTACCGTGCGGGCCGTGGTCCGCGGCAGCCACGTCTACCTGGTGCCCCGGGAGAACGGTGAACTGGTCGTCGGCGCGACCAGCGAGGAGCTGGGCTGGGACACGACGGTCACCGCCGGCGGTGTGTACGAGCTGCTGCGCGACGCCCACGAGCTGGTGCCCGGCATCACCGAGCTGCCACTCACCGAGACCCGCGCCGGGCTGCGCCCCGGCTCGCCCGACAACGCTCCGCTGCTCGGCCCGTCCGGCCTGGACGGGCTGCTGCTGGCCACCGGGCACTACCGCAACGGGGTGCTGCTCACCCCGATCACCGGGGACGTGCTGGCGCACGCGCTGACGACCGGTGACGTTCCCGAGGAAGCCCGCCCGTTCACCCCGCGGCGCTTCGGCGTCCTGCCGCCGGAGCCGTCCGCCCGCACCGTGGAGCAGCCCGCATGACCCCCACCGTCACCATCTCCGTCAACGGCGAGCGCCGGGACATCGCCCCGGGCACCGCGCTCGACTCCCTCGTCGAGACGTTCACCGCGGCGCCCTCCGGGGTGGCGGCCGCCGTCAACGAGACCGTCGTCCCGCGCACCCGGTGGGCGGCCACCGCGCTCGCCGAGGGTGACCGCGTCGAAGTCCTCACCGCCGTCCAAGGAGGCTGATCATGGCCGACGATCCCTTCGTCCTCGGCACAGTGCCCTTCACGTCCCGGCTGATCATGGGTACGGGCGGTGCGCCCAGCCTGGAGGTGCTGGAGCGGGCCCTGATCGCCTCCGGCACGGAGCTGACGACGGTCGCGATGCGGCGGGTGGACCCTTCCGTGCACGGCTCGGTGCTGTCGGTGCTGGAGCGCCTCGGCATCCGGGTGCTGCCGAACACCGCGGGCTGCTTCACCGCCGGGGAGGCCGTGCTGACCGCCCGGCTGGCCCGGGAGGCGCTGGGCACGGATCTGATCAAGCTGGAGGTCATCGCCGACGAGCGGACGCTGCTGCCCGACCCGATCGAGCTGCTGGACGCGGCGGAGACGCTGGTGGACGACGGGTTCACGGTGCTGCCGTACACCAACGACGACCCGGTCCTCGCGAGGAAGCTGGAGGATGTCGGCTGTGCGGCGGTGATGCCGCTGGGCTCGCCGATCGGGTCGGGGCTCGGCATCCGCAACCCGCACAACTTCCAGCTGATCGTGGAGCACGCGCGCGTGCCGGTGATCCTCGACGCGGGTGCCGGTACGGCCTCCGACGTGGCGCTGGCGATGGAGCTGGGGTGCGCCGGGGTGATGCTCGCCTCGGCCGTCACCCGGGCACAGGAGCCGCAGACCATGGCCACGGCCATGCGGCACGCGGTGGAGGCGGGCCGGCTGGCGCGGCTGGCGGGGCGCATCCCGCGCCGCCACTTCGCCGAGGCCTCCTCCCCCACCGAGGGGCGCGCCCGGCTGGACCCCGAGCGTCCCGCCTTCCCCTCCGGCGGGTCGCACGACGGTCACAGCTCTGCTGCATTGCGTCCCGGTCAGGACACGGGAGACGGGAGTGTCGGTCGTCCCTCGTAGACTCCCCTGCGTGGATACGACCCTTCAGGACCCCCTCGTCGGGCAGCTGCTCGACGGCCGGTACCGCGTGGACGCGCGGATCGCGGCCGGCGGGATGGCCACGGTCTACCGGGCCCTGGACACCCGCCTGGACCGTGTGCTCGCGCTGAAGGTGATGCACCCGGCGCTCGCGGGCGACGGGGCCTTCGTCGAGCGGTTCATCCGGGAGGCGAAGTCCGTCGCCCGGCTGGACCACCCCAACGTGGTGCAGGTCTTCGACCAGGGCGCCGACGGGTCGTATGTGTACCTGGCGATGGAGTACGTCGCCGGGTGCACCCTGAGGGACGTGCTGCGCGAGCGGGGCGCGCTGCAGCCGCGGGCCGCGCTGGACATCCTGGAGCCGGTGCTCGCCGCGCTCGGCGCCGCGCACCGGGCCGGTTTCGTGCACCGGGACATGAAGCCCGAGAACGTCCTGATAGGGGACGACGGGCGGGTGAAGGTCGCCGACTTCGGGCTGGTGCGCTCGGTGGACACCGTGACCAGTACGACGGGTGCCGTGCTCGGGACCGTGTCGTACCTCGCGCCCGAGCAGATAGAGCAGGGCACCACCGATCCACGCGTGGACGTGTACGCGTGCGGTGTCGTGCTCTACGAGATGCTGACCGGCGGCAAACCCCACGCCGGGGACTCCCCGGCCCAGGTGCTCTACCGGCACATACACGAGGACGTGCCCCCGCCCTCGGCCCTCGTGCCCGCCCTGCCCTACCAGCTGGACGAACTGGTCGCCTCGGCCACCGCCCGCGACCCCGGCATCCGCCCGCACGACGCGGTGGCACTGCTCGGCCAGGTCCGCGAGGCGCGCGGGGCACTGACCGACGCGCAGCTGGACGCGCTGCCGCCGCAAGCGCTGTCCGCGGAGCATGACGGGGCCGAGGACCGTACGAGCGTGATACCGCGCTCCCCGACCGTCCCGCGGGCGCTGCCCGTGGACGCGGACCCGGCCCCGGACGGTGTCCACCGCACCACCCGGTTGCAGAGCCCGCCCGGCCTCGACCGGCGGCGGCCCGCGCGTCCCCGTCGTGCGGTGCTGGCGGTGGTCGCGGCCCTGCTGGTGGTGTTCGGCGTGGGCGCCGGGGTCTGGTACATCAACTCCGGCCAGTTCACGAAGGTCCCCCCGTTGCTGGCCAAGACGGAGGCGCAGGCGCGGCAGCGGCTGGAGGCGGCCGGGCTGGACGTCGGGCGGGTCAGGCGGGCGTACAGCGACACCATCGAGCGCGGCACCGTCGTCAGCGCCGATCCGGCGCCCGGCTCCCGCATCCGGGACCACGACTCGGTGGCCCTGACCGTCTCGCTGGGACCGCAGACGGTGAAGGTGCCGGATGTGACGGGACAGCCGCTCGCCAAGGCGCGGGCGCGGCTGAAGGCGGCCGGGCTGGAGCCGGGCATGGTCACCCGGGCGTTCAGCGAGGACGTGTCGGGCGGCTCGGTGATCTCCACCACGCCGCGTACGGGCACCGAGCGGCACGCCGGTTCGGCGATCGCGCTGACCGTCAGCAAGGGCCGGCCCGTCGACGTGCCGGACGTCACCGGCGACGACCCGGACAGCGCCCGGCAGGAGCTGGCGGACGCCGGACTGAAGGTGAAGATCGCCACCGGACGGGTCGACTCGGAGTTCGACAAGGGCGAGGTCGCCACGCAGAGCCCGCGCGACGGCAGCGAGGCGGCCGAGGGCGACACGGTGACGCTGACGCTGTCCAGGGGTCCCGAGATGGTCGAGGTGCCGGACGTGGTCGGCGACAGCGTGGACGACGCCCACGCCGCCCTGGAAGGGGCCGGCTTCGAGGTCGACGAGGACCGCGGGCTGCTCGGGTTGTTCGGCGACACCGTGAAGAAGCAGTCGGTGCCGGGCGGCAAGAGGGCACCCAAGGGGTCGACGATCACGATCACCATCCGGTGACGGGGCTCACCGGGGACCGTGGTCCGGCGGCCGGGGCGGACATGACACCCTGAACGGGTGAGTCCCGTTCAGTCCTTCCCGCTCCGCAACCCCGTGGGCGGTCATGTCCCGGTGGCCGGCGGTCTGCATTCCGTGGGCCTGTCCTACGCCCGCGAACTGAAGGCGGAGACCGTGCAGGTCTTCGTCGCCAATCCGCGCGGCTGGGCGACACCGGCCGGGAACCCGCGCCAGGACGAGGCGTTCCGGGAGGCGTGCGCCGCGGAGTCGATCCCGGCGTATGTGCACGCCCCTTATCTGATCAACTTCGGCTCGCACACCGAGGCGACCGTCGAGCGGTCCGTGGAATCCCTGCGGCACTCGCTGCGGCGCGGCCGGGAGATCGGCGCGCTGGGCGTGGTCGTGCACACCGGCAGCGCGACCGGCGGGCGGGCGCGGGAGGTGGCGCTGAAGCAGGTGCGGGAGCATCTGCTGCCGCTGCTCGACGAGCTGACCCACGAGGACGACCCGTTCCTGCTGCTGGAGTCGACCGCCGGGCAGGGTGCCTCGCTGTGCTCGCGGACCTGGGACTTCGGGCCGTACTTCGCGGCGCTGGACGCCCACCCGAAGCTGGGCGTCTGCCTGGACACCTGCCACGTCTTCGCCGCCGGGCACGATCTGACCGGGCCGAGCGGTATGCACCAGACCCTCGACCTGCTGGTGGACACGGTCGGCGAGGGCCGGCTGAAGCTGATCCACGCCAACGACTCCAAGGACGTGGCCGGGGCGCACAAGGACCGGCACGAGAACATCGGCGCCGGCCACATCGGCGAGGACCCCTTCCGCGCCCTGATGACCCACCCGGCGACGGCGGGTGTCCCGCTGGTCATCGAGACGCCCGGCGGCAAGGAAGGACATGCCGCCGACGTGACGCGGCTGAAGGAACTGCGGGACTCCTGAGGCGTTCGCAGAGCACGGCCGCACCGGTGGACGATCCCGACCGCCGCCACCTCCCGGCCGGCCGGGATCAGAGTCCGGGGCCGTCGCCGGGCTCCTCCTGGTAGGAGTAGCGCTGTTCCTTCCAGGGGTCGCCGATGTTGTGGTAGCCGCGTTCCTCCCAGAAGCCGCGGCGGTCGGCGGTCATGTACTCCACGCCGCGCACCCACTTCGGGCCCTTCCAGGCGTACAGGTGGGGCACGATCAGACGGACCGGGAAACCGTGCTCGGCGGTGAGCAGCTCGCCGTCCTTGTGGGTGGCGAAGACCGTGCGGCCGGAGGCGAAGTCCGACAGGCGCAGGTTCGAGCTGAAGCCGTACTCCGCCCAGACCATCACATGGGTGACATCCGGCGCCGGCGGTGCCAGGTCGAGGATCGCGCGGGCCGGGACGCCTCCCCACTCCGCGCCGAGCATGCTGAACTTCGTCACGCAGTGCAGATCGGCCACCACGGTGGTGTACGGCAGGGCCGTGAACTCCTCGTGGCTCCAGGTCCGCTTGCCGCCGTCGGCGGTGGCGCCGAAGACCCGGAACTCCCAGCGCTCGGGCCGGAACCTCGGCACGGGTCCGTAGTGCGTGACCGGCCAGCCGCGCTGGAGCCGCTGCCCCGGCGGAAGCCCGGACCCCGCCACCGCTCCAGCCTCACCCTCCACCGGACGACCCATGCGTCCATCCTGACAGAATCCGGGCCATGCCCTGACCACCACCCGAGGAGTCGGGACAACTCGGGCAAGCCACCACTTAATTACTAAGTATGCGCTTACTGGACGATCTTCGCGGGCAGTGAAATCATGCGGCGCTACCGACTGACAGACAGTCGCCCCGGAAGGAGCCCCTCGCATGCAAGGCGACCCCGAGGTCATCGAACTGCTCAACGAGCAGTTGACCGCCGAGCTGACCGCGATCAACCAGTACTTCCTGCACGCCAAGCTCCAGGACCACAAGGGGTGGTCGAGGCTCGCCAAGTACACCCGGGCCGAGTCGTTCGACGAGATGCGGCACGCGGAGGTGCTCACCGACCGCATCCTGCTGCTGGACGGCCTGCCGAACTACCAGCGGCTCTTCCATGTCCAGGTCGGACAGACGGTGACCGAGATGTTCCAGGCCGACCGGCAGATCGAGGTCGAGGCCATCGACCGGCTGCGCCGAGGCGTCCAGGTGATGCGCGACAAGAACGACATCACGTCGGCGAACATCTTCGAGGCGATCCTGGCCGACGAGGAGCACCACATCGACTATCTGGACACCCAGCTGGAGCTGGTGGACAAACTGGGCGAGGCGCTCTACCTGTCAACCGTGATCGAGCAGGACCAGCCCGACGCCTCGGGACCGGGCACCGGCGGCTTCTCCACGCACTGAGCGGGCGCTGCCGCACGGCAGGCGCCGCTAGGCGGCTTCGTCCAGCCGCGCGAGAGCCGCAGCGGGCTGGTCGACCTGCTCGCGGCGGGGACAGGCGCCCCGGCCCAGCAGGGCCTGGATACGTCGCACACAGCCGCCGCAGTCGGTGCCGGCCTTGCAGGCCGAGGCGATCTGCCGCGGTGTACAGGCGCCGTCCTCCGCGTGCTGCTTGACCTGCGCCACGGTCACACCGAAGCAGCTGCAGACGTACACGCGGACTCACCTCCCGACCGGGTCGCTGATTGCCGTCCCGTTTCCGGTGAGGCAAACCTAACCTTACCTATCCGGTGGGGTCCGCGAAAGCAGAAAGGGGCGCGGATCGTCTGTGATCCGCGCCCCACCGGGGCTCACTGGTCCCGGTACATCTCCGCCACGAGGAACGCCAGGTCCAGCGACTGGCTGCGGTTCAGCCGGGGGTCGCAGGCCGTCTCGTAGCGCTGGTGCAGGTCGTCGACGAAGATCTCGTCGCCGCCGCCCACGCACTCGGTGACGTCGTCGCCGGTCAGCTCCACGTGGATACCGCCCGGGTGGGTGCCCAGCGCCTTGTGGACCTCGAAGAAGCCCTTGACCTCGTCGAGCACGTCGTCGAAGCGCCGGGTCTTGTGCCCGGAGGCCGCCTCGTAGGTGTTGCCGTGCATCGGGTCGGTGATCCAGGCGACGGTCGCACCGGAGGCGGTGACCTTCTCGACCAGTTCGGGCAGCTTGTCGCGCACCTTGTCGGCACCCATGCGGACGATGAAGGTCAGCCGGCCCGGCTCGCGCTCGGGGTCCAGGCGCTCGATGTACTGCAGCGCCTGCTCGGCCGTCGTCGTCGGGCCCAGCTTGATGCCGATGGGGTTGCGGATCTTCGAGGCGAACTCGATGTGCGCGCCGTCCAGCTGCCGGGTGCGCTCACCGATCCACACCATGTGCGCGGAGACGTCGTACAGCTTGCCCGTACGCGAGTCCACCCGGGTCAGCGCCGACTCGTAGTCCAGCAGCAGCGCCTCGTGCGAGGAGAAGAACTCGACGGTCTTGAACTCCTCCGGATCCGTGCCGCAGGCCCGCATGAAGTTCAGCGCGTTGTCGATCTCCCGCGCGAGCTGCTCGTAGCGCTGGCCGGACGGCGAGGTCCGCACGAAGTCCTGGTTCCAGGCGTGCACCTGCCGGAGGTCGGCGTAGCCACCGGTGGTGAAGGCGCGCACCAGGTTCAGCGTGGACGCCGAGGCGTTGTACATCCGCTTCAGCCGCTCCGGGTCGGGAAAGCGGCTGGCCTCCGTGAAGTCGAAGCCGTTGACGGAGTCGCCCCGGTAGACCGGGAGCGTCACGCCGTCTCGGGTCTCGGTCGGCTTCGAACGCGGCTTGGAGTACTGCCCCGCGATCCGGCCGACCTTCACCACCGGCACGGAGGCCGCGTAGGTGAGCACCGCTCCCATCTGCAGCAGCGTCTTGAGCTTGTTACGGATGTGGTCTGCGGACACCGCGTCGAAGGCCTCGGCGCAGTCGCCGCCCTGGAGGAGGAACGCCTCTCCCTTGGCGACGGCCGCCATGCGGGCGCGCAGCTGGTCGCACTCGCCCGCGAAGACGAGCGGCGGATACGACTCGAGGTCCGCGATCACTGCGCGCAGAGCCTCGGGGTCGGGGTACTCGGGCTGCTGCGCCGCGGGCAGGTTTCGCCAGGTGTTGCCAGCGTTGGCGCTGGTTGCGTTCACGGTCACACCCTCAACATTACGGGGTCACCGTCGGCGCCCATGCCACGGCTCAAAAGATGAGACGGACGGGTCCGCCGCGCGCACGGCGCGCGGCGGACCCGTCCGGGGCACGTCGTTCCCGGGCGTCAGTGCAGGTTCTGCACGGCCGGGTCGTTGAATCCGACGGCGAAGACGCTGCGCAGGGAGAGGTTGTCCGTCCCCGTGTAGCCCTTGCACACGTCGTTGTCGCTCACCGGCGAGGCCGGCAGGAACTCGGAGTGGGCCGCCGTCAGGTCGCTACCGGCGCAGATGCCCTCGGTCAGCCCCCACAGCTCGTCGACCTGGGTGGCGTCGAGCTTCGGCCAGTAGCTGAGGGCCTGGGGCGGGCCCGCCGCCCAGTTGCCGCCGCTCGCGCAGGTCGTCGCGGCCCGGGTGTCGCCCACCCAGGTGTGCGAGTACACGCCGGGGACGGTGCCGCACCCCTTGTGGAAGGCGAAGTTCAGCACGCCCTGGGCGTCGGTCCAGGTCATGCCGCCCTGCAGGCCCCGGTAGCGGGAGGCCGCGTAGGCGTCCTGGATGACGGTCTTGCCGCCGGACATGTTGAGCAGCCCGGGATAGGTGGCGGAGCTGGCCGGGTTCAGCTGGTAACGCACCACGCGAGCGCCGTCGACCGAGCCCTGCCACTCACCGGTGACCAGCTTGAAGGGGCCGCCGCCGGTCTTGTCCAGCGAAAGCCAGGAGAAGCACAGCTGCTCGGGGTCGATGGTGGCGCCCGAACAGTCGGACGGCGTGCCCGCCTGCTGGTAGTAGTGGACCTCGGGCAGCACGTAGGGGTAGCCGCAGGCGCTGGAGTGGCCCGCGCCGTCGATTCCGTAGGTGCTCACGCCGGAGCCGTAGGTGTCGACCTTGGCGAGCTTGTTGATGTCGAAGACCCGGATGCCGTGCGCGGTGTCGGTGACGTAGATGTAGTTCGCGTACCAGACGATGCCGCCGCCGTGGCCGGTGACGAAGCTGAAGTCGTCACCCGAACTGGTGGGCTCGGCGAGCAGGACGTGACGGTACTTGCCGGTGTCCCGGTCGAGCAGGGTCAGCTTGAGCAGGTTGTTGGTCTTGCAGCCCTCGGACGTCTCGTGGCTGAGCGTGCGGTAATGCCAGGAGACGGCCGCGACGTGCCGGCCCTGGATGGCGCCGTCGGAGCCGTCGGCGGTGCCCGTGGTGCTCAGGCCCTGCGGCCACCAGTGCGGGTTGGTGTCGTCGGTGTGCGAGTTGGACCAGCACCAGGCCGTCGTGGTGCCCGCCGGGGGCAGCGCCTTGGTCTCGGTGCCGGTGCAGGAACGCATCGAGCGCAGGTTCAGCCAGGGGTCGGTCGCACCGGAGGAGTTCTTGGTGTAGTCGGTGGTGACGACGTCCGTGAGGTCGGCGTGGTCGGTGAGATGGGTGCCGTACAGCTTGTTCGTGGCCGAGACGTAGCTGGTGTCGGTCAATTTGAACTGGTCCGCGCCGAGCGACAGCTTGGTCATCGTCGGCGAGTCGACCGCCGATGCGGGCTGCGCGGTGAGACCGGTCAACAGCGCCGCGGTGGCGGCCATCCAGGTCAGCAGCCTGGAACCACGTGAGAGTGCCATGGCACCTTCCGTAGAAGACGAGCGGGACATGTCAAAGCAGCGGTGATCGTATCCTCACGCGGCATCGGGTAAGGTTCGGGATATGTTCGCGCCGTCGTCTCGCATGTGGTGGTGGACCGCTCATCCGGCGGCCCGCTGACTGCGCGTACACACACGACTTCGCGAAGGCCGCCCGAGGGGCGGCCTTCGGCGTTCTCGGGGCCGGGTCGTTCCTCCCAGTGAGAAGGAAACCGACCCCATGCATCTGCGCGACCTGCACGACGACCCCCGACCCTTCGCCCTGCTACACCGGCGCACGCCCGGCCGCGCCGCGGACGTGATCGAGCTGCTGATCGGCCCCGTCACGGAGGTCGAGCGGCTCGCCGACCTGCCCGACGAGGGCCTGGCACTGGTGCCCTTCCGGCAGATCCGCGAGCGCGGCTTCGACGTCCGCGACGACGGCACGCCGCTTGCCGTGCTGGTCCCCGAGGAGTCGCACACGCTGCCCCTCGCGGACGCCCTCGCCCAGCTGCCCGCGCACCAGGTGCGGGTGAGCGGCGGAGGCTTCGACGTCGGCGACGAGGAGTACGGCGAGATCGTCGGGCGGGTGCTGCGGGAGGAGATCGGCCGGGGCGAAGGCGCGAACTTCGTGATCCGGCGGACGTTCGAGGGCGCGATCCCCGGCTTCGGCCGTGCCGACGCGCTCGCGCTGTTCCGGCGGCTGCTGACGGGGGAGCGGGGCGCGTACTGGACGTTCGTGGTGCACACCGGGGACCGGACGCTGGTGGGCGCCAGCCCGGAGGTGCACGTGCGGATGTCCGGCGGGACCGTCGTGATGAACCCGATCAGCGGGACGTACCGCTATCCCGCCGAGGGGCCGACGCCCGGGCATCTGCTGGACTTCCTCGCCGACGGCAAGGAGGTCGAGGAGCTGTCCATGGTCGTCGACGAGGAACTGAAGATGATGTGCACCGTCGGCGACATGGGCGGGGTCGTCGTCGGTCCACGGCTGAAGGAGATGGCGCACCTCGCGCACACCGAGTACGAGCTGCGCGGGAAGTCCTCGCTGGACGCGCGGGAGGTGCTGCGCGAGACCATGTTCGCGGCGACGGTCACCGGGTCTCCGGTGCAGAACGCGTGCCGGGTGATCGAACGCCACGAGGTCGGCGGCCGGGGCTACTACGCGGGGGCGCTGGCGCTGCTCGGGCGGGACCCCGGGGGCGCGCAGACCCTCGACTCCCCCATCCTGATCCGCACCGCCGACATCGACGCCGGCGGCCGGCTGCGGGTTCCGGTCGGCGCGACGCTGGTGCGCGGCTCGGACCCGGCGGGCGAGGTGGCGGAGACCCACGCGAAGGCGGCGGGCGTCCTCGCGGCGCTCGGGGTGGTGCCGTCCCGTCCGCGACCGGAGCGGGACCTGCCCCGACTGGCCGAGGACCCCCGGGTGCGGGCCGCGCTGGACGGGCGCCGGGCGTCGTTGGCGCCGTTCTGGCTGCGGATGCAGGAGCGGGGCGGGGAGCTGTCCGGCCGCGCGCTCGTCGTCGACGGCGAGGACACCTTCACGGCGATGCTGGCGCATGTGCTGCGCTCGGCCGGCCTGGAGGTGGCCGTCCGGCGCTTCGACGAGCCGGGGCTGCGGGAGGCGGTGCTCGCGCACGAGGGACCGGTCGTGCTCGGGCCCGGTCCGGGTGACCCCCGCGACCTCGCCGACCCGAAGATGCGGTTCCTGCGCGACCTCGCGGCCACGGTGGTCCGGGAGCACCGCTTCGGCGTGCTCGGGGTGTGCCTGGGGCACGAGCTGATCGCGGCCGAACTGGGGCTCGAGCTGGTGCGCAAGCGGGTGCCGTACCAGGGGGCGCAGACCCGGATCGACCTGTTCGGGCGGCCGGAGACGGTCGGCTTCTACAACAGCTTCACGGCCCGCTGCGACGAGGAGACCGCCCGGGAACTGGCCGCGCACGGCGTCGAGGTGAGTCGCTCGGACGACGGCGAGGTCCACGCGGTGCGCGGCCCCGGGTTCGCGGGCGTGCAGTTCCATCCGGAGTCGGTACTGACCCTGACCGGAGCGACCATCGTCCGCGACCTCCTCCTCACCCTCCACGAAACAACCCACACGAGCTGAACGCCGGGGCATCCCCGCGGGCCAAGGCCCCGGCGTCCCGACCGAAGCCGATGCCCTGGCCCAGCCGCACGGCCTGGGCCCCGGGGGGGCAGGCCTTGGGCCTTGGGGGGCCTCGGACCCGGGGAGATGCGGCCCCCTCGGACCGGGGGGCCAAGGCCCGCCCGACCCGGCGTCCCCGGGCGGGGACAGGCCCCGGATCCGGGAGGCGGGAGCCTCGAACCCAGGGATACGGCCCCCTCGGGCCAGGGGCCAGCGCCCGCCCGGCCCCGTGTCCCGGCCGACGACGACACCGAGGCGCCGGCCGGAAACCTGGCTCAGTCCGGCCGAGAAGCCGGCCACGAAGCCCCCCGATCCCAGCCCGAGACGACACTGACGCCCCAGCCGGACGAGCCCTCCAGCCCCAGCCGATGAAGCCGCCCGGCTCAGCCGAAGAAGACGCCGATCTCTTCGTAGAGTTTCGGGTCGACCGTCTTCAGTTTGGCCGTGGCCTCGGCGATCGGGACGCGGACGATGTCGGTGCCGCGCAGGGCGACCATCTTGCCGAAGTCGCCGTCGCGCACGCAGTCGACCGCGTGCAGACCGAAGCGGGTGGCGAGCCAGCGGTCGAAGGCGCTGGGGGTGCCGCCGCGCTGGATGTGCCCGAGGACCGTGGTGCGGGCCTCCTTGCCGGTGCGCTTCTCGATCTCCTTGGCCAGCCACTCGCCGACCCCGGAGAGGCGGACGTGCCCGAAGGAGTCCAGCGACTCGTCCTTGAGGACCATTTGACCGTCCTTCGGCATGGCACCCTCGGCGACGACGACGATCGGGGCGTACGACGCCTTGAAGCGGGAGGTGATCCAGGCGCACACCTGGTCGAGGTCGAAGCGCTGCTCGGGGATGAGGATGACGTTGGCGCCACCGGCGAGACCCGAGTGGAGGGCGATCCAGCCGGCGTGACGGCCCATCACCTCGCAGACCAGGACCCGCATATGGGACTCGGCGGTGGTGTGCAGGCGGTCGATGGCCTCCGTGGCGATGCCGACCGCGGTGTCGAAGCCGAAGGTGTAGTCGGTGGCGGACAGGTCGTTGTCGATGGTCTTCGGGACGCCGACGCAGGGCACGCCGTACTCGTCGGACAGCCGCGCGGCAACGCCGAGGGTGTCCTCGCCGCCGATCACGACGAGGGCCTCCACCTCCTGCTTGGCGAGGTTCTCCTTGACACGGCGGATGCCGCCGTCCGTCTTGAGGGGGTTGGTCCGCGAGGAGCCGAGGATGGTGCCGCCGCGGGGCAGGATGCCACGCACCGCGGGGATGTCCAGGCGGACCGTGTCGTTCTCCAGGGGCCCCCGCCAGCCGTCCCGGAAGCCGACGAAGTCGTAGCCGTACTCCTGCACGCCCTTGCGCACGATGCCCCGGATGACGGCGTTGAGCCCGGGGCAGTCGCCGCCTCCGGTCAGTACTCCGACCCGCATGGAAATGTCCCTTCGCCGCGTATGCCTGACGATCGGTCACGCTAATGGTGATTCAGGTCACACCGGGAGAGGCAGGAAGGGTGATTTCGCCGCATTGCCGCAATGGCCCTACGCGTCGTCGAGTCCGCGCTCTATCGCGTACCGGACGAGTTCGACCCGATTGTGCAACTGGAGCTTGCCGAGGGTGTTCTGGACGTGGTTCTGGACCGTGCGGTGGGAGATGACGAGGCGTTCGGCGATCTGCTTGTAGCTCAGACCCTTGGCGACCAGGCGCAGCACCTCCGTCTCCCGGTCGGTCAGCCGGGGCGCCCCGGGCTCGTCGGCGTCGGCGGCGGGCGCGGGCTCGGAGGCCAGCCGGCGGTACTCGCCGAGCACCAGTCCGGCGAGGCCGGGCGTGAACACCGGGTCGCCGACGGCCGTCCGGCGCACCGCGTCCAGCAACTCCTCGGTGGAGGCCGACTTCAGCAGATAGCCGGTGGCACCGGACTTGACCGCCTCCAGGACGTCGGCGTGCTCGCCGCTCGCGGACAGCACCAGGACGCGCAACGCCGGGTTGTGGGCGACCAGTTCCTTGCAGACCTGGACACCGGGCTTGGCGGGCAGGTTGAGGTCCAGCACGAGGACGTCGGGGCCTGCGGCCTTGGCGCGGCGGACCGCCTGGTCGCCGTCGCCGGCGGTGGCGACCACCTCGAAGCCGGACTCGCCCAGGTCCCTGGCGACCGCGTCGCGCCACATGGGGTGGTCGTCGACCACCATGACCCGGATCGGGTCCTGCTGCTGCGTCATCGTTGCTCCGTCTTCTTCCCCCGCGCCCCTGCGGCGCCCTTCGGTACCTTCAGTTCGACTTCCGTGCCCTGCCCGGGCACGGAGATCAGCTCGGCGCTGCCGCCGAGGTCGCGCAGCCGGCCACGGATGGACTGGGCCACCCCGAGCCGGCCGTCGCCCTCGGCCTGGGCGAGCCTGCCCTCGGGGATGCCGGGCCCGTCGTCGCGGACGGTCACGATGATCTCGTCCGGTTCGTCCTCGACCAGGATCCAGGCCCGGGCCTCCTCGCCGACGTGCCGGCGCACGTTGTCCAGGGCGGCCCCGACCGCCGCGGCCAGCTCCCGGGCCGCGGCGGGCGGCAGCACCACCGGGGCGCCGGGCTCGGCGAGGCCCACCCGGCCGCACGCGTAGGGGGCGAGCAGCAGACGCAGATCGACCGGGCCGGCCGGTTCGCGCGCGTCCGGCTCCTCGACGAGCCGTACGACGGCTCCGGCGGCCGCGTCCTCCGACACCCGCGACACCGGCACCAGACCACCGGAGACCAGCGTGCGCAGGGCCACCTCCTGCTCCCCGGCGAGGCGGCCCAGCTCGGCCGCCTCGCCCCCGAGGGCCGTGCCCCGCCGCTTCACCATCGCCAGGACCTGCAGCACGCTGTCGTGGATGTCCCGGGCCAGCCGCTCCCGCTCCCGGGTGGCGGCCTCGATCTCCAGGGCGCGGGCGAGGGTGCGCTCGGAGGCGCGGGCCACCTCCACGACGTAGCCGATGGCGATGGAGGCCACCCAGACGAGGATCACGTTGTGCACGGTGTCCCGGGCGGGGTGGCCGCGCTCGACCAGGTTGACTGCGGCGACGGCCGTGGAGGCGACGGCGGCCCAGCGCCAGCCGCCCTTCAGCGCGAAGGCCAGCACCGAACCGGCGGTCCATATCGACGGCAGGGTGGGGCCGCCGCCCGCGATCCGCTCGTGGTTGTCGGCGAGCGGGGTGAGCAGGATGCCGGTCATGGCCACGGCCAGGTCGGCCGCCAGGAAGCGCTTGGTGCAGGCGGCCGCGCTGCGCACCAGGGACAGGGTGGCGAGGGTCCACCCGACGAGGACGGTGTAGTAGGCGACGGCGAGCCAGGGCCGGGTGAAGTGGGAGTACGCGCTGGCGCACAGGCCGATGGCGTACAGCATGGTCAGCACGCGGTAGCCGGCGAGCGCCCGCCACAGCGGCAGCTCCACCGACATCCGCATGACGCGCTCGCGTCCGGCCACGTCCCCCACTCCCCCGCTCTCCGGCCGCCGCTCCGCCCGCTCCCCCGCCCCCCGGGGGTCGCCGCGGCCGGCTAGCCCTCCGCCCGCTTCTCCGCTTCGGCCTTCCTCTCGGCCTCGGCCTTCTTCTCCGCTTCCCTGGCCGCCTTCGCCGCCTCCGCGATCTGCCGCTTGGCGGCGGTGGCGTACATGTCGACGTACTCCTGGCCGGAGAGCTTCATGATCTCGTACATGACCTCGTCGGTCAGGGCGCGCAGGACGAAGCGGTCGTGCTCCATGCCGTGGTAGCGGCTGAAGTCCAGGGGCTTGCCGATGCGGATGCCGGGCCGCATCAGCTTGGGCACCACCTTGCCGGGCGGCTGGATCTTCTCGGTGTCGATCATGGCGACCGGGATGACCGGCGCGCCGGTGGCGAGCGCCACCCGGGCCAGGCCGCCGGGCTTGCCCCGGTAGAGCCGGCCGTCGGGCGAGCGGGTGCCCTCCGGGTAGATGCCGAACAACTCGCCGCGCTCCAGCACCTCTATGCCGCTCTTGATCGCCGCCTCGCCGGCGCCGCGCGCCCCCGAGCGGTCCACCGGGAGCTGGCCGACGCCCTTGAAGAACGCGGCGGTCAGCCGACCCTTCACGCCGGGGGTGGTGAAGTACTCGGCCTTCGCGATGAAGGTGACCTTGCGGTTCAGCATCGTCGGAAGGAAGAACGAGTCCGAGAAGGACAGGTGGTTGCTCGCCAGGATGGCGGGGCCCTCGGCCGGAATGTTCTCCAGTCCCTCCACCCAGGGCCTGAAGGCGACCTTCAGCGGCCCGCCGATGGCGACCTTCATCGTGCCGTACAACACCCGTGTGCCTCCTGTTTGCGTCGAACAGACCTTAACCCGGAGCACCGTCAAAGGGCCCGACGACCCTGGTCGGTGTCAGTGCGGTCGCGTACGGTGAAGCACATCCGCACTTTTCTTCCCGCCTTGACCGGTCGCCGGACAGGGCCCTCCCAGGAACAGGAGAGTCGAAGGTGCCGGTTCTCCCCGGAGCCGAGCCGTACCGCCACGAGGGCGGGGAAGTGGGCGTCCTCCTCTGTCACGGCTTCACCGGCTCACCCCAGTCGCTGCGCCCGTGGGCGGAGCACCACGCGGCCCACGACCTGACCGTGTCTCTGCCGCTGCTGCCCGGCCACGGCACGCGCTGGGAGGACATGCAGCTCACCGGCTGGCAGGACTGGTACGCGGAGGTGGACCGCGAACTGCGCCTGCTCTCCGAGCGCTGTTCCCGGGTCTTCGTCGCGGGCCTGTCGATGGGCGGCGCGCTGGCGCTGCGCCTGGCCGCGCGGCACGGCGCGCGGGTCGCGGGCGCGGTGGTCGTCAACCCGGCGAACAAGGTGCACGGCCTGTCGGCGTACGCCCTGCCGGTCGCCCGACACCTCGTACGGACGACGAAGGGCATCGCCAGCGACATCGCGAAGGAGGGCGCGGCGGAGGTGGGCTACGACCGGGTGCCGCTGCACGCGGCGCACTCGCTGCGGGTGTTCCTGCGCCGGCTGGACGGGGAGTTGCCCCAGGTCACCCAGCCGTTGCTGCTGCTGCGCAGCGCGCGGGACCATGTCGTCCCGGCGGCGGACGCGGCCCGGGTGCTGAGCCGGGTGTCGTCCGTGGACGTGACGGAGCTGGTGCTGGAACACAGCTACCACGTCGCGACGTTGGACGAGGATGCGGACCGGATCTTCGAGGAGAGCCTCGCCTTCATCGGCCGGCTCGCACCCAGTGTCGGCACAGAAGGGACGGCCGCAGTTGGCTGAGCACGACTCCGACCGCGACAACCGCGAGGAGCGCGAGCCGGACGAACAGGGAGTGCCCTTCGACGAGGAGGCCGCCTGGCAGGCCATCGTCGCGGGGTACGGCGCGGAACCACCGGATCCGCCGGGCTCCCGGCCCTTCCGGTCGGTGGAGGACCTCGCGCTGCCGGAGCCGGACACCGACACCGGCGCGGAGCGGACGGCCGAGCCGCGTCCGGTGCGGCCGCTGGGCAGTTCGGTCTCGTTCGCGCCCGGCGTCGGTCCGCGCGACCACACACCGGCCGAGCCGTCCGAGGACGACTTCGACGAGGACGACGACGGCCACTTCGTCCCGCCGGAGCCGCCTCCGCTGCCGGCCGCCGACGCCACGGCCAAGTTCGCCTGGCTCGGCGTGGTCGGCGGTCCGCTCCTGCTGCTGCTGGCGGTCCTGTTCGGCTGGGACATGACCTGGTGGCTGACGACCCTCGCCATCGGCGGCTTCCTCGGCGGCTTCGCGACGCTGGTGACGCGGATGCGCACGGACGACGAGGAGGGCGACGATCCCGGCCGGGGGGCCGTGGTCTGAGGGGACCGCAGCTCGTGGGCCCCGCCTGAACCCCCCTCGCGGCGGCGTCCTCGTCGGCGAGCCGCAGCTCGGGGACGTAGCGGCGGACCGGGGCGGCCAGATCCACCCGGCCCTGCTCGGCCAGGCGCATCAGGGCGGTCGCCGTGAAGCTCTTGGAGGCCGAGACCAGGTGGAAGAGCGTGTGCGCGTCGACCGGCAGCGGGTGGTCGGCGTCGGTGACGCAGTGGGCGAGGTGGATCTCCTCGCCCACTGCGTCACCACACCGACGGCGACGCCGGGAATCCCGTACTCCTGGGCCGTGGCCACTTGGTTCAAGCAGGCGGAATCCTGAGCGCGGCCAGCACCGGAAGGTGATCCGTGGCCGCCACCAGGTCGGCCCGGGTGACGCCGGGCTGGTCCAGCGGGACGCCGCAGCCCAGCACCTCGACGCCCCGGTCGGCGAAGATCGCGTCGATGCGCTGGTGGGGGTCGGCCGAGGTGGAGGTGAACTCGCCACCCCAGGGAGCCGCGACCCGGCAGTCCTGGAGGGCGCCGGAGAGCTCGCGAAAGGTGGGCCCGTCGGGACGCTCGTTGAGGTCGCCGCCCGCCACGGTGTGCGCCACGCCCAGACCGGCGAGGCGGTCCAGCAGCAAGGCACCCTGCTGCCGGCGTTCGTCCTGCCGCAGGCTGAGGTGGCAGCTGAGCACGCCCAGGCGGACATCGCCGAAGCGGACCACGGCGGTGGCGAATCCGCGCCGGTGCAGTCCGGGGGTGAGCGGCAGGAGGACGTCCTCGGTGCGTTCGACCGTGGCCCGCAGGCTGCACAGGATCGCCGGTCCCGCCGCCGTGGCGCCGCCGGTGAGGAGGACCTGGCCGGAGGCGGCCGCCAGCCGGGTGAGTTTCTTGCGCCAGCGGAAGAAGCGGGGTGCTTCCTGGAGGAGGACCAGATCGGGAGCGCACGCGCTGATCACCCTCGCCAGGGCGTCGGTGTCGTCGCGCAGCGAACGGACGTTGTAGCTCAGGACCCTGACGACCGCGGAACCGTCGGCTTCCATGCGGGAGTTGGGGAGCAGCGGGGTTGCCATGCCGTCAATTTACGCCGCCGGGGAGCCGGGGCGCGTCATGGCCGAAGGCGCCGAAGGCGCGAGGTTCCGTGCGCGACCGCCGCGTCGTCGTGGCTGGTCGCACGGATCCCCGCGCCCTCGGTTCGGTGCGCTGACCGCACACCGTGAAGCGAACGTCACATGATCGGGTCGGGCTCGCGGGCCAGGTCCGCCGCGCCGACCATGCCCGCCTTGTTGCCGAGCTGGGCCGCGATCACGTCCGCGACCGGCCGCCAGTTGCCGCCGACCAGCCAGCGCTTGTACGAGGTGCGGATCGGGTCGAGGACCAGGTCGCCCTCGTCCGAGAGGCCGCCACCGACGATGAACGCGGACGGGTCGAACAGGGAGGCCAGGTCCGCCAGACCGGCTCCGGCCCAGCGGGCCAGCTCGCGGTAGGAGTCCACGGCCACCGGGTCGCCCTGGCGGGCGGCCATGGAGATGTGCTTGCCCTCGATGCCGTCGGGGGTGCCGTCGCCGAGCGACAACAGGACCTCGGCCCGCTCGGGCGTGGCGTTGGCGCGCTGCTTGGCGTAGCGGACCAGGGCGCGGCCGGAGGCGTACTGCTCCCAGCAGCCCTGCGAGCCGCAGCCGCACAGCAGACCGTCCGGGACCATCCGGATGTGGCCGAACTCGGCGGCCACGCCGAAGTGGCCGCGGCGCAGCTTGTTGCCGATGATGATGCCGCCGCCGAGGCCGGTGCCGAGCGTGATGCAGATGACGTTCCGGTGGCCCTTGCCCGCGCCGAACCGGTACTCGCCCCAGGCGGCCGCGTTGGCGTCGTTCTCGACCACGACCGGGAGGCCGGTGCGCGCCTCGACCTTCTCCTTGAGCGGCTCGTTGCGCCAGTCGATGTTGGGCGCGAAGTAGACCGTCGAGCGCTGCCGGTTGACGTAACCGGCGGCACCGATGCCCACACCGACGATGTCGTGCCCCGCGCGCGCCCCCTCCACCGCCGAGGCGATGGCGTCCACGATGGCCTCGGGCGTGGTGGGGGTCGGCACCTTGAAGGTCGAGAGGATGTTGCCGTCCTCGTCGACCACGCCGGCCGCGATCTTCGTGCCGCCGATGTCGACGCCGATGGTGAGTCCCATGAATCCCTCAGTTCCGGTCGAGCCCCGCTACGGCCAACCGTACCCGAGGCCCTGTCGCGGCAGGGCTTCAGTCCAGGTCGATACGCTCTCCCGGGCCGGTGCCCTCGCCCCCGTCGGGGCGGTCGGGGCGGCCGGGGCGCTCGTCCTTCAGGTCGGCCGCGCCGGTGGTCCAGCGGTGCTCCTGGGCCTGGACGGCGGAGCGGTAGGCGGCCAGCAGTTCGGTGCCGGCCTGGGCGAGGTGGTCGAAGACGTCCGGGTTGCGTTCGATGACGGGCTCGACGGCGGCCTTGGCCTGCTGCACGACCTGGCGCACCACCTGCTGGGCGGCGGGTCCGGCGAGGGCCCCGAGCAGCGGTGACTGGAGGCCGGACAGCTTCTCGGCCACCGTGTCCACGAGCCGCTTGAGTTCCTCGGCGGCCGAGCCCGGGGGCGGGCCGTACTCGGTGCGGCGGCGGGCCTTCTCGGCGGCGAGGTCCTCGGCGCAGGCCGCGGCCCAGGCGTCGGCGTCGGCGGGCCGCGCCTGCTCCTCCTCGTAGGGGCCGGATGCTGGGCGCTCTTCGCTCATGGCGGACTCCTGACTACGATTCGCCCTTCCGACGGTACCTGAACGGGCGTACGGCGTTCACCGTCCGGCGCCTGGCCACAGATCCGGGTCGGGGGCGAACCGGATCCGCAGCTCGCTCTCGCGCAGTCCCGCCCCGGCCACGGTGCAGCGGCGCAGGGCGGACGGCAGCGGGACGATCCGGCGGAAGGAACCCGCGCTGATCAGGAGTTCGTCGCCGCGCCGGACCAGGTCCAGTTCCTCCCGTATCGCTCCGGGCAGCGGGATGTGCCAGACCAGCACGCCGTCCTGCGCGATCCGGTCGGCGACGGGCCACTCGACCGGGTCGGGCGCCTGGTTGACGGCCGGCACGCGCAGGGCGTCGAGGTCCTCGGCGCCGCGCGGGTCCCGTCCGAGGTGGGGGACGGTGTGCAGGGCGCAGGGCAGCTCGCGCCACTCGGCGAGGGTCTTGCCCTGCTGGGCGAGGAGTCCGGCGAACCAGGTGTCGCCGCCGGTGTCGGGCAGGACGCGGTTGGCGACCAGGGCCTCGGTGCGCAGTCCGCGAAGCGCCAGCCCCAGACAGGCGGTGTGGACGGCCTCGGCGCCGGCCGGTCCGGGTTCGGCGACCAGCCGTACGGCGGTGGTCCGGTCGGCGAGGACGGCCTGGACGGCGGCCAGTTCGACGTCCCAGCGGGCGGCGGTCTCGTACAGCCAGTCGGCGGGCATGGGGACGCCGGCCAGCCGCCCGAGGACCGGGCGCAGGGCGCGGGCCGCCTGCCGCTCGGCGGGCAGCAGGCGGCGCAGATAGCGGCGCAGTTCCTCGGGCAGGGCGAGCAGGGCGAGGGCCTGCGGCAGGGGCGGCAGGTCGACGACGAGGAGGTCGTAGCGCTCGGAGAGGGCCGCGTCCCGCAGCGCGCGCAGGAGGGACAGTTCCTCGGCGCCGGGCAGTGGGGTGACCTCCTCGGCGTCCAGGCGGGCGGCGCCCAGCAGGTCGAGGACGCTCGCGGCGCGGGTCTGGAAGAGGGTGAGGTCCTGCCGGAAGCGGTCGGCCGCGTCGGGCCGCCAGGTGGTGAGGTTCCCGGCGGTGAGGTCCCCGGCGCCCTCGGCGGGGGCCGCTCCCGTCCCGGTGCCCAGCGCCGCGCCCGCGGTGTCGGTGTGATCGGCGCTGAGCAGGAGCGTGCGGGTGCCCTCGGCCGCGGCGCGCCGTGCGGTGGCCGCGGCGACGGTCGTACGGCCGCTGCCGCCCGGGCCCGTGATCAGGATGGTGCGCATGAGGGTGAACGGTAACGGAGACGGGCGCGGTCGCGAGCGGGGCTCGGCCGCACCCGCCGCGGGGCCTACCGGCCCGACTCCACCCGCTTCTTCAGGCCCGCCAGGGCCCGGTCGATGATGACCTTCTCGGCCTTGCGCTTGATCATGCCGAGCATGGGGATCTTGACGTCCACCGTGAGCCGGTAGGTGACCTCGGTGGCGCCGGCGTCGGCCTGCCTCAGCAGGTACGAGCCGTCCAGGGCGCGCAGCATCTGGGACTTCACCAGGCTCCAGGAGACCTCGTGGTCGCCGGTCCAGGTGTAGGCGAGGGTCTGGTCGTCCTTGATGGCGCCGGCGTCCATGACGAGGCGGACCCGTTCGGCGCGGCCCCGCTCGTCGGTCCCGAGGACCTGCGCCTCCTTCACCTCGCCGGTCCAGTCCGGGTAGCGCGCGAAGTCGGCGATCACCGCCATGACGTCGGCCGGAGCGGCCTCGATCGTGATGCTCGAACTGGTGTGTTCCGCCATCGCCGTGGCTCCTCCGGATGCGCGCCGTATGAAGAGGTCTGTGTGCGCCGGGCTGCGCACGTGTGTGCAGCGTGAAGGCTACCGCGCCACCGGGCGGCCGCTCTCACCCCCAGGTCCGCCGGTCACCATTCGAGTGCCCAGGGCCTGCCGGTCCCGGCGAAGTGGCCGACGTTGACGCACTCCGTCGCGCCGATCCGCATCCGGCGTGCCAGCGGCTGGTGGACATGGCCGAACAGCGCGTAGCGGGGCCGGGTCCGGCGGATGGCGTCCAGCAGGGCCCGGCTGCCCCGCTCGAAGCGGCGCGCGACGGTGTCGTAGACCAGCTCGGGCACCTCGGGCGGGATGTGTGTGCAGAGCACGTCGACCTCGCCGACGGCCTCGATCTTCGCCGCGTACTCCTCGTCGCCGATCTCGTACGGCGTCCGCATCGGGGTGCGCAGGCCGCCGCCGACGAAGCCGAAGGTCCGGCCGCCGATCTCCACCCGCTGGCCGTCCAGCACGGTGGTGCCGGGGCGGGCGTACTCCTGCCACAGGGGCGGCATGTCGACGTTGCCGTAGGTGGCGTACGTCGGGGTGGGGAACGCGGCGAACAGCTCGGCGTACTGCTTGCGCACCGCCTTCTCGATGGCCCCGGCACGGTCGGTGCCGATGCCGGCCCACAGCCGGGCGCCGAACTCGCGGGCCTCGGCGAAGCGGCGGGAGGTGCGCAGCTCGACGATGCGGTCGGCGTTCTCCTCGCCGAAGAGGTCGGGGAAGATCCCGCGCGAGTGGTCGGCGTAGTCGAGGAAGAGCACGAGATCGCCCAGACAGATCAAGGCGTCGGCACCCTCGCCGGCCCGGGCCAGGTCCCGGGCGTTGCCGTGCACGTCGCTCACCACGTGGACGCGCGTCCTTCGCTTGCCGGAGGGGCCACAGGGCCCGGAGGATCCGGAGGGTGTGGATGCCATGGCGATCAAGGGTAGGCCTGTGCGCTCCAGGTGAACAGTGTCGGTCCCGCCTGGGGTTACTCGCCGGTCGGTTCGGCCGTGGACTACTGTGCGCGAAGGAGAGCCAGCCTGTGTGACGCAGCGAACATCTCGCGGGGACCCCCTGTCGTAGACGCCATACCGGCGGGTAACGTCCGGGCAGTCCAGTCGTGCTCAGGATTTCAACATCCGAATCCACGAGCACTTGCCCGAGCCTTGGACCGCACCGTCGCATCACACAGTGTCGTGGCGCCGGCGCCCTATGAGGAGCAGCAGTCTTGCGCGAGTTCAGCCTTCCGGCTTTGTACGAGGTCCCCGCGGACGGGAATCTGACCGACATCGTCCGCAGAAACGCCGCGCAGCATCCCGACGTCGCCGTCATCGCCCGCAAGGTGGGCGGTGCCTGGCAGGACGTGACGGCGCGGGAGTTCCTCGCCGAGGTGCGCACCGCCGCCAAGGGGCTCATCGCCGCCGGGGTGCAGCCGGGCGACCGGGTGGGCCTGATGTCCCGCACCCGCTACGAGTGGACGCTGCTCGACTTCGCGATCTGGAGCGCCGGCGCCGTCACCGTGCCGGTGTACGAGACCAGCTCGCCGGAGCAGGTGCGGTGGATCCTGTCGGACTCGGGCGCGACCGCGTGCGTGGTGGAACTGGACACCCACGCGGCGGCCGTGGAGGCGGTGCGCGAGTCGCTGCCCGCCCTGAAGAACCTCTGGCAGATCGAGGCCGGCGGGGTCGAGGAGCTGGGCCGGCTCGGACAGGACGTGTCGGACGAGACGGTCGAGGAGCGCAGTTCGCTCGCCAAGGCCGACGACCCGGCGACCATCGTGTACACGAGCGGCACCACCGGCCGCCCCAAGGGCTGTGTGCTCACCCACCGCAGCTTCTTCGCCGAGTGCGGCAACATCGTGGAGCGACTGCGCCCGCTGTTCCGCACCGGGGAGTGTTCGGTCCTGCTCTTCCTGCCGCTCGCGCACGTCTTCGGGCGGCTCGTGCAGATCGCGCCGATGATGGCGCCGATCAAGCTGGGCTGCGTCCCGGACATCAGCCACCTCACCGACGAACTGGCCGCCTTCCGGCCGACGCTGATCCTCGGTGTGCCGCGGGTCTTCGAGAAGGTCTACAACTCGGCGCGGGCCAAGGCGCAGGCCGACGGCAAGGGCGCGATCTTCGACAAGGCGGCGGACACCGCGATCGCCTACAGCAAGGCGCTGGACAGCGCCTCGGGCCCGTCGCTCGGCCTGAAGTTCAAGCACAAGGTCTTCGACAAGGTGGTCTACGGCAAGCTGCGCGCGGTGCTCGGCGGCCGGGGCGAGTACGCCATCTCCGGCGGCGCCCCGCTGGGCGAGCGGCTCGGCCACTTCTTCCGGGGCATCGGGTTCACGGTGCTGGAGGGCTACGGCCTGACCGAGTCCTGCGCGGCGACCGCGTTCAACCCCTGGGACCGGCAGAAGATCGGCACGGTCGGCCAGCCGCTGCCGGGCTCGGTGGTGCGGATCGCCGACGACGGCGAGGTGCTGCTGCACGGCGAGCACCTGTTCAGGGAGTACTGGAACAACCCGGCCGCGACCGCGGAGGCGCTGGCGGACGGCTGGTTCCACACCGGTGACATCGGCACCCTCGACGAGGACGGCTATCTGCGGATCACCGGCCGCAAGAAGGAGATCATCGTCACGGCGGGCGGCAAGAACGTGGCACCGGCCGTGATAGAGGACCGGATCCGGGCGCACGCGCTGGTCGCGGAGTGCATGGTGGTGGGCGACGGGCGGCCGTTCGTCGGTGCGCTGGTCACCATCGACGAGGAGTTCCTCGCCCGGTGGGCCGCGGACCACGGCAAGCCGGTGGGCTCCACCGCGGCGTCGCTGCGCGAGGACCCGGATCTCATCGGCGCGGTCCAGGCGGCGATCGACGACGGCAACGCCGCGGTGTCGAAGGCGGAATCGGTGCGGAAGTTCCGCATTCTGTCCTCCCAGTTCTCGGAGGAGTCGGGCCACCTCACGCCGTCGCTGAAGCTCAAGCGGAACGTGGTGGCGAAGGACTACGCGAACGAGATCGAGGCGATCTACGCCAAGTGACCGGCGCTTTCGCTCATGGCGCGGTGTCCTCGGCGAGGACCCGCGCCATCGTGCGTTCGGCGAGCGCGGTGATGGTGACGAAGGGGTTCACACCGATCGAGCCGGGCACGAGCGAGCCGTCGGTGACGTAGAGCCGGGGATAGCCCTTGACCCGGCCGTAGTCGTCGGTCGCCCCGCCCAGCACGCAGCCGCCCAGCGGGTGGTAGGTGAAGTCGTCGGCGAAGACCTTGCTGGACGAGCCGAACAGGTCGTACCGGTAGATCGTCAGGTTGGCCAGGTTGATCCGGTCGAACAGCTTCCTGGCCATGGCCACCGACACCGCGCTCTGGGCGGGGTTCCAGTCGAGCTTCACCGCGCCGGAGGCGGAGTCGTAGGCGAAGGAGGCCCGTTCGGGGTTCTTGGTGATCGCCAGATACAGGCTGATCCAGTGCTCGAACCCCATGGGCAGCGGGGCGATCTCGGCGAAGACCGGGTTGGCGGTGTTGGCCCAGTCGTCAATGCCCATGACGGGCATGGTCGCCTGGTTCGGGCCGACGGTGTCCCAGACGTGGTTGGCGCGGCCGACCATGGTGTTGCCGTTGGTGCCCCAGCCCGCGCCCACTTCGGCGTTCAGGTCCGGCAGGGTGCCGGTGTCGCGGGCGCGGACGAGGAGTTCGGTGGTGCCGAGGCTGCCGCCGCCGAGGAAGAGATAGGTGCAGCTGTACTGCCTGCTCTCCACGACCGTGCCGGTGGTGTCGATGCGGTCGGTGGTCAGGACGTACGACCCGTCGGCCGCCCTGCCGACCGACTTCACCCGCTCCAGGGTGTTGATGGTGACGTTGCCGGTGCCGAGGGCGGCGGCGAGGTAGGTCTTGTCGAGGCTGCGCTTGCCCTGGTTGTTGCCGTAGATGACCTCGCCCGCGAGGGCGGACTTCGTGGCGGTGCCGGCCGCCTCGCGCTGCATGTAGCCGAAGTCGTAGACGTTCGGCACGAAGGTGGTCTTCAGGCCGGCGTTGGCGGCGGCCTTGCGCGAGGTGCGGGTGAATTTGTACCAGTCCGTGGACTCGAACCAGGCCGGGTCGACGCTGTTGACGCCGAGCATGGAGCGGGCGCGCGGGAAGTGGGTGGCGTACATCTCCTCGGCGTCGACGGTGGGGAACTGCTCGGTGAAGTAGGACTTCGGCGGGGTGACCGCCATCCCGCCGTTGACCAGGGAGCCGCCGCCGACGCCCCGGCCGACGTACACGGACATGTGGTCGTAGTGCACCCGGTCGAGCACGCCGGGGTAGGCGCCGATGTCCTTGTTGACGAGGTCCAGCCACAGGAAGGTGGCCAGCGGGGCCTCGGTGCGGGTGCGGAACCACATGGAGCGCTGGTCGGGAGCGCTGGTGGAACAGAACACCTTGCCGTCGTCACCCGCGGTGTTCCACAGGCGGCCCATCTCCAGGACGAGGGTGCGGATGCCGGCCTGGCCGAGGCGGAGGGCGGCCACGGCACCGCCGTAGCCCGAACCGACCACGATGGCCGGGGCGTTGTCGACGGCGGCCGGTTCGGCCGCGTGGGCGGATTCGAGGCCGACGCGGGTGAGACCGGCCGCGGCGGCGGTCTGCAGGGCCATCATGCCCAGGATGTGACGTTTCGTCAGCTGACGCTGCATCAGTTTTGCTGTCATGCGCGCAGCATGTGCGGAGTTTCCGGTTCCGGCCAGAGCGGCGGCAAGTATTAGAGCAGGGCTTTGAGTTTCTCCGCGAGCAGGTCCCAGCGCCACTTCTCCTCGACCCAGCGCCGACCCCGCTCGCCCATCCGGCGGCGCAGCTCGGCATCGCCCAGGAGGGCCGCGATCCGCTCGGCGGCCTCGGCCGGCTCGCCGCCCCGCACCACCCAGCCGGTCTCCCCGTCCAGCACCGCGTCCGGGGCGCCGCCGGAGTCACCGGCGACGACCGGCAGACCGGTGGCGGACGCCTCCAGATAGACGATGCCGAGTCCCTCGACGTCCAGGCCGCCGCGCCGGGTACGGCAGGGCATCGCGAAGACGTCGCCGGCGCCGTAGTGCGCGGGCAGCTCGGACCAGGGCACGGCACCGGTGAAGCGGACGGCGGAGGCGACGCCCGTCTCCCGGGCCAGCCGGCGCAGGTCCCGCTCGTAGGGACCGCCGCCCACGACGAGCAGCACGGCGTCCGGCTCGGCGGCCAGGATGCGCGGCATGGCCCGGATGAGGGTGTCCTGGCCCTTGCGCGGCACCAGCCGGGAGACGCAGACCACCACCGGCCGGTCGGTGAGACCGAGGCGCGCGCGGACCTCGGCGCCGCCGGAACCCGGGTGGAAGGTCTTCTCGTCGACCCCCGGCGGCAGCTGCGTCATGCGCCGGGCCGCCTGCGGGGTCAGCGCGGTGGCGATCCGCGAGCGGGTGTACTCGCCTAGGTAGGTGATCGTGTCGGTGGACTCCCCGATCCGGCGCAGCAGCTGCCGGGCGGCGGGCAGCTGGGCCCAGCCGGCCTCGTGCCCGTGAGTGGTGGCCACCAGGCGCTCGGCGCCGGCCCCGCGCAGCGCGGGAGCCATCAGGCCGAGCGGTGCCGCCGCGCCGAACCACACCGAGGTGCATCCGTGCTCCCGCAGCAGCCCGGCCGCCCGCCGGGTCACCCGCGGGGTGGGCAGCAGCATGGTCGTACGGTCGCGTACGACGGTGAAGGGCTGCTCGGCGTCGAAGGCGGCCGTGGCCTCGGCACCCTCCCGGCCGTGCTTCCAGGTGGAGGCGTAGACGACCAGCCGGCCGGGCTCCAGGCGCAGGGCCATGTTGTGCAGGAAGGCCTGGATACCGCCCGGCCGGGGCGGGAAGTCGTTGGTGACGATCAGGGTCTTGTGCATCGCCGCCGACCCTACCGAATCGGCGGTTCGGGGCCGGGCGCGGCCGAGCCTGTGGCATGCGCACAGGTGTGCAGGCCATCATGGACGCGGAATCGAACGCCGGGCAGTGGCACCGGGACACCGACCGGCATCGAACGACAGGGGATGACGTGGAGACGAAGGCCGCCCGGCGGTCGCCGGCCGGGCCGCTGGCGGCCTGGGGCGTCACCCGTGCGGTGCTGCTGCTGTTCGTCTTCCGGGTCCTGCTCTTCCCCGGCCCGGACGTCACCTCCGACGTGTCGGTGATCTACCGCGGTTGGTACGAGGTGCTGCGGCAGGGAACGTTTCCGCTGGACGACGTCACCTGGCAGTACCCGCCGGCCGCCGCGCTGCCCGTCCTCTCCCCCGCCCTGCTGCCCTTCCTGTCCTACCCGCACGCCTTCTTCGTGCTGGCGGCCCTCGCCGACCTGGCGGTCCTGGTGCTGCTGCTCCGGACGGGCGGACGGCCCGGCCGGTCCCGGCGCGGGACCTGGGTGTGGGTGGCCGGAGTGCCGCTGCTCGGGCCGACGGTGTACGCCCGCTACGACGTGATGGTGACCACGGTGGCGGTGGCGGCGCTGCTCGCCGGGGTGCGGCACCCGCGGGTGATGGGCGCGCTGACGGCCTTCGGGGCGCTGCTGAAGGTGTGGCCCGCCCTGCTGCTGATCGGTGCCGGGCGGCGGGCGTGGGCGTCGGCGGCGGTGACCGCGACAGGCCTCGCGGCGCTGTTCACGGTGTCCATGCCGGGCGCCTTCGCCTTCCTGACCTTCCAGCGGGACCGGGGCACCGAGGTGGAGTCGCTGGGCGCCCTGGTCTTCCATGTGGCCCGGCACTTCGGCTGGAGCGGCGAGGTACTGCTGAACTACGGGTCGATCGAGTTCCTCGGCCCGCATGTGGACCAGGTCAGCGCGGGGGCGCTGGCGCTGACCGCGGCCGCGTTCGGCTGGCTGCTGCTGTGGCGGCTGCGGGCGGGCCGGCTCACGCCGCCCACCCTGACCGACGCGGCCTTCACGGCGGTGCTGCTGTTCACGGTCACCAGCCGGGTGATCAGTCCGCAGTACCTGGTGTGGCTGATCGGGCTGGCCGCCGTCTGTCTGACGCACCGGGCGAGCCGCATGGGGGCGCCCGCGCTGATGGTGGTGCTCGCCTCCTTCGTGACCGTCCTGGAGTTCCCGCTCGGCTTCACGCACGTGGTGGCGAGCGACTGGTACGGCGTGACACTCCTGGTGCTGCGCAACGGCCTGCTGGCCGCCGCCGCGCTCACCGCGGCCCGCCGGCTCTGGCGCTCGACGGTCCCCCCGACCACGCCGGTCACCTTCCCGCCCCACCCCACCCAGGCCGGCAGACACCGAGTCCCCTCCTGACCCGGGCCCCCACCCGCCTCCAGGGGCGCGGAAAACCGCGCGACGGCCGCCGGGGCCGGCGACGGGCTCAGCCGAGCCGGCCGGCGACGTACGCGCGCCACCTGGCGGTGAACCGGCCCGGTGTCGTGCCCAGCACCCGGTCCAGTGCCTGCTCGACCGCGCCCGCCCGCCCTCCGTGCGCGCCGACGGCGCGGTAGAAGGCGTCGAGCCGGGCCGTTCCCCAGCCCTCGGCGATCATCCGGCAGGCCAGCCAGCCACCCTCGTAGGCCCGCGCGAGTTCCGTGGGCTCGCTGGTGAAACCGAAGTCCTCGTCGGCGGGCAGCGAATCCGGCACCCGCCCGTCCCGGACGGCGCGGGCCAGCTCCGGGGCGATCTCCCTCGGGCCGCGGCCGGTGCCGAGGTAGCCGATCCAGTCGGCGTACCCCTCGGAGAGCCACAGCGGGGTCGCGGCGGTGGTGTCCGCGCGGGTGGCCACATGGGTGGTCTCGTGGGTCAGTACGACCTGTTTGCCGACGTCGCCGAGGCCGGCGTACGCCTCCGGGTTGACCACGACCCGGTCCGCGGGCGTGTTGCCGGGACCGCCCGCCTCACCGGTGGTGACGGCCGCGATGCCCCGGTAGTTCGCGGCGGGCGAGCCGAGCAGGCGGCCCATGCCGGCCAGGGACCGCGGCACCAGGACGACCACCCGCCGGCTCCAGCGCGTGCCCCAGCGCGCGGAGACCGCGGGCACCGCCCGGTCGGCGAGCCGGGCGAAGACCCGCAGCTCGGCGACCGGCCGACCGGTGCCGAGGACCAGGCTGTGCGCGCCCGTGACGGCGGCCACCGTCCCCTGGTCCCAGAGCTGCTGCCCGGCCGTCCCGGCGGGCCTGTCGGCGCTGACATACCAGCCGCCGTCGGCCGTGCGGGCCAGGGTGAGGGTGCGGCGGGTGTCGACCGGGGCCTTGTCGTAGCCGGCGACGCGGTAGCGCAGTTCGGCGTCGGCGGTGGCGCCCGCGGACGTGCGGCGCACGCCGGTGACGCGGTAGGTCCAGGAGGCCAGCGGGAGGGCGCGCAGCCGGGAGTACGGGGCGCGGGTGCCGGTCGCGGCGTACGCCGTCTCGTCGTGGCCGAGGAGGGCCGCCGCGCGCCGGTCGAGCACGTGCTGCACCCCGGCCCGCGCGGGGTCGGCCGTCATACGCGCCCCGCAGCCGGTCAGCGGCAGCAGCAGACCGAGCCCCATCGCCCCGAGGCGCCACGCCCTTCCACGACCAGCCACTTTCCGATCGTACGGCGCGCGGGGAGGTCAGGGGCGGGTGACCGAGGAGACGGGCATCATGCCGACCGGGTCGTAGCGCACCGGCGCGCCCGGGTACGGCGCGTGGATCACCTGGCCGTGGCCGACGTACATCCCCACGTGGCTGGCGTCGGAGCGGTAGACGACCAGGTCGCCGGGGCGGGCCTGGGACAGCGGGACCTGCCGGCCGGCGAAGCGCTGTTCCTGCGAGGTGCGCGGCAGATGGACGCCCGCGTGCGCGTACGCCCACTGCATCAGGCCCGAACAGTCGAAGCCCGAGGGGCCGTTGGCACCCCACACGTAGGGGCGGCCGAGGGCGGCGCGGGCGGCGGCCAGGGCCGCGGCGGCCCGGCCGTCGGGGGCCGCGGCGCCGGCCGGGTCGGGCAGGGAGGCGCGGCTGCCCCGGGAGGCGCGGGCGTAGGCGGCGCGGTCCGCGGCGGACAGCTGGTTGAGCAGCTGCCGGGCCTTGGCGAGCTTGCGCTCCACGGTGTGCTTGTGCGCGGCGACGGCCTTGCGGCTCTTCTCCAGCTCGGCGAGCTTGTCGGCGGCCTCCGCGCGCTCCTGGGCCAGCTCGCGCATCACCGACCGCAACTCGCGCAGCTGGCCGGCCTGCTGGACGCCGATGCGATCGAGGGTGGCGGCCTTGTCGAGGTAGTCGTCGGGGTCGTCGGAGAAGAGCAGGGCGACGGCCGGGTCGATGCCGCCGGAGCGGTACTGGGCACCGGCCAGCGAACCGAGCCGCTCCCGCAGGGTGTTGACGCGCTGCTGCTGCCGGGCGATGTGGTCCTGGGCGTCGCGCACCTCGCGGCGGAGCGTGTCGGCACGCTCCGCGGCCTTGTCGAAGGACTGGGTGGCCCGCTCGGCCTCCTCGTAGAGCCGGTCCACCTCGGCACGGGCGGCGCCGTGCGGGCTGGCGTGCGCCGGAACGGCGCCGAGCGCTGCGGCCGTGGCCGACAGCACGCACAAGGCGGCCGCGCCACGGTCGAATCCGGACGGTGCAAGGCGACGATGGGACCCCACGGCAGTCCTTCTGCTGGCGGACGGAGACCGCTCCCCCGGCGCCTGGGGACGGGGAGACCCCGGCACCGGGGAAACGCGCCAGACAGTAGCCGTGCGAGCGGGCCCCGGCCAAAGACCTCGGAGTCAACACACGGTGACGCCCCGCCGCTGACGCAGGTCAACGGCGGGGCGCGGGGTCAGTTCCGGTTCCCGGGATTCGCCCGTTCGGGCGCCACCCGGTGTCGTGTCGTGACGGGTCTCAGACGCGGACGCCGAACATGAACGGGCCGCCGATGGTGCTCATGGACTCGTACCGGACGACCGTGCCGGTGCGCGGGGCGTGCAGGATCTGGCCGTTGCCGGCGTAGAGACCCACGTGGTGGATGTCGCTGAAGAAGAAGACCAGGTCGCCGACCTGCAGATCGCTCTGCGAGGTGATGCGGGTGCCGATGTTGGCCTGCGCCTGGGAGGTCCGGGGAATGGACACGCCGGCCTGGGCGTAGGCCCAGGAGGTCAGGCCCGAGCAGTCGAAGGAGGAGGGGCCCGTGGCGCCGTACACATACGGCTTGCCGATCTGGGACTGGGCGGCGGAGAAGGCCGCCGCGGCCCGGCCGGAGGCGGGCGGCGTGTCGCCGAGGTGCACGCGCTCGGTGGAGGAGCGGTTGGCGCGCTGCTGGTCGGCGGCGAGGGCCGCCTTCTCCTTGGCGGTCAGCGAGTTCAGGAGTCTCTGCGCCTCGCCGAGCTTGCCCTGGACTTCCTTCTTGCGCTGCTCCAGCTGGGTGCGGGTGGAGGAGAGGTCCTTGAGCTTCTCGGTGGCCTCCGCCCGCTCCTGGGCGAGTTCGCGCTGCTTGGCCTGGATCTTCTTCAGCGCGTCGACCTGCTGGGTGCTGAGCTGGTCGAGCGTGGAGGCCTTGTCGAGGTAGTCGTCCGGGTCGGAGGACAGGAAGAGCTGGACCGAGGGGTCGATGCCGCCGGAGCGGTACTGCGCCGTGGCCAGCGAACCCAGGCCGTCGCGCAGCTTGTTGAGGTCCTCCTGGCCGCGGGCGACGTTGTCCTGGATCGTGGAGATTTCCTTCTGCAGCTTCTGCTGCTTCTCCTTGGCCCCGTTGTACTTCTCGGTGGCCTGTTCGGCCTGCTGGTAGAGCTTGTCGACCTTTGCCTTCACCTCGTCCTTGTTCAGCTTCTCGCTGGGGGCGGCGTTGGCGGCGTTCGCGCTCAGCACGACGGCAGCGGCGGCTGCGGTGGTCAGCACGGTCACACGAGTGCGGCTCGGCTGCTTGGGTCGACGGTGGGACGCCACGGAGGACGAACTCCTTCTTGTGAGTGATCACCCGCTCGGAGGTTCGAGGCCTGACCCTAGTGACCTCGTTGTGATCAGTTCAAATCCTCACGGCAAAAAATCCCGTCACGCAATGCATTCTTTGCACACAACACACAAGCAGTGACGTCCGATTGACGCAGCGCTGCGTGACGATACGGCCAATTCGGGCATCTCCTATGCCCGTTGGACCTTCAGGACAGCCGCTTCAGAAGCACCGCAGAGGCCACGGGTCGGGCGCCCACCTTGGCGATCCCGTCGGCCACCTCCCGGTCGGTGGAGGCGACGATGACCGGCCGGCCCGGGGGTTCCGCACGCACGAGCTGGCGGATCAGCTCGTCCGCCGTGACGCCCGGCTTGGAGAACAGCACCCGCACCCCGCGCGGCGGCGCGAGCAGCACCGGCGCCGCCAGCTCGGCGCCGTCGAAGACGCACGTCACCTCGGCGCCCGTCTGCGCGGCGAGCGCCGAGAGCTGACCGAGCAGTCTGAGCCGCTGCTTCTCCAGCGGCATCTGCGGATAGCCGGTCTTGGTGACGTTGTACCCGTCGACCACCAGATGCGCCTGCGGCAGCGCGAGCAGCTGGTCGAGGATCGCCGGATCGTTCTCGGACAGGGCGCGGGCGGCGATGTCCTTGGGGGTCATGCGCCCCGGTTCCACCGCGTCCACGGTCTCGGCCGGGCGCACCGACACCGGGGGCAGGGCGAGTTCGCGCCGGAGCCCCTGCGTCGCGTCCAGCAGGGTGTCGAGCAGCAGCCGTACCCGCATGTCCTCCACGCTGCGGCCCTCGCGGGCGGCCCGCCGGGTGGCCTCCAGCGCGGCCTCCGCCTCACCGAGGCGCGCCTTGAGCCGACGGGACTCGCTCTCGGCGGCCGACACCTGCGCCTGGGCCTCCCCGCGCACGGCGTCGATCTCGCCCCGCGCCTTGCGCAGCGCGGCCTCGCCCCGCTTGACGTCGCTGAACGCCGAGCGCAGCTTGCGGTGCAGCGTCTCGGCCTCCCTCTTCACCGACTCCAGGTCCGCGCGCAGCCGTTCGGTCTCGGCACGGGTGTGGTCGCGGGCCTGGGCCAGCTCGGCGCGCAGCCGCTCCAGTTCGGCCCGGCTCTCCTCGTCCGCCCGCTCGGCGTCCGCCCGCAGGGCCTCCTCGCCGGCGGCGGTGGCCAGCTTCACCCAGCCCGCCGGGCGCAGTACGTAGGCCGCGGCCGCCACGTCGAGCGGGTCCGCGGCCGGGGGCGGCGAGCCGGAGTCGAGGGCGCCGGCGAGTTCCGGCTGCGCCTCCTTGAACTTCTCCCCGATCCGCTGCCGGAACAGCGGGTCGGTCTCCAGCGCCGCCGCCATCGCGTTTCCGGCGAACTTCGCCCGGCGCTGGGGGGCGAACCGGGCGTACTGCCTCAACTGGGGGGGCAGTTCCGCCAGGGTCAGAGCGCCGAAGCCGTCCGAGACGATCTGCACGACCCGCCGGCGCACGCCGTCGGGCAGCGGACGGTCAAGCACCTCGGCGGTGCCGTCGTCCGGCCCCCCGCCCGCGGTCTCCACCATCCGTCACACCCCACTAATTCCGCTGTCCTCGGGGTCCGCTCCGCTCAGGAGCCGGCGCCCGGCCTGTCCACGAGTTCCACCTGGTCCACCGCGTTGCACCAGCGGCAGCGGACCGACTCGATGGTCTCACTGACCACCTCGCGCTCCTCCACCTTCGGCTCACCGGCCAGATCGAGATGGACGTACTCGACGACCTTCGACGAGCGGGTCACGTCGAACCGGGTGAGGTTGCCGCACAAAGTGCAGCGCCACCGCGTCGTGGCGGTCGGCAGGGGAACCGTCATCGTGACTGTCCGCTTCCTTCTGGTCTCGGTGCGCCGTCGGCCGACGCGTGTGGCACGTAACCCTACGGCCTGGCGGGTGCTCGCCGCCCGCCCGTCCACGGCGGCGAGGCGCTCTGTCAGGTTGCGTCCCGTTACGTCATGCTCTGTAGTCATGATCAGCACCTGGAACACGGCGACCGGCAGGGCCCTGGGAGCGGTCCGGCGCAGCTCGGCACCGATGACGTACGGCCTCATCGCCCTGTGCTGCCTGATCTTCGTCCTGGGGCCGGCCTCCGGACTCACCCCGGGGTACGGCACCGGGGACGCGCTGCTCACCGCCCAGCGGGCGTACTTCCGGCACTGGGGCGTGGTCCCGGCCGAGCTGTTCGACGGCGCCGTCCGGGAGGCGCTCACCCCCGCCACCGCCCTGTTCGTGCACGGCAGCTGGGTGCATCTGCTCGGCAACATGCTCTTCCTCTTCGTCTTCGGGGCGATGACCGAGGAGCGGATGGGCCGGGTGCGGTTCGTGCTCTTCTACTGCTGCTCCGGATATCTGGCCCTGCTCGGCTACGCGGCCGCCAACGCCGCCTCCGAGCAGTCGCTGGTGGGCGCCTCAGGGGCGATCTCGGCGGTGCTCGGCGCCTTCCTCTACCTGTTCCCCCGGGCCCGCGTGACCAGTCTCCTGCCGTTTCTGTTCTTCCTGCCGCTGCGCTTCCCCGCCTGGGTCGTCCTGCCCTTCTGGGCGGCCCTGCAGTGGCTCGCGGCGGGCCGCGCCTCCGACGGCCCGGGCGTGGCCTACCTGGCCCACCTGGTGGGCTTCGGCCTCGGCTTCGGCTACGCGTGGGTGCGCTACGGCCTTGCGACTAGAGTGAGGTCCGCACCGGCCCCGGCGTCCGAGGGAGAGAACCAGCCGTGATCACCGCGATCGTCCTCATCAAGACCAGCGTGGACCGGATCCCCGAGATCGCGGAACAGATCGCCGGGCTGGAGAGCGTCAGCGAGGTCTTCTCGGTCACCGGCACCTACGACCTCATCGCCATGGTGCGGGTCCGCAGGCACGAGGACCTGGCCGAGGTGATCCCCGGCCGGATCAGCAGGATTCCGGGCGTGGAGGGTACGGACACGCACGTGGCGTTCCGTACCTACTCCCAGCACGACCTGGAGGCCGCGTTCGCGATCGGCCTGGACAACTAGGGTTCGGTCTCAGACCGCCGGGACGCAGCGGCCGTCCTCGGTGCGGTAGCGCCACTTCGCACCCTGGGCCACCAGTTCCCGGACCGCCGTGACGAACCGCTCCACGTGCTCGTCGGGCGTGCCGGCGCCGAAGCTCACCCGGATCGCGTTGAGGGACTTCTCCCCCGGCGCCGCCTCCGGCGCCCCGCACTCGCCCTGGGTCTGCGGGTCGCTGCCCAGCAGGGTGCGGACCAGCGGGTGGGCGCAGAAGAGGCCGTCGCGGACGCCGATGCCGTACTCGGCGGACAGGGCGGCGGCGAAGTGGGAGCTGTTCCAGCCCTCGACGACGAAGGAGAGGACGCCGACGCGCGGGGCGTCGTCGCCGAAGAGGGACAGGAACCGCACCTCGGGGACGTCGGCGAGGCCCTCGCGGACCGTGCGGACCAGGTGCCGCTCCCGGGCGACCAGGGTGTCCCAGCCGGCCTCGGTGAGCGCCTTGCAGGCCGACGCGATGGAGTAGGCGCCGATGACGTTCGGGGAGCCGGCCTCGTGCCGGGCGGCGCTCTCGTGCCACTCCACGTCCACCGCGCCGTCGGCCCGCCGGGTGACCTTGCGGCTGGCGCCGCCGCCCGCGAGGTACGGCTCGGCCGCCCGCAGCCAGTCGGCGCGGCCGGCCAGCACACCGGAGCCGAAGGGGGCGTACAGCTTGTGCCCGGAGAAGGCGACCCAGTCGACGTCCAGGTCGCGCAGGTCCACCGGGTGGTGCGGGGCGAGCTGGGCGGCGTCGAGGACGATCCGGGCCCCGTGCGCGTGGGCGGCCGCGGCCAGCTCGCGCACCGGCCACAGCTCGCCGGTGACGTTGGAGGCGCCGGTGACGCAGACCAGCGCCGGGCCGTGCGGGTCGCGGTCGGCGAGGGCCCGCTCCAGGGTCTCGACGGCCTGACGCGGGGTGCGCGGGGCGTCGAGGTAGGTGACGCGGGCGTCCTGCCACGGCAGCAGGGAGGCGTGGTGCTCGGTCTCGAACACGAAGACCTGGCAGCCGGCCGGGAGCGTGCGGGCCAGCAGGTTCAGCGAGTCGGTGGTCGACCGGGTGAAGATCACCTGGTCGTCGGCGCGGCAGCCGAGGAAGGCGGCGACCGTCTTGCGGGCGTTCTCGAACAGGTCCGTGGAGAGCTGCGAGAGGTAGCCGGCACCGCGGTGGACGCTGCCGTAGTACGGGGCGTAGGCGGCGACGTCGTCCCAGACGCGCTGCAGGGCGGGGGCGCTGGCCGCGTAGTCGAGCGCGGCGTAGCCGACCTCGCCGCCGGTCACGAGCGGGACGGTGACGTCCCGGCCCAGCACGGGCAGCGGGGCACAGACGGGCTGGTCGGCGGTGGTGGCGGCAGTGGTGGCAGTGGTGGCAGTGGTGACGGACATGCGGGAACTCCCGTGGGCAGCTGGAACTCACCGCGCGAGCGGACACGGCTCCAGCGCGGGCGAGGGGAAAAGGGGGATGCGGAGGCGGGGCTCTGCGGCCCTATCGCATTCGCTTGCTCACGGAAGGCTCCCTCGACGACCAGGACCCCTGGAGATTCGTGAGGGGTCCGCGCTTGCCGCGGACCTTGCTGTCCACGACCTGGTCTTCACCCGGGGCACCCCGCCACGGACGGAGGGTTGCCGGACAGTCGGCCGGGGCCTCATGACTGTCACTCATGACCTGGTTCAGTATCCTGCCACACGATCTTCGGCGCGCAAGGCGCGGTCCGCCATGTGGACCGCGCCTCGTACGGGACCGGGTCAGGCGTGGGTGGCCGCCACCCATCGCTCCAGCGACCGCTTGGCGGCGCCCGAGTCGATCGACTCCCGCGCCTTGGCCATGCCGGCGCGCAGCTGGTCGGCGAGGGACGCGTCGGTCGGATGGAGGGCGACCAGCGCGGCCGCCGAGTTCAGCAGCACCGCGTCGCGCACCGGGCCCCGCTCGCCGTCCAGCAAACGGCGGGCGACCTCCGCGTTGTAGGCCGCGTCCGCGCCGCGCAGGGCGTCCACGGGAACGAGGTCGATGCCCACGTCCCGCGGGTCGAAGGTCTCCTCGGTGACCTTGCCGTCGCGCACCACCCACACCCGGGAGGTGGCGGTGACGGTCAGCTCGTCCAGGCCGTCGTCGCCCCGGAAGACCAGCGCCGAGTTGCCGCGCTCGGCGAGCACACCGGCCACGATCGGCGCCATCCGCGGGTCGGCCACGCCGACCGCCTGGGCCCGCACCTTGGCCGGGTTCGTCAGCGGACCCAGCACGTTGAAGGTGGTCCGGATGCCCAGCTGGCCGCGCGCGGCGGCCACATGGCGCAGGGACGGGTGGAACTTCACCGCGAAGCAGATGGTGATGCCGGCCTCCTCGGCGACCTCCGCCACCCGTCTCGGGGTCAGGCCGAGATTGATCCCGAGCTGCTCCAGGACGTCGGAGGACCCGGAGGCGGAGGAGGCGGCGCGGTTGCCGTGCTTGACGACCTTCGCACCGGTGCCCGCGACGACGATCGAGGACATGGTGGAGATGTTCACCGTCTTGGCGCCGTCACCGCCGGTACCGACGATGTCGACGGCCGGGCCGGGCACCTCGATCACGTTGGCGTGCTCGTACATCGTCCGGACCAGCCCGGAGATCTCCTCGACCGTCTCGCCCTTGGCCCGCAGCGCCACCATGAAGCCGGCGATCTGCGCGTCGGTCGCCTCGCCGCGCATGATCAGGTCCATCGCCCAGGCGGTCTCGTCGGCGCTCAGGTCACGGCCGTTCAGCAGGCCGTTCAGCAGGACGGGCCAGGAACGGCCCGCCGCGGTGTCGCCTCCAGCGGGGGTCACAGCGCTCATCAGCCGCTCCTCGTACACAGTCCTGCAAGTCGTAGACCACCCTATCCAGCCCGGAACAGGGTGAAGGGCCCCGTCCGCAACCCGGACGGGGCCCTTCACCGTGGTGTGGCGACGCGAGGATCAGTGGTGGCCGTGGCCGCTCGTGATCTCCTTGTACTCCTCGACGCTCGGCTTGGGGATCTGGCTGTCCTCGCCGTAGAAGGCGCTGGAGAGCTTCGCACGCAGCTTCTGCGTGGCCTTCACCTTGCGCTCGACGCCGTTCTCGTCGACCGTCGGGCCGATCTCGGCCGGCCGGTACTGGTGGTGCGCGGTGAGCGTGTGCAGCTGCTCCTGGCTGAGCGGCTCGTGCACCTCGATGAACTCACCGTGCGGCAGCCGCTTGATGATGCCGGTCTCGCGACCGTGCAGCACCTTCTCGCGGTCCCGGCGCTGCAGGCCGAGGCAGATCCGCTTGGTGGCGATGAACGCGATGACCGGTCCGGCGAAGAAGAAGATCCGGACGAACCAGGTGACCGCGTTGATCGACAGGTGGAAGTGGGTGGCGATGAGGTCGTTGCCACCGCCCACCAGACCGATCATGTAGACCGTCACCCAGGCGACACCAAACGCCGTACGGGTCGGGGCGTTGCGCGGGCGGTCCAGGATGTGGTGCTCGCTCTTGTCGCCGGTGACCCAGGACTCGATGAACGGGTAGACCGCGATCGCCATCAGCACGAGACCGAAGAGCACCAGCGGGATGAACACGCCCAGGACGAGCGTGTGACCCCAGAAGTTGATCTCCCAGCCCGGCATGTAGCGGACCAGACCCTCGGCGAAGCCCATGTACCAGTCGGGCTGGGCGCCGGTGGACACCTGGTCCGGGCGGTAGGGGCCCATGGCCCAGATCGGGTTGATCTGCGCGATGGCCGCGATCGCCGCGATGGCGCCGAAGACCAGGAAGAAGAAGCCTCCGGCCTTGGCCATGTAGACCGGCAGCAGGGGCATGCCGACGACGTTCTTCTCGGTCTTGCCGGGGCCCGCGAACTGCGTGTGCTTGTGGTAGAAGACCAGGATCAGGTGGCCGACCACCAGGCCGAGCATGATGCCCGGCAGCAGCAGGATGTGGATCGAGTAGAACCGGGCGACGAAGTCGTGTCCGGGGAACTCACCGCCGAAGAGGAACATCGAGATGTACGTGCCGACGATCGGCATGGACAGGATCGCGCCCTCGGTGAAGCGGACACCGGTGCCGGAGAGCAGGTCGTCCGGCAGCGAGTAACCGGTGAAGCCGGTGAACATGCCGAGGACGAACAGCAGGAAGCCGAACAGCCAGTTGATCTCGCGCGGCTTGCGGAACGCGCCGGTGAAGAACACGCGCATCATGTGCACGAACATGCCGGCGAGGAAGATCAGCGCGGCCCAGTGGTGGATCTGCCGGACGAGCAGACCACCGCGCACGTCGAACGAGATGTGCAGGGTCGAGCTGAACGCCTCGGACATCAGCTGTCCCTGGAGCGGGACGTAGGAGCCGTGGTACTCCACCTCGTTCATCGACGGGTGGAAGAACAGCGTCAGATAGACACCCGTCAGGATGATGATGATGAAGCTGTAGAGGCAGACCTCACCCAACATGAACGACCAGTGGTCGGGGAAGATCTTCCGCATGTTGGCCTTGGCCAGGGAGTAGATCCCCAGCCGGCCGTCGGCCCAGTCGGCGACGCGCTCGCCGGCCGGTGCCTTCCCGCGGGTGCGGCCGGCGGCAGCGCCGGACGTGTTCGTGTCGTTCGCTGCAGTACTCATCCGCGCTCCCAGAAAGCAGGACCGACGGGCTCCTCGAAGTCGCCGAGCGCCTGGAGGTAACCCTCACTGTCCACACCGATGCGCAGCTGCGGCAGGGCGTGGCCGGCGGGGCCGAAGATCACTCGGGCACCGTCGGAGAGGTCGAAGGTGGACTGGTGGCACGGGCAGAGCACGTGGTGCGTCTGCTGCTCGTACAGGGAGATCGGGCAACCGACGTGGGTGCAGATCTTGGAGAAGGCGACGATGCCCTCGTGCGACCAGTCGAGCTCGCGCTTGTCCTTGATGTTGCCCGGCTGCAGCCGGACGATCATCAGGGCGGCCTTGGCGATCTCGTTCTGGAAGTCCTCGGCCGTCTCCTCCAGCCCGTCGGGCTTGGCGAAGGTCAGCGAGCCGACGATGACGTCCTCGGGACGCAGCGGCTGGTTCGTGTTCATGTTGATCAGGCGCTTGCCCTTGGCCCACAGGGTGTGGCGGAGCTTGGTCCCGGGGGCCGGGCCGAGTCCGCCGAGCAGCATGACGCCCGAGAGCGGCACCAGGGCCAGCGCACCGAACATGGTGTTGCGGATCAGCTTGCGGCGGCCGATCGCCGACTCCTTGGCACCCTCACGGAAGTCCGCGTGGACCTGCGCCCGGACGTCGGGAGAGGCCTCGATCGGGTGCCGCTCGGCGGGAACCTCGACGTCGGACATCAGGGTGCGGGCCCAGTGGACCGCACCCGCGCCGATGCAGAACAGCGCCACGCCGAGGGTCAGCCCCAGCGTGAAGTTCATGGCGCTGACGTGCCCGATCGGGAAGACGAAGATCGACTTGTCGTTCGGGATCACGAGGTACGCGACGATGAAGGCGATGGTGGCCAGCATCGAGACCGTGAACAGCAGGGCCACCACACGCTCGGACCGCTTGGCGGCCCGCTCGTCGATGTCCTGGATGCGGGGCTCGTGCGGCGGCAGGCCCGGGTCGGCGAACGGGTTCTCCTCGTCCGCGACGCTCACGGCGCCGTGCCCGTGGTCCCGCTCGGCGGGCAGGTTCTCTTCTGGAATGTCTTGGCTACTCATGACTTCTTGGCCTTTGCGGTCCGAGCGGCGACCCAGACGGCGACCGCGATCAACGCGCCCAGCCCGAAGATCCAGGCGAACAGGCCCTCACTGACCGGCCCGATGCCGCCCAGCTCCATACCGCCCGGGTTCACGGTCTCGCTGCTGTCGACCGCGTGCAGGTACGCGATGATGTCCTTCTTGTTCTTCTCCGACATCGTGGTGTCGGGGAAGGACGGCATGTTCTGCGGGCCGGTCTGCATGGCCTCGTAGATGTGCTTGGGTGCGACGCCTTCGAGGGTCGGGGCGTACTTGCCCTTGGTGAGGGCACCGCCCTTGCCGGTGAAGTTGTGGCACTGCGCGCAGTTGGTGCGGAACAGCTCGCCACCCTTGGCGATGTCCGCCCCGGCCGGACCGTACTGATCCTTGGTCGGCACGCTCGGACCGGCGCCCAGCGACGCGACGTACGCGGCGAGCTGGTCGATCTGGGCCTGCGTGTAGACGACCTTCTTGCTGGGGATCTGCGCCATCTGGGAGGTCGAGGCCGGCATACGGCCGGTGCCCACCTGGAAGTCGACCGCGGCGGCGCCGACGCCGACCAGGCTCGGCCCGTCGGAGGAGCCCTGGCCACCGGTGCCGTGGCAGCTTGCGCAGCCGACCTGGTAGAGCTTCTTGCCCTCCTTGATGGTCAGGGACTGGGCGGTTTCATCGGCCTGCGCCTTCGTCGCGGGCGCGAACGCGGCGTACAGCCCCCCGGTGGCCGCCAGCGCGAGGAGTAGGACGACGACCGCCGCCAGCGGATGGCGTCGTCGTGCGGAGAGCTTTTTCACGGATTACCCCGGTGTCAGGATCTTCTGCGTCGATGCTTCTGGATGTGCGGGAGCGGTCCCGGCTACTTGATCAGGTAGATCGTGGCGAAGAGGCCGATCCAGACGACATCGACGAAGTGCCAGTAGTAGGACACGACGATTGCGGCGGTCGCCTGCTCGTGCGTGAACCTCTTCGCCGCGTAGGTGCGGCCGAGGACCAGCAGGAAGGCGATGAGACCACCCGTCACGTGCAGGCCGTGGAAGCCGGTGGTCAGGTAGAACACCGAGCCGTACGGGTCGGAGGACAGCGAGATGCCGTCCTTCTTCACCAGCTCGGTGTACTCGTAGATCTGACCGCCGATGAAGATCGCACCCATGATGAAGGTGAGGATGAACCAGCCACGGAGCTTCTTCACGTCGCCGCGTTCGGCCGCGAACACGCCGAGCTGGCAGGTGAGCGACGAGAGCACCAGGATCGTGGTGTTCGTCGCGGAGAAGGGCACGTTGAGCGCGTGCGCCATCTCCTTCCAGTGAGCCGGTCCGGTCACCGACCGGAGGGTGAAGTACATCGCGAAGAGGGCCGCGAAGAACATCAGCTCGGAACTCAGCCAGATGATGGTTCCGACGCTGGTGAGGTTCGGCCGGTTGACCGACGGGTGCGCGTGCCCGGTATCTACTGTCGTTGCTGTCGCCACGACCGACATTATGTCGGTCGCTTATCCCGCCCTCACTCCGGGGGGTGCCGTTCGGAGTGTTGCTGCCCGCCGAACCGGTGCTGACGTGGTGTTCATGGGAGTAACATCCGCCCAAACGGCCCTGTCCGTCCTGTCCGTACGACGCTGACGTCCCGGAGGAACAATGCAGCCGACCGCCACGGTGCTGGTCTACAGCGACGACTCCAACACCCGCGAACAGGTACGGCTGGCCACCGGTCGTCGGCCGGCTCCGGACGTGCCCGAGGTGGAGTTCGTGGAGTGCGCGACGCCCGCCGCGGTGCTGAGCGAGCTGGACAAGGGCGGCATCGACGTCTGCGTGCTCGACGGCGAGGCCGTGCCCATGGGGGGCATGGGGGTGTGCCGGCAGATCAAGGACGAGGTGTTCCAGGCCCCGCCGGTACTGCTGCTGATGGGCCGGCCGCAGGACGCCTGGCTGGCGACGTGGAGCCGGGCCGACGCGGCGGTCACCCTGCCCGTGGATCCGGTGGAGTTCGCCGCCGCGCTGGCTTCCCTGCTGCGGCGCACGAGGCTGCTGAGCGCCTGAGGGTCCGGGGCGCGGAACGCACGGCGCGTGCGGGCCGGTGGGTGTCTCGTGCGCCCACCCGGCGCGGCCGCGCATCGCCGTGCTCCCGCGCCCCCTCGGGACGTTCACACGGCCGTCGGCTGGAGCCTCGCCGCGTCCGCGGTCGACGGGGTGTCCGTGGTGCCGGTCAGCGCGCTGCCGGTACGCCATTTCTTCCAGTCGAGGTTCCAGTCGCCGAAGCCGTTGCCGAAGGGTTCCATCGGGTCGCCGCCCGAGTTGACGACCTTGACGACGTCACCCTCGTGGATGTTGTCGAAGAACCACTCGGCGTTGGACGTGCTCATACCGGTGCAGCCGTGGCTGACGTTCGCGTACCCCTGGGACCCGACGGACCAGGGGGCGGCGTGGACGTACTCGCCGGACCAGGTCACCCGGGTGGCGTAGTACACCGGCAGGTCGTAGGAGTCGGAGCTGCCCTCGGCGATGCCGACGGTGCTGCCGCGCATCCGTACGAAGTACTGCTTCTCCAGTACCACCTTGACGCCGTTGCGGGTTTCGAAGCCCGGCTTGCCGGTGGTGACCGGGATCTGCTCGACCTGCGCACCGTTCTTGTAGTACGTGAGCTGGTGCGTGCCGGCGTCCGTGATGACCTCGACCCGGTCGCCCGTGGTGATCTTCAGCGCCTTCGACTTTCCGCCCCACAGCCGGTCGCTGATCCGCACGCCGTCCAGGTTGCTGTGCACCTGGATGGTGGCGTGGGCGGGCCAGTACTCCCGGGGGCGGTAGTGCAGTTCCTTGCCGCTCACCCAGTACCAGGAGCCGGGCACGGCCGGTACGGAGTCCACCCGGAGGGCTCGCTCCACGATGGCCCGCTGCGCCTTGTCCTTGATCTCCTGGTCGAGCTGGGCGGTGATGGGCTGTCCGACGCCGTAGGTGCCCTTGTCCGGCCCGAAGGTGACGTTCAGCCGCTTCTTGCTGGTGGGTTTGCTGGTGTCGAACGCGAGGACCTTGCGGCCCGGCGCGCCGTCCTCGTCCTCGATGCTCACCGTGACCGTGTAGTGGGCGTTCGCGGCCAGCGGGGAGGTGCTGTGCCACCGGCTGCCGTCGGCGGCGAGTTCGCCCGCCACGTAGCGCCCTGTGGAGTCCTGGGCGGTGACATCGGTGATACGGCCGTCACCGCTCTTCTCGGTGACCTCCAGGGGCTTGTCCGGATCGGCCTGCTTCCCTGCATCGGTGGGGCCGTTGAAGGAGATCTGGCCCGCTGCGTCGTACGGCCTGGCCGACAGGGGGTTGCCGTCCGAACCGCAAGCGGTGACGCCCGCGCCGAGGGCGGTCACCAGCAGGGTGCAGCTGACGACGGTGCGGGTCCGCGCAGTGTGATTCATACGATCACGCTATGAGGTGGTGACCGTACCGGCACGGTGGGTAACTCGTTCGAGGGAACGCTGGTGCGGCAAAAGAGGGACGGGAGCCTTCGCCGGGGCTGCCGCGCCCGGAAAAACCGGGGAGCCCGGACCCTCCTGACGAAGGGTCCGGGCTCCCGGTGCGTGTGCTCGCGCGCTACTGGGTGCGGTTCTCACCGCGGTAGTACTCGAACACCCAGCCGAACAGGCCGAGCATGATGATCGGAGCGGCGAAGTAGATCAGCCACCAGCCGACCGCGATGCTGAGGAAGGCGATCGCGCCGCCGGTGCCCAGCATGAGCGGCTGCCAGCTGTGCGGGCTGAAGAAGCCCAGCTCGCCCGCCTCGTCCGCGACGTCCGCCTCCTTGTCGTCCTGCGCGCCCGCGTCGACCCGCCGGGCGGTGAAGCCCAGGTAGAAGCCGATCATGACGCTCAGGCCGAAGGCCAGGAAGAGCGCGGTGGTGCCGGCCGGCTCCTTCGACCACACGCCATACACGATGGCCATGATCAGGATGAAGACGCTCAGCCAGATGAACATCCGACCCTGGATCTTCACTTGCCGGCCTCCTTGCTGCCCGCGATGGCGGTGCCGTGACCGACGTTCTCGAGTTGTTCGAGCGCGGCGATCTCAGGGTGGTGCAGGTCGAACGCCGGGGATTCGCTGCGGATCCGCGGCAGGGTGAGGAAGTTGTGCCGCGGCGGCGGGCAGGAGGTCGCCCACTCCAGCGAACGGCCGTAGCCCCACGGGTCGTCCACATTGACCGGCTTGCCGTACTTGGCCGTCTTCCACACGTTGTAGAGGAACGGCAGGATCGACAGGCCGAGCAGGAACGAGCTGATGGTCGAGATCGTGTTCAGGGCGGTGAAGCCGTCGGCCGCCAGGTAGTCGGCGTACCGGCGCGGCATGCCTTCGGCGCCCAGCCAGTGCTGGACCAGGAAGGTGCCGTGGAAGCCGACGAACAGCGTCCAGAACGTGATCTTGCCGAGGCGCTCGTCGAGCATCTTGCCCGTCATCTTCGGCCACCAGAAGTGGAAGCCGGAGAACATCGCGAAGACGACCGTGCCGAAGACCACGTAGTGGAAGTGCGCCACCACGAAGTACGAGTCGGAGACGTGGAAGTCCATCGGCGGCGAGGCCAGGATGACACCGGTCAGACCACCGAACGTGAAGGTGATCAGGAAGCCGATGGCCCAGAGCATCGGTGTCTCGAAGGACAGCGAGCCCTTCCACATGGTGGCGATCCAGTTGAAGATCTTCACACCGGTGGGGACCGCGATCAGGAAGGTCATGAAGGAGAAGAACGGCAGCAGCACACCGCCGGTGACGTACATGTGGTGCGCCCACACGGTCACGGACAGACCGGCGATCGCGATGGTGGCCGCGATCAGGTTCATGTAACCGAAGATCGGACGACGGCTGAAGACCGGCATGACCTCGGAGATGATGCCGAAGAACGGCAGGGCGATGATGTACACCTCGGGATGGCCGAAGAACCAGAAGAGGTGTTGCCACAGCAGTGCGCCGCCGTTGGCCGGGTCGAAGACGTGTGCCCCGAATTTTCGGTCCGCCTCCAAGGCGAACAGCGCGGCCGCCAGGACCGGGAAGGCCAGCAGGACCAGCACACCGGTCAGCAGCACGTTCCAGGTGAACACCGGCATGCGGAACATCGTCATGCCCGGTGCGCGCATGCAGATGATCGTGGTGATGAAGTTGACCGCGCCCAGGATCGTACCGAAACCGGAGAAGGCCAGACCCATGATCCACATGTCGGCACCGACGCCCGGCGAACGGACCGCGTCCGACAGCGGGGAGTAGGCGAACCAGCCGAAGTCCGCCGCGCCCTGCGGGGTCAGGAAGCCGCCCACCGCGATGCTCGAGCCGAACAGGTACAGCCAGTAGGCGAACATGTTCAGCCGCGGGAACGCCACGTCGGGCGCGCCGATCTGCAGCGGCATGATCCAGTTGGCGAATCCGGCGAACAGCGGCGTCGCGAACATCAGCAGCATGATCGTGCCGTGCATCGTGAACGCCTGGTTGAACTGCTCGTTCGACATGAACTGCAGACCCGGCCGGGCCAGCTCGGCGCGCATCAGCAGCGCCATCACGCCACCGATCAGGAAGAACGCGAACGAGGTGCAGAGGTACATCGTCCCGATCGTCTTGTGGTCGGTGGTCGTCAGCCACTTCACCACGACGTTACCGGGCTGCTTGCGCCTGACCGGCAGCTCGTTCTCGTACGAGTCCTCCGCTGCCGCGGCACCCTGGGGTTCGTTGAGGATGCTCACAGGTTGTTCGTCTCCCGGTTCTTCTCGTGGCTCGTCTGCGCGATGCCGGCGGGAACGTAACCGGTCTGCCCCTTCTTGGCGAGGTCCTTGAGGTGCTGCTGGTAGCGCTCCGGGGAGACGACCTTCACGTTGAACAGCATCCGGGAGTGGTCGACGCCGCAGAGCTCGGCGCACTTGCCGAGGAAGGTGCCCTCCCTGTTGGGGGTCACCTGGAAGGCGTTGGTGTGGCCCGGGATGACGTCCTGCTTCATCAGGAACGGCACCACCCAGAAGGAGTGGATGACGTCACGCGAGGTCAGGACGAAGCGGACGGTCTTGCCCTTGGGGAGCCAGAGCGTCGGCCCGGGGTTGCCGGTCTGCGGGTTCCGCGTGCCGGGCGTACCGACGTCGTAGACACCGCCGGCGTTCGCCGGGAAGGCCTTCTTGAACCGGTCCGGGATGGCGGCCAGGTTCGGGTCGGTCTTCGCGTCGCCGGTGACGCCGGGGACGCTCTCGACGTAGTTGAAGCCCCAGCTCCACTGGAAGCCGACCACGTTGACCGTGACATCCGGCTTCTTGTCGGTGAGGCTGAGCAGCTTCGACTCGTCCCGGGCCGTGAAGTAGAACAGCACCGAGATGATGATGATCGGGACCACCGTGTACAAGGCCTCGATCGGCATGTTGTACCGGGTCTGCGTAGGAACCTCGATTTTGGTGCGGCTGCGCCGGTGGAACATGGCGCTCCACAGGATCAGGCCCCACACCAGCACGCCGACGGCGAGCGCGGCAGCCCAGGAGCCCTGCCACAGGGAGAGGATCCGCGGAGCCTCTTCCGTGGTGGGGGTGGGCATACCAAGGCGGGGGAAGTCCTTGTATGTGCAACCGGTCGCGGTCGCCAGGACCAGGCCCGCGGTCAGTGCCTGCAGCAGCTTCCGCCGCATCGGGCGCCGCGGCGAGCGGTCGGAGCCGTTGGGACTCACGTAGCGCCTTCCCGAGAGTCTCGCCCGCGCGGTTGGCTGCGGCCTTCTCGCTGGTCGGTCGCCGCCCTGCGTCGGGCAGGGGTTTGGATGTTTATGCGGACCAAACCCTAGCCGACGCTCTCCGAGGGTTCGCGGGGAGGGGGGCATACGCGCCGCCGGTCACTCCGAAGGGGTCGGATTGGGCGCCCAATGGCTCGGGTTGTCATGGTTCGGCGTGCCGGCGCGGAGGGCGTTGTGGCTGGTCGCACGGTTCGTGGCGCCCCTGGAGCGGCCGCCTTCACCGAAGTCTTACCGTTGCCCTGTGCCCTACTTCGATGCAGCCTCCGCCGCCCCCCTCCACCCCGTGGCCCGACAGGCGCTGTTGGCCTCGCTGGACGAGGGATGGGCCGACCCCGCCCGGCTCTACCGGGAGGGGCGAAAGGCCCGCATGCTGCTGGACGCCTCCCGGGAGGCGGCTGCCGAGGCGGTCGGGTGCCGGGCCGACGAGGTGGTGTTCACGACCTCCGGGACCCGGGCCGTACACACGGGCGTGGCGGGCGCGTTGGCCGGACGGCGGCGGGTGGGGCGCCACCTGATCGTGTCTGCCGTCGAACACTCCTCCGTACTTCATTCGGCCGAGGTGTTCGAGGCGGACGGCGGGTCCGTCACCCATGTGGGTGTCGGCCGGACGGGAGCCGTCGACCCCGGGTCCTTCGCCGCGGCGCTGCGCGCGGACACCGCGCTGGCCGTCCTGCAGTCGGCCAACCACGAGGTCGGCACCGTGCAGCCGGTGGCCGAGGTCGCCGAGGCGTGCCGCGCGGCCGGGGTGCCGTTGCTGGTGGACGCGGCGCAGTCGCTGGGGTGGGGGCCGGTCGCGGGCGGCTGGGCGCTGCTGGCGGCCAGTGCGCACAAGTGGGGCGGGCCGTCGGGGGTCGGGCTGCTCGTCGTGCGCAAGGGGGTGCGGTTCGCGGCCCAAGGTCCGGTGGACGAGCGGGAGTCGGGGCGCGCCGCGGGGTTCGAGAACATCCCGGCGATCGTGGCGGCGGTGGCCTCCCTGCGCGCGGTGCGGGCCGGGGCGGCCCAGGAGGAGGTACGGCTGCGGGAGCTGACGGAGCGCATCCGGACGCGGGTGCCGGAACTGGTGGCGGACGTGGAGGTGGTGGGCGACGCGGAGCGGCGGCTGCCCGGGATCGTCACGTTCTCCTGTCTCTACGCCGACGGCGAGGCGCTGCTGCACGAGCTGGACCGGGCGGGCTTCTCCGTCTCGTCCGGCTCCTCCTGCACGAGCAGCACGCTGACGCCCAGCCATGTGCTGAAGGCGATGGGGGTGCTGAGCGAGGGGAACGTACGGGTGTCGCTGCCAATGGGCGCGGCCGAGGCGGACGTGGAGCGGTTCCTCCAGGTGCTGCCCGAGGCGGTGGCGGCCGTGCGGGCGAAGCTCGGGGCGCCCGCGCCGGCCGTGCGGGCGCGCCCCGCCGAACTCGTCGTCGACTCCCTGGGCAAGCGCTGCCCCATCCCGGTCATCGAGCTGGCGAAGGTGATCGGGGACGTGCCGGTGGGCGGCACGGTCCGCGTCCTGTCGGACGACGAGGCCGCCCGGCTGGACATCCCCGCCTGGTGCGAGATGCGCGGCCAGCGCTACCTGGGCGAGGAACCGGCCGAACGGGGCACGGCCTACCTGGTGCACCGGCTGGTCTGAAGCGTCCGCCGGGTGCGCGGGGAACCGTGCGGCCGGCCCCCGCGCACCCGCGGCCGTCAGCGCAGGTGGGTGCGGACTTCCTCGGCGGCCGTCTCCCCGTACGCCTTGGTGAAGCGCTCCATGAAGTGACCGCGCCGCAGCTGGTACTCCTGCGTGCCGACCGTCTCGATGACGAGCGTCGCCAGCATGCAGCCGACCTGGGCGGCCCGCTCCAGGGAGACACCCCACGCCAGGCCGGACAGGAAGCCGGCGCGGAAGGCGTCGCCGACGCCCGTGGGGTCGGCCTTGCGCTCCTCCTCCGCGCAGCCGACCTCGATCGGGTCCTCGCCGACGCGCTCGATGCGCACGCCGCGCGAGCCGAGCGTGGTGACGCGGTGGCCGACCCTGGACAGGATCTCCGCGTCGCTCCAGCCGGTCTTGGACTCGATGAGGCCCTTCTCGTACTCGTTGGAGAACAGGTACGTCGCGCCGTCCAGCAGTATCCGGATCTCGTCGCCCTCCATGCGGGCGATCTGCTGGGAGAAGTCGGCGGCGAAGGGGATGTCCCGCGAGCGGCACTCCTCCGTGTGGCGGAGCATCGCCTCGGGGTCGTCGGCGCCGATCAGGACCAGGTCGAGGCCGTCCACGCGGTCGGCGACGGTCTTCAGCTCGATCTGGCGGGCCTCGCTCATGGCGCCGGTGTAGAAGGAGCCGATCTGGTTGTGGTCGGCGTCGGTGGTGCACACGAAGCGTGCGGTGTGCAGGGTCTCGGAGATCCGGACCGACTCGGTGTCCACGCCGTGCCGGTCGAGCCAGGCCCGGTACTCGTCGAAGTCGAAGCCGGCCGCGCCGACCAGGATCGGCCGCGTGCCGAGCTGGCCCATGCCGAAGGCGATGTTCGCGCCGACCCCACCTCGGCGCACGTCCAGGTTGTCGACCAGGAAGGACAGCGAGACCGTGTGCAGCTGATCCGCGACGAACTGCTCGGCGAATCGGCCGGGGAAGGTCATGAGGTGGTCGGTGGCGATGGAGCCGGTGACTGCGATGCGCACGTCGGCATTCTCCTGCGGGAGGCGGGATTGACAGTTCACGCTACCCGTTCGAGCGGCGCCACTGAAGCTGGCAAAACTACCCGATAGTAGATCTTTCTTCGCGGACCCGAGCGTGCCTACGGTGCGCTCATGACGATTCCCGAGGCCGACCACAGCCGACCCGCCGAGTACGACGGTGATCTCGCCGCACTGCGCGGTGACTGCGCCCGGATGGCACCGCACTGGGCGGCTCCCGAGCGCGCCGCGTCGCGGCCGGTGTCCCCGTCCCGGATCCACGGGGTGCGCGTCCCCGCCCGGTCCGCCCGGCTGCTGGACGCGATGTCGGACTACGGCGACTGACCCGTCCGGCGCAGTCCCGGGAACCGCGCACTCGCCTCCCGCGTCCCATCGCCGTCCCCCACGCCGGGGAGCACGGGACACGAGCCAGCGAGGAGCGATGCGGTGAACACCGAGCGGCCTGAGAACTCCGGTGACGCGCAGGTGCCGGAGCCTTCCGGTGAACATGTGGCGGGGGCGCCGCGGGCCGGCGCCGAGGAGACGGCCGGCCGCTCCGGCCGGCACCGCTCACCGCTGGTCGTCGCCTCGGTGGCGGCCGCGGTGCTGCTGGTCTGCGTCGGTGGCGCGTATCTCGCGGCGAGCGGTGGCCCGGGGGGCGGTACCGCCCCGGGCGCCTCGGGCGGGGGTGGCACTCCCCCGCAGCTGGCCCTGGACGGCGCGTCGGACGGGAACGGCATCGCTCCCGGGGAGCACGACCCGTCCGGCGCGACCTACGTGGCGGGCGGCGAGCTGCCCCGGGGGCCCGGCTCGGCGCCGGTGTACCAGTCGGCGGGCGGGGTCGGCGAGAGCGCCGTGGCGCGGCTGGCGAAAGCGCTCGGCATCGACGCGTCGCCGGTCGCCGAGGGCCGGATCTGGCGGGTCGGCGGCAAGGACGGGACCGGGCCGAGGCTGCAGGTCGACCGGGACGCGCCGGGCAGCTGGACCTACAGCCGGTTCGCGCCGGGCACCGACAACTGCAGGAAGGGGATCCTGTGCGCGCACGACCCGGCGGCCCCCGCCGGCACCTCGGTGAGCGCGCGGGAGGCGATCCGGGTGGTGGCGCCGGTGCTGAAGGCGGCCGGGCTGGCCGGCGCGAAGACCGACGCGAGCCAGGTGCTGGGCAGCCAGCGGGTGGTCAACGCCGATCCGGTGGTCGGCGGGCTGCCCACGTACGGCTGGACGACCGGCCTGAGCGTCGACAAGCGGGGCGAGGTGGTGGGCGGTCACGGGCTGCTCGCCGCGCCCGTGAAGGGCGACACCTATCCGGTGCTGGACGCGCGCAGGTCGCTTGAGCTGATGAACGCGGCGCCGCCGAAGAGCGGTCACCGGATGGGGATCGGCGGCTGTGCCACGCCGGTGCCGGCGAAGGACCGGCTGGAACAGCCGTGCGGTGCGGTCCCGGGTGCGACCACCGGGGCGCCCGGTCGGGCGGCGGACACCCTCACGGTCGACGAGGCGGTGTTCGGGCTGGCCGCGCACTCGGTCGGCGGGCGGCAGGCCCTGGTGCCCTCCTGGCTGTTCCGGGTGCGGGCGGCCGGGCAGGACGCGTTCACGGTGACCTATCCGGCGATCGACCCCAGGTACCTGAAGTCGGCCCGGTCGGCTCCGTCGGCGCGGCCCTCCGGTGCCTCCGGGGAGCGGCATGTGAAGGTGACCGGCTACACGGCCGACGGCCGGGAGCTGACCGTGCGGTTCTTCGGCGGGGTCTGCGCCGACTACACGGCGTCGGCCACGGAGAGCGGCGGCCGGGTGACGGTCGCGGTCACGGAAAAGCCCTGGCCGGACAAGGTGTGCGTGCTGATCGCCAAGGAGTACGGCAAGACCGTACGGCTGAGGGCGCCACTGGACGGGCGGACGGTGGTCGGCACCGACGGCGCGCGGATCGCCGCGGCCGAGCCGGGCGCGCTGCGGCCGCAGGCCCGCTGACCTCGTCGCGACGCACGAAGGCGGCGGCCCCGGGAAGGGGCCGCCGCCTTTCGCGTCGGACCGGGCCGGCCGGTCCGTCGGGGCCTATCAGCTGAAGGAGTCGCCGCAGGCGCAGGAGCCGGTCGCGTTCGGGTTGTCGATCGTGAAGCCCTGCTTCTCGATGGTGTCCACGAAGTCGATGGTGGCGCCGCCGAGGTACGGGGCGCTCATGCGGTCCGTGACGACCTTGACGCCGTCGAAGTCCTTCTTGACGTCACCGTCGAGCGAGCGCTCGTCGAAGAAGAGCTGGTAGCGCAGGCCGGAGCAGCCGCCGGGCTGGACGGCGACACGCAGGGCGAGGTCCTCGCGGCCTTCCTGGTCGAGCAGGGCCTTGACCTTGGACGCGGCGGCGTCGGTCAGGATGATGCCGTCGGTGACGGTGGTGGTCTCGTCCGATACGGACATCTACATCTCTCCCGGGTTGTACGGAGACTGCTTGCCGACGAGTGCAACCGGCGTTTCCGCGGATTCATTCCGGGCCGGGCATTCGCATGGTCGCGTTCTTCCTTGTCTCTTCATGCTCGCACACGCCCGGCGACGGCGGCAGCGGCCGGGAGCGCGCTACGGGCAGGATTCACGTCACATGGACGCTATGGCCGTCGTCAAAGTGACGTGAAGCGGATATGATAGATAGCGTCAGTTAGACGAAAAGTAGAAAGGGTGCGTGTCGTGACCACCGCCCAAACCCCGGAGCTCGACGTACAGCCGACTCCGCTCGCCCTGCTGCTGCTCGGCCGCGAGGCCGACCCGAAGAGCGAGCGGGGCGTCGAGTGTCCCGGTGACCTGCCTTCGCCGTCCGACCCCGACCTGGTGCAGCGCGCCCGCGCGGCCAAGGAGAAGCTCGGCGACAAGGTCTTCGTGCTCGGCCACCACTACCAGCGCGACGAGGTCATCCAGTTCGCGGACGTCACGGGCGACTCCTTCAAGCTGGCCCGGGACGCGGCCGCGCGCCCGGAGGCCGAGTACATCGTGTTCTGCGGTGTGCACTTCATGGCCGAGTCGGCGGACATCCTGACCTCCGACGACCAGAAGGTCGTCCTGCCCGACCTCGCCGCCGGCTGCTCCATGGCCGACATGGCGACGGCCGAGCAGGTCGCCGAGTGCTGGGACGTGCTGACGGAGGCCGGGATCGCCGAACAGGTCGTGCCGGTGTCGTACATGAACTCCTCCGCCGACATCAAGGCCTTCACCGGCAGGCACGGCGGCACGATCTGCACCTCGTCGAACGCCAAGCGCGCCCTGGACTGGGCGTTCGAGCAGGGGGACCCGGCGACCACGAAGGTGCTCTTCCTGCCCGACCAGCACCTGGGCCGCAACACCGCCGTCCGGGACATGGGCATGTCCCTGGACGACTGCGTGGTCTACAACCCGCACAAGCCGAACGGCGGCCTGACCGCCGACCAGCTGCGCGCCGCGAAGATGATCCTGTGGCGCGGGCACTGCTCGGTCCACGGCCGCTTCAGCCTGGACTCGGTCAACGACGTGCGCGAGCGCATTCCCGGCGTGAACGTTCTCGTCCACCCCGAGTGCCGGCACGAGGTCGTGGCGGCGGCGGACTACGTCGGCTCGACCGAGTACATCATCAAGGCGCTGGAGGCGGCCCCGGCCGGTTCCAAGTGGGCCATCGGCACCGAGCTGAACCTGGTCCGCCGGCTGGCGAATCGTTTCGCGCCCGAGGGCAAGGAGATCGTCTTCCTCGACCGGACGGTCTGCTTCTGCTCGACCATGAACCGCATCGATCTGCCCCATCTGGTGTGGACCCTGGAGTCCCTGGCCGAGGGCAACCTGGTCAACCGCATCGAGGTCGACGAGGAGACCGAGGCGTTCGCGAAGCTGGCCCTGGAGCGGATGCTGGCGCTGCCGTAGGCGCGCGGGGCCGGCCCGGTCGCCGTCAGCACGGATGACCGCAGAACGGCGCCGTGATGCTCAGGCCGCCGTCCACCACCAGGTTCTGACCGGTGATGTACTCGGCGGCGGCCGACAGCAGGAAGTCGACGGCGTCGGCGACCTCCTGCGGCGAGCCGGGCCGGCCCTTGGGAATGTGCGGGACGATGTCGTCGGCGGTCAGGCCGGTGGCCTTCAGGTAATGGCCGAGGGAGTCCGTCGTGATCATGCCTCCGGTCACCACGTTGACGTTGACGCGCCGGGGCGCCAGCTCGGCGGCGAAGTAGCGGGCCCATGCCTCCAGCGCCGCCTTCTGGGCGCCGATGGCCGCGTATCCGGGGATCGCGCGCCCGGAGGCCAGCGACGAGATGGCCACGATCCTGCCACCCCGGTCCATGAGCCGGACGGCACTCTGGGCGGCGATCACGAAGGACTGGGAGTTCATGGCGTGGCTGCGCACCAGGTGGCGCGGTTCGACCTGGTCGACGGTCTTCACGGGGCCCGCCGCCGCATTGGCGACCAAGTGGTCGAGCCTGCCGAAGCGCCCCTCGACGAAAGCGAACAGTTCGGCCGTCTGCTCGCTGTCCTCGATGTCGGCCCGGCACAGGCAGCCGTGTCCGCCCGCCTTCTCCACCTCCTCCAGGGCGCTGCGGGCGGCTTCCTCGTCCTGCTTGTAGTTGATCACCACATGGCCGCCGCGCCGGGCGACCGTGCGCGCCACGGCCCGCCCGATACCCCGAGAGGCGCCCGTGACGACGGTCACCAAGCCCTGTCCCCCGTCCTCCGGCAGGCTCATGCCGCTCCCCTCTCTCCGGTCTCTCCGGCCCCGAAATCCTCCGGGCCGCACCAGCGCAGGACGGTGCCGCCGTAGCTCATGCCCGAACCGAAGGACACCAGCAGAACCTCGTCGCCGGGGTGCAACCGGTTGGATTCGAGGGCTTCCCACAGAGCCAGGATCACGCTGGAGCCGCTGGTGTTGCCCAACCGGTCCGCCACGACGACGGTCTTGCTCTCCGGCTGACCGAGTTCGCGGACCAGCCGACGCAGCAAGGTCGGGTTCGCCTGGTGAGAGATGATCAGGTCGACGTCGTCCAGGGTGGTTCCGGCGGCCTTGACGACCTGTTCGGCGAAGTCCGGGATGACGTCCAGCGCGAAGTCGCGTACACCCCCGCCGTCCATGCGCATGTAGTTCGCTCCGCTGAAGCGGTTGGGCACACCCCCGGGCGGATCCTGACGCTCCGTGAAGGCCGTGTAGTACAGCTCGGGCTTGGTGCGCATCAGCGTGGGGCCGACGCCCCGCCCGTCCCGGCACGCCTCCAGCAGATAACAGCCCGCGCCGTCGCCGAAGATGGCGTGTCCGGTGCGGTCCTCGGGGTCCAGGCACTGGGCGACCGTGTCGGCGATGACGACGGCGACCCGCTGGTACTCGCCGGAGCGCAGGTACTTCACGCCGACATCGAGCGCGAAGACACCTCCCGCGCAGCCGCCGGCGTTGACGTCGAACCCCCTGATGTCGAAGAGCTCCGCCTTGCGCAGCACGGCGGCGGCCATGGCCGGCAGCATGTGGTCCGGTGTGCCGGTACAGCAGATGAGGAGATCGATCGTCTCCGGGGCGATGCGGGCGCGGACACAGGCGTCCCGCAAAGCCCCGACGGCGAGGTCAGAGGTCAACTGGCCGGGCCGGGCCACCCTGCGCGCGTGAATTCCCAGCTTCGCCCGAATCCATTCATCACTGGTGTCGAAACGCTCGACGACCTGTTCGTTCGATATTTCGACGTCGGGCACAAAACGCCCCACCGATCGAATTCCAACGGATACCGGAGCACTATTCCACACCGTCCGCTCACCCCTTTCAAGAAAACGAACAAAAGGCTTGCCCTGCCTGGCTGGGTCATTCACGATTGATCAGTCCGCCGTGTTTCGGCTCCGTCGAAGGAAGGCTTCTCATGTCTCGTGCCGTCGCTCTCGTCACCGGCGGAACCTCGGGTCTCGGTCTCGCGACCGCGCAGCGACTGCGGGCCGACGGCCTGCGGGTGGTGATGCTCGGCCGCTCGCGGGAACGCGGCGAGGAGGCCGCGGCGCGGCTGGGTGCCGAGGCGACCTTCGTGCCCGGGGACGTCACCGTCGAGCGCGATGTCGAGCGCGCCGTCGAGACCGCCGTGAGCCAGGGCTCGCTGCGGGCCCTGGTGAACTGCGCGGGCCGCGCACACGCGGCGCGGGTGGTGGGCCGCTCCGGCCCCCACTCCTTGAAGGAATTCACCGAGGTGATCGAGGCCAACCTGGTCGGCACCTTCAACGCCGTGCGGCTGGCGGCCGACGCGATGGCGGAGAACGAGCCGGTCGCCGGAGAACGGGGAGTCGTCGTCAACACCGCCTCCATCGCCGCGTTCGACGGTCAGATCGGTCAGGCCGCCTACGCCGCCTCGAAGGCGGGGGTGGCCGGGATGACCCTGCCGCTGGCCCGAGATCTCGGGCCGTTGCTGATCCGGGTGGTCACCGTGGCCCCGGGTCTCTTCGACACCCCGGCGGCGGATGTCCTGCCGGCCGGAAAGAAGACCGAACTGGCCGGGCTGGTACCTCATCCGCGCAGGTGGGGACAGGCAGAGGAGTTCGCGGAGCTGGTGCTCCACATCCTCCGCAACTCCATGATCAACGGCGAGACGATCCGGCTCGACGGCGGCCTGCGGCTCCCCGCCCGTTGAGCCACACGTCCATGAGCACGGCACGCGAGACGGGCACCGTCGGGCCTCGCGTGCCGTGCGGCCCTCACCACGCGATCGGCAGGTCCTGACAGCCGTACACGATGGCTCCGTCCCGCATCCGCACCTGGTCCGCGGGGACCGCCAGGCACAGACCGGGCAGCCGGTCGAGCAGCGTCTGGAAGCCGATCCGCAGCTCCGCGCGGGCCAGTTGCTGGGCCACGCACTGGTGCACGCCGAAGCCGAAGGCCAAGTTGCCCGAGGGTGTGCGCGTGATGTCGAAGCGGTCCGGGTCCGTGAAGCGCTCGGGGTCCCGGTTGGCGGCCGGCAGCGACACGGTGAGGGTCTGCCCGGCGCGCACGGACTGCCCGCCCAGTTCCACGTCCTCGGTCGCGCCGCGCGAGATGCCGAACTGGATGACGGTCAAGTAGCGCAGGAGTTCCTCGACGGCGTTGTTCACAAGCCCGGGGTCGGCGCGCAGGGCCGCAAGCTGTTCCGGGTGGGTGAGCAGGGTGTAGGTGCCCAGAGAGAACATGTTCGCGGTGGTTTCATGGCCGGCGGTGAAAAGCTGGAACGCCACGCTGGTGAGTTCCACATCGGAGAGTTCCGCCGACTGCACGAGTCCACTCAGCAGGTCGTCTCCGGGCTCTTTCCGCTTGAGTGTCACGATATGCGCGAGGAATTCGAAGATGATGCGATAGCAGTCCTTCACTTCGGCCGCGGAGGAGTCGATGCGCAGCATCTTCTCGGACACGGGCTGGATGTCCTGCCAGTCGCTGTACGGAATTCCCAGCAGATCGCAGATGACACGGGAGGGCAGTGGCATGGCGAACCCGGTGACGAGGTCCGCGGTGGCGGCACCGTCCGCCTGCATACGGTCGATCAACTCGTGCGCCACCGCGGCGATCTTCGGTTCCATCTCCCGCATCCGGCGGGTGCTGAGTTCGCCGGTCAGCAGCCGCCGGTACTTGGTGTGCTCCGGCGGGTCCATGCCGACGAACATGCCGGGCACGTCCTCCTCAGGGGGCTGGCCGTCACCCAGGACGTCGTGCACCGCGGAATGCCGGATGCGCGGGTTGGAGCTGAACCGGGAGTCGGACAGCACCTGCCGCGCCAGTTCGTGGCCGGTGACGATCCAGCCCTGGTGTCCGTCCGCGTAGGTGAGTGGAGCCACCGGGCAGCGCCGGCGCATCTCGGACAGCTCCGGCGGGGGATCCAGCGGATGGACTCGTGCCATCGGGATGCGGGGTGGCGTGGCTTCCTGCTGGGTCATGCGCGCTCCTGGTTCGTGGTGCGGGCGCGGAGCAGTTCCGCGGTGCGCTCCGCGAGAGCCGTGCGCTCCGCCGCGGAAAGCAGGCCCTCGGGGGACGTGATCTCTATGCTCAGCCGCCCGCCGTACGAGGTGACGACGAACAGCAGCAGACCGTGCATGGTGGTGGTCGTGTAGCCGCGGAAGTCCGTGATGCGCAGACCCCGCGGTGCGGTGAATTCGGGGAGGGGCCCGAGGTTGGTCACGACGAGGTCGACGGAGACGGGCTCGGCGGCGGCGAACTGGCCGGCCTCGAGGATGGCGCGTTCCGCCTCGCCGTCGTCGACGGCCTTGTCGAGCCGCTCTTTGATGGCCTTCCCGACGGCGGTCGGATCGGCGCCTCGGGGGACGGAGACGACCGTCTCGACTCCGCTGACGAAGTTGGTGGACTCCTCGACCGTCACCGGCGGTTCGCTCCTGGCACGCAGATCCACCGGGCAGCCGCACACCAGGTCCAAGGCGTCTGTGCCGGGCCGGCCCTCCCGGACGGCTACGGTGGCCGCGCCGGCCACGAAGCCGTGGACCGAGAACGAGTCGGCGCGCAGGGACGCGCGCAGTAGTTCGGTGTCCTCGGCGTCGAGCCGGAGCCTCTGGGGCACCACCGTGTGCGGCTCCGGAGAGGGTGCCGCGGCCAGGGCCGCGCACAGCGCGTCCCGGTCCACGGCGCTCTCGGTGACAACGGCCCGGTCACGCTCCCTCAACAGGGCCTCGGCGGACCTCTGGGAGGGGACCTCGGGGGCGGTGTAGGGCTGCGTGCGGCCTTCGGTGAGGGCGGTGTAGTTGCGGCACAACTTCGCCAGCAGGGTGACGCCGCCGCGCCCGTCGATCATGCTGTGGTGCAGGACGAGAATGACGCGTGCGCTGTGCTCGGCCCGCACGATGACAAGCCGGCACAGCTCCCGGGTGGAGTCCAGCGGGCGAGCCATCTCCGCCAGGTAGACGTCCTCCTCGGCCTCGGGGGTGCCGTCGGTCTCCCGCAGAACGGCCGACGGCAGCCGGCCGGGCGGGATGCTGAAAAAGTACCCTTTCTCGTCCCTGCCCAGGTTTCCGGTCAGCAGCGGAACAGCGTCACACAAGGCCCTGAAGGCCTGGATGAGCCGATCCGGGTCGAGCGTACCGGCGACTGTTATGGAATAAGAGCCGGACCAGTCCACAAAAGCGTGATAAGCCTCGCTGGGATCCAGATACCGCAGCCGTGACATTAAGCACTCATTCCCATCGGATCCGTCCGGCAAAGTACCGTGCACCGACGCCCCGAATTTGATCAGGAAGCAATCCCGACGGAACGTGTGACCTCAGTATTTCCGGGCGCAACCGAAGTGTCTTCGGCCCAAGAACCAGTCCGAGAGCCCGTCTCCGGGCGGGGCTCGTCGGGCTGGGACCTGGACCATCGGCCAGGGCCGCGGACAGCGGGAAGGGTCAGACGCCCCGGGCCGCGATGGGCTGGCCGTGCGGCGTGGTGAAGGAGCCCATGGCAGCGATGAGCTGGGCTCGCGTGCTGACGCCCGACTTGGCGAGCACATTGGAGACGTGGAATTTGATGGTCTTCTCGGTGACGCACAGAGCCGCCGCGATGGCCTTGTTGGACAGCCCCTGGCAGAGCAGGCCGAACACCCCGTTCTCACGCTCGGTGAGTCGGTCGCGGAACCGGTGGTCGACACCGGGGGGCGTACAGCCCGCACGGACGGCCTGGAGGAGGCAAGCGGTGAGTTCCGGGGACGCGAAGCCCCCGTCGTCCAGGACCGCGTGGACGGCGTGGACGACATCGTCGTTGGCCGCCTCGCGGTGGACGACTCCCCGTACGTTGCCTCTGACCAGGCCTGCGAGCCGCTCAGGGGCCATCGACTCGATGCCGTACACCACGGCGGCCGGCGGGTTCGCGACAGCCCTGTCCAGTTCCTGGATGAGCTCGGTCAGTCCCGCCTCCAGCAGGACAACATCGGGCCGGCACTCACTGACCCGCTGCACGGCCTGTTGTTCGTTCGCCGCTTCCGCGACGACGCAAATACCCGGGTCCTGGGTGAGCAACATTTTCAATCCGAACCGGGCCTGCGGATGACTGTCGCATACAACGACATCGACCGGGTTACGGGCCGCAGCAAATCGGTTCATTCCAGTGAGACTGACCGGCATGGGTCCCCCTACCTCGCTACCGTCAACGTTCGACACGCTAATCGAACGCCCGCAGGCCACGCAAGGGTTCAACCGTCACATGCGACCCACCCACACACTTGTGGGTACTTTAATCCGTCATGTGCTACTCGGCTTCGCACCCGCTTCCCAGTACGCTTGTCACGGAAATTGCTTTGCACGGACAGTTTTCCGATGCGATCCTGACGGATTTTTCACTTTCCCTTGGTGCAAACCGTTCCAGGAGCACCACTCTGCCGTCGGTATCGCGCTGATCGAAGACGTCCGGTGCGCTCAGGGCGCACATGCCCGCGCCGCAGCAGCGCTCCCGGTCGACGCTGATGCGCAACGTCATGGACAGGCCACCCGTTCCCGACGCGGGACCGGCGTGATCGTCATGGGCATGTGATTCGGGTTGACCGTGGCCCATGGCATCTCCTTGACCTTCGTTCCCTCGACGAGCGCCAGCCGCCAGCGCCGGGTGATCGTGCCCAGCACCACGTGCATCATCGCCCAGGCGAACTGCTCACCGATGCAGTGCCGGGGTCCCGCTCCGAACGGTGTGTACGCGCCCTTGGGCAGGCTCGCGGCCGGCCGGTCCAGCCAGCGATCCGGATCGAAGCGCAGCGGATCGGGGAAGAGATCCGGGTCGCGGTGCACGGCGTACGGGCTGTAGAAGAGCTCGGTGCCGGCCGCCACATGGCCGCCACCCAGCGGAAAGTCCCGCACGGCCCGCCGGGATATGACGAGGATCGGCTGCCGCACGCGCATCAGCTCCTGCAGCACCCGCCGGTTGAAGGGCAGACTGCCGACGTCGGCCATCGTGAAGTCCCGCTCTCCGACGACCTCGAAGACCTCCGCGCGCGCCCGCTCCTCGATCTCCGGGTGCCGGGCCAGCTCGTAGAAGAGCCAGGCCATGGCGGTGGCGGCGGTCTCCGAGCCGGCCATGGTCACCGAGACGATCTGGTTGCACAGCTCCTCGTCCGTCATCGGACGGCCGGTTTCCGGGTCACGGGCGGCCAGGAGCATGGACAACATGCCCGCTCGGCCCGGCTCGGCGGCGCCCTGCCGGTAGGCCAACATCACGCCGCTGATGGCCTCGCGCAACTGCGCGAAGGCCGTGTCGAACCGGCGGTTCATGGGCAGGGGCAGCTTCTCCAGCAGGTCACCCGGCGACACCGTGCGCCACATGATGGCCTCCAGCACGACGGGCAGGATGGCCGCCAGTTCCTCGTGCGCCGACCGGTCCACGACCGAGCCGAACATGGTGCGGGCCAGGATGTTGAAGGTGATGTCGCGCATGGCCCGGTCCACCGGGATCCGAGCACCGGGCTGCCAGTGAGCGGTCTTCTCCTCGGTGACCTCGCGCATCACCTCGACGTACCGGCTGATTTCGTCCCGATGGAACGAGGGCTTGATCATGGCCTGCTGGCGGCGGTGCTCGTCGCCGTAGGCATGGATCACGCCGTTGCCGGTCAGCGGCCGGACCTTGTCGTAGAACCGGCCCTTGTCCAGCAGGTCCTTGCGGTCCGTGAGCAGGGTGTGGATCAGCGGAGGCGAGGTCACGAACAACGAGGGCATCGGGCCCAGGTCCACGCGGACCAGGTCACCGTGCGCGCGCAGCGAGGTCAGGAAGCGCAGCGGGCTGCGCATGAGTGTCACCGCGTGGCCGAGCCCCGGCATCCGTCCGGGCGCTGTCGTGTAGGAGACGCTCACGCGTGCGCCTCCGAGGTCGGCGTGGCCAGTCGGCAGTAGGCGCGGCCGCTGTAGACCGTGCGCTCCAGACGCAGCGTGAGCATGCCGGAACGCGCGCCGTTCCACCGGTGCCCCGTCCCGTTGTAACGGGAGGTCAGGTACGACCACTGCAGATTGCCGGCCATCATGTGCCACAGCGCGTCCAGGTAGGCCCGGATGTCCGCGCGCCGGCCCCACTCACTCGCCTCGATGGCCGCTCTGGTCCGCATGAAATCGGCTCGCTTGCCGTCGATGAGCGCGAACAGGCGGTCCACGCCCTCCTGCAGACCGAGTCCCTCGCTCAACCGGAGGACCGAGAGGGCGTTGACGTAGTCGTCCATCATCGCCTCGGCCCGGAAGGAGAACATGTCGTTCGTCAGCATGATGTGGACCAGGGCGATGTCGATGATCTCGCGCAGTTCCGTGTGGCGCCGGAGGTCCTCGGTCAGGTCGATGCCCAGTCCGTACTCGCCGAGCACGAAGTACATGCCCATGCCGACGCTGTCCTTGCGGACTCCTATGTAGGTGTCGTAGTCGAAGACCCGGTCCTCGGCGCGAGAGGTGATCTCGTGGACACACCCGGCCAGGAAGCGCCGGACCTCCGCGAGGAACCGGTCCCACACGGCGGGCGGCATACCCGCGCTCATCTCCTTCCACAGGCCCTGAAGCACCGAGCCCCACATCTGCGTGCCGTCGGCCTGCCCGTCGAGGATGCCCGCGAGCAGCACGAACAACTCCTCGGCGGCGGCGGGATCCTTTCCGATCTTCTCGCGATCCACCATCGCGTTGTCGAACACGGAGAGGTACTCGGTGTACTTGCACAGGTGGCGCAGCCGGTCCTCACGGGCCGAGGGCAGCACCAGGCACGTCCACAGGGACGCGGTCTCCTCCAGCAGGAGGTCCATGTCCCGCGGATCGTCCATGGCGAACCCCATGGTTTGCCGAACCCAGGCGTCCGATTCCCGTCGGATGTCCTCCGTCTCCGGGTGGCTGCACGCGGGCAGCAGGTAGGGGAATTCGGGGAGGTAGATCTCCGCACCGTCCGAGAACGGCTTCGGAATGGTCGACATCCGGTCAGTCACCTTTCACGATGCACGCAGGCTGCCGCCAGCGACTCCAGTTCGTTCAGCGCGGAGGGGTGGAGACCGGCGGCACGCACGGCCTGAATGGCTCCGGCGTGGCGCTCGCCGATCATCCGCTCGATGGCGGCGTGCGCCCCGGTCGCCCTGACCACGTTCCGCAGTTCGGCCAGGTCGTCCAGGCCGAGCCGCTCGGATCCGTAGAGCAGATCGAGCCGGGCGTACTGCGCGGGATCCGCCAGCTCCCGGGCCATCGCGATGAGGGCGGTCGGCTTGCCCTTGCGGGCGTCGTCCAGTGGCTCCTTGCCGGTCAGCTCGGGCGCTCCGAACAAGCCGATCACGTCATCGCGGAGCTGAAACGCCTCCCCCAGCAACAGCCCGAAGGTGTCGTACGCCCCGAGTAGCGCCTCGTCGGCGCCGGCCAGGGCGGCACCGATCTGCAGGGGGTAACGGATGGTGTAACTGGCCGTCTTGTGCCGGACGATCTTCAGAGCGTCGGCAAGCCGTCCGCCCCGCGACTCGCCGACGAGGTCGAGGAACTCCCCGTACAGCGCCGAGATGCGCAGCCGGCCGAACAGACGGCGAGCCCGCGCGCTCCCGCGCACCAGGGGGCTGTCCTGGAACACCTGCTCCGACCAGACCAGGCAAGCGTCGCCCGCCAGCAGTGCGCCATTCTGCCCGAATCGCCGGCTCTCGCCCTGCCAGCCCTGTTCCGTGTGCCACTTGCCGAGGGACAGGTGGACGGACGGACGGCCGCGGCGCAGATCGCTGTCGTCGATGATGTCGTCGTGGATCAGAGCCGCGGTGTGGAACAGTTCGAGCGCGGCGGCCACCTCGATGATATCGGCGTCGTCCGCGGATCCGCCGGCGCCGTACCAGCCCCAATAGCAGAACAGGGGGCGGATCCGCTTGCCCCCGTTCATGGTCAACTCCCGTAGACACAGCAGCACCTGCCGCGCGGCCGGGTCGGTCTCCTCCGCGATCCGTTGCCGGAAGAAGGCGTCGAGACTCCCGTTGACCTGTGCGGTGACGTCCGCGCTCTTCGCCAGCGCCTCGGCGATGGTCACTTGTCGCGCCTGACGACCTTCATGGACAGTTCCCCGGGAACCAGGGCGCCCATGGCGATGGGCTTCACCGGCTCACCGGTCACGGGCTGGACGGACCAGCGCTGCAGCAGGGTGGCGAGGACGGTCTGGGTCTCGAACCAGGAGAACGACTCACCGATGCAGTTGCGGACACCGGCGCCGAAGGGCATGAAGGCGCTGCGCGGCACCTCCTTGGCCCGCTCGGGCAGCCAGCGGTCGGGGTCGAACGCCTCCGGGTTGTCGTACACCTTCGGGTCGTGGTGGACGGCGTAGATGGAGTACAGGACCTCTGTTCCGGCGGGAATGCGATGGCCACCGAGTTCCGTGTCCCTCACGCACTTGCGGCCCAGCGCCCACACCGGCGGATACAACCGCAGCGCCTCCTGGATGACGCGCCGGGTGTAGTCCAGGGCGCGCAGGTCGCCCGCCTCGACCGGGCGGTCGCCCGTCACCTCGTCGACCTCCGCCTGCATCCGGCGCTGCACCTCGGGGTGGCGGCCGAGGAGCATGCACGCCCAGCTCATGGCGCTCGGCGTGGTCTCGGACCCGGCCGTCAGGAGCGTCATGAACTCGTCCTGGATCTGCTTGTCGGTCATCGACTTGTTGCCCTCGTCACGCGCGGTGAAAAGGAGGTTCATCAGGTCGTCCTGCCGGTCGCCTGGTTTGTCCTTGGCCCGGTGGTCGGCGATGATGCGCCGTCCCATCGAGTACAGTCGGCCGATCGCGCTGTGGAATTCCCGGCTGGACCTGTTGGGAATCCGGTCGAGCAAGCCGGGCGGAATCGCCGCACGTTTTTCGACGCCGGATATCACGATCGGCATGGACTTGAAGACCTCGGCCACGTCCTGTTCCACCATGTCGGTGGAGAACAGTGCCTTGATGACGATGCGTACGGCGAGTTCGTAGAACATGCTGTACATGCCGACACGCTGACCGTCGCGCCAGGTGTCGAAGACATCGGTCGCCGACTCGCGCATCACGTCGACATAGGTGGCGATCTTCTCGTGATGGAACGCAGGCTGCATGAGCAGGCGCTGCCGGCGGTGGAAGTCGCCTTCGGACAGCAGGATGCCGTTGCCCAGCAGTGGGCGGGCCTGGTCGAACTGCATCCCCTTCTCGAAGGACTTGGCCTTGCGGACGAGAATGTCGTACAGCATGTCGTGGTCGCTGACCACATAAGCCTGCCTGGTGCCGAGCCAGATCCGGACCAGGCCACCCTGCTCGCTGACGCTCTGGAAGAACCGGAGCGGATTGCGGAACATCTGGACGGCGTGGCCTGCGAGCGGAACACGCCCCGGCATCGGAGGAACTGACGGTGCGGCAGTCGCGAGAGCCATGGTTCTTCTTGCCTCCGTGGATGGAACGTGGGGAGTACGCCTGGGGACGAGGACGGCCGGTCGCGGTTCAGGACCAGGTGACGGGAAGCTCGGCGAGCCCCCGGAAGACGAAGCCGCCCGGCAGGTACCGGGGCTCGAAGCCGTCCGCGAGGCGCAGTCCGGGCAGTGCTCTCACCAGCGTCTCCAGAGCGATCTTCGACTCCAGGCGGGCGAGAGAGGCACCCACACAGAAATGGATGCCGTGGCCGAAGCCGAGGTGACGGGGCGATCCCTGCCGGTCGAGACGGAAGGTGTCGGGGTCGTCGACCCACTGCGGATCCCGTCCGGCGGCGGCGAACATCACGCGCAGTCGGGCGCCTTCGGGCACCTCGGTGTCACCGACCCTGAGCACCTCGGTGGCGACACGGGGCGCGCCCTGTACCGAAGAGTCGTGGCGCAGGGCCTCCTCCACCGCGGCGCCGGCGAGGCCGGGGTCCTTGACCAGCTGCTCCCACAGCGAGCGGTCACGCAGCAGCTGATGCATCGCGTTGGAGATCAGGTTGGTGGTGGTCTCGTGCCCTGCGGCAATCATCACGCGCAGCGCGACGACGGCGTCCTCGATCGTGCACACCGGGTCATCCTCACCGGCGGCCCGCGCCAGTTCGGTGAGCAGGTCGTCGGCGGGCTCCCGGCGGCGCTGCTCCAGCAGGCCGAGCACGTACTTCTCGTACGTCACCACGTCGGTGGCGCAGTGGACCTGCTGTTCCGGGGGCAGGGGGACGACCTGCAGGGCGAGCCACTCGTTGTTCCACTGCTTGACCCTGGCCCGGTCCTCCTCCGGGATTCCGATGATGTCGCAGATCACCGTCATGGGCAGCGGGTAGGCGAACTCCGTGAGGAGATCACAGTTTTCCTTCGCCGCGATCAGGGTTGCGAGTCGCTCCGCTATCTCGCGGATCGACGCCTCCCGGCGTCGCAGCGCGCGCGGCGTGAAGTACTCGCTGATGAGGTTGCGGAACCGTGTGTGGGCCGGCGGATCCACGTTGTAGAGGGCCACCCGAAAGAACAGCGAGTCGTCCAGGATCGCCTTCGCCTCAGGGCAGAACGGATACGAGCCGTCCAGGTTGTAGCGGCTCGTGAAACGCTCATGATCCCGTTGGACAGCCTCGATTTCCGCACGTCCGGTGACGATCCATTCGTCCAGCGCGGTCTGGTGGGCGACCGGCTGTTCCTTCCGAGCACGTGCGAATGCCGCGTACGGACACGCGGTGTATTCCGGCGACGTAGGGTCAAATATTTCTGCGGCAGGAATGTCGGGCGACATCGGGAGTGATTTCCTCCTGTTTCGGGCGATTGCCTACCACCGAAGGCGGTAGGGCCCACCCGCACGATCGGATTTAAGGATCATCGACCGATGCCGCGGTTGTCTTCCGCCGAGAGGCCAGGATCCATACGCCCGGCCAAAGACGAGGAGGTGCGGTTTCCCAGTCGCCGGACCAGGAAACCGCACCTCGTAGAGGGCCGACAGCGGGCCGTTTACAGCTCCGCCGGCTCCCGGTCGTCCACCACGGGCGTCCGCTCGGCCGGCGAGCCCCGCCTGGCCGCCCGCTTCTTCGCCCGGCGCTCCTTGCGCAGCTCCACCATCGCGTAGAGCGTCGGGACCAGCAGCAGGGTCAGCAGGGTGGACGTGATCAGACCGCCGATGACGACCACCGCCAGCGGCTGGGCGATGAAGCCGCCCTCGCCGGTGACACCCAGGGCCATCGGGAGCAGGGCGAAGATCGTCGCCAGGGCCGTCATGAGGATCGGGCGCAGCCGGTGCCGGCCGCCCTCGACCACGGCCTCGACGACGCCGTACCCCTGGTCGCGGTACTGGTTGATCAGATCGATCAGGACGATCGCGTTGGTCACCACGATGCCGATCAGCATCAGCATGCCGATCATCGCCGGGACGCCCATCGGGGTGCCCGTGACGATCAGCAGGCCGATCGCGCCGGTGGCCGCGAACGGGATGGAGACCAGCAGGATCAGCGGCTGGACCAGCGAACGGAACGTCGCGACCAGCAGCATGAAGACGATCGCGATCGCCGCCAGCATGGCCAGGCCCAGGTTCTTGAACGCGTCGTCCTGGTCGGAGGAGACCCCGCCGATCTCGGCCTCGGCGCCCGCGGGCAGCTTGAGGGCCTTGATCCTGGACTGGAGCTTGGCGCTGACCGCGCCGGTGTTGTCCGCGGTGGGCTTGGCCGTGATGGTCGCGGCGCGCCGACCGTCGATCCGGGTCAGCGACACCGGGCCGTCCACGAGCTTCACCGTGGCGATGTCGCCCAGCTTCACCGGCCCCAGCCGCAGGTTCCGCAGCTCGGCCAGTGTGGTGGCGGGCCTGGCCGACTTCACGACGACGTCGCGCTCGGTGTCGTCGAGGATCGCCTTGGCCGCCGTCGTACCGCGTACGGCCTGGCCGACCGCGGCGCCCAGCTTCTGGTCGTCGAATCCGGCCGCGGCCGCCTTGGCGTTGGCCTTGACCGAGATCCGCGGCACGCTCGTCGCCAGGTCGCTGGTGACGTCCGTGACGTCGTCGAGGCCGGCGACCGTGGAGCGGACCCGCTCGGCGGCGGTGCGCAGGGCCTGCGGGTCGGAGGCCTTGACCACGACGCTCAGGTCCTGGTTGCCGAAGCCGTCACCGGCCGACACGGTGGTCGTCCCGATGCCGTCGAGCCTCTTCAGACCGTCCTCGAGGTGGCGCTGGACGTCGTCGTAGGACGCCGCGTCCTTCAGCATCACCTGGTACGACGCCTGGTTGGTGTCCGTACCGCCGCCGAAGGCCGCCATGAAGCCGGAGGAGCCGACGGTGACCTGGTAGTCCTTGACTCCCTCGGTGGAGGCGAGCAGCTTCTCCACCTTGTGCGCCTGCGCGTCGGTGGCGGCGAGGCTGGTGCCGGGCTTCAGCTTCTGCCTGACGGTCAGGACTTCCTGATCGCCCTGGTCGAAGAAGTTCGTCTTCAGCAGCCCGGACATGCCGAACGTGACGACCAGGACGACGATGGCGATCAGCACGCTGGTGAGGCGGCGACGGGTGGCGAAGCGCAGGACGGGGACGTAGGCGCGCTGGAGACGACTGCGCGCCTCCTTCCGCTCGGCCTCGCGGCGGGCCTCGTCGGCGTCCTCGGGGGTGCCCTTCGGGGCGCGCAGGAACCAGTACGACAGGACCGGGACGACCGTCAGCGACACCAGGAGGGAGGCCAGCAGGGCCGCCGTCACCGTGATGCTGAACGAGCCGAACAGGGCGCCCACCATGCCGCCGACCAGGCCGATCGGCAGGAACACCGCGACCGTGGTGAGGGTGGAGGAGGTGACCGCGCCGGCCACCTCGCGCACGGCGGCGAGGATCGCCTCCCTGCGCTCCTCGCCGTAGCCGAGATGCCGCTTGATGTTCTCCAGGACCACGATCGAGTCGTCGACGACCCGGCCGATGGCGATGGTCAGCGCGCCGAGCGTGAGCATGTTGAGCGACAGGCCGCGCGTCCACAGCACGATCAGGGCGAGGACGACGGACAGCGGGATGGACACCGCGGTGACCAGCGTCGAGCGGATCGACGCCAGGAACACCAGGATGATCAGCACCGCGAAGAGCAGGCCGAGCGCGCCCTCGGTGGTCAGGCCCTTGATGGACTTGGACACCGCCGGGCCCTGGTCGCTGACGATCGTGAGCTTCGCGCCCGCGCCGAGGTCCTCGCGCAGGCCGGGCAGCTTGTCCCGGACGGCGTCGGAGATGGAGACCGCGCTGCCGTCGTGGGCCATGGTGACGTTGACGGCGAGGCTGGGCCTGCCGTCGGTGCGGGTGAGGGAGTCGGCCGGGGCCGGCCGCTCGTCCACGGAGGCGACGGCGCCGAGGCGTACGGGCTTGGCGCCGCCCCCGCCGGTGACCATCAGGTCCTCGATCTGCCGCAGCGAGGTGAAGCCGCCGCCGACCTGGACGGTGCGGTTGGCGCCGTCCTCGTCGAAGGAGCCGGCCGGGACGGTGGCGCCGCCCGCCTGCAGGGCCTGGCCGAGGGCGGCGGGGGTGAGGCCCGCGCGGGCCAGCTTCGCGTCGTCGGGGGTGACCGCGACCTGGAGGTCACGCACGCCCATGACCTGGACCCGGCCGACGCCGTCGATGCCCTTCAGGGCCGGGACGACCGTCTTGTCGAGCTGGTCGGCGAGGGCCTGCTGGTCCTTGCCTGAAGTGGCGGCGAGCACCACCGTCGGCATGTCGTCGGTGGATCCGGAGACCACCTGCGGGTCGACGCCGTCCGGCAGCCGGTTGCGGGCCCGGTTGACGGCCTGCTGGACGTCCGCGACGAGCCGCTTGGTGTCGTTGCCGTAGTCGAAGGACGCCATGATCACGGCGTTGCCCTCGGCGGCGGTGGAGGTGACACCGGTGACGCCGTCGACGCCCTCCAGGTTGTCCTCGATGGGCTCGACGACCTGCTTCTCGACCACGTCCGGCGAGGCGCCCTGGTACGGCGCGATCACCGACACCATGGGAAGTTCGATGGTGGGCAGCAGTTGCTGCTTGATCTGGGGGATGGCGATCAGCCCGAAGGCGAGCGCGATGAGCGATATGAGCCCGACGAGGGCCCGTTGCGCGAGGCTGAATCTCGACAGCCAGGACATGGATCTGGGTCTCTCTTCTGGGAGCGGCACAAGCGCTGCCCGGTATGGAACGGGCTCCGTACCGGAGAACGGTGGCGACGGACGCACCGGTGAGCGCCCACCCCACCACCCTGGGCCATGTCGCACGGCGGTTCCGTAGGCCCCAGGTCCCGTTCCTTATCCGCGCCCTACTCCCCGCGCAGTACACGCGGGTGGAGATCACTCCATCCGGGGACGTACCAGCCCCGACTCGTAGGCGATCACGACGAGCTGGGCCCTGTCCCGGGCGCCGAGCTTGGCCATGGCCCGGTTGACATGCGTCTTCACCGTCAGCGGGCTGACCTCCAGGCGCTCGGCGATCTCGTCGTTGGAGTGCCCGCCGGCCACCTGCACCAGGACCTCCCGCTCCCGGCCGGTGAGCGTGCCCAGGCGTTCGGCTCGGGCGGGGTCGCGGTCGTCGTCGCCGGGGCCCTGGGCGAGGAAGCGGGCGATGAGCCCCTTGGTGGCCGCCGGGGAGAGCAGTGCCTCGCCGCCCGCGGCGACCCGGATGGCGCTCAGCAGTTCCTCCGGCTCGCTGCCCTTGCCGAGGAATCCGGAGGCACCGGCGCGCAGCGAGCGCACCACGTAGTCGTCGACCTCGAAGGTGGTCAGGATGACCACGCGGACGTGGGCGAGGGAGGGCTCGGCGCTGATCAGCCGGGTGGCGGCGAGGCCGTCGGTGCCAGGCATCCGGATGTCCATGAGGACCACGTCGGGGGCCTTCTCCTTGGCCAGCCGGACCGCCTCGGCGCCGTCGGAGGCCTCCCCCACCACCTCCATGTCGGGCTCGGAGTCGACCAGCACCCGGAACGCGCTGCGCAGCAGTGCCTGGTCGTCGGCGAGCAGGACACGGATCGTCATGCGGGTCCCCCCGGGGCCGTCGTACGGGTCTCGACGGGCAGGATCGCATGGACGCGGAAGCCGCCGCCGTAGCGGGGTCCGGTGGTCAGGGTGCCGCCGAAGGCGGTGACCCGCTCCCGCATGCCGAGTAGGCCGTGGCCGCCGCCGGTCTGGGGCGCGGCGGCCGCGCCCGCGCCGTCGTCGAGGACGGTGACCTCCAGGTTGGGTCCGACGCGTACCACGCTGACCTCGGCGCTGGCCCGGCCCGCGTGCTTCTGCACGTTCGTCAGCGCCTCCTGGACGATCCGGTAGGCGGCCAGGTCGACGGCGGCCGGGAGTTCGGTTCCCTGGTCGGCGCGGGCCACGTCCACCGGGAGGCCGGCGTTGCGGAAGGTGGCTGCCAGCTCCTCCAGCCGGCCGAGGCCGGGGGCGGGCTCGGTGGGAGCCTCGGGGTCGCCGGACTGGCGGAGCAGGCCGACGGTGGCCCGCAGTTCGTTCAGGGCGCTGCGGCTGGCCTCGCGGACGTGCGCGAGGGCCTCCTTGGCCTGGTCCGGCCGCTTGTCCATGACGTGCGCGGCCACTCCGGCCTGCACGTTGACCAGGGCGATGTGGTGGGCGACGACGTCGTGCAGATCGCGGGCGATGCGCAGCCGTTCCTCGGCGACCCGGCGGCGGGCCTCCTCCTCGCGGGTGCGCTCGGCCCGTTCGGCGCGCTCCCGGATGGTCTGCATGACGGCGCGGCGGCTGCGCACGGCGTCCCCGGCGGTGGCGCCGATGCCGGTCCAGGCGAGCACGGCCAGGTTCTCCTGCGCGTACCAGGGCAGGGGGCCGCCGAGCATGGCGGCCGCGGTCAGCACGGTCATGGTGAGCAGGCCGACCCGCCAGGTGGTGGTGCGGTCGGTGGTGGAGGCGACGGTGTAGAGCGCGATCACGGCGGACATGGCGACGGGGGTGCGCGGGTCGCCGGTGAAGAACTCGGCCACGGAGAGGGCGCCGGTGACGGCGAGGACCGTCTTGGGCAGACGGCGGCGGAAGACGAGGGCCACCGCCGCGAGGGTCGTCAGGACCAGGCTGAGCGGGTCGGGGGTGCGCACGCCCCAGGTGACGCCGTGCCCGTCCTTCGGCACGACGAAGGACCCGGCCACCATGCACACCAGCACCCCGGCGGCGATGGCCGCGTCCAGCGCGAGAGGGTGTGCCCTCAGGCTGCCCCGGGCGCGATCGAGAGTGCTCACACAAGGAACAGTACGGGTGTCGCCGCCCCCGCTTCCCCCGAACAACCGACCCGCCCCGAAAGGGGTGCGGACCGCGCGAGCGGCCACCCACCGGCCCGCGCACGCCCCGCGAGGACCGCACCCGGCCTGGCAGGCGGCGCGGTTGTTGTCCGTGCGGTCGGCCGGTGGACCGTCGGCCGTCGGCTGTTGTTGGTCCGGCCTGCTCACCCTTCTCGTCGGCATCCGCGCCAGCATCCGCCGACGAAAGGCCGTCCGTGCGCCCTCACTCCTCGCCGTCACCCCGTGCGTTCGGGCCCCTCGCCGCCCTGGCGCTGGTCTCGGCCACGGCTCTGGCCACCCCCGCACACGCCGTCTCGTACGGGACACCGACCATCAAGCTGTCGGCCGCCTATCTGTCCGGCGCGGTCGGCGCCACCGGTGACCCGACCGTCACCGTGACGGTCGCGCAGAGCGGCGCCGACGCCGCCGCGCTGACGGTCACCGCGAGCAGGAGCAGCAAGACCTCGGTGGCGGCCACCACGGACGTCGCCGTCGCCGGCGGCGCGGGCAGCCGTACCGTCGCCGTCACCGCGCACGCCCGGGGCTACACCGACATCACCCTGAAGGTGACCGGCCTCGGCGGCAAGACGGCCACCACGACCCTGCACTACGCGGCCTCCCCGGCCGTCCGGCACAGCGCGGACGCGCGCTATCCGACCGGCGCCTCGGACGCCTCCGCCGCCGTCGACGTCGGGGGCGGCTACGTCCTCGTCGCCGACGACGAGGACAACACCCTGCGGCTGTACGACGGTTCGGCCTCGGGCGCGCCGGTCAGGAGCTGGGACCTGGGCGGCGCGCTGGGCGCCGACAAGGAGGTGGACATCGAGGGCGCGGCGCGTGTCGGGAACACCGTCTACTGGACGGGGTCGCTGGGCAACAACAAGGACGGCGCGTACCGGGCCGACCGCAATACGGTCTTCACCACCACCGTCTCCGGCTCGGGCGCGGCCACCTCGCTCACCTTCGGCGGCGCGGGCCACCGGCTGCGCGACGACCTGGTCGCCTGGGACGAGGCCGCCGGCGACCGGTACGGCTTCGCCCACGCCACCGAGGACGGCCAGACGCCGAAGCAGGTGGACGGCTTCAACGTCGAGGGTCTGGAGTTCGCGCCGGGTTCCTCCACCACCGCCTACGTCGGCTTCCGCGCCCCGCTGGTGCCGCCGGCCCCCGGTGGCAAGGCGCTGATCGTGCCGGTGACCAACATGGACCAGGTGGCGCGCGGCACCAAGGCCGAGTTCGGCACGCCGATCGAGCTGGACCTCGGCGGGCTGTCCATCCGCGACCTGCGCCGCGACGACCGGGGGCGGTTCCTGATCCTCGCCGGTTCCTGGGCGGCCGACGACAACAGCGACCCGTACGCCCTGTACTCGTGGGACGGGGTCGCCGGGCACCAGCCGGCCAAGGTGCTGGACCTGCCCACGGCGGACGCGGGCGGCTGGGAGTCGATCGTGGCCGTGCCGGACCTGACCGCCGCCGGCGCCCGGGTGCAGCTGATCACCGACGACGGCGACGCCGACCTGTACGGGGACGGCGTCCAGGCGAAGGACCTCTCCCACCCGGAGTGGCAGAAGTCCCGCACCACCTGGTTCACCCTGAGCTGACGCCGCGAACGGATCAGCCCGGGATCAGGCCGTCGTCGCCGAGGAGTTGGCGGACCTCGTCCAGGGTCGCGTCCGGCGACGGCAGGATCAGCTCCGAGGGTTCCAGGGCGTCGTCCGGCAGCGGGGTGCCCAGCCGGCGGACGGCGTCCAGCAGGGCGGTGAGCGTGCGGCGGAAGCCCGCCTCGTCACCGCTCTCCACCTCGGACAGGAGGTCGTCGTCCAGCTGGTTCAGCTCGGTGAAGTGGGAGTCGTCCAGCTTCACCTGGCCCTCCCCCATGACCCTCACGATCACGTCGGCCTCCTCGGCTCGGCCCCGGCGCCCTGGCTACTGCTTGTCGAAGCGCGGGGTGTCCTGCGGCTGCTGCTGGGACTGTGTCCGGCCGGTGCCGCCCTCGATCGACTGCTGCGGGGAGCCTCCGGCCAGCTCGGCCTTCATGCGCTGAAGTTCCAGCTCTACATCCGTACCACCGGAGAGGCGGTCCAGCTCGGCCGCGATGTCGTCCTTGGCCATGCCGGAGGGGTCGTCCAGGGCGCCGGAGGCGAGCAGTTCGTCGATGGCGCCGGCGCGGGCCTGCAGCTGCTGCGTCTTGTCCTCGGCGCGCTGGATGGCCAGGCCGACGTCGCCCATCTCCTCGGAGATGCCGGAGAAGGCCTCGCCGATGCGGGTCTGGGCCTGGGCGGCGGTGTACGTCGCCTTGATGGTCTCCTTCTTCGTGCGGAAGGCGTCCACCTTGGCCTGCAGGCGCTGGGCCGCGAGGGTGAGCTTCTCCTCCTCGCCCTGCAGGGTCGTGTGCTGCGTCTCCAGGTCGGTGACCTGCTGCTGGAGGGCGGCGCGGCGGGAGAGCGCCTCGCGGGCGAGGTCCTCGCGGCCGAGCGCGAGCGCCTTGCGCCCCTGGTCCTCCAGCTTGGAGGACTGCTGCTGCAACTGGTTCAGCTGGAGTTCCAGACGCTTGCGGGAGGTCGCCACGTCGGCGACGCCGCGACGCACCTTCTGCAGCAGCTCCAGCTGCTTCTGGTACGAGTAATCCAGGGTCTCGCGCGGGTCCTCGGCCCGGTCAAGGGCCTTGTTCGCCTTCGCGCGGAAGATCATCCCCATACGCTTCATGACACCGCTCATGGGCTTCGCGCGCCCCCTTCTGACGGACTCCAGCTCACAGATCCTGCGACAGAACCCACAGTACGGGCCCTGCCTCCATTACCGCACTGTTCGGGGAGTGATGCGCTCATCCCCAAGGACGACTGCGGGTGGTCCCGCTCCGGCGTAGGGAGTAGGGAACGCCCCCTCTGTCCTGCTACAGACGCCTGGCGTTGCGGGATCGTTCCCGTTCGGGCTGGGGTCCATGCCCGTGCAGCGCTTACCCTTGGGTTTTGTGTTCCGTAGCCGTGCCAAGGAAGAGAAGGCCCCGCTCGCCGACAAGGCGCCGGTGAACCTCTCCAAGCAGACCCGCGACCCGCAGGCCCCCAAGGGTCGGCCCACGCCCAAGCGGAGTGAGGCCCAGTCCCAGCGCCGCAGTGTCGCCAGTACCCCCACGAACCGCAAGGAGGCCGCGAAGCGTCAGCGTGAGGACCGGCGTCAGGCGCTGGCGCGGCAGCGCCAGGCACTGGCCAGTGGCGACGAGCGCTATCTCCCCGCCCGGGACAAGGGCCCGGTGCGCAAGTTCGCCCGGAACTGGACGGACTCGCGGTTCAACGTGGCGGAGTTCTTCCTGCCGCTGGCCGTGGTGATCCTGGTGCTGAGCGTCGTGCGCGTGCCGGCGATCCAGAGCATCGCGCTGCTGCTGTGGCTGATCGTGATCGTGCTGATCGTGCTGGACGCGGCGGTCAGCGGGTTCCGTCTGAGGAAGCGGCTGGCGGAGCGCTTCCCGGACCAGAACACGCGCGGCGCGGTCGCCTACGCCCTGATGCGTTCCCTGCAGATGCGCCGGCTCCGGCTGCCGAAGCCGCAGGTCAAGCGCGGAGAGCGGCCCTGAGCGCAGACGCTTTCACCGCGGGCGCGGCCGACGCCCGGCGAGACCGGCCGGGCGGGCTGCGCGATGTCGTACGCCGGGAACTGCTGGCCCGGCAGCTCGACGAGCAGATGGCCGGGCGGTTCCCGGTGGGGCGGCGGCTGCGGGTGCTCGACGTGGGGACCGGCCGGGGCGCGCAGGCGCTGCGGCTGGCCCGGCTCGGCCACCAGGTGACCGGGGTCGAGCAGGACACCGCGATGATCGCCGCCGCGCGGCAGGCCCTGGCGGCGGAGCCGGAGGGCATCCGCGAGCGGGTGCGGCTGGTGGAGGGGGACGGCCGGGACACCGGTGTGCACTTCCTGCCGGGCAGCTTCGACGTGGTGCTGTGCCACGGTGTGCTGATGTACGTGGAGGAGCCCGACCCGCTGGTGGCGGGCCTGGCCCGGATGCTCGCGCCCGGCGGACTGCTCTCCCTCCTCGTGCGCAACGGCGACGCGCTCGCCATGCGACCGGGCCTGTGCGGGGACTGGGCGGCCACGCTGGCCGCGTTCGACCCCACCGCGCGTCTTCCCCATGCCCGGACGGACCCGGACGGGGTGGGCCCCACCCGCCCGGGCGCGGAAGTGCGGGCCGACCGGCTGGCCGCCCTCACCGCCACGCTCGCCGGTATCGCGGCCCCGCTGCACACCTGGTACGGCGTCCGGGTCTTCACCGACGCGGCGGCGGACGACGCCCCGGTGCCCGAGGACCTTCAGGCGCTGCTCGCCGCCGAGGAGCGCGCCGGGCGCACCGACCCCTACCGCGGGGTGGCGGGACTGCTGCACCTGTGCGGCGTACGGGGCTGAGCCCGTCCGGGGGAACAGAGCGAGCCCGTTGATCCGCGCGCGGTGAGACTCGGGGCATGCGCGCTCGCCGTATCCGCCCGCTCCGCGTTCCCGTCCGCGCCCTCGTGCCGGGTAGGGCCCTTGCCGCCCTCGTGCTGGTGTGCTGCGCGGGCCTCACCGCCGGCTGCACCCTGCCCACCGCCCGGGCCGGTGGCGACAGCGCCGCCTCCGGGGCGGCCGTACCGTCGGCGTCCGGCGCGGCGGGCGATCTGCAGAGCCGGTACCAGCGGGTCATCAAGGAGGTCCTGCCGTCGGTCGTGCAGATCCAGGCCAGTGGCGACCTGGGGTCAGGGGTGGTGTTCGACGGCGCCGGGCACATCGTCACCAACGCGCACGTGGTCGGGTCGGAGAAGACCTTCAAGGTGACCACGGCCAACAGCGAGGAGCCGCTCACCGCGAGCCTGGTCTACTCCTACCCCGAGCAGGACCTCGCCGTGATCCGGCTGGACAAGGTGCCGGCCGGGCTGCGGCCGGCGGTGTTCGGGGACTCCGCGAAGGTCGAGGTCGGCCAGATCGTGCTGGCCATGGGGTCGCCGCTGGGGCTGGCGTCCAGCGTGACCGAGGGCATCGTCTCGGCGACCGGGCGGACCGTCAGCGAGGGCGCCGAGGGCGGTACGGGCGCCACGATCGCGAACATGGTGCAGACGTCGGCCGCCATCAACCCCGGCAACAGCGGTGGCGCCCTGGTCGGCCTCGACGGGCGGATCATCGGCATTCCGACGCTCGCGGCGGCCGACCCGGGGCTCGGGGGCAGCGCAGCGGCCGGCATCGGCTTCGCCATCCCGGTGTCGATGGTGAAGACGGTCGCCGGACAGATCGTCCGGCAGGGCAAGGTCGTCGACTCCGGGCGGGCGGCGCTCGGCATCACCGGGCGGACGGTCGTGGACGCGGCCTCCCGGCCGGTCGGGGTGGCGGTGGTCACCGTCCGCGCGGGCGGCGCGGCGGCGAGGGCGGGGCTGCGGCCGGGGGACGTCATCACCAGGCTGGGCGAGCGGCCCATCACCACCATCACCTCGCTGTCGGAGGCGCTGGCGGCGGACGAACCGGGCCGGCGCACGACGGTGACGTACGAGCGTGACGGCGCCGGGAAGACGGTCGAGGTGACGCTGGGCGCGCAGTGAGGCGGCCGGGTCCGCGCCGGGCAGGCGGTGCGCGGGGGCGCGGCCGGACGGCCGGGCCCCCGCCCCGTCCCCGTCGGGCCTACGGCGTCTCGGCGTGCAGGCTCATCGGCCCGTAGATCTCGGTGGTCTCCTCGAACAGCCGCACCTGGTCGGCGCCGCCCTCGGCCAGCGCCTTCCACTGCTCGCCGATCCAGGACTCGGCGTCCCCCTGGGTGGTGAACTCCTCCGGCTCTACCGCGGGCTGGACCTCCGTCCCGTCGGCCTTCTCGAACCGCCACGTCCATGCCGTCATATGGGCCTCCTTGTGATCCAACTCCCTCGCAGCGTATTGGCTCCGCCGGGTCGGCCGTTAGAGGCCCCGGATCATCCGCGGGTTGGGCGGGCGGGTGGCCGGTGCGCGCAACCCACCGTGGCAGGCGAAAATCGGTCCCGTGGACATCACTGTGCTCGGTACCGGCGCCCCGGCGGGGCTGCCTCGCCCCGACTGCCCCTGCGCCGCCTGTGCCGGTGCGCTGGGGCCGGACGCGCGGGCGGCGACCGCGGTGCTCGTGGACGGGGCGCTGCTGTTCGATCTGACGCCGGGCGCGGCGTTCGCGGCGGCGCGGGCGGGCCGTTCGCTGACCGGGGTACGGCAGGTGCTGCTGTCGCATCCGCACGACGGCCCCTTGGTGGAGGTGCCGGCGGGTCTGCCGCAGCCGGGCCGGATGCCGGACGGACGGGAGTTGGCGCTGCTGACGGGGCATCGGGTGCGGGCCCTGGCGATGGACGCGGGCGGCACCGGGTACGCGGTGACCGGGCCGGACGGGCAGCGGCTGCTGTATCTGCCGCCGGGCGGCGCCCCGGCCGGTCTTCAGGAGGCGACGGCTCGGTCGTACGACATGGTCCTGGCCGACGTGGTGGGCCGTCCCGACGCGCTGGCACGGCTGCGGGCGGTCGGCTCCGTCGGGCCGGCCACGGACGTGATCGCCGTCCACCTCGACCACGACGTGCCGCCCGGACCGGAGTTGCGGCGGCGGCTCGCGGCGGCCGGGGCCCGGGCGGTGCCGGACGGTACGACGCTGGTGGTCGGGGCGTACGAGGACGTGCCGGACGTACCGCGCCGGACGCTGGTGCTGGGCGGGGCGCGCTCGGGGAAGTCCGTGGAGGCCGAACGGCGGCTGGAGTCCTTCCCGGAGGTTCTCTACGCGGCGACCGGCGGGCGGCGGGACGGGGACGGCGAGTGGGCGGCGCGGGTGAGCGCGCACCGGGAGCGGCGGCCGGGGTCGTGGCGGACGACCGAGACGACGGACCTGGTGCCGCTGCTGGCGCAGGACGGCCCGCCGCTGCTGATCGACTGTCTGTCGCTGTGGCTGACGGACGTGATGGACGGGGTGGGGGCGTGGGACGACGCCAAGTGGGCGGGCGGGGGCGAGAAGGCGTTGCGGGAGCGGGTGGCGGAGCTGGCGGAGGCGTTGCGACGGACCCGGCGGACCGTGGTGGCGGTCTCCAACGAGGTGGGCTCGGGGATCGTCCCGGCGACCCCCTCCGGCCGTCGCTACCGGGATGAACTCGGGCGGCTCAACGCGGTGTTCGCGCGGGAGTGCGAGCAGGTGCTGCTGGTCGTCGCCGGGCAGGCTCTGGTGCTGCGCGGCTGAGGGTGCCGCCCGACCGAGGGTGGGGCGTGGGGGGCGGCGGGTGCGGGGGCGGCCTCAGCGCGCGTCCTTGCGTGCCACGATCCGGTAGGCGTTGGAGAACGGTGTCCGGCGGAGCAGGGGGGCCAGGCCGTGGTCGACGACGGCGGTCACGTCGAGCAGCGGCGCCGCCAGCGCACGGAGCACCGGGTGGACGTGGGCCAGGGCCAGGACGAGCGCCGCCGACAGGTCGCAGGGCAGGTGCGGGGCGCTGCGGTCCGTCACCAGGACCGTGCAGCCAAGGCTCCGCAGTTCCGCGCACAGGTTGGCCGGCGGCACCAGGTGCAGGTGCCGGGGCTGGCCGTAGGGGAACCACCACCTGCCGAGCAGCGCGGCGAACGCGCAGCGCGGGTCCGGGGCCTCGACGACGAGGTGGCCGCCGGGGCGCAGCGCGGTGAGGGCCGCGCGCAGTTCGGCGCGTGGGTCGGGGGCGTGTGCCAGGTGGTGGAACATGGTGATCACGTCGTAACGGGCGCGCAGCCGACTCGCCATGCCGGGGGTCGTCAGATAGCCGCGGTGGGCCTCCTCGACCCGCTCCTCGAGCAGGGCCTGTTCCACCCGGGCGGTGGGGTCCAGGCCGTCGAAGCTGGTGTAGGGGAAGAACTCCTTCGCCGCCTCGGGGAAGTGGCCGTGGCCGGTGCCCACGTCCAGCCAGCTCTCCGGGTCGGGCAGTGCCGACAGCTTGTGGGCGGTGGCGCGGTGCCGGCGGCGGACCGCGCGGTCGGACAGGAACCGGGCGGTGAACTCCTCCAGCTGCCGTTCGTAGAAGTCCCGGTGGAAGAAGGCGAGTCCCTCCGCCGAGAGCCGGGGGTTCTGGAAGGTGTGGGCGCAGTCGCGGCACCGGTCGAGGACGAACGCCCCCGGCCGGTGGCGCAGCGGGTCGCTCGCGCGCACCCGGGTCCGCAGCCGTGCGGAGCCGCACCAGGGGCAGTTCTCGCGGCGCGGCTCCTGGAAGGTGTCGGTGGTGTCCGGGGGGACGTACGGCGTGGGGATCATGGTCGGCATGAGCGGCTCCCTTTGCGACATTCCGCTGCAAACCGGAACGTATGGGAAACCGATCTTGGGTGCAACGACGTCATGGCGGTGTGGTGGCGATGTGGCACCGGCGCCTTCGTCCGGTCCCGGTACTGTTCGGCGAATGAGCAGGATTGATCTGGACGACTTCACCGATCTGATCGAGCGCCCGGACGGGGGCGTGCGCCGTGACGCCGAGGCCCGGCGGGAGCGCCAGATCGTGCCGCCCGGGGCCCTGGGGCGCCTCGACGAGCTGGGCGAGTGGCTGGCCGCCGCCCAGGGCGCCGTTCCGGTGCGGCCGGTCGAACGCCCCCGGGTGATCCTCTTCGCCGGTGACCACGGCATCGCCGAGCTGGGTGTCTCGGCGCGGCCCGCGGGCGGGGCGGAGCAGCTGGTGCGGGCGGTGCTGGAGGGGGCGAGCCCGGTGGCGGTGCTCGCCCGGCGGCTCGACGTGCCGGTACGGGTGGTGGACCTGGCCCTGGACTGCGATCCGGGCGCCTTCCCCGAGGACGTCGTGCGGCACCGGGTGCGGCGCGGCAGCGGCCGTATCGACATCGAGGACGCGCTCACCCTGGACGAGGCGGAGACGGCCCTGCGGACGGGTGTCGCGCTCGCCGACGAGGAGGCCGACTCGGGTACGGATCTGGTGGTGCTCGGCGACGTCAGCGTGGGCGGCACCACGGCGGCCGCGGTGCTGGTCGCCGCGCTGTGCGGGACGGACGCGTCCGTGGTGACCGGGCGGGGCGGGCTCGCCATCGACGACCTGGCGTGGATGCGCAAGTGCGCGGCGATCCGGGACGCGCTGCGGCGGGCGCGGCCGGTGCTCGGGGACCAGTTGCAACTGCTCGCGGCCGTGGGGGGCGCCGATCTCGCCGCGATGACCGGGTTCCTGTTGCAGTGCGCGGTGCGGAAGCTGCCGGTGGTCCTGGACGGGGTGGTGGCCGCCGCGTGCGCGCTGGTCGCGCAGCGGGTCGCCTTCCGGGCGCCGGACTGGTGGCTGGCCGGCCACGACAGCGGCGAGCCGGGCCAGGCGAAGGCCCTGGACCGGATGGCGCTGGAACCGCTGCTGGAGCAGGGCGTGAAGGTCGGCGAGGGCGTGGGCGCGCTGCTGGCCCTGCCACTGGTCCAAGCGGCCGCCGCACTGTCGGCGGAACTCCCGGAGACCCCGGCCCCAGCGGAGACCTGACGACACCGGCGGTGCCGATGGGGGCAGGGGTCTCGCGGCCGACGCGCCGACGGCCGCCGCCGGCCTCGCGTCGGGACAGGGCCGGTGCGGCCCCGCCGCTGGCGGCCGTCCCGGCGGCGGGAATGGGGCCGCGGCGGCGAGGGGTGGTGCAGAGGCCTGGCGGCGGCGATGGGGTGGGCGTCCCGTGGGCGGCACGCCGACGGCCGCCGTCCCGGCCGAACGCCGTCGCGGCCGACAGAATCCGCGACGGCGACGGGCCACCCGCCAACGGCAGGAAGCCTCCGCGGTGGCGATGGGGCGAGGTGTTGCGTGCGCCGTCCCGGTCGAGCGCCTGGGGCGGCAGTTGTGGCCCGGCGGCTGTGGGAGTGTGGGGTGGTGCGGTTCCTCGGGGTGGCGCCCATATGATCCTTCCCTATGGGAGATGCCCGAATTGCCGTGCAGCCGCAGACCGAACCGGGGCGCCCGGGTGAGGAAGGGCGGTGGGCCGCCGGGGCCTCTCGGAGAGCCGCCGCCTTCGCCGTCTGGTATCTGCGGACCGTCGCCTTCATCAACTTCCTCAGCGCCGTGTGGGTCTCGCTCGGCCAGGACGTGCGCCGCCACAACCAGGACGACTTCTTCACGCCCTACCTGCTGACCGCCGGCTTCGCCTCCGGCGTGTTCACCGCGTTCCTGGCGATCACCATGCGGCGCCGCAAGCGAGCCGCCTGGATCCTCAACCTGGTGCTCAGCGGAGCCTTCCTCGCCCTGTTCGCCTTCGCCATGGCGTTCCCGGAGATCCGGCGTTACCCGCAGAACTGGATCTCCCTGGTGCTGACGTCCGCGTTCGTCGGCGCGCTGCTGGTCGGGCGCCGCGAGTTCTACGCCAAGGGCGACCGCTCCAACCCACGGCTCGCCGCCACGGTCGCCGTCGGCGGCGGCCTGGTCGCCTCGCTGCTGGCCGCGCTGCTGGTGACCGCCACCAACCAGGCACCGGACGCGGCCCGTTCGACCTTCGCGGAGCGCTGGCACTACGGCACCCTGCGCCTGGTGTCGGTGGCCGCCGAGGAGTCCCGCTTCCCCGGCATCGACCCGCCCAACTGGTCCAACGTGGCGATCAACGTGCTCAGCACGGCCCTGGTCCTCGCCGTGTTCTACGCCGCCTTCCGCTCCCGGCGCGCCGTCGACCAGCTCACCGACGAGGACACCAAGCGGCTGCGCGCCCTGCTGGACCGGCACGGCGAGCGGGACTCGCTCGGCTACTTCGCGCTGCGCAGGGAGAAGAGCGTGGTGTGGTCGCCGACCGCGAAGGCGGCCGTCGCCTACCGCGTCGTGGGCGGGGTGAGCCTCGCCTCCGGCGATCCGATCGGGGACCCGGAGGCCTGGCCCGGGGCGATCGTGCCGTGGCTCGCCCAGGCACGGGCCCACGGCTGGATCCCCGCGGTGATGGGAGCGAGCGAGGAGGCCGGCACCGTCTACGCCCGGCACGGACTGGACGCCCTGGAACTCGGCGACGAGGCGATCGTGGAGGTCGCCGAGTTCACCCTGGAGGGGCGGGCGATGCGTACCGTCCGCCAGGCCTACAACCGGGTGAAGCGGGCCGGGTACCAGGTGCGCATCCGCCGGCACGAGGACATCCCGGCGGACGAGATGGCCTACCTCGTCGAGCGGGCGGACGATTGGCGGGACGGGGCGACCGAGCGCGGGTTCAGCATGGCGCTCGGCCGGCTGGCGGACCCCGAGGACGGCCGCTGCGTGATGCTGGAGTGCACGGACGCCGACGGCCGCCTGCGGGCCCTGCTCTCCTTCGTGCCGTGGGGCCCGGGCGGTCTGTCGCTGGACCTCATGCGCCGCGACCGGGACTCCGACAACGGGTTGATGGAGTTCATGGTCATCGAACTGCTGCGGCGGCCCGAGGAGACCGGGATCACTCAGGTCTCGCTCAACTTCGCCGTGTTCCGCTCGGTCTTCGAACGGGGTGCGCGCCTGGGTGCCGGTCCGGTGCTGAGGCTGTGGCGGTCGCTGCTGAGCTTCTTCTCCCGCTGGTGGCAGATCGAGTCGCTGTACCGCGCCAACGCCAAGTACCGGCCCATCTGGGAGCCGCGGTTCCTGCTCTTCGAGAAGAGCGCGGACCTGCCGCGCATCGGCCTCGCCGCGGCCCGCGCGGAGGGCTTCCTGGAGGCGCCGGGACTGCCCAAGTGGCTGCACCGCAGGCACCTGGACACGCACCGCTAGCCGCACGGACGAGGAACACGGACGAGGAACGCCGATGGGAACGCTCGCCCGCTGGGCCCGCGCCGAGTGGGGGCTGCTGTACGTCACCGTGCGTGAGCCCTTACTGAAACGACGTCTGCGGGCGCTCCCGATGACGCTCACGGCGGTGTGTCTGACGGCCCTGCTGCAGTACGTGCAGAACCAGCCCTGGGGTTATCAGGCCGTGCAGGACCTCGGTGCCGTACGGGCCCAGGACCCGCTGGGGCCGGCCCTGCTGCGCACCCCCCTGTCGCTGTTCGTGCCCGCGCTGGACCTGCCGGCATGGGGCGCGCTGGCGCAGATCCTGTTCGTGTTCGGGCTCGCCGAGGTGTGCCTGGGCTGGTGGCGGACGCTGGTCATCGCCTATGTCGCCACCCTCGCCGGGACGCTCTACGCGCGCGTGGGCATCACACTCGGTCCGCACGCCGCGTTCGGACTGCCGTGGACCGACGCGCAGGTGGTGGACACCGGCCCGTCGGCGGCCGTCGTCGGGCTGGCGGTGTTCGTGAGCTGGCGGTACGGCGCCTATCTGACGGCGGGCGCCGTCACCCTGGCGATGGTGGCGGAGGTGCTGGTGAAGGAGAACCTGGCCGGCAAGGAGCATCTGGCCGCGCTGATGGCGGTGGGGCTGCTGTGCCTGGCGGCGGCGTCGCGGCACCGGTACGGGCGGGGGCCGCGCGCGTTTCGGTGGCGGCCGCGGCACGGTCAGTGGCGGCCGGGCAGCCGGGCGGGCCGGGGGTCGGGTCTGCCGCCGATCCAGTCCTGAACGGCGCGGTGCGGCCGGGCCCAGCGGCGGTCGTGGTGGTAGGCGCGCAGCATGGCCTTGGCGCGGGCGCGGGGGCGGCGGCCGTAGAAGCGGCGGGCCCACGGGGAGCCGGGTCGGGCCAGCCGGAGCGCGCCGACGAGCGCCACCAGCGGCACGACGGCGCCGAAGATCGCGATCCGGGTCTTGCCCTTGCCCAGGGCGATGATGGCGAAGAGGAAGTTCACGGCGATGGTGCTGAGCGCGCCCCCGCGGTCCTGTAGTTCGTCCTTGGTCAGGTCGTTCACGCCGAACGGGGAGAAGCCGGCGAGCAGCAGTCCGACCAGGGCGGCGGTGAGCACGACGACCTCGACGCTCTTGCGGCCCTCCTCGCTCCAGTAGACGTCGTCCAGGTGCAGGATCAGCGCGAACTCGTCCAGGACCAGGCCGGCGCCGATGCCGAAGACGACGGCGGCGATCGCCCCGCCGGCACCGTGCCGGTCGCTGGCGACCGCGCCGAAACCGCCGACGACGGTGAGGATGACCCCGGGGACGACGTGGTGGATGTGCAGTCCGCCCGCCTTGACGTTGCCGAACGGGCCCCGGCCGGCCCGGATCAGACGGGTGATCACCCGGGTGACGACGAAGGTCAGGACGAAGGCGCTGAGGGCGAGCAGCAGCGGGAGCTTGCCCGGTTCGCCGATGTTCCGCTCCCACCAGTGCCCCATACGCGCACTTTAGCCCTGGGGGCGGGAGGCGGCCTCGCGACCGCCGGGTAATCTGCGCCGGTGCGTACGCCCTCCCCCTCCGCCGGCCTCCTCCACGGCCTCCGCCACGGTCTTCGCTTCGCCTTCGGCACGTTGACCGTGCTGCCCGTCCGGGTGCACCGGTGGGACCGGCCCGCCGCGCGCGGCGGCATGCTGACCGCCCCGGTGGCCGGCCTGGTGGTCGGCGTCTGCGCGGCCGGACTGGGGCTGGGGCTGCTCTTCCTGGGCGCGGGTGCGCCGCTCGCCGCCGTCGCCTCCGTGGCCGTCCCCGCCGCGCTGACCCGCGGACTGCATCTGGACGGGCTCGCCGACACCGCCGACGGGTTGGGCAGCGGCAAGCCGGCCGAGGACGCGCTGCGGATCATGAAGCAGTCCGACATCGGTCCGTTCGGGGTGCTCACCCTCGTCCTGGTGCTGTTGGCCCAGGTCGCCGTGCTGGCCCGGCTCTACGACGGCTCGTGGGCGCGGGGCGCGCTGGCCGCCGTCGTCTCGGCCGCCGCCGCCCGGCTGGCGCTGACCCTGGCCGCGCGTACCGGGGTGCCGGCCGCCCGCCCGGAGGGGCTGGGCCAGGCGGTGGCCGGAGTGGTGCCGAAGGCCCCGGCGGCGGCCGTCGCGGCCGGGGTGCTCGTGGCGGCCGGGGCGGCGGGCGCCTGTCTCGGGCGGTACGACGGCGTCCGCACCGCCCTCGCGGTGGTCGCCGCCGTCGTCGCCGCCGAACTCCTGCTGCGCCACTGCGTCCGGCGTCTCGGCGGGGTCACCGGGGATGTGTTCGGCGCCCTGGCGGAGACGGCGGCGACGACCGCGCTGGTGGTGCTGTCGCTGGGCCGCTAGCGGGCGGGGTGCAGGGCGTGGGGGAGCGTGCCCCAGGGGTGGGCTCCCGTACCGGGCACCGCGCAGTGCACGGCGGCGCCCCGTTCGCGCGCCGCGGCCGCCACGTCGGCGTCCGCGGGGGCGCCGTACACCAGATGGCACTCGAGGGCTCCGGACGGGTGGGCGCGGGGTCGCGTGGGTGTGCGGCGGTAGGCGGCCCAGGGGCCCTCGAAGGTGACCAGGAGGTCGGCGAGCGCCGCGTACGCCGGGTGGGGCGGGGTGCCGTGGTTGAGGGCGACGGTGACGCAGCCGAGCGTACGGGCGGCCGTGGTCAGCCGCTCGTAGTGCCCGAACTCGTCGATCCCGGTGCTCACCTGGTCCAGGAAGGCGCCCTGGGTGCCGTACCAGGAGCGATGTCGGCGCAGCTCGCGTACGACGTCCTCGCCCGGACGGCGCGCATAGCCGGTGTCGACGTAGCCGAGCACGGTCACACCCGCCCTCCGCAGCCGGGCGGCGATCTCGGCGAAGGCCGGGTCCGGGTGGTCGCCGGGGCCGCTCGCCGGGTTGAGGACGACGCCGTGGAGGCGGGGCGCGGCGGCGAGGACGGCCGCCCACTCGGCGGGGCGGACGGCCGGGTGCTCGTAGTACGGGACCAGCAGGGTGGTCATCGGTGGGCGGTCGCCCTTCCCAGAGTCACGCAGACCAGCGCGGTCTGGGCGAGGGCCGCCGTACCGCAGACGACGAGGGCGACCGTGGGCGGGCGCCCGGCGTGGGTGGCCAGCGCGAGGGTCTGGGCGAGCGCGGCGGCGCAGCACACGGCGGTGGCCCCGAGCACGGCACCGAAGGACTGCAGCAGCAGTCCGGTCCACAGCACCACGCCGAGCGCGAGCAGCCCGGCCAGGCGCGCGCCGGCCGGGGGCGCAGTGGCGGGCCAGGCCACGGTCGGGCGACGAGGCGGTGGTCACCGCCCTCGCGGGCGATGACGGCGAGCTCGTCCAGTGCCTCGCCGAAGCCGGAGCCCGTACACGGGTCGAGGAAGGCCTGCAGGAGACGCTCGTAGGCGTCGGTGAAGCGGCGCCGGGCCCTGCCGTACGGGGCCCGGGCGCGGCCGGGGCGCGGGCCCCAGGTGGGCACGGTGGTGTGCCGGTGGACGTTCGGCGGCAGTTCCCAGGCCACGGGTTCGCGGCCGCTGCCGGTGAGCGAGACGAGGTGGAAGGCGACTTCCGGCATGCCCTTGACGAGCTGGTCGCACCAGGTGCTGACCCCTCCGGGGAGGTGCGGGTAGGTGCCCTCGGTGAGCATGGTGACATGGCGGCCGGTACGGATGGCTCCCCCTGTGGCGCCGGGTGGCCCGGGCCCGGGCCGTCGGTCGACGGCCGCGGGTCCGAGGTGGTTGCTGACGCGGTTGCCGGCGCCCCTGGCGGGGCGCTCCTCCTTACGGCAGCTTCAGCGTGAGCGCGGACTGGAGCGCACCCGGGGCGGCCCAGGACGAGCGGGCGCCGGCGTAGGCCGTACCGAACGCGGTCGTGCCCAGCAGTTGCTGCTGGCTGGTTCCCTCCGGCGCGGTCACCGGGATGTGTGTGCCCGAGGGAGCGGTGACGGTGACGGTCTTGCCGATCCGGTAGGCGGTGACCTTGCCGGCGTCGAGCGCGGTCTGCCACTTGGTCCGGTTTTGCAGCTCGGCGCCGATGGCGCTCTGCCGCAGGTCGACGATCGGGGTGTTGTCGGCGAACAGGCCCTGGTAGTCGGCCAGTACGCGGTCCAGGACCGGGTAGAGGTTGCGGTCCTCGGCCAGGTTGGACTGGTGGACGTAGTGCGGGCGCGGGTCGTTGCCCAGCACGTGCCCGAGGTCCGTGCGGGCCTCGGTGGGCACGATGTAGTCGGTGAACCCGGTGGCGGTGTCCAGCGGTTGGGACAGGCAGGTCGAGGTCGCGCTGCCCTCGCAGACGCCGCTGCCGCCGTCGGCCTTGGAGGTGTAGATCCAGTTGTACTCGTCGGCCATCTCGGCCTTGGTGCCGGTGTTGTAGTACAGGTTCATCGGGTAGCGCGGCACGGTGAGCGTGCTGTTGCCCACGCTCCGCTGTTCGGACTCGCGGGAGTTGTCCGACGCCGTCCACTTCACGCCGTTGGCGGCGAGGGCGGGGGCGAGGTTGGGGTTGTCCTGCGGCTGCTGCGGCAGGGTCTTCAGACCCGAGTGCTCACCGGTGACCAACTCGGTGCGGTCGACGGGCAGCCCGTGCGTGAGCGCCCAGTCGTAGTTGTCGGAGACCTGGCCGGAGATGTCGGAGCGGCTCACCCACTTGGTCGAGCCGTCGGCGTTCTTCTCGCAGCTCCACGGCACGGTGGAGGTGTCCTGCACACAGCCGAGGAAGAGGTGGGTGTAGGTGTGGTTCACCCAGCGGTACTTCGCCTTGTCCGAGAGCAGTTGGTCGGCCAGCGGGTCCGTGCCGCCGTTGTCGCTCTTCCACTCCTCCCCGGCGCCGGCGTTGAACACCATGTCCAGCGTGAAGCCGTGGCTCTGCTCCCACTGGGCCGCGTACTGCGCGTCGGCCGGCGTCATCCGGATCGGGGTACCGGTGTCGTCACCGCCGCCCGCGCAGTCGATGTCGCCCGGCGTGCAGTTGCGTTCGGTGTCCCAGCGGGCGTCCGACGCGAAGACGTCGTCGACGTGCACGGCGAAGTAGTTGCGGGCCTGCCCAAGGTGGACACCCTGGGTCAGCCACTCGACCATGCCGCGGGCCAGGACCCGGAACTGCTGCTGGTACTGGTTGTAGGCGAACGTCACCACCAGTTCGCGGCGGCCGTCGTGCGCGTACTCGCCGAGCAGGCTGCCGGTGCCGGTGCCGCCGGGTACCGGGGTGTCGACATAGCTGGTGTAACCGGCGCGGGGCTGCGCGACGAAGCCGTAACTCTCGTCTACCGAGGGCGAGTTGTCCTCGAAGGAGAAGTCGCCCCTGAGGTAGCCGAACGGGCCCGCCTTGCCGGCCGTGCTGACGGTGGCCGTGTGTCCGTCGAGGGTGCCCGCGTAGCCGTTGTTGTCGGTGTAGTCGAGGCCGACCTCGGGGTGGGCCCAGGTGTACGCGTCGAGCTGGGGAATGGCGTACGTCTTCTCGTACGCCTCCAGGGCCGTCTGCTCGGCCGAACCCGCCCCGAAGGGCGCCTCGTTGGGCAGCACGACGCCCTGGAACTTGGCGCGGGCCCGGCCGCCGACGGTGTCGCTCAGGAAGCCGGCGTCGATCGTGGGGCGACCGGAGTCGGCGAGGTCGACGGTGGTGTACGGGACGCCCTCGCTCTTCAGCTGGGCGGTGACCGCGCCGACCGGGCCGGCGCCGTCGTCGACGACCAGGACCCTCAGGTCGATCCGCGGATCGGTCACGGCGGACGCGCCGGGCGCGGCCAGCCCCAGTGTGATCATCCCCGCGGCGGTCGCGGTGACACCGGCCGCTCTCCAGCGTTGCACTCGATGGGACATGACAGGTTCCTCCCCCCAGAAGATCCTCGTCGCCGGATATGTGGTGAGTCCGTGGAGGATCTATGGCAATGATGCGAATCGGCGGACAAGTTCCCGCCGAAGCTCGATGAGTGTGGCCCAGGTCACCGGGACACCGGGGCGGAAGTAGCCATGACGCCACTTAAGGGTGAACACCCGCAGGAATGAGCGAACGCCCCCACGCGCGTAGTCTCGTCCCGGGTGTTCGCCGACAGGGTGAAGGCCCCGGTTGCCGCCTGTCCCTGGGCCTGGGCCTAGGGTCGGCTCTCGGGCCCGGTCGACCCACCCGCATCGGCCACAGAAACTTCACATCGGAAGCGAGATCTCACCACCGTGACTGCTCTGACTCTCAGCACCGCCGCGGCGCCCGGCCTCCGGGCCGACGCGATCGTGATCGGTGTCGCCAAGGGCGCCAAGGGGGCCGTCGTTGCGGCGGGCGCCGAAGCCGTGGACAAGGCGTACGACGGCAAGCTGGCCGGCGTCCTGGAGACCCTCGGCGCCTCGGGTGCCGAGGGCGAGCTGACGAAGCTGCCCGCTCCGGCCGGCTTCAAGACCCCGCTCGTGGTGGCGGTGGGCCTGGGCGCGGAGCCCGACGGCAAGGACGCCGACGCCGGTTACGAGGCCGAGGCGCTGCGCCGGGCCGCCGGCGTGGCCGCCCGCGCGCTCGCCGGATGCCGCAAGGCCGCCTTCGCGCTGCCCGTCGACAGCCCCGGCGCCGTCGAGGCGATCGGCGAGGGCGTGCTGCTCGGCGCCTACGCCTTCGACGCCTACAAGGAGAACGGCCGCCAGTCCAAGGACGTCAAGGCCAGGAACGGCAAGGCGCCGCTGGGCGAGGGTGTGCTGCTCGGCGGCAAGCCGCGCGACGCGGCCCACAAGGGTGCCCTCGCCCGCGCCGTCGCGGTCTCCGAGGAGCTCAACCGCGCCCGCGACCTGATCAACATGCCGCCGAACGACCTGACGCCGGCGTCCTTCGCGGCGATCGCGCAGACCGCCGCCAAGGAGCACGGCCTCAAGATCCAGGTGCTGGACGACAAGGCCCTCGTCAAGGGCGGCTACGGCGGCATCCTCGGCGTCGGCGGCGGCTCGGCCGCGACCCCGCGCCTGGTGAAGCTGTCGTACACGCACCCCAAGGCGGACAAGCACCTCGCCTACGTCGGCAAGGGCATCACCTACGACTCGGGCGGCATCTCCCTGAAGCCGGCCGGGCACAACGAGACGATGAAGTGCGACATGAGCGGCGCCGCCGCCGTGTTCGCCGCCGTCGTCACCGCCGCCCGGCTCGGCCTGGAGGTCAACGTCACCGGCTGGCTGGCGCTGGCCGAGAACATGCCCTCGGGCACCGCGGTGCGCCCGGGTGACGTGCTGCGCATGTACAGCGGCAAGACCGTCGAGGTCCTCAACACCGACGCCGAGGGCCGGCTGGTCCTCGCCGACGCGCTGTGGGCGGCCTCGCAGGAGAAGCCGGACGCGATCGTGGACGTCGCCACGCTGACCGGCGCGATGATGCTGGCCCTGGGCAGCCGCACCTTCGGCGTCATGGCCAACGACGACGCGTTCCGCTCGGCGGTGTACGAGGCGGCCGAGGAGGTCGGGGAGCCGGCCTGGCCGATGCCGCTGCCCGAGCACCTGCGCAAGGGCATGGAGTCCACCGTCGCCGACATCGCGAACATGGGCGAGCGGATGGGCGGCGGTCTGGTCGCCGGTCTGTTCCTGCGCGAGTTCGTCGGCGAGGGGATCACCTGGGCGCACCTCGACATCGCCGGCCCGGCGTTCAACGAGGGTGGCCCGTTCGGGTACACGCCGAAGGGCGGCACCGGGTCCGCGGTGCGCACCCTGGTCCGGCTCGCGGAGCTGACCGCCTCGGGTGACCTGGGCTGATCACCGCCTGCGAAGCGCACGCCGCTTCGCGGTACGACGACCGCGGGGGCGCGGGGGGGCCCGGGGCCCGGGCCCCCCCCCCCCCCGCGGGGGCCCCCCCCCCCCGGCGGCCGCGGGGGACCAGGGGGGGGGAACCACACCCCCCCGCCGCGCCC